>NZ_JACJHY010000024.1 GCF_014138625.1 Aminobacter ciceronei
AACTCTCCTTCCACGGCATCAACACCTCCGGCCAAAAGCCAAAAGTGTTACCCATGTGTCCGGTACGAAACGTCACCTATGTCTCGGGTCGCTCAGCGCAAATCGCTCGAAATCCCCTCAGTTCGCAAGGCTGGCGACGAGCCTCGTGCGCGCGGCAGTCGCATCCTCACCTCACAACGTCGGCAGGACCTGCCGGATGTGATTGGCGAAAGCCTCGACCGCCGGCGAGCGTTCGGTGTCGCCATAGGCGATCAGCATGCCGAGGCTGGAAAGCGGCGGCAGCGGCGCGTTGAGGATGTGGAGGTCGGACGGCACCGCCTCCTTGGTCATGACGCTGATTGCCAGGCCCGAGCGGGCAACCGCGATCAGGCCGGCCAGGCTGTTGCTGGCATAGGAGATCTTGTAGCGCAGCCCGGCATGGGCCATGGCATCGCATGCGGCGCGGTGATCCATCGCGTTGGAGGCCGGCAGCGCCATCGGGATGACGTCGCCGAAATCATGCTGCTCCAGCGTCGGCCGGCTGCCGACCCAGACCAGCGGCTCGGGGCGGACGACATCTGGGGAATCACTCGCATTCGGCGTCGAGACCAACGCCAGGTCGAGCTGCCGCTGGTGCAGCAGCCCGCGCAATTCGACCGTAGGCGCCGAGACGACCTTGATCTCGACATCGGGATATAGACTGCCGAAGGTCTTCAGGATCGCCGGGAAGAAGGCGATCAGATAGTCCTCCGGGCTGCCGAAGATGATCGAGCCGTGCAGGCCCTTGTCCGAAAGGGCCGACACCGCATCGTCCTGCAGCTTGAGGATGCGTTCGGCATAGGCAAGGAAACGGGCGCCGCTGGCCGTCAGGCTGACGCCGCTGCCGCGGCGGTGAAACAGGCTCTGGCCGAGCACCTCTTCCAGCCGCTGGATCTGCATCGTCACCGCCGACTGGGTCCGCCCGACCTGCACGGCGGTGGCGCTTAGCGTGCCCAGCTGGGCTGCGCGGACGAAGGTCGTCACCAATCTCAGGTCAAGCGGCGCCTGCATATCAAATCCTCTTATATCTGAATCCTAATATTATCAATTTTACTGCATAAACGCCAAGTCCTATCGTTCGACCGAGCATCATCAAAAGGGGTGAGACATGTCGAACAACCGGGATCAGGCGTTTTGGGCTTCGGCGAGGAAGCACCTCATCCGTTATGGCGGCAGCTTCGAGCCGGCGATCATCGAGCGTGCCGCCGGCTCGTTCGTCTATGACGCCAACGACCGGCCGATCCTCGACTTCACCTCCGGCCAGATGAGCGCCCTGCTCGGCCATGCCCATCCGAGGATCGTCTCGACGGTCAGCCGGCAGGTCGAAAAGGTCGCGCATCTGTTCAGCGGCATGCTCTCGCGCCCGGTCGTCGAGCTCGCCGAGCGCCTGGCCGGGCTGGCGCCCGGCCTCGACAGGGCGCTTCTGCTGTCGACAGGCGCCGAATCGAACGAAGCCGCCATCCGCATGGCCAAGCTGGTCACCGGCAAGCACGAGATCGTCGCCTTCTCCAAGAGCTGGCACGGCATGACCGGCGTCGCCGCCTCGGCGACCTACAGCGCCGGCCGCAAGGGATATGGGCCTGCGGCCGTCGGGTCGATCGCCATACCGGCGCCGAACAGTTTTCGCCCGCGCTTCCGGCATGCCGACGGCAGCCTCGACTGGCGCACAGAGCTCGATGACGCCTTCACCCTGGTGGACAGCCAGTCGACGGGGAGCCTGGCGGCCTTCGTCGCCGAGCCGATCCTGTCGAGCGGCGGCATGCTGGAGCTGCCCGAGGGTTATCTCGCCGCCCTCAGGCAGAAATGCCACGAGCGCGGCATGCTGCTCATCCTCGACGAGGCGCAGACCGGCATCGGCCGCACCGGAACGATGTTTGCCTTCCAGCGCGACGGCGTCACCCCCGACATACTGACCCTGTCCAAGACCATCGGCGCCGGCCTGCCGCTTTCGGCTGTCATGACGACGGCGGAGATCGAGGAGGCGGCCTATGCCAAGGGCTTCCTGTTCTACACCACCCATGTCTCCGACCCGTTGCCGGCGGCCGTCGGCCTTGCCGTGCTCGATGTGGTCGAGGACGAGAATCTCGTCGAACGCGCCCGGCATCTCGGCGCCAGGCTGTTCGACGGCCTGTCGCGGTTCAAGCAACGCTACGAATGTGTCGGCGACGTGCGCGGCCGCGGCCTGATGCTCGGGGTCGAGATCGTCAAGAATGGCACGGACAGGGAACCCGACCATGAGCTCGGCGCGCGGATCGCGGCCGAGGCGTTCAAGCGCGGCCTCAGCATGAACATCGTCAAGCTTCCCGGCATGGGCGGCGTGTTCCGCATCGCCCCTCCCCTGACGATCTCGGAGGCCGAACTCGACCTCGGCCTCAGCATCATTTCCGACTCGATCGAAGCCGGGCTGGCCGCTGGTGCAAGCGGCTCCAGCATCGCCGCAGAGTGAAAGGCACTCCAGACATGACCGACATGAACACCATCAGCCAGGGCGACGCCGCCCGGGCGGAGATCGACGTCAACGCGCCCGGCAGCATCCGGGTGCTTGTCGCCAAGCTCGGCCTCGACGGCCATGACCGGGGCGCCAAGGTGGTCGCCCGGATCCTGCGCGACGCCGGCATGGAGGTCGTCTATACCGGCCTCTACAAATCGCCCAAGGACGTGGTCACTGCCGCGATCCAGGAGGACGTCGACGTCATCGGCGTCAGCCTGCTGTCGGGCTCGCACCTGCCTTTGTTCCAGGAACTCGGCCGTTGCCTCCGGGAAAAACAGGCCGAGCATATTTTCGTCGTCGCCGGCGGCGTCATTCCCGAGCATGACTACGCCGCTCTGTCGGACAGCGGCGTCGACGCCATCGTGCCGCAGGAAGCCAGGGGCGACCTGATCGTCACGACGATCAGGAAGCTGATCGCCGAACGTGGCCTGAAATGACGGCGTTCGCCTCATCCCGGCCCGCCCGGCGAACGGCCTATGTGCCTTCGGCGGCCCTCGTGCCGGAAGTGCTCAGGGGCAGCGTGCTGGCGGTCGCCCGGATGATCAGCCGGGCTGAGGCAGGATATGCCGAGGCAGCCGAGGCGCTGGCCGAGATCTACCGCCACAGCGGCAAGGCCCATGTGCTCGGCATCACCGGTGTTCCCGGCGCCGGCAAGTCGACGCTGGTCGCCGCCCTGATCAGGGCCTTTGCCGCAGACGGGCACAAGGTCGGCGTGGTTGCCGTCGATCCGAGCAGCCCGTTTTCCGGCGGCGCCATCCTCGGCGACCGGGTGCGGATGAGCGAGGCGGCGCAATCCTGCCAGGCCTTCGTCCGCAGCATGGCGACGCGCGGACATCTTGGCGGCCTGGCCCGCGCGACGCTTCAGGCCGTCGATGTCCTCGATGCCGCCGGCTATTCGCCGATCATCATCGAAACCGTCGGGGTCGGACAGGACGAGGTCGAAGTCGTCACTGCCGCCCACACCATCGTGGTGCTGTCGGCGCCGGGACTTGGCGACGACATCCAGGCGATCAAGGCCGGCATCCTCGAAATTGCCGACATCCATGCCGTCAGCAAGAGCGACAGGCCCGACGCATCGGCAACGGTCGCGGCCCTGCGCGGCATGATGAGCCTCGGACCTGCAAGACCGGGGTCGGACTGGCAGACGCCCGTTCTGCCGGTCAGCTCGCTGTCGGGCGAGCGGATCAACGAGCTGAAGGACGCCATCTCAAGGCATTGGGACCATCTCAGGGACAGCGGCGAGCTGCGCGAGCGCGAGCGCAGCATCGGCAGGACGCGGATCCTGGGCACCGCCCGGCAGCTTTTCCAGGACAGGTTCAAACGCGACACAGGCGAACTCGAGGCCCACGTTCAGGCGGTGGTGAGCCGGACCACGGATCCGTCCGCCGCCGCCTGCCTTTTGCTGGGTTGGGACAATGAGGTGCTGGCATGAATCTGTTCTCAGCCGAGGCGATCGAGGACATCAGGGAAAAGCAGGCCGCGTGGGAAGCCAACGAACTCGCGGCCACGCTGAACAGCAGGCCCGAGGAAAAGGCGGCCTATGAGACGGAATGCGGCATTCCGCTGAAGCGGATCTACACCGCCGCCGACGTCGCCGGCATCCCGGCCGGCGATCTCGGATTTCCGGGCGCCTATCCCTTCACCCGGGGCGCCTATCCGACGATGTATCGCGGCCGCCCCTGGACCATCCGGCAGGTCGCCGGCTTCGGCAATCCCGAGGCGACCAACCAGCGCTACAAATACATGATCCAGACCGGCCAGACCGGGCTGTCGACCGACTTCGACCTGCCGACGCTGCTGGGCCTCGATTCGGACGATCCGATGGCCTTCGGCGAGGTCGGGCGCGTCGGCGTGGCGATCGACACGGTCGACGACGTCGACCGCCTGTTCGACGGCATCGACCTCGAAAAGATCTCGGTGTCGCTGACCATCAACCCCTCAGCCTGGGTGATCTACGCGATGTTCGTCGCGGTCGCGGAAAGGCGCGGCTACGACCTAACCAAGCTGACCGGCACATTGCAGGCCGACCCGCTCAAGGAATATGTCGCCCAGAAGGAATGGATCTACCCGGTACGGCCGGCCGTCAGGCTGCTGCGCGACCTGATCATGCACAGCGCGAAGACGACGCCGAAGCTCAATCCGATCAGCCTCAGCGGCTACCATCTCTCCGATGTCGGCGGCAATGCGCTGCAGGAGATCGCCTTCATCATGGCCTTCACCATTGCCTATTGCGAGGAGGTCATCGCCGCCGGCATGGACATAGACGACTTCGCGCCGCGGCTGTCGTTCTTCTTCATCAGCCACCAGGATTTCTTCGAACAAATCTGCAAGTTCAGGGCGGCCCGGCGGGTCTACGCCAGGATCATGTCCGAGCAGTTCCACGCCAAGAAGCCGGAATCGATGCGCCTCAGGGTGCATGTGCAGACAGCGGCAATGAGCCTGACCAAGGTCGAGCACCACAACAACCTGATGCGCACGGCGATCCAGGCTTTGGGCGCGGTGCTCGGCGGCTGCCAGAGCATGCACACCAATGGCCTCGACGAGGCCTTCGCCATCCCGACCGAGGAGGCGATGAAGCTGGCGATCCGGACGCAGCAGATCATCCGCGACGAAATCAACGTGACGTCGGTGATCGATCCGCTCGGCGGCTCCTATTTCGTCGAGCGCCTGACGCATGACATGGAGACCGAAATCTGGAAGGTGCTGGACGAGGTCAAGGAGCGCGGCGGCGCCATCAAACTGGTCGAGGAAGGCTGGTTCCAGCAGAAGCTGGCCGATTCCGCCTATGCCACCTTCAAGAAGATCGACAGCGGCGAAAAGGTCTCGGTCGGCGTCAACCGGCATGTCGACGAGACCAGCGGTTCCGCCGAGGTCCACATCCATCCCTATGACGACCAGTGCACCCAGCTGCAGATCGACCGCCTCAACGCGGTGCGGACCGAAAGGGACAACGGACTGGTCAAGCAGCTGCTGGCCGAGCTCGCCGAACAGGCCCAGTCAGACGACATCAACCTGCTGCCCAAGACGATCGAGCTGGTGAAGGCGCGCGCGACGCTCGGCGAGATCTGCAGCGCGCTGAGAGAAGTCTGGGGCTCCTATGCCGAACCGATGATCGTATGAGGACCCCATCATGACACCAGCAGTCATTTCGACGGACGACGGCGCCATCAGCTGGATCAGGCTGAACCGGCCGGAACGGCTCAACGCCATGAATGGCGACCTCGTCAACCAGCTTTCGGCAGCACTGGCGGCAGCCGAAGCGAGGACGGCCACCCGCGTCGTCATCCTGCATGGCGAAGGCCGCGCCTTCTGCTCCGGCGACGATCTCAAGGATCTCGACGCGCAGACCACGTCGGAAGCGGCGACGCAGGCCTGGGTCGAGTCCATCCAGCAGATCACGCTGCAGATCATGCAGTCGCGCAAGATCGTCATTGCCGCGGTGCATGGCTGGTGCGTCGGCGGCGCGCTGGAATGGGTGGTCAATTGCGACTTCCGGCTGTTTGCCGACACCACGCGCTGGTTCTTCCCCGAGGTCGGCTACGGCCTGTTCGTGACAGGCGGGGTGACAGCACTTCTGACCAAGCAGGTCGGGCCGCAGATCGCCAAGGAATTGATGATCCTCGGCGAACGCCACGATGCGGCCAAGGCGGTCGAGGTCGGCATCGCCTGGAAGCTGGTTGCCGAGGCCGAGCTGCTCGAGGCGGCAAGGACGCTGGCGCTGGCGATCGCCGCGCGGCCCGAGGAGGCGGTCGCCGACATCAAGCACGCCATCAACGAAGGTTTCCACTCCTCGCTCGCCGCTGCCATGGCGCTCGAGACCAGGGCCACGGTCAGCGGCTTCCTCTCCGCCGAAGCGCAGGCCCGGGCAAAAAGGTTCTGAACGCGCCATGACATCGAGCGTCTTTTCCCCCGCCTACATACCGGGTAAGAACGACAACGAGCTGGAGAGCCGGGTGCTGCCGCGGATCCTGCTGCGCCAGGCCGAGCGCTTCGGCAACAAGTCGTTCATCGACGTCTGCGGGCGAAGCGCAAGCTTCGAGGAGATGCTGCAGGTGTCGAGCCGGCTGGCGCGCGGCCTGCGCCAGCTCGGCGTGGGCCGCTCGGACCGCGTGGCGATGCTGTTGCCCAACTCGTTCGAACTCGTCGCGCTGTGGTTTGCGACAGCGAGCCTGGGGGCGATCGAGGTGCCGACCAATCCCGGCTTGAAGGGCGACCTGCTCTGCCACAACCTGAACAATTGCGGCGCCGAGGTGCTGGTTGCGGACGCCGGCGCGCTGGCCGAGCTGGCCAAGGTCCAGGACAATCTGCCCAGCCTGCGGACGCTGATCCTCGTCGGCACGGATCCCGCCGAGGCGCGGGCGGCGGGCATCAGGATCGACCGCATCGTCGCCTTCGACGACTGCATGGCACCGCAATTGGGCTTCGACCTCGTCGACGTCCACTACGCCGACCCGATGGCGATCCTCTACACCTCCGGCACGACGGGCCCGGCCAAGGGGGCATTGATGTCGCACCATCATTGCTATTCCTGGGCGGCGGCGATGGCGTCCAATCTCGGCTACACCGGCAGCGACAGCTATTTCTCCGCGCTGCCGCTGTTTCACACCGATGCGCAGATGTTCGGCGTGCTGCTGCCGCTGATCTACGGCACCAAAACGACGCTGGTCGAAAGCTTCAGCGCCTCCAGGTTCTGGGATCAGCTCCGCGCCAGCGGCGCAACCGCGACCAATCTGCTCGGCGCGATGGCCGTCATCCTGATGCGTGCCCAGCCATCGGACGCCGACCGCGACAATCCCGTCCGGGTGTGTCAGTGCATTCCGATGGTAGCAGACAGGGAGGCCTTCGAACGCCGCTTCGACATGCGGCTCGTCACCGGCTACGGCCAGACCGAAACCAGCTTCGTGACGCTTGATACGGTGGACGAGACCCGTCCCGGGTCCTGCGGCCGGCCGCATCCGGACTGGCAGGTGGCGATCGTCGACGATGCCGACAGGCCGCTGCCGCCCGGCAGCATAGGCGAGATCGTCTCGCGCCCGACCAAGAGCTGGAGCATGTTTTCCGGCTACTACCGCGCAGAGGCCAAGACGGTGCAGACGCTCCGGAACCTCTGGTACCACTCGGGCGACGCCGGCTACATGGACAAGGATGGCTGGCTCTATTTCAAGCATCGGCTGAACGAGGCGATCCGCCGCCGCGGCGAAAACATCTCCGCCTATGAGTTGGAGACGGTCGCCGAAAAACACCCCGACATTCTGGAAAGTGCTGCTTTCGGAATCCCTTCCGAATTCACCGAAGAGGACATCATGGTCGTTGCCCTGCGGCGCGCCGGCTCGACGGTGGAGGCGGCCGACCTGCTCGACCATTTCAGGGACCTCGCGCCCCGTCACATGGTGCCGCGCTACATCGAGATCACCGACACGCCGTTGCCGCGAACGCCGACGGAGAAGGTGGCGCGGAACACCTTGCGCCAGCGCGGCGTGGGGCCTGCCACTTTCGACCGGGGTGAGCGTTAGCGCGGGAGCAGATGCGGTGGAACGTCGGATGGTCGCCCCCTGTTTCGTCGACGATACGCTCGAATGCCTGCGCCGCCACGACGTTCCCATAGCGCCTCTGCTGGCGCAGCTGGGGCTGCCGCCCATCATCTCGGAACCGATCTCCGCCCGGCAGTATGGCGCGCTCTGGCGGGCGGTGGCCGAGGCCATGGACGACGAGTTCTTCGGCGAAGGCGCGCGGCCGATGCGCTCGGGCAGCTTTGCCCTTTTGTGCCATGCGGTGCTGACGACAACGACGCTCGAGCATGCGCTGCGGCGCAGCCTGCGCTTCCTGCGTGTCGTGCTCGACGATCCGCATGGCGAACTGATCGTCCGAGACGGACTGGCGGAGGTCACCCTGCGCGATGCCGGCCCGCTGCGCTCCGCCTTTGCCTACCGTACCTTCTGGATCATCGTGCATGGCCTGAACTGCTGGCTCGTAGGCCGGCGCCTGCCGATCCGCTGGGTCGATTTCAAATGCAGCGCGCCGCCGACCGGAACCGATTATCGCCTGTTCTTCGGCGCCCCGGTGCGCTTCGACCAGCCCGAGACGCGGCTGGTCTTCGACGCCGACTTCCTCAGGCTGCCCGTCATCCGCGACAGCGCCGCCCTGCGCGACTTCCTGCGCCAGGCGCCGGCCAACATATTGGTGCGCTATCGCCATGACGAAGGGCTTTCGGCGGCGATCCGCGGACGCCTGCACAACATGCTTCCGTCGGCCTGGCCGAGCCTCGGCAACCTGGCCACCGGCATGCGCATGCAGGAGCCGACCCTGCGCCGCCGGCTGCAGCTGGAGGGCCAGACCTATCGCTCGATCAAGGACGAGATGCGCCGCGCGCTGGCGATGGAGGCGCTGCTGAGCGGCAGCCGCTCCGTCGCCGACGTCGCCGCCGACATCGGCTTTTCCGAACCGAGCGCCTTTCATCGCGCCTTCCACAAATGGACTGGCCGGAGCCCGGCTTCGTTTCGCCGCGAGGCCGGCGCCATGGCCGAGGCCGAGGACGGCCCGTCGCTCGGCCCGCTCGCGCCCTACGCCCGGGCCGCGGCGAACAGCAAACATTGCAAAATCGATCACCAAATCTGAGCGCGGCGGTCATCGTCGGCCACCTGGCTTCGTTGCAACATGTCGGCAAGAACAACGCATCCGGGCCGAAAAATGCAGATCAGGGACAAGGTCTTTCTGGTAACGGGAGCGGGCTCGGGGCTGGGCGCGGCCGTCGCCCGGATGCTTGCCGAGGCGGGCGCCAGCGTGCTCACCATCGACGTCAACGCTTCCGCCGGCGAGAAGACGGCCGCGGAACTCGGCGGCAAGGCGCTTTTCTTTCGCGCCGACGTCACCAGCGAAGCCGACGGCCTCGCCGCGGTGAGACATGCCGAGGAGATGTTCGGCGGCATCCACGGGCTGGTCAACTGCGCCGGCATCGCACCGGGCGAACGGGTCATCGGCCGCGACGCACCGCATGGCCTCGACAGCTTCGCCCGGACCGTCGCCGTCAATCTCTTGGGCACCTTCAACATGTTGCGGCTTGCCGCAAGCGTCATGGTCAAGGGTGAAGCCGACACCGATGGCGAGCGCGGCATCATCATCAACACCGCCTCCATCGCCGCCTTCGACGGCCAGATCGGCCAAGCCGCCTATGCCGCGTCGAAGGGCGGCGTCGTCGCGCTGACCTTGCCCGTCGCCCGCGAACTGGCCCGCCACGGCGTGCGCGTCGTCACCATCGCGCCGGGCATATTCGAGACGCCGATGATGGCAGCGATGCCGCAGGAGGTGCGGGACGCGCTCGGCGCCAGCGTACCGTTCCCGCCGCGCCTCGGCCGCCCTGACGAATATGCCGGGCTGGTCAGGCACATCTGCCAGAACACCATGCTGAATGGCGAGGTTATCCGCCTCGACGGCGCGCTGCGCATGGCGCCGCGCTGAGCACATGCAGGAGGAGAGCTGGGTGAACAGTCATGATCCGGTGGTCATAGCAGGGGCAGCCAGGACGCCGCTTGGCGGCTTCCTCGGAAGCCTGAAGGAGGTCACCGCCCCGCAGCTTGGAGCGGCAGCCATCCGCGCCGTCCTGGAGAGGTCCGGGCTGGACACCGGCCTTGTCGACCAGGTGCTGATGGGCTGTGTCCTGACCGCCGGCCAAGGCCAGGCGCCGGCGCGCCAGGCAGCGCTTGCAGCCGGGCTGCCGCTCGCCACAGGCGCCACCACCGTCAACAAGATGTGCGGCTCCGGCATGATGTCGGCGATGCTGGCGCACGACCTCATCGCCGCGGGATCGGCCAGGACGATCGTCGCCGGCGGCATGGAGAGCATGTCGAACGCCCCCTATCTGCTCGACCGCGCACGCTCGGGCTACCGCATCGGGCATCATCGCCTCGTCGACCACATGTATCTCGATGGCCTCGAGGACGCCTATGACGAGGGGCGCCTGATGGGCACATTCGCCGAGGACTGCGCCGAGGCCTATGGCTTCACGCGCGATGCTCAGGACACGTTTGCGCTGGAGTCGCTCGACAGGGCACGGCAGGCCATCGCCGACGGCAGCTTTCGCGACGAGATCGTTCCGGTCACGGCACCGGACGGCAAGGCCGATCGGCTGGTCGGCGACGACGAGCAGCCGCAAAAGGCCCGCCCCGACAGGATCGCCTTGCTGAAACCGGCCTTTCGCGACGGCGGCACGGTGACGGCAGCCAACTCCTCGTCGATCTCGGATGGTGCCGCGGCCCTCGCGCTGATGCGCCGCTCGGCGGCGGACAGAGCCGGCCTCACCCCTCTCGCAACAATTCGCGGCCACGTCACCCACGCCCAGGCGCCCAATCTCTTCACCTCGGCACCGGTCGGCGCCATGCGCAAGCTCTGCGAGACGGTCAGCTGGCGTATCGAGGACGTCGATCTCTTCGAGATCAACGAGGCCTTCGCCGTGGTGCCGATGGTCGCGATGAGCGAGCTCGACCTGCCGCGCGACAAGGTCAACGTCCATGGCGGCGCCTGCGCGCTTGGCCATCCGATCGGCGCCTCGGGGGCGCGCATCCTCGTCACGCTCGTGTCGGCGCTGCGCCAGCACGGGCTGCGGCGCGGCATCGCTTCGGTCTGCATCGGCGGCGGCGAGGCGACCGCGATGGCCGTGGAACTGACGTCCTAGACGGCCGCAAGGAGAAGGCCGCCGTTCAACAAGGGAACACCGGCGGCAGGTCCGGAACGGTCAGCCTTGCCAGCGAGCGTGGGCATCGCGGCAAGGCATCAACCAACGCCCACAATACCAATGGGAGTCTTCAGATGAAAAAATCGCTGTTGTCAGCAGTTGCCTTGACCGCGCTGGTCGCCTTTGGCGGCACGGCCTGGGCCGACATCGTGATCGGCGTCGCCGGCCCGATCACCGGCCCGAACGCCGCCTTCGGGGCGCAGTTCCAGAAGGGCGCCGAGCAGGCCGCCGCCGACATCAACGCCGCCGGCGGTGTGCTCGGCGAGCAGATCAGGATCCAGGTCGGCGACGACGTTTCCGATCCGAAGCAGGGCATTTCGGTGGCCAACAAATTCGTCGCCGACGGCGTCAAATATGTCGTCGGCCACTTCAATTCGGGCGTTTCGATCCCGGCGTCCGAGGTCTATGCCGAAAATGGCGTGCTCGAGATTTCGCCGGCTTCGACCAATCCGCAATATACCGAGCGCGGCCTGTGGAACACCTTCCGCACCTGCGGCCGCGACGACCAGCAGGGCAAGGTCGCCGGCGACTACATCGCCGCCAATTTCAAGGACGCCAAGATCGCGATGATCCACGACAAGAGCCCCTATGGCCAGGGCCTTGTCGACGTCGCCAAGGCGGTGCTCAACGGCAACGGCATCAACGAGGTGCTGTATGAAGGCATCAATATCGGCGACAAGGATTTCTCGGCCCTCATCGGCAAGCTGAAGCAGGCCGGCGTCAGCCTGATCTATTTCGGCGGCCTGCACACCGAGGCCGGCCTGATCATGCGCCAGTCGGCCGACCAGGGGCTGAAGGCTATCCTGTTCTCGGGCGACGGCATGGTGTCGAACGAGCTCGCCTCGATCGCCGGCGACTCCGTGGTCGGCACGCTCAACACCTTCTCGCCCGATCCGCGCAAGAATCCGGCAGCCAAGGGTCTGGTCGAGAACTTCCGGGCCAAGGGTTTCGAGCCGGAAGCCTATACCTTGTATTCCTACGCCGCCGTCCAGATCATCGCCGCCGCCATAACCAAGACGGGCGCGGCCGACGACGCCCAGAAGGTCGCCGAGACGATGCGGGCCAATGGTCCCTGGACGACGGCGATCGGCGACATCGGCTACGACGCCAAGGGCGACATCACCCGCCCCGACTACGTCATCTATGAATGGAAGCGAGGCGACGACGGCAAGCCGACCTATGCCCAGAAGCAGTAGTACCCAGACAAGCAGTCCCGGGAACTGCAGCTCATGACCGGCAGGCGCCCGGCCCCAGGGGTCGGGCGTCGTGCCGCCTCGCGCACAGGAATTTGTCGCTGGCCACGGCCCTAACATGCGGCGCGTCAGGATTTTCCTGCTAGAAGGATCCGCCACGGGATCCCCTCAATGACCTGCACCATCACCGTCCTCGATGCCCCCTCCTCCGACGAGCTCGACATCATCGGCGAACGCCTCGCCACCTTCAATTCAGGGGATGTCGGCCCGGCGGAAAAGCAGGCGCTGATCGTTGCCGTCCGCGACGAGCACCAAAAACTCCTGGCCGGCATATCGGGCTACACCGCCTGGGGCTGGCTCTACATACAGTGGCTCTGGGTGGACGACAGCCTGCGCGGCCAGAACATGGCCGCACGCATGCTTGAGGCCGCCGAGGACGAGGCCACCCGGCGCGGCTGCCACGGGGCCTATATCGACACCTTCAACCCGACGGCGCTGAAGGTCTATCAGCGCCAGGGCTACAAGCCGTTCGGCGAGCTGGCGGATTTCCCCAAAGGCCGCACGCGGACCTTTCTGTCCAAGCCGCTCCAGCCGGCGACCTGACTGGCTGCCTTGCGGTTGGCAGCCTGCAACCGGTCAGCCGGCGATGCGGCCGCCGGTCATCGGCTGCGGCACGCCGGTCGTGCTCGGGAAGCTGATCGGCAGGCCGCGCAGGACACGCACGGCGAGGAAGGCGAAGCACTCGGCTTCGACGGCATCGCCGCGCCAGCCGATGGTGTCGGCGGAAACCGCCTCGACGCCCGCCCGCTTGCCCAGCATCGCCATGAAGGTCGGGTTGTGGCGGCCGCCGCCCGAGACGAACAGCCTCGTCGGCCGCTGCGGCAGAAGATCGAGCGCCTTGCCGACACAGGACGCGCTGAAGGCGGTCAGGGTGGCAGCACCGTCCTCGTTGCTCAACCCGTCGGCCATCGCAGCGGTGAAGTCAAAGCGGTCGAGCGACTTAGGATAGGCAGCCGTGAGATAGGGGTGTTCGAGCAGGCGCGCGAGGCGCGCCTCGTCGACGCTGCCGGCGGCGGCGAGCGCCCCGCCGCGGTCCATCTCGCCCAGCCCCCGCGCCTTGACGAAGTCGTTGATCGGCGCGTTGGCCGGGCCGGTGTCGAAGGCGACAAGGTCGGACTTGCCGTCCCACCAGGTGACGTTGCCGACGCCGCCGAGATTGAGGATGGCGCTGTCGCCGCTCGCGCCTGCCGTGCCGAGCAGTGCGGCGTGGTAGGCGGCGGCCAGCGGCGCACCCTGCCCGCCGGCGCGGATGTCGGCTGTGCGGAAGTCATAGACCACCTTGGTGCCGAGCAGCGACTGCATCAGCTGGCCATCGCCGAGCTGGCGGGTCTCGCCCGGCAGGCCGCCTTTCTGCGGGCCGCGATGCAGCACCGTCTGGCCGTGGAAGCCGACGACGCCGATCTCTGCCATCGCCATGCCGGCGCCCTCGACGACCTGGCGGACGGCGGCGGACTGGGCGCGGGTCAGCGCCTCTTCGGCCGCAGCGAAGATCGCCGGCTCCGGCCCCTCGAAGTTCCAGACCCTGGCCTCGGCCTGGGCCTGCTCCAGCATCGGCCGGACGGACGCCTCGTAAGGCACCAGCGCGTAAGGACCGAAGGCCTCGATGCGCTCGCCGTCGGTCTTGAGCAGGGCGACGTCGATGTTGCCGTCGAGCACGGTTCCGGTCATCAGCCCGACCGACCAGATGGGTTGCATGTTCAAGCTCCTGTCATGATGTCGCCGACCTGGCGGCGCAGATCCGATATGCCGCTGTCGAAATGACGCGTCGGGTGGATGCGGTTGGTGAGCAGGGTCCAGGCGCGGCCGGCGTCGAAATCGATCCACAGGCCGGTGCCGGTAAATCCGGTATGGCCGATTGTGGCTGCGCTGCAGCGGTCGCCGCCGGACCAGCCGGCATGAGCATGCTCCCAGCCATGCGTGCGCTTGTCCGAAAGCGGCGTGCGCATCAGCGCGATCGTGTCGGCGGAGGCGCCGCTGCCGTCGAGCAGGCCGTGGGCGAAATCGAGCACCGCAGCCGCCGTGCCGAACAGGCCGGCATGGCCCGCCCCCTGAAGTGCTGCGCAATTGTCGTCATGGACCTCGCCCGACAGCACCCGGTGGCGCCAGGTGCAGTCCTCGGTCGCCGCCGACTGGTCGGGATCGGCCGAAAAGGCAAAGCCCGGGCCGGCATCCATGCCGCGGATCCATGTGCCCGACAGGCGCTCCATGGCAAAGCCGAGCAGGATGAAGTTGATGTCGGAATAGACAGGCGCCTCCAGCTTCCGCCACTGGCGCTGCAGGACAAATGTCCTGAGGAGGTCGGGATCGCGGCCATAGGTGTAGATCGGCTCGACTGCCGGGAACGGCGTCTGGTGGCCGAGGCACTGGCGGAAGGTGACCTGCCGTTCCCAGGCGTCGGCATCATATTGTCGCAAGTCCGGCAGCACCGTCGTCAGGGGCGCGTCGAGGTCGATGCTGCCTGCCTCGGCCAGCGCCAGGATGCGCGGCGTGGTAAAGATCACCTTGGTCAAGGACGCCAGGTCGAACCAGCTCACTTCGCGCATCGGTCGCTCGGACGGCAGGCGTTGCGCATGGCCGATGGCACGGGAGAAGCGCCGGCCGTCCTTGTCGACGACCCCCATCACCCCGCCGGGAATCCGACCAGCGGCGACGGCCTGTTCGAGCGGGACGAATGCACGCTCGAAACGCTGGGCGATGTCGTGGCTGGCCATGTTCGCTTCCCTCAGGCGTCGGCGCGGACCTTGTGGTCGGCGCCGTATTGCATCCATGTCGCGGCAGGCGGCTCGTAGCCGACCGGACGCACCAGCGACGGCACCTGGCGGGTGTCGAGCTCGAAATGCTGCTTGCGGCGGTCGATAGTCGGCACGGCCTCGATGAGCTTCTTCGTATAGGGGTGCTGCGGGTCGGACAGCACCGATTTGGCATCGCCGATCTCGACGATCTGCCCGGCATACATCACCGCGACACGATGCGCGATGCGCTCGACGACGGCCATGTCGTGCGAGATGAAGAGATAAGCGAGACCATATTCGTGCTGCAGGTCGACCAGCAGCTCGAGCACGCGCGCCTGGACAGAAACGTCGAGCGCCGAGACCGCCTCGTCGAGCACCACGACAGACGGATTGAGCATCAGCGCACGCGCAATGCACAGGCGCTGGCGCTGGCCGCCGGAGAACTGGTGCGGATAGCGGGCAAGGCTGTCCTCGGGCAGGCCGACGCGCTTGAGCAATGCTGCCATCCTGTCACGAACCGCCTTATCCGGGGAAGCGCCGGTGGCGATCACCGGCTCGGCCAGGATCTGCTCGACGGAGAGGCGCGGGTTGAGCGAGGCATAGGGGTTCTGGAACACCATCTGCACCGGCAGCCGGCTCTGGCCGGGGCGCGCGGCCTGGGCTTCGACGGCAAACGCCCCGCGCGTCGGCGCAACCAGGCCGAGCACGGCGCGCGCGGTCGTCGACTTGCCGGAACCGCTTTCGCCGACGATCGCCAGCGTCTCGCCCGGCAGCAGGTCGAAGCCGACGCCGTCGACGGCATGCACCGCACCCACCGGCTTGCTGAACCAGCCGCCCTTCAGCGGATACCGCACGACGAGGTCGTCGACTTCGAGCGTCGGCCTGGGCAGCGGGGCTGCCATGCGCGCGCCGTCGGTCCGTGCCGCTACGCCGCTGGAGAAATGCGGCACCGCATGCAGCAGATGCTGCGTATATGGATGTTGCGGCTTGTCGAGGATGTCGCCCAGGTCGCCCTGTTCGACCACCCTGCCGTCCTGCATCACGATGACGCGGTCGGCGATGCCGGCGACCAGGCCGATGTCGTGGCTGATGAAGATCATCGACATGCCGGTCTCGCGCCTGAGTTCGGCCAGCAGCGCCATGATCTGCGCCTGCACGGTGACGTCGAGGGCCGTGGTCGGCTCGTCGGCGATCAGCAGACGCGGATTGCAGGCGAGCGCCATGGCGATCATCACCCGCTGCAGCATGCCGCCCGACAGCTCGTTCGGCGTCGCCTTGAGCCGCCGTTCGGCATCGGGAATACGCACCCGCTCGAGCGCCTCGCGCGCAGCGTCACGCGCCTGCGCGCCGGTCAGGCCGCGATGCAGACGGAACGATTCTTCGATCTGGGCGCCGATGGTCAGCACCGGATTGAGCGAGGTCATCGGCTCCTGGAAGATGACGCCGATCTCGGCGCCGCGGATGCCGGTCAGCTCCTGCCGGCCGGCACAGGTGACGTCGAGCACGCTGCCGTCGGCGCGCAGCAATTCGATGGTGCCGCTGGTGATGCGGCCGCCGGCATAATCGATCAGGCGATTGGTCGACAGCGCCGTCACCGACTTGCCCGAACCGCTCTCGCCGACGATCGCCAGCACCTCGCCGACGCCGAGGTCGAAGCTGACGCCGTGGACGACCTCCTTGGCGCTGGCCGCCGGGCCGAAACTGACATGCAGGTCGCGGACCGAAAGGATCGGCTTCATTTCAGGCGCCATCGTCACGCCCTCCTCGTCTTGGGGTCGAGGATGTCGCGCAGCGCATCGCCGAGAAGGTTGAAACCGAGGATCGAGAGCATGATGGCGACGGCAGGGAAGGCCAGCAGCCAGGGCGCCTGCTCCATCAGGTTGCGGGCGTCGCTCAGCATCAGGCCGAGCGACGAAGCCGGCGGCTGGGTGCCGAGGCCGAGGAAGCTGAGGCCGGCTTCGGTCAGCAGCGCCCAGGCGAGCGCCAAAGTCACCTGCACGGTCAAAGGCGCCACCAGGTTGAGCAGCAGGTGCCGGGTCAGGATGTAGCTGCGGCTGGAGCCGAAGGTGCGGGCGGCATCGACGAAGTCGCGCGCCTTCAGCGACAGCGCCGGGCCGCGCACCACGCGGGTGAAGATCGGGGTGTAGACGATGCTGATGGCGGCAACGCTGGTCCAGGTGCCGGGGCCGACGATGGTGACGATGAGCAGCGCCAGCAGGATCGCCGGGAAAGCCAGCAGCACGTCCATGAACCGCATCATCACCGTGTCCCAGCGGCCGCCGAACCAGGCGGCGGTGAGGCCGAGCACGGTGCCGGCAAGCGTGGCAAGTGCTACGGAGAAAAACGCCACGGTGAAGGACTGGCCGATGCCCTTCATCAGGCGGCTCATGACGTCGCGGCCGAACAGATCGGTGCCCATCCAGTAGGACGATGTCGGCGCATGCAGGCGGTCGATGCGGTACTGCATCAAGGGGTCATGCGGGGTCAGGCCGACGGCGCCGAGCAGGGCGACGAGCAGATAGACCAGCACGATGACGCCGCCGATGCGGCCGCTCGGATGCGAAAGAATGGCCTTCACGACACGCATCAACGGCCCTCCAGGCGAATACGGGGGTCGAGCGCGGCATAAGCGAGGTCGACGAGCAGATTGACGATCATGAAGTTGAGGGCGATGAACAGCACCGCACCCTGCACCAGCGCGTAGTCGCGCTGCAGGATGGCTTCGAGCACCATGCGACCGAGGCCGGGCAAGGCATAGATCTGCTCGACGATGACGGCGCCGCCGAGCAGATAGCCGAATTCGATGCCGCTCAGCGTCACCACCGGCACCAGCGCATTGGGCAGAGCGTGGCGCCAGATGACGCTGCGCTCGGAGGCGCCCTTGCTGCGCGCGGTGCGGACATAGTCGTCGCTCAGCACGTCGAGCATGGCCGAACGGGTGACGCGGGTGACCGACGACGCAAAGGCGCAGCCAAGCGTGATCGCCGGCAGGATCATCTGGCCGAGATTCTGCAGCGGGTCCTGCCAGAACGGGGTGAAGGCGCCCATCGTCGGCAGCACGCCGAAGCCGGCCGACAGGATGTAGATGATGACCAGGCCGACGACGAAGCTCGGCGTCGACTGGCCGATCATGGCGGCGATGCGGACGCCGAGATCGGCGGGACGCTCGTTGCGGGTGGCGGCGAAGACGCCGGCCGGCACGCCGATCGACAGCGCGATCAGCATGGCCAGAAGCGCCAGTTCAAGCGTCAGCGGAAAGCGTTCGAGGATGACCGAAAGCACCGGCTTGCCATAGGTCACCGATATGCCGAGGTCGCCGCTGAACAGGCCGGTGAACCAGCGCCAGTATTGGACCGGCCAGGGTTGGTCGATGCCGAAATAGACGGCCAGCGAATCCCGCTGCTGCGGCGTCAGAAGCCCAGCCTCGGTGCCCAGCATGGCGGTGATGGAATCGCCCGGCACCAGCCGGATGGCGATGAAGACGATGATCGAGACGCCGATCAGCACCAGGGGAAAGGCCCGCAGGCGACGTATCACGTAACTCATGGCGTAAGGACCATCTGGAGTTGGGGAGCCGTTGCGGTTCCCGGGCTGGACCGGCCATGGCCAGTCGCGGGTTCAAGGCCGGTCGGGATTCAAGGGCGGTCGCCATCGGCTCAACGGCGACCGCCTTTGGGCGGCAGCAGGGAGATGCCCGCCGCCCAAAACGCCAGTTGCTACTGGATGGTGACCTTGCCGAGGCTGACCAGCGAGCCGGTCGGCATCGGCACGAAGCCCTGCACGTTCTTCTGCTGGGCGGTGTAGCCATAGCCGGTGTAGAGCCAGATCCACGGCGCCTTTTCGGCAAGCTGCTTGTCGAACTCGGCGAAGATCGCCTTGCGCTTTTCCGGATCGGTCTCGGCGCGGCCGTCCTGCAGCAGCTTGTCGAGCGTGTCGTCGGCGAAGTTGGAAACCTTCTGCAGGTTGCCGTTCTTGGTCCAGTAGCGATTGTACATGGTGTAGGGGTCGGGACGACCGCCATTCAGCGCCACCGCCATGTCGAAGTCGCCCTTCAGCCAGGTGTCGACATAGACGTTGAGCTCCATCATCTTGATGTCGAGCTTGACGCCGATCTCGGCCAGCTGCGACTGCAGCACCTGGGCTTCGGCGGCAGCCGTCGGCGGCTCGCCGGTGGCGGCGATCACCGTGGCGCTGAAGCCGTCGGCAAAACCGGCATCGGCCATCAGCTTCTTGGCCTTGTCGATATCCTGCTTGTAGCAGAACAGCGAATTCGGATCGGAAGCGAAGAAGGGTGCAGTGATCGGCCCAGTCACCTGGCCTTCGCCGAGGGATGCCGTGTCGAGCACCGCCTTGCGGTCGACGGCGCAGGAGATCGCCTGGCGCACGGCAAGCTCGTTCATCGGCTTGCGCGCCGGGTTGAGCTGCAGCACATGGTAGGCGAGCAGCGGCGCGCGGTTGAGCTGGAGCTTGGGCTCGTTGGGCACCAGCGTCGCGATCAGCGGATCGTTGAGCAGGGCGAAATCGACCTGGCCGGTGCGCATGGCGGCGAGGATCGCGGTTTCGTCGGGCAGGACGCTGATCTCGATGCCGTCGACGCCGGTAGCACCCCCGGCCCAGTCCTTGTTGGCGACGAGTGCCGCCTTGGAATTGGGATCCCACTTCTCGAGCTTGAACGGACCCGAGCCGATGGCCTTCGTGCCGATGGTGCCGGCCGCGATCTCGCTTGCCGGGACGATCGACGAATTGGTGTCGGTCATGGCGGTCAGGATCGGCGCGTCGGGCTGCTTCAGCTTGAACACGACGGTGCCGGCATCGGGTGCCTCGATGGTCTCGATGGAGAGATAGTTGGCGCGGTTGGCGGCACCCGTCTTCTCGTCGAGGATACGCTCGAACGATGCCTTGACGTCGGCCGAGGTCACGGCGGCGCCGTTCTGGAACTTGGCCTTGGGGTCGAGCTTGAAGGTGAGCTGCTTGCCATCAGCTGCGAATTCCCAGGACGTCGCGATGCCGGGGATGATCTTGAGATCGGCGTCGAGGCGCACGAGCGGCTCATAGATCAGCTCGAGCAGGCGCAGCGACGAGAACGCGGTCTGCTTGTGCGGGTCGAGGCCGGTGGCGTCCTGCGCCCAGGCCATGCGCAGGTTCGCTGCATCGGCATGGCCTGCGACCGCCGAGAGACCGATCATCACGGCCGTCGTCGCGCCAAGGAAATATCTGAATTTGCTGGTCATTTCATCCTCCCTGTTACTCTTTCGCCGGCGGCCGGAATGGCCGCCCGGATCACTCAGTTGCCCGGATCAGTGGCCCGGATCAGTGGCCCGGATCATTGGGATGCCTGCTTCGCATCCTGGATTGCTTGCCGCAAGAAGCCTCTGGAACCGTCCAGCGCTGATCGCGCCGCGGCGGGTTCCATCCCCGTCATGACGATGAGGATGGCGAGCTTCACGTCGTTGTCGGTCTGGGCGAGCGCTGTCTGCGCTTCTTCCAGCGTGCATTCGGCTGCCTGCATGACGATGCGGGCGGCGCGGGCAACAAGCTTCTTGTTGGATGCCTTCAAGTCGACCATCAGGTTTTCATAGGTCTTGCCGATGCCGATCATGCTGGCGGTGGTAAGCATGTTGAGCACCAGCTTTTCGGCCGTGCCCGATTTCATCCGCGTCGAACCGGTCAGCGCCTCGGGGCCGACGACGGGCGAAATGGCGATGTCGGCGATTTCAGCGATGGCCGACTGCGGGTTGCAGGACAAAGCCACCGCGGTGGCGCCGACCTTCTTCGCATAGTTCAGGCCGCCGATGACATAGGGCGTACGGCCGCTTGCAGCGATCCCGACGACGACGTCCCTGGATGTCAGCTCGATGTCGGCCAGCGCCTCCGCACCCTTGGTCTGGCTGTCCTCGGCCCCTTCGGTGGCCTTCAGCAGCGCGCTGTAGCCGCCGGCAATGAGGCCGACCACCATGGTCGCAGGCACGCTGAAAGTCGGCGGGCACTCCGAGGCGTCGAGCACGCCGATGCGGCCGCTGGTGCCGGCGCCCATATAGATCAGGCGCCCGCCCTGGCGGAAGGCGGCGATGGTGCGGTCAACGGCAGCGGCGATCTCTGGAATCACGTCCTCGACCGCATGGGCGACAAGCTTGTCTTCGTCGTTGATTTTCCTGAGCACGTCGATGGTCGGCAAAAGGTCGATATCCATGGTGCGCGGGTTCCGCTCCTCGGAAACCAAACGCCCCAGTTCCGAAATCAAGGCTTGTTCTGACACTTGTCGCCACCTGCCCGGTTCTCAAGATGCAAGAGCCTGTGGAGCCGGTTCTCCTAGGCTTTCATTAACGTTTTAGAATGACATATTCCTCTTGTCAATAAATTTTGGAATGGATTATTCCTTGGCAATGAGCGTCCGGTCGAGCTGTCGGGCCAGGATGATCGCCCCCGACACGGCATCGCCGTCCGCCGGCTTGAGGCGGCGGCGGACGTCGGGCGCAAGCCAGGGCTCCAGCGGGCTGGCCAGGCCGCCGAGCAGGGTGACGCGCGGCGCGCCCTTGTCGAACAGGGTGCGCACGATGGTGTCGATCTGCTCTGCCGCCGACTGCACGATGCGGCGCCCGGCGGCATCGCCCTGGTCGGCGTGGCGCATGACGGTGGGCGCAAGTGCTGCGTAATCGGTGGCGGTTGCCCGGTCCATCCAGGCCACAGCTTCCATCGGGTCGTTGTGGAAGCGCTGCATGACCTCGGTGAGAAGGGCCGAACGGTCGTGGCGGCCATCATGGGCGCGCAGCGCCAGTTGCACCGCCTTCAGGCCGAGATCGGCGCCACTGCCCTCATCCGAGATCGGAAAACCGTAGCCGCCGACCCTGAGGTCGCGTCCCTCGACGAAACCCAGCCCGATCGAACCGGTGCCGGCAATGACGATGGCGCCGTCCTTGCCCGAATGGGCGCCAAGGCAGGCGCCCATGCCGTCGCTGGTGAAGCCGATGGCGGCGAAGGGGTGTTCCAGCGCCTGCAGCGCCTCCAGCGCGCCCTTGCGGCCGATGCCGGCAAGGCCGATGCCGGCAAAGGTGCGCGCCAGCTCGGCTGCGCCGAAGCCGGCCTCCTCGACAGCCGCGCCATAGGCACGGGCGATCGAGGCCCAGGCGACGTCGATGCCGAGCCGCGTCGTCGCCGGACCGGAGAGCCCTTGGCCGAGCACATCGCCTGTCGCATCGACGATGCGGGCGCGGCAACCGGTGCCGCCGCCATCGACGCCGAGATAGAAACGGGGGAGCGCCACCGAACTCATCCGGGTAGCCGCTCGATTGTCGCTCCGCACATCTGGAGCTTGCGGTCGAGGCTCTCATAGCCCCGGTCGAGGTGGTAGACGCGATTGACGATGCTCTCGCCCTCGGCGACCAGGGCTGCAAGCACCAGCGACACCGACGCCCGGAGATCGGTGGCCATGACCTGCGCCCCGCGCAGTGGTGTGCCGCCGCGCACCAGCGCCGTCGTGCCCTGCAAGGTGATGTTGGCGCCGAGGCGAACCAGCTCGGGCACATGCATGAAGCGGTTCTCGAACACCGTCTCGCGCAACAGCGACGCGCCCGGCGCGCAGCACATCAACGCCATGAACTGGGCCTGGAGATCGGTTGGAAAGCCCGGATATGGCTCCGTGGTGACGTCGACCGGCGTCAACGGACCGTCGCGCGAGACGATCAGCCCGCGGTCGCCCGGCCAGACGCTGACGCCCGCCGCCTCCAGCACCTGCACCACCGACGCCATGTGCTCGAGTCGCGCATTGGTCAGCTCGAGCTGGCCGCCTGTAATCGCCGCGGCAATCGCATAGGTTCCCGCCTCGATGCGGTCGGGGATGGTGTGATGGCTGGCCGCGCGCCAGGACGTGCCGCCCTGGACGAGGATCCGGTGCGTGCCCGCCCCTTCGATGTTTGCGCCCATGGCGCCGAGGCAGGCGGCGAGGTCCATCACCTCGGGTTCGCGGGCGGCGTTGACGATCTCGGTCTCGCCCTGTGCCGCGGTTGCCGCCATCATCGCCGTCTCGGTCGCGCCCACCGACGGCGAGCCGAGCACGATGCGTGCGCCGGTCAGCCCCTTGGGCGCGGCGGCGACGATCGAGCCGCCGCGAATGCCGATGTCGGCGCCCAATTGTCCGAGCGCCTTGATGTGCATGTCGACGGGCCGCGCGCCGATGGCGCAGCCGCCGGGCAGCGACACCTCGGCCTTGCCGAAACGGGCAAGCAGCGGCCCCAGCACCAGCACCGTGGCGCGCATCTTGCGCACCGTGTCGTAGCTGGTTTCCCGCGACGAGGCCTTGCTCGCGTCGACATGGACGGAGCGGCCCTGGCGGCTGATTTCGGCGCCATGCTGGGTGATGACGCCGAGCATGTTCTCGACGTCGCTCACCGCAGGCAGGTTTGTCAGGTGGAGCGGTTCCGGGCTCAGCAAAGAGGCCGCGATCTGCGGCAAGGCCGCATTCTTGGCGCCTGAAATGGCGACCGCGCCCTGCAGCCTCTGCCCGCCGACGATACGCAACTTGTCCATATCAAAGAATCCGTTCAGCAGCCGATCGAACCGGCAGAACTGACATGAGAGTTGATCGCAATATTCTTCTCTGTCAACCTTGCCTGGAATATTCTATTCCTTGATGTCAGCTGGATGAGAGAGCCCCGAGGAGCTTCATGTCGGTTCTCACGAAAATCATTGCGACGCTCGACACCATGGCGCCGGCAGACCGGCAGATCGGCCAGTTCATCGTCGACAATCCAGATGAAATGCTGCGCCTGTCGTCGGTGGCGCTGGGCGAACAGACCGGCCGCAGCCAGTCCAGCGTGGTGAAATTCGCGCAGAAGCTCGGTTATCCCAGCTACCAGCAGCTGAAGCTCGCGGTCAGCGAGGCCAAGGCCCAGCAATGGCAGGCGCCGCCCGGCATGGTCCATGGCAGCATCGACCGAGCCGACGGCTACATCGCCGTGCAGCAGAAGCTGGTCGCCGGCAAGCTGGCGGCGATGCAGCAGACGATGTCGGTCAACAGCGAACAGACGGTGGAGCGGGTTCTCGACCTGCTCGACCGGGCCGAGCGCATCCACCTCGCCGGCGTCAGCGCCTCGTCGCTGGTCGCCCGCGACTTCGCCATCAAGCTGATGAAGCTCGGCCGCAACGTCCTGCACGACAGCGACAGCCACGTCCAGCTGGCCAGCGCCGCCTCGCTGGGGGCGCGCGACGTGATGCTGGCCTTCTCGCATTCGGGCACAAGCATCGAGACGGTGCGCATCGCCGAACTCGCCAAGGAGCGGGGCGCCACCGTCATCGTCATCTCCTCGCTCAGGGACAATCCGCTGAGCGCCATTTCAGACGTCGTGCTGCATTCGGTCAGCGACGAGGACAATGTCCGCTCGTCGTCGATCACCGCCCGCGACGCGCAACTGGCGCTGACCGATCTGCTGTTCATCCTGCTCGTCCAGCGCCAGGACGACGCCAATGACCATATCCACCGCAGCGAGGCGGCGGTGGCGGCACTCAAGATGCGGTAGCAGGCGCGGCTGCTCCCCTCGCCGGCTTCACTCGGCGGCCAGCAGGCGTGACGCTTCGAGCATGGTCCTGATCTCAGACCGGCAGGAGCCGCAATTGGTGCCGGCCTTCAGCGCTGTGCCGATCTCGTCGAGGCTTTTGCTGCCGCCCGATATCGCGGCGGTGAGCTGGTTGACCCCGACATTGAAGCAGGAGCAGACGATGCGGCCGACAGACGGCACCGGCACCGGCGCTCGCCCCGACAGCAGCGCGCGGCGGTCGAGCGGCGACAGCGGCTCGGCGGAAGCGAGCAGCGACAGCAGCCAGTCGCGCTCGGGCAGATGGCCTTGCGGCGCGACCAGCAGCGCCTCGCCGAGCCGGCCCGCCGCGTCGGTCGCGGCAGCACGGAAGGTCGAGCTGCGCCGGTCGGTGTATTCGAGCAGTTGGTCGGCCGGCACGACGTCGACCAGCCGGCGGGCGAGCAGGATGCCCTGTTCGGGCGGTTCGGTGCCGGAGAGTTCATAAACCCAGCCGCCTGCCACCGCCGCGCGGCTCCAGTGGATAAAGCCGGTCGGCCTGATGTCGCGGCGGGTCATCAGCACGCCGGCCCAGGCGACCGGCTCGCGCGCGATCCGCACCGGGACGTGCTTGAGTTCCGGCTGGCCGGAAAATGGATCGGTGACCGGCGCCGACAACGACCCGGCGGCGGCGTTGGCGGCAAAGCGCCCGCTCCAGTGCATCGGCAGAAAGGCCTCGCCCCGCCGCTGGCCGGCGCTGGCAGCGACCTTGGCCCGGCCGCCGCCATAGCGGCTTTCGATGCGGACGAGATCGCCGTCGGCGACCCCCAGTGCGGCGGCGTCGGCGGCGTTCAGCTCGATCACCGGCTCCGGCGCATTGGCCATCAGGCGCGCCACCCGGCCCGTCCGGGTCATAGTGTGCCACTGGTCGCGCAGCCGGCCGGTGTTGAGGACAAGTGGAAAAGCGGCGTCGACCGGCAGCGCCGCACCTTCCTGGCGGACGGCGACGAAACGCCCGCGCCCGTCGACGGTGGGGAAGCGGCCGTCGCCAAGCAAGCGTTGGCTTCCGGCTGAGGCGCCGCGGGGAAAAGGCCAGTGCAGCGGCGCAAGCGTGTCGTAAGCGCCGTCCTCGATATCGGCGAGGCCGCCAATGTCGAACAGGCGGGCGCTGTCATTCTCGAAGGCGGACAGTGCCGCGTGCTCGCGAAAGATCGCCGCCGGGCCCCGATGGTCGAAGGCTTCGGCAAAGCCCATGCGCCGGGCGACCTGCGAGACGATCCACCAGTCGGGCCTGACGTCGCCAGGCATCGGCAGGAACGATTTCTGGCGCGATATCAGGCGCTCTGAATTGGTCACCGTGCCGTCCTTCTCGCCCCAGGCCGCGGCAGGCAGCAGCACGTCGGCGAACTGGCTGGTGTCGGTGCGGGTGACATCCGAGACGACGACGAATTCGCACGCCTTCAACGCCGCGCGCACCTTGCCGGCATCCGGCATGCTGACGGCGGGGTTGGTGCCCATCACCCAGAGCGCCTTGATGCGGCCGTCGCCTGCCGCCTCGAACATGTCGACGGCCTTCAGGCCCGGCTTGCGGGCAATGGCAACCGTGCGCCAGAAGCGGCCGACCCTGTCAGGCGCCTGGGGATCGTCGAAGCCCATATGCGCTGCAAGCTGGTTGGCAAGGCCGCCAACCTCGCGCCCGCCCATCGCATTGGGCTGGCCGGTGACCGAGAACGGCCCCATGCCCGGCCTGCCGATGCGGCCGGTCGCCAAGTGGCAATTGAGGATGGCATTGACCTTGTCGGTGCCATGGGCCGACTGGTTGACGCCCTGGCTGTAGACGGTGACGGTGCGCGCCGTCGCCGCGAACCAGTCGTAGAAGCGTGACACCTCGGCGCTGTCGAGATCGCAGGTTTCGGCGACACGCCTCGGCGTCGGCGCGTCGGCGCAGGCAAGGCTGACCGCCGCCTCGAAGCCCGATGTGTGGGCGGCGACATAGTCGCGGTCGATGGCACTGCTGCCCACAAGATGCGCCAGAAGGCCGTTGAACAGCGCCACGTCGGTGCCCGGCCTGAGCTGCAGGTGCAGGTCGCACTCTCCGGCGGTAGCCGTGCGGCGCGGATCGACGACGACGATCCTGGTTCCGCGCTCGGCGCGCGCGGCAAGCAGGCGCTGGTAGAGGATCGGATGGCACCAGGCGGTGTTGGAACCGACAAGCACGACAAGGTCGGCCTGTTCTAAATCCGCGTAGACGCCGGGCACAATGTCTTCGCCGAAGGCGCGCTTGTGGCCGGCGACGCTGGAGGCCATGCACAGCCGCGAATTGGTGTCGATATTGGCCGAGCCGATGAACCCCTTCATCAGCTTGTTGGCGACGTAATAATCCTCGGTCAGCAATTGCCCCGAGACATAGAAGGCAACGGCGTCAGCTCCGTGGCGGGCGATGGTCTCGGAGAAGCGCCCGGCCACCACATCGAGCGCCGCGTCCCAGGAGGTGCTGCGGCCGGCGATCTCGGGATGCAGCACACGCCCGTCGAGGCCGAGCGTTTCGCCAAGCGCGGAGCCCTTGGAACAGAGTTTGCCCGCATTGGCGGGATGGCCGGGGTCGCCGCGCACGGACACTGTTTCGTCCGCGGCGACCCGCGCCTGCACGCCGCAACCCACCCCGCAATAGGGACAGGTGGTCCTCACCTCGCGTGCATCCGTCATGGTCAGGCTGCCTTCGAAGCACGGAGTTCGAGGGCGATGAACAGGCGCCCGTCCTCGACCTTGAGCGGGATGGTCCTGACCGCGCCTTCGTCGGCGCCGAGCGCCTTGCCGGTTTCCAGCGAAAACACCCAGTTGTGCAGCGGGCAGGTCACCGCCGCACCATGGACGATGCCCTGGCTCAGCGGCCCGCCCTTGTGCGGGCAGTGGTCCTCGATGGCGAAGACCTGGTCTTCGGCGGTGCGGAACACGCCGATCTTGCCCTGGGGCGTGTTCACGCAGCGCGCACCGCGCAACGGTATGTCGGCGATCGTCCCGATCGCGATCCAGTCCATCTCGCTCATTCCGCTGCCTCCGCATAGCCGACCGAGGCCATCGGGCGGAACTCGTGCTTGTCCTTGCCGGAGACGCGCTCCGACCATGGATCGACCTGGGCGAATTTCTGGGAAAAGACGAAACGCTCGTAATAGGCCTTGCGCTTGCCGGCATCGTCGAGGATCTGGCGCCTGATCTCGGCAATGCCGACACGCTTGGCCCATTTGTAGATGCGTTCGAGATAGCGGCCCTGCTCGCGATACATCTGCGTCAGCGCGACGATGACCTCGAGCGCCTCGTCCTCCGATTTCACAAGGCCGAGCACCTCGGTGCCCTTGATGTCGAGGCCGGCAGCACCGGCAAAATGGATCTCGAAACCGCTGTCGACGCAGATCACGCCGATGTCCTTGCAGGTCGCCTCGGCGCAGTTGCGCGGGCAGCCCGACACCGCCATCTTGAGCTTGGCCGGCGTCCACGAGCCCCACATGAACTTCTCGATGCGGATGCCGAGTCCGGTCGAATCCTGGGTGCCGAAACGGCACCAGTCGGAGCCGACGCAGGTCTTCACCGTGCGCAGGCCCTTGGCATAAGCGTGGCCCGAGACGAAACCGGCCTTGCCAAGATCGGACCAGACCGCCGGCAGGTCCTCCTTCTTGATGCCCAGCATGTCGATGCGCTGGCCGCCCGTCACCTTGACCAGCGGGATCTCGAACTTGTCGACGACATCGGCGATGGCGCGCAATTCGCCTGAGCTGGTCACCCCGCCCCACATGCGCGGCACCACCGAATAGGTACCGTCCTTCTGGATGTTGGCGTGGACACGCTCGTTGATGAAACGCGACTGGTAGTCGTCGGCATATTCGTCGGGCCAGTCGCAGACGAGGTAGTAGTTGAGTGCCGGCCGGCACTTGGCGCAGCCGCAGGAGGTCTTCCACTGCAGCTCCTGCATCACCTCCGGGATGGTCTTCAGGCCCTTGGCCTTGATCAGGCGGCGCACGTCGTCATGGCCGAGCTCGGTGCATTTGCACATCGGCTGCACGGCTGTAGGGTTGTAGCTGTCGCCCAGGGTCAGCGACATCAGTTGCTCGACCAGGCCGGTGCAGGAGCCGCAGGACGCGGACGCCTTGGTATGGGCGCGGACGTCGTCGAGCGAGGTCAGCCCCTTCGCAACGATGCTGCCGGTGATCTTGCCCTTGCAGACGCCGTTGCAGCCGCAGATTTCCGCATCATCCGCCAGTGCCGCAACGGCCGCCATAGGGTCCAGCGGCGATCCCCCCTGATAGGCCTGGCCGAAGATCAGCGTGTCGCGCATCTCCGAAATATCGGTCTGCTTCTTCTTGAGGTCGTTGAACCAGGCCCCGTCACCCGTTTCGCCATAGAGCACCGTGCCGATGACACGATTGTCCTTGAGCACCAGCCGCTTGTAGATGCCGGCTGCGGCATCGCGCAGCACGATCTCCTCGCGGTCGTCGCCATCGGCGAAGTCGCCGAGCGAATAGAGGTCGATGCCGGTGACCTTGAGCTTTGTCGGCGTGTCGGAATGGACGAAGCAGGCCGTCTCGTCGCCGGCGAGATGGGCCGCTGCGACGCGTGCCATCTCGTAGAGCGGCGCGACGAGCCCGTAGACCTGGCCGCCGACCTCCGCGCATTCGCCGAGCGCAAGGATGTCGGGATCGGATGTGCGCATGCCGTGGTCGACCACAATGCCGCGATTGGTGTCGATGCCGGCATCCCTGGCGATCGATGCATTGGGCCGGATGCCGACTGCCATCACCACCAGCGTCGCCGGGATGATGGTGCCGTCGGCGAGTTCCACGCCCTCGACCTTGCCATCGCCGACGATGGCCTTGGTGTTGGCCTTGGTCATCACCTTGATGCCACGCGCCTCGACCGCCTTCTGCAGGAGATAGCCGGCGGCAGGGTCGAGCTGGCGCTCCATCAGCGTCGGCATGACGTGCAGCACCGTCACATCCATGCCCTGCTCCTTCAGTCCCGCCGCGGCCTCCAGGCCGAGCAGTCCGCCGCCGATCACCACCGCCCTGGCGCGTGACTGGGCGGCAAGCAGCATGGCATTGACGTCGTCGAGGTCGCGGTAGGTCAGCACGCCGGGCAAATCCGTGCCCGGCACCGGAATGATGAAGGGCACCGAACCGGTGGCGACGACCAGCCTGTCATAGGGCTCGGTGACGCCATGGTCCGATGTGACGGTCTTCGCCACGCGGTCGATGGCGACGATCCTGTGGCCCTTGTAGAGCGTGATGCCGTGCTTGATGTACCAGCCGTCGCCGTGGATCACGATCTCCTCGAAGACCTTCTCGCCCGACAGGACCGGCGACAGCATGATGCGGTCGTAGTTCACGCGCGGCTCGGCGTTGAAGATGGTGACCTGGTAGCGGTCGGGTGCTGCTTCCAGCAGATGTTCCAGCATGCGCCCGGGGGCCATGCCGTTGCCGATGATGACAAGTCTCTCGGTCATTGCTGTGCTCCTCGACAATGTCACTGGGCAGCGAAGGTCAGCGGCGCGTCGGCGCTTTCGCGCGACATCCGGCGGATCGACAGGTGCATCCAGACCAGCGATGCCACGACGATGGCGAACAAAAGCATGAAGCAGCTCGACCACAGGCCGGTGAGGTCGTTGAGCGCGCCGAAGGCGATGGGCAGGATGAAGCCGCCAAGGCCGCCGATCATGCCGACGAGGCCGCCGACGGCGCCGACATTGTCGGGATAATAGGCCGGGATGTGCTTGTAGACGGCGGCCTTGCCCAGGCTCATGAAGAAGCCGAGCACGAAAGCGACGACCATGAAGGCGATCGGCCCGACCTCGAAGTGGAAGGACATCGGTCCGCTGATGCCGTGCACGACATAATCGGCCGTCGGCAGCGACAGGATCAGCGTGGCGATCGCCGAGACGCCGAAGGTCCAGTACATCACCGTGCGGGCGCCGACGCGGTCGGAGAGGATGCCGCCATAGGCGCGGAAGATGCTGGCCGGGATCGAATAGGCGGCACCGATCATGCCGGCGGTGACGATGTCGAAGCCATAGACGCCGATCAGGTAGCGCGGCAGCCAGAGAGCCAAGGCGACGAAAGCGCCAAAGGAAAAGAAATAATAGAGGCCGAAGCGCCAGACCTGGACGTTGCGGAGCGGCGCGAACTCGGCCCAGAAGCTCTTTGCCTGTCCGCCATGGATGCGGCGCTGGCGGATGACGGGGTCGTCCTCGCTGCCGAACCAGAAGATGAAGGCCATGAAGCCGAGGCAGGTTGCCCAGATCAGCGCCACTTCCTGCCAGCCGCCGGCAAGCAGCACGAAGGGTGCCAGGAACTTGGTAACGGCGGCGCCGACATTGCCGACGCCGAAGATGCCGAGCGCCGTGCCCTGCTTGCCGGCCGGAAAGAAGCGCGAGACATAAGCGACACCGACGGCGAAGGAGCCGCCGGCGAGGCCGACGCCGAGGGCGGCGATCAGCATCTGGGTGTAGGTCTGGGCAAAGGCGAGCAGGAAGGTGGCGATGGCCGCCGCCAGCATTGTCGCGGTGTAGACGAGACGCCCGCCGAAACGGTCGGTCCAGACGCCAAGCACGATGCGCACCAGCGAGCCGGTCAGGATCGGCGTGCCGATGAGCAGCCCGAACTGGGTTTCGGAGAGGCCGAGCTCCTGCTTGATGCGCACGCCGATGATCGAAAAGATCGTCCACACGGCAAAGCAGACGGTGAAGGCGATGGTGGAGATGGCAAGCGCCCTGACCGGAGCATTGTCCTGGCTGGGGGCGGCTGGGAGGGTGGTGGTCATTGTCGGCTCCGTTGTGCGGCGTGGGAGGCGCCGCGCTGATCTGGATCGCGAAAACAAAAAAGCTGCCGGCCAGGGTCGCGCGTCCGTACATCCGGGATCGCGGTCATCTGGTCGGCAGCTTCGCCTGGGGCGCCCGCCATTGGACGCCGATATGTCTGGCCCTGCCGCATCGTGCTCACCGAAACTCGATCTCGAGTTTCAGGCCGATGCGGTGGCCTCGTCTACTGCAATGCACAAGCCGTGCCAGTTTCACTGATCACGGCGTTCCCTTTTATTTTCAGATGCTTATGTAAAATCGGCCGCATTGGCTGCCGAATTACAGGCGATCAATCGATAGCCAACTCACGTCGGCACCTGCCCAATTTATGTGCAGCGCACAAAAATTGACGACCGATCAGCCGGCCACGTTCCGCTGGGCAGCGATGTAGCCGTCGAGATCGTCGGGATCGAACAGGCCGCCGTCAAAGAATCCGTCCGGCCCAAGCACCAGGCTGGCGCCGGCCGAGCCGACCGGCGTCGGCACCGGCAGCGCACCTTCGACCTTGGCATTGGCGCCGGGCAGTGCCGCCCCCAGCGGCTTGAGCGCGGTGCGGTAGAGGTCGGGACGGTAGGTGTCGCGGGCGATCGCGGCATTGGCGGCGGAATGCTCCACCTGGCCCCAGCGCACCATCTGGCTGTAGAACCACAAGGCATGGCTCTTCCACGGGAAGGTCGCGGCCTTGGCCTGCGGCACGAAGAAGTCGTCAACGTCGACGAGACTGTCCACTGCCGTGCCGAGATGGCCTGACAATGCCGGCAGCATCCATCCGGCCGGGCGCCCGACATAGGCAGGCGCCGACATGATGCCGGCAAGCTCGGCGTGATTGGCCGGTTCCGCGCACCACTGCGCCGCATGGTGGATGGCGCGCAACAACGCCGACAGCGCCTCGGCATTGGCCTCGCCCCAGCGCGCGTCGGCGCCCAGCACCTTCTCCGGGCTGGAACGCCAGATCTTGGCCTTGACCGTGGCGATGCGGCCATGGCCGAGCAAAACGGCGGCGGTGTTCCAAGGCTCGCCGGCGCAGAAGCCGTCGAGCGCGCCCGAGCCCAAGGCATCGGCCATCAGCGGCGGCGGCAGGATCACGATCTCGACGTCGCGGTCGGGATCGATGCCGCAGGCAGCCAGCCAGTAACGCAGTTCGTAGTTATGGCCGGAATGCGGATGAACGACGCCGAGACGCAGCGGCGACGCGTTGCTGCGGGCACGCGCGGCGACGACGGCGCGCAGCGCCTCGCCGACGGCACGCGGCGAAAGATCGTCGCTTGCGCCATGGCCGGCCATGTCGTGCCACAGCGCGTTCGACACGGTGACCGCATTGCCGCCGAGGCCGAGCGCCATCGGCACGACGGTGTTGGCCGCCAGCGGGGTCAGGCCGAGATTGCAGGCGATCGGCATCGGCGCCAGCATATGCGCGACCTGGAAATGCCCGACCGCGAGCCGGTCGCGGATGTTGGCCCAGGAGGTCTCGCGCAGCAAGGTGAGCTCGATGCCTTCGGCCGCGGCAAAGCCCTTCTCCCGGGCCGCGACCAGAAGCGCGCTGTCGAGCAGCGGCAGGAAACCGGCTGAAATCTCGAAGCGGGCCTCGCTCATGCGTCGTCTCCCAACAGGCCTGCAGCGGTGACGAGGCTTTGGGCGATCTCCGACAGCTTGCGGTTCTGGTTCATCGCCGCCTTGCGCATCAGCGCATAGGCCTCGGTTTCGGAGATGCCGCGCGACTTCATCAGGATGCCCTTGGCGCGGTCGATCACCTTGCGGTCCTCGAGTTCGCTGCGCGCCTCCTCCAGTTCGCGCGCCAGCCGCGAAAACGCATTGAAGCGACTGACGGCCATGTCGAGGATCGGCTTGACCCGCTCGCGCTTCAGCCCGTCGACGACATAGGCGGAGACGCCGGCATCGACCGCGGCCTCGATCGAGGCGCTGTCGGAGCGGTCGACGAACATGGCGATCGGCCGCTTCACCGCTCGTGACAGCTGGAACATGTTCTCCAGCATGTCGCGGTTGGGGTTTTCGAGATCGATGACGATGACGTCGGGATTGATCTCGGCGATGCGTCGGCCGATGCCTGAAACATCGTGGACCAGCGTGACGTCCTCATGCCCGGCCTCGCGCAGCCCCGCCTCGATGATCGAGGCGCGGATGCGGTTTTCGTCGATGACGAGTACCCGGAGCGCGGCGGTCTTCATGCTCTTCTTCTTTGCGCGCCGGCCGTCATTGTGCAACGCAAAAATGCAGTGGCGGCCGTGGCAAAGCAAAAGGCCCCGGATCATCGCTCCGGGGCCTCTTTCATTTCAGATCATCCGCTCAGTGATGGTGGGCGGGTTCCGCCATCTGCGCGGCGTCGGGTTCCTCGACATGGGCGGCGAGGTCCTTGCGCGAGATGAAGGTGTAGAACATCGGTACCACGAACAAGGTGAAGATCGTGCCGACGATCACGCCGCAGAAGATCACCAGACCCATCGAATAGCGCGCGGCGGCACCGGCGCCCGAAGCGATGATCAGCGGCACCACGCCCAGCGCCATCGCCGCCGTCGTCATCAGGATCGGCCGCAGGCGAACCTTGGCCGAAGCGATGATCGCCTCGCTGCGCGACAGCCCATGCTCCTCACGTTGCTGGTTGGCGAATTCGACCAGCAGGATGCCATGCTTGGTGATCAGTCCTATCAGTGTGATCAGACCGACCTGGGTGTAGATGTTGAGCGTGCCCAGCCCGAGATTGAGCGGCACGATGGCGCCGAAGATCGACAGCGGCACCGACATCATGATGATGAAGGGGTCGCGGAAGCTTTCGAACTGCGCCGCCAGCACCAGGTAGATCACCACGATCGCCAGGCCAAAGGCGATCAGGATGGTGCTGCCCTGCTCGCTCTCCAGACGCGACTGGCCGGAATAGTCGATGAAGAAGCCGGCCGGCAGCAATGGCCCGGCAATGTCTTCAATCACCTTCAGACCATCGCCGGTGGTGACGCCGGGCACCGGCAGTGCCGAGATCGTCGCCGAGTTGAGCTGGTTGAACTGGTCGATCGAGGCCGGCGAGGAGTTGGTCTGGATCGACACGACAGCCGACAGCGGCACCATCTGCCCGTTGACGCTGCGGACGAAGAACTCGCCGAGCTTCTCGGGATTGTTCCGGTATTCCTCCGGCACCTGCATGATGATGTCGTAGCTGTTGGAATCCCGGTCGAATTCGGCGATCGACCCACCGCCGACAAGCAGGCTCAGTGTCGTGCCGATGTCGCGCACCGACAGGTTGAGCGCTGCCGCCCTGTCGCGGTCGATGGTGACCGTGACCTGCGGCGCATCGAAGGACAGCGAGTTCTGCACGACGATGAAGCGGCCGGAGGCCTGCGCCTTCTGCTTGATCTGTTCGGCCACCTCGAAGACCTGGCTCGGATCGCCGGTCGACTGGATGACCATCGAGATCGGCAGACCGCCGCCGGCGCCCGGCAGAGAGGGCGGTGCGAACACCAATGCCTCGACGCCGCTGACCTTGGATAGGCGTGCCTGGATATCCGCCTGGATCTCCTTCTGCGAGCGCGTGCGATCGGCCCAGTCCTTCAGCACCCAGACGGTAAAGCCCGAATTGGTAGCGCCGCCCATGCCGACGATCGAGAAGCTGGTCTTGAGCTCCGGCAGGTCCTTGGTGAGGTCGCGGATCTGGTCGGTATAGAGGGTTGTGTACTCCGTCGTCGCATAGCGCGGCGCCGTGACCAGCGCAAACAGCGCTCCCTGATCCTCTTCCGGCGCCAGTTCGTTCGACGTCTTGAAGAACATGAAGCCGGTCACGCCGACGAGTGCGACGACGATCAGCAACGTCACCGGCCGGTATTTCAGCGAGCCGGCGACCAGGCGTTCATAACGGTTGGCGATGCGTTCGAAGGAACGGTCGACGAACTGCGCGAAGCGGCTGTGGTTGCCGGCCTTGAGCATGCGCGCCGACATCATCGGCGTGATGGTGACCGCGATGAAGCCTGACAGGATGACCGCACCGGCAAGTGTCACCGCGAATTCGCGGAACAGCGAACCGGTCAGGCCGCCGGTGAAGGCGAGCGGCGCGAACACCGCGGCAAGCGTGATGGTCATCGCGACCACCGGCCCGAAGATCTCGCGCATGCCCTTGAACGCCGCCTGCATCGGCGACATGCCCTCCTCCATGTGGCGGTGGATGTTCTCCACCACCACGATGGCGTCGTCGACGACAAGGCCGATGGCAAGCACCATGGCCAGAAGCGACAGAAGGTTGATCGAGTAGCCCATCATCAACAGGATGAAACAGACGCCGATCAGCGACAGCGGGATCGTCACCACGGGCATCAGCACCGAGCGGAACGAACCGAGGAACAGCAGGATGACGACGATGACGATGGCCACCGCTTCGGCGATGGTCTTGAACACCTCTTCGATCGAGGCGCTGATCGTCTCGGTCGAGTCATAGACCATGGTGATGGTCATGCCCTGTGGCAGGCTGGCGCTGATTGCCGGCAGCTCGTTGATGACCGCGGCCGCCGTATTCAGCGGGTTGGCCGACGGCGTCGGGAAGATGCCGATGAAGGTGCCGGGCTGGCCGTTGAAATTGACCACCGTGTCGGTGCTTTCGGCGGCCAGTTCGACATGGGCGACGTCACGCAGCCTGACGACGTTGCCGTTGTCCGACTTGAGCGGCAGCTCGCCGAAGGATTCCGGCGTCTGCAGCGTCGACTTCATGGTGATCGAGTAGGCGACATACTCGTTTTTGGTCTTGCCGGGCGCCGACAGGAAGTTGGACGCGTTGATGGCCTGCAGCACTTCGGCTGCAGTCAGGCCACGCGCGGCGAGCTTCACCGGGTCGACCCAGACGCGCATCGAATAGTTGGCGGCACCGAGCACCTGGACTTCGGCAACGCCCTCGATCGTCGACATGCGCGGACGGATGACGCGCTGGATGTATTCGGTCAGTTCCTCCGAGCTCATGTTCGGGTTCTGCATCGCCAGATACATGATGGCGAACTGCTGGCCTGTTCCCTTGACGATGGTCGGATCCTTGGCGTCGGACGGCAGTTGCCCGCGCACCTGCTGGACCTTGGACATCACCTCGGTCAGAGCCGTGTCGGGATTGGAGCCAAGCTCCATCTGCACGGTCACCGTGCTCGACGACGGCCGGCTCTGCGAGGTCACATAGTCGATGTTCTCGGTCGTCGCCACGGCGGCGGCGATCGGTGCCGTGATGAAGCCCTGGATCAGGTCGGCGCTGGCGCCGGGATAGACGGTTGTGATGGTGATCACCGTCTCCTCGACCTTGGGGTACTGGCGCACCGACAGGTTGAACAGCCCCTGGAAGCCCAGGAGAAGGATCATGAGGGCGACCACCGTCGACAGGACGGGGCGGCGGATGAAGATGTCTGAAAAACTCATTTTGCAGCCGCCTTGGCATCGGCCGAGGTGACCGGCGAGACCGTGTTGTCGACCTTGACGGGGGTGCCGTTGGTCAGCCTGTTCTGGCCGGCGATGACAAGTTCGTCGCCAGGCTTGATGCCTTCGATGATCTCGACGCGGCCTTCCGAACGGCGGCCGACCTTGACGAAGACCTGGCTGACTGTGAGCGCCGGTTCAGCGTTGGCCTCCGCCGGTGCTGCGGCGGCTGCCGCAGCCGGTGCGGCCGCACCTTCGGCGACAGGCTTGGCCTCGGCCGGACGCACGACATAGACATAGTCGCCATAGAGGCTGGTGGTCAGCGCCGTCTGCGGCACGGCCAGCACGCCATCTTCCCGGGGCAGCTCAACGCGCACGCGCACGAACTGGCCGGGGCTCAGCTTGCCGTCAGGATTGGTGATCTCGGCACGGACCGAAACCAGGCGGCTTTGCGGATCGACCTTGGGATCGATACCGACAACAGCGCCCTTGAAGGCCATGTCGTCGGCGGTCACACCAAAGACGACCGGCTGGCCCATCTTCAGCGAGGCGAGCTGCTGCTCGGGCACGGAAAAGTCGGCACGCATGGTGTCGAGGTCCTGCAGGGTGGCAACGATGGTGCCGGGGGCGAGATACTGGCCGTCATCGACCTTGGGAATGCCGATGGTGCCATTGAACGGGGCACGCAGTTGCTTCTGGTCGAGCACGGCCTGCAGCTTCTGCACCTGCGACGCCGAGGTCGAGGCGGTGGCACGGGCGGCATCGAGCGCCACTTCCGAACCGACGCCGCGGCGCTGCAGCTCGATGGCGCGGTCGAGCGACTGCTGGTCGAGCGCGGCCTGGGTCTTGGATGCGGCGAGGTCCGCCTGCTGGACGGTGTCGTCGAGCTGGATCAGCACGTCGCCCTGCTTGACGCGCTGGTTGGCGGCGAAATTGATGTCCTTGATGATGCCTGCCTGCTCGACCGTCAGGTCGACGCCCTGCGAGGCATTGACCGTGCCGATCGTTTCAATGCCTGGCGTCCAGGGAGCCGGTTCGACCTTGGTGGTCGCCACCGTCACCGACGCGACCGGCATGTTGGCGAAGAACTGCTGGATCGCATTGTCGCGGAACATGTTGAAGCCGACGATACCGCCACAAACAAGGACAAGCAGAACGAGAGCGATGATGAGACGCTTGATCAAAGGAGACCCCAATCGATTTGGAACCGCATATCCCCGGATGGGTTGCGGTGCACAATGGACCCATTTTGGCGAAAACCCAAGGGCGGCGGGCTTACTGTACCGTCTGGACGGTATTGTCAACATACGATAAAGTGAACTTTCAGGAGGTAGCGCCGATGGCTGGTCATCGACCGAGTTCACGCGACAAGATTCTGGCCGCGGCCAGCGAGCTTGCCGACATCGTCGGCCCGGGCAACTTGTCGCTCGACGCGGTGGCCCAGCGCGCCGGCGTGTCGAAAGGCGGATTGCTGTATAATTTCCCGACCAAGGCCAAGCTCATGCAGGCGCTGGTCCAGGACTATCTCAAGAGTTTCGAGGATGCGCTGGAGGCAGAGGCGTCAAAGCACGGCGATGCCACCAAAAATAGTCTGACCGCCTACATTGAACTGTCGGCGCGGGAGTGCGAACAGAAGCAGCCGTCAGCGGCCGGAGTGCTCGCAGCACTTGCCGAAGACCCCGATTTCCTCAATCCTGTCAGGGACTTCAAGCGCCAGTTGCTCGACCGCCTGAAGTCGGAAACACCAGATACGGCCAAGCTGATGGTGGCGTTTCTGGTCATTGAAGGGCTGCGCAGCATGAAGCTGTTCGACATGGACATATTGAACGACGACGAGCGCAACATGGCGCTTTCCTACCTGCTCGGCGAAGCCGCGGCTTCTTAAGGCGGTCGCGGTAATGCGGTCGCGTCAGGCGGAGCGCTGCTTTTGCGACATTTGCCATTTTCCTACTATACGTTGCGCCGAGTTTATGAGATTCAACCACCGCACAAAATATCGTTGCATTCGAACGCGTGTCCATGTTGCCCAATGGTTGCGCGTAGTTTAGCGGTACACGCATATAAGTGAGCCACTATATGACTTCGTCGTTGCCGGTCACCTTTGTCGTGACAGTGGATGCCGAAGCTGGGCCCCGGCGCAAGTCGGCGAACGCACAGCTTTCAGCACTTTCGTGGCCCTTCGCGTTCGTCGAAGGCCTCACCCCTCAATGTGCTGAAACCATTCAGCTTTACGACGCCAGGCAGAACCGCAGGCATTCCAAGCGCCCGCTGGCGCCGGCCGAAGTGGCGGCCTATGCCAGCCATCGCAAGGCGATGCGCGCCTTCCTCGACACCGATGCGCCAACGGCTCTCATCCTCGAGGACGATTTCCGCCTGCTGGAGCCGGAAGCCTTTGCCGCCCGCATAGCGGCGCTGCAGCAAGCGCCTGTCGAATGGGACATCCTCAAGCTGTTCGATTTCCAGGATCGGCCGGTGGTGGACTCCGTCGCCGTCGCCGACATCGCCATCGTTTCGCATGGCAGCCCGACTGCCGGCATGGTCGGCTACCTCATCACGCGGCGTGGCGCGGAAAGTTTCCTGAGCCGGGCCACCGTCTACCGCCAGATCGACGAAGACATAAAGTTCTTCTGGGAACTCAAGCTGCGCGTGCTCTCGATCAAGCCCAATCTGGTGACCGACGTCAGCGCCGAACTCGGCGGCAGCCTGATCGAGGCCGATCGCAACGAGGTCAAGCTGAGGCGGCATTGGACTGTGTCGGTCAAGGCGCTCGGCCAGACCGCGCTGCGCCAGATCAACTACCGGCGCCACCGCAAGCACTACAGCCTCAAGCTCAAGTAGCCTTTTCCGGGACAGCTCGCTTTGCCCAGCGCAGACCAGTTCGCTGCGCGAACAGTCGAAGCAGCTCGCTACGCGAAGCGATCGGGAGCAGCTCGCTGCGCGAGCGCTTGAAGCAGTTCGCTGCGCGAACGCTGGAGATCAACTCGCTTCGCGGAGCGATTCAGCAGCCTGCAGGTCGACCGACACCAGCTGGCTCACCCCCTGCTCGGCCATGGTGACGCCGAACAGCCGGTCCATACGCGCCATGGTGATGGGATTGTGGGTGATGACGACGAAGCGCGTCTCGGTCGATGCCGCCATCTCGTCCATCAGGTTGCAGAAGCGCTCGACATTGTGGTCGTCCAGCGGCGCGTCAACCTCGTCGAGCACGCAGATCGGCGCCGGATTGGTCAAAAACACCGCAAAGATCAGCGCCATCGCCGTCAGCGCCTGCTCGCCGCCGGACAAAAGCGTCATCGTCTGCGGCTTCTTGCCGGGCGGGCGGGCGAGAATTTCGAGACCGGCTTCGAGCGGATCTTCCGACTCGATCAGCTGCAACTCGGCGGTGCCGCCACCAAACAGATGGGTGAACAGGCGCTTGAAGTGGCCGTTGACCAGATCGAAGGCGGCCAGCAGGCGCTCGCGGCCCTCGCGGTTCAGGCCCTGGATGCCCTGGCGCAGCTTGCGGATCGCCTCGATGATGTCCTCACGCTCGGAGACGATCGCCTCCAGCCGGTCGGACAGCTCCTTCTGCTCTTCTTCGGCGCGCAAATTGACCGCGCCCAGCCGCTCGCGCTCGATCTTCAGCCGCTCCAGCGTCCGCTCGACCTCGCCGGGATCGGGCATCTGATCGTCGGCTTCGAGGCCCGTATGCTTGATCACCAGATGCGGCGGCGTCGCCAGCACTTCCTGGATCCGCGCCTCGACCTCGCGCCGACGTTCGTCGGCGGCGGTCAGGCGCTCCTCGGCGCGGGCTCTTGCTTCGCGCGCCTCGGCCAATCCCTGGATGGCAGCGGTTGCGGCCTTGTCGAGAACGGACTGCTTGTTCTCCGCCTCCTGCAGCCGGTCGGAGACTTCCTTGCGCGTGGCCTCGGCGCGCGTCAGCTCCGACATCAAGGTTCGGCGGCGGGCGTCGAGTTCGTCGGGCGCCTCGGCCAGCGTCTCGCGTTCGGCGGCTGCTTCCTCGCGCCGCTCAGCCAGCGCCTCGACCTGCTCGGCGGCACTTTCGGCGCGCAGCACCCAGCTCTGGCGCTCGGCGGCGATCGCGCTGAGACGGCGCCCCCTCGCCTCGGCTTCACGGTTGAGGCCGTCATGCACGGCGCGTGCATCGGCAACCGCGGAGCGATCGCGCGCCACCGCACCGGACAGCTGTTCGAGCCGCGCCTGCAGGTCGGCAAGATCAGGCGCCGAGCCCAGCATGTCCTCGGCTTCGACATAGCCGGCCTGCGCTTCCTCATGCGCATCGGCGACGCGCGCGCGGGCTTCATCCAGCGCCGCGCGACGGCTGGTCAGTTCGCCCGCGGCCTTTTCGGCCTGGGCAAGCGCGTCGCGCGCCGCACCGACATGGTGCTGGGCGTCGCGCCATGCCTGCCGCGCCTGGCGTTCGGCCTCGGTGTTTTCGCGAACGGCGTTTTCCGCCCGCGCCAGGGCCTCTTCGGCGGCGCGCACGACAAGCGTCGCCTGGACGGCTTCGGCGTCGAGCTCGGCGAGCCGGTTCTTCTGGGCGAGACGCTGCGCTGCTGCGGTCGGCGCGTCGGCGCTGGCCGTCAGCCCGTCCCAGCGCCACAGCGCGCCCTGCCTGCTCACCAGCCTCTGGCCCGGCGCAAGCAGCGGCTGCAGCCTTGTCGCATCGGCGGCATCGACGACGCCGATCTGGGCGAGACGGCGCGCCAACTGATGCGGCGCGCGGACGACCTCGGCGAGGCTGCGCACGCCGTCGGGCAGCTTCGGGTCAGTCGGAGCCAGCTTGGCATCACCCCAGTGTACGGGTGCTGCGCGGTCGAGCGCTGCTTCGAGATCGTCGCCAAGGGCAGCACCCAGGGCTGTCTCGAAGCCGCGCTCGACGCCGATCTGCTCCAGCACCGCCGGAAAGAGATCACCAGACGCTGCGTTGATGATCTTGGCCAGCGTGCGTGCTTCGGTTTCGATCCGCGCCAGCTCGGCCTTGGCTTCCTGCAGCGGCGTGCGCGACGAAGCCTCGGCCTGGCGTGCCTCGGTGACGGCGCGCTCGGCCTCGGTTGCCGCGAACTCTGCTTCCTCGAGCGCTTCCTGCGCCGCCTCGGCCAGCATCTGCTTTTCCGCCGGATCGGCCAGCGCCGAAATGCGCGCCGCAATCTCGCCGGCCTCGCGGTCGAGTTCGGCAAGCTGGCGGGCGAAGCGGTCGCGGCGTTCGGCAGCGTCGCGCATGGCGCGTTCGGCCTGGGTGCGGCCGGCAGCCGCCTCGGCGCGTTCGGCGGTCAGGCGGCCAAGCTCGGCCTCGGTCAGCGCCAGCGTCGCCATCGCCTCCTCGAAGGCGGCACGCGTATGCGTCTCGCGGTCGGTCGCGCCGGCATTCTCGTCGTTGAGCGCCTTCTCCTCGGCATCGAGACGCGCCAGGATTGCCGCATTGTCGCCGATCATGCGCTGTTCGCGGGCGATGTCGGCATCGAGCTGCTGCAGGCGGCGGTCGAGCTCGCTCTGGCGCGAATTGATGCGGCCGGCTTCTTCCTCGAGCTGCGAGCGCGCAATGGACAGGCGTTGGAAGGTTGCGGCGGCAGCAGCCGCGGCGTCGCGCATCTCGGGCAGTTTGTGGGCGCCGACGGCCTGGTCCTTGGCCGCCGCCATCTGCGAGGCGGCGCGGTCACCGACAACAGCGGTGGCGGTGGCCAGCGCCGATTGCGCTTCGCCCTCCTGCGCCTTGGCCAGCGTCCAGCGCAAATGCAGCAGCGTCGCTTCCGCCTTGCGAATGTCGGCCGACAGGTTCTTGAAGCGTGATGCCTGGCGCGCCTGCCGCTTCAGGCTTTCGATCTGGCTTTCCAGCTCGCCGACGACATCGTCGAGGCGCTCGAGATTCTGTTCGGCGGCGCGCAGGCGAAGCTCGGCTTCGTGGCGGCGGGTGTGCAGACCGGAAATGCCGGCGGCCTCTTCGAGCAACGCGCGGCGTGCCTGCGGCTTTGCCTGGATCAGCTCGCCGATGCGGCCCTGCCCGACCATCGAGGGCGAGCGCGCGCCGGTCGACTGGTCGGCAAACAGCAGCTGCACGTCCTTGGCGCGGGCTTCCTTGCCGTTGATGCGATAGACGGAGCCGGCCTCGCGCTCGATACGACGCGACACCTGCAGCTCGTCGGCATCGTTGAAGGAAGCGGGCGCGGTGCGGTCGCTATTGTCGAGGAACAGCGTGACTTCGGCAGTGTTCCGCGCCGGGCGCGTGCCGGAACCGGAAAAGATGACGTCGTCCATGCCGGAAGCGCGCATGTTCTTGTATGAGCTCTCGCCCATCACCCAGCGCAACGCTTCGACGAGATTGGACTTGCCGCAGCCATTCGGCCCGACGATGCCGGTCAGCCCGCGTTCGATGACGAACTCGCCGGGCTCGACAAAGGATTTGAAACCGAGAAGGCGGAGGCGCGAAAACTTCATTCGCGCCAGTCCGCACGGAAGGGTGCACCGAAGCCGTGTTGCCTCGGTGCCATGAGCCTGTCAGAGCATGCCGTCGATAACCGCCGACATTTCCTCAATCGTCATTGCCCCCTTGTAGACTTTCCCGTTGATGAAGAAGGTCGGCGTCGAGTCGACCTTGAAATCGTTCTCGCCGCGGGCGCGCACGGCTCTGATATCGTCCAGAAGCTTCTGGTCAGTCAAGCAGGCCTCGAACGACTCCTGTGTAAAGCCGGCGAGCTTGGAGATCTGCAGCAGCGCATCCTTGGGGTTCTGCGACCCGGCCCAGCTCTGCTGCTGCTTGAACAGCACGTCGACCATCGGGAAGTAGTTGTCCTTCGAGCAGCGTGCCAGCATGAAGCCGGCCTCGGCCAGCGGGTCGAAGGGGAACTCGCGATAGATCAGGCGAGCCTTGCCGGTGTCGATGTACTTGGTCTTCAGCGCCGGCAGCGTCGTCTCGTGGAAATGCGCGCAATGCGGGCAGGTCATCGAGGCGTATTCGACGATGGTGACGGGTGCATCGGCCTTGCCGAGCTGCATGTCAGGCAGGGTGCCGGCTTCGAGCAGCTTGGCCATGTCGACCGAGCCCTGTGCCTCGGGCACCTTCACCGCCTGGGCAGGCGTTGCGGGTGCGGCCGGCGTGGCAGCCGGCGTCGCCGGCTCGGCAGGCTTGGGCGTTGCTGCGTTGGCCTGCTCGCCGGAGTCGCTGCAAGCGGAGAGCAGCGCCGCGGCCGAAACGGCTGCGAGCCCGGTAAGTGCGGTCCTGCGAGAAATCGAACGAAGCATACGAATCACCTGACGATGGTTGGATTTTGCAATGTGCGGTTACGTGAAAGCGATAGTTGGCGCGAATTAAGGCATGGCTGTCCCCAAACCAATCGCAATTTGCCGCAGTTTCAATCACGAAAGCGCGAGAAAGCCGGCATTTTCTACTTTCGGCTGCCCAGGATGCTCGCGCCCAGCTTTTCCAGCGACGCTCGCAGTCCTTCATCCTCGATGAGCCTTACTGCGCCGGTAAGCTTGCCCTGCTCCGCATCGGTCAGCTTGCGCAGGCGTGGACGCGGCTTGGCACCCGTGTTCGCCACCGGCTTCTGCACGATGCGGATGCGTCCGATGGCGTTGAAGCCGAGAAAGGAATTGACCCTGCTGATGATCTCGCCGGTTTCATGCTGGAGATGGAGTGCTGCCGGCCCCGAACAGGCGACGATCAGCACCGCCGGCTCGAACGGATCATCCTCATGCATGCGCCGCGGCCACTGGATCTTCTCGGGCCGCGTGTTGTGGGCCAGGCGTGGGCCGACGATCTCTTCCCAGGACTGGACAAGCCCGACGGAGATGCCGGTGCGCTTGCGCAGGACGGGATCGAGGATGGCGCTTGCCAGATCGCTGACCGGAACGGGATTGCCCGTCCATCTTTTCCCTGCCATGTCGTTCTCCAGGTAACCTTGTCGACATGTAAAGCCGAAGGCAGTTCCGACCACCAATGGCATCCCCAGCACCGACCCGCAAGCATGCCGACGCCGCCGACAACAGGATCGCCGCCGATCTGCTCGGCTGGTACGATGCCAACCATCGCGAACTGCCCTGGCGGATGCCGCCGCGTGAGCTCGCCAAGGGCCTGAGACCCGATCCCTACCGCGTCTGGCTGTCGGAAATCATGCTCCAGCAGACGACCGTCGAGGCGGTGAAACCCTATTTCAGGGCCTTCCTGGAGAAATGGCCCGACGTGTCGGCACTTGCATCAGCCGAAACCGAAGACGTCATGAAGGCCTGGGCCGGCCTCGGATATTACTCCCGCGCCCGCAACCTCAAGCTCTGCGCCGAGACTGTCGCCGCCCTGCCCGGCGGCCAGTTTCCTGAAACGGAGGATGGTCTGCGCGCCCTGCCCGGCATCGGGCCGTACACGGCGGCTGCCATCGCTTCCATCGCCTTCATGCGGCCTGCGGCAGTGGTCGACGGCAATGTCGAGCGCGTGGTCACACGGCTGTTCTCGATCTCGACGCCGCTGCCGGAGGCCAAGCCGGAAATCCGTGCCCATGTCGAACGCATGCTGGCTGTCGCACGGCCCGGAGATTTCGCCCAGGCGATGATGGATCTCGGCGCCACCATCTGCACGCCGCGCCGGCCGCGCTGCATGTTGTGTCCGCTGCGCGCCGATTGCAGCGCGATCGTCAATGGCGACCCCGAGCTCTATCCGGTCAAGCCGCCCAAGGCCGACAAGCCGATGCGACGCGGCGCTGCCTTCGTCGCCGTCACGCCTGATGGCTCCGTGTTGCTGCGCAAGCGCTTGGGCAAGGGCTTGCTCGGCGGCATGACCGAAGTGCCAACGACAGGCTGGACCTCGCGCATCGACGGCGCGACGGACACAGACAGCGCGCCTTTTCCCGCCCAATGGCGACGCGCCGGCAGCATCAACCACGTCTTCACCCATTTTTCGCTCGACCTCGAGGTGTTCCGCGCCGACGTCGCCTCGCGAACCGCGCTCGACGGCCATTTCTGGTCGGCGGCAGACGAGCTCAATGGCGAAGCCTTGCCAACGGTCATGAAAAAGGTCATCGAAGCTGCCATACCCGGCGCAATGAAACGAGCACACCAGGGAAAGTCATGAGCGAGATCCGCCACATCGTCTACGACATCGGCAAGGTTCTGATCCATTACGACCCAGATATCCCTTTCAGCCGTATCATTCCCGATGCAGTCGAGCGGCGCTGGTTCTTTGACAATGTCTGCACCAGCGAGTGGAATATCGAGCAGGACCGCGGCCGAAGCTGGGAAGAAGCCGAGGCATTGCTGATCGCCGACTTCCCCGAGCATGAAAAGAACATTCGCGCCTTCCGCCTGCACTGGCACGACATGGTGCCGCATCACTATGAAGACAGCGTCGCGCTGATGGAGGGTCTCGTCGCTGCCGGCCACGACGTCACCATGCTGACCAACTGGGCCTCGGACACGTTCCGCGAGGCGCGCGGCCGTTTCCCGTTCCTCGAAACGCCGCGCGGCGTGACGGTTTCAGGCGATGTCGGCCTGATCAAGCCGGACCGCCGCATCTATGACCTGCATGTCGAGACCTTCGGCCTCGACCCAAAGGCTTCGCTGTTCATCGACGACAGCCAGAAGAACGTGAATGCCGCCATCGACGCCGGCTGGCAGGCGGTGCTGTTCACAAATGCGAAAACGCTCGAGGCGGACCTCGAGCGTCTCGGGATCGGACGGTGACTGGAAACCGGCCGATCGGCGAACCCGGACTGGCTAGTTTGGCTGCCGGAATTCGATTGCTATGGCAGGCGCGGCGCGGTCGCTGAAGGTCCAGAACCGGCGACCGATGATGCCTGCGCGCGCCGGACGGTCCGGCGCGGCTGAAGCTTCAGGCTCCCGCCTTTTCCATGCCGACACGGACGATGCGGCGCAGTTCGTCGATCTGGGTCAGTCCGCCGGCACGCTCATAGTGCCAGAAGGTCCAGCCGTTGCAGGCGTCGAGCCCCTGCACTGAAGCGCCGACGCGGTGGATCGAGCCGGCGGTGTCGCCGATCGCCAGCGTGCCGTCGGCGCGGACCTTTGCCGCCCAGCGTTTCTTGGCATCGTACAGCGTCGCTCCAGGTGCCAGCAGGCCCATGTCGAGCAGGCTGCCGAAAGCGACACGCGGCTCGGCGCGCTTGCCGGTCAGCACCGTCAGCGACGGGCCGTCGAGCGGACGCACCGAGGCGATGCGCTCGTTGGCGGCGTCGATATAGGCCTGTTCGCGCTCGATGCCGACGAAATGGCGGCCGAGACGCTTGGCAACCGCACCCGTCGTTCCCGAGCCGAAGAATGGATCGAGCACCACGTCGCCCGGCTTGGTCGAGGCCATCATGATGCGGGCCAGAAGCGCTTCCGGCTTCTGCGTCGGATGCAGCTTGTTGCCGTCGTCGTCCTTCAGGCGCTCGCCGCCGGTGCAGATCGGAAACAGCCAGTCCGAGCGCATCTGGACGTCGTCGTTGGAGGCCTTCAGCGCGTCGTAGTTGAAGGTGTAGTTCTTGCCCTTCTGGTCGCGCGAAGCCCAGATCATTGTCTCATGGGCGTTCTGGAAACGGCGGCCGCGGAAGTTCGGCATCGGGTTGGTCTTGCGCCAGACGACGTCGTTGAGGATCCAGAAGCCGAGATCCTGCATCGTCGCGCCGACGCGGAAGATGTTGTGATAGGAGCCGATGACCCAGATCGTGCCGTTGGGCTTCAGCACGCGGCGGGCGGCAAGCAGCCAGGCGCGGGTGAAGGCGTCGTAGGCGCCGAAGCTCTCGAACTGGTCCCAGTGATCGTCGACCGCGTCGACCTTCGACTGGTCCGGACGATGCAGGTCACCGTCGAGCTGCAGGTTGTAGGGCGGGTCGGCGAAGATGACGTCGACGGAGTTCGCCGGCAATTTGTCGAGCGCCGCCACGCAGTCGCCCTTGATGATGGTGTCGAGCCATTCGGACGGCTTTGGCGTGCGGGAAAGCTGGTCGAGAGGACGCACTGCTGACATTCTGATACCCGGGATGACGCGTTACTATTTACTCGCCGTTATGGTTACCGATCAGCGTAAACAATTGATGAAGCGAGCGTTCTAATTTGCGGATCGGGCTGGAATGGTGTAGTTGCCGCGCCTTGAACTTTTCCGTCCGCGCCCCGACGGCGCCCCAGCTTCCCGGACTGCCATGACCCAGCCAGACCTAGTGATATTCGATTGCGACGGCGTGCTCGTCGATTCCGAAATCATCGCCGCCCGCGTCGAAGCGGAACTGCTGACCGCAGCCGGTTTTGAGATATCTGCCGAAGAGATCGCCGAGAGTTATGCCGGCCTGACCTTCAAGGACATCATGCTGAAGATCGAGGAGAAGGCGGCGATCCCCTTCCAGGCCTCGCTGATCAGTCAGGCCGAGGAGCTTGTCGACCGCAAGCTGAAGACCGACGTGCGCGCCATCGACGGCGTTCACGAGGCCGTTGCCGCCGTCACCGCGCCGCGCTGCATCTGCTCCAACTCGACCAGCGAACGCATCGAGATGATGCTCGAGCGCACCCGCATCCTGCCGCTGTTCAAGGGCAGCATCTTTTCGGCGCTGGAAACGCCGAGCAAGAAGCCGAAGCCCGCGCCCGATGTCTTCCTGCACGCCGCAATGACCTATGGCGCCGACCCGGCCAGGACCTTTGTCATCGAGGATTCGGTGCACGGCATTTCGGGCGCCGTTGCGGCCGGCATGCGTGTCATCGGCTTCACCGGCGGCGCCCACAGCTATCCCGGCCATGCCGACGCGCTGACCGAAGCCGGCGCCGAGACGGTGATTCGCCGCTGGACCGACCTTGGCGGCGTGATCCGGGCACTCAGCATGTGGTCGGAACACGCCTGACGAACGCGGCCGCGCAATGAGCAAGCGGCTGCTGCTGATCAGCGAGAGCGTGGGGACGCCGACGCCGGCGCGCGGCATTCTCAACTACAGCGCCGGCCTGCTCGCCTGCTGCAAGCGCCTCGGTGTCGAAACGACGCTGCTCGTCGAGACGCAGCAAGCGGCCCCGTCGTCGCCTGACGAGATCATCCGCTTCCTCGTCGAAGGCACGGTCGATGGCGCTATCCGTCACAGGCCGCATTGGAAACATCTCTACGTAAAATACGTCCAGTCGCGGCGCCAACGTGACCGGTCTGCGGTCTTCTCTCGACTGCCGGTGCGCAAGCTGGTCCCTGCCGCGACGCCGGGCCCCACGGAGATAGACAAGGCAGCGCCGCACCTCGCCTGGATCGATGCCTTCATGCCCGTCGCCGGCTTCTACAGCGACAGTACCTTGCGGGCGTCCTATGACTTGCCGCCTCCGACTGTCGACGCACGCGGCTTCGACATCGTGCTGATGGACGCCTTCCACTACGTGCAACCGGTCACGGACCAAGGCGCGCAGGTCGTGCTGGTGATCCACGACCTCATCCCGCTCGACGAGCTCTCGGGACGCTACAGGTTCACTTTCGACCAGAAATTCAGGACGGCTCTCGACCAGGCGACCGAGTTGATCTTCGTCTCGGCAGCAACCAGGGACGAATTCAACAGCCGCTTTCCCGACCACGCTGCAAGACTGCCTGCGTCGCTCTTCCCGCCGGTCATTCGGCCCGATCTTCAGTCGGCCGCACAGACTGCAAGCGCCACACCGAAACCAGAGCGGCCGAGATTCGTCTCGATCCTCTCCAACGAACCGCGCAAGAACATCGCCCTTCTGGTCGAAGCCTTCGCCGGCATGGCAGACCGTGCCGAGCTGGTGATCATAGGCAACGTCCCGGCCAGCAATTTTCCACGCGCCGGCACAAACGTCCGTTTCGTCGGCCAGATTACCGATGACCACAAGGCCGAGCTGCTGCGCTCGGCCTCGGCCCTTGTCTTTCCAAGCCTGAGTGAAGGCTTCGGCATTCCCATCGTCGAAGGCGCCTTGTTCGGCCTGCCGGTCATCTGCTCGGACCTGCCGGTCTTCCGCGAGATAGCAGGCGATCTGGCGATCTTCTTCGATCCGCGCAGCGTCGCAGACCTCGTCCGGCGGCTGGACGAGGTCGCCTCGAGCCCCGCCCGTTTCGGGCAGCAGACGGCAGCCCTGCGTGACCGCTGCGTCGCCAGATATGGGGTGGAGGCCGCAACGGCGAGGCTGACAAAACTCCTCGCCTTGCGACAGGGCAACTAGCTGCCGGACCACGTCCGATCGATAAAATCGGCGATCAGCGGCACGATTTCGGGCAGCTTCTCCTCCAGGGCGAAATGCCCGGTCTGAAACAGATGCAGTTCGGCCTCCGGCACGTCGCGAAGGAAGGCATGGGCGCCCGGCTCCGGGAAGAACGGATCGTCCTTGCCCCAGACGACCAGCGTCGGCGGCTGGTGGCGCCGCAGCCAGGCCTGCCATTCGCCGTAACGCGCGACGTTGCTGTGGTAGTCGAACGCCAGGTCGACCTGCGGCTGCTTGCGACCGGGCTGGTCGAGGAAATGCTGGTCGAGCGTCCAGCCGTCCGGCGCCAGCAGTTCCAACTGTCCGACACCGGTCTCGTACTGGAAGCGCGTGCCTGAAAGCGTCAGCAGGTCTCGGATCTTCTGCTCCGCGTCGGGCTGATCCGGCCGCAAGGCGATGAAGTCGCGGGCACCGTCCGACAGGCCCTCTTCATAGGCATTACCATTCTGGACAATCAGGCCGGCAAACCATTCAGGATGCCGCGTCGCCAGGCGAAAACCGACCGGCGCGCCAAAGTCGAAGAGATAAGCGACGAAGCGGTCCAGCCCCAGTCCCTTGACGAAGCCTTCCATCGTGTCGGCGAGGCGGTCGAAGCTGTAGCCGAACGTGCCGCCGGCGCTTGTCGGGAGCGGCGCGTCGCTGTGGCCAAACCCGGGATAATCGGGCGCGATGACCCGGTAGCTGTTGCCAATGGCGTCGATCAGTCGGCGGAACTGGTGCGAAGCCGAGGGAAAGCCGTGCAGCAACAGCAGTACCGGCGCGTCAAGGCCGGCCTGGGCCGGGATCGACTCGCGGTAGAAGACGCGGATGCCATCGACGTCGAGATAACGATGGGCCACGCGAGGAAAAGCCAGGATTGTCATTTCACATGCCTTCAATGTAGAATTACGCATTAGCAATCTTGGCTGAATCACCTAATGTGTCAATGGCAATTTTTGGAGTTAGCATGAGCGCCGACATTCCCCCTCTCACCGGCGAGCTGCTCGGGCTGGACCTGATCAACACGCGCGCACGCAGCGGCACCGACAGCATCGACCATCTGGCAACGCCTGACGGGTTGCGGACCTGGGTGGCGCTGCAGGGCGAGCGGCTGGCACAATATGGCGGGAATGTTCTGGCAGAGGCGTCGCAAGCCGACCTCGCCGCCATTCACGCGGTGCGCAAAACTGCGAGCCAGCTCGTCGACAATATCAGGCACGGCAAGGCGCCTTCAGACGCCAGCCTGCGCGAACTCAACCGGACGCTGTCTGCTGCGCCGGTTCATCTCGAACTGCGATGGTCGGGGTCGTCACTGGTGGTGGCGCCAAGGCGCACCGGCTCGGTCATCGCCGATCTCGCCGCGCATCTTGCCGAAGCAGTGGCACTTGTGCTGACCGACCCCGGCGTCGGCACCATCCGCAAATGCGAAGCCGAGGATTGCACCATGCTGTTTCTGCCGGCGAGCAGTCGCCGACGCTGGTGTGCTGCGGCGCGCTGCGGCAACCGCATGCGCGTCGCGCGCTACTACCAGCGCCACAAGGACAGCTGAACGTTCAATGCCCTGAACCCAGCGCATCGAGCAGCCACTCGCTCAGCATGCGCACCTCCGGTCGCGGCGTCCTGGGATGGACGAGGTGGAAATCATAGCCGTCGATCGCCGGCCCGAACGGCTGGACCAGAACGCCTGACGCAAGATCGTCGGCGACGAGCACGAGGCTGAGCAGCGCCACGCCCTGCCCGGCCACCGCCGCCTGCACGGCATGGCCGTCGTCGTTGAAGCTGATGCCGGCATCGGCGTCGACGCCGTCAACCGCAGCCGCGTCGAACCAGCGCCGCCATGTCGGCGTGTCGGCATTCGGGTGCCTCCATCGCGAATGGAGCAGCGTGACATGGCGCATGTCGTCAAGCGTCTTCAAGCCCAGGCGGGCACTGCACACCGGCGCGAAGCGATTGGCCATCAGCCAGGTCGAACTGAGATCCGGAAAGGGCCCGCGACCATACCGCACGGCAGCGTCGGCGATGCCGGTGCGAAAATCGACAGGATCGTCCGACGCATGCAGGCTGAGGTCGACAGTTGGATATCGCTCACGGAACGACGCCACCCGTGGCACCAGCCAGCGCGCGGTGAATGAGGTCGTGGCCGAAAGCGTGACCACGCTGCGGCGGCGCTCCGAGACACGGTCGAGCGCTTCGGCGAACGCGTCGAAACCGTCGCGCAATACCGGGTAAAGCTCACGCCCCTCACGCGTCAGCACCACCTGCCGCGTGCGGCGATCGAACAGCCGCAAGGCCAGAGTTTGCTCCAGCAGCCTGATCTGATGGCTGATGGCGGTTGGCGTAACGCCCAGTTCCCAAGCGGCCTGCTTGAAGCTCGCATGACGGGCGGCGGCCTCGAAGGCACGCAGCGTCGCAAGCGGAGGCAGTTGGCGATGCATGATTTCAACTCATCCATTGCATGACGAATTCGATTTCGCCAGGCACCATATCACCCATTATTTTCATATGGAACGTGAGCGGCACGCCACCGCACCGCGCGCGCTCACATGAATTTCTCTATCTTATAGGAACCCTTGAAATGACCCGGATCCTGCATATCGACGCCAGCGCTCGACCACATTCTTCAGCCGAGAATCCGTTCGGATCGCACAGCCGGCGCCTAGGTGCGCGTTTTGCGCTGGCATGGCGCACTGCCCATGGCAGCGATGAAAACATCGTCTATCGCGACGTCGGCCAGCAGCCGCCACAGCCGGTGTCAGGCGCCTGGATCCACGCCGCGTTCACCAAGCCGGAGCAACGCCTGCCTTGGATGAGCGAGACGCTTGCCGAAAGTGATGGCTTGATCGACGAGTTGCTTGCGGCCGACATCATCGTTGCCGGCGTGCCGATGTACAATTTCGCGCCGCCGGCACAATTCAAGGCGTGGATCGACAACATCGTGCGGGTCGGCCGCACCTTCGGCTTCGACCGGTCGCGGCTAGGCGATCCCTACTGGCCGCTGCTCGCCGGCGCCGGCAAGACACTCGTCATCCTGTCTTCGCGCGGCGACCACGGCTATGGCAAGGGCGGCAGGATCGAGGCGCTCAACCACGTCGAGGCCAGCATCGCGACCGCCTTCAACTACATCGGGATCACCGACATCAGGTCGGTGGCAATCGAGTTCGACGAATTCGCCGACGCCAGACTAAAGGCATCGATCGAAAAGGCCGAAGCCGAGGTCGACGCGCTTGTCGAGACACTGGTCAGGGAACGACAGCAGCGAAACGCCGCTTGAGGCATTGCCGGCGCCTGCGTCCTCCTTTGGACGCGGGCGCTTCTGGCATGCGAACCGGTGCTGCGTGCTTCGCGGCGCTCCGGATCGTCTGGCCGAGACGTTACTGCTGGGCGGGCTTCTTCGCCGGACCTTCGTCGTAGCCGACATAGATCACGATGTCGCGCGCCGTCGGATTGGGGATGTTGATGTTCGGCACGGTGAACACCCACTGTGTCGCCACCGACGGATCGGTCACCTGCACGGCGTTCTTGTGCAGCTCGGAATAAAGCACCTCCTCGCCACGGGTCACCGCGACGCGGATCGGCATGGTGATCGTACCGGCACCGCCGGCAGGACCGACAACGACCTTGCCGGCAACGCCGACCTTGATGGTCATCGTGCCATCGGCGCGCGTGCAGCTGCGGGTGACGTCGGTGATCGCCGACTGATGGACGAGCTTTGCCGGGTCGTCCTGGCCGCCCTTGGCATAGCTGTTGAAGAAGGCGGTGCCGTCACGCAAGGTGATGTTGGGGCAGTAGGCAAGCAGTTCGCTGGCCAGGATCTTGCCCTCTTCGGCCGCGATCACCTTGGGATCCTTCGGGGCGGGAGGGCTAAAAAAGCCGCCGCTGCCGCCTGATTGGCAGCCTGTGACGGCGAGCATAAAGCCGGCGGTCGCCAAAGCCGTCAGAAAACGGCCGTCGATCAAACGAAACACCATGAACTGCACTTCCCTCTCGCAAAGCAGTCGTTCTATATCAACCGCGCGGCAAAAATGCGACTGACGGAGCGCAGTTTTCCCGTCCTGCCGACAGGCAGCAGGTCGCATAGCCTTGGATTGGATAGATATGCACTATGTGAGCACCCGTGGGGAAGCGCCCACGCTCGGATTTTCTGATGCTGTACTTGCCGGCCTGGCACGCGACGGCGGCCTTTACCTCCCGGCGCAGTGGCCGACTTTCAGCCCCGCCGAAATCCGAGCGATGCGAGGCCTGAGCTATCCTGATCTCGCGATCAAACTGCTGACCCCGTTCCTCGGTGGCGAAATCAAGCCTGATGTCTTCGAGCGCCTGGTTCGCGAAGCCTATGGCACGTTCCGCCACGAAGCGGTCTGCCCACTGGTCCAGACCGGCGCCAACAGCTTCGTGCTCGAGATGTTCCATGGTCCCACCCTCGCCTTCAAGGACGTCGCCATGCAGCTCCTGGCGCGGCTGATGGACCATGTGCTTGCCGAACGTGGCCAGCGCGCGACCATCGTCGGGGCAACCTCGGGCGATACGGGCGGCGCTGCGATCGAGGCCTTTGCCGGGCGCGAACGCACCGACATCTTCATCCTGTTTCCGCATGGCCGCGTCTCGCCGGTGCAGCAGCGCCAGATGACCACCTCCGACGCCGCCAACGTGCATGCGCTGTCGATCGAAGGAAACTTCGACGACTGCCAGGGCCTGGTGAAGGACATGTTCAACGACCACGGCTTCCGCGACCGTGTTCAGCTGTCGGGCGTGAATTCGATCAACTGGGCCCGCATCATGGCCCAGATCGTCTATTATTTCTCCTCCGCCATCTCGCTCGGCGCCCCCGACCGGCCGGTGTCGTTCACCGTGCCGACCGGCAATTTCGGCGACATCTTCGCCGGCTATGCCGCCAAGAAGATGGGACTGCCGATCGACCAGCTGGTCATCGCCACCAACGACAACGACATTCTCGACCGCACGCTGAAGAGCGGCGAGTACCGCCAGACCGGCGTGGTGGCCACCACCTCGCCATCGATGGACATCCAGGTTTCGTCCAACTTCGAGCGCCTGCTGTTCGAGGCTTCCGACCGCGATCCAGCGGTGGTGCGCCGCTACATGGCCAGCCTCAAGCAGTCCGGTGCATTCACCATCGAGGCCCCGGCGCTGGCTGCGATCCGCGGCGAGTTCGGTGCCGGGCGCGCCGACATGACCGAGACCGCAGCGACCATCCGCGCGACGCTCGACAAGAGCGGCTACCTGCTCGACCCCCACACAGCGACCGCCGTGCATGTCGCGTCCAGCCTGCCCAAAAGCGATGTGCCAATGGTCGTACTCGCCACCGCGCACCCGGCAAAGTTCCCCGCCGCCGTACTTGCAGCCAGCGGCATCGAGCCTGCTTTGCCAAAATGGCTGTCGGGGCTGATGGAACGTAAGGAAAAGTTCACGGTACTTCCATCAGAGATAAAAATGGTGGAAGATTACATTAGCCGCCGCACACGAGTGGCGGATTAGGGAGTACGCGTAACATGGGTGTTGAGGTAAGCCGTCTGTCGAACGGCCTGACAGTGGCCACTGAAACACTTCCAAGCGTAGAGACAGTCGCTCTCGGCACATGGGTCAAGTCCGGCGCGCGCAACGAGCGTGACGACGAACATGGCATGGCCCACCTGCTCGAGCACATGGCTTTCAAAGGCACCAAGAACCGGACCGCCTTCCAGATTGCCTCGCAGATCGAAAATGTCGGCGGCGAAATCAACGCCGCCACATCGGTCGAAACGACCTCCTTCTACGCCCGCGTGCTGTCAGACGACGTGCCACTGGCCGTCGACATCCTGTCCGACATTCTCCAGGATTCGGAGTTCGACCCGGACGAGCTCGAACGCGAGCAGCACGTCATCCTGCAGGAAATCGGTGCCGCGCACGACACGCCGGACGACATCGTCTTCGATCGCTTCACCGAAACCGCTTTCCGTCACCAGACCATCGGCCGTTCGATCCTCGGCACGCCGGAGACGGTGAAATCCTTCACCTCCGCCAATCTTCACGACTTCATGACCCGCCAGTACGGCGCTGAGCGGATGGTCGTGGTCGCTGCCGGCGACGTCAAGCATGACGAGTTCGTCCGCCACGTCGAAAAGCGCCTCGGCAACTTCCGCTCCAAAGCCGAAAGCGCCATTCCGCAGTATGCGCAGTATGTCGGCGGCGACTTCCGCGAAGACCGCGACCTGATGGACGCGCAGATCGTGCTCGGCTTCGAAGGCCGCGCCTACCATGTGCGCGACTTCTACGCCTCGCAGGTGCTGTCGATGATCCTCGGCGGCGGCATGTCCTCGCGACTGTTCCAGGAAGTGCGCGAGAAGCGCGGCCTCTGCTACTCGGTCTATGCCTTCCATTGGGGCTTTTCCGACACCGGCATCTTCGGCATCCATGCCGCCACCGGCCAGAGCGACATCGCCGAACTGATTCCCGTCATCATCAACGAGCTGCAGCGGACCGGCGAGAACATCCTGCTCGAAGAGCTGGACCGCGCCCGCGCGCAGTATCGCGCCGGCCTGATCATGTCGGCCGAGAGCTGCTCCAGCCGCGCCTCGCAGATCGCGCGCCAGCTCCTGCTGTTCGGCCGTCCGATCGCCAAGGAAGAGCTGATGGAACGGCTCGGCGCACTCACCGTCGACCGCCTGACCGACCTGTCGTCGCGGCTGTTCTCGACCCGCCCGACCATCACCGCGGTTGGTCCCGTCGGCACGCTGGCGCCTTACGAATCAATCCTGGACTCGCTGCCGGGCGCACAGGCAACCGCCCGCAAGCTCGCCGTCTGAGCAGCATTTGCACGCATGTTCTCGCTCTCGCTTTTTCGCCGCGATACCCCGGCACTGAGAGGCGAACGCGTCAATCTGCGCCTGCCAAACTGGCGCGACTATCACGAATGGGTCACGCTGCGCGGGGAAAGCCGCTCTTTCCTAGAACCGTGGGAGCCGCGCTGGGCGCCCGACGAACTCGACCGTTCAGCCTGGCGCATTCGCCTTGCGCGCTACCAGGACGAATTCATCCAGGGCACCGCGGCTGCTTTCTTCATCTATGAAAATGCGAGCGGCAAGCTCGTCGGCGGCATCACGCTCGGCAACATACGCTACGGCGTCGCCCAGACAGGGCATATCGGCTACTGGATCGGCGAGCGATATGCCGGCCGGGGCCTGATGGTCGATGCCCTCAAGCTGGTCGTGCGGCATGCCTTCGATACGCTTCGGTTGCACCGGATCGAGGCTGCCTGTATCCCCGACAACGCACGCTCCGTACGCGTGCTTGAAAAAGCCGGATTCCGGCGCGAAGGACTTTTGCGATCCTACCTCAGGATCAACGGCGAATGGCATGACCACTACCTCTACGCACTGATTGCGGACGACCCGCAAGCTGTCACCATGAAGGCCTGAACTTGTCGAAGCATTTCCTGCTGGCGCCGTTGTTTGCGCTCATCGTTTCCGTTGTCGCGAGCGTCTGTGCGGTGTCGCAGGCCTTGGCCGTGGAGCCGATCAAGATCTCCCGTGACGACGTCGCGCTCAACCTCACGGGCGCGGTCGAGATCTACAGGAATCAGGGCGAGAACTTCCAGGTTTCCACGGCCCCCGGCGCCGACGGCATCGTGCGCCGCATCGAGGTTGAGGCCAACGACCAGCGCTCCAGCGGCGACTGGGCCGTCTTCGCGCTCGCCAACACCACCGACCAGCAGCTCGATCGCCTGATCGTTGCGCCGCACTTCCGGCTTGTCGGCTCCGGCCTGTTCTGGCCCGACCTCGGCTCCAACCGCCTCACCGCCATCACGCCTTCCGAAGGCCTCGCTGTCGACCGCCAGGCGAGCCCCGACGCCGACGTCTTCCTGGTCACGCTCAACCCGGGTGCCGTCGTCACCTTCATCGCCGAGCTTGCTTCACCCAAGCTGCCGCAGGTCTATCTGTGGGATCCGGAATCCTACAAGGACACCGTCAATTCCTACACGCTGTTCCGCGGCATCGTCATCGGCATCGCCGGCCTGCTCGCGCTGTTCCTGACCATCCTGTTCGTGGTCAAGGGAACCTCGATGTTTCCAGCCACCGCAGCGCTTGCCTGGGCGGTGCTTGCCTATATCTGCGTCGACTTCGGCTTCCTCAACAAGGTCATCGAGGTATCCCCCGGCAACGAGCAGATATGGCGAGCGGGCACGGAGGTGGCGCTCGCCGGCACCTTCGTCGTGTTCCTGTTTGCCTATCTCAACCTCAACCGCTGGCATGGCCATTTCAGCTATGGCGCCTTCGTCTGGATCATCGGCCTGTTCCTGATCGCCGGCGTCGCCATCATCGATCCGGCAGTTGCCGCAGGCATCGCGCGCATCTCGTTTGCGGCAACCGCGCTCACCGGCCTCGGCCTGATCGTCTATCTCAGCATTCGCGGCTATGACCGCGCCATCATGCTGGTGCCCAGTTGGGCGATGGTGCTGATATGGCTCAGCGGCTCGTGGATGGCGATAACAGGCGTCCTCGACAACGACATCGTCCAGCCGGCGCTCGGCGGCGGCCTGATCCTGATCATCCTGTTGATCGGCTTCACCGTCATGCAGCACGCCTTCGCCGGCGGCGGCGCCCATCAGGGCCTGTTCAGCGACATGGAACGGCAGGCACTCGCCATCTCCGGCTCCGGAGACATCGTCTGGGACTGGGACGTGCTGCGCGACCGCGTCGTCACCCGTCCCGACGTCTCGGTCCAGCTCGGCCTTGCGCCGAACAGCCTGGGCGGTGCTGCCCGCAACTGGCTGCCGGTGCTGCATTCCGACGACCGCGATACGTTCCGCACAACGCTCGACGTCGTGCTGGAGCACCGCCGCGGCCGCGTCTCGCAGAGCTTCCGCCTGCGCGGCGCCGACGGCCACTACCACTGGTTCCAGCTCAAGGCGCGGCCAGTCATCGGCTCCGATGGCGAGGTCATCCGCTGCGTCGGCACCATGGTCGACGTCACCGAACAGAAGAAATCCGAAGAGCGCCTGCTGCACGACGCCGTGCACGACAACCTGACCGGCCTGCCCAACCGCGAGCTGTTCATGAACCGGCTCGAGGCGATCATCTCGATCGCCCGCACCGAAGAGAAGGTCCGCCCGTCGGTGTTCGTCATCGACATCGACCGCTTCAAGCAGGTCAATGACGGCCTGGGCATTTCGGCCGGCGACACCATCCTTCTGACCATCGCCCGCCGCCTGCACCGGCTGCTCAAGCCCAAGGATTCGCTGTCGCGCTTTGCCGGCGACCAATTCGCGCTGATGCTGTTGTCGGAACAGGATCCGTCGCGCATCGCCGCCGTCGCCGACGCCATCAAGCAGGCGATCAAGGCGCCGATCACCTTCGCCAAGCGCGAGATCGTGCTGACCGCCTCCGTCGGCCTGATCACCTGGACAACCGCCCAGGCGACCGCCGAGGACATGGTCAAGGACGCCGAACTGGCGATGCACCAGGCCAAGCGTTTCGGCGGCGACCGCATCGAACCGTTCCGTCCGGCCTTCCGCACCGTCGGCACCGATCGCCTGCAGCTCGAATCGGACCTCCGCCGCGCCATCGAGCGCAAGGAATTCACACTGGCCTACCAGCCGATCGTGCGACTGGAAGACGGCAGCGTCGCCGGCTTCGAGGCGCTGCTCAGATGGGACCACCCGCGTCGCGGCATGATCCCGCCGGGCGATTTCATCCCCGTTGCCGAGGGCTGCGGCCTGATCGTCCAGCTCGGCCTGTTCGCAATGCAGCGCGCCGCCGAGGATCTGGCCGACTGGCAGAAGCAGATCAGCGACGCGCCGCTGTCGGTGTCGGTCAATCTGTCGAGCCGCCAGCTCATCCGCCGCGACCTCGTCAGCGATGTCCGCTCGGTCATCGCACGGGCCAATCTCAAGCCACGCTGCTTCCGCCTGGAGCTGACGGAATCGCTGGTCATGGACAATCCCGAGCAGACCAACCACGTGCTGACCAAGCTCAAGCAGCTGGGCATCGGCCTGTCGCTCGACGATTTCGGCACCGGCTATTCGTCACTCGCCTATCTTACCCGCTTCCCGTTCGACACCATCAAGATCGACAAGAGCTTCGTCGACGACACCTCGCCCAAGCGCGCGGTGCTGCTCAAGTCGATGGTCAACATGGCGCATGAGCTTGGGCTATCGGTGGTCGCCGAAGGCATCTCCGACGAGAGCGACGCGCTCGAACTGCGGCAGATGGGCTGCGAATATGTGCAGAGCTTCATGTTCGGCGCACCGGTTCCCGGCGACCAGGCGCTGAAGATGCTGAAAGAGCAGTATCCGCTTGCTCAGGCGTGACCGGCAGCGCTGCTGAGCCGCGCAAGGTCGATGCCGAGCGTGGCCAGGATGCGGTCGTATTTGCGGTCGATGTCGGTGTCAAACAGAAGCTCCGACGTCGCTGGGCAGGTCAGCCAGCCATTCTCGGCGATTTCGCTTTCGAGCTGGCCGGCGCCCCAGCCGGAATAGCCGAGCGCCATCAGCGCATGGCGCGGCCCGCGCCCGGCGGAAATGGCGCGCAGGATGTCGACGGTCGCCGTCAGGCAGATCTCTTCCGAGACAGGCAACGAGGACTCGACCTTGTAGTCGTCGCTGTGCAGCACGAAGCCGCGGCTGCGGTCGACCGGCCCGCCATTGCGGACGATGAAGTCCTTGGCCTTGCCAGGCAGCCGGATCGCTTCCTGCTCGTCGAGGATCCCGAGTTGCACAAGCAGATCAGGAAACAGCAGCGGCTGGACCTGGTTGATGATCAGACCCATGGCGCCTTCGTCGCTATGGGCACAGATGTAGATCACGGCACGCGAGAACCTGTCGTCCTTCATCCCCGGCATGGCGATGAGGAACTGATCGTCGAGAAAACCGCGCTGCGAGGCGCCCTTTTTCTGGCGTAAGAGGTCCATGGCTTGAAGGTAACGCGTTTCCTGCCGTCTTGAAAGATGGCGCACGGCGCGACGCATTCATCTTTTGACAGGCAACGTCACGCAAAAATGATGCGATGTGTTGGCGCCCCCTGTTGCGGACGCTGCGGGAGGCTATCAAATCACCGCCATGAAAATTGCGCTCCACTCCGCGATCGGCCTCTGCGCGGCATTGCTTGCCGCTGCCCCGGCCCACGCCTCCTCGTCAGCCTGGTTCGAAGCCGATGGCGGCCGTTTCCGCTTGGTCACCTCGGGGGTGCCTGATGCATCCGGCAAGCTGCAGGGCGTGCTCGACATCGAGCTCAAGCCCGGCTGGAAAACCTATTGGCGGGACCCCGGCAATTCCGGCGTGCCGCCGCAGATCGACGTCTCGGCAAGCCGCAACGTATCGGGCGTCGACCTGTCCTACCCGGCGCCGCGCCGTCATGACGACGGCTATGCCAAATGGGCCGGCTACGACCACTCCGTGCGCCTGCCCGTGAGCTTTACCGTCACCGCCCCGGGCGAACCGGCGACCATCACCGCCAACGTCTTCCTCGGCGTCTGCGAGACGATCTGCGTGCCGGTGCAGGCCACGCTTGAGGTCGATCCCGCCGCCGATCCCGACAATCCAGGCGATGCCATCCTGGTGAAGACGGCGCTTGCCGCCCTCCCCGGTGCCGCACAACAGGACTTCGGCGCCACGCTGGAGCCGACCGAAGGCGAGCATGTCTCGATCACCGCGACGGCGCCTGGTCCCGCCGATGCGCTGGATGTCTTCGTCGCCGGCGTCGACGGCTACGTCTTCGGCACGCCCGAGCGGCACATAGAGGGCGGCAAGGCGGTGTTCACCGTCAAGCTGCTCGAACGCCCTGACACAAAGCCAGCCGGCAAGGGACTGCCCTACACGCTGACAAGTGCTGCAGGCGCCGTCGAGGGATTTTTGCCCTATCCCTGACTTTTTACCCTATCCCTGAAAAGGGCTGTCCAGCTTCCTATATCCAGCTGGCCATTGGACGCGGGCGACATCTGCGCTAGGTGATTGCCGCGTCCTTCCGATTTCAACTCGAACTCTACGCTTACGAGGAAATTCATGACCATTTCGATCGGCGACAAGCTGCCAGCGGCCACGTTCAAGACGATGACCGCCGATGGCGCCAAGAGCATCAGCTCCGATGAAATCTTTGCCGGCAAGAAGGTCGTGCTGTTTGCGGTACCGGGCGCCTTCACGCCGACCTGCAGCAACAACCACCTGCCCGGCTATGTCGAGAACCATGACGCGATCATCGCGCGCGGCGTCGACACCATTGCGGTGGTTTCGGTCAACGACGTCCATGTCATGGGCGCCTGGGCCCGGTTCAGCGGCGGCGAAGGCAAGGTGCAGTTCCTCGCCGACGGCAGCGGTGATTTCGCCCGCGCCATCGGCCTCGACACCGACCTTTCGGCCGCCGGCATGGGCCTGCGCTCGAAGCGTTATTCGATGATTGTCGAAGACGGCAAGGTCGCCCAGCTCAACCTCGAGGGCGCACCCGGCCAGGCCGTCGATTCGGGCGCGGCCCGCATTCTCGAACAGCTCTGACTGACACAGCTCCAAGACTGAAAAGGGCGCGCGGCCTTACGGCGGCGCGCCCACTCGGGTCTGGCAGAAGGCCTATGCCTTGCGGCCACTCTTGAACGGCGCCATACCCTCACGCGCCAGCTCGTCGGCGCGTTCGTTCTCAGGATGGCCGGCATGGCCCTTGACCCAGTGCCACTTGACCTTGTGACGCCTGTTGGCCTCATCAAGCGCCTGCCACAGCTCGCCGTTCTTGACCGGCTTCTTGTCGGCGGTCTTCCAGCCGTTCTTCTTCCAGCCGTGGATCCATTTCGAGATCCCGTCCATGACGTATTTGCTGTCGGTGTGCAGGTCGATCTCGCACGGCTCCTTGAGGGAGTTCAGGGCAGATATGGCAGCCAGCAACTCCATACGATTGTTGGTGGTCTCCGCCTCGCCGCCCGACAGCTCCTTGACCTTGGCCTTGTAGCGCATGAGCGCCCCCCAGCCACCCGGACCCGGATTGCCCGAGCAGGCGCCATCGGTGAAAATTTCAACTTGCTTCATTTCAGTCCGTATTCCTGGGCGGTCTTGATCGTCCGGTGGAAGCGCATGCGGCGGATGTATTCCGACGGGTCACGCTTCATCACCAGCCCGCCGTCCGGCACCGTCAGCCAGTCGTAGAGCCGCGTCAGCATGAAGCGCAGGGCCGAGCCGCGCGCCAGGATCGGCAGCGCTGCCTTCTCGTCCGCGCTGAGCGGGCGGACGCTCTGATAGCCGTCCAGCAGGGCCGTGCCCTTGGTCAGGTTGAAGGAAAAATCCTTCTCGAAGCACCAGGCATTGAGGCAGGTGGCGAGGTCGTAGGCGTAGGCGTCGTTGCAGGCGAAATAGAAGTCGATCAGGCCCGACAGATTGTCGCCGAGGAAAAACACATTGTCCGGGAACAGGTCGGCGTGGATGACGCCCGACGGCAGGTTCTTTGGCCAGTTCTTCTCGAACTCGGCAAAGTCGGCGTCGACTTCGCAGGCGAGCCCGGGCTCGACTTCGTCGGCACGTGGATGTGCAGCATCCCAGAGCTTGCGCCAGCCATCGATGGCGAGCGAATTCGGCCGCGTCATCGCAAAGTCCCTGCCGGCGATGTGCAGTTCGGCCAGCGCCCTGCCGACCTCGCGGCAATGCACGACCTGAGGCCGGCGCAGCCACATACCTTCCAGGAAGGTGATGATGACGGCCGGACGGCCGGCCAGCGTGCCGATGACATTCCCGTCCTTGCCGTCGACCGGCAGGGGGCAGGAAATGCCCTTGTGGGCAAGATGCTGCATCAGGCCGAGGAAGAACGGCAGGTCCGCCTTGTCGACTCGCTTCTCATACAGCGTCAGGATGTATGACCCTGTCGTCGTGTGCAGCAGGAAGTTGGTGTTCTCGGTCCCCTCGGCAATGCCCTTGTAGGACAGCAACTCGCCGACCGGATAATTGCGCAGGAACGCTTCGAGTTCGCCCTCGCCGACGTCGGTATAGACAGCCATCAGCCGTTACCGTTGACGAAGGCCATGTCGGCTGGCGTCAGCTCGACGTCGCGCAATACCCGCATCACCGGAAACTCCTCCGTCTCGGTCGCCGTGATGGCGAGTTCCACGTTCACCTCGAAGCGTTCGCGGAAAGCGTTGATGATCTCGTCGACGATGATCTCAGGCGCCGAAGCCCCCGCCGACAGGCCAAGCGTAGCGATGCCGCCGATGTCGTTCCACGGGATCTCCGACGCGCGCTGAACCAGCAGCGACATCTTGGCCCCTGCCCGCTCGGCGACTTCGACGAGGCGGCGCGAATTGGACGAGTTGGGCGCGCCGACGACGAGATAGAGGTCGGAGCCCGGCGCCGTTTCCTTGACCGCGTCCTGGCGGTTGGTGGTGGCATAGCAGATCGATTCGGCGGCAGGCGCCTCCATCGCCGGGAACTTCTCCTGCAGCGCCTTGAGGATGCCTGCGGTGTCCTCCACCGAAAGCGTCGTCTGGGTGACGAAACCAAGGGCTGCCGGATCGGCCGGCGTGAAATTGCGGACGTCGGCCTCGGTTTCGATCAGCGTGACCGCACCCTCGTCCAGCTGGCCCATGGTGCCGATCACCTCGGGGTGGCCGGCATGGCCGATCAACAGCACGTGGCGGCCCTTGCGCTGGTGGCGCATCGCCTGCTTGTGCACCTTGGAGACCAGCGGACAGGTGGCGTCGAGATAGAACAGGTTGCGCGCCACCGCATCCGCCGGCACCGACTTCGGCACGCCATGGGCGGAAAACACGACCGGCGCGTCGTGATGCTCGTCGGGGATCTCGTTGAGTTCTTCGATGAACACCGCGCCGAGATTCTGCAGCCCCTCGACGACGTAACGGTTGTGCACGATCTCGTGGCGGACATAGACCGGCGCGCCGTATTTCTTCAGCGCCAGCACGACGATCTGGATCGCCCGGTCGACGCCGGCACAAAAGCCGCGCGGCTGGCAGAGCCTGATCGTCAGGGGCGGTTTGGCAATCGTCTGGAGCATCTGATCCGCTTCTTCGTTCAGGGCCGAAATGATGTCTGTGCCCCCTTGCTGTCAAGGGAGGCTGAAGCACCGCGCGTCTTCTTTGGCGTGCAAAGGACGCCCTGGCACTCTGGAACCGTGCGCGATCCCGAATTCCGGGATCATGCAAGGTCAGTCATTTGCCGTCGGGCCGACGCAGCAGCCAGACGCCCATGACACCCAGCAGCGCCGCCGCCAGCCCATACCAGGTGACCGCGTATTGCAGGTGGTTGTTGGGCATGTCGACCATGGTCACCCCGCCGACCGGCAAGCCGCCAGGATTGGGCGTCTTGTCGGCATCGACGAAGAACGGCAGCACGGCCGCACCGGCAGGCAGCCCGGCGCTCGCCGCCATGGCGTCGCGGTCCTTCCAGTAGAAGACGTTCTTGGCCGCGTCGTTGTCCGGCACCAGCGAACCCGGCTTGCCCTCCAGCGGGTTGCGCGCCAACCCGACGATGCTGACGGGGCCCGTCACCTGTCCGGTCGGCCGCTTGGTCGCGTCCTTGAGGTCGTAGGGAACGAAGCCGCGGTTCACCAGAACGAAGCGGCCGTCATCCAGCTTCAGCGGCGTGTAGACGTAGAAGCCGGACTGGCCTTCCCATGTCGCCAGGAAATGCCGCTCGCCGTCATGCATGAAGGTGCCCGATAGCGCGACCGGCCAATAGTCCACGTCGGCGGTGGCGCGGTACTTCACTTCCATTTCAGCCAATGGCAATGGCTGCGACTTCGTCCGTTCGGCGATCTGCGCGATCAGTTCCTCTTTCCAATAGAGCCGCTGGACCTGCCAGCTGCCGAGCACGAGCAGCAGCGCAAAGGCAATCGTGCCGAGCACGAGCATCAACACGTGCCCGGAACGTCGCGCCGGGACCGTCATCGTCTTTTCCTGGATCATTCGCCCTTGTCCAAACGCCCTTCGGCTGCCTTGTTGCGATACTGCAGCGTTATCAGCACGCCCTTGATGAGGCGCAGCGAGCCGAGGCCGAGTGCCACGGTCAAAGGGATCCACAACAGCAGATGGAGCCACAGCGGCGGTCCATAATTGACCTCGAGCCACAGCGCGAGCCCGACCACGACAAAGCCGATGATCAGGATGACGAACACCGCCGGACCGTCGCCGGCATCGGCAAAGGAATAATCGAGCCGGCAGACGCCGCACTCCTTGCCGACGGACAGGAAGCTGGAGAACAGCCTGCCTTCACCGCAACGCGGACAGCGCCCCTTGAGCCCTGCCGCGATCGGCTCGACCGGCGGCCAGATCGCTTGGTCTTCGCTCATGGATTTATCTCGATGGGAGTGCCGTTTGCGACCATCTGCCAGATCTCCGCCATGTCCTCGTCGGTAACGGCGATGCAGCCGTTCGTCCAGTCGAACATCTGTATCAGCCAGGACCACCAGCCATATCCGTTCGGTTGGCCGTGGATCATAATCATTCCGCCAGGTTCGACACCTGCCCTCTTTGCCGCAGCCACGTCGTCAACATTCGGGTAGGAGATGTGGATCGACCTGAAATAGCCGCTTTCCGGGTTGCACCAGTCGAGCAGATAGCGGCCTTCGGGCGTGCGTTCGTCGCCCTCCATCGCCTTGTGCCCCATCGGGTTCGCGCCGAGCACCATGGCGTAGCTGCGAACCACCTTGTCGCCGGAAAGCAGTTCGAGCCGGCGCTCCGACTTGTCGACGCGGACGAGATCGACCTCGCCCGCTTGCGCAGTCATAGTCGAGGCAAACAGGGTAATCATGCAGGCGAAGCGTCTTGTCGGCATGCCGGATGATTGCACCGGGAAAGCGCCCAAAAAAAGAGAAGGCGGCCGCGTTGCCGCGACCGCCTTACACCAGGAACCGGATCGATCAGTGGCCGTGGGCGATGGTGCCGCCAACCGAACCCCAGATGTAGATCGCGGCGAACAGGAACAGCCACACCACGTCGACGAAGTGCCAGTACCAGGCCGCTGCCTCGAAGCCGAAATGCTGCTTCGGGGTGAAGCCGCCGCGCATGGCGCGGAACAGGCAGACCAGCAGGAAGATGGTGCCGACGATGACGTGGAAGCCGTGGAAGCCCGTCGCCATGAAGAAGGTCGCGCCGTAGATCGAGTCCTTGAAGGCAAACGGAGCGTGGATGTACTCGTAGGCCTGCACGAACGAGAACAGGATGCCGAGGCCGACCGTCAGCGCGAGGCCGTTGACCAGGCCCTTGCGGTCGTTGTGCAGCAGGGCGTGGTGCGCCCAGGTCACGGCCGTGCCCGACAGCAAAAGGATGATCGTGTTGTAAAGCGGCAGGTGGAACGGATCGAGGATCTCGATGCCCTTCGGAGGCCAGACGCCGCCGGTGAATTCAGCGCGCATGACCTGGTGCGCTTCATTCGGGAACAGCGCCGCGTCGAAGAACGCCCAGAACCAGGCGACGAAGAACATCACCTCGGAGGCTATGAACATGATCATGCCATAGCGCAGGTGGAGCGAGACGACGCGGGTGTGATGGCCCTCATTGCCTTCCTTGATCGTATCCGACCACCAGCCGAACATGGTGTAGAGCACAATCAGCAGGCCGATCAGGAAGATCCAGTAGTTGGCGCCGGCCATGTTGTAGCCGAAGACCGGGAAGCTGCCGCCCTTGAGATGCTGCATCCAGGCGACGCCGCCGAATGCCATGATCAGCGCACCCAGCGAGGCGAGGAACGGCCACGGGCTGGGATCGATGATGTGATAGTCGTGTTGTGGTTTCGCGTGCGCGTCTGCCATATCAGCCCCCGGCTTTTCCGTCGGAATTAACATTTTTCGCTTCGCCGTCAACCTTGGGCGCGACAGCCACAGGCTTTTCCCCCGCAATGGGGAAGAAGGTATAGGACAGCGTGATCGTCTTGACGTCCTTCATTTCAGGCACGTTGACGATTTCCGGATCGACGAAGAACACCACCGGCATGTCGAGCGTTTCGCCCGGCTTCAACGTCGTGTCGGTGAAGCAGAAGCACTCGACCTTGTTGAAATAGGCGCCGGCGATCTCCGGTGTGACGTTGAAGGTCGCACGGCCCTGGGTCGGCGTGTCGAAGACGTTCTTCGCCGTGTAATGGATCTGCTTGGTCTCGCCGATCTTGATCTGGACGTCGCGGGCCACGGGCTGGAAATCCCACGGCAGGCCGCCCGACACATTGGCGTCGAAACGGACGGTGATCTCGCGGTCGAGGATCTTGTCGGAATATTGCTCGACGCGCTGCGTCGTGCCGCCATAACCGGTGATCTGGCAGAACATGGCGTAGAGCGGCACCGCGGCATATGCCATGCCGACCATGCCGCCGACGAAAGCGACACACATGCCCGCAACCATCCGGTTGGAGCTCTGCTTCTTCAGGTCGACAGCCTTGGTGTCGTCGGTCATGCCATTGCTCATAGCGGCCGGTCCAGAATGGCCGGGCCGAACTTGGCGATGGTGGCGAGATAGAAGATGATGACGAGTGCCGCCAGCGCCAGGCCGATGGCGACGTTGCGGCTGCGGCGTGCCTTCCTCTGCTTGTCGGTGAGCGTCACCAGGTCCTTGTCCGACATCATGCACCTCCAAGCGCAAAGACACGCTCGATGATGCTGTCAGCCAGATAGGCCGCAAAGATCACGAACAGATACAGCAGCGAATATGCAAAGAGCTGCTTGGCGGGCTTCATCACGCGGTCGCTGTCCGACATCCGGAGAACCTTCCAGGCGTACCAGACAAAGCCTGCGCCCAGGGCCAGCGAAACGACGCCATAGCCGATAGTGGTGTAGCCGAGCAGCCAGGGCGCCACGCCGACGGGGGCGAGCAGCAGCGAATAGGCGAAGATCTGGCGCCGCGTCGAGGCTTCGCCGGCGACGTTCGGCATCATCGGGATGCCGGCGCGCTCATAGTCCTGTGACTTGAACAGCGCCAGCGCCCAGAAGTGCGGCGGCGTCCACAGGAAGGTGATGAGGAAGAGCACGACGCTCTCGAAACTGACCGCGCCGGTCACGGCGGCCCAGCCGATCATCGGCGGCAGCGCACCGGCCGCGCCACCGATGACAATGTTCTGCGGCGTCCAGCGCTTGAGCCACATCGTGTAGATGACGGCATAGAAGAAGATGGTGAAGGCGAGCAGTGCTGCCGAAAGCCAGTTGACGAGGACGCCGAGCGTCATCACCGAAAGGGCCGAGAGCACGAGGCCGAAGGTCAGCGCTTCATGCGGCGTCACCTTGCCCGACGGAACCGGCCGGCTGGCGGTCCGCGTCATGACGGCGTCGATGTCGGCGTCGTACCACATGTTGAGCGCACCCGAAGCGCCTGCGCCGATGGCGATCGCCAGGATCGCGACGATGGCGAGGAACGGGTTGATGGTGGCAGGCGCGGCAACCATGCCGACAAAGGCGGTGAAGACCACCAGCGACATGACGCGCGGCTTCAGCAGGGCGAAGAAATCGCCCGCCGTCGCTTCCGACATGCGGATGGTTTGATCGTCAAACCGGTTGTGGACAAGGGCCATGCGTACTTACGTCCAGTCGTTCCGTTTGGCCGAAGCCGCCGGTCTTGCCGGCGGCTTCGTAGTTCAATCAGTGCCTTACTTGATCTTCGGCAGCTGTTCCCACTGGTGGAAGGGCGGCGGCGAAGGCAGCTGCCATTCGAGCGTGGTCGCACCATCGCCCCAGGGGTTGGCACCGGCGACGCGCTTCTTGGAGAAGGCTTCGAAGACGCCGAACAGGAAGATCAGCACGCCGATGGCCGAGATGTAGGAGCCGTAGGACGACACCGCATTCCAGCCGGCATAGGCATCCGGATAGTCGATGTAGCGGCGCGGCATGCCGGCGAGGCCGAGGAAGTGCTGCGGGAAGAAGATCAGGTTCACGCCGACGAACGTCACCCAGAAGTGGGTGTTGGCGATCGCCGCCGAGTACATGTAGCCGGTCATCTTCGGGAACCAGTAGTACCAGGCCGCAAAGATCGCGAACACGGCACCCAGCGACAGCACGTAGTGGAAGTGCGCTACGACATAGTAGGTGTCATGCAGCGAACGGTCGAGACCGGCATTGGCCAGCTGCACGCCGGTGACGCCACCGACGGTGAACAGGAAGATGAAGCCGATCGCCCAGATCATCGGCGTCTTCATGGTGATCGAGCCGCCCCACATGGTGGCGATCCACGAGAAGATCTTCACGCCGGTCGGAACCGCGATGACCATCGTGGCGAACACGAAGTAGCGCTGCGTGTCGAGCGACAGGCCGGTGGTGTACATGTGGTGAGCCCACACGACGAAGCCGACGGCGCCGATGGCGACCATGGCGTAGGCCATGCCGAGGTAACCGAAGATCGGCTTGCGCGAGAAGGTCGACACGATGTGGCTGACGATGCCGAAGCCCGGCAGGATCAGGATGTACACTTCCGGGTGACCGAAGAACCAGAACAGGTGCTGGAACAGGATCGGGTCGCCGCCGCCTTCAGGCGCAAAGAAGGTCGTGCCGAAATTGCGGTCGGTCAGAAGCATGGTGATGCCACCTGCCAGGACCGGCAGCGACAGCAGCAGCAGGAAGGCGGTGATCAGCACCGACCAGGCAAACAGCGGCATCTTGTGCAGCGTCATGCCCGGAGCGCGCATGTTGAAGATGGTGGTGATGAAGTTGATCGCACCCAGGATCGACGACGCGCCGGCGATGTGCAGCGACAGGATCGCCAGATCCATGGCCGGACCGGGCTGGCCCGAGGTCGAGAGCGGCGGATAGATCGTCCAGCCGCCGCCGACGCCGTGGGCGCCTGGAGCGCTCGGCATGAAGGCCGAGAGGATCAGCAGGATGAAGGCGGGCGGAAGCAGCCAGAACGAGATGTTGTTCATGCGCGGGAACGCCATGTCAGGCGCGCCGATCATGATCGGAACCATCCAGTTGGCGAAGCCGCCGATCAGCGCGGGCATGACCATGAAGAAGATCATGACCAGGCCGTGGGCCGTCGTGAACGCGTTGAACATGCTCTTGCCGGCGTCGATCGCCGAGTCGCCTTCAACGCCGTAGACCATCGAGGCCAGGCCGTGGAAGATCTGGATACCCGGCTCGGCGAGTTCCCAGCGCATCATGACGGACAGGAAGCCGCCGATGCAGCCTGCCATGATCGCGAAGATCAGGTAGAGCGTTCCAATATCCTTGTGGTTGGTCGAGTACACCCACCGAACCCAGCCCTTCGGCTTGTGGTCGTGATGGTCGTGAGCTGCAGCGCCTGCCATGTTCCGCTCCGTTCCCTGATCCCTATTCTACCGCGGCTCAGTTGCCAGCGGCCGCGACCTTGGCCGCACCATCCGTCTCGGCCATCAGTGCCTTGTTGGCACCCGGCAGATCGGTCTTAGCGGCGGCAAGCCACGTATTGTACTGTGCGTCTGAGACGACGCGGATTGCGATCGGCATGTAGGCGTGGTCCTTGCCGCAAAGCTCGGAGCACTGGCCGTAATAGAGGCCTTCCTTCTCAGCCTTGAACCAGATCTCGTTGATACGACCCGGCACCGCGTCCGTCTTCACGCCGAAGGCCGGCATGGCGAAGGCGTGGATGACGTCGCTGGCGGTGACGAGCACGCGAACCAGCGTATTGATCGGAACGACGATTTCGTTGTCGACGGCGAGAAGGCGCGGATACGCGGCCCTGTCTTCCTTGCCGGCCGCGGCGCGGTCAGCATCGGCGAGCATCGCCGAGTTGAAGGAGAGCGGCTCGGCGTTCTGGTACTCGTAGTCCCAGTTCCACTGGTTGGCGGTCGCCTTGATCGTCAGCTTGGCGTCTTCCGGCGGCGAATACTGCGCCGTCAGGAGCTGGAACGACGGAATGGCCAGGAACAGCAGGATGACAACCGGACCGACGGTCCAGATGACTTCGATCAGCGTGTTGTGGCTGGTGCGCGACGGCACCGGGTTGGCGCTCGCGCGGAACCTGAAGATGCAATAGGCCAACAGGAAAAGAACGAACAGCGTGATCGGAACGATGAACCACAGCGTGTAGTGCTCGAACCAGGTGATCTGTTCCATGATGCCGGTCGCGGCCGGCTGGAAAGTGGTTTGCCAAGGCGTCGGCTGAGCCGCATAGGCCGCGACGCTGGCAAGGGAAGCAGTCGCCGCGACGGCGCTAGCAAAGATCTTTCTCATCGCCCTCTGTATCTCCCATTTCCGTGCGGGCGTAGCCGCAAGGACATCGTGCCGCTCCGGGACGGGAATCCCAGAGACGTTCGGAGGTTCAAACCATACTCTCTTTATAACCGCAAGGAAGCAGAGGCTTAACCCGTGCGGCATTTTTGCGCGCAGGCGCAAAGGCTGGCGCCGCGACGCGTTTGGCGCTAGGTGAAGAACGCGCAGGCGATAGGGCAATCGCCCCGCTTGTGCTGCCATGCCCTGAAAAGGCGTCGCAATTCGGGCCAAATTGGCTTCGAATGTCTGGAAAACCTGAGATTGCAGGATGGCGAAGGCGCCGTCTTGTTATTTACTTGCTGCCTGCACGGCCTGATAGTCGTGATTCGCAATGGAGCCGTCATGAAGTCTGGGCTTTTCAAAACCGTGGCGAAGATGCTTGTCGCCGCCGCCTGCGTGGTTCCCATGCAAGCCGGCGCGCAGCAGAGCGGCACGGTCAAGTCCACCCATGGCGCATGGTCGATCATCTGCGACACGCCCGCTGGCGCGACCAACGAACAATGCGTGATGATGCAGAACGTGATTGCCGAGGACCGTCCCGAGATGGGGCTTTCGGTGGTCATCCTGCGCACCGCCGACAACAAGGCCGAGATCCTGCGCGTGCTGGCGCCGCTCGGCGTGCTCTTGCCCAACGGCCTCGGCCTCAATGTCGACCAGAAGGACATCGGCCGCGCCTATTTCGTGCGCTGCTTCCAGGATGGCTGCTATGCCGAGGTGATCCTCGACAAGACGCTGCTCGACACGCTGAAGACAGGAAAGTCGGCGACCTTCATCGTCTTCCAGACGCCCGAAGAAGGCATCGGCATCCCCGTCGACCTCAACGGCTTCGGCGAAGGCTTCGCCGCGCTGCCATAAGCGTTTGACGCCGGAGACATTGTCCGGAGCCTCCGTGTCGCCTACATCGGGGTGAATACACTCACCTTGGAATATGAGGCGACGCGCCATGACCAGCCTGCTCAGCCAGTTCGACATTTCGGAAGACCGCTTGCGCAAGATCGTCGCCGAGACGATCGAGGGCGCCGACGACGGCGAGCTCTTCCTCGAATATCGCGAGGGCGAGGCGCTGATGTTCGATAATGGCCGGCTGAAGACGGCGAGCTTCAACACCGACCAGGGTTTCGGTCTGCGCGCAGTTGCCGGCGAAGCCACCGGCTATGCCCATTCGAGCGACCTGTCGGAACAGGCCCTTTTGCGCGCCTCCGATGCCGTGTCGGCGGTCAAGGGCGGCTATTCCGGCACGCTGGCAGCCGCCCCTGCCCGCACCAACACGCATCTCTATGGCGAAGAGAACCCGATCTCGTCGCCGTCCTTCGAGGCCAAGGCCAAGCTGCTCCAGGAAATCGACGCCTGGCTGCGCGACAAGGATCCGCGCGTCCGCCAGGTGACCGCCTCGCTCGCCTCGTCGTGGCAGCATGTCGAGATCCTGCGCGGCGACGGCCAGGTGGTGCGCGACATCCGCCCGCTGGTGCGGATGAACGTGTCCGTCATCGTCGGCGACGGCGACCGCCAGGAAAGCGGCTCATATGGTGCCGGCGGCCGCAAGAATTTCGACGAATTCCTGACCGACGAAAGCTGGAAGGGTGCCGCGACCGAGGCCTTGCGCCAGGCGCTGGTCAATCTCGAAGCCATCCCCGCTCCTGCCGGCACTTTCGACATCGTGCTGTCGTCCGGCTGGCCGGGCGTGATGCTGCATGAAGCGGTCGGCCACGGACTCGAAGGCGACTTCAACCGCAAGAAGACTTCGGCCTTCGCCGGTCTTCTCGGCCAGCAGGTCGCCGCCAAGGGCGTCACCGTCGTCGACGACGGCACCATCGCCGAACGCCGCGGCTCGATCACCGTCGACGACGAAGGCACGCCCAGCGCCCGCAACGTGCTGATCGAGGACGGCAAACTTGTCGGCTACATGCAGGACCGCCAGAACGCCCGGCTGATGGGCATGAAGGCGACCGGCAACGGCCGCCGCGAATCCTACGCGCACCAGCCGATGCCGCGCATGACCAACACCTATATGACCTCGGGCGACAAAACGCCGGAAGAGATCATCGCCTCGGTCAAGAACGGCATCTATGCCGTGTCCTTCGGCGGCGGCCAGGTCGACATCACCTCGGGCAAGTTCGTGTTCGGCTGCACCGAGGCCTACATGATCGAGGACGGCAAGGTGACCCAGCCGATCAAGGGCGCGATGCTGATCGGCAATGGACCCGATGCGATGCATCGCGTCACCATGGTCGGCAACGACATGAAGCTCGACAACGGCATCGGCATGTGCGGCAAAGCCGGCCAGGGCGTGCCCGTCGGCGTCGGCCAGCCGCATCTCAGGATGAACCAGATGACTGTCGGCGGCACACGGGTCTAGGCCGAGCGCCGACAGGACGAATGCCGATGCAACGCCCCACCTCGATCGTCGTGCTCACCGGCGCCGGAATCTCTGCCGAATCAGGTGTCGACACCTTTCGCGACAAGGACGGCATCTGGTCGAAGATCGACTACCGCGACGTGGCGACGCCGGAAGGTTTTGCCCGCAATCCGGAGCTGGTTGACGACTTCTACAACCAGCGCCGCGCGGGTCTTGCCGATGTCGCGCCGAATGCCGCACATGTGGCATTGACGCGGCTCGAACGGCAGTTCCGGGGCAAGTTCCTGCTCGTCACCCAGAACATCGATGACCTGCATGAGCGGGCCGGGTCGCAGCGGCTGATCCACATGCATGGCGAACTGACCAAGGCCTTGTGCGCCCATTGCGGCGCAAGGAACCCGTGGCACGGCGACATACTGCGCACGTCACGCTGCCCGTCATGCCAGGAGGTCGGCCAGTTACGGCCTGATGTGGTCTGGTTCGGCGAGATGCCCTATCTGATGGACGAGATCGACGAGGCGCTGGCAAGTTGCGACCTCTTCGTCTCCATCGGCACCAGCGGCAACGTCTATCCTGCCGCCGGCTTCGTCGAGCAGGCGCGCCATGCAGGCGCCCGTACGGTCGAACTCAACCTCGAACCGTCGGAAGGCTACGACCTCTTCGAACAGGCCATAAATGGCCGCGCCACCGAAATCGTACCCGAATTCGTCGAGCATATCCTGGCTTAGCCGCCGGTCCGCCTGATCGCGGCCGGGTCGGTTGCCTCACCGCCGCTTCTTCGGCTTCTCCAACAGCGCCACCGCCTCGACATGATGCGACCATAGGAACTGGTCAATCGGCACAACGCTCTTCAGCGCATAGCCGCCGTCGATGAGGATCCTGAGATCTCGCGCCAGCGTCGCCGGATTGCACGATACGGCTGCGACGTAAGGAACATCGGAGCGGGCGATCTGCTTGGACTGGTCCTCGGCGCCGGCGCGCGGCGGGTCGAAGACGATGCCGTCAAAGGCGTTCAGTTCCTTGAAGGTCAGCGGGCGGCGGTCGAGGTCACGGCGCTCGACGGTGACGCGCTTCAGGCCGCTGGCAAAGCGGAAGCCGCGGTCGAGTGCGGCCAGCGCCGGCGCCTCACCTTCAACCGCATGAACCTCCGCCCCCGCGGCAAGCCTGAGCGCGAAGGTGCCGCAGCCCGAAAACAGGTCGGCGACCTTCCTGGCCTTGCGCATATGGCCGGTGACGAGCGACACCATCGCGCCCTCCGCCTCGGCCACGGCCTGGACGAAAGCGCCCGGCGGCGGGCTGACCGTCGCCGCGCCAAAGGTCAGCATCGGCTTGACCGGCTCGACGATGATCTCGCCGTCGATGGACAGGCGGGCGATCTTCGACTTGATGGCAAAATCGGTCGCGGCACGGCGGATCGCTTCGGTCGGTTTGCCGCAATCGCTGGCGGCCACGTCGAAGCCCGACTCGGTGGCCGTGACAAGGAAGCGGAACGGCTTCGAGGTATTGGCGATGATGCCGGCAAGGTGCCGCAAGGTGCCGGCCGCTTCTACGATGGCCGGCACCAGGACAGGGCATTCCTCGATGTCGACCAGGGTATGGGAAAACGCCTTGTTGTAGCCGAGATGGAGCCCGGTCTCGGTGTTCCGGGCCGTAAACGCCGCACGCCTGCGGCTGTGCTGCGGGCACGCCACCAGCTCGCCGACTGCAACGTCGATGCCCCTGCCCTTCAGCGCATGAGCGACAAGACCACGCTTCCACTCGCGATAGGCCTGGTCCTCGAGATGCTGGATCGCGCAGCCGCCACATTCGGTGAAATGGCGGCAGGCCGGATCGATGCGCTGCGGCGACGGCTCGAGAACCGAGATCAGCTGGGCGCGATCCTTGTCGCGCGCGGCCGTCACCGTCTCGCCCGGCAGCGCGAACGGGATGAAGATGTGCCCGCCATTGGCATCGACGACACCGTCGCCATGCGCGCCCAGCCGCGCAATTTCGAAACGTGTCGTCATTACTCTTTCACTCCACCGAGCAGGTATTCACGATTTCCGTCGCCGCCTTCGAGCGGCGACGGGCAGATGCCGAGCGCACGCCAGCCTGGAACGGCGTCGAGCCAGGAGCGCAGCTCTTCAGCCATGCGCGGGCCGTCCTCGACATTCCTGAGCAGGCCGCCCTTGCCGATCGCCTCGCGCCCGGCCTCGAATTGCGGCTTGACCAGGAAGACGCCCCTGGCGCCTCGTGCTGCCAGTTCGAGTGCATTGGGCAGAGCCAGCCTGAGCGAGATGAAGCTGACATCGGAGACCAGCAGATCGGGTGTCCGGCCGCCGAGATCATCCGACGTCAGATTGCGGGCGTTGAGGCCCTCCAGGCAGGTGACGCGCGGATCCGACTTCAGCCTCCCGTCCATCTGGCCATGGCCGACATCGATCGCCACGACATGTGCCGCGCCGCGCTCGAGCAGGACCTGGGTGAAGCCGCCGGTCGACGCGCCGATGTCCAGCGCCGTGGCTCCAGCCGGATCGAAGCTGAAATGGTCGAGCCCGGCGATCAGCTTGAGTGCGGCGCGCGAGACATAGGCCTGCGCCGGGTCGTCGACGGCGATTTCGGCGCTCGCCGGCACCATCTGTCCGGGCTTCTTCGCCGGTTGGCCGGCGACGGACACGGCCCCGCGCGCCACCGCGTCGCGGGCCCGCGAACGGCTGGCGAAGAAACCGCGGCTGACGAGCAATTCGTCGAGCCTCAGGCTGTTCCCGGAGCGCTGCGCGTCCGATTGGACGCGTAGCGCTCCAGCTTCTTTTGTTTGCGCATCGTGCTTGCCGAAGATCGACTTCGATTTTCGGGCCGATGCGCGGGCTTGCCCAGAGTTGTCCATGGCTTTCAATGGCGAATGCGCGCCTGCAAGGCAAGCGCCCGCGCGATAATGTCAGGCGCGGACGGCCTGGGCCGACTTGCCAAGGGCTGCGAAGACGGCGCGCACGATGCCGGCGGAATCGAGCCCGGCGTCGACATGCATCTTGTCGGGGCTGGCATGGTCGACGAAGCTGTCCGGCATGGTCAGTGGCCGCACCTTGAGGCCGTTGTCGAGCAGGCCGTTGCGGGCGAGGAAGTCGAGCACCTGGCTGGTGAAACCGCCGACAGAACCTTCCTCGACCATGACGAGCACTTCGTGCGAGCGCGCCAGGCGACGGATCAGGTCCTCGTCCAGCGGCTTGGCGAAACGGGCGTCGGCGACCGTCGTCGACAGGCCGGCAGCACCAAGTTCCTCGGCGGCGAGCAGGCAGTCCTTGAGGCGAGTGCCGAATGACAGCAGCGCCACCTTGGTGCCCTCGCGCACGATCCGGCCCTTGCCGATCTCCAGCGCCTGGCCACGCTCGGGCATGTCGACACCGACGCCGTTGCCGCGGGGATAGCGGAAGGAGATCGGACCGTCGTCATATTCGACGGCGGTGCGCACCATATGACGCAGTTCCGCCTCGTCGGCCGCCGCCATGACGACGAAACCGGGCAGCGAGGCAAGATAGGCAGTGTCGAAGGCGCCGCAATGGGTGGCGCCGTCCGCGCCGACGAAGCCGGCGCGGTCGATGGGAAAACGCACCGGCAGGTTCTGGATGGCGACGTCGTGCACGACCTGGTCATAGGCGCGCTGCAGGAAGGTCGAGTAGATCGCGACGAACGGCTTGTAGCCTTCGGTCGCGAGGCCCGCGGCAAAGGTCACCGCATGCTGTTCTGCAATGCCGACGTCGAAGCTGCGCGACGGAAACGCTTCGCCGAACAGATCGAGGCCGGTGCCCGACGGCATGGCGGCGGTGACGGCAACGATCTTGTCGTCGTCGCGCGCTTCTTGCATCAGGCTTTCGGCGAACACCTTGGTGTAGGCAGGCGCGTTGGCAGGCGCCTTGGCCTGGGCGCCGGTGATGACGTCGAACTTGTTGACGCCGTGATATTTGTCGGCAGCCGCTTCGGCCGGGGCATAACCCTTGCCCTTCTGGGTCACGACATGGATCAGCACCGGGCCGGTGCCGTTGTCGCGCACGTTCTTCAGCACCGGCACGAGATGCTCGAGATTGTGGCCGTCGATCGGGCCGATATGGAAGAAGCCCATCTCCTCGAACAGCGTCCCGCCGGTGACGAAACCGCGCGCATGCTCGACGGCGCGGGTGATGGCGCGGTCGACGCGGCGGCCGAGATAGGAGGTCAGCTTCTTGCCGAGCTCGCGCACGCCGGCATAGGTGCGGCCCGAGGCAAGGCGCGCCAGATAGGCGCTCATCGCACCGGCCGGCGGAGCGATCGACATGTCGTTGTCATTGAGGATGACGATCAGGCGGGCATCGAGCGCACCGGCATTGTTCATCGCCTCATAGGCCATGCCGGCCGACATGGCGCCGTCTCCGATGACGGCGATGACATTGTTCTTGCCGCCGTCGAGGTCGCGTGCCACCGCCATGCCGAGGCCGGCGGAAATGGAGGTCGAGGAGTGCGCGGCGCCAAACGGGTCGTACTCGCTTTCCGAGCGCTTGGTGAAACCGGAGAGCCCGCCTTCCTGGCGCAGCGTGCGCATGCGGTCGCGGCGGCCGGTCAGGATCTTGTGCGGATAGGCCTGGTGGCCGACATCCCAGATGATGCGGTCGTCGGGCGTGTCGAAGACATAATGCAGCGCCACCGTCAGTTCGACGACGCCAAGGCCGGCGCCGAGATGCCCGCCGGTCTGCGACACCACGTCGATAAGCTCGGCGCGCAGTTCGCTTGCCAACTGCGGCAGCTGGGCCTCGTCGAGCGTGCGCAGGTCGGAGGGCACGCGGACCTTGTCCAGCAGGGGCGTTTCAGGTTTCGCGTTCATCAATCCGCACTAACTCGGTTAACCACCCGGCAGATACGACCGCATGCTTGGAAAGTAAATGCGTGGCGGTGACGCGGGCCGGCCTCACGCCTGCCCGTCAGCTCTCGGGCAACGGAATAAACTCTTCTTCGTCACCGGGAACGATATCGAAGCGGCCGGTCTTCCATTCGTTCTTCGCCTCTTCGATGCGCTCCTTCGACGACGAGACGAAATTCCACCAGATGTAGCGCTTGGTGCCGAGCGAGGCGCCGCCGAACAGCATGAAATGCGCACCCGTCTCCGAACCCACGACGATCTCGTCGCCGGGCCTGAACACCAGAAGCCGCTCGATCGGGAAACGATCGCCAAGGATGTCGATCTCGCCGCCCAGCGTGTAGATGGCACGCTCCTCGGCGTCGGCCGGAATCTTGATCCTTGCACCGGGCGCCAGCCTGATGTCGGCATAGAGCGTGTCGGAGGCCTGGCGTACCGGCGACGTCAGGCCCTTGAACGCGCCGATCACCAGCCGCCCGCTGACCCCGTCGGCCTCGAAGGTCGGCAGCTCGGCCGCAGCCGTGTTCTCGAACAGCGGCGCGACCTCTTCCTTGCCGTCGGGCAGCGCCAGCCACGTCTGCAGCCCGGACACCGACATCGGCGCGCCGCGCAGCTCTTCGGGCGTGCGCTCGGAATGGACGATGCCGCGGCCCGCCGTCATCAGGTTTACGTCGCCGGGCGCAATGACCATCTCGGTGCCGAGCGAATCCCGGTGGCGGATCTTGCCGTCGAACAGATAGGTGACGGTCGCAAGCCCGATATGGGGGTGTGGACGCACATCCAGCGCATGCCCTGCCCTGAGGATTGCCGGGCCCATGCGGTCGAAGAAGATGAACGGCCCGACCAGGCGACGCTTTGCCGTCGGCAGTGCCCGGCGCACCTGGAAGCCGTCGATGTCCTTGGCGTTGGGAATGACCATCAGTTCGAGCTGGTCGCAAGAAAAGGCATCGCCTGGCGTCGGGTCTTCGGCAGGAAAGAAGCTCATGGTCGCCTCCTAGAGTGATTGCAGCACGGCGGTCACAAGAGCTGGCACTCAGGCAAATCGCAGCGCCGAACGGGCCTTGGCGGCCTCTTCGTCGCGGTTGCGCGGATGCTGGTGCGTTTCCATCGCATGCAGCATCTCGTGCGCTGCCTCGGCGATGGTGTCGACGGCGCGGTTGAAGGCCTCTTCGTTCTTCTTCGAAGGTTTGCTCGTTCCGCTCAGCTTGCGCACGAACTGCAAGGCTGCGTCACGGATCTCGTCATGCGTCGCCGGCGGGTCGAAATTGAACAATGTCTTGATGTTGCGGCACATCGCCTGCTCCCGGGTTTTCACCAACGGTATGGGTTGTCCATAACTGGGCGCAACGTGCCGCGAGGTCAAGCCGTTCGGTCGGCCGCGACCGCCGTCAGCGAAGGGGCATCCTCCGAACGAGGGGCGTCATCCCAGGATGAGCGCCGCGGCGCCGACGAGCAGCGCGCCATAGGTGCCAACCATGCCGGGCGCGCTCAACGGCGTCCGCGCGGTCAATATGCCTGCAAGGTGGAGGCTACGGCCGATGATCAGCAGTCCGGCGATCGTCCACAGCATCGCCGCCGGCGCCTGGCGGTATTCGGCAAGGGCGAGCAGGATCAGGGCGAGCGGCACATATTCGATGAAATTGCCCTGGGCGCGGATGCGCCGCATCAGGACGACATCCTCGCTGTGGCCGAGCTTAACGCCGACTGTCTTGCGGCGCAGGCTGACCCGGATGCTGAGAACGACAAGAGCCACGGCGGCGAGTGCTGAAGTCATCGACGTTATCGGCAACATGACAGGTCCTCCCCGACGAGCATTACCGCAGCTAATCACTTCTTACTTGCATTTTGCAAGTTAAAAATCCAAAGTGCCGCCATGACCCAGTTTCGCTCCGGCTGCCCCATCGCGTCAGCGCTCGACATCATCGGCGACAAGTGGTCGCTGGTGATCGTCAGGGCGATGGTGATGGGGGCGACCAGCTATTCGGACCTGTTGTCCACGCCGGAGAAAATCTCGACCAACATCCTGGCCGAAAGGCTGCGCCGGCTGGAAGATGCCGGTCTCATCAGGCAATCCTTACCGCGCCAGGGCTCCATCCGGGGCGCCTATGCATTGACTGCCAGAGGGGCTGCACTCATTCCCGTGGTGCAGGAACTGGCCCGCTGGGGCGAAAGCCAGCTGCCGGACCGCTGGACACCGCCGGATCGCTTCTACGCGGCCCGGCCCGGCGATTTCGACGTCCGCGACGGCGATGCCGCCGCGGACTGAACTGGACGGCTTTACTCGCCGTCGAGCGGCTCCGTGCCGACCGGCTTGCCATCGCGCGACAGGCGGATCTTCTCGACCTTGTCCTCGGCGGCCTTCAGCAGGCGGTCGCAATGCGCCTTCAGCGCCTCGCCGCGCTCGTAGATCTTGATCGACTGGTCGAGCGGCACGTCGCCGCGTTCGAGGTCGTCGACGATCTTTTCCAATGCCGCGAGCGCCTGCTCGAAGCTCATCGCCTTGATTTCGTCATTGGGCTCGACGGCCATGGATCATCCTTTCATGAGGCGCGAAACGTGGGCGGCCACTGAGAAGGCCAGCCCATGCAGGTCGTAGCCGCCCTCGAGCAGGCTGACCAGACGGTTCGATGAATGGCGCGCGGCACTGTCCATCAATTGCCCGGTCGCCCAGTCGAAATCGGCTTCGGTGAGGTTGATCTCGGCCAGCGGGTCGCGATGGTGCGCGTCGAAGCCGGCCGAGATGATGATCAGGTCGGGCGCGAATCTGTCGAGCGCCGGCAGCACGCGCGAGCGGAACGCCTCGCGGAAATGGTCGCTGCCGGTGTCTGGGGCGAGCGGCGCGTTGACGATGTTGCCGACACCCGTCTCGCCTTTTGCGCCCGTGCCGGGAAACAGCGGCATCTGGTGCGTCGAGCAATAGAGCACGCTCGGGTCGTCCCAGAAGATGTCCTGGGTGCCGTTGCCGTGATGGACGTCCCAATCGACGATCGCCACGCGCTCCGCACCATGGTCGCGCTGGGCATGGCGCGCCGCAATCGCCGCATTGTTGAACAGGCAAAAGCCCATCGCGGTCGCCTTCTCGGCATGGTGGCCGGGCGGCCGCGAGGCGACGAAGACGTTGGCTGCCCTGCCGGAAAAGACGTCGTCGACAGCGGCATTGGCCGCGCCGATGGCAGTCAGTGCCGCCTGCCAGCTTTTCGGGCTGAGCGTGGTGTCGCCATCGATTCTGGCAAATCCCTCCACCGGCACCTGCCGGCGGACGCTTTCGACAAAATTCTCGGGGTGGGCGTAGGCAATCGTGCGCTCGTCGCCCGTCGGCGCCTCGACACGATCGAGCATCTCGAACGCCTCGTCGTCGAGCGCGCGCTCGATGGCGCGCAGCCTGTCGGGCCGCTCGGGATGCCCCGGCGTCGTCAGGTGTTCGAGGTAGATCGGGTGCGTGTAGAGCCGCGTGGTCATCGCCGCACCTTATCAGCAATGGCCGGACAGACCACGCATAGCTGTCAAAGCCCTGGGGAAAACGGCCGGCCGACGAGCGCGATGACCCGGTCGGAAAGAAGTTGCCGGGTTTTGCCGCGCCCCGGCATGTCCGGCCACAGCCTAAAAGATCAGTTCGCCGGCCTGCCGGCCACGAGCAGCCCTTCCATCAAGGCGCGAAACGCCTTCACCGCCTTGATCGACGTCGCGTCGGGGTCTTCCGAATTGGCGATCCATTGGGCGGCATAAAGCGAGGCGCCGCTGATCAGCCGCGCCATCGCTTCCGCATCGATGTCGCGAACAAGGCCCTCCGCCTTGAGCGCGACGAGGTTCGCGGTGATCGCCGAAATACAGGCATTGGCGTTGGGCCATTGCGCCGGATCGCCGAGCACCGCCGGCCCGTCGCGCAGGACGATGCGCTGGATTTCCGGCTCGAGCGCCATTTCGATATAAGCGATGTTTTCGTCGAGGAAGCCTTGCCAGCGCGTCTTGGCCCTGGCCGAGATCTCATTGAGGCGCACGCACATTTCCTGGTCGATCTGGGCGAGCACGGCCTCGAACAACCCTTTCTTGTCGCCGAAGTGGTGATACAGCGCGCCGCGCGTCAGCCCGGCCTCGGCAGTGAAATCGTCCATCGACGCGTTCGCATAGCCCGTCGTCGCGAAGGCCCGGCGCCCGGCAGCAATCAGCTTGGCGCGCGTTTCGGCAATCATCTCGCTGCGGGGTTTGTGTGCCGCCTTCATCGCCTCTTCCTTGTCGCGACGTCCTTCACATACGCCGCGTATATTTTTCTAGACATGGCGTCCATGGTAATTGACATACGCTGCGTATGCAATTATCTCATTGACATACGCCACGTATGTAAGTGGCGCCCCCTCGAAATTCCAGGAGTGCTCCGATGCACAATCCTTATGCTGAGATATTCAGAGTTCCCGGGACCAAAGGCTTCGCGGCGGCGGCATTCATCGCCCGTCTGCCGATCGCCATGGCCCCTATCGGCATCGTCGCAATGCTGTCGCAGACACGCGGCGAATACTGGCTGGCCGGTGCGGTCTCGGCCACCTTCGCGCTGACAAATGCTTTCGCCGCACCACAGATTTCGCGCCGGATCGACAGGCTCGGCCAGACATCGGTGGCTCTGCCCACCACCATCATCTCCATCCTCGCCTTTGCCGTCCTGCTCATTGCCACCCGCTATGACTGGCCGGTCTGGACCCTGTTCGTCTCGGCCTTCATCGCCGCCGCCATGCCGAGCATGTCGGCCATGGTGCGGGCCCGCTGGACCGAGATCTTCCGCGACCGCCCCGAACTCAACACCGCCTTCGCCTTTGAATCCGTCGCCGACGAAATGGTCTACATCGCCGGTGCCTCGCTTTCGGTTGGCCTGAGCGTCGCCTTGTTCCCGGAAGCCGGCATGCTGGTCAGCACGCTGTTCCTCGCCGTCGGCATGGCAGCTTTCCTGATGCAGCGGTCGAGCGAGCCCAGGGTCAAGGCGCCTGAACTTGCAAGTGTCGGTTCGGCCATCGCGCTGCGCCCGGTCCAGATCATCACCCTGGCACTCATCTTCGTCGGTGCGATCTTCGCCACCGCCGAGGTCAGCGCCGTGGCGATCACCAAGGAACTCGGCCAGCCCACCGCAGCAAGCCTCGTCATCGGCGTCTATGCCGCCGGTTCGCTCATTGTCGGCCTGATCGTCGGCGCGCTCAATCTCAAGGCCCCGAAGCAGCGCCTCCTTGCCATGTCGATCGCGGTCGTGGCGCTGACCACGCTGCCATTGCTTGTCGCCGACACCGTGCCGCTGCTGGCGCTTGCCATCTTCGTCAGCGGTGTCGCCATCTCGCCCACCTTCATCATGGCCTTCGGCCTGATCGAGCGGCGGGTGCCGGAAGCCATGCTGACCGAAGGCATCACCTGGGTGATGACCGGCATCGGCATCGGCATGGCGCTGGGTGCCTTCGTGGCGGGCTGGGTGGTCGACAATTTCGGCGCCCAGAACGGCTTCTGGGTGTCGGTGGCCGCGGGAACGATCTCCCTACTCGTCGTCCTTCTCGGTCAGAAAGCACTCGCCGGCGCGGGCGAAGTCGAGTTGCCGCAAGCCGTACCACAAGCAGCCGAATGAGGCAGCACAGCCCCAGTCAAGCCTCTCCCATCTGTGCCAACGAGCCGCCTCTTCAGGCGGCTCGACTGTATATGAAATTTCAGATATCTGCCCTCCCGGTGATCCAAATGCGCAATCCCTACAACGAAATCTTCAAAGCGCCCGGCGCCAAGGCGTTCTCCGCCACAGGCTTCATCGCCCGGCTGCCGCTGTCGATGATCACGCTCGGCATCGTCACGATGCTCTCGGAAACCCATGGCGAATATTGGCTCGCCGGTGCGGTGGCCGCGACATTTGCATTTTCCAACGCGCTGATCGCACCGCAGGTGTCGCGCCTCGTCGATCGCTACGGCCAGCGCCGCATCCTGATCCCCGGCACCATCGTCGCCGTCGCGGCGCTCTCAAGCCTGATGCTCGCGACCCACTATCGCGCGCCGAGCTGGACGCTGTTCCTGTTTGCCGTGCTTGCCGGCACCATGCCGAGCATGAGCGCTTTCGTGCGCGCGCGCTGGACACATATCTACCGTGGCTCGCAGAAGCTGCACACCGCCTTTGCCTTCGAGTCGGTCGTCGACGAGGTCATCTTCATGACTGGCCCGATCGTTGCCATCGGCCTCAGCGTCGGCCTGTTTCCGGAAGCCGGTCCGCTTGTCGCCACGACGCTGCTTGCGCTGGGCAATTTCCTCTTTGCGGCCCAGACGTCGACGGAACCGCCGGTCCACGCCCAGGATAAATCAGGCGGCAAGTCGGTCATCCGGCTCGGCTCGCTGCAGATCCTGGTGCTGACGCTGATCGCGATCGGCGCCATTTTCGGCACCGCCGAAGTGACCGCCGTCGCCTTTGCCGAAGCCCAGGGCGACAAGGCCTCCGCCGGTTTTGCGCTGTCGGCCTATGCCGCCGGCTCGCTTGTCGCCGGCCTCGCCTTCGGCGCGCTGAAGCTCAAGCTTGCCTTGCCGCGCCAGTTGCTGCTGGCGATCGCACTGGCCGCCCTCACCACCTTGCCGCTGATGATGGTCGCCAGCATCCCGACACTGGCCGTGGTGCTGTTCGTCGCCGGCGTCGCCGTCTCGCCGACCATCATCATCTCGATGGCGCTGGTGGAAAAGATCGTTCCGTCGTCCAAGCTCACCGAAGGCATGACCTGGGCAATCACCGGCATCGGCATCGGCATGGCCGCAGGGTCCTCGGCATCGGGCTGGTTCATCGACAATCTCGGCCCGACCAGCGGCTTCTTCGTCTCGATGCTCGCCGGCTTCATCGCCCTTGCCGTCACCCTTGTCGGCCAAGCCAGCTTCCGGCGTTCGACGTCGCGCCTCGTCCCGGCTCCGGCCGAATAGACGGTTCACGGCACGGCACGCACCAGCGGACCGTGCCTTTTGCCTTCAGACGTTCTTTGCCGACCCGTCCCAGCGCGACGCTTCGCCTGAGCCAAAAGCCTTTTCCTTGAGCTCGCGGAACTTCGACGACGCCTCTTCCAGCTTCCGGTCCCATTCCGGATTGGGCACCTGGCCTTCGATGACCTTGAAATAGACCTGCATCAGCGATGCCACGGCAAAGGGTTCGATCAGCGCCGATTTGAACGCCCAGGCAAAGACGATCGCCAGCACGAATGCCCAGCCGCCCATTTCGCCCGGCATGAAGTAGAGAATGGCGCCTGCGGGTGCCAGCATGAACAGGAAGATGAACAGCGACACGACCCAGACGACGAGCGACAGCCAGACCGCGTTCTTGATCATGGTCGAGCCGTTCTGGGCATAGAGCACCACGCCCTGCCGCGCGCTCTGCCAGGGCGAGTTGCTGCCGATGCGGATGTTGTAGCCGAGGATGATCTCGTCGACATAGGTCAGCGACATGCGGACGATGGTGTTGAGAAACCGCACCAGCCCGTCGAGGCCGGGGATCGGCAGGAAAGCGGCGATGCCGCCGATCAGCCCGGTGATGGTGCGGATCACGCCCTTCACCAGCTGGTCGAGCACAAACAGCACGCTGGCTTCGGTGAAGCGTTCGGTGACGACCTCGCGGGCATAGGAAATCTGGTTCTGGCCGCCGGGAATCTCGCGCCCGTCGATCAGATGGACCATCACGGCGATATGCCCGGCCTTGACGATGTAGAGGATGTATTCGCGGATCCAGTAGACCGCGACCGACACCACGCCGAAGCCGGCGATGCCACCCCAGACGGCGAATGAAACCGGCCCTTCAGGGTCGGTTGCGATGTGGCCGACGCCGTAGCCGACGCCGGCGCCCGCTCCCATTGCCACGATATAGGCCAGCGTGATGCCGAAATAGACGACCATGCGCAGCACGATGAACGGCCAGGTGCGTGCCATGATCGCCAAGCTCTGGCCGATGCTGAAATCCCACATACCCGACTCTCCCCTAAGAGGTGGACAGGAGGATGCGCCGCATCAGGCGGATGTCAATCACCATGAGGGATGAGCCAATCCACGCCCGGGGATGAGCCAATCCGCGCCCGGCTAGGGGCATTTTACCCCGCAGGCGTGCCGAAATCAGCGGATTTCGGTCTTGGCGATGCGGATGCCGAAACCTTCGAGGCCGACATAGTGGCGTTCGCGCGAGGCGACCAGGTTGATCGACGAGATGCCGAGATCCTTGAGGATCTGCGCGCCGAGGCCGATCTGGCGCCATTCATCCTCGCGCCGGCGCGCCTCTTCATGGTCCTCGCGCTCCGCCGACGGGCGGTTGCGGCCGAGATTGGAGACGCCGACCGAGCCCTCGCGCAGATAGACGATGACACCGCGCTTGCACTCGCCGAAGGTCTTCATGATGTCGGCAAGCTTGTTGCTGGTACCGAACACGTCGGTGACGACGTCCTCGGTGTGCAGGCGCACCGGCACTTCTTCGCCGTCGCGGATGTCGCCGAAGACGATGGCGAGATGATGCATCGAATCCCACGGCAACGTGTAGGTGATGGCCTTGGCCTTGCCGGCCGGAGTGTCAATTTCGAAGGCGTTGACCCGTTCGATCAGCGTCTCCTGGCGCTGGCGATAGGCGATCAGGTCGGCGACGGATACCTGCTGCAGCCCGTTCTTTTCGGCAAAGGACGCGACCTGCGGGCCGCGCATGACCGTGCCGTCGTCATTGACCAGTTCCGAAATCACGCCGACCGGCGGCAGACCGGCAAGCTTGCACAGGTCGACCGCGGCTTCGGTATGGCCCGAACGCATCAGCACACCGCCTTCGCGCGCGATCAGCGGGAAGATGTGCCCCGGGCGGACGAAGTCGCCGCCGCCGGCGTTGGGATTGGCCAGGTTGCGCACGGTCAGCGTGCGGTCGTCGGCCGAAATGCCCGTCGTGGTGCCATGCTTGAAGTCGACGCTGACGGTGAAGGCGGTGGTGTGGGCGGAATCGTTGTCGGCCACCATCGGCGCAAGGTTGAGGCGCCGGGCGTCTTCCTTGAGCATCGGCGTGCAGACGATGCCGGAGGTGTGGCGCACGATGAAGGCCATCTTTTCCGCCGTGCAGTGGACGGCGGCAACGATCAGGTCGCCTTCGTTCTCGCGCCCGTCATCGTCCATGACGACCACGATCTCGCCGCGCTCGAAGGCGCGCAGCGCTTCGACAACTTTCTTCTGGTCGTATGGCATGGCGTGGTCACTCGGTGCGTGTGGTTGGTGTGGAGCAGATTAGGTCATTCGGGCGGCAAGGCAGTAGGGTTTTTTGCAGCTTGGGAGAATTGCCCAGCTGCCCCGTTTCCCCCTGCCCCTAGATTCTGCCGGTCTGGCCGCGGTGGCGCAGATAATGGTCGGCGATGGCGCAGGCGACCATGGCCTCGCCGATCGGCACGGCGCGGATGCCGACGCACGGGTCGTGGCGGCCCTTGGTCATGACGTCGACGTCCTTGCCGTCCTTGTCGATCGATTTGCGCGGCGTCAGAATCGAGGATGTCGGCTTGACGGCGAAACGCGCGATCACGTCCTGTCCGGTCGAAATGCCGCCCAGTATGCCGCCGGCATTGTTGGACAGGAACAGCGGTGTGCCGTCATTGCCCATGCGCATCTCGTCGGCATTCTCTTCGCCTGTTATGCGCGCGGCCTCGAAGCCGTTGCCGATCTCGACGCCCTTGACGGCGTTGATCGACATCAGATTGGAGGCGATGTCCTGGTCGAGCTTGGCATAGATCGGCGCGCCAAGGCCGGCCGGCACACCCTCTGCGACGATCTCGATGACCGCACCGACCGACGATCCGGCCTTGCGGATGCCGTCGAGATAGTCGGCGAAGACCTGGACCGAGGCGGGGTCCGGCGTAAAGAACGGGTTTTCGGCGCTGCCGATGAAATCCCAGTTCCAGTTGGCGCGATCGATCGACCTGGTGCCCATCGACACCAGCGCGCCGCGCACCACCAGCCCGGGCACGATCTTGCGGGCGATCGCGCCGGCAGCGACGCGCGCCGCCGTCTCGCGCGCCGAGGAACGGCCACCGCCGCGATGATCGCGCAGGCCATATTTGACGTCATAGGCGTAGTCGGCATGGCCGGGTCGATACTGCCGCGCGATCTCGCCATAATCCTTGGAGCGCTGGTCGACATTCTCGATCAGCATCGAGATCGGCGTGCCGGTCGAGATCAGGGTCTCGCCGTCGTCGTCCGTGACGACGCCCGACAGCACCTTGACCTCGTCGGGCTCGCGGCGCTGGGTGACGAAGCGCGACTGGCCGGGCTTGCGCTTGTCGAGCTCGTCCTGGATGTCCTTCAGCGTGAAGCGGATGCCGGGCGGGCAGCCGTCGACGACACAGCCAAGCGCCGGCCCATGGCTCTCACCCCAGGTGGTGACGCGAAACAGATGGCCGAAGGTGTTGTGCGACATGCAAGCGGGCCTTTCCGGATATGGCCGCGTTCTAACGCATGCCCCCGAAAAGTAAAATTGCTTTTCGGCCTCAAACCCTCCGATGGCAGGCATCTTTTGTGTATCGGCATGGGCCCGAAGCGGTCAATTGGCTGCATTAACGGTGGTCAAACCGTGATCGCAGCAGTTTTAGTTTTGACACATTCGGTTGGTTTCTGCTTCCTTCCAACCGCTCGTTAACATTTTGCCTCGCCTTGCGGGGCGCAGAAAAAAGAGGACGACAATGCGTACCCTTATTGGCGCCGTTGCCGCCGTGCTGATGATGTCTGGCGCTGCGCTCGCTGCCGAAGCCGAAGGTCAGGTCAAGTCGGTCGACAAGGAAAAGTCCACCATCACGCTTTCCAACGGCAAGTCCTACAAGCTGCCGGGCGAGTTCGACGTCGAGAACATCAAGCCGGGCATGGACATCCTGCTCGCTTATGACGTGGTCGAGGGCGAGAACCTGATCACCGACATGGAACTGCCGCAGTAACAGAAATCGGGCCTCGGGCTTTACAGCCAGTCGAGGCGGCCATCCTGCACTCTCAGCACGCGGTCTTGGGGGATCTCCAGGGCCGCGGCTTTGTTTTTGGGCAGGGCTTCGACTAGCCGGAAGATCGCGCGCATCACGCCGCCATGGGTGACGCAGACCGTCGGCTGCGTAAGCTCGACGAGCCACGGACGGATGCGGCAGGCCAGCATCTCGTAGCTCTCGGCCTCTTCGCCCGGCGGAACGAAATTCCACTTGTCGTGTTTGCGCGCCGTGCTGGCGCCCGGCAGGCGTGCCTCGAGCTCGGCGAAGGTATAACCCTGCCAGTCGCCGAAGTTCACTTCGACGAGGCGCGGATCGGTGCGGTAGGCCATGGGATCGAGCCCCATCACCGTCCGCGCCCGCTCCATGGTCTCGCGGGTGCGCCGCATCGGGCTCGCGATGAAATCGAAGGCCTTGGGATCAGCGATCAGCTCGGCAAGCCGGCGGCCGTTGCGATCGGCCTGCTCGCGCCCGACCGCATCGATGTCGATGTCGGCCTGCCCTTGCAGCCGCTGCTCGGCGTTCCATGGCGTCTGGCCATGGCGCACGACATAGAGGAGCGGGATCATGGCGATGCTGTTCGGGAAGGATCAGTCCTTCACGGCTGCGATGTCAGGCGCATCGACGGCCTTCATGCCGACGACGTGGTAGCCGGAATCGACGTGGTGCACTTCGCCGGTGACGCCGCGCGACAGGTTCGACAGGAAGTAGAGCGCAGAATCGCCGACCTCCTCGATCGAAACGGTGCGGCGCAGCGGCGCGTTGTACTCGTTCCACTTCAGAATGTAGCGGAAGTCGTCGATGCCGGAGGCGGCAAGCGTCTTGATCGGGCCGGCGGAAATCGCGTTAACGCGGATCGCCTTCGGGCCGAGGTCGACGGCGAGATACTTCACGCTCGCCTCGAGAGCTGCCTTGGCAACGCCCATGACATTGTAGTTCGGCATCACCTTTTCGGCGCCGTAATAGGTCATGGTCAGCATCGAGCCGCCATCGGTCATCAGCTTCTCGGCGCGCTGGGCGACAGCGGTGAAGGAATAGACCGAGATGTCCATGGTGCGCAGGAAGTTGGCATGGCTGGTGTCGACATATCGGCCGGTCAGCTCGTCCTTGTCGGAGAAGCCGATGGCATGGACGACGAAGTCGAGCTTGCCCCACTTCTTTTCCAGCGTCTCGAAGCAGGCATCGATGGTCGCCATGTCGGTGACGTCGCAATGTCCGCAGACGAACGCGCCGATTTCGGCGGCCAGCGGCTCGACGCGCTTCTTCAGCGCATCGCCCTGATAGGTGAAGGCAAGCTCCGCGCCCTGGTCGGCGCAGGCCTTGGCAATTCCCCAGGCAATCGATCTGTTGTTGGCGACGCCGAGAATAAGGCCGCGCTTGCCGGCCATCAGGCCCTGTCCACCCGCCATATGAGCGCACTCCAATGCTTTGACTGTTTTGCAGAGCCTATCGCATAGGCAACCTGCACCTTCAAGCTTTCATGCGACCTTCGTCGCAGCCAGGGCCATGGACCGCAAAGATGACGCAAGCCTTGCGTCAGTCGGCAGACTTGCGCATCAATTCCTCGAGTGCCGCATCGCCGCCTTCGGGCAGCATGACGCGGACATGGGCATAGAGGTCGCCGTGGCCGCCTGCCTTTTCCGGCAAGCCGCGGCCCTTGAGGCGCAGCACCTTGTCGGAACTCGACCATTCGGGGATCTTCACCGCCAGCCGGCCGGTCGGCGTTTCCACCGCCGCCTTGGTGCCGAGCACCGCCTCCTTGAGGCTCACCGGCAGGTCGACATGCAGATCCCTGCCCTCGACGCGGTAGCGCGGATGGCGACGGAACCTGATCTTGACCAGCGCGTCGCCGGTACCGCCCAGGCCCTGCTCGCCCTGGCCCTTGAGCCTGATCGTCTGGCCGTCCTCGACGAATTCCGGCAGCTTCACCGCCATCTTGCGGCCATCGGGGAACATCGCCGTCACCTTGGGTGCGGTCGCTGCCTCTTCGATGGTGACGTCGAGCGTGACATTGACGTCGCCGCCCGGCTGCGCGCGCTGGGCACCCGCGCCTCCGCCCATGCCGGCACCATGACCACGCTGGCCGAAGGAATCGCCGAAGATCTGGCTGAAGATGTCGCCGGCGTCGAAGGACGCGCCACCCGGGCCGCCGGAGCGGAACTCGAAACGCGACCCACCGGGTCCCGTCTGCTGGCGGCGGAAGCCGCCGAACGGGTCGCCGCCGCCAGCACCTTCGAAGCCATGGAAGCGCGGCTTGCCCTCGGCGTCGATCTCGCCGTGGTCGAAAGCCGTCTTCTTCTTCTCGTCGCCGAGAATCTCATAGGCCTGGTTGGCGGCGGCAAAACGCTCCTTGGCCTTGGGATCGTCCGGATTCTGGTCCGGATGGTGTTTCTTGGCGAGCTTGCGGAAAGCCGCCTTTATGTCCTTGGCCGAGGCGTTCTTGGCAACGCCCAGCACCTCATAGGGGTCGCGCATTACGTCAATCCACGAGAGAGAAAAGGGTTTGTTGCTTCCTATATGCGCTCGGCTAGGAAGAAATTCCAGAGGCTGAACGCCGCAACCGTCAGGCGGGCGCGAAAGACAGCATCTGCCAGGTGCCCGAACCGGCGGCGCAGACCTCGCCCCTGAACAGGCCGACCCCGTCGAAGCTCTCGCGCGAAACGGCGAATTCGCGGCATAGCACGCCCCGTTCCTTGCTTTCGACAAGCGCCGTGATCGCGCCGCGCGAACCGGTTTCGGCATTGGCCCAGGGAATCGGCTGGCCTTTCATCTCGTCGACGTCGACGGATGAAACCGCATTGCGGATCGTCGTCTCGTCGGACAGTCGATTCGCGTCGGTGGTCCTGTTTGCGTCGTCGGGAACCTTGCTGGTGACGAGGCTGCGGTCGACCTCCGCCTTTTCGAGGCTGAAGCCGCCGGCGCCACACCCGCTGATCGTCGTCAGGCCGAGCAGCAGCAACACCTTGAAGGATCGGAACCCGAATTGTGGGAGGCAATGGCCCTCAAAGGCTTGCGCGAAGCGCGACAATAGGCATTCTCCCGGTCGGAAATGGCAGGTCGAGTAAAGCTATGACGGACACAGAGTTAAAAAGCGGTGACTTCACGGAGGCTGCGGAGCCTTTCCAGCTCTTTGCCTCCTGGCTGAAGGACGCCACGGCCAGCGAACCCAACGACCCCACCGCATTGGCGCTGGCCACCGTCGATACCGACGGACTGCCTGACGTGCGTATGGTGCTGCTCAAGGGATTCGACGAACATGGCTTCGTCTTCTACACCAATTTCGAAAGCGCCAAGGGCCGCGAAATCCTCGCCACCATGAAAGCCGCGATGTGTTTCCACTGGAAATCGCTGCGCCGCCAGGTCCGTGTGCGCGGTCCGGTCGAAATCGTCACCGATGCAGAGGCGGACGAGTATTTCGCCTCGCGCCCACGCGGCAGCCGCATCGGCGCCTGGGCCTCGAAGCAGTCGCGCCCGCTCGAAAGCCGTTTCGCGCTGGAAAAGGCCGTCGCCGAATACACCGCCCGCCATGTCATCGGCGACATCCCGCGCCCGCCGCACTGGTCGGGTTTCCGCATCGTGCCGAGCCAGATCGAATTCTGGCACGACCGCCCCTTCCGCCTGCACGACCGTGTCGTCTTCACGCGCACGAAAGACGGTGGCTGGGACAAGGATCGGCTCTATCCGTGATTCTCACCCTCCCCTTGTGGGGAGGGTCGCTCCTGAAGCGGAGGGGCTGGGGGTGATGAAGCGCGCTCCAGCCGTTCGCCCTGCTTCGGTTCGCCGACCCTGACGGGTAAGGGGTCAGCCCTTCTTGCGCGTCATGAAGGCGACGAGTGCGGCACGCGCCTCGTCCGACTTCAGCCGGGCGCGGAAATGCGCGCCCTCTTCCTTGATGCGCTCGACGAGTTTGGTCCGGTCGCCGCGCATCAGGTCGCGTGCGATCTTGAGCGCCTCGGGCGGCTTGGCCGCGATTTCACCGGCAGCTGCCAATGTCGCTGCTTCGAGCTCGTCTTCCGCCACGACCTTGTAGATCAGCCCGGCAGCGAGCGCGCGTTCGGCCGGGAAGCCCTCGCCCAGACCGAGCAGGGCAAAGGCACCCTGCAGGCCGAGCAACTGCGGCGCGATCAGGCTCGAGCCTGCCTCGGGCACCAGCCCGAGATCGACGAAGGGCGTGCGGAACATCGTACGCGGCGTGGCGAAGGTCAGGTCGCAATGCAGGTTGATCGTCGTGCCGATGCCCACCGCAATGCCGTCGACGCCCGAGACGACAGGCTTTTCGGTGCCGGCCAAAGCGAGCAGGAACTCCCACACCTCGCCGCCGCCCTCACCGCCCGTGGCGATCGCCATGAAGTCGGCGAGGTCATTGCCCGACGAAAACGCGCCCGGCACGCCCAGGAAGACGTGGCAGCGCACGGCCGGATCTTTGTCGCCGGCGACGAGTGCCGCCGCCATCTCGGCATACATCGCGCGGGTGATGGCGTTCTTCTTGTCCGGACGGTTCATCCGGATGATCTGCACGGCGCCCTGCCGTTCGATGAGAATGTGGTCGGTCACGTCGGTCCTCGTCCCAGAAGCTACGCCGAGATCAGCGCTTTGGCGGCGGCGGCAAGGCTTGACGTGCCGCCGGTGATACGGTCCTTGAGTGCTGCGGTCTCGCCAAGCAGGTTTTCGGCAAAGAACCGGCACAGCGAGATGCGCCGCTCGTCTCCGTCGGCGAGTGCGGCGCGCGCCAGATAAGCGCCACCGGCAACCAAGGAGAACAGCCGGAGATAAGGCGTGGCCCCGGCCAACGCATCGTCCGTTCGGCCGTCGCCAAGCTGCTTCTGCAGATGACGCGTGACGCTCTGGAGGTCGTCGAGCGCCTGCTCGAGAATGAGCGCCGTGCGGCCATAGGCCTCGCTGTTCATCGCAGCGACGGCAATGGCTATGCCATCGAGTTCGCCGACATAGCCGAAGACATGCTCGCCATTGCCGAGCGGCAGCTTGCGGGTGACGAGGTCGATCGCCTGGATGCCGTTGGTGCCCTCATAGATCGGGGCGATGCGGGCATCGCGCAAAAGAGCTGACGCACCCGTTTCCTCGATGAAACCCATGCCGCCGTGGATCTGCACGCCAAGCGAAGCAACGTCGACGCCGACATCGGTGGAGAATGCTTTCGCCAGCGGCGTCAGCAGATTGGCACGGTCCTGCCAATGCGCCTTGTCGGCGCCGGCCGACACCCGCGCCATGTCGATGGCATGGGCGCAGGAATAGGCGATGGCGCGTGCGGCCTGGGTCAGCGCCTTCATCGTCAGAAGATTGCGCTGCACGTCGGGGTGATGGACGATCGGCGCCATGCCTTCGCCCGAGTAGGACGACGCCTTGCCCTGGCGGCGTTCATTGGCATAGGCGAGCGCCTTCTGGAACGCCGTCTCGGCAACCGCCACGCCCTGAATGCCGACCAGCAGGCGGGCATTGTTCATCATCGTGAACATGCAGGCGAGCCCGCGGTTTTCCTCGCCGATCAGCCAGCCGACAGCGCCCGGTTCGCGGCCCTTGGCGAAGCCGTCGCCATAGATCATCGTGCAGGTCGGAGAGGCGTGGATGCCGAGCTTCTCCTCGATACCAGAGCAGAACACGTCGTTGCGCGCACCTGGCGTACCGTCTTCGTTGAGCAGGAATTTCGGCACCAGAAACAGCGAGATGCCGCGTGTGCCGGCCGGCGCATCGGGCAACCGCGCTAGCACCAGATGGACGATATTGTCGGTGAAGTCGTGCTCGCCATAGGTGATGAAGATCTTCTGGCCGTAGATGCGATAGGTGCCGTCGCCCGACCGTTCGGCGCGGGTGCGCAAGGCGGCCAGATCGGAACCGGCCTGCGGTTCGGTCAGGTTCATCGTGCCCATCCACTCGCCGGAGACGAGCTTTGCCAGATAGGCCGACTTCAGGTCCTCCGATGCGTGCTTTTCCAGCGCCTCGACCGCGCCCATCGACAGCGTCGGTCCGATGCCGAAAGCCATCGAAGCCGAGTTCCACATTTCGAGCGTCGCCACGCCCATCATCGTCGGCAGGCCCTGCCCGCCATATTCCTCGGGGCCGTTCAGGCTGTTCCAGCCGCCTTCGGTCCAGTGCCTGTAAAGCTCCTTCCAGCCCGGCGGCATGGTGACGGCCCCATCGCGGAGCTTGGCGCCGGTGCGGTCGCCGACCTTGTAGAGCGGCGCGACCTCCTCGCTGGCGAAACGCCCGGCCTCGCCAAGGATGGCGTCGACCAGATCCTCGCCAAGGTCGCCGAAAGTGCCGGCATCCATGGCGGCCTTGAGGCCGGCAACATGCTTCAGCGCGAACGCTATCTCTTCCACCGGGGCGCGGTACATGATGCTTCCTCCTGCACCTGACGATCTGCTTGCGGCCTCACCACCGCTTGGCCTCCACACTAGCCGCCTTCCCGAGCCGAGGGGAAGTGACTTTTTACGTAAACGTCAAATTTCATCACACTTTGCGCCAAGGCGTGCGGCTTGGTAGAACCGGCAAAAATCATCGAGGACGCCATGCTCGCCCGGCCCGACACCTTCAGCTGCATCGAATGCGGCCTGCCCTACCGTTCCGAGGGCTTCTGGTATCACGGCGGCAAGATCGAAGACGGCGCCGCCTACTGGACCGATCGCGGCATACTGTGCTCGCCGAAATGCTCGCTTGCCCATCACCGCAAGCGCGCGGCCGAAGGCACGCTGCCGACCAAGCCCGCCCCCGATCCGTTCGAATAACGCCTCAATCGGCCCCAAAAGCGCTTGCTTTCAACCTGCAGGCGGTGGAGCCGCATCAGCATTTCCTTAACCATGGCGGTCCACGATCTGATATCGATCACCGAGGATCGCCTTTTGAGGGGACTGGCGTCTAGATTTCATCGCCTCGCGCTCGCAGCGCTGACCGCCGCTTGGGTAAACCACATCCCCGCGCCGGCTGCGGCCTCCGACTTCTCCGAACCATGGAAGAAGTCCGACCGGGCGCTGGTCATCGACGCCTACGAATACAATTCCATCGACTGGCAGAAGCTGTCGGGCGACAAGCGCATCGTCGGCTTCATCAACAAGGCCTCCGACGGACTGCCCCCGGCCTATTCCTGCTCCGGCGACGAAACCGCCTACAGGCTGTGCAAGGCGCTGTGGAAACGACATGCGGTTGCCCGCGAGCTGTTCCACACGCGCAAGGTCGTCGCCAAGGCGCTCGGGCTGAAATGGGGTGCCTACCACCTTGCCCGTCCCGGCAACCCGATCGAGCAGGCCGAGAACTTCCTCGATTTCGCCGAACCCGGCCCCGACGATCTGATGGCGATCGACATCGAGGAAAACGACCCAACCAAATGGATGTCGCTCGAGGACGCCGAGTTGTTCGTGCGCCATATCTTCCTGCGCACCGGCCGCTATCCGATCCTCTACACCAACGGCACGACCTCCAGATACATCGCCGACAACCGCTATCGCTACCGGCTGCTGTCGCGGCTGCCGCTCTGGTATGCGCGTTACAAGCCCGAGATCGGCATCCATTTCCCGAAGGGCAACTGGCAGCGCTATTCGCTGTGGCAGTTCTCGGCCCAGGCCAATTGCGGAGAACGCCGCTGCCCCTACCGCGTCGCCGGCACGCCCAACGACATAGATGTGAACGTCGCACCAATGGACGCCGAAGGCCTGCGCCAGGTCTGGCCGTTCGGCCAGCTTGTCGAAACGACAGACGACTTCATGCTCAATGTGCCGCTGCCGATCGCCAGGGATGAGGGGCTGAAGGGCGAAAGCCGCATCACCTATGCCTCGGTCGCCTATCCGGTGCGTCTCGACCTGCTTGCCGAGACGCTGCGCTCGAGCTGGGACAAGGCCGTGCTCGGCGCACTTCCGGCGTTCAGACCGGCACCCAGCCGCTACATCAACGGCATGGCGGAATTCGCAGCACTGAGGCGCGACGAAGTGGTGCGTGTGGCCAGCCAGAACGCCGCAAGGCTCGATCCGGTCGCCACCGCTTCGACCGAGAGCGACCGCGCCGAGCGCTAGTCGGTCGCCCCCGCGTCCAGCCGACTATTTCTGCTGTTCGCGCTCGACCGCACGCCAGCCAATGTCGCGGCGGCAGAACCCTTCCGGCCAGTCGAGCCCGTCGACAGCCGCATAGGCCTTCTGCTGCGCTTCGCTGACATCGCTGCCCGTGGCGGTGACGTTCAGCACGCGGCCGCCATTGGCGACGATCTTGCCGTCGCTGACGGCGGTGCCGGCGTGGAAGACCTGCGCGCCGGCGGCCTCCGCCCTGTCGATGCCTGATATGACCGAACCCTTTTCCGGCGTGCCCGGATACCCCCTGGCCGCCATCACCACCGTCAGCGCCGCCTCGTCGCGCCAGCGCGCCGAGACATGCGACAGCTGGCCGTCGGCGGCGGCGTTGAGCAGCACGAGAAGGTCTTCCTTCAGGCGCATCATCAGCACCTGGCATTCGGGGTCGCCGAAGCGGGTGTTGTATTCGATCAGCTTCGGACCCTGGTCGGTCAGCATCAGGCCGGCAAACAGCACGCCCGAGAACGACGCACCCATTTCAGCCATGCCGCGCATCGTCGGCTCGATGATTTCGCGCATGGTCTGTTCGATCAGTTCGGGCGTCATGACGGGCGCCGGCGAATAGGCGCCCATGCCGCCGGTGTTCGGTCCGACATCACCGTCGCCGACACGCTTGTGATCCTGCGCCGTGCCGAAGGGCAGCGCCGTCTTGCCATCGCACAGGCAGAAGAAGCTCGCCTCCTCGCCGGTCATGAATTCTTCCACCACGACAGATGCGCCGGCACCGCCGAAGGCACCTTCGAAACAGGCGTCGACGGCTTCCAGCGCCTCGTCCAGCGTCATCGCCACCGTCACGCCCTTGCCGGCGGCGAGGCCGTCGGCCTTGATGACGATCGGCGCGCCCGTCTTCTCGACATAGGCACGGGCGTCGCCGGCATTGTCGAAACGGCCATAGGCAGCTGTCGGAATGCCGTAGCGGGCACAAAGATCCTTGGTGAAGCCCTTCGACCCCTCGAGCTGTGCGGCAGCCTTCGAGGGACCGAAGACACGAATGCCGGCGGCGCGCAGATCGTCGCCGATGCCGGCGACCAGCGGGCCCTCGGGGCCGACGACGACGAGGTCGATCGCCTTGTCCTTGCAGAAGGCTGCGACGGCGGCGTGGTCGGCAATATCGAGCGCCACCAGTTCGGCTTCCCGGGCGATGCCGGGATTGCCCGGCGCGGCATAAAGCCTGGTCAGCATCGGCGAGGCCGCAAGCTTCCAGGCCAGTGCGTGTTCGCGGCCGCCGGAACCGATGAGCAGGATGTTCATGCGCTTGACCTCTTGCCGATGCTTGACGTGATGCACCCGCTAGTGGCCGGGAGGGACGAGGTCAAGCTGCAGCGCTGCCAAACACGGACAAATCGTCGGCTTGACGCCTGCCCACGCCGCTGGCACTCCCATGACATGGAACAGATCCAATCAAAAGCCGGCCAGGGCCGGGTCGCCGATGCTCCCAGCGGTCACTGGGTCTACCGTGCCTTGCCACGTGGGCTGTGGCCTTACGCCCAGCTCGCGCGCTGGGACCGGCCGATCGGCTGGGTGCTGCTTCTGTGGCCATGCTGGTGGTCGGCGGCGATGGCGGCGAGCGCTTATGCGCGGCCGGGTGACAGCCTGATGTCGCTGCTGCCTTCGCCTTCGTTCCTGGTGCTGTTCCTCATCGGAGCGGTGGCGATGCGCGGCGCCGGCTGCACCTACAACGACATCGTCGACGAAGGCATCGACGCCCAGGTCGAGCGCACGCGTTCGCGCCCCCTGCCCTCGGGCCAGGTCAGCCGCCGCCAGGCTTGGGTGTTCCTGGTGCTGCAGGCGCTTGTCGGACTGGTCGTGCTGTTGCAGTTCAACAGCTTCACCATTCTGCTCGGCATCTCGTCGCTGGCGATCGTTGCAATCTACCCGTTCATGAAGCGCATCACCAACTGGCCGCAATTCGTGCTTGGCCTCGCCTTTTCCTGGGGCGCGCTGATGGGCTGGGCAGCCGAATTCGGCGACATAGACGGCCCGGCCGTGCTGCTCTATTTCGGTTCGATCATGTGGGTGATCGGCTATGACACGATCTATGCGCACCAGGACAAGGAAGACGACGCGCTTGTCGGCGTGAAATCGACCGCACGCTTCTTCGGCGAAAACACCAAGTCATGGCTGTTCGGGCTTTATGCCGGGGCGTTGCTGCTGTTTGCGACGGCCTTTGCCATCGCCCAGGTGCCGATGCCGGCACTCGCCGGTCTTGTCGCCGCCGGCGCACACATGATCAGGCAGATCGTCGTGCTCGACATCGACAATCCCGACCAGTGCCTCAGGCTGTTCAGGTCGAACGGCCAGATCGGTTGGATCATCTTCATCGGCCTGATCTGCGGCGGCGCCTGGGTGGCGCTGAAGCCGCTGATCTAGATCTCTGCGTCACGCCCGGGCGATGATCTCTTCGCCGTCGATGACGAGGCGGACACCGAGCGCGCCCGACTTGCGGCGGGCGAGGAAACGCGGCCTGCGCATCCTGGAGACGCGCCCCTTGCGTCGGTCCTGCGCCGGCAGGGTCTTGATCGCCGCGCCGAGCGACTCCTCGAGCGTGCGGGCAACGCCGTCCGCCTCGATCAGCAGCATGGGCAGGCTGTAATAGTCGGCCCAGGCGCGCCAGTCGGCGGCAACGTCGTCGAGATCGTCGGCGACCAGAAGCGGCACAGACAGCATCGGATCGTTGTGCAGCAGTTCCAGCGTCACCGTGACGTTCAGGTCCTCGTCTTCCATCGCACGGGCCGCAACGCCGCGGAACGCGCGCGCCGGCAGCGCAATCGTCGCCGGCAGCCCGCTGAGCGCCAGCAGGCGGCGGATCACCGCGCCGCGGTGATCGATGGTGAAGGTGACGTCGCCAAGGTCGTCACGCGTCGCGTAGCTGACCATCTGCGGCAAGCGGAACGGGTCGAGGCGCATGTTGCGTCCCGCCCAGACTGGCTTCAGTCCGGTGTTCATGGTGTGCCTTCCTGTTATCTCCTGAGAGCCGGTTTCCGGTCTCTCCGGACCAGTTTTCCCGGTCTCGTTAGGAAGGACACTAGCGGGGTGACCTTACCGCCCCGCTTAAGAAATTGGGTTAAATTTTGCTGATCTCGGCGATGGTTATCGGAATACCACCAGAGACGTTCAAATCGTCTTGCCGGGGTTCATGATGCCGGCGGGATCGAACGCCGCCTTGACGCGGCGCATCAGCTCGATGGCGATCGGCGGCGCCGTGGCAATGAGCTCATCGCGCTTGAGCTGGCCGATGCCATGTTCGGCCGAGATCGAGCCGTTCATGGCGCGTACGACGTCGTGCACCGCCTTGTTCATGTCGCGGTAGAGCGCCAGGAACGCGTCGGCTGCCATGCCGACCGGCTGCGAGACGTTGTAGTGCAGATTGCCGTCGCCCATGTGGCCGAAGCAGACAACGCGCGCCTCCGGGCAGACGCTGGCAACAGCGACAGCACCTTGTGCGATGAAGGCGGGGATACTGGCGATCGGCACAGAGATGTCGTGCTTGATCGACGCGCCTTCCACCTTCTGCGTTTCCGGCAGCATCTCGCGCAGGCGCCAGAACTCGTTGGCATGGGCAACGCTTGCGGCAATCGCCGCATCGCCGACCTGCTCGGCCTCGAAGCCGGCCGAGAGGATGTCCTCGATCAGCGCGCGCGCGTCCTCGGCCGAGCGGCCCGAGGAGATTTCCATCAGCACCTGCCAGGGCCAGTCGCCTTGCAGCGGCGGCCGCGCATCGGGAATGTGGCGCATGGCAAATTCCATCGGCCGGTGGCCGATCAGCTCGAACGCCGTCAGCGCGCCGCCGGCCATGTCCTGGGCGCGGTCGAACAAGGCGAGCGCTGCCTCTGGCGACGCCAGCCCGACCCAGGCGACTTCGCGACCCTTGGGCTTGGGATAGAGCTTCAGCACCGCCGCCGTAATGACCCCGAGCGTGCCTTCGGCGCCGACGAACAGGTTCTTGAGGTCGTAGCCGGTGTTGTCCTTCTTCAGCTTGCGCAGGTCGTCGAGCACCTCGCCGGTCGGCAGCACCACCTCGACGCCAAGGCACAGCTCGCGCGCATTGCCATAGGCCACCACGCCGGTGCCGCCGGCATTGGACGACAGATTGCCGCCGATCTGGCAGGACCCTTGCGACGCCAGCGACAGGGGATAGAGCCGGTCGACCTCGTCGGCTGCCTTGTGCAGCACGTCGAGCACGACGCCGGCCTCGGCAATGACGGTGTTGGAGACCGGATCAATCTCGCGGATGCGGTTGAGGCGCGACAGCGACAGCACGATCTGGCCGCCCGAACGATCCGGCACCTGGCCGCCGACGAGGCCGGTATTGCCGCCCTGCGGCACGATCGGCGTCCCCGTTTCGGTGGCGAGCCTCATGATAGCGCTCACCTCCTCGACATTTGCCGGGCGTAGCACCAGCGAGCTGGCACCCGTGAACAGGCCGCGCGGCTCATGCACATAAGGTTCGATGTCGCCTTCCGCGCGCACCGCATAACGCAGGCCGACGATGGCAGCGAAGCGCTCGGCAAGCGCGGGATCGAGGCCGGGAAGATTCTGGGTCATATGACGAAAGCTAAGTTCAGACGTGAGGATTGTCACGAGGGGCAGCGGCGCGCGCCAGCCTGTCGTTGATCGCCTCGCCGAGTTCGTCGAACGGTATCGGCTCGACGGCGATCAGCTCGGCGCCGCTGCGGTCGAGCGCCTGGAGATGCGCAAAGAGATTTGTCGCCGCTTCGCGCAGGTCGCCTGTCTCGGACAGATTGAGGAAGGCGCGGGCCTGTTGCCAGCCATCGGCACGGCGCGGGCCAAAACCCAGCAGCGCCTCGCCTGCCGCGACAGCGTCGGCATTGAGCCGCATCGCAGCACCCGGCGCGTAGTGCGAGGCAAGCATGCCGGGCGCTTCGATGCCGGCGGTCACGCCGCGCAGCAGCGGCGCACCGGCCACCTCTTCGATGTCACCTGCCGGAACGCCGCCGGGGCGCAGCAGCCGCACGCGGCCGTCCTCGACCTTGACGATCGTCGATTCCAGCCCGACCGGCGTCGAACCGCCGTCGACGACGAGCGGGATACGCGCCCCGAGATCGCTGGCCACCGCCTCGCCGCTGGTCGAGCTGATCTTGCCCGAGCTGTTGGCGCTGGGGGCCGCCAGCGGCCGGCCGAGCCGTGATATCAACGTGCCGCCGAACCCCTTGGGCATACGCAGCGCAATGGTCTCGAGCCCTGCTGTCACCAGCGGATGGATGCCCGAACCGGGACGCAGCGGAACCACCAGCGTGAGAGGTCCGGGCCAGAATTGTTCCGCCAGCTTGCGCGACAGCGGGTCGAACACGCCGATGCGCTCGGCCATGGCCATGTCGGCAACGTGGGCGATCAAGGGGTTGAAGCGCGGCCGGCCCTTGGCCTCGAAGATGCGGGCGACGGCCTCGCCATTGGTCGCGTCACCTGCCAGGCCATAGACGGTCTCGGTTGGTATGGCCACCACCTCGCCGGCGCCGAGCAGCGCAAGTGCCGCGTCCATCGCCTTGTCGGCTGCGATCAGTTCCGCCACGTCTCAGCTTCCTGTTGCATGCCCGGTCCCTACTCCGCGCCGCCCCATGCGACAAGTGCGCCACCGCCAAGATTTCCGGCATTGCCTAAAATGCACCGCATCTTCGAAATCGGGTTGCAACCGCCCTGCTGCTACATTGCTCCTTGAAGTTGGTTCAACTCCGAGGGTCAAATGCGCCTTTGTGCTGCGTTTCTTGTTGCCGGCATCGCCGCGTCCGGTACGGCTCACGCATCTTCGATCGTCATCGTCGAAGCCAGTGCGGCCAGCCCGTCATCGGTCAGCGTCGACGCCCCGAAATCGGCCAGCAGGTCGATCGTCGCGCTCGGCGCTGCCCAGGTCGACGCCGGCAAGGTCGCGGCGATCGAAGCCGAACCGACAAGCACCAACCATAAGATGGGGCCTGAGCTGATGGTCATCCGCGGCGGCGAGGTTGGTTCAGCGTCGCCTGATACGTCGGCTGGCGCACCCGTTGCCGCGGAAGCCGTGCCCGCCCAGCAGGCCGCGACCGGCGACCAGTCGCCCTTGCCTGTTGCGCCCGACGGAACCCCGATCGACCCAGCGCCAGCCCATGTCAAAACCGAATAGGCCGGCTTGACCGTCACGCCGTCGTTGTGCACCGTCGCGGCAACATATCGGCAATCTGGGCAAGGGGTTGATCCATGAAGGCAGGTCGCAGCATCGCAGCGGGGCTCCTGGCCATGCTGCTTTCCGGCACAGGCGTGGCACAGGCCGATCAGCTGCTCGGCACCTATGTCGCGCGGATCTCCGAGAAGGACCATCAGGCCAGCGACGGCTACGCGCTCGACAGCGCCGCCCAGGTCGTGCGGCAGGACCGCGCCAATGTGCATCGGCACATCCAGACCGACGAGGAAGACGACCTCGACGACTGGTTCACCAGCAATGCCAAGCGTGCGCGCTTCGAGCAGCTGTTGAACAAGCCTGGCGCGATGAACAACTCGACGCGCAGCGCCATCCTTCACGGCGAGCCGCTGATCGAGGTCCAGGTCTATCGCCAGAGCGTCAAGGTTCGCCTGCTCGACTGAATGGAAAGGGCGGCTCGCGCCGCCCCAGCCTATCCCGCGATCTTTGAGAAATCGGCGACCTGGTCGGTCGCCGCACGGATGCGCGCGAGCAGCGCCAGGCGGTTGGCACGCACGGCAACGTCGTCGTCGTTGACGAGAACTTTCTCGAAGAATGAATCGACGGGTTCACGCAACACGCTGAGGGCGCGCATGGCGCCGGAAAAGTCTTCGTTCCGAATCGCCTGGGCAGCTTCGCTGACAGCCTGATTCATCGGCGCGAACAACGCCTTTTCCGCCTCTTCGCGGAAGAGAGCCGGGTCGACGGCGTCGGCAACCGCGGTCCCCTTCTTCTCTTCGGCGGCCAGGATGTTGGCGGCGCGCTTAGTGCCGGCGAGCAGGTTCTTGCCATCCTCGCTGTCGACGAAGTGACCCAGCGCTTCGACACGCCGGGTGATGGTCAACAGGTCGTCGGCCTCCGGCGTGATGACGGCGTCGATAAGATCGTGGCGGGCGCCAAGCTCGCGCAGATAGACCTTGAGACGGTCATGGAAGAAGGCGATCAGGTCGGCCTTGAGCGGCGCGGCACGGTCGATCGTTTCCCTGCGCAGCTCCGCCTCATAGGCAGCCAGCGCATTGTCGACATCCTGTTCGCCGTCGACATCGCCGCTGTCGATCGCGTCCTGCTTTGCCTCGAACGCGGCGAGCTTCTTGGCGATGGAGCTCTCATCGAGCTGACGCAGCGCCGCATCGAACAATGCCTGCAGCGGCAGCTTGCCCCGCGCCGACAGGATGATCCTGACGATGCCGAGTGCGGCACGACGCAGCGCATAGGGGTCCTTCGACCCCGTCGGCTTTTCGTCGATGGTCCAGAAGCCGACGAGCGTGTCGAGCTTGTCGGCCAGCGCCACCGAAACCGAAACCGGGTCGGCGGGCACGCGGTCGGAGGGACCCTGCGGCTTGTAGTGCTCCTCGATCGCCGCTGCCACCGACGGGCTTTCGCCCTGCAGCAGCGCATATTTGCGGCCCATGGCGCCTTGCAGTTCGGGGAACTCGCCGACGACCTCGGTCTGAAGGTCTGCTTTGGCGAGCACTGCGGCGCGGTCGGCCAGCTTCGGCTCGGCACCGACAAGCGGCGCGATCTCACGGGCGAGCCCGCGGATGCGCTGGACGCGCTGCCCTTGCGTGCCGAGCTTGGCATGAAAGGTCACGCCAAGATGGTCAAGGCGGGCCATGCGCTGGTCGAGCGGCTTGTGGATATCGAGGCCGAAGGCTTCGGCCGACTGCTTCAGCGTATCGAGATCGGGCAGGTCGCCCTGGTCCGTCTTCCAGAAATAGAGCGCGTCCGAAAGGCGGGCGCGCACCACCTTGCCGTTGCCATGCGCGATCTCCTTGCCGCCATCCTTGGCCTCGATGTTCGAGGTCAGGATGAAGTGGTTGGAAAGCGCGTCCTCGCTGCCCTGCGGCCGCGTGACGAAGCATTTCTGGTTGGCGCGGATGGTCAGCCGGATGACTTCGGCCGGGATCTCGAGGAACGTGTCCTCGAAAGTGCCCATCAGCACAACAGGCCATTCGACGAGGCCGGAAACCTCTTCCAGCAGCCCTTCATCCTCGACGAGTTCGAGGCCATTGGCGAAGGCGAGGTTGCGCGCATCGGCGGAGATCATCTCCTTGCGGCGCTCGGCGTCGATGACGACCTTGGCGGCCTCGAGCTTGGCGGCGTAGTCGTCGAAGCGGCGCACGGTGATTGCCTCGGGCGCATGGAATCGATGACCAAAGGTGACGTTGCCGGAACGGATGCCGTCAACCTCGAAGTCGACGACCACCGGCTCCTCGGTCTCGGGGCCGAAGGTGCAGACGATCGACTGGAGCGGGCGCACCCAGCGCAGGCTGCCCGGCTTGGCCGAGGCCGGGCCCCAGCGCATCGATTTGGGCCAGGGGAAGGTCTTGACGATCGCCGGCACCAGCTCGGCGATGATCTCCTCCGCCGAGCGGCCGGGCTTGGAAATATGGGCTACATAGAAATCGCCCTTCTTGGGATCGCTGTGGACATGCGCCTGGGATATCGAGCTCAGGCCGGCGCTGCGCAGAAAACCCTGGATCGCCGCTTCCGGCGCCTTGGTGCTCGGGCCCTTGCGGTCTTCATGGATGTCCTTGGAGCGGGCCGTCAGCCCCCTGATGTCGAGCGTCAGACGGCGCGGCGTCCAGTATTCGCGTGCCGCCTCATAGGTCAGACCCGCCTCGACAAGACCGTCGGTCAGCATCTTCCTGAGGTCACCCGCCGCCTTGCGCTGCATACGCGCGGGGATTTCTTCGGAACGCAACTCTAAAAGCAGATCGGGCATCGGACGGGCTCACGCGGAAATGGTCCGCGCGGCATAGCAACTCAGCCGCCCGCTGTCACTTCCCGAACGCGATCGGCCCGAACGCGATCGGCAAAATTCCGTCGAGCTGTCGGACCGTGGCCGGGACAATCGTCCTAGGGATGAAGATTTCCATGAACCGGATGCTGCGCTGGAGCGACCCACGCTCAGACAGACACCTATTGGCCGAACGACAATGAAAACCGCCTCTGCCCTGCTCCAGATCTTCAGCCTCAGCGCCCTGCTCGCCATGCATGTGGCGGCCCCGGCCGAATTCCGGATGCCCGGCGTGCGCAAGGCGTTGCAGACGATCAATGGCGAAACGCTGCAACCCCGCCTTCCGGAGGGGCTGGAACTCGCTGCTGCCTGATGGCCACTTCACGGCGACCTCCCCGACAAGGGAAGGTAAAGCCGTCAAGCCGCCAGGCCGCCGGCTTCGGTCAGCAGGAAAGCCTCGCCGCAGGCCTTGGACAGGTTGCGGACGCGCAGGATGTAGCTCTGGCGTTCGGTAACCGAGATCACGCCGCGCGCGTCGAGCAGGTTGAAGACGTGGCTCGCCTTGATGCACTGGTCATAGGCCGGGAAAACCATCCTGTGCTGGGCCAGATTGCCGCCATCGGCCGGCGCGCCGGCAGCGAGCAGCGACCTGCATTCGGCTTCGGCATCCTCGAAATGCTTGAGCAGCATCGCGGTGTTGGCATGCTCGAAATTGTGCCTGGAATATTCCTGCTCGGCCTGCAGGAAGACGTCGCCATAGGTGACCTTGTCGTCGCCTTCGAGGCCGTTGAAGTTCAGGTCGTAGACATTGTCGACGCCCTGCACATACATCGCAAGCCGTTCGAGACCATAGGTCAACTCGCCGGCGACGGGCGCGCATTCGATGCCGCAGACCTGCTGGAAATAGGTGAACTGCGACACTTCCATGCCGTCGCACCAGCATTCCCAGCCGAGGCCCCAGGCGCCCAGCGTCGGGCTTTCCCAGTCGTCCTCGACGAAGCGGATGTCATGGACAAGCGGATCGATGCCGATCGCCTTGAGCGAGCCGAGGTAGAGCTCCTGAAGGTTGGACGGGTTCGGCTTCAGGATGACCTGGTACTGGTAATAGTGCTGCAGCCGGTTCGGGTTCTCGCCGTAGCGGCCGTCCTTGGGGCGGCGCGAAGGCTGGACATAGGCTGCGTTCCAGCGCTTGGGTCCAAGCGCACGCAACGTCGTTGCCGGGTGGAACGTGCCCGCGCCCACTTCCATGTCGTAGGGCTGCAGGATGATGCAACCGTGTTCGGCCCAGTAATTGTGCAGCGTCAGGATCAGGCCCTGGAACGAGCGGCTGGGGTGCATGTGGGCAGGCATCTGGTCGGTCACGGGCAAAGCTCGATCATTGGCGCGCGCCCCGCAAGAAAACGGGGCCACAGAAGGCCCCGTCCTATTCCGCCCGATTGTTAGGGTCAAGCTGCGGTGCAAAGACGACCGCCGCGCAATCGGCTCACTTGCCCGGCAGCTGAAGCTCCTGGCCCGGTGCCAGCCGCGCGGGATCGCCGCGCAGCTGCGGATTGAGATCGAGGATCTCGCGATAGCGGTCACCATTGCCGAGCACGTCATTGGCGATCGACCACAGCGATTGCCCACGCTGCACCTTGTAGGCGGCTGGGATCACCTGGGCCGCCGGTTCGACTGCAGGCGTTTCCAGTTCGCTCTTCTTCTGGCTGTCCTGGGCAGGGGCTGCCGGCTTGACCGAGATCGGCTTGGCAGGGGCTTCCAGCGCCGTCGGCTTCTCCGGCAGGTCCGGCAGGCCCTTGGCGAGCTTCTGCTCGACATCGGCCAGGATCTTCGGCTCCGGCTTCATGTCGCGGGCATGGCTCCACTGGAATGTCGCTTCGAGCTTGCGCCCGACACGCCAGTAGGCGTCGCCGAGATGGTCGTTGAGCACCGGATCGTCCGGCTTCAGCGACACCGCGCGCTCGAGCTCGCGCACCGCGTCCTCGAACTTGCCAAGTCGGTAGTAGGCCCAGCCCAGCGAATCGATGATGTAGCCGTCGCTCGGGCGCAGGTCGGCGGCCTGCTTGATCATCCCGAGGCCTTCCTCGAGATTCATGTTCATGTCGACCCAGGAATAGCCGAGATAGTTCAGAACCTGCGGCTGGTTGGGGAACAGCTTCAGCGCTTCACGGAAATTCGGCTCTGCCTTGGGCCATTCCTTCAGCCGCTCATAGGCGATGCCGCGCTGGTAGAAGACGTTCCAGTTGGTGTTGGTTGGCGTCTTCAGCACGCTGACCGCCTTGTCGTAGACATCGGCTGAGGCGCGGTAATTGTCGGTCGAGGCATAGACCCCGCCAAGCGCGAGATAGCCGCGCATGTCGTCGGGGTTGGCGTCGACCAGTGCCTTGAGATGCTTGATCGCCTCGTCATGGCGCTTGAGATCGGCGAGGTTGAGGCCGAGCTGCAATTCCGACAGCCGCTTGAGCGGCGAGGCTGCGGGCACGCGGCGGTAAAGCGCGATCGCCTCTTCGCCATTCTGCTGCTGCTCGGCAATGGCTGCGAGCTGCACCAGCAGCTCGTCGCTCTCCGGCTTCAGCGCAAGCGCATACTGCAGATAGAGCCGGACGAAGGGTTCGCCGCCGCCACGGTTCAGCGCCGTCGACAGGTTGAGCAGGATTTCGGCAGCACCATCCTGCGGGTTGGCGACCAGCGGGCCGATCTTCTCGCCCTTGGTGATTTTTTCGCGCAAGGAAGCGATCGGCAGCTTGCCGGGGGCAAACTCGTCGGCGCGGTCGAGGATGGCCAGCGCCTCGGTCTTCTTGCCGGTGCGGGCCAGGAAACCGGCATAGGATTCGGCGGCGCGCATCCAGGTCTCCGGTGCCGCACTGCCGGCGCCGAGATTGTCGATGGTGGCGCGATAGATCTCGTCCGCCTTGTCCTTCTGGCCGGCGGTCTCGGCGATCAAAGCGCGGTGGTAGGTCTTGAACAGCTCGTACCATTCCGGGCCTTCGAGCTTGTCGAGGAACTGCAGCCCGTCGCCGGCCTTGCCCTCGCCCTGCTTGGCCCAGGCGGTCATGACGCCTGTGATCAACCGGTCGAGGTCGGATTCGAGCGCCAGCTTGAGCCACTTCTCCGCGCCCTCGTAATCCTTCTTGCGGAAGGTATCGACGGCAAGCGCCAGGCGCGAGAAACGCTCCACGTCGGGAACTGTCTTCAGCATCTCGGCATAAGGCAGCGATTCATCGAAGCGGCCTTGCGCGATCAGCGCCAGCATCAGGCTCTGCTGCAGGGCGGCATCTTCGGGATCGAAGGCCAAAGCGCGCTTGTAATAAGCAATTGCGCTGTCCAGGTCGTCGTCGGCCTCGGCGGTGCGGGCCGCGAGATAGGCGCCGGAAAACGAACTGATCTCGACCGGTTCGGTGAGCTGTTTGGCATATCCAGGCTGGGTCAGGGCAGTAAAGCCCGCCAGAGCCGCAAGGCCCAACAGCCAGATCGCGCGTCGCTGCCGCATGAAAATCCTTCCTACCAAGGTCCTACGGTCGTCCAGCCGGTGGCCGGGTCGCAACCGCTTGTCGGCGCCAAGCATGGCCTTTTTGGGGTCACGCTTCAATCCGCACCGGCTTCACAATACGACAGGCGGCTCAACGAATTCACAATGTTGAACCAACGGCAGGTGGAAGCCTGCCTCAAACGACGCGGCTTATGCAGAAATCGATGACGTCGATGAGGGCCGACTTCTGCGGCGTCTGCTCCAGCGGGGCCAGCGCATCGCGGGCGATCTCGCCGAAATGGCTGGCGCGGCCGATCGTGTCGGCGATGGCGCCGTGGCGCACCATCAGGCCGACGGCCTTCTCCAGCGCCGCATCGTCAGTCTTGCCCTCCTCGATCGCGCTCTTCCAGAAGGCGCGTTCGGCAGTGGTGCCGCGGCGATAGCTCAGGATCACCGGCAGCGTGACCTTGCCCTCGCGGAAGTCGTCGCCGACATTCTTGCCGAGGTCCTTGCTCGACCCGCCATAGTCGAGCGCATCGTCGATGAGCTGGAAGGCAAGGCCGAGATTCATGCCGTATGAGCGCAGTGCTGCCTTGTCGTTCTTCGACGCGCCGGCAATGACCGGACCGACTTCGGCGGCGGCCGAGAACAGGGCAGCGGTCTTTGCCTTGATGACGGCGAAATGTTCGTCCTCGGTGGTGTCGAGGTTCTTGGCGGCGGCCAGCTGCATCACCTCGCCCTCGGCGATGATCGAGGCAGCGGAGGACAGGATGTCGAGCGCTTCCAGCGAACCGACCTCGACCATCATGCGGAAGGCCTGGCCGAGCAGGAAGTCGCCGACGAGCACGCTCGCCTGGTTGCCCCAGATGGTGCGCGCCGTCTTCTTGCCGCGGCGCAGGTCGCTTTCGTCGACGACGTCGTCATGCAGCAGCGTCGCCGTGTGCATGAACTCGACGGAGGTCGCGAGCCTGACGTGGTTTTCGCCGGCGTAGCCGAACATCTGCGCCGCAGCGAGCGTCAGCATCGGGCGCAGGCGCTTGCCGCCGGAGGAGATCAGATGGTTGGCCACCTCGGGGATCATCTCGACGTCGGAGCCGGCCTTGGACAGGATCAGCTCGTTGACCCGCCCCATGTCGGCGGACGTCAGGTCGATCAGGTCCTTGATCGACGCAGCGTCCCGCTTTCCCTTCTCGATGTTGAGAACGACACCCAAGGCCAACACTCCCAAATTACACAGGCGCGTGGTCGCGCGCGTAGCTCTTAGGCGATTCTAGGGCGGCATGCACCGTGCCCGCAAGTGGCGAATTGGCGCGGTGCAACAGGCAGCGTTTACTTCGCCGCTCCAAACTGCGAATTTCCTGAGATGATCGAACTCATCCGCACCAATGACGCCGTCATCATCTCCTTCGTCGAGGCACTGCTGCGCGACGCCGGCATCGGCAGCTTCACCGCCGACGAGAACATGAGCGTGCTCGACGGTTCGATCGGCATCCTGCCGCGCCGGATCATGATCGATGCCGACGACGCCGACGAAGCACGGCAGCTTCTTGCCGACGCCGGCATCGAGCACGAAATTCGCCGGAAGTGACAGCCGAACCGCCACCCGCAAAACATCTGGACTTGCCACCGCATACGGTGGACGCATTCCATCGCGGCGACTTCTGGCTGGTGCAGCCCAGCGACAGCGGCCACCGCGCCGGCATGGACGCCTTGATGCTGGCAGCCGCCGTGCCGAGCACGTTCGCCGGCCGGCTTGCCGATTTCGGCGCAGGTGCGGGTGCTGCCGGCCTTGCGGTTGCGTCGCGCTGCAGGCAGGCCAAGGTACAACTTGTCGAGCTCACCACGGAGATGGCGCGCTTCGCCGAGGCGACGCTCGCTTATCCCGGCAACGCCTCGCTGCGCGAGCGCGCGTCGGTGCTCGTCGCCGATGTCGGCCTTTCCGGCAAGGCACGCACCGAGGCAGGCCTTGCCGACGCCTCGCTCGACTTCGTCATCATGAACCCGCCCTTCAATCCTGCACATCACCGGCCGACACCGGACGCGCTGAAGCGGCAGGCGCATGTCATGGAGGACGGGCTGTTCGAAAGCTGGCTCCGGAGTGCTGCCGCCATGGTCAAGCCGCGCGGCGGCCTCGCCATCATCGTCCGGCCGGAGCAGCTCGCAGCGATCCTTACGGCCCTCGAGGGCCGCTTCGGCAAGGCCGAGATCGTACCGGTGCATCCGCGCGCCGACGCGGCCGCGATCCGTATCATCGTGCGGGCGGTTCGCGCCTCGCGGGCGCCGTTGACGCTCTGCCCGCCGCTGGTCCTGCGCGATCCCGACGACAGCTTCTCGCAACGCGCCGACGACATAAGCAACGGCCGCGCGTCGCTTTTCGGCGATTGAAGCTTTTCGGCGCCAGAACTGGGCCGAAGCATTGCGGTTGTCGCGGGAATACATACATCCGCATGACCAGAGACCGGAGAGATTACGTGAAGAACCTGTTCCGCCGCCTGCTGCCGAGATCTATGCGAGGCGGCGAGATCGTCATCCCCGTCATCAGGCTGCAAGGCGCGATCATGTCGGGCGGCAGCCAGTTCCGGCCGACGCTTTCACTGGCAAGCACAGCCGGGCTGATCGAAAAGGCCTTCTCGATTTCCAGCGCGCCCGCCGTTGCCATCTCGATCAATTCGCCGGGCGGTTCGCCGGTACAGTCGCGCCTGATCTTCAAGCGCATCCGCGACCTTGCCGCCGAGAAGAACAAGAAGGTGCTGGTCTTCGTCGAGGACGTCGCCGCATCGGGCGGCTACATGATCGCCATTGCCGGCGACGAGATCTTCGCCGACCCGTCCTCCATCGTCGGCTCGATCGGCGTGGTATCGGCCTCGTTCGGCTTCACCGACCTGATCAAGAAGATCGGCGTCGAGCGCCGCGTCTACACCGCCGGCGCCAACAAGGCGACGCTCGATCCGTTCCAGCCGGAAAAGGCCGAAGACGTCGAGCGGCTGAAGAAGCTGCAGCTCGAAGTGCACGAGACCTTCATCGAGATGGTCAAGGAGCGTCGCCGCGGCAAGCTCAAGGACGACCCGGACCTGTTTACCGGCCTGTTCTGGTCGGGCAAGAAGGGCCTCGAACTCGGCCTCGTCGACGCGCTCGGCGACATGCGCACCGTGCTCAAGGACCGCTATGGCCCCAAGGCCGAGCTTAAGCTGATCACAGCACCGCGCGGCCTGTTCGGCCGCAGGCTCGGCCTCGGCTCATCCCTCGGCTTCACGCCTGAAGCAGCCGGTGCGGTTGCCACCGGCCTGGTGGATGCGGCGGAAGAACGCGCATTGTGGAGCCGGTTCGGCCTTTGAAAAAGCCGAAACGGCGGATTATCATGTGGGGACAGCCCCGGCCGGCCGGAAACGGCACCGAAGGGAGGAGAATGAAATGCCGCAGCTCATCTTTTTCGCGCTTGTCGGCGTGGTCGCCTATATCGGCTACCGCTCCTTCATCAAGGAGGCCGAACGGGTGACTGCCAAGGTGCGGCGCAACGAGAAGCAGCGCCAGACCGGCGCCAACGGGACACTGGTCAAGGATCCCGAAACCGGCGAGTACCGGCTCGAGAAAGACTGACGCCCCGCCCGTGACCTTCAACAGCGTTCCGCTCGCCGAACTCGCCCCGGCCAAGATCAATCTGGCGCTGCATGTCACCGGCCGGCGCGATGACGGCTATCATCTGCTCGAAAGCCTTGTCGTCTTTGCCGAGCTTGGCGACCGCATCACCGTTGCGGCGGCAACAGAGGACGGTTTCGTCGTCAACGGCCGCTTTGCCGCCGATGTGCCGGTCGATGGCGGCAACCTCGTGCTCAAGGCCCGGGACGCGCTGCGCGCTGCCTTTCCCCATCACACCACCCAGCCGGTCGCCATAGCGCTCGAAAAGAACCTGCCGGTCGCCTCGGGCATCGGCGGCGGTTCGAGCGACGCGGCTGCCGCGTTGCGCGCCCTGAGCCGCCTTTGGCGCCTGCCGGCCGATGCCGCAACCCTTGCCCGCCTCGCCTTGCCGCTTGGCGCCGACCTGCCGATGTGCCTGGCAGGGCATCCGCTGATCGCCCGCGGCATCGGCGAGCAGCTCGCCCCGGTCAGGCATTTTCCTTCGCTACCGATGGTGCTGGTCAATCCCGGCATCGCGGTGGCGACACCGAGCGTCTTCCGGGCGCTGGCCTCACGTGAAAATCCCCCGCTCGCGCCGCTCGACAGCGCCGATACCGTGCTCGACTGGCTGGCAACCAGCCGCAACGACCTCGAGCCTGCAGCAATGTCGATCGAACCCTCGATTGTCGCGGTGCTGACCACCCTTCGCAATTCGGGTGCCGCCTTCGCCCGCATGTCGGGATCGGGTGCCACCTGTTTCGGCATCTTCGACAGCAATGCTGCCGCCGCGCACGCGGCGACGGCGATCTCCGCAGAGCGCCCCGGCTGGTTCAGCGCCGCCACAACGACCCGGACCTAGGAGCCCAACACAATGGCCAGCGAGCCCCGCCCCTTCGTTCCCGTCCGCATCGCGGTGCTGACCGTCTCCGACACCCGCACGCTGGCCGAGGACAAGTCAGGCCAGACGCTAGCCGACCGCATCACCGAAGCCGGGCACGTGCTCAAGGCGCGCGACATCGTCACCGACGACAAGGACAAGATCCGCGACATCGTCACCGCCTGGTCGCTCGATGCCGAAATCGACGTGATCATCACCACCGGCGGTACCGGCTTCACCGGCCGCGACGTCACGCCGGACGCGCTGGAGCCGATCTTCGAAAAGCGCATGGACGGCTTCTCGGAGGTGTTCCACCGCATTTCCTACGACAAGATCGGCACGTCGACGATCCAGTCGCGTGCCACCGGTGGCGTGCTCAACGCCACCTTCGTCTTCGTGCTGCCGGGGTCGCCAGGGGCGTGCCGCGACGCCTGGGACGGCATTCTCAAGGCGCAGCTCGATTACCGCCACATGCCGTGCAATTTCGTCGAGATCATGCCGCGGCTCGACGAGCACCTCAGGCGTGGCGGCACCAAGTCAGCCTGAAGCCAGGGCGTCTTTCGCAATTTCCGACGAAATCTCGCTGCTGGAATTGCCCTAGGTCACATACCCATAAACGGGATTCCCATTTGGCATCGGTTGTGATTCCCTTCCTGCAATCAGCGGGAGGTGATCATGGCGCGTTTCGATCT
>NZ_JACJHY010000025.1 GCF_014138625.1 Aminobacter ciceronei
CACCCGCTACGACAAGCGCGACGACAACTTCCTCGCTTCCGTCCAGCTTGCTTCAATCCGCATCTGGTTGCGTAGTTATGAGTCGGTCACCTAGTCGAATTCGCGGCAGACGTGAGAAGTGGAGATAGACTCTTGAGCGCATGGCAGATCCACGAGAAGCTGAAAACCACGAGCCGCGGCCAGTGTGGGGCCTACTTCCCTGGAGCCAGTTGAGGCGACCGAAGTCTGAGCAAGAGGCAGCTCCACCGTTCCCGTGGGCCGCGACCTGCTAGCGCCCCTTTGAGGCCGCTCAAGAGGCAAAATCGATACCTCAAATCGGCCGTAGGCCATGCACGTCTTTGACCGCGTTCCAACGCCACCTTCGCGGCAATCCAGCGCCGTCATGGACAGTGCCGCCTCAAGTAGTGGAGTGCCAGCTCCAAGCGTTTGCCAGAACCTGCCGGTTCGCTGCCACTCAAGAATGAGGGTGGGTAGCCGAGAAATCCGTCCCGTGCTGTCCAGGTGCCACGACCTGACTGAACAAAGTTGCGATAGGGTTTATCGACCTGAGCGTGTCGGCCGTCCTCTCTAGCCAATGGGCCAGGGTGGTAACTCTTCGCCTCACACTTCCTTATTTCTATCCTTGAAGTTCTCGGACACGTCAGGGATGTCCGCCTTCATGTATTCGTCGAAGGACCTCAGGCTCTCGGGGGATGGGATTTCCGATCTGTCGGCAAAGGCTCTTATGCCGTCTGCGACGTTCCGCCTGCTAAGGGTGCCAAGGCTTAACTGGCCAGCTTCCAGTTCGTACTGAAGTGAGCCCGACCATGGGTCCATCCTTCCATAGCCCGGCGCGAGCGCGACAGACTTCCGGCGACCCTTCACCTCATGCTTGGCCAAAGCGACCCGAAGGTAGTCGAGTTGCTTGTACAACACATGTGTTATGCGTAGGTCTTCTTCCATCAGTCTACGAGTGTCGGGCGCTTCTAAGACCCGCTGCAACTGATGTGCGCGCATTTCCATACCGTAGTGTCGAAAGCCCTGATCCCTCAGCAGCTCGTCAATTCGACTGGGAACCTTGCCAGCGCTGAGAAGGTCCAGGGGTTCCCGGATCCGCTGCCGCCAAGTGCGTAGCAGCTCGTAGGCGCTGAACATCCACATTTGGCTTTGCGCGTTCAGGAACATCATGCTGCCGATGTCGCGGTCATCCTTAAAGCTCTCTTCGAGCACTTGGAATTCGAGTTCGGTCAGAAACTGATCGACGATTCCGAGATTTGTGGCCTGCATCTGCAAATAGGGGTCGTTGAACATCTGCAGCGAGGTCAACGCGCTGCGCAGCGCGCTCCAGTCAATCTCGTCCAACTTGGGTACGCAGCGTTCTTCATCGTCGTCAAAGTCGTGATCGTCATCTGCCATGATGAAAATCTACCACATTCAGCAGCTGGGTGAGAGATGTGATCAGGCTGCGCTTGGTCTGCTTCCGCCCGAGGTTACTGTACCGTATAGCGCCACCTAAACCGTGTCCGTAGTCTGCTCCGACACCAAAGTCTCACTGCCCGGGGCTTCCTAGCTTGGCCCGCTGCTTTTTGTCCCGCCTCTTGTTTGGATCTTCGATCGCCTCAATCGACTGGATGTATTCAGCAATATACGCTGACGGCAGACCGTGTTCCCTGCCACCTGCAAGCACAAAATCCTTATACCAACTATAGGGTTTGAGGCTGTCGTCAATGTAGTCGGGAGTGGCGAAGTAGGTAAGGACCTTTTGCCTGCGACCTTTTTCATTAATGACCGTGACCGTCGCGTGTTCGTAGCCGCTGCCAACGCCTTCGGCCTTGTCCAGTTTGGTACGCTCGGCAGGATCGAAGCTGAACAGGACCCCGATCACACTCCTATTGTCTTCACTGGCAAATGCGTTGCACTTCCCGGACTTATCCGTACTGCGCTTATGAAAACGGAGCGCATGACCCGGCAAGGTAGCGATGCCGAGTGGCTTGCAGCTCGGCATGCGTTCGCGCAGCCGGGCGGTCGACATGTTGGACCCATAGGCAAAATAGACGACGTGCTCCGGAGGTCCGGCTTCTGTCTTAAGCGGCTCGATGGTGGGATTTCCCGGCTTCAGAATCGTGCGCAGCGGTACTGTCATTATGCTGCACTCGTCGGACTCTTCACCTTCGCGTATGATGACGGGTTGCCCATCTTCGAGGTCGAGGATTGGAACGGGTCTGCCGGCCCATCCGCAATCGCCGCAGAGTGGCCGTTCCCAGAGTATACCCGGTGCCTCAGTATTTTCGCCGTGGTCGGGTTCGAGATGGGGCGAGCCGCAGTTCGGGCATTCGGAAGGCACCCCGCGCAACTCGCGAATGATCAAAGATGTCGCCATGCCGATGGCGTGTTGGATCAACGATTGCGCCATGTCGGCATCAATCCATGTGGCCGACTTTGAATGCGTCAGCCAGTTTGAAACCGTCCATGCAGACTCGAGCGCACTTTTGACGGCCCCGCGACGCTCCTTGTTGGTGTCGCCCGCCATAAGATCGTTGCAGATGATCTCCATCCACGCTCGGAAGTTCGCACGCTGGGGCGGTGTGTCTGACCAAATTGCCGCGTCCTGCGCGACGCCGATCAGCTCGAGTAGCGTCTCGCGGCAGCGAACGCCGACGGCCTGATAGTCGGACAGGTTTCTCGCCTGTGTCACGGCGGTGGCGACTTCTTCCATCCGCTCGAATACAGGACCGAATGGAACGATGTGTAGATCGCCTTCTTGTTGTTTTTCCGTACGCGGGATGCGCAGCATCAGGCCAATATGGAAGGTCAGAGCAAGGTCCATATTAGGGAATTGCTGCTGAGAGTAGAGATTTGTGCCGCCCGTGATGACCCACCAGCGATCCTTGTTGGTGTGGATGTCCCACACGTCGTGGCGGGTGTTGAGGACGGTCTCCGAGTAGACCTTCTGCATGAAATTCACTTCGAGGTCGGGCGCCTGCCATTCAAAATATTCTCGGACTTCTTCGACTTCCTCTTCGGTAGCTTTCAACATGATCTACTCCCGCGACGGGCTAATCGCACCGCGCATGCAAAGGTTTGCGAAAACCTCATCAATAGACCCATGTAACTGAGCTTTCAAACCGGCGCGGCAAAGCGGAAATGTCCATTTTCGCATTTCTTGGACGCGTAAAGCTGCCAGTCCGCTCCCGACCCCAAGCCGCTCCGGACAATCCTACAGCCCCCCAGCCCCTAACCCACCGCCACGTCCCGGCGTTCCAGCGAGGCCTTGTTCGACGCAGGCGACGGCATGAATGCCGTCTTCGGCGGTCACCGGCGGGTTGGTGCCGTCGCGGCTGGCCTGCCACTGCCGGACGAGGCCGCAACCGGCTACATCCTCGATCGCATGTTCTCCCGGCTGCCCTTGCAGCGCGTGGCCGAGCGCGTAGAAGACATCCCCATAAAGCACACCACAATCGCAGGCCAGTTCGTCGCCCAAGATGAAAGCGCCGTCGGTACGACCTGTTCTAGCGACCTGGCCGACGGCGTCGTTGCCGAAGCGGAGGAGCAGATGTCGTCCGCCATCTGCCGGTGGCCGCTGGTGGCGGTCAGGGCCCCGACATGGGCGACGCTACGGCCGGGAAGGCCAGCAGCCGGTCGAGCGCGTGGATGCCCGCGGTGAACAGCGTGCCGCCGCCAGTCGCCAGTCTCCGGGTTGCCGGCTTTGGCCGACGCTCACTCAAGCCCCTACCTGGGCCGGCGAACGGCTCTCACTTTGCCGCTGTTGCCGCCGCCGCAGAAAAAGCGTTCCCCGCCATCGGATTCAAGCCCGGAAACGCCTATGCCGGCCGGCATGTCGAGTTGCTCGAGCACGTCGCCCGTTTCGGGGTCGATGCGGCGGAGATCGCTGCCGCTGTCTTGCCAGGAGCCATGCCAAAGCTCGCCATCGACCCAGGTGACGCCGGTGACGAAGCGATCGGATTCGATGGTGCGCAGCACTTTTCCTGTTACGGGGTCGAGCTGATGGATCCTGCGGCCACGATGCTGCCCGACCCAGAGCGCACCCTCCGCCCAGGCCAGGCCCGAGTCGCCGCCCTCCCCGGGCGCCGGGATCGTGGCGATCACCGCGCCGGTCCTGGGATCGATCTTGCGGATCACGGCATCGCCGATCTGGTACAGGTGCTCGCCGTCGAATGCGGTTCCCGCATGGGCTGCGACGTCAAGCGATCGCAGGATCTTTCCGCTTTCGGGATCGAGGGCATTCAGCTTGTCGCCGCTTGCGAACCAGACCTGATTGCTGTCGAAGCTGACCCCGGCGACGTCGTCCACATCGGCAAAGGGACCATATTCCCGGATGATTTCGGCGGTCGACTGTTTCATGGCCTCACACTAGCCGGAAATGCCCATGGCGGGGAGCAACAAGCTTGTCGGGAAACCGGGCACGCCTGACGCGATCCAGCGGCAGGCCCGCCCGCGTCCGAAGGCCTCGACCTTGCCGTCATGGCCAAGCTCTTCGAGCGCCCGCTGAACCGTGCGCGGGCTCACGCCCAAGGCCAGCGCCAGTGCCGAACTCGACCAGGCCTCGCCGTCGCCGAGCAGGGCGAGCACTTCGCCGTGATCGCTTTCGACGGGCGGCGCCAGCACGGCGACATCGGCTGTTGCGTGAGGCCGCAGGACGAAGCCGTCCCGGGTCGCGCTCAGCGCCGCCAGCGGCCTGATCGCCTCGCGCAGCCGGGCGATTTCGACGCGCAGCCGCGCTCGGTGCGCCTCGTCGGCTTGCCGTGCCCCAAACGCGCGTCTGAGCAGCGTTTCGCGCGCCACATCGTCCGGCCATGCCTCGGCGAGCGCACGCAAAAGCGCGAGCAAGACGGGACGGCTGGCGAGCGGCACCAGCTTTGTCCCTCTGCGCACCACGTTGCGGCAGGCGTCGACGACAAGCGTTTCGGAGGCCAGTAAATTTTCGACCTCTTCGAGATCGAGGAGCCGCCCGACGCCGCGGCTGACCAGGCGCGCCGCTGGTGCTGCGAATGCCCGCACGGCCTGGTCGACCTCGGCCACGAGCGCCGGAATGCGCGCCTCTTTTGCCGCCCGCCTTGCCCGTTCCAGCGCGATTCTCGCCGGCCTGGTTTCGATGCGTCGGATGGCTATGCCCGCCACCACCAGTTCGCGCCCGATCCGCGACGCCGGCGGCAGGGCACCGGCGTCGCACGCAGCGAGCACCCTTTCGGCGTCATCCAGGCGGCCGATCAGGAGCAGGTGCCGGGCCTGGAGATAGCCGGCATGGGCTGCGTTCCTGCGGTCACCTGATGCTTCGAGCACCGTCCGTGCGGCATCGAGCGTTTGCAGGGATCGGCCGAGATCACGCGACACAAGCGCGATTTCGGCTTCGGCCAAGGCACAACGCGCACGGGCCAGAGGCTCTTTCGGACCGAAGCTGCGCGCCGCGCTGCGCAGAAGCTCCCTGGCGCGCGCGAGGTCGCCGAGTTGCGCCATCGCGATGCCACGCAACGCCAGCGCCGGCGGGTCGTCGCGCAAGGCGACCCGTTTCAGCGCAGCGAGAGGGTCGCCAGCCGAAAGAGCCTGTGCGGCTTCAGTGATCAGCTGGTCCATGAAAATCCCGTCACCTTTGTAACTCTTACCCGCCCCGTGCCCGCGCTAGCCTGTTCGTATCGCAACCGCTGAAACGGCGAATTGGATGAGAGGACCTGTCATGACGATCAGCGCAGCACCAGAAAAGGCCGCTTCGTCGCCGAGGGCAACGATCGACGCTGCCGGTTGGCTTGGGCTTGCCGTCGCGCCGACCTGCGCGCTGATGGCCTGGATTTCGGCCGTCGGCTCGCCCGGCATGACGATGTGCTCGGCAGCCTCGGCCTTCGCGCCGATCAACGACATGGCCCTCATGTACGTGCTGATGAGCCTGTTTCACCTGTCGCCGTGGCTGAAGCTCCTTTCCGCCCGTTCGCAGCACACCACTACACCCGTCACCCAAACCGAAGGAGACTGACAATGCAACACTCTGTGCAACACGCCGTTGTTTCGCACGATGACTGGCTGACTGCCCGCCGAAACCTCCTGAAAGCGGAGAAGGAGCTCACGCGTCTTCGCGACAAGGTCGCCCGCGAGCGGCTCTCGCTCCCCTGGGTGCGCGTCGACAAGGACTATGTGTTCGACACGCCGGAGGGTCCGCGCAGGCTGGCCGATCTGTTCGACGGCCGGTCGCAGCTCCTGGTGCAGCATTTCATGTTCGCGCCGGGATGGAAGGAAGGTTGCCCGAGCTGCTCCTACATGGCCGACCACACCGATGGCATGAACAGGCATCTGGCGCATCACGACGTCACCATGATCGCCGTCTCGCGCGCGCCGCTTGCCGAGATCGAGCGCTACCGCAAACGCATGGGCTGGCAGTTCAAATGGGTGTCGTCCCTAGGCAACGACTTCAACTTCGACTTCCGCGTCAGCTTCACGGCCGAGGAGGTCGCCAGCGGACATATAGACTACAATTTCGGCGAATGGCGGGAAACCGGCGAGGAATGGCCCGGCGTCAGCGCCTTCTACAAGGACGAGGCGGGCGAGATCTTCCGCACCTACTCCACTTACGGGCGCGGCGTCGAGGTGATGATGGGCACCTACAACATGCTCGATCTCGCGCCGAAGGGGCGCAACGAGGCCGAGGGAATGGACTGGGTGCGCCGCCACGATCGCTATGCGTAACCACCCCAGTGGCACGACGACCGGATGGCAGCGCGAACATGAGGGGCTCGCCGGATTGCTTCGACGCCGCCCTACTCCACCGCCACTTCCCGGCGTTCGCGCGAGGCCCTGAACGCAGCTTCGATGCAGGCGACGACGTGCAGGCCGTCTTCGGCTGTGACGGGCGGGGTGGTGCCACGGCTTATGGCCTTGATAAAGGCCTGCCATTGGCGGACGAGGCCGCGGCCGGCGACATCCCCCTCGATCGAGTTTTCGACCTTCTGCCATTTCAAGTCGCGGCCGAGCGTCACGCCGTTGAAGAAATCGACAGTGAGCACGCCGCGATCGAAGGCCAGTTCGTCGCCCGAGATGAAGGCGCCGTCGGCATAACCGATGCTGGCGACCTGGCCGACGGCGTCGTCGCCGAAACGCAGCAGCAGAAGGGCCACATCGTCGGCCTTCTGCTGGTGGAAGCTGGTTGTGGTGATGGCGCTGACATGGGTGGCGCGGCGGCCGGCAAAGGCCAGCAGCCGGTCGAGGGCGTGAATGCCTGCGGTGAACAGCATGCCGCCGCCGGTCACTGGGTCGAGGTGCCAGTCGCGGCGGTTGCCTTCCATCCAGAGCTTGATCATGCGGCTCGAGCCGTAACGCATGGCCCCCAGTCCACGCTCGTCGATCAGGCGCCGGGCGGCGAGGTACGGCAAGGTGAAACGCATGGTGTGGCCGGGCATCAGCACAACACCGGCGGCTTTTGCCGCAGCCATGATGCGCCGGCACTCGGCGACCGTCGGCGCCATCGGCTTTTCGACCATGATGTGCTTGCCGGCCTGAGCGCAGGCGATCGCCACCTCGGTGTGCAGATGGTGCGGCAGCGCCACCACCACGGCGTCGACATCCGGATCGGCCAAAAGCGCGCGATAGTCGAGATGGCCCTTGCCGCCGAATTCCCCGGTGAAGGCCGCGAGCCCGTCGGCATCGTTGCGGCAGGAGGCAACGAGGCGCGCGCCCTCGACGTCACGCAGGGCACGCGCATGGGCCGCGCCAAAATGGCCGGCGCCGATGATGCCGATCCCGAGCATCGTCATGCCCCGCATGGTCTTGCCTCCCCCGGTCATGCCTGCCCCAGTCATGCTCGACATGGTCGTGCTCCCTTGCCTGTGCCTGCCATTGTCATGTCTGCCCTGCCCGTGCCTGCCATGGTTTCGTCTGCCGTTGTCATGTCTGCCCCCATGCCGCCATGGCTGTCGTCGTCATGCCCGACATGTCTGCTCCCACGGTCATGTCCGCGATGATCATGCCTGCCATGGTCACGCCCGTCCCAATGCGTAGCAGCGGTCGATGATGGCCATGGCGCGCCTGGCGTCGGCGAGCGACACCGCCGGCGGCCGGCCGGCGGCCAGGCGCTGCAGGGTGTCAGCCATGACGTCGTGATACCGGCGGGCGATCGGCGTCGCCGGCAGGTCGGTCTGTTTCTCGTCATCGAGGGTCGACAGCGCCAGCCGGTCGCCGAGGTCGCTCAGCGTGGCATTCGCAGCGGAGACACGCCATTCGAAGAGGCCGCGTTTCATCGAGGCAAAGGTGTAACCGGCTTCGATCAGCCCGAGCATGCCGTCGGCGGCGCGCAGCACGATTGCCGCGTAGTCTTCGACCTTGGTTCCGTGAAGCGGTCGGCCGAAGGAGGCGCTCGTTATCTCGACCTCCTGCCCGGCCGCCAGCATCAGGAAGGCATTGATGCCATGGATGCCGAGATTGCGCAGCGCGCCGCCGCCGCCGATCGCGGGATCCAGCACCCAGGCGACGCCGTCATCGACATAACGTTGCGGCGGCCCGTTGATCAGGCGGAAATGCGAATGCGAGACCGGCCCGCGCCGCCCGGCGGCATCAAGATCATGGAGCGCCGCCAGCATCGCCATGCCATGCGGCAAGGCCATGGCGGCGAAGACGCCCTTGCGCTGTGCCGCCGCGATCAGGGCGTCGGCGGCATCAGCCGAAATGCCGAGCGGTTTTTCCAAGAGCAGCGGCAGACCGGCTGCGATGACCTGGAGACCGCGTTCGACGATTTCGAACGGCCGGCCCATGACGACGGCAAGATCGGCATGTTCCAGCGCGGCCTGCAGGCTCGGTGCGACAGGGCAGCCGAATTTATCGGCGAAACCGGCCGCCGCCTCGGGCGCGGGGTCCCAGGCCGAGGCAATGCCGGCGCCTGCGGCGCGCGCGGCTTCGCCATGCATGGTCGCATGCCAATGGCCGACACCCAGGAAGGACAATTTCATCGGGGACCTCACACTCAATACGACCGCCTGAACGGCGCTGCCCGGGATACCGGCCCAGGACGGCGGCTCAAGGCAGCGGCTGGACAGCGGATGGAAACGGGTTCAGACGTCTGTCTAACCTTTTGTTTTTGCGCACTTCCTTGGCAAAGCCGCTGCAGTTTTCCTGGAATTGCGCTTTCGTCTTTGCGCAACTCCCAGGAAAAAGCGCTGCGCAGTTTTCCTGCGCTAGAGATCATCGCGGATGCAGGCCTTGAAATGGCCCGGCCTGACCTCGCGCAGCTGCGGTGCTGCTGTTGCACAGGCGTCGAGCGCGCTGGGGCAGCGGGTGCGGAAGACGCAGCCACTGGGCGGATTGGCCGGGCTCGGAATGTCGCCCTTGAGAATCTCACGCCCTCTCTTCGCCTCCGGGTCCGGCGACGGGATCGCCGACATCAGCGCCCTGGTGTAGGGGTGCTCGGGCCTGGCATAAAGATCCTCGCTTGCGGCGATCTCCATGATGCGGCCGAGATAGAGCACGATGACGCGGTCGCAGATATATTCGACCACGGCGAGGTCGTGCGAGATGAACAGCATTGTCAGGCCGAGCCGCTGCTGCAGGTCGCGCAGCAGGTTGATCACCTGCGCCTGGATCGACACGTCGAGCGCCGAGACCGGTTCGTCGGCGACGATGAATTCAGGCGCCAGCGTCAGCGCCCGGGCAATGCCGATGCGCTGGCGCTGGCCGCCAGAGAATTCGTGGGCGTAGCGGTGGATGGCGTCTGCCGGCAGCTCGACCTGTTCGAGCGCCGTCTTCGCCCGCTCCAGCCGCTCCGCCCTGCTGCCGATGCCCTGGATTTTCAGGCCCTCGGTCAGGATCTCGCCGATGGTCATGCGCGGCGACAAGGAGGCGTAGGGGTCCTGGAAGATGTATTGCATGCGCGGCCGCCGGCGCCGCATCTCGGCGCTGGACAGTTTGGTGATGTCGGTGCCGTCGAAGCGCACCTCGCCCGCCGTCGGCTCGATCAGCCGGAGCACCGAGCGGCCGATGGTGGTCTTGCCGCTGCCGGATTCGCCGACCAGCCCGACAACCTTGCCCCTGAAGACGTCGAAGGAGATGTCTTCGAGGATCTTCAGGGTCGTGCTGCGCGTCTGGTAATGCTTGGCGAGGCCACGGACCGAAAGAAGCGGGGTCATCGGGCGATCTCCTGCCAGCGGATGCAGCGGCTGCCATGGCCGGCAGCGACGCTTTCGAGTGCGGGAATGTTCTGGCGGCATGCCTCGATGGCAAAACCGCAGCGTGGCGCAAAGGCACAGCCTGCGGGCATGTCGGCGAGGCTCGGCACCATGCCGGGAATGGCGTTCAGCTTCTCGCCGGCGCGCTTCATCGCGCTCGCCGCACCCAGCCGCGGCATCGAGTTCAAAAGGCCGAGCGTATAGGGGTGGCGCGGGTTGCGGAACACCTCGGCCACCGGGCCGCATTCGACGATGCGGCCGGCATACATCACAGCCACCCGGTCGGCGATCTCGGCGACGACGCCGAGATTGTGGGTGACGAACAAGACGCCCATGCCGCGCTCGCGCTGCAGGCCCTGCAGCAGGTCGAGGATCTGCGCCTGGATGGTGACGTCGAGCGCCGTCGTCGGCTCGTCGGCGATCAGCAATGTCGGGTCGCAGGCCAGCGCCATGGCGATGGTGGCGCGCTGGCGCATGCCGCCCGACAGCTCATGCGGGTACTGGCCGGCACGGCGGCGGGCATCGGGAATGCCGACCTTGTCGAGCAGGGCGACGGCCGCCTCCAGCGCTGTGCTGCGGCCGGTGCCGCGATGCACCCTGAGCGATTCCGAGATCTGGTCGCCGATGCTGTAGACCGGGTTCAGGCTGGTCATCGGCTCCTGGAACACCATGCCGATGTCGTTGCCGCGGATGCGCCGCATCTCCTCCTCGCCAAGGGCTGCCAGGTCGCGGACCGTGCCGTCCTTGCCGCGGAACAGCATCTCGCCGGCGTCGATCGCGCCGATGCCGCGGGCCAAAAGCCGCATCACCGACAGGCTGGTGACCGATTTGCCCGAACCCGATTCCCCGACCAGCGCCACCGTTTCGCCGGCATGCACGACAAGGTCGATGCCGTTGACGGCGGCGATCTCGCGGCCGCGCACCCGGAAGACGGTTCTGAGGCCCTTGATCTCGAGGATGGGTTCGGTGCGCATCGGAAGCCTCAGTTGAGCAGGCCGACCGAGCGCAGGATCTCGTCGATCCTGGCGGCCTCGGCGTCGTTGAGCGGGGCGCGGGGGCGCGCCATGACATTGGTCGAAATGATACCAAGGCTGCGCATCGCGGTCTTGAAGCCGCCGACGCCCGTGGCGCCACCGCTGACGCGGCCGGCGGCGACCCAGACGATCTCGAACAGGCGGCAGAGGCGTTCCTGCTCCTTGCGCGCCGCCTCCCAGTCGCCCTTCCGGGCGTGGTTCCAGAGCCTGACATAACCGGCCGGATCGACATTGGCGAGGCCGGGCACGACGCCATGCGCGCCCATCTGCAAGGCATTGTCGACCACGATCTCGGAGCCGGTCATCAAAAACACCTCCTTGGTGTCGGCAAGGTCGCTCAGCGCATAGCGGAAATTGCCGTCGTCGCCGGAGGAATCCTTGAGGCCGACGATCGTGCCTTCCTTGGCCAGCGTCACCACCGTCTGGCGGGCGAGCTTGCTGTGGACGCAGACCGGAATGTCATAGGCAATCAGAGGAATGTCGACGGCGTCGCGGATGATGCGGAAGTGGTCGAGCGTCTCGGCCTGGCTGGTGATGGTGTAGAAAGGTGCGGTGACGACGACGGCGTCGGCGCCGACGTCTTTGGCAGTCCGGGCATGGCGGATGACGCGGTCGGTGGTCGGGTCGATGACGCCGGCAATGACCGGCACCCGGCCATTGGCGACCTTGACCGTGTGTTCGAGGATCTTGCGGCGCTCGGCGTCGTCATAAAACACCACCTCGCTTGTCGACCCCAACGGAAACAGGCCGTGGCAGCCATTGTCGATGAGGTGTTCGAGCACGCGGGTGTAGGACGCGTAGTCGACTGAAAAATCGTCGTAAAGCGGGGTGACGACGGGCGGAACGACACCGAAGAATTTGGACATTTTCTGCTTCTCTTCCAGAGGGTTAGTTGAGGTCGGCACGGGGGTCGAAGGCGTCTCGCAACCCGTCGCCGATGAAGTTGATGGCAAGCACGACAAGCACCAGAGCCGCGCCGGGGAACAGCCATTGCCAGGGGAACTGTTCGAGCACCGCCGTCGAGCGCGCGGCGTTCAGCATGTTGCCCCAGCTGGCGGCCGGCGGCGGCACGCCGAGGCCGAGGAAGGACAGGCCGGCTTCGAGCAGGATGGCGTTGGCGACCTGCAGCGTGGCGTAGACGACGAGAATGTCGATCGAGTTGGGCAGGCCGTGGCGGAACAAGAGATGGCCGAGGCCCGCTCCCATGCCGCGCGAGGCCATGACAAATTCGCGCTCGCGCAGTTCCAAGAGCCGGGCGCGGATCATGCGCGCCAGCACCGGCCAGGACAGAAGCGCGATGACGACGACGGTCGACCAGATGCCCGAGCCGACGATGGAGGCGAGCACGAGCAGGAAGATGACAGGCGGCAGCGTCATGGCGAGGTCGACCGAGCGCATGGCCAGCGCGTCGGCCCAGCGGCCGCCAAAGGCCGAGACGGCGCCGACGAGGAAGCCGATGGCAGTCGACAGCACCACCGAGGAGACCGCCACCAAAAGCGAGATGCGGCCGCCCTCCAGCGTGCGCGCCAGCACGTCGCGGCCGACACCGTCGCTGCCGAACCAGTGTTTCCACGACGGGGCGCCGTTCATCGCCAGAAGGTCGATGTCGTTGGGCTTGTAGGGCAGCCACAGGGGATAGCTCAGCACGGCAGCGAGCATCGGCAGAAGCAGTGCCGCACCGAACAGGGCCGCCCGGTTCTGGGTGAAGCGGTTACAGGCGCGGGCCATCGGGCCGGTCGAGGACAGGGTCAGAACGCTCATGTCAGGCCACCTGGATGCGCGGGTCGATGACCGCATAGGCAAGGTCGGTCAGAATGTTGACAACGATGACGCAGGCGCCGATGACCAGCGTGGCGCCCATGATGACGGGATAGTCTCGGGTTTCGACCGCGCTGATCAGAAGCAGGCCCATGCCAGGCCAGTTGAACACGCTTTCGATGAAGATGGCGCCGCCGACGGCGAGGCCGATCGTCGAGCCGATCAGCGTGACGACGGGCAGAAGCGCGTTGCGCAGCGCATGTTTGGTCACCACCCAGAACTCCTTGACGCCCTTGGCGCGGGCCGTCCTGACATAGTCCTGGTTCAGCACTTCGAGCATCGAGGCGCGCATGTAGCGCATGATCAGCGCGGCATGGCCGATGGACAGAACGCAGGCCGGCAGGATCAGGTGGTGCAACAGGTCGGCGATCGAGAAATCGCTGGCCGGCGTCAGCATGCCGCCGGACGGCGCCCATTTCAGCCTGACCGAAAACAGGTACAGGCCGAGGAAGGCGGTCAGGAAGGCCGGGCTCGAAATGCCGAGCAGCGCCAGCACCGAAAAGGAATAGTCGGGCAAGGAGTTGCGGCGCACGGCACTGACGATGCCCGAGGCGATGCCGACAACGATGGCGATCGCCAAGCCGGCGCCCATCAGAAGCAGCGTCGGGCCGATGCGCGAGACGATCAGGCCTGACACCGTCTCGTTGAAACGCTGCAGCGAGTGGCCGAGATTGCCCTGCACGGCCTGCGACAGCCAGGCGAGATATTGCACCGGCAGCGGCCGGTCGAGGCCGAGCTGCGCACGAAGCGCGTCCATCGCCTCCTTCGACATGGCGACGTTGGGGTCGATATAGGCGTCGATCGGATCGCCCGGCGTCAGCTGCAGCAAGACGAAGATCAGCACTGTCAGTGCGAGCAGCATGCCGAGCCCGATCAACAGGCGATTGAGGCAATAGCGGAGCATTGGGGCTCTCTGTCTAGGGATAGCCAGGCCAGCGGCGGCAAGCTTCCAGAAGAAACTGGTTTCCCCAGGGGAAACTGGTTTCCCCTGAAGAAGCGGGTTTCCCCATGGAAACAAGCTTCCGGGAGGAAAAAAGCCGGAAAAAGGCGGGGACGGCCACTGGGATGGCCGCCCCCCGAGGGAGGGAGTTGGCCTATTCGGCGATCGACCACTTTTCCGGGTGGGCCTGGTAGGGACCACCGGCAGGCGCCGGCGTCCAGACGAAGTCCTTCAGCTTGCTCGAGGCCACGCCGTAGCGGTTGGCGACCCACATCGTGCCCCAGGGCAGGTTGGCGTTGGTCGCCTTGCAGACGTCCTGGTAGCGGGCGTCGCGCTTGGCGGCGTCGGTCTCGGCAAGTGCTGCATCGAGCGCTGTGGTCACCTCGGGCATGCGGATGCGCATCAGATTGGCGCCGGCCGGCGGGATCTGCTTTTCGTTGAGGCCGATATTGATGTTGGAGGCATCAGGGCCGTTCTGCAGGCCGGCATAGATCAGCGGGAAGTCGCCGGCATTGCCCGACTGCTGGTAGACGACCGAATTGTAGGTCGGCGTGTCCACAGCGCGCGGCACGATGTTGATGCCGACCTGGGCCAGCATCGCCTGCATGGCGGCCAGCACGTTGGTGGCGAGCGGCGAGGTGTAATAGGTCAGGATGGTGATCGGCTTGTCGCCGTTGATCTTGTCCCAGCCGGCCTCGGCGAGCAGTTGCTTGGCCTTCTCGGGATCATAGGCGTATTGGTCGATGCCCTGGGGCACCAGCCGGTCGGCGACATAGACGCAGTTGGCAGGCTTTGCGGCGCCGCCATAGAGGCTCTGGATGATGGCGTCGCGGTTGATGGCATGCATGAAGGCCTGGCGGACCTTGAGGTCCTTCCACAAAGGCACTTCCTGGTTGAAGCCGACATAATTGACGACATAGGAATCGCCCTCGATGACGGTGAAGGCGTTGTCGCCGGTGAAGGTCGAGACGTCGTTGGAATCGACATAGGTGAACTGGATCTCGCCGGCGCGGAGCGCTGCGATGGCCGCTGCCGGATTGGCGAAATAGCGGTTGATCAGTTTTTCCGCCGCCGGCTTGCCGCCGTGAAAATCGGGGTTGGCGGCGAGCTCGACATACTGGTCGGCGACATATTTGGTGAATTTGAACGGTCCGGTGCCGACAGGCTGCGTCGACCACCAGGCATTCTTGGCGATCTGTTCCACAGGGATGGCGGCGAGCGCATGCTCGGGCAGCATCATCAGCTTGGTCAGCGTGTCGAGCATGCTCGGCGTGGCGGAGCTCAGCTTGACGATCACGGTGCGGTCGTCGGGGGTCTCGACGGTTTCAATGGCGCCGAGGCGGGCGGCAAAGACCGAGCCTGCCTTGTCGTTCTTGGCGAGCTCGATGGTGAACTTCACGTCCTTTGCGGTAAACGGCTTGCCGTCGTGCCACTTGGTGTCGACGAGCTTGAAGGTGTAGGCCTTCTGGTCGGCGCTGACCTCGTAGCTGTCGGCCAGCGCGCCGATGATTTTGGCGAGCTTGTCGTCATAGATCACCAGCGGCTCGAAATAGGTGACGAGCCAGGTGAAGCCGCCGGTGGCGGCCAGCGGGTTGAAATTGCCCTGGAAGCCGCCGGGGCCGACATCGAAGCCGCCCGAGATCGTTGCCCCCTGGGCAAAGGCTGGCGCGGCCGTGGTGGCGGCACCTGCAAAGAGCGCCGCCGACAAGGCAAGCGCCGAGATCATCGTCCTGTAGTTCATGTACTCCTCCCGTTTGACTGATGTGTCTTGTTGTCGGCGATCACTTTGGTGATGCCGGCATAATGGTTGGCGAGCCGGTCCTTGGCGGCGGCGAGATCGCCTGCTTCAACCGCGTCGACGATGGCCGCGTGGTCGCGCCAGGTCTGGACAGGGTCGGCATTGTCGAGGTTGACGAAGTCGGAGGCCTTGTAGAAGGCGAGCCAGAACACCTCGATCAGGCGCGACAGCACCTCGTTGTCCTGGCAGCGGAACAACAGATAGTGGAAGTGCCGATCCTCGTCGGGAAAGCTCTCGCCGCGTTCGGCCAGCGCCTTCATCTTGTCGAGCGTCTCGCGCAGCTCGGCGATGTCGTCCTTGCCGATCAGTTCCAGCGTCCTGTCGATGAGGCCGACCTCCAGCGTGCGCCGGATGGTGATGACCTCCTCGATCTGCTTCAGCGCATCGCCCAGGCCATAAGCGAGGTTTTCGAGCAGCGGCTCGAAGGAGAACGCCTTGACGAAGACGCCGATGCCGCGCCTGGACTCGAGCACGCCGAGCGACTCCAGCGCCTTGATGCCCTCGCGCACCGAGTTGCGGCTGACGCCGAGCTGGGTGGCAAGCTCGCCTTCCGGCGGCAGCGGTGCTCCGGCGGCAAGGCCGTTGTCGTCGATATAGGCGCGCAGGCTCTCCTGCACGGACACATGCAAAAGCGGCGCGCGCTTCAGTGGCTTGATCGATTTCAGGCTCATCTTCGTCTCCGGTTGCCTGTGGGCGTTCCGAAAAACAGCTACCGGTGAAGTGATTACCCACTTGGAGGATATCTGTCAACAGGATATTGGAATGCCCACTTGTTGCTTATTTCCACCTCAGGGATAGCGCAGATGCCCGGACGACCGAAGTCCATTCACTGCCGCAGGCCGGCCCCAGGCGCGCCGTCCACAGTTCACCCGATCAGCCGCACCGTCCCGCCCCGGCCGACCGGCGCGAAGCCGCCCCCCCGACCGGAACCGACCGCCGGCGACGCTGCGCCGCTTGTCGGGCGAAGCCGCAGCCCAAGACAGGGCCCTGCCCGTCTGCGCGCCGCCGCGCCATGCCCGCACCACCAAGGAGAGCAGTGCCCACATGTCCAACAGATCGTCCAAACCAGCCCTGCCCGGCAAACCTTCCCTGCCCCGCAAATACCTGTTGAGAGCCCTCATGACCGCCACCGCAATGTCCCTCGCCTCGCCCCTTTCCACGGCCATGGCCGCCGATGCCTGGCCGGACCTGCCGGTCGGCATCAAGAGCGGCATTGCTGCCCGTGTCGGCGACAGCGTCTATGTCGGCCTCGGCTCGGCCGGCACCGACCTTTATGCGCTCGATCTGGGCAATCCCGCCGCGGGTTGGGCCAAGCGCGCCGCCTTTTCGGGTCCCGCCACCAATGGTGCGGCAGCCGCCGTCTCGGGCTCAAGAATTTTCGTCTTCTCCGGCAACGGCAAGGCAACAGCCGAGGCAAAATCGCCCGTCATCTTCGACACGGTTTATGCCTATGACACTGTTACCGACGGCTGGAGCAAGCTAGACACCACCACCCCTGTCGGACTGTCGGGCGCCAAGGCGTTGGGGCTGAAAGACGGCCGCATCGCCCTTGTCGGCGGCTACAACAAGGAGCTGTTCGACAGCTATCTCGCCAAGGTCGCCGCCACCGACAAGGAGACGAACCCGGAAGGCTTCAGGAAGCTGGTCGAGACCTATATGGGCATGGAACCCGGCGACTATCGCTGGAATGCCGAGCTGCTGTCCTACGATCCCGAGGCGAACAGCTGGAGCAGCCTCGGCGACAGCCCGTTCCTGCCCAATTGCGACGCGGCGGTGGCAGCGCTTGGCGACGACGCCTTCACCCTCATCAGCGGCGAGATCAAGCCGGGCCTACGCACGCCTGAGGTCAAAAAGGTCAGCATCTCAGGCCAGTCGGCCTCATGGCTTGAGCTGGCCGACCTGCCCAGCCCTGAAGCAAACGACCGCCAGGAAGGGGTTGCCGGGGCCTTTGCCGGCGACGTCGGCGGTGCCGTTCTCGTTGCCGGCGGCGCCAATTTCGTCGGCGCCCAGGCCAATGCCGCCGATGGCAAGTGGTTCGCCCATGACGGGCTGAAGAAAGGCTGGCGCGACGAAGTCTACGCCTATGACGGCAACGCCCCTGACGGCAAGCATTGGCAGGAGGTCGGAAAACTGCCGACCGGGCTCGCTTATGGCGCCTCGTTCCCTGTATCCGGCGGCCTGCTCGTCGTCGGCGGCGAGGACGGCGAGGCCACACCGCGCCGCGAGGTCTTCCTCATCAAATGGGACGGCAAGGCGCTGTCGATCGAACACTGAACAATCGCAGTCGGCCGTCGTCCCTGATATGCCTTTTTTGGGGGCGACGGCGGCCGGTCAGCCGGCGCGGCATGGGACCGCCTGCCTGCGGCCCCCCGGGAACCGCCGCTTGCGATCACCGGATCGACCCGACATCAGGCAAACGCGGCCGGCGTGTTTTGGTCGTTGCCGTGCCGTCAGGCGCCTGCCCGGGGCGGAAGCATCTGTCGTCACAGCGGCGCTAGTCCCTGGATCCGACCATGTGCAATGGCTGTGCATCGCCCGCCAGCACTGCGGAAAGCTCTGTCGCCTCCAGCGGTGGTGACAAGAGAAAGCCCTGGAATTCATGGCAGCGCATGGCGATCAGCCGGTCCTTCTGCGCCTCCGTCTCGACACCCTCGGCGGTGACGCGGATGTCGAGCGCCAGCGCCAGGTCGACAAGGGCCTTGGCGATTGCCGCGGCACCGGCGTCGTTGCCGATCGTCTGGATGAAGGAGCGGTCGATCTTCAGCTTGTCGATGCGATGATGCCGGAGGTAGCTGATCGCCGAATAGCCGGTGCCGAAATCGTCGAGGGCGACAAGTATGCCTGTCGCGCGCAACTCTGCCAGCACGGCGCGTGTCGTGTCGTTGTTGGCCAGAAGCACGCTTTCGGTGATCTCGAGCTGCAGGCGCGACGGCGTCAGTCCGCATTCCTCGAGCAGCCGCGCCAGGCGCTCGGGAAACGCTTTGTCGCGCAGCTGCAGCGGCGAGACATTGACCGCCACCCAGGGCAAGGTGCTGGTGGCGGCAAAACGGGCGGCTTGGCGCAGCACATAGTCGCCAAGCAGCCCGATCATGCCGCGCTCTTCGGCGATCGCCACCAGATTGCCCGGCGGAAGCGCTGCGTGGATGGGGTGCGCCCAGCGCAGCAGCGCCTCGGCGCCGAGGATGGTCTGGCAGTCGCCGGCATAGATCGGCTGGTAGGTCAGCCTGATCTGGTCGCCCGAGGTCAGCGCCTCGCGCAATTCGCTTTCGATGCGGCGCTTGCGCAGCAGGATTTCGTCCATGTCGCCGGCAAACACCTGGTAGCGGCCGCGGCCATTCTTCTTGGCCTCGTAGAGGGCAATGTCGGCCTTGCGCAACAGGTCGTCGGGATCGGCCCCGACATCGGGGGAAAGGGCGATCCCGATGCTGGTGCTGACAAAGACCTGGTCGTCGGCCAGCTGGAACGGGATGGAGAACTGCGCAAGCACGATGTCGCAGAAATCTTCGGCATTGCGCGCGTCCTTGACGCCGCTCAGGATGATGGCAAATTCGTCGCCGCCCAGGCGTGCCACGGTATCGATCTCGCGCACCGACTGCACCAGCCGCACCGCGGTCTGGCGCACGAGCTCGTCGCCGGCGGGATGGCCGAGTGTGTCGTTGATATGCTTGAAGCGGTCGAGATCGACATAGAGCAGCGCCACGCGGCCTTTGTCCCTGTCGGCATTGACCAAAGCGCGCCGCAGCCGGTCCTCGAACAGCGCGCGGTTGGGCAGCCCGGTCAACGTATCGTGGAAGGCGAGATAACGCGCCTTGTCCTGGCTGATCTGCAGCTGGCCGGAGGCACGGCGCAGGCGGCGCAACAGATAGATCAGCACCGCCGCCGATATCGCGATGGCGCCAAACAGCGCCGGCGCGGCTTCGCGGACAAGACCGGTGCCCGGGCGCGCCTGCTGCCATCCGACATAACCCAGGATCACGCCATGGCTGCCGATCAGCGGCACTGTCGCGTCGGTGATCGTCTGGGTCAGGCGGGGCAGGACATGGAGGTTTTTCAGCTGGTATCGCCCGGCAATCCTGTCTGTCAGGGCATCGTCGATGAACTGCACGGCGACGTGGACGAATTCGCTGCCGGGCGACTGGGAGACCCGATCTGAACTCGGAACCAGCGGCATGACGCTGAGGATGGCCGGCCTGTCGCCGATCGTGATCAGGTCTTCGGCAGCTTTACTGGCTGTGTCTTCTGATCCGGCGGCCAGCACTTGCCGCATACGGCCGACGACGGGCAGGATCGCATTGCGGTCCTCGGCAAAGACCTCCGACGCCACTGTCTGGCCATCGCGCATGGCATGAACCGGCTGGTCGTGATCGTCCAGGACATAGACGCGGTCATGGCCATAATAGGAATACATCCAGGCACCGAGGTTTTCGGTCATCCATTGCTGGTTGCCCGATTTGGCGTAAGTGACGGCATCGTCCCAGACGGCGACGCTTTCCTGTTCGCGCCTGAGCGCCAGGCCTTCTTCCTTCAGGCCGTTGACGAGGAAAGTGCGCTCAGTGTCGAGGGCTGTGCGGTCGACCTGCAGGGTGGCAAGCAATCCGAAACCTGCCGCCAGGCCCAGGCCCAGAACGGCAAGCGCCAACACCGTCAGCGTCACTTGAAAGGTCAGCGGTCGGGGGTGGTTCTGTACGACCATGGCGTCCGCAGGCTATTGATCCGCCTGCCTATATCAGCACCGGCTTAACATAACGTTAGGTCGCCGATCCCAGCGCCAACGGAGAAGAGCCTGACAATCCCGGGCAGCGGCATGACGGCCCGGCCGAACGGCAAGGCCGGTCAGGCCACAGTCGAGAAGAAATGCCGGCAGCCTCTGCCCCACGACCATGTCGAACGGCACCGTTTTACTTGCGGGCCAAGGCTGTGCTCGGCGACGAAGCGGATAGCACGCGCTCGGCAATCATCACCAAGTTTGTGCCCCACCCCTTCGTCATCCAGACATCCCGCTCATGCCTTGAATCGCAAAACCTCTCTATCTCCTTGTTTTGACGCAATTCCTGCGAAAGGCGCTGCGCGCTTTTCCTGCGCCTAGCCGAGCAGGTTGTCGGCGACGCGGGCAAAGACACGCGCCCCGATCGGGATCAAATCGTCGGGAAAGTCGTAGTCGGGATTGTGCAGCGACGGGTGGGTGGTGCCGGCGCCGAGGAAAAACATCGCCGAACTGGCCGAGCGGCCGAACAGCCCGAAATCTTCCGATGCCCGCATCGGCAGCGCCTCTTCGCTGTGGCTTATGCCCTCCTCGTCCAGCGCCTGCCTGAGATGTTCGACGGCGTCTTCGGCATTGACGCTGGCGACGAAAATCTCGTGGTAGCTGACGGCGTGGTCGAGGCCAGACGCCGCTGCCGTCGTCGCCACCAGCTGTTCGGCAGCCTGGCACAGGCTCGCCATGGCGTCGTCCTGCCGGGTCCGCAGGCACGCCCACACCTCGGCATAGCCCGGGGCGATGCCGAACACCGCCTCGCCCATCGTCGCATGCGTGACGGTGACCATGCGAAAGCCGTCGTCGGCAAATGTCTCGCTGCCCAGGCCGGGAAATGCGGTGATCAGCTCCGCCACGGCGAGGCGCGGCGAGGTGCCGGTCTCGGGCATCGAGGAATGCGCGGTCTTGCCCGTCAGCCGCACCCGCATGCCGCGCGAGGCACAGTTGACGGTGCCGGCCTTGAGGCGGACCTCGCCAAGCGGCACGCCGGGCAGATTGTGCAGCGAAAAGGCAAAGTCCGGCGCGATCTCCTGATAACGCGGATCAGTGACGACGGCGGCCGCCCCGTCGCCGGTTTCTTCGGCCGGCTGGAACATCAGCACGACACGGCCGCGTGCCGGGCGTTGCCGCCCGAAGCGCCGGCCGAGCCCGGCAACGATCGCCATATGCCCGTCATGGCCGCACATATGCGACTTGCCAGGCACAAGCGAGGCATGCGCCACCTCAGACAGCTCCTCGATCGGCAGCGCATCGAGCTCGCAGCGAAACAGCACCGTCGGCCCCGGTGCTGCACCGTCATAGACCAAAGCGACGCCATGTCCGCCGATCCCGGTCAGCACCGTGTCGGGCCCGCTGTCGCGCAGAAACGCCACCACCGCTGCTGCGGTGTCTTCTTCCTCGTTGGAGATCTCGGGCTGCTGATGCAAAAGCCTGCGCCAGGCCGTCAGTTCGACAAGGTCGTGATTGGTCAGGGTCAATTCGAACGTCTCCCGCTTCTGGTCATGCTAGTCATGACGGCCGGTCGGCTCCGGAGGCTGCGACCACCATGCTCCCCACCTCACGACCATAGCCGCTTCGGTTCGATCCTGCATGAGGCGGCAACAGCTTGCCGGAATTGACACTCACCCCTTGCGCAAAACCAATGCGACAGCGCGGGTTTGCGGCTTGAGCCAGCACAGCCCCTTTCAGCGGGTGGGCCGCTCTTTGCGCAAACGTTCCTGTCTGGAATGGGACGGTCGCGACCGACAGGCCGAACGCCTGGTCGATGAGCATCCGGCCGGCAGCTCGTTCGGCGACGGGATGCCGGCGAGCGCGCGGCAGGCCCGGCCAGTTCCGCATTTCAGGATCAGACGCGTGGTCGTTCGGCTTGCGGCCCCGGAACGGTCGCTCTCCAGGCAACCTCGTCCGCCGGCACCGGCGTTGTCGCCGGCAGGCCCTTGGCCTAAGATGAGCCCGTCATGGAACTCCTCAGCTCAGAGGATGCGATGATCAAGCAGGCACGCATGTGGATGATAGGGGCTTCGGCGGCCCTCTGGCTTGTTGCGCTGCCGGCCCAGGCGAACGAGCTGGGCGATCTTGTCAGGAGCGGCGACGTCGCGGCGGTGACCTCGGCCCTGGACAAGGGTGCGGCCATCGACGAAATCGACGGTGTGACAGCGCTCTACATCGCCTGCGAAACCGGAAATGCCGCGCTGGCCGAGCTGCTGATCACGCGTGGCGCCGACGTCAATCTCCCCGTCAGCTGGCAAAGAACGCCGCTCTACGCCGCCACCAAGGCCGGCTTTGCCGACATCGTCAAGCTGCTGCTCGGCCATGGCGCCGATCCCAACCAGTTGGCGAAAGCACAGACCCCGCTGCATGTGGCGGCCGAGGCCGGCTGCCTTGCCTGCGTGACCTCGCTCGTCGAGGCCGGCGCCGAGGTCAATGCACTGACCTCGAACGGCAGTCCGCCCATCCATCTGGCCAAGCTCGCCGGCCACGACGACGTCGTCGCCTATCTCACCAGTCACGGCGCCCACGGACCTGATATCGCTGCGATTTCGCCACGACTTGCCTCGGCAAATGCGCAATCGGGCAAGGACATTTTCGCCACGACCTGCGCGGCCTGCCATCTGGCAGCACCTGGGCTCAAGATTCCGAAACGCGCCAATCTGTGGGGCATCGTCGGACGGCCGAAGGGTTCGGAGAGCGACGTCGCCTATTCGGCGAGCCTGAAGCAGGCCGGAGGCGTCTGGGGCTTCGAGGAGCTCAATTCCTTCATCGCCAACCCCGCCCTCACCTTGCCTGGAACCGACATGTCGTTCCCCGGCCTGGCCGACGAAAACCAGCGCGCCGATCTCATCGCCTATCTCCGCACCCTGAGCGAGACACCGCTGCCGCTTCCCGGCAAGTGAGTGGCTGACAGGCTGAAATGCGAACGCGCTGCAGGTTTCCCGAACGGCCCGTGTGTCACCGGCATGGCCGGTCCAGACGGCGGCGACATGCAGATCCGTAAGCCGACAGCCGGCAAGCGGCGCTCTAGTTCAAATGGGAAGCTGTCACGATTTCTGCTTGGGCTTCGCTGGTGCCGGCTTCTTGCGGATGCGCATGCCCCGCCCTTCCGGATTTTCGATCTCGAAGACATTGGTTCCGCGGACGAGATCGCTGAGCTTGCGGAAGCCGAAATTGCGGGGATCGAAGTCGGAGGGGACGCTTTGCGCACTATTTCGGATGTTCCGTCAGCCTCTGACACTTACTGAAAGCTGCCGTTTCCTAATGCTCTCCGCTGGTTCAACGTTGAGACAACGTTGTGCGATCTGGCGCGAATCTGCTCAGCTATCGAAATGTCCAGCAACAGAGCACCTCACCGGCACCATTACATTCCCCGGATGATCCTGAAGAATTTTCTTAATGATCGCGGTGGCCTGTACTTTTGGCGTCGTGAGTTTCCTGTTGGGCACGTAAGGACCACTACACCGGCGAACCTGTTCCTTGAAGATGACCTTTACACCGTCATCGGCGATGAGGGCGAACGTGACTCTTCTTTGGAGCATGGCTTCTCGAAGCTGGAGGCTGCAGGCGCACACTTTCTCCGGCAACTCCTTGATATCGTCAGGTCCGGCAAGAAACCGCATATGGGAGAGGACGTCTGGGAGTTCCTCCAGCTGTTCCGATATTACTCGGACAAGCGCTCTGCAGCTTGGCACTCGCGCTTCTTAAGCGACGAGGAGTTCAATGCCGTCTTGGAAGAGGTCGCCAATAAGCCGCACGTGACGGATGCCGACCGCGCGTGGTTGGCCAACCCGAAGGATGTCGACAGGATCAAGAGGAACTCTCGCATCGCCGCGCAAGCAACTGGTCCCACGGAAGAGCTCCTTGAGGCGATGCGCGGCCGCGGACTGGCGATATACATAGCACCTCGATCCGCCTCCTTCGTGCTCGGCGATCACCCCACGGCAGTGGCCAAGATTGGATCCGCAACCGAAGGGGCGTTTGGTGGCAAGCTCTCGTTCATGCCGATCGCGAGCGACGTTGCGCTCGGTTACTCTTGGCAACCCAGGACAGTGCACCTGGAGCAGCTTACCAGACCGCAGCTGCGGACGATGAACGAGGCCATGACAAGACAGTCAGAGATGATAGCCGGCCGATCACAGGCGCTTGTCGCCTCGCTGTCCCGTGTGAGTTATGAGACGCCCGAATACTTCACCACGTCGGACTATGTTTTTGAATGACACAGCATTTTGGCTGCTATGCCATCTGGGATCGCTCTGCATGGAACGTCGATAGTGTTCCACGTTCGGTGGTCTATCTGTGACCCGACCGCATCCTGAGCAAACCGCTCGGTGCAGTCTTGAAGACTGCCACCATTGTCGGGGACGGCAGCGCGCACCAAGCCGGCCAGAGACCTCCACACATGGCCTGCGATTATGCTAATGTTGGGGCCTGCTTCGATCGGATTGAACATCTCGTCGCAACTCGCGCGAAGCTCCCGAACTGCGTGACGCTAGAATGTCTCGGCATACATGGCACACGACACACGCGTCGTGCAATCACGCCGTCGACAATGATCGTCGGTTCACGGTTCTAACTTCGCTAACACCTATTGCGAGATGAAGCTCGGCAGACCTCGCTCCTCGCTCATCCTCTTCGATCGAAGCCAGCCAGAACCAGGGCAGGCGGCACGCGCACTGATGGCCTATGTCGCTGTCGTCATCCTCGGGGACGTAGAGAATCTGACGGCAGGTAGCGCAAGAAACATGAAACTTCCGACAACGATCACATTTGCCCACGCTGTGAACGAACGTCATGCGGGTTGGGGTACCGTCAGGCGCCACAAGACCGAGAGAGATCTCCGGGTAACCGTCCCAGAAGACGCGTCCATATTTACAGCCGAGGCGAACGCAGCGTGGCCAAGTTCTCGGATCGAAACTCTCAAGACGATCGAGCGGCAAAAGGCGGATGCTCACTGCCGATTGGGCGCGCTTCTCCGCCGCAGCCGTATGCCCATTGGGGCAAACGAGATAGCCATGAGTGGCCCCGACGTCTTCCATCATCCCTCGAAAGGATTCTACCTCCTTTACATCGATCTTCCGCTTCCGTCGCTTTGCGTCGACTATGATCCGCCGACTGTTGTCGGTATCGTGCCGCGCTTCGATTAAAACGTCGATCTGACGCGGGATGCCCGTAATGCGCCCAAGGACCGAAGCGTTTGGCGTCACGCAGAATTCCGTCGACAACTGGTCGGCCATCAGCCGAGCAACCAAGCGTTCATAGCGTTTCCAGTCCTCCAACTCGTCTCCCATCGTGATAGCCTCCCAGGTAGTGCCGGATGTGGCAGCTATGGCATTCCCTGCAAAACCTGATTAGTCAAAACGTGGCATCTCTGTCGAAAAATTATGTGATGAAGACCTCGGCCCGGTGGTGCTCCATGTACCAACGCTGCCCTTCATTTAGTCCTGCGCTCCCCCAAGGCATGGGAGCCTCCGCAAAGCCAAATTGCTTGTGAACCAGATGCTCAAAGCCAAGTCGACGCATGTCAGCGTGATCTACGCGCTGTGATACTAATATGCCGCCGTCGTTTGAGAAGCTTATGAACCCGCGGTCGAAAAGAAGGTCGGCGTCGGGCGTGAGAAGAAGGCCGTTGTGTCCATCAAGTCGCTCGTCCGCTGAGCTGCAGTTACGCCACGGCTTTATGTGACTCGCGATAAGCAGCGAGGGGTTAGTAACCCCCGTGAGGCGACAAGATCGCTCTATCCGTTCTACATTTGATCGGAAGACACCTTGCCCTCGACGCGCCATGACGACACTTCTCCGTACCGTGTCGTCTAGTGCCAAGTCGAGCGCAATACTTCGCTCTGCAACATCATCGAGTAGTTCGCTCACCACCTCGAAACTCAGGCTGTTTGATCCACCCCGCGCAAGGGCAATCTGGTCGAACACAGCACTGGCAACAATCACATCGAATGCAGCTTGGGGAATCTGGGCGAGGTACGCCTTTTGATTCCCGTTTCCTGTCATCGGGTGAATTGGCGAATATCGGGTGGGCAGATGTCTCCCCAAAGCGCCAATGAGTGTTTTCGGCCGTATGGCTGGAATGAGGGGAACCCAATAGACGGGGAGCAGCCACCCCTCACGATTCCAATAAACGCCCGCGTTGCCGAATTCCTCCGGTTTAGGTGCAGTGAACGCAAATTCGGTCACGCGACCAACGTAGCGGATCTCCTGATTAGCATAGGAAAGCACAAGATCACCAGGTGATGCACGGCGCATATTATTGTAGAATTCGCTCCGCTTTCCATCACTCTCTGTTTTCGGTGACCACAAGTAGCGACCTTCGATTTCTTGTCGAGCTGTCTGCTTATGATTTACCCACCAATGGCTTGGCATACTGGTTAGACATCAATCATCGACGCGTCACCGATCTCGCTTTGTTGGCGGGGCTGGCGTTCCAGCAAAATCAAGTCCAACTCGGGTCATTGTGGCACCAAGTCGATGGGTCAAATTCAATGCATATTCATACCGAAGTTGCCCAACAACCTTGGCATGTTGTTTTTCCGATACAAGTCGTGTCTTACCCATCTTTGTGACGAACACGTCAAACTCAAAATCAACACCAAATTCACCGAGCTTATCAGCATAGAGTATTTGCCAATCAGGTGCGGAATTTTCCCCTTCTGGCTTATTGAAACAGAAGCCGGAAACCGAACTCTGTGATTGAATAAATATATACCTGTTTGATTGAATATCCTTTGGCGTAGACCTACCATCCTTCAATGGTACAAGTTTTACCGCAACAAATGGAAGCCTCCCGCCAAATACTGATCGACGTTCTTCCGACAATTGCGCAGGAACCATATCACAAGCAGGAGATAGACAGATCCAATATTCATCTTTGGCTTTAAAAACATGACCAGTGTTTAAATGCCATCCTTCAGGATCTTTGCTACACACAAAAGCATTGTGTTCGTGCTCGGCTTTTGATCGCGTAGCTGCATCCGTAAGGTCGATCTTGAAATGACCAAAGCAGATCTCTCCGGCGTCCCTCTGGGCCTCCATCTCAATCAACTTGTCCGCGAATTTTTGGACAGGTTGCAGAACAGCACCCATTAGCCGCTCTGAATGGCGCGACACAGCCTCAGCAATAAGCCATCGCCGCTCTACGCCATTCGCCGTCAACAGACGCTTGTACCAATGAGCGAGAGCGTGCTGATTGCTAAGTGCCTTGGTCTGCGCAAGTACTCCCAATTCATCCATCTCTGCGCGTATGCGAGCCAACAACAGTCTAGATGGTTGCGGATTCCAAGCATACAAAGCGGCCTGAAGCTCGGAGATTAGGTCTTCGCGATCAGCCTTATTGGAGAAGGCAATGAAGAGGGATTCGGACTTAATCCAGTGCACCCCTTCGCTGGCCCAATGTAGACGCTCAAACAAAGTCTTGCTGAAATCACGTTTGAGTTTTTGCTCGATCGACGCCAACAACCTGCACAAAACTAGACGTTCTTGAACGCCGTCCCATCCGGCGGCCTGACATTCGGCATGGAATTGAAGTAGATGTGTATGAGGTCATTACGCTCGTCCGCAACACCAGCATCTTTAATTCTATGTGCGGAAAATCCTTGACACGGAGGCCCCCCGAGCAAGAGATCGCAGTTCTCCCCGTCCTTAAAAACCTGTTCGCGCTCTGCCTCAGGCGGCATAGTTGAAATGTCACCTTCGCGCAGAACTGGAGGTTCCTCAACATCGCAAAGATTGTTTCGATAGGTGGATGCCGCGTGCCGGTTGTTTTCAATTGCCAGCTTTATTGCGAAGCCTGCCTGCCTCGCAGCCAACGAAAACCCCCCAGCGCCAGCAAACAGATCGACGCAACTAAGCATCAAATTCGGACCAGCCAAGTAGTGGCTTTGCCGCCAACATATTGAACATCACGCAAAATCCCCCATCCCCGGCGGCACATACTAGCGCCGCGGGCCATGAGTGTCGAGATGTTTGTCGACTGTTTAACTGAAAGTTCGGACAGTCAACTCTTCCCTTTTAGCAGATCAACAATTCTCTTTGATAGTGCCTCTTCGTTCCTTGCTTCGCATTCCCAAATGACTGCAACCGTCCAGCCAAGAGCGGAAAGCTCACGCTCCACGATACGGTCTCTCTCGATATTTCGTGCAAATTTCTGTTTCCACCTTTCTGCATTGGTGGCAGGTTGGCTAGCGCGCTTACAGCCCGGGTGCCGATGCCAAAAGCAACCATGGACAAACATGGCGGTCTTGTATCGAGGAAGGAGCACGTCGGGTGTGCCTGGCAAATCGCGACGGTGAATCCGAAACCGGAATCCTAGTCGATGAAGCGCCCGGCGCACCCGCATTTCCGGAGCGGTATCCTGCCCCCGAATTCGTCGCATCAAGTCTCGGCGAGCGGCGGCCGAAAGGTGATCCATCTGAAGCCCCACGGAGGTTCCAATTCTCGCTCGGTCGCAGCAAGTACGAGGGCTATTTCCTTGCCCCCTCTGCGGCTTCAGCAGCAGCAAGAGCCAAGTCGAGCATTGCCTAGTTTCGCAGCTTTCTGTGAGGGATCAACCCAGTGCCGCATACGCGCTTCCACTGAATGAGCAGGACCGCTTCTGAATCCGAGGTGCTCACCTTTACCTAATGCGGCGAGCGCAGAAAGCCACTTCGCACGCGACCAGCGGTAGCCAATCTAGATTTGCCCGCCTTGAAGTCGGCCAATCGCAGTGGTCTGCTAAAGGACACAGCCGCACTAAAGTCCCTGACTATGTGATACCTTACCCGCTCAGCTCCGGCGTCATGACGACCACGGGGGAGGTGCATTGTCGTGCCCCTTGTCGTTATGTTGGCTGATCGAAGACCCGCCGGGGCCAACCCAAACTCCCCGCCATCCCCCTCACCCACCCACCCGCCGCCGCGCCGTCTGGATCCCCCACATCGCCGCCAGGTCATCCAGGTCGGCGCGCAAATTATCCGCCATGGTCAGGCGTTCGCGTTTGTGCGGGGTGATTTCGGCGAGCGCCCGGCCCTCGGCGCAGACGAGCTGGAGCACCTGGTAGCCGCGGTGGCCGACGAGATGGCGGCAGCGTGTAAGTTCGTTGGCGGCGACGATGCGGGCGGCGAGCGGGTCGCCGCGGCCGCCGTCGACGCGGTCGAGCGCATGGTCGAGGCTGCGCACCGTGCCGCCGGCCTTTTCCCAACAGGCGCGGAAGCGGTCGGCCGCCTGTTTTTGCGCGCGCGCCAGGAAGCCGCGGGCAAACAAGGTCTCGACGGCACTTTCCCTGATGTTTTTCTGGGCGGTGATGAGGCGCGGAAACGCCTTTTCGCCGTCACGCGCCGGCCGCCAGTCGGGGTTTTCGACCTCGACGGTGACCAGCGGGCTCGGCGGCTTCGGCTGTTTTTTCGCCCTGCCCGTGCCCGAAATGCTTTTGGCCGACTTGCTGGTGCCCGACTTGCCGGTGCCCGCTTGGCCCATGCCCGTGCCCTTCCTCGTGGCCACCGTGCCCATGCTCGTACCCGCCATGCCCGCCTTGCCCATGCCTGCCTCGCCTCCCTTGCTCATATTGGCCCTGCTCATAGTGGTCTTGCCCGGGCGCGTTCGACGACGACAGGTTTGCGGCCGGGCCGGAACAGCCGCTCCGCCTCGGCGCGGGCCGCGCAAACCTTGTCGCCGAAGCCGCGGATGGTGCCGTTGAGGTGTTTTTCCTGGGCCTGGTAGGCGGCGATCAGCGCCTTGTCGTGCGAGGGGTAGCCCGCCGGCCGCGCGCCCGACATCACCGGCCAGTAGTTGGCCTTGTGGCTGTAGCGGACCAGCGCGCGCCAGGCGCCGTCGATCCATTCGGCCTTGGCATGGAAATGGTTCATCGCCTGCCTCCTGCCATATTGCCTCGGGGGATGTCGTCTCGGGGCATCTTGTCTCCTGGGGTCTTCTCTCCGCAGATCCTGTCGCCGAGGAACGAGAGGCGCGGCAGGGTGATGTTGTTGCTTGCGGCCGGCCGCAGTGCTGCCTTGGCGGCGGCGGAACGGGCAAAGACCGGGTCGCCGAGCACACGGGCGGTGAGGTCGCGGTCGTCGTCCGGCAGCTCGGCCAGGCGCGCGGCAAATTCGGCCCGGGTCACCCTGTCGTCCTGGCGGCGGAAGCCGGGGGCCACCGGTTGACAGCGCGCAAGCTTGGCGTCGGCGCGCTTGCGCCGGTAATCAGGGTCGAGCCGGCAATGCACAGTGTCGGGCGACAGGCCGAAGATCACGGCGATCTGGTTGAACTTCATGCCGGATTCACGCATCCGGCCGGCGAGATCGAGGTCCCAGGCCATGGGTCGGGATGTCATGGGTCGAGATGTCATGGGCTCGGCTTGCTGGTGTTTCATTGTGCCCTCTTCAGCTGCATCAGGATTGTTTCCGACACCGGCACGCGCCAGCTCCGGGCCAGAGCCACCAGCTCATCGAGGCCGTTACGCTCGGCCTCGGCCAGCAGATCGGCGCGGCCGTTGCGGATGGCGGCCTGCAGCAAGGGCAGCTTGAGGCACATGCGGGCGCGTTCGTCCGGCCGGGGTTCGCGCCGCAGCACCCTGGACGGCACAGGCAGGGCCTTGCGGCCGCGATGCGGCAGGATGCCGGCGATGCGGCGCGCCTCCTGGACGAATTCGGCCACCGACGGCGCAAACGTCCGGTTCTGGCCGTCGACGGCGCCCGTGGTGAAGCGTTGGGCCGCCTCGACCACCGCCTGCGGCGCGACATCGGCCAGCACCGCCTCATAGGTCTGCATCGTCAGGTCGGCATTGCCCGATGTCTGGGGGAAAGAATTCAACATTGCGGTGAGTGCCAAATAGGCTCTCTGGTCCATGGGAAGCTCCTAGTCGGTCCATTGCCACGTCGACGAAGGTGCGCTTGCGCTGGGGTGGCGGGCGCGGGCGGCGCTCGGCGGCATTGCGGCACCAGTTGCGCCAGGTCGCCGGCCAGTCGAGCTTGACGCCCCTCTGCCCGGCCTGCGAATTCCAGTAGTCGCGGAATTTCTCCGCCTCGCGTGCCGCCTCATCAGGCGAAAGCCCTGCCTTGGCCGCGTCGTCGAAATCAGGGCTGAAGCTCCGGGGCAGCCGGCTGCCGCGCCTTTTGCAAGAAGCTTCCGTTTCTCTGGATCTGGTCTCTGGCTTCTGGCTGGCAGTGCCAACGCTGTGCGGCGGCACAGCATCGGCATCGGCGGCCCCTTGATCTTGCTCGGCTTTGCGCCAGCGCGCCCGGGCCGCCTGTTTGCCGGCCAGCGACTTTTCCGAACGGATGGCGCATTCCCTGGCGACACGCCCGTTCCACAGCCCGCCGTCGATGCGGCGGATCTTGCCGTCACTGATCAGGCTTTCGAGTGCTGCCTTGAAGGCAGCGCTCGAGGCGCCGCACAATCTGGCAAGGCGGAGATGGTCTTCCGGCACGGGCGCGCCGCGCTCATACATCGAGGCCACCAGCGTGATGTAGATGCCGGTTTCAGCGGCACTCATGCCACGTGTGCCGGCGAGCCAGTCCGAGGCAAAAAAACGAACCCAGGGCATGTCGCTCATGCGGCCACCTCCGGCTGGACCAGCACGACGCAGCGCGGGCCGTCTTCAGCCGGTTTGTCGTCTGCAACCCATTCAACCGTCAGCCGGCGAACCAGGCCGTCGATCAGGCCATGCGCCGTGAGCGTGTCGAGGATGCACCGGCCAAAATCGGCGGCGTCGCCGCAGCTGGCCTCAGCGCGGGCGCCTGATGCCGCGAGGCGGACATAGACGGCGACCGGCCCCTTGAGCCGGCGCGGCCGCTGGCCTGACAGGGCGGCCTCGAGGTCAGCGCGCCGGTCGCGCGCTGACGGCACGCGGCCCCTGCCCCTGGTGATGTCCAGCTCGAGCCGGATCATCGGACGGTCTCCGCCTGTCGTGCCGTGCCGGCCGGCGTGTCGATCTCGAAGCCGCCCGCGGGGCGGACAGCGTGCCGAGGGCGGCACAGGCGGCGCGACGGCGCTGCCCGGTCGGCCGATTTCAGCGCCGCGCGGAGCCGGTTTTTGTTGGATGTGAACATGAGCGAATGATTTCCATAACGGAAATCATTCGTCAAGCAATTATTTCCATTTTGGAAATTTTGCGCTTTCCGTTCTGGAAAGCTACATTTTGGCCATGAAAGAGTTAGCCATGACGGATTTCGAGGCGCCGCGGCTCTATATCGAAGAATGGATGGCGACCATTCCCGGCCTGGACAGGAAGCGGCTGGCCGAGCGCATGAAGGTCGCCGGCGGCACCATCAGCAAGAAGCTCGCCAGGCCTGAAAACATCGACGGCGTCTGGCTGGCGCAGTTTGCGGCAGCGCTCGAGCTTGCGAGCCCGATCGAGCTTTACCGCGATCCGACGGCGGCTGCTGCCGTGACCTCGCCGGAGAGCAAGCTGCGCGCCGCCCTGCTGGCCTTCGGTGTCGACAAGGACGACCTCGGCAAGGCGGTTGCCGTGGTCAAGGGTTTCCTCGATGACGACGGCGAACGATCAGCACAAGCCCTTCCCGGTGATCGATCTGCACCCGCCAGTCGCCGCCGTGCAAAAGAGCCATCGCGGTAGAGATCTCGGCTGACTTGCGTTTGACCACCATCATCGGATCAAGCGGGGCTGTGGCGTGCGCGGCATCGCGCAGCCCGGCGACGATCTCGTCATTGCGGGATCGGTAGCGCGCCTTGATCTGATGTCTGATCGCCATCCCGGCTCCTCTTTATCAGCGGATAGGAACATTTTCCTTGAGACAGAGTCAAGAACATCAGAGGAAAATATTCCCCTTGCCCCCAATTGTGACTGATATGGAAAGGTGATTGGATCGAGCCGGCTGATTTGAGGGCAAAGCTCGAAATGTCCAGGTGGAAGAGCGTTATCGTTGTTGCGGCCGGCCTGGCAACTGTGTTCAAGCGAAGTGTTTTTGGTCGCGAATCATGGCGTTGAGGATGGTGATGAGCTTTCGCGCGACAGCGATGATAGCGCATTTCTTTGATCCGGAGCGTTGGGCGATGGCCTGGTAGAAGGCCTTGAAGCGCTGGTTTGCGCGGATTGCGCCGAGGGCTGCCATGTAGAGCGCCCGGCGTAGCCTTGGCCGGCCGCCCCGGATGCTGCGCCGGCCGGTCCTTGTGCCGCTGTCGTTGTTGCAAGGCGCAAGGCCCGCGAGGCTGGCGATGGCCTTGGGCGAGATGGTTCCGAGTTCGGGCATGTGGGCCAAGAGGGTGATGGCGGTCACCTTGCCGATGCCTGGAGCGGAGGTCAGGCGCTCGGCCTGTTCGGCAAGCTCGTCCAGGGTTTCGATATGGCTGGCGATCTCGGCCTCGAGGGCCGAGATGCGCTGGGACAGGCCAACGATTGCAGCCTCGATGTCGGCAAGCACGGTGATGTCGGTGGTTTCGTCGCGATGGCGCAGCTCGAGCGCGCGCGCTGCGACCAGTTGGTCGCGGCGGCGGGCCAGGGCAACAAGCCGCTCACGCCCGGGGCATGGCGGCGTGTCGGCATCGGGGCAGAACATCGCCCCCATCTCGCTCAGGATGCGGGCATCGATGCGGTCGGTCTTGGCCAGGTGGCCGCGCGCCTGGGCGAAACGGCGCACCGTCATCGGATTGATGCGGACGCAAGCGATGCCGGCCTTGGCGAGCGCCTGGCGTAAGGCCCGGTCATGGTGCCCCGTCGCCTCGAGGACGACGAAGCTGTTTGGCGCTAGGCCGGCAGCGAAGCGGGCCAGAGCCGCAGCCTCGTTGGCCACGCGGCTGAAACGGCGGCTGAGCGGATCGAAGACATCGATCACCGCCTTGGCGATGTCGCAACCGACATAAGTGTGGTGTATCGTCATGGAACCTCTTCCTGTGGTGCGAGGTCCGCGCCAACGGCCTCGTGCAACTGTGCAGGTTGACGGCAGGTGGTGCGGGAAGGGAGCCGAGCCAAGCCGCGGTCTGTCGTGTTCAGCACGACGACCAGGATCCTGACGGCCTCCTTCCCGCATTCATTCTACACCAAGCGCAACACACAGGGTCCTTCCTTCTGGTCAAGCTTCTGGCAGGTGGTTTCGGCGCTGTCGGCGGCACGTATCTGGTGGATCAATTCGCCGCCGGCCCCTCCGCCGCGGAAATCATCTCCGAGCTCCGAGGCCAGGGCTACCGCATGTACGACGTGATGGAGCAGCAACTGCCGGAAGACTATGCCGCGCTGACACAGGAAATAGCGGCGATCGTCGCCAGGCGGCCGACAGCCGCCCAGGCCAGGGACCAGGCCCTTCAGGCGACCGCGGCGATCCGCAAGAAGCACGCGAAATCGATGCATCAGGCGCCGGACGAGAGCCTGCATGCTGCGCTCACCTCGCAACTCGACCTGATGCAACTTGTCGCCGCCAGGGAGACCGCGGCAAGCTGCGCCCGCTTCATCATCAGCGGGCCGGCAGCACTGGTCGAGCCGGACAAGCAATATCTCAGGGCCTTCGATGCCAATGCCGTCGACGTGTTCGGGGCGATCGGTGCGGCGCGAGAGAATCCGCAGCCGATCGAAGCGGTCACCGACGCCGATTGGGAGGAAGTCGGCAATGCCCTGATTGCCCAGGGCGGAACGAGCGACGATCTCCAGTCGCTCACCGCCCTCGACCCCAAGGACGAAAATCTGTGCCGGGCAACGATACGCTTCTTCCGCGCCGTGCTGGCAGTCGAAGGGCCGGCCGGGCGGCGCGTGCGCGCCGATATCGCCTACGGCCTGGCCGCCAACTAGCGGCGCCCCTGCCCCAGCGTTCGGATCAGCGATACGCCAGGGCGATTCGAACATCCGGGAGATGATGACCCGGTGAATTTCCATTTTGGAAACTTTTGATTGACAGCGATGTTTCCATAATGGAAACTTGCTCCATCACCCCAGGGGATGGAGCGACCGATGAACGCCAGCAGAGCCTTTGCCGAACAATGCGGTTATGCCGGCCAGAGCCCTGCCATGCTCGCCGCCTTCGAAACCATCCGCCGCTCCGGCATCGCCGAGGCGCGGGCGGCGCATTTTGCCCGCAAGAAGCTCACCGACGCCCTCGCCCGGGATCCCGCGCTGTGTCAGGCGATGATCCATCCGGCCGACACGGTCGACGAGGCGCTCGAAGACATCAAAGCCTTCATCCTCCGCACCCGCGCCATGCCGACATGGCGCCGGCACAACCACGCCCAGGCGCTCCGCAAGGCCAAGGCGATGCGCCTCCATCTCCGATTCTTCCGCCGCTTCGCCGACCGGATCCTGGCGCGCCAGGCGGCGTAGGCCTCGTCGCCCCTGATCAACCGAAAGGCCTTTGCCATGATATGCGAAACTGCTCAAATAGCCATCGATGACGCGAAGCGCGGGCCGGCCGAATGCGGGCGCGTTGCTCAAGCCTGCCAGTGAGGGCGATGCCGGTGAGAGCGATGTCGGAGAGCTATGTGCCTAGCCATCGCGACGCGGCACCAGGCCGAGATCCCGACTGCGGTAATCGAGGCTTCGGCCGGTAATTCTCTCCAGAACGGCGTCCAGCCCGGCGACGTGGTGATGCAGCAGCGAATAGGTCTCGTTGAAGGGCTTCAGGCTGATGAAGCACTTCTGGATCGCCATACGCAAAGGGATCGCCGCCAGGACGATCGCCTCGATCTCGCTCTCGGTCAGTCTGTCGTTTCTGTGGTGCCTGCGCGACATGTTTGCTCCTGTCTGACCGGACTGCGACGCGGCCGCGATGCGACCAGGCCGGCGCCCTCGCCATCGCCTGGCGCGCGCCCCTGATCGCCGAGGCGATACGGGAGCCCATCCACGACGCTCATCGGTCCGGCGCGCGATGCGACGTCGACATCCCCAGCAGCCGCACCAGTTCCTCATATTTGGCGCCGCAGCGGTCATAGATGTTGAACGTGTTGGTCCGCGTGCAGCCGATGCGCGCGACGATCGCGTCCAGCAGAAGCGCCAGCGTGCGGTCGCCGCCTGCCCGCACCATCGCGTCGCGGTCGTATTGCTTGCGCATCCCGCATTTGTCGCAGGAGACGATGATCTTGTCGGAGGGAAATTCGGATAACATCGGCATGAGAACAAAATAGGAACAAATACCTCCTGGCGTCAATTCACAAAATGCCAACGCAAGGGCAATGGCGCGCGCCGCAGGCTTCGCCCCGCCGGTGCAGGCCGTTGCGAACGAAACGGAAACGATGCTTCATGCCGGCATGAACATCGCCATCCGTGATTCGGCAGCAGTTTCCGGTTATCTCGCCCGCCTGAACCCGGGCCAGCGTGCGGCCGTCTTGCATGGCGACGGCGCGGTGTCGGGCCCCTTGCTGATCATTGCCGGCGCCGGCTCGGGCAAGACCAACACGCTCGCCCACCGGGTTGCCCATCTCATCGTCCGTGGCGCCGACCCCCGGCGCATCCTGCTGATGACATTTTCGCGCCGTGCCGCGGCCGAGATGAGCAGGCGCGTCGAGCGCATCGCCGCCGACGTGCTGCAGGAGCGCGCGGCGAGCCTGATGGAAGGGCTGAGCTGGGCCGGCACCTTCCATTCCGTCGGCGCGAGATTGCTGCGCGACTATGCGCTCGACATCGGGCTCGAGCCGGCCTTCACCATCCATGACCGGGAGGATTCGGCCGACCTGATGAACCTGGTTCGCCACCAGCTCGGCTTTTCCGAGACGGAGAAGCGCTTTCCCACCAAGGCGACCTGCCTTGCCATCTATTCCCGTGTCGTCAATTCCCAGGACAGGCTCGAGGCGGTGCTCGGCCACGCCTTTCCCTGGTGCGTCGGCTGGAGCGACGAGCTGAAGGCGCTGTTCGGCGCCTATGTCGAGGCCAAGCAGGCGCAGAACATCCTCGATTATGACGACCTCCTGCTCTACTGGGCGCAGATGGCCGCCGAGCCTGACATCGCCGCCCATCTTTCCCAGCGTTTCGACCATATCCTCGTCGACGAATACCAGGACACCAACCGGCTGCAGGCGGCGATCCTGACGGCGATCAAGCCCGACGGCCGCGGCCTGACGGTGGTCGGCGACGACGCCCAGTCGATCTATTCGTTCCGCGCCGCCGAAGTGCGCAACATCCTCGATTTCCCCGGCCTGTTTGCCGAACCTGCCCAGGTGGTGACGCTCGACCAGAACTATCGCTCGACCGACGCCATATTGAACGCCGCCAATGCCGTCATCGGCGAGGCCGAGGAGCGTTTCACCAAGAACCTGTGGACCGAACGCCGGTCGCTGGAAAAGCCCCGCATCGTGACGGTTGCAGACGAGGCCGAACAGGCCGGCTATGTCTGCGACGAGGTCTTGAAGGAGCGCGAGGCCGGCACGCTTTTGAAGGAGCAGGCGGTGCTGTTTCGGGCAGCGCACCATTCGGGGCCGCTCGAGGTCGAGCTCACCAGGCGCAACATCCCCTTCGTCAAGTTCGGCGGGCTGAAGTTTCTCGATGCCGCCCATGTCAAGGACGTGCTGGCCATCCTGCGTTTTGCCCAGAACCCGCGCGACCGCATCGCCGGCTTCCGGGTGATGCAGCTGATGCCGGGCGTCGGCCCGTCGGCGGCGTCGAACGCCATCGACAGCATGGAGCAGTCGCTCGACCTCGAAATGGGGCTGGCGCGCTTCTCCCCGCCGGCCCGGGCGGCAAGCGACTGGCCCGGTTTTGTCGCGCTGTTTTCGGACCTCCGGCGCGGCCCCGGCTGGCCGGCCGAGATGGAGCGGGCGCGGCTGTGGTACGAGCCGCATCTCGAGCGCAAGCACGAGGATGCGACGACACGGCGGGCCGACCTGCTGCAACTCGAACAGATCGCCTCCGGTTATCCCAGCCGCGAGCGTTTCCTCACCGAGCTGACACTCGACCCGCCCTCGGCAACCAGCGACGAGGCCGGACCGCCGCATCTCGACGAGGATTATCTCATCCTGTCGACGATCCATTCGGCCAAGGGCCAGGAGTGGACCAAGGTGTTCGTCTTGAACGCGGTCGACGGCTGCATGCCGATCGACCTCAGCGCCGGCGAGCGCAAGGAGCTCGAGGAAGAACGCCGGCTGCTTTATGTCGCCATGACCCGGGCCAAGGATTCGCTGCACCTGATCACGCCGCAGCGTTTCTTCACCTCCGGCCAGGCGGCGCGCGGCGACAGGCATGTCTATGCTTCCCGCAGCCGCTTCATTGCGCAGCATCTGCTTACCCATTTCGAGGCGACCTCCTGGACCAGCCAGTCGTTCCAGAAGGACAAGGCGACGCGGCCGCGCACCTCGGTCGACATCAAGGGCAAGATGCGCTCGATGTGGACGTAGCGGGACCGGCGGGTCGGCAACGTTGCTATCGAACGACGACATGTCTTTCAGATCGGATAGAGGTGTCGTGACTTCCGCAAGATCGACCTCCGCACAGGCGACAGGACAAGCGCCTGCACCCTCGCCTTCAAAGCGAGCCAGATCGATGTGTCGATTGATGGCATTGTTTCAACCGGGTTGGGTGAGGAGCTATCAGTCTTTTGACTGGTCGTGGCGCGGGTTGTTACCTTCCTAGGTTCCAACCGGACATCAGTTCCGATTCACTTTGGTCTCCCAACCGTCGTATTCTCCACCAAGTTTCACGGCACTTAAATCGAGAAGCCCAGTCTCACTATCGATGTCCTTTGGAGCCTGCAACTTTGAAAACACGATGCTCCACGGCCTTGGCTGAAAAGCATCGTTTGCCTCCCGGTCAAGTTGATAGCCACGCGCCGACACGAATTCACGATACTGCGATGCAGCTTCCGCTGTGGCAAAATACGCATAATGCTGGATCAGTCTGACCGATCGGCCATCATCGCCGTGCTCGAGCAAAACCTTTCGGACCTCTTCATTTTTCGCGAGATCTCCAGCCAAAGCGAATGACCCTACTGAGAATATGATTGCGAAGAGACAAAGGTTGCAAAAAACTGAAAGGCTTTTACGAAGCAATTCACCCTCTCACACCGAATTCCACCGGGTTACATTGCCGGATATTGCGCAAGCTTTGCAACGCCTGCAAGATCGATCTTAAGCTTGGCTTTAATCGTCGAGCTGATGACGAGGGCGAGAGAGTCCACCTGGCGAATGATCCCCGGCGCAGTCATAGCCCGAGCCGGCGCCTAACCTCCGTGGCCTTCTCTGCCACGATCATTTCCCACCGCTGGGCAACCATTGTCACCCATGGCCGTGGTGTCCTGCCCTGCGCTCCGAAGTGGACGAATGCGGCGTAGTTCGCGGTGTAGCCGAGATAGATCGTGTCACCGAGATCAGCGCTGTTGATGACCAGCAGGATATCCCCGATATCGGCAGGCACTGACATTCCTGGATTGGCACGGGTCAGGGTCGGCATCGCTGTTGTCGAGGCCATCAGCGAGGACCGGAGAAACCCCGTCTCGCCGACAGGTACGAGTTGGTTCAGTTGTGACACCAACTCTTGGGCGGCTTCCTTGAACACCGCCTCAAGCGCTCCTTCGACCTTTTGGGCCCACTGACCGACTGTTGCTGAAAAGCTGGCCACGCGTGTGTCTCTGTTGAATTTCTCGATTGACCAGAACCAAAATCTCAGAGCAGTTCGCAATATCGAGTTGTTGATGAGACCTTCGGCATGTGGGGTATGAAACAATACGATGTCATCGACACCATCACGATCATCCCCGCCCTCAAGCCGATCATGACGTTCAGCTCAGTACAGAAAGATGGAGAATTCCTCTATCTCTTCAGCCACGACCGTGAGAACACCGAGGACCTTATCAACCCTAGCGAAGCTACGAACCTTTGTGCGTTTCTCACTGAGGCTTCGAGAAAAGTCGAAGCAGAAAAGCCCCCGTTCCGTGAGATCGGTCTTCTGGGGAAGATTGGTCGAGATTTTGGGCGAACCTTCAGCCCATATTACGGCTATCACGTCCGCGCTTCCTTCATGCTTCGAAACTTGTCGGGCTCCAAGGTTGCAGACTTCTGCGTCGCTCACGAGGACGGAGGCGCTCGGTTGCAAATCATCATGTTCTATCTGCGCACAGAGACAGTGCTCATGTACGACCTAGCCAAGGATCAGATAGCGAGCTGGTGTGGTTTCGTAGAGAAGCCCATCATATTGTGAGCTTAGCAACATAGTCGATTTTGTACTCGGCGAAGCATTTGCAGCCGATGGTGTGGCGCGTTGGCGTGCCCGGAGCATGCGGATAGCGAATCGTCGTTCCATCTGGCGCGATAAACGGCTGATCGAACGGGACAACCTGGCCATGCATGACAACGTGCTGCGCCCTGGGATGCACTTGCGGCGTGTGGCGCCAAGTCTTGGTGATGTGCTGGGCCTGCACCCTGCCCGCCTCGATCTGCTGGCGAAAAGCGATGTCCCTGGATGAGCCGAGAGCCGAGAAGGTCTCATGCAGGGCAATGGTGTCGGCCCTGAGCTTCAGCAGCCCGTCCGAGTACCTTCCGACGATCCGGGCCACGGCATCAGCCGGCAGCGGTTTCCCTTCTGCGAGCGCCTTGAGAACAGTCCGGTCGAAGCGCTTATCCCTGCGAGCACGCTCCAGATAGTTCCGCATGGCCACAGGATCGCCAGAGAGCAGTTCCTCACGCGCAGTGTCGACATAGGCGGCCTGCTGAGCCGTCAGCCCAAGGATGCCACCCTCGCGCTTGCCTGTGACACGGTTGACCCGACCCACGATGTCTATCGCACTCCTGGTCGGATTGTCGCCTCGAGCAAGCCCCTCGGCCAAGGCTGCCCGGATAGCCGCCTCCTGATCCGCGACGATGTTGCTGACCAGTGTCGCACTATGCTCGCGCAGCCATTCCTCCGCAGCCAGGTTCCGCGCATCCCACCGGATGACGATCTGGTGGCCGTTCGGGTCACGCAGGGTCGGCATCTGTTCGATAGTGGCCACGCCGCCGCCGTTGAAGGCGTGCCGGATCGCCTCATCCAGCGGCCGGAATGCCGCCTCTTCGAGATGCATGGCGGCGATAGCGCCATTGATGTCGCCGCGCTCCAGACGCTCCACAACGCGCCGCAGGACGATGTTCGAGCGGATGTCGTCGATCGCCTCCATGAAGGCCGCGCGAAGCACAGGCGTGAGATCCGCCACAAGCTGTTCGAGGCGCTCGCGAGGTGATAGTCGTTTAAGCATGGGGATAGTGCCGCATCGTAGGGGGAGACGAAGGCATGCTTCGGTGTTTCACAGCCACCTTGGTAATACTCTTCCTTCAAGGCTCGAATGCCTATGCAAAAACAGGCGCAGAGCTACTCCAAGACAATGAAATGTACGGGCTTGGCTTTGTATGGGGAGCCGCGAATTACATGGTTGAGGACTATGCCCTCAACGATGACGTTGGAAATCGCCTGACAATGCACCGAGCCAAGTGCCTTTACGATGCTGGCATGACTGCCAGAGTCTTGTACGACAGCGTGATGCGAGAGATCAGGTCAGATCCCGGCTACCTCTCCAAACCCGCTACCCATGCGCTTCAGGTGGTCACATACAAAATATGTGGGGCACCGCCAGCAAACTAACCCGCACACCAAGCCTTGTACGCCACGACAGTGCCGGTCGGCTGTATCGGCGTCAGGTCCGTGATGAGGCGTCCAGCCCTATCAATGACGAGCTTGTCGGTGATCTCCGGCTGGACTGTCGGCACCGCGAACGTCACCATGTCGCCGGTCTCGACGATCAGGACGCCGTTTTCGCAACGCTGGTGCGGCCTGAGGCGTCAGTCGTCGAGTATGGCGTCGACCACCTGTTCGACAGCCATGGCGGATGAATCGATCCACCGGCCGAGGTGCTGCGTCTCGCGGGCAAGTGCCTCGGCGAGGATTGCGGGCGGAAAATGGTCGGAATAGCCGGTTTTCGCCCGGTCCCTGTCGCGCTGCGCCAGCACCTCGGCCGAAGGCGCCAGCACCACGACGCGCGGATCAAGGTCGGCCAGGCGCTCGACGGCGGCGACAAGATCCTGCCCGATGAGAATGTCCTGATAGACCACGGTGAAGCCGGCGTCGCGGTAACGACGCACGGCATCGGTGGCGATCACCTGGCGCAGCGTCAGTTGCGCGCGCGCTTCGGCGTCGAGCGTCGGCCCCATGACGGCCGCACCGTTGACGATCATGCGACGGAAGACATCGCCGCCGACGACGGCCGAGCGGGGGAAACGTTGCGCCAGCGCCTTGGCGACGGTGGTCTTGCCGGCGGCCATCGCGCCGGTGATGACAAAGAGGCTCATGCGGAAATCCTGCTTGTTGCTCGCCCCGTGCGCATGGCAGCTGGGCAGATCTTGGCGGCTGGGCAGATCCGGGCACCTCGACGGATCAACTCACCGCGACAGAAACGCCTCCGCGGCGCCGCCGCGGCAGGCTTCGAACATGCCGATGAACACGGCACCGCGGGCCGACAGCCCGGCCCGGCCCCACAGCGCCTTGCCTGAGGCCTTGTCCGCCGGCATCGCGCGCAACGGCTCGCCAAGAGTGGCGTTCATGCAGCTGAGCACATAGGCACGAACGGCTGAGATGCCGCAAATCGCGCCATCGGCGTTGAGGGCGCTCGATGGGATCTGCTCGATCCGCTGTTCGGCACCAGCCAGCAGGAAGGTCCGCTCGCTCTCCGCCTGGATGCAAGCAGCTGTTGCAGCTTGCCGCGTTCGGACGCCCGGCTGACGGGAGGGCAAGCGCCCGCGGCATGCGCCGCGCTGGAGGCGAGAACGGCCAGCGCAAATCCAAGGCTCGAGGCGAATCTGAAACGAGATAGCATGTGGCAAAGCTTAGCCGCACTCAACACTGTCGACAACTTGCAGCAATCGAGATTTCGTGCCGTATTATACGGGAGATCGCGGGTCGAAAGACAATGAACCACGCTGCCGGCGCCGTTGGAATACTGATTTTCTTACTGCTGGTCGTGACCGGACATGTTCTTTGGGGGCAAGGCGGCGCTGCTGCCCTGGGCGCGCTCGGGGCGATACTCGGCTTTTTCGTTGCCGTTTTTCTCGATGAAATCCTGCCCGGCAAATATGGCGACTATGTCGATGCGGCTTTGGGCGCTGCGCTGGTTTTGACCATGGGATGGATGATCGTGGATTTTGCCATCACGAACTGGAACGTTCGCTAGACGCGTCGATGTCATCAACCGGAGAAGAGGGGGAATAACCATGGCCAACGAAGGAAAGATCGTCGGTGCAGCCGAAGCGCACCAGAAGGCGATGGAACAGGTCAAGGAGATGGACAAGCAGTTCCGGCCGGAGCCTGTCGAAAAGACGCTGTTCGAGAAGACCCACGAAAAGCTCGAAAAGGCGCAAAAAGAGGGCAAGGTCTGAGCTCAGGGCCGCACAGAGGCAACCGCCCTAGCCGCAGCAGGGCTGGCCATCGCCTTTGGCGGGGCCGCAGCAGCTGGCCTTCGCCTGCTCGACAAGCCAACGGTCGCGCGGCTTGCAGCTCGACGCCCGGGCGGAGAGCTGGATATGGACCTCGCCGCCCTGGACAAGCGGCATGGATGCCTTGTGCAGCTGTATCGCAGCGATGCCGTCGCTGACCTCGAAGGTCAGCCTGGCCCCGGGATCAAGAGCCACATGCGCGCCGACCTTGCCGATGATGGCCGCGAATTTTCCCGCGGTCATATGGGTCCGTCCGTCTTCGTCGACATCCCAGAGCTGGATGAAGAGCTCGGTCCAGGCCTCGGGGTTTGCGCCGCAATCAAGTGCTGCAAAGGCTCCCGCCTTGACCTCGGTGACATGATAGCCCGGCTTCACCGTGCGGCCGCCATAGCTGAACAGCAACGGCTTGTCCTTGTGCCCGGCGAGGACGGACAACAGCTCACCGATCGATATGTCGTCGCCCGGGAAATCGTTCGAGCCGGCAAATTCGCGGTTGTCAGGGGTCGGCATCTCGGTTATTCCTCATTTTGACATTTCTAGGATTGTTGAAATATGGATGAACGTCAAGCGCTGATCGCCTTCGGGGCGATGTCCCAGGAAACGCGGCTGAAGATCGTCCGGCTGCTGGTCAAGGCCGGGCCGGACGGCATGGCCGCTGGCATCATTGCGGAGGCCGCAGGGGTTACGGCATCGAATGTGTCGTTCCACCTCAAGGAGTTGGAGCGTGGCGGGCTGGTCACCGCCCGCCGGGACGCACGCTCCATCGTCTACTCGGCCGACTACCAGGCGCTGAGCGGCCTGATCCGGTTTCTGATGGAGGACTGCTGCGCCGGCAACCCGGCCATCTGCCAGCCGGCCCTTGCGCCCGCTTGCTGTTAAGGGACGGCCAGAAATCATGTCGACATTCGAACGTTATCTGACCCTCTGGGTCGCGCTGTGCATCGTCGTGGGCATCGCGCTTGGCCATCTGCTGCCAGCTGTCTTCCAGGCCATCGGCGGCGCCGAGATCGCCAGGGTGAACATTGCGGTCGCCGTGCTGATCTGGCTGATGATCATCCCGATGCTGCTGAAGATCGATTTCGCCGCCATGGGCGAGGTCGGCAGGCATTGGCGCGGCATCGGCGTCACGCTGTTCATCAACTGGGCGGTGAAGCCGTTCTCGATGGCGCTGCTCGGCTGGCTGTTCATCGGCTGGCTCTTCCGCCCGCTTCTGCCCGCCGACCAGATCGATTCCTACATTGCGGGTCTGATCATCCTGGCAGCCGCCCCTTGCACGGCCATGGTTTTCGTCTGGTCGAACCTGACCAGGGGTGAACCGCATTTCACCCTGTCGCAGGTGGCGCTCAACGATGCCATCATGGTGGTTGCCTTTGCGCCGATCGTCGGCCTGCTGCTCGGCCTGTCCGCGATCACCGTTCCCTGGGGCACGCTGGTCCTGTCGGTGGTGCTCTACATCGTCATTCCGGTGATCATCGCACAGGTCATACGGGGCCGGCTGCTCGCCTCAGGCGGCCAGGCCGCGCTCGAACGACTGCTGCACACCTTGCAGCCGCTCTCGCTGGTGGCGCTTTTGGCGACGCTTGTGCTCCTGTTCGGCTTCCAGGGCGAGCAGATCATCGCCCAGCCGGCGATCATCGCGCTTCTGGCGGTGCCGATCCTGATCCAGGTCTATCTGAATTCGGGCCTGGCCTATCTGCTCAACCGCATCTCGGGCGAGCAGCATTGCGTCGCCGGTCCGTCGGCGCTGATCGGCGCTTCCAATTTCTTCGAGCTGGCGGTCGCCGCCGCCATCAGCCTGTTCGGCTTCAGCTCGGGTGCAGCACTTGCAACCGTCGTCGGCGTGCTTGTCGAGGTTCCGGTGATGCTGTCGGTCGTCTGGATCGTGAACCGCAGCAAGGGCTGGTACGAGCGCGGCGTGGCCGTCAAATCCTCCAACGAAGCTGAAAGATCCGCCTGATGGACGTCACCATCTACCACAACCCCGCCTGCGGCACGTCGCGCAACACGCTTGCGCTCATCCGCAATGCCGGGGTCGAGCCCACTGTGATCGACTATCTGAAAACGCCGCCCGCGCGCGCCGTGCTGCAGGACATGATCGCCAAGGCCGGCCTCAGCGTGCGCGGAGCCATCAGGCAGAAGGGCACGCCCTATGCGGAACTGGGCCTGGACGATCCGAAGCTGACCGACGACCAGTTGCTGGACGCCATGCTGGCGCATCCGATCCTCATCAACCGGCCGTTCGTCGTCACGCCCTGGGGCGTGCGGCTCAGCCGACCTTCCGAGATCGTGCTCGACATCCTGCCGCTTCCGCAAAAAGGGCCGTTTCACAAGGAAGACGGCGAGGTGCTGATCGATGCCTGGGGAAACCGCGTTGCCTGACCTGCCCAACATCGCCAGCAACGCGCTGGACCTGCCTGACCGCAGCAAGCTGTCCGTCGAATTGTCGACCCACAAGCCGCGGATCCTGCTTCTCTACGGATCGCTTCGTGGACGCTCATACAGTCGCTTCCTGACCCAGGAAGCTGCGCGCCTGCTGGAGCACTTCGGCGCCGAGACCCGCATCTTCGATCCCTCCGGCCTTCCCCTGCCGGACGGCGCGCCAACCGATCACCCGAAGGTCAAGGAACTGCGCGAGCTGTCGCTCTGGTCGGAAGGCCAGGTCTGGACCAGCCCGGAACGGCACGGGGCGATGAGCGGGGTGATGAAATCGCAGATCGACTGGATCCCGCTGGCCACAGGTTCGATCCGGCCGACGCAAGGGCGCACATTGGCGGTGATGCAGGTCTCGGGCGGCTCGCAGTCGTTCAACGCGGTCAGCCAGATGCGCATCCTCGGCCGCTGGATGCGGATGATCACCATCCCGAACCAGTCTTCCGTGGCCAAGGCCTACCAGGAGTTCGATGAGGCTGGCCGCATGAAGCCGTCATCCTACTACGACCGCGTCGTCGACGTGATGGAAGAGCTGGTCAAGTTCACGCTGCTCACCCGCGATGTCTCGGACTACCTGACCAGCCGCTACAGCGAACGCAAGGAAGATGCCGAAAAGCTCGAGGCGCGCATGAAGCTCAAGGCGATCTAGAGCATCTGGTCCCGCCGTTGGGGTCGTCGGCAAGGTCGTCGTCCTAACGGCATATTTCTATCATTCTCGAAATACCCATTGACGTTGCCACGCGGTGGGCGCTAGCTATTTCCATGAAACTCGAAACAGCAGCTACCCAGCTCGAAGCGCTCGGCAACCCGACGCGACTACGGATTTACCGAGCCCTCGTCCGCGCCGGCGAACAGGGGCTCGCTGTCGGCCATCTGCAGGAGAGGATCGGCATTGCCGCATCGACCCTCTCCCATCATCTGCATCGACTGATCGCCACTGGTCTCGTTGGGCAGGAGCGCCAGGCAACAACACTGATCTGCCGTGCCAATTACGCCGCAATGAACGGCCTTCTCGGTTTCCTCTCCGACGAATGCTGCGCCGACGTTCGCTCCCCCCAGACGAAAGACAACGCAGCATAGTTTTTTGACAGCTATTTCGATAATCCCGGAAAGATGGAAAAATGGCACCGCCCGTTTCAACTGAACAGCGCCGCAGCACCGTCATCTGGGGCCTCGGCCTGACCCAGATCATCGGCTACGGCACGCTCTATTACAGCTTCAGCATCCTCGCGCCCGGGATGGCCAGGGATTTCGGCTGGACGCAGGAATGGGTATTCGCAGTCTTTTCCGCCGCCTTGCTGATCGGCGGTCTCGCCGCGCCGTCCATCGGCCGCCGCATCGATCGCCATGGCGCGGGTGCGATGATGGCCCTGGGCTCGCTGGTCGCGGCCTTGTCGCTGGTCCTGTGCGGGCTCGCACCCGATCGCCTGACCTTCGTCGCCGGCATGATCGTCATGGAGATCGCCTCGGCCTTCGTCCTCTACAACGCGGCCTTTGCGGCCCTGGTGCAGATCACGCCGCAAAGCGGCCAGAAGAGCATCACCCATCTGACATTGATTGCCGGTTTTGCCTCGACCCTGTTCTGGCCGATCACCACCGAACTGCACGCGCATCTGACATGGCGGCAGGTCTATCTCGCCTTCGCCGTCCTGCATCTGGTGGCGTGCCTGCCGTTTCACTGCTGGCTGGCACGCGCGATGAACGCCGATCGCCGCGGCGGCAAGGACAGGGCCAGAGCCGTGGCAGCGATCGCAGGAAGCGTCGCCTCCTGGGATCGGCGCCGGGCGTTCACCCTGATGGGCCTGGGATTCGCGCTCGAAGGCTTCGTCCTGTCGGCGCTGCTCGTCCACATGGTTCCGCTGCTCAGCGCCGTCGGGCTTGGGGCGAGTGCTGTGCTGGTGGGCACGCTGTTCGGCCCTGCCCAGGTGTTCAGCCGCTTCATCAACATGCTGGCCGGCCGCGGGCTGTCGCAGCTGGTGCTGGCGGTGATCTCCGCCGCTTTCCTCGTCGCCGGCTTGTCGACCTTGCTGGTGTCGGCTCCCTGGATCTGGGGTGCGGCGGCTTTCGCCATCCTTTTCGGCCTCGGGTCGGGATTGACCAGCATCGTCCAGGGGTCCCTGCCGCTCGCCCTGTTCGGCTCCGAGGGATATGGCGCGTTGCTGGGCAAGATATCGTCGATCCGGTTGATCGTATCGGCACTGGCTCCGTTTGTCTTTTCAGTGCTGATGGCGCGTTTCGGCACCTGGCCTGCGCTGGCCATCGCCATTGTGCTGGGCATCGCCGCGGCCATCGCCTTTGCCAGCATCGGCTGGCGCCGCCGTGAAACTGAAATGGTGCCGGAGACATGATCCGCCTGGCGGCGCCCCCGGGGGCAACGACCGTTGTTTCGCCCTCGGCCGTTCGACGGCGGTTTTGGGATCGTGGAGAACATCGGCCTGGTCTTTGCCGATGCCGGAGCAATCGGACTTGTGTTGGAGCTGTTGCCGCACATGGCTGCGAGGCCGGGCGTCGGCCCAGGTCTGAGGCTGCGCCTTGGCCCCAGGTGCTTGTCACCAAAGCCTTGGGATGACCGATGCATAAAGTCAGGGACGCGCTCGTCGACGTCCTGATGTCGAACACGCAAGACCGCCTTGCCTGGGACCCGGCATCGCCGGCGCAGGCGGCACAACATCTCGGCCTGACCCAAGCGCGCATCCAGCGGGCGGTCGACCGGCTCTGGCAGCGCATCGTGCAGGACAGGTCTTCTGGCGACTTCCACCTGTGGACGTGGCCAGCGCGAGCGGAAGGTGGCGCAGGCGCCGACAACACCAGACCCTGAGAAACCGCCAAGCCGTCTGGCCGCTGCCACCAGCGGCCAGGCCCACAAGGTCTTCGGATTCCGGATCGTGCGGGGCGCGTTCGGGGAGACAGAGGTCGCGAACAGCCCTGCCCGCCACCCAGATCAGCATCAGCCAGCCAGCCTGCCCGGCCAAGGCCTGTTGAGGCGGCGGCCTCAGCAGGCCTTTGTCGCGCCTGCCCGGCTGGAAACTGCGCCGCGCGATTTATTGTGCAGTGCAGCAACGATAGGCGCTCATCGGCGTTGTGGAGGGCGCGCGGTCCGGTCAGGGCTGCGGAAACAGGACACCGCCATGAGAAACCTCTCTGATACGATCTCGCGCCTGGCAGCACGCCGTGCGCAAACGGTCGCGCCGGAGCGGCATGACGACCCGCTCAGGGATCTGGTGAACTTCGGCTCGAACCCCGGTGCCCTGCGAGCCAGAAGCCATGTTCCGGAGAACCTGCCTGGGTCAGCGCCGCTGGTCGTCGTGCTTCACGGCTGCACCCAGACCGCGTCGGGCTACGACCATGGCACCGGCTGGTCCGCCCTTGCCGACAGCCAGGGCTTCGCGCTGCTGTTTCCGGAGCAGCAGCGGTCCAACAATGCCAATCTCTGCTTCAACTGGTTCGAGCCGGGCGACATGATGCGCAACGGCGGCGAAGCTCTGTCGATCCGCCAGATGATCGAGGCGATGGTCCTGGCGCATCGGCTTGATCGCAGCCGGATCTTCATCACCGGGCTTTCGGCCGGCGGCGCGATGACGTCGGTGATGCTGGCGACCTACCCGGAGGTGTTTGCCGGCGGCGCCATCATCGCCGGCTTGCCCTTTGGCACGGCCAATTCGATCCCGACGGCCTTCGACCGCATGCGCGGCCATGGCAGCCGCTCGCAGGCGCGGCTTCAGCAGCTGCTGCGCGCCGCCTCGCCCCACACGGGCCCATGGCCGACGCTCTCCGTCTGGCACGGCTCGGCCGACCAGATCGTCGTCGGATCAAACGCCGACGACATCATCGGCCAATGGCGAACCATTCACGGCATCGACGATGAAGCGCCGCCGTCGACGACCATGGTCGACGGCCACAGCCGTCGCGTCTGGAAAGACGGCTCGGGACGGGAGGTGATCGAACAGTATCGCATCAAAGGCATGGGGCACGGCACGCCGCTGGCTGCAAACGGCATCGGGACCCCCGGCCCGTTCATGATCGACGCCGGCATCTCGTCGACGCAGCGCATCGCGCAATTCTGGCAAATCGCAGATCCGCAGGTCGAGATCCTGCTGCCGCAAAAACGAGAAAGAGCAGCGGCTCCCGACAAGCCGGCCCGCGCCGAGGGGATCACCAGGACAATCGAGGATGCGCTGCGATCGGCCGGGCTTCTGCGCTAGAGCAATTCCAGGAAAAGTGTGCAGCGGTTTTCCGTCAGGAATTGCGCAAAAACAAGAAGATAGAGAGATTCCGCGATTCGAAGAAAAGCGGAAACGCTCTAGAGGATACGCGCCGGCAGCGGCCAAGGCGAGCGGGCCAACGGGGCGCGCTCGCCTGCGTCTGACATGCGTCAGCGCGCTTCTCTCTTCCACACCCGCAATCTGCCCAGAGCCTCGACGAAAGCCGGCATGTCCTGCGGCGTGGCAAGGCGGATGACGCCCTCATCTTCCAGTGCGCCGTTGCCGCAAACCTTCTCAACCAGCCCCTTGGCAGCCGTGACATGGCCGATGAACTTGCAGTGTGCGAAAGCATCGGACACAAAGTCACGAACATCGGGATTGTCCGACAAGGCTGGCATCGTCTTCTCGTCCGGCAGCAGCGCGACCGCGTCATAGAGCACCGAGGGCGCCCCGGCGATCATCTGGTCCGCCGGCACCAGGCTGCCGTCGCTCAACTTGGCCCCGCCGACCTTCGGCGCGATGATCTCGCAGCTGGCCCCGGCCTTGGCGATCGCGTCCTTGAGCGCCGAAAGCAGGGCGGCATCGGTGCCGTCGGTGACGAGAATGCCGAGTTTTCGTCCTTCGAAGCGCTCGGGTCCCTTGGCGAGAATGCTGAGCGAGGCTGCCGGCTCGAGATCCTGGCGCGTTGGCATTGCAGCGTCGGCCGCCTTGGGCATCGACTGCAAGCCCAGATTGGCGGCGACGCCGTTGGCCAGGCCGCGATCGACATTGACCAGATGCGACACCATGCGCTCACGGATGACCGGCGTCTTGACCTTGGCGAGTTCGAAGGTCAGCGCCGCTGCGATATGGGCCTGCTCCGGCGGGGTCTGGCTCAGGTAGAATTGTCTGGCCTGGCTGTAGTGATCGGCGAAGCTTTCGGCGCGCAGCCGCTGCTTGGGCCCGCTCTCGACGTCGGCAAAGGAGCGGAACCCGGCTTGCGGGGATTCGCGCGGTCCCTCGCCCCAGGAATTCGGCTGGTAGTTGGCGCGGCCGACCGGGTTGCGCATGGCCATGTGACCGTCCTGCTGGAAGTGGTGGAACGGGCATTTGGGCGCATTGATCGGAATATGGGTGAAGTTGGTGCTGCCCAGCCTTTTGATCTGGGTGTCGAGATAGGAAAAGTTGCGCCCCTGCAGCAGCGGGTCGTTGGAGAAGTCGATGCCGGGCGGCACATTCTGCGTCATGAACGCCACCTGCTCGGTCTCGGCAAAGAAGTTGTCGGGCATGCGATCGAGCACCAGGCGGCCGACCGGGACAGGCGGCAGCAGCTCTTCGGGAATGAGCTTGGTGGCGTCGAGCACGTCGAAGTCGAAGCTGTCGGCGAACTCCTGGTCGAACAGCTGGACCTGCAGTTCCCACTCCGGAAAATTGCCGGCCTTGATCGCGTCCCAGAGGTCGCGGCGATGGAAATCGGGATCGGCGCCGTTGATCTTCACCGCCTCGTTCCAGACCACGGACTGGAGGCCGAGCTTCGGCTTCCAGTGGAACTTGACGAAGGTCGATTCATCCCTGGCGTTGACCATCCGGAAGGTATGGACGCCGAAACCCTCCATGAACCTGAACGAACGCGGGATCGCCCGGTCGGACATCACCCACATGATCATGTGCATGCTCTCGGGCGTCAGCGAAATGAAGTCCCAGAAATTGTCGTGGGCCGATTGCGCCTGTGGAAAGCCGCTGTCCGGCTCGGGCTTCACCGCATGGATGATGTCGGGAAACTTGATCGCATCCTGGATGAAGAACACCGGGATGTTGTTGCCGACGATGTCCCAGTTGCCCTCCTGGGTGTAGAGCTTGACGGCAAAGCCGCGGACGTCGCGCGCCAGGTCGACCGAACCCTTGCTGCCGGCGACGGTGGAGAAGCGGACAAAGGCCGGGGTCTTCTCACCGGCACGCTGGAAGATGTCGGCGCGGGTGTATTTTGCCAGCGACTTGTAGGTCTCGAAATAGCCATGCGCGCCGTAGCCGCGGGCATGCACCACGCGCTCGGGAATGCGCTCATGGTCGAAATGGAAGATCTTCTCGCGCAGGTGGAAGTCTTCCAGCGCGGTGGGTCCGCGTGCGCCGATCTTCAGCGAATTCTGGTCATCTGAGACCGGGCCACCCTGGGCGGTGGTCAGCACGGGGGTTGCGCCTTCGGCCAGCTGGTGCAGCTCGCCGCCTTCGCCGCGCTGGAGTTTCTGGTCATGGATCGTGGCAATCTTGCCGCGGTTCGTTGACTTGGCCATTGCTCATTCCTTGGAGAGGGGGTGCGGGTGCGCACATCACCCTCAATGCCGCGACGCCGGTGCGGTTCCCTTGGTTCTCGAAATGAAGTTGGGGCTCACGAAATGAAACGGGGGCTCGCGAAATGAAGTCTGGCCGCAACATATGAAATTGGCGTGGGCACTGCCGCCCGCCGGCTGAGCCGGCATTGGCCACATCCCGGCCGCCCCGCCGAGCCGCCCCGCTGATATGTCCGAGCGGCCATGGATGCCAGGCGGCCGACTGAGCCGGCGCGCCGAAATTGTGCCGGCACTTTTTGGGAACCAATCGTCCTGCCAACGGTTTTATTGTCGCAAGTCAGGAGAAAATAATGAAAAATCTTATACTTAGCGCGGCCATTCTGGCTGCCACGGCTTTCCATGCCCAGGCGCAGACCCAGCCGTCGAGCGACCCTCAGACGCCGGCCATCGCCACGCCTGATACTGTCAATCCGACGGCTCCGGTAGCCGGCGCCAACAGCTTCACCGAAGCGCAAGCCAAGGCCAAGATCGAAGAGGCGGGCTTTCAGAACGTGACGGCGCTGGTCAAGGCCGAGAGCGGCATCTGGCAGGGCAAGGCGACCAAGGACGGCAAGGAAACAGCCGTTTCGCTCGACTACCAGGGCAACGTCGTCGCCCAGTAATCCGGGCCCAACATTTTCACCCCATTTCAGGACGTAGAAGGAAGATCACCATGGTAAGTGTGACAGGATTGTTCGACCATTATTCCGACGCACAGGCAGCGGTCGAAGAGCTGCACCGAGCCGGCATTTCGCATGACGACATCAGTGTCGTGGCGAGCAATGTCGACGGTTCATATGACGCCCGTTCGTCGGATACGGCAGACGCTGCCGGCACCGGCGCGGGCATCGGCGCCCTTGTTGGCGGCACAGGCGGCCTGCTCGCCGGCCTCGGCGTCATGGCAATCCCCGGGGTTGGCCCGGTGGTGGCAGCCGGCTGGCTGGCGGCGACCGCCGCAGGTGCTGCGGCCGGTGCACTCGCAGGCGGTGCGACGGGCGGTCTCATCGGGGCATTGACCGATTCCGGCGTCCCCGCCGAAGACGCCCATGTCTACGCCGAAGGCGTGCGACGGGGTGGCACGCTGGTGACCGCACGCGTCACCGAAGGCGCTGAAGAAGACACCGCAAGGTCCATCCTGCACAACGCCAATCCAGTCGATGTCAGCGAGCGCCGGGCAGCCTATGCCGATGGCGGCTGGACGGCCTTCGACGAAACGGCCGACCCGTACTCGCCCAAGGACATCGAAGAAGAACGCCGGCGCTACGCCACCCGCATCCCTCCGGTGGTCTGATCGCGCCGTAGTCTGGCCCTCCGTAGTCTGGCCCCCCGTAGTCTGGCCCCCATAGTCTGAACCGGTGAGCCGCCGCTGTCTTGTCTACGACGCGGCGGCAAAACCTTGAAATGCCGAGGGGCTAGATGCCGAGGGTGAGATGCTGGCGACCCGATCTTCCGGTAGGGCCGCTTGGCTAGCACACATAGCTGCCGGCCGAGGGATCGATTCGCCCGCATGCGCGTTTCATCACTCTCTAATACAGGCTCTTATACAGGAGGCCGACATGCCGGACGATCCGAAGAAAACCGCTGAGGACCGCAAGCTCGTCTCGAGGCAGGAGTATGAGATCGAGGAATTTGCGCGCAAATATGATCTGATGCGCGGCGAAGCCGCGGCGATGATCAGGCGCTATGGTCCATCGCGCCGCAAACTTGACGCCATCATCACGCAGCGCCCGCGCGGGTAGATGGCCAGGACAGATGCCTGAACAGAGCCAGCCCGCCGCATTCAGCGTCGACGAGACGGTCAGTCTCAGGTCCCGTGCCGGCGTGCCCCTGGGCACGCCCAACAGCTTCACCGTCAAGACGATACTGCCCAGCGACAACGGCCACCGTTACTATCGCATCCGCAGCATGGAAGAGGCCTTCGATCGCATCGTGCCCGAGGCCAATCTGGTCGCCGCGGACCAGTGCCAGACGATCCATGATGATGAAGCCCGACGGAATTTCCGCATGCGCTTTGCGCCGAAGCGGCGGCGATAGCGGTGCTTGCCTTGCGCGCAAGTTGTGTGAAACAATCTCCAGAATGCCGTCAAAAGATGGTCGCTGCGGCAAACGCCGCCCCAATTGCCTGATACTGCATGGCAGTGGCTGTTGGCCTCAAGCTTCCGCCCCAATTGCGGGCGGGAAGCCGTGAACAGCTCCTCGAACGTCTCGGCACTGGATTTCGAAATTGTCCTCGGCGCCTTGCGCCGCATGATCCCGTTGCCGACCGACCCATCCGACCTTCATGCGCTGGCACGATGCTTGATCGCCGAATTATGTCCCGAAAAGACCTATCCCGACGCGCTCATGGATGCGTTGGTTCAAGCCGCATCGAAGAGGGCGCGATCGTCGAGGCCGGCGATGCGTTTCCTGAGCGGCCTGAGGTCGTGACGGATGGCTTCAGCGTCAGGTGATTGCCGGAGGATGTTCATTGAATTCTGCCTGTCGGGGATCGCGACCCAGTTGGCTGGCGAAGAAAGCAGGCGCCTCCTCGGTGGCAGCCTGCACAACGGACAATTGCCCGCTCGCAAGCTCAATCGCCGAGTTCATGACAGGTTCCATGGAAAAGGCCTGCCGGATGGGGCACATCCGGCAGGCCTGGTGTGAGCATGACCGGAGGGGGGAGGCCATGCTCGCCACTACAACTCTGGTCGCCTCGATAAGTTCCCCGGGCGAAGGCACGCCGGAGGGTTGTCTGGCACTGCGCGGGAAAGACGCTCAGGCACGGATCCGCCTTGCCACGATCTCCGCTGGTCGACGCCCGACGGTTCGGGTCGTCGCAGCCAGATCAAGCCCGGTCGTCAGATCAAGCCCGGTCGCCAAGATCAAGCCCGGTCGCCAAGATCAAGCCCGGTCGAATGTGAACGATGTCAGCAAGGTGGTCACGAAATTGCTCGCCTTTTCCTTGACCAGCATGGTCGTCCAGTCGTCCGTGCCGCGCAGCCTCAGGTCGGTGTAGATGCTGTCGACCGCCGCCTCTTCGATGCGCTTGATATGCGCCATGAAGGCGACCTCCCCGTCCGAGCGATACATGTCGCGGATGACCATGCGCAGGACCTCCTGGATCGCTATTTGCCAGGCGGTGTTGATCGCGTGAATTTCATTGGTGTCTTCTGACATGGCTATTCCTTTGGGTGGCTCGGCCCTGGACAATGTTCACGCGGGGCCTGGTTCACGCGGGGCCCTGGTTCACGCGGGGCTTGAGCAGCCGCCTGACAAGGCGCGGATGACAGGGCGCCGCGTCAGACCTGTCTCGCGACAGCTGCCGTCCGTTGGTCCCGGCTTGCCTGGCCAGGAGCGATCGCGGTCGCCCCTGCACGATCATGCAGTTCCTTTGCGAGGCGCGCCTGACGAAGCCGGAGCGTCTTTTCCTCGCGCGAGCGAACGAGGACGTCCGCCACATCGAGGGGGGTGTTGCGTGCGAAAAATTGCGATTGCGCACGGCTGAAGGCAATCTCCGCCTGTTGGCGGGATTTGCTGTGTGTCTGAAACAATGGGTTTTCCGATTGGGAGGCCGCATAGGGTGCGCGGCAATAAAAAAGGTCAGGCGGGCTGCCTGACCTTGATCGGTATCATGCTCTCACAGTGCCAGTACATCCGTGGTCAACGGAGAGACAGATACTGGATGGCTCAGGCGGCCTGCAGATTGCAGGCGGACATCTTGCCGGACTTGTTGTCGCGCTCCATCTCGAAGCCGATCTTCTGGCCCTCGACGAGTTCGCGCATTCCGGCGCGCTCGACGGCAGAGATGTGAACGAACGCATCCGCGCCGCCATTGTCGGGCTGGATGAAGCCGAAGCCTTTGGTGGAATTAAACCATTTAACGGTGCCAGTGGTCATGATGAACCCTTTCATAGCATAAAGTGGACCACAACGCCGAAGCGCTGCGGATGGTGATAGCGATTTTTGAAAGAAAAGGTTCGTTCAGGGCGCGGTGCCAAACGCGCGGTAACCAAAGCTCAGCAAGCAAATATCGATGATGGATATGTAGGACAGCCCTGTCGCGTTGTCAACTCCAGCTTTTGGCGCGCAGCGGATTCGACATAAGGTTGTACCGCGCGGGCCGGAACGGGCGGTCAATCCAAGCCCCCCGTGTGAGGTGGATTTCGGCGGGCCCATGATTATTGGCCGTCAGCGTGAAGACCACGGGAATGTCGCCCTTGGTCCAAATGCGCCGCCACTGGTTCGACAGAGCCCTGACTGCCTTTCCTGGTGCAGGATTGCAAAAAGCCCCGCCACCTCAAGGCAGCGGGGCTCGATCTGGAGAACCAGATCACATCGGCGGCGACAGCGTCACCTGCGTGACCTTGGCCATGTCGTCGCCATCCATGGTGACCACCACCTTCTTGCCGACCGCAGGCGCAGCAGGCGCTGCAATGCCGGCGCCGACAGTGAAGCTCTTGCCGTCCTCCAGCAGGATGACCTTGGTCTCCTTGCAACCGGCGCGCACGAGGGTTCCGATGCGGCGGCGAGGTGCGGATCTCCTGAATCCTCTGGAACTGTAAGCGCCACCAGTCGTTCTGGCCCGGAGGGATCTCAACCACAGGAGCCAACCATGCCGACCAAAGAAAAGGGCCTTGAAGACCTCTTCCACGACACCCTGCGCGATATCTACTACGCGGAGCGCAAGATCCTGAAGGCGTTGCCGAAGATGGCCCGCGGCGCCAGTTCCATGGAATTGAAAGCGGCGTTCGAGAAACACCGGGACCAGACCGAAGGCCATGTCGAGCGGCTTCAGCAGGTGTTCGAGCTGATCGGCAAGCGCGCCCAGGGCAAGACCTGCCCGGCGATCGACGGCATCATCGAGGAAGGCGAGGAAATCCTTGAGGAGTTCAAGGGCACGGCGGCCGGCGACGCCGGCCTGATCTCGGCTGCCCAGGCCGTGGAGCATTATGAAATCACCCGCTACGGCACGCTGCGCCGCTGGGCTGAAATCATGAAGATGCCGGAGGCGGCCGAGCTTTTCGCCGCCACCCTGGCCGAGGAAGAGACCACCGACAAGGATCTGACCATGCTGGCCGACAGCAAGGCCAACCGACAGGCCTTGGCCGCATGATCGACAGCCCCGCAGCTCTGCCGAACAAACCGGCAGCGCTGTGGGGCGCCCCCTCAACAGCCATTCGGAGGCGCGACCATGAAACCGACCACCCCAACCCTGCCCACCGATGACGAGCTCGTCATGCACCTGGTGGAAACCAGCGACCTGTCGCCGCTCCAGGCGGCCGAACTTGTCAGGCGCCATGGCCGCGACCGCCGCAAGCTCGATGAGCTGGCCAGGACATTCAAGGCGGAGAGTTGAGCCATGGGTGCCGCTCAGCCACGCGCCGCAGGCAGGCAACGCGCGATCCAGGCGAAGGTCGACAAGGACGACAGGCAGCAGCGCAAGGTCAAACCGCCCAAGGCGATGCAGGCCGGCGCCAGGCGGTATCCGACCCCGCCATTCCCGAAGCAGCATCTGCCGAAGCCCGGCCACGAAACCTCGGTCGAGCCGGCGCCGCTGTATGACGCGCCCTATTATCTCGGTTCGCAGAAGCTCGCCGGCAAGGTCGCGCTGATCACCGGCGGCGATTCAGGCATAGGTCGAGCGGTTGCGGTGCTGTTTGCGCGGGAGGGCGCCGACATCGCCATCGGCTATCTCAGCGAAGACGTCGATGCGAAGCAGACAAAGCTCGCCGTCGAAGCGGAAGGCCGCAGCTGCATCCTGCTTCGCGGCGATGTCAGTTCGCCCGCCGCATGCCGCAAGGCGGTGGCGAGGACAGTCAAGCAATTCGGCAAGCTCGACATCCTCGTCAACAATGCCGCCTTCCAGGTGCATTCGGCCGATATCGCCGACCTCACCGAGGCGCATTTCGACACCACGCTCAAGGTCAATCTCTACGGCTATTTCCACATGGCCAAGGCAGCGCTCGCGCATATGGGGCCAGGCGCCGTCATCCTGAACACCGGCTCGGTGACCGGCATCAGGGGCAGCAAGGAGCTGGTCGACTATTCGATGACCAAGGGCGGCATCCATGCCTTCACCAGGGCGCTTGCCGCCAACCTTGTCGATCGCGGCATCCGCGTCAACGCCATCGCGCCCGGACCGGTGTGGACGCCGCTGAACCCGTCCGACAAGCAGGCGCAGGACGTGGCGCAGTTCGGCGCAAAGACTGCGATGAAGCGTCCGGCCCAGCCCGAGGAAATCGCCCCCGCCTATGTGTTCCTCGCCTCGTCGCACTGCTCCAGCTACATCACCGGCGAGATCCTGCCGATCATCGGCGGCTACTGAGAAAATGCCTGCCGGCCGAGGCCGGCACGACACGTGCATGCAAAGGTGAGCGCCATGTTGCCGCCCGAAATCATCGACAACCCCGACCTGTCCATCGATGAGAAGATCGGTCGTCTGCGCAACCTCGATGCCAGCCTGCGCAGCCTGTACCGGGCGCTCTACCCCGGTGAAACGCCGTGGGACGACCTGGCCGAGATCGAAACCGGAATCCGCAGCCTCGAACAGATGCTGCCGTCGGGAACCACGGTCGATCGTTGCCGCGACGACGACAGACAATGACACGTCCCGGGTCCCGACCAAGGGGTTACCGGGACCTCCGCCGCTGCAAGGACCTGACGGCGCTGGCCGACAACAAGGCCAATCGTCAGGCACTTTCGGCATGATCCATGACCACCGGCCGGTCGTCTCGCGCAGAGGGCAGGCCCATGACCTCGAGAGGGCAGAGATGAGCAAGGCATTGTTGGCACTCCCGCTGGCGCTGATGTCGCTGTCGGCGGCCCCTGCGACGGAGAAGGACTTTCTTCAAACGCTTTCCGGCAGTTGGCAGGGCTCCGGCCAGGTCCGGCTGCGGCCTGATACGGCGCCGGTCCCGGTCGTCTGCACGCTGCGATCACGCAGCAAGGGCGCTTCGCTCAATCTGGACGGCAATTGCCGGGCAAAAATCGTCTTCTCCAGGCGCATCGGCGTCGATCTGCGCGCCGAAGGGGCGCGTTATTCCGGCACCTATGTCGGTTCACGTCGCGGTGCGGCCAGCCTTGCGGGCAGACGCAGCGGCGATACTGTCACGCTGCAGATCAACTGGCCTGACCGCGGCTCAGGCGCGCGGGTCGCCACCATGCAGGTGGCGAGCAGGATTGCCGGCAAAATGCGCATCGTCACTGTCGAACGACACCCGCAGACCGGAAACCGGGTGGTGACGGCTGACATCGCCTTCAGCCGCAACCAGACGGGCCTCTTTTACAGACGCACATTTTTTGAGCCGGGCGGCATCCTTCGCTGCGTGGGGGAACCCTAGCTGAGCACGGCGGGTTGTTGACAGGAAACGGAGACCCACCATGGCCAAGACAGCAACGCGGCAAAGCCCAGCCGGACCCAGGCCGGCACTGCCCCCGGACAATCCGACGCCCAGGGTGAAACCGACGCCCCAGGACAAACCGACGCGCAACGACAAACCGACGCCCAGGAACGAACCGACGCGCAACGACAAACCGACACGAGACACGCGGGACGACCCGTCAGCCAATCCGGACGCCGACGAAAACCAGCCCGACACCGCGCCCCACAAGGACGTCGAAAAGCTTCAGCGCAAGCTGAAGCGCTGATGCACCAAAAAGAAAGGCCTGCCCACGTCTCCGTCGGCAGGCCGTCAGGTTCTGGGATGCGCAGCCGGGAAAGGGACGAAACCGGCTACATGTGCAGTGTCTAAACCCGACAACAGCGCCGAAGTTCCATCGTTGGGTGAGCACCCAGCCGAGCCCCGCCCGGATCGAACCGCGAGCCGGCACCCGCAGCCGCCGCTGCATGATCACGATTGTCGCCGCGCGGTGGGTTTGTCGGAACGGATCGCCGACTGGATGGTTTCGCCAATCCACCCACCAAGAGGAGACCAGTCATGGACCACAGCAATCACGTCCGCCTCACCGAGGCCGAACTCACGCCCGATCTGCTTGCCGACGCCACCATCTATGGCCCCGACGACGAGGACATCGGATCGGTGTCGCATGTCCACGGATCCGGCAGCACGGCCCAGGTGATCATCGATGTCGGCGGCTTCCTCGGCATCGGCGCAAAACCGGTCGCGGTGCCCGTCAGCCAGCTCGATTTCATGCGCGACGAGGATGGCGAGGTCCACGCGGTGACATCGTGGACGAAGGACCAGTTGAAAGACATGCCGGAGCATCTCGACTGATCTGCATGTCGCGTCAGTGGCGCGGGATGGGCCCGCGCCACGGGGCAGGCGCGCACCTTCACGCGAAATGGCCATGATTGGCCGCCGATGAAAGATGCGGCGCCCGGACATCTGGTTCTGGCGCCCGCCTCTGCCGGCGCCTGCAGGTTGCGGGCCGCGTTCGCGGCCTGTGAGCGCGCCGCCAAGCGAACGCTCACTTTTTGATGATATCCCTACAGTAACGCTTGTTCACGATCCCGTGAGGGCGGCCCCACAGATCGAAATAATGTGTTACACTTCGTGAATGCTCAATCTCGCAGCAATCAATGCGGAAGGAGCCCGAAATGAACCAGGCGAACAATGACCGGAAGTCCTTGGATCAGAGGATTTCAGATTACAGACCAAGCAAGAAGAGTTTGGCTTGGTCAATTGTGATCAGCGCTATCTTGACGATGATATTCGGTTTTACTGCTGGAGGCTGGGTTACCGGCGGATCCGCGAGGCTTATGGCGACGGTGGCGGCGCGGGATGCCGTGGCGGAACTGGCCTCTACGGAATGTGTGAACCGCTTTCTCGGTGGCACCGATGCGGCCCAAAGACTGACCGACCTGAAAGCTCTCAGTTCCTGGCAACGAGATGACTTTGTCAAAGACGGCGGCTGGAGCCAGTTCGGGTCGGAGGAAGTCGCAGGCGCTGCCGTGATGTGCGCTGACAAGCTCGCAGCCATGGACGGCGTGCCCGAAACGACGTCCTCGGCGGCGGTCGAAGGATAGCCCCGCGCCGGGAGTTTCAACATGGACAAGGAATTCAACCCACCGGTGGTGATAGCACGCGAGAACCGAGCCGGACGCAGGACGATAGCGTCCGCCTGGGAAGCGCTGGAGTGGTTGCGACTGCGAAGACCGGCTTGCACAGGCCCGCGATACCGTTCGGCCGTTCGCATATGTCGCGATGTGCTCGATGGGTTGCGGGCTCCCCCGGACGCCCGCCGAGCCTTCATATCAGCCGCCAGGGAGGTTGGCCGGCGTGTGTTCTGACGTGAAATGAAGGGGGTGGAGAGGGATGAAGTATCGCGACGTGCAGGAAAGGCTGAGGATGGTTGGCATCGTCATGAGCAAGTCCCAGGGCCGAATACGCATCAACCACTTCGGGGCGACTGCGGAAACCGCGTATTTCACCTGTTGCCTCGAGGATGCGCTTAAGACGGGGCAGGCTATGGCCGAGCCAAGTGCACTGCCCGAAGCGTGGTGTGCGGAACGCACATAAGACTTCAGGAGATGGAAGGACGGCAGGCGATCTCCTGAAGCGACCGCCCGGATCGGGAGGAACATCCGGGCGGTCTTTTCCGTTGGGGATGACCGCTGCCCAGAAGAATGAACGCCAACAGGATCGGCGACTGCCGAGGATGTGGCGCACGTGGTCGTCGCCGTGAACTGTGCACTGTAGAACGCTCTTCCGGCTGCGATGACGCGGCCGCGTCCGCTGCAACAGGAAGGAGAGCTAAGTGGCTTTGTCGGTCAGCGCGATTTTTATCCTGCTCGCGGTTGCCCTGTTGCCTGTGCTCGCAAACTTCCGAACGTCGTTGCCTGGCGGCGATGTCGCCGCGTTTGTCGTTTATCCGATCACCATCCTCGCATTGGCAGCCTTCGGAATAGCCGGCGCCATCGCTGCGCTCTTTTAGGCGCAATCGACCCGCCAAGGGCACTTGGCGCCAGAATGACCTATTGTCGGAACATTGACGGTTGCTGATATGCGCCACCGTCGACTGCGAGCGATTATCGGCAAGCTTCCGCCTCGAAACATGAGGGAGGATGCCTTGAAAAGCTCCACGGTGTCGGCCTTCGAATTCGACCTACCCTCAGCGCTCTCCATAAGATCGTAACAGGCGATCTGTCCAAGCGGCCGAGCCTGGCGCGACTTAAGCCATTGAATTAAGTGGCGATCCCGACAGGATTGCCAAATCCGCAAAATTCATTGTGGAATCAAGGACGTCCGCCCGAACTTCCAAATGAACTGGCCCACTGATTCAGTTACAGAATTGTTGTGCCGCCCTACCCGCTGATACGGTCAAGGAGATGGTGATGAGAGTGCTTGTTTGTGGTGGCCGCGGCTGGTGCGACATCCTCGCAATGATGACGGTCATGGATGAGCTGAATGATGCGCATGGCCCAAGCCGCCGGATCTTCTTCCCGACCATCTCCCTGGAACCGGAGAAAACGCGCTCGACCTTGAGGAACCCATGGCCGCCGGGGACACTCTCACACTTCATCCGACCGGAAAGAGAATCGACGTCAACGTCGCCGAACAGTTGGATCAGGTCCGTCGGGTAATAGACGTGAGCTCGCCTGCATAGCGCACCGAACCTCGACCAAATCGCGGGCATCGTTCAGCTTGGACAGCGGAAAGGGTGTGGTTCGGCTCGGCTGTGGCATGAGAACGAAATAGGAACAAACTCCTTTTGGAGTCAATTCACATCATGTCGGAACGAAGCTCCGCGGCCAGCTTTTCGAGGCCGTCGACTGACCCTTGATAGGACGCTGCATAGCGCGGAAACAGCTCCTGCTGGTTCCTGTAAAATGCGAGCCACTTCGGCAGGTCCGAGATTGGATAGGTGTTTGTCCAGTCACCATTCGCCATCGTGAAGGTGCCGGCTGCAGAATCATAAGTGACGTTCATGCCCCGCCCTAGCGCGCCGGTTGGCAGTTGAAAACCACCGCCCCAATTGACGCCGCACCCGCCGTGACATGACTGGCTTCAACGAAGCGTCCCGTGACGTCTACCCCGGCACGCTGGCGCCGACGGCAACCGAGCCTGGCGCCCGCTTCATTCCACCCTCCGGCAACGGGCGGGCGCGCCATTTTCTAATCCATTGCTGGCCGCATCCCTGCTTTGCCTCAGCGAGCCAAATGAGTTGCAGCATTGCAACTAGGGAGCGCCAAAGGTTAGGCCCCGAAGTAGATTGTGTTTGCTAAATTAGTTCCGCCACGTAATGCTTGAGGCAACTCTTAACTGGAGGGGGTACCTGGATGAAAAACTTCCTTGTCGCGACTACCTTTCTTTTGGCAATCGCCGGATCTGCTAACGCGGCAGATGTCGTGGTCGAAGAGCCTGCTCCTATCGTCCCAGCGGGCTTTGTCTGGACGGGTGGATATGTCGGTATTCAAGCCGGTTGGCAGTGGGGTAGAGACCACACCGAAGAGTTCTTCGGTGGCGTCGCCACTGGTTTCGATGAAGACCTCGACAGCGATGGCTTTATTGGGGGTGTCCACGCCGGTTACAACTGGCAGTCAGGACAGGTGGTCTACGGTATCGAGGGCGATTTCGAGTTCGCCGCTGTCGATGGCGGATACCGCCTCGACAACGGCAATGGCACTGACTTCGATATGAATTGGCAGGCGTCCATTCGTGGCCGACTTGGTTTCGTTCCGATGGAGCGTCTGTTGGTCTATGGCACTGTTGGCGCCGCTTTTGCCAACCTCGAATATACCTACGTCAGCGCCAACACGACGTTTGAATCGTTTGACGAGACGAAAGTCGGTTGGACGGCCGGCGCAGGCATTGAGTATGCCGTTACCGACAACATCACCACCCGCTTGGAATATCGGTATACCGACTTCGGAAGCGTTTCCAATTTGTCGGCGGTCGCTTTCCCAGGCTTTACCTATGATCACGACCCGCAGTTCCATGCTGTCCGTGTCGGTCTCTCATACAAGTTTTGAAGTTTGGACTGATCCATGCTCTTTGACCCCGGCTCAGCGCCGGGGTTTCTTTTTGTGCGGACCGCGGCATCGGCCTGACAGCAAAAAGACATCAAAGCCAACCGGTCGGAATGCCAAGATCTAATGCACGCCGGCACCGCACATTGGCTAGGTCGCCCTCATCCCTTGGGCTGTTGCCCGCAACCATGCCCACCCCACCACGCAATGCGGGCGGCCCGACTTGGCAACAACCAAGCGGGCCGCTTTCGCAATCCTTGCCCCTTGAAATCCGTCCTCGCCTGAACGTCCTCGCCTGAATACGATTTAGGCATAGCGGGAGGATCTGACCATGGGCGACGCTCAGTACCTCAATCACAAACTCGAATGTCCTTACTGCGGCACCATTCGCCTGCGCATTCCTGACGATGTGCAGCCGGATTCCCCGATCTCGTGTGAGGATTGTGGCCGACATCTTGGTATGTGGGATGAGTTGCAAACCGACTTTGAACGCCAGGGCGGTGCAGATGGTGTATTTCGTATCGATAAGGGCCGGATCAGACGCCTAGCGTGAGTTGCTTGGAGCGTGTCCACAGAGACAAAGGCCCGCCGCTTTGCCTCGGCAGGCCTTTGCCCTCAACGTGGTTGAAAGGGTTCACCACGTCACCCGCCTCGAACCGGGTTATCCTCACAATTCGATAGATCGGTTTCGGTTCCGCAGACTCGCCGAGACAAAAACCGCTGTCCGTTGGAACTTGCGGTGGGTGCCAACGTTCCAAAGCCGAACCTCTCTCTCACCCGGAGCAAATGCAATGGCCACGACCAAGGCAGGCGGCAAGGACTCGCTCTCGAAAAAGGGGACCGAAGCTTCCAAGCATCTTCAGACGGCGACACCGAAAAAGGAAACCGGGGGAAAAAAGGTCGATGAGGGAAAGCGGGCGAAGCCATCAAAATAGTAGGGCGACATCTGGCGAACCGCCATTCGCCCAGAGGAAATGAACCCGGCGACGATCGTGAGCAGCACGCAGCAGCGGCTATACGCCGACTAAGGCATCAAGACAGAACAGGATCTCGTCGATGCGGTTGAGCGGTGTCTCGCCAAAACGCGAAAGCCCCGCGACCTTACGGCGGCGGGGCATTGTGTCCTGCGGCGCTAGAGATCATTTCTTTGAGAATGGCCGGGTCGCCATCGATCTTGGCGCGAGCGTCGAAAACCGCACAGTCGAGCGATGCCGTCATTCTCCGCATGGAGAAGAACCCATGACGAACATTTTCGGCAAACGCTATGTAAACCGGCAGGAATCCTTGCCTTCTGGCGGTCTATGATAGGCTAACACATTGAAAATATTGGCGATCCCGACAGGATTCGAACCTGTGACCATCGGCTTAGAAGGCCGGTGCTCTATCCAGCTGAGCTACGGGACCGCTGGCCGGCGGGGCCGGCGTGATCGTGGACGTCAGTGCGTCCAGGGCGTCCTGCGGTCATAACGGAAATTGTCGGAGTAGGAAATCTGCCGGCGCTTGGCTTCCTTCGGCTCCTGCACGCGGAAGGCGATGCCTTCCTTCTCGGCGTAGGCGACAGCTTCTTCGCGGGTCTCGAAGGTCAGCCGGATCTGGCTCATCATGTCGCCGGAGCTGGTGTAGCCCATCAGCGGGTCGATCTTCTTCGGCTTCTCGGCGTCGAATTCGAGCACCCAGTGCCCGGTCTTGGCTTTGCCCGACTGCATGGCGGTCTTGGCAGGGCTGAAAATTCGCGCGGACATTAATTCCCTCATTCGTGAGTCCGCAGCGAGCGCGGACATCCAGATGCGCCCGTCATTTACTGCGCAATCGCCAATGCTGCAAGGCGAAAGCCGGTTTCCGCTTTTTTGCCCTTGCCATGTCGAGCGGAAGCCACTAGGCACGGCGTCGAAATGTGATTTCGGAGTGTAGCGCAGTCTGGTAGCGCATCTGGTTTGGGACCAGAGGGTCGGGAGTTCGAATCTCTCCACTCCGACCATTTTCTCCCCGCGACAGCTTTTCCCAGGACATCGATCTGTCCGCCCATGGCATCTGGCGTGCGCTGGCAACGGCCTTGCGCATCACGCCACGGCCATGCGCAGGCGAATCGCGCGCGATGGAACGGCCGACATCGGCCAGCGCTCAGCCCGTCCCTGCCTTCCGGCATGACGCGACCGAAAGGAAACGCACCGTCAACTCAGGCAATTGCTCGGGGCCGTGCGGTGCTGCGGGTGCAGAAAGAGCACTGGTTCTCAACCGCTTGAGCCCGGCGGCAAGGTCACGGCATGGCAACTGTGTTCAAGCGGTCCAGAAAGCTCTCCTGCTTCCGCCCCAGGTCCCTCATCCTCGCGCCTCAGCCATGCCCAGGCGAATCGTGGGCAATGGAATGCGCCCGGCCCTCGCTCAGCCCGTTCTGGCCGGCCGGCATGACGCGACCGAGACGTATCGGACCGGCAGCGTCAGCAGCTGATCGGGGCCGTGCGGGGCGGCTGCGTCGAAGAACAGGCTGTCATCAGGGGCCATGCGGTAAAGTTCCATGCCGTGGCGCCAGACCATCTCGCCTTCCAGCAGATAGATGAATGTCGTGCCGGCATGCTGGCGCAAGGCGGGGCGGTCGGCGTCATCGGTCAGGAAAACGAGACAGGGGTCGACCGACACACCTGCAGCATCGGGGACGACATAGCCGAGCGGGCGATGACCGGCGCGCGTGCCGCAGCGCTCGGTTGGCAAGCCGGCCTTCACGAACCTGGCGTCGCGCAGTTCCTCGGACGGTTTCAGCAAGACGCTCAGCGGCACGGCCAGGGCGCGCGACAGCTGGTGCAGCGTGGTCAGCGACGCCGAGATGATGCCGTTTTCGATCTTCGACATCATGCCGAGCGACAGGCCGGCGGCCCGTGCCAGCTCGATGATGGTCATGCCATGCCTTCGCCTGCAGGCCCTGACCTCGCGGCCGATCGCCATTTCGAGCCGGTTGCCGGCAGCGCCGCGCAGGGCGTGCGGGTCCTGGGTCAACGCCAAAGCCGCGTCGGCCATGTCGCCTCCGCCGAAGTCGAGGCCTGAAATAGTCATGCGCGCCACCTCCTGAAATGACCATGTCGCCGGCCTCGTCGGCCCCCTGTTGCCGGCATCTTTCGCCGGCATCCTTCACCGGCATCTGTCACCGGCATCTTTCGCCGGCGTCTGTCGCCCTATCGCAACGACCGCCGGTCGCGACGGCCGACCCGAAATCCGCCCCCTAATTCCGGCACCCGTTTGCACGCCGGCGCGACGTCAGTGGTCTGCGGACCTCCGCGACGGCCCAAGGCGGCCCGCCTGATTGCGTCCAGAACGCAAAAAGCTCCCGGCGGGGTGACCCGCGGGAGCTTTTTTGCTCTGCCATCGGCCCGCATCGGTGCGGGGGCGATAAGGTGAAGCGTCAGGGATTTAGGCGGTCATGTCAATGGGAATCCGGGGGGCATCCCGGGGTGGATCTCTGGGACTCGGGGCGGACACGTCGAGGGGGCTCCGGCGCGCCGGCACTGCATGCGTCACGGGCCACGCGGGCTCGGGCCGAATGGCGAAACGCCTCAAGCGCGGCGCGACGGCGGCGCGCCGGCATTCGATGCGCCACAGGCCCGGGCCGCCGGCATGTCAGGCCGACCGGGAGTGACCGAGGAGCGCATCGGCCCCTCTCCCGGATGCCTAGGCAACGGCCTCCTTCACCGGCAGCTTGAGCGCGTCGCTGGCATTGATGATGGCAAGCGCGATCGCCTCGATGGTGGTGCGCTTGTTCATCGCCTGCTCGCGCAAGGTCTCGTAGGCAACCTGCTCCGACACCTTGTTGGTGGCCATCAGGATTTCCTTGGCCTTGTCGATGTCGCGATGCGCCTTGAGCTTGGCGGAGAGCCGCTCGACGCGGATGCGCAGCCGCTCTTCGCGGCGGTGGTTGTTGACGCTCAGAAGGATGTTGGCGAGGATTCCAAAAGTCCTGAGCGGCAGGCCGATCACCGCCTGCGCCCTGAGCCGCAGCACCTTCTCGACGATGATCGGGTTCTCATAGTCGACGATGGCGATCAGCACCGCCGGCGGGTCGTCGGCGTTCCAGTTCCAGCTGATGCCGCCTTCGACGAGCGGGCGGATGAAGGCGAACACCACGTCGATATTGGCAGGAATTTCCGCCGGCGGCGGCCAGTTGGTCTGGACCTGGCAGCCGATGCGGTTGAGGTGCTGCCAAAGCTCCTCGCCCTCGCTGCTCTTGGGCTGCAGCAGAAGCACACGCAGCGAGCGTATGTCCTTGATCTGGATCGGCGCTGATCCGTCATGCGGCGCCACGTGGGGGCTACGTGATACCATTGGTCCTCATTACGGCAATGTCGTCGGCAACAACGCTTGCCCAGGGTGTCGTTTGCCCTGATGTCGGGCGGTTTCTTGTCCCCATGCCCCTCGGCACAGGGTCATCGCTGAAGTCCCTTGCCTCCCAGCACGGGTCATAAGGAATGCATGGCCAGGCGCTCCCCCCATTCCTCGGGATTGTAGCTGGCGAGATAGGGATCGGGGCGGATGGCCGTTGCCGATCTCGACAGGATCTCGAACTGGCCGTCCTCGCGCGCCCGTGCCACCCGCGGCCACACATAGGTATGCGCATTGTCGGGGTCGATGCGGATGCGCCCTTGCGGGGCGTCGAATTCCGAACCGAGGATGGCCGGCCTGAGCGTCTCGACATCGTCGGTGCCTGTCTTGCGCAGCGCATTGGCCACGACATGGACCTGGAAATAGGCCGCCTCCCAGCACATGTTGGTCACCGCATCGCTGCCGAACCTCTTCTTGTAGCGCTCGACGCAGCGTTCGTTCTCAAGCCCGCCGACCGACTGGAAATAGCTGGCCGAGGTGATGTGGCCGGCGCCGACGTCGATGCCCATCGCCTGGATGTCGGTTTCGCTGGTGGTCAGGCTGGCGATCGGCATCGCCCTGGCATCGAGGCCGGCTTCGGCGAAGGCCTGGTAGAAATGGACGATGCTTTCGCCGACGAAATTGCAGAAGATCACATCAGGCTGCTTGCGCTTGATGTCTGCTATCAGCGGCTTGTAGGCCGAGCGCCGGGCGTCGAGCTTGAGATAGCCGCGGCCCGCCACCTCGCCGCCATGCCTCAGCAGCATCTCGTTCATGATGCGGTCGGACTCGCGCGGCCAGATATAGTCGGAGCCGACCATGTAGAAGCGCTGGCCGACATGGTTGAGCAGATGCTCGCCGAGCTGGACGCTGTTCTGGTTGGGGGCGGCACCGCAATAGATGGCGTTGCGCGAATATTCGAAGCCCTCATATTGCGCGGGATAACAGAGCAGCCCGTTGCGGTGCTCGACCGCCTTCAGCACCGCCTTGCGCGTGCTCGACATGTAGCAGCCGAAGATGATCCGGACGCCGTCCTCGACAAGCAGGCGGTTGGCGAGGTGGTGATAGGCAACCGCATCGCAGCCCGGATCGTAATGGACGGCAACAAGCTCACGGCCGTCGATGCCGCCTGCTTCATTGACCTCGTCGATGGCAAACAGCGTCGCATTCAGCATGCTGCGTTCCATCACCGAAGTGACGCCGGTCTCAGAGAACAACACGCCGACCTTCATCGGCTCCTCGGTTCTTGTCGCCATCGATTGCCAACTCCGTCAGATTGTTCATCCGCGAACTCGACACAAAAAAAGCGCCCAGCGCGGGTTACCGCAGCAAGCGCCTTTGCTCGACTGATCGGGACATCGCTGTCCTTGCGTAAACTGTGCCTCAAGCGCCCTGCCCCGTCAACTCGCTTGCGCCTGGGCAAACGATATCAGGCAACTGCCCTGTTCCGGCAAAGCCTGTCCGACGCTCGCAGGCGAGCCGACAAACCGCCAGACACGTTGCTTTGCCTGATGTTGCGCCGATCGGACGAAATCCCGGTTGACAGAAATCGGGAAGTTGCGGATGATCATCGACATCAGGCCTGCGACGCTGCGGGCTGAGACCAGAGCAAAAAGGCTCCCGCGGTTCATCTCCGCCGGAGCCTTTTTGCGTTTTACCACCAGTGCGCTGCGCGCCCCGTCTCTTCGGCTGCGCAGACAGCAACGACGCTGACGATACCCATTGCCGCTTCGAGCGACTGACCTCGCTCGCACCCCGAATTCCCTGGGATTCCGCAAGGATTCCAGACGTGCGGAGCTGTGCCAAAACGGCCCCGCCCGGCGGAAGCACGACAACACCAATCAGCCTGAGGAGGAACTGGACGTGAACAAGGTAGAGACATTTGGCACTGCGGTGCGTGTGGCCTGCGATGTGGGCGGCACATTCACCGATGTGTGCATCCTGAACGAGGCTTCCGGCAAGATCCATGTCGCCAAGACGCCGACCACGCCGGACCCGATCGACGGCGTGCTCAAGGGCATCGAGGCGGGCGGCGTCGCGCTGCGCGACATCATCCTGTTCTCGCATGGCACGACGCTTGCCACCAATGCGCTGATCACCCGCCGCTTCCCGCCGGCCATCATGGTCACGACCAAGGGCTTTCGCGACGTCATCGAAATCCGCCGCGGCACGCGTGACGATCTCTGGGACACCTACAAGGAAATGGCCCCGCCCTATCTGCCGCGCCGCGACCGCCTGGTGGTGACGGAGCGCATCGACTATTCGGGCAAGGTCATCGAAGGCGTCAATGAAGCCGAGGCGCGCGAGCTCGCCCGCGTCATCAAAAAACGCAACGTCAACAACGTCGCCATCTGCTTCGTCAATTCCTTCGTCAATCCCGCAAACGAGCAGCGCATGCGCGACATCCTGCTCGAGGAACTGCCCGGCGTGTCGATCTCGCTGTCGAGCGACATCATGCCCGAGATCTTCGAGCATGAACGCTTCAACACCACGGTCGCCAACACCGTGCTCGGACCGGTCGCCGGCCAGTATGGCGCCGAGCTCGAAAGCCGCATGCAGGACGGCGGTTATGCCGGCGACGTGCTTTTGCTGCATTCCGGCGGCGGCGTCATGACCGCCAAGGGCGCCACCAAATTTGCCGCGCGTCTGGCGGCATCGGGCATCGCTGCGGGTGCCATTGCCAGCCGCTTCATCTCCGAGCTTGCCGGCTACAAGAACTCGATCAGCCTCGACATGGGCGGCACCAGCACCGACATCAGCCTGTGCTCCGACGGCCATCTCCACGTCACCAATGACTGGCATGTCGAATATGGCTATCCGATCCGCTTCCCCAGCATCGAGGTGCTGACCATCGGCGCCGGCGGCGGCTCGCTGGCCTGGCGCGACGCGGCCGGCGCGCTTCGCAACGGACCACAATCGGCCGGCTCGACGCCGGGACCGGTGTGCTACAACCAGGGCGGCACCGAGCCGACCAACTGCGACGCCAATGTCTATCTCGGCCGCCTCGGCACCAAGCTCGCCGGCGGCAGGGTCGAACTCGACGTCAAGCTGGCCGAAAGCGCCATCAACCGCGTCATCGCCGAACCGTTCGGCATGGATGCGGAACAGGCGGCACTGTCGATCCTGAAGGTCGCCAACGCCAACATGGCGGATGCGGTGCGGCTGGTGTCGCTGCGCAAGGGCTACGATCCGCGCGACTTCGCATTGGTCGCCTTCGGCGGCGCCGGTGCCCTGCATGGCGTGGCACTCGCCCGCGACCTCTACATCCCCGTCGTTTTGATCCCGCCAAATCCCGGCGTCACCTCGGCCATGGGCTGCCTGCTCGTCGACATCACCCACGACATCACCCAGATGTACACCGACACGGTCAGCGACATCGACATGGCCGAGCTCAACAGCGCCTTCCGCCTGCTCGAAGAAGACGGCCACGACCGCCTGCTGAGCGAGGATATCTCGCCCGAGCAGATGCTGTTCCAGCGCTACATCGACATGCGTTATCTCGGCCAGTGGCGCTCGATGTCGATCCCGGTCAGCGCCGACATCGAAAATCTCGACGAGGCGGTCCGCCAGTTCCACGAGGAGCATGGCCGCGAGCACAATTATTCGCGGCCCGATGCCCCTGTCGAAGTGTGCCGCATCCAGGTCAAGGCCACCGGCCTCAACCGCAAGGCGGAGCTTGCCCGGCACGAACTGCGCACAGCACCCTTGCCCGCCCCCGTCGGCGAACGCCTGGTCCGCTTCGACGAAGCGCCGGAGCGCATCAAGACCCCGGTCTATGACCGCTCGACCCTGCATGCGGGCGCCGTCGTCGCCGGCCCCGCCATCATCGACCAGCTCGACTCGACCATCGTCGTGCCGCCCGGGATCAAGGCCGAGGTCGACGAGTACCTGATCATCAGGATGCACGTCCCGCAGCAGTCCTGAACGACCGAGCTTTAGCCCTCACGCAAATTCTGAATTGGAGATTGGAAATGGCACCTAGAAAAGATCGCCGCACGCTCGATCCGGTTACCTTCGAGGTCCTGAAGAACGCCTATGTCAACATCGTCGACCAGATGGCGGAGCAGATCCTGCGCACCTGCTACTCCTTCGTCATCTACTCCCGCGACTTCTCCTCGGCGCTGTGCGATCCGACCGGCGACACCATCATGCAAGGCAGCGGCGACATCGCCGCTCACGTCGGCACGCTGCACCTGACCGCCAAGGCGGTGATCAAGAAGTTCGGCCATGACGTGCACCCGGGCGACGTCTTCGTCATCAACGACGTCTACCAGGGCGGCACCCACTTCAACGACACCCGCCTGTTTGCGCCGATGTTCTACAAGGGCGAGCTGCTCGGCTTCGCCCAGGCCAACGGCCACTGGGCCGATGTCGGCGGCGCCGTGCCCGGCTCGTTCAACGTCAACGCGCTCGACCACATGGCCGAGGGCCTGCGCATCACCCCGGTCCGGGTCTACAGCAAGGGCGTCTATCTCTCCGACGTCGCCGAGCTGATCGCCCACAATACGCGTGCGCCCAGCGACATCATCGGCGACCTCCAGGCCCAGGCCGAAGCCTGCCGCCTGGCCGAGCGCGAGATCCAGCGCCTGTGCGACAAATATGGCGTCGAGACGATCAAGAAGTCGTTCAACGAGGTCCAGGACTATGTCGAGGACATGACGCGCCAGCGCATCTCCGAGCTGCCCGACGGCACCTGGGAGACCATCGACTATATCGACGTCGATCCCGACGAGGGCGAAGGGCTGGTGCCGATCAAGGTCAAGATGACCATCGACGGCGACCGCGTCCATTACGACCTGACCGGCTCCCACCCCAAGACGGTCGGCTCGTTCCTCAACTGCTGCTATGGCGGCGCCTTCGCCGCCGTCGTCGCCGGCACCAAGATGCAGTCGCCCGACATTCCGATGAACTCCGGCTTCTACCGGGTGGTGACGGTCGATGCCGGACCGCTCGGCTCGGTGGTCAATGCCGAATGGCCGACCCCGGTCGCCGGCTTCGCCTCCGGTCCCTTCGAAAAGATCATGAACGCGGTGTTCGAGCTCTGGGCGGAGGTCTTGCCGGAACGCGCCATGGCCTGCACCTTCAACCTCGACTATCTCCTGATCGGCGGCCGCGACACGCGTCACGAAGGCAAGCCCTACTTCATGTGGTACGACTGGATGGTCGGCGGCTGGGGCGCGCGCAACGGCCGTGACGGCTGGGCGGCAACCGGCCCGGTGTTCGGCGTCCAGCTCGGCACCCAGCCCTTCGAAGGCCAGGAGCGGCTGTCGCCCGTTCTCACCACCTGCCACGAGCTGATGGTCGATTCCGGCGGCCCCGGCGAATTCCGCGGCGGCCTCGGCGTCCAGAAGGGCGGCACGCTCTACGCCTGCGAACGCACCGTGGTGTCTTATTGCTGCGACCGCGAGCGCTCGATCACCTGGGGCCTGTGGGGCGGCTTGCCGTCGATCCCGCACGGCGTCTGGGTCAATCCCGGCCAGGACAAGGAGCGTTATCTCGGCTCGCTGTTTTCAGGCGTGCCTTTGCAGCAGGGCGACACCGTGCAGCGGCCCTCGGCCGGCGGCGGCGGCCTCGGCGATCCGCTCAAGCGCGATATCCAGAGCGTGCTCAGCGACGTGGTCGAAGGTTATGTCTCGGTCGAGCGGGCGAAGAAGGACTATGGCGTCGTCGTCCATGTCGTCGATCTCGATCTCGACCAATACAGGATCGACGAGAACGCCACGCTGGCCGAACGGGCGCGCATCGCCAGCCACCGCAAGGACTGGCTCAACGAGGACGCCGAGAAGATCGCCGCCCTTTATCGCGACAAGAAGCTCAACATGCTCGACCTGATCCGGCAATACGGCGTCATCGTCGACTGGGGCTCGGGCGAGCTTCTTGCCAAGACCACCGCCGAGTTCCGCGAGATGCTGAAGCGGCGGACGGTTCCCTACTGGACGGCATCGGGCCAGGCCGCCAACGCGACCCTGAAGGTCGCCTGATCAAGGGAAGGCAGCAGGCTCCAGCAGGCTTGCTGCCTTCTTCGCCAACGGGGTTCGCATATCAAGAATCAAGAATCTGCCAAAAAACAAAAATTCGGAGATGAACCATGTCTGGAAGTCTCGATGTCGCAGGGGAACTCGACTATTCGCAACGGCCCGTCCCACCCAAAGGCCGCATGCCCAAGCTCAATCTGACGATGGCCTTCTGGGCGATCTGCAGCGCCATGTTCTTTCTCATCATCTCGGCGACGCTCGCCGAGATCTATGGCACCGCCAATACGATTATCGGCCTGATACTGACTGTTATCTCCTACTCGGCGATCAATGCGGTCATCACCCGCTACGCGATCAGGAGCGGCCTGTCGGTGTCGCTATTTTCAAGGCTCTTGTTCGGCCGCTACGGCTCGGCGATTGCCACCTTCATCTATGCGGTGTCGAGCATCTATTACGCCGTGTTCGAAGGCTCGGTCATCGCCACGGCGGCGACCTACTATTTCGAAGGCCTGACCTTCGCGGTCGCAGCGCTTATCGTCTGCATCTACAGCGTGCCGCTGATCCTCGGCAGCGTCCAGCACTGGCTCGACAAGTTCAACGGCTATCTTTTGCCGCTCTATCTTGTCGGCCTGATGGGCACGGTGATCTATGCCATCTCGCATTACGGCTATTCCAACGCCTGGCTGACCATGACGCCTGATGGCGGCGCCCCGCCCTATGGCTGGATCAACGTCTTCATCGCCTTCATGGGCGTCTGGTGGATGATGATGTGCACCTTCGACTTCGCCCGCTTCGGCAAGAAGGAGGACGAGACCTACCACGCCGTGTTCAATTTCGGCCTGCCCTTCTACACGCTGACCTATTTCGTCAACGGCCTGGTCGGCATCTTCCTGGTGCAGACGATCCCGCTCGAGGGCGCAACCTCGGAAGTGTCGGTCGTCAAGGCGCTGATCGTGATGATGGGCGCGCTCGGCCTGCTGTTCGTCTGGATCAGCCAGACGCGCATCAACACCACCAACTTCTACCTGTCGACAGTCAACATGCAGGCGTTCTTCCGGCTGGTGTTCAAGCTGGAGATGCCGAAATATGTCTGGGCGATCATTGTCGGCGTCATCGTCTATGTCGTGATGCTGGCCGACATCTTCCAGTATCTGCTCGTCGCACTCGCCTATCAGGGCATCTTCGTCGTCGCCTGGGTCGGCGTGGCGCTGGCCTATATCATGTGCGGACAGCATGACGGCAGCGGCGAGGAAAGCGCCCGTCCCGACGACGATTTCCCGGCCTATTACGCGCCCGGAATGGTCGCCTGGTTCGGTGCGGTGGCCATCGGCATCATCCTGCTCGCCATCCCCAACCTCGAACTGCTGTCGGCGCCGGCAACCGTCACCAGCAGCTTCCTGTTGTTCTGGGCGCTGTCGTCGCGCATCAGAACCGTCGCCATCGCCTCCTGAGGCCAACCGGGCGCCGTTGCGGTCTCGACCATCGAGACCCGACGGCGCCCGGATTGTTTTTTGACCTTGCCTTGCCCCGCCGCAGGACGGCGTGGACGCCGCTGGCTTGGGTGGTCTTGGCCTGCCGAGCGGCCTCTCCAATTCGTCATCCTAGGGCTTGACCCTAGGATCCATGCCGTGAGGTCCAGGAATGTGGGACGGGTGCAGGAGAGGCTTCTGGACCGCTTGAGCCCGGCCGCGAGGTCACGGCATGGATCCTAGGGTCGCCGCGACGGAGCTTCGCTCCTGCTTCGCCCTAGGATGACGAAGGGCGGGGGCGTCGTCGCGGGCTTAGGTGGTGAGCCGGTTGCCGCGAGCGGCCTCTCCGCTTCGTCATCCTAGGGCGAAGCAGGAGCGCAGCGACGCGGCGACCCTGGGATGACGAAGGGGTGGGCCGTCGCCAGGTGGGGTTCAACTGCGGGGCGTGCGCCCATGTGGCAGGCCTTGCGCGCAACCCTGCCGCGAATAATCTCTCGCGATGACCGGATATGTCTACATGACCGCCAGCCAGAAGGGCGGCACGATCTATATCGGCGTGACGAACGATCTCGCGCGCCGTCTGCCGGAACACAAGGCAAGCGAGGGCTCTCGTTTCACCGCGCGTTACGGCGTACATCGCCTCGTCTGGTACGAGGAGCACTTCGACATCCGCGACGCCATCCAGCGCGAGAAATCGCTCAAACGCTGGCCACGCCAGTGGAAGGTCGAGCTGATCGAGAAGACCAATCCCGAATGGCACGAGCTGTTTCGTGGGCTTGGGTGGTGATGTCGGGAGCCCACCATTTCGTCATCCCAGGGCGAAGCAGGAGCGCAGCTCCGTCGCGGAGACCCTGGGATCCATGCCGTGAAATTGCCGCCGGGCTCAAGCGGGGCAGGACGCGCATTCCTTCTTCCACCCACCACCCTCACCGCATGGCAACTGTGTTCAAGCGAGCGGACAAGTGCTCTTTCTTCTGCCCACCCCACATTCCTCACCTTCACGGCATGGCCCCGGGTCTACGCCATGCGCTACGCTTCCTGCGCCGCCCTAGGATGACGAATGCGCAAAGCGTTGCCGGTCTCTCCAACGCCTGTCTCGAGCCAACAGGAACGTCGCCTCTGGATTGACGAAGCGGAGAGCCCACGCTCCGCCAGCCAGGCTCATTCCCCCGCCGTCACCGCCCCGCCGTCGGCCCACGCCGCCTGGATCGCCTGGCTGAGCTCGGCCTCCGAGATCGGCTTGTGCAGGATGCGGCTGCCGCCGGCGCTCACCTCCTTCAGCCGTGACGGCGAGGTGTCGCCGGTGATGATGATCGAAGGCACGCTGCGGCCGAGATAGGCACTGAGCATGCGGATCGCTTCGAGCCCGGTGGCGCCATGGGCCAGCCGGTAGTCCGAGATGATCAGGTCGACCGATGCCGCGCCGCGCAGGGCGGCGGCCGCATGCACCGCCTGGGCCTCCGCCGCCGAGCGTCCGGCATAGACGCTGTGGCCCTCGATGGTCAAAAGCTGCTCCATCGCCTCGAGGATGTCGCTCTCGTCCTCGACGACGATGATGCCGCCGGTCAGGGCTTCAGTCCGCGTCTCGCGCTGCGGCACCGGCGCCTTCGCAGCGCGGACTTCCGGCACGGTGATCGAAAACATCGAACCGCGCCCCGGTCTGGATACCAGCCTCAGCGGGTGCTTCAGCAGGCCGGCGGTGCGGCGGACGATGGCGAGGCCGAGGCCGAGCCCTTGCGTGCGATCGCGCGCCGGGTTCTGCAATTGCACGAATTCCTCGAAGATCATTGCCTGCTGGTCGTCTGGAATGCCGGGCCCCGTATCCCAGACCTGGATCTCGACGAACCCGGCGCGCTTGCGGCAGCCGAGCACGACGCCACCCTGCCTGGTGTAGCGGAAGGCGTTGGTGACCAGGTTGGTCAGCACCCGCTTCAGCATCATCGGGTCGCTTTCGACCAGCAGATGGCTGTCGACCACCCGCCATGTCAGGCCACGCTCCTTGGCCTCGGTGGCGAACTCCTCGCGGAAATCGCGGAACAGTTCGCGCAGGCACACGGTTTCGCGGGCAACCGTGACGATGCCGGCATCGAGCTTGGAGATGTCGAGAAGCGCGTTCAGCAGGCCGCTGAGATTGCCGATGATCGACTTGGCCCGGCCGGCGAGGCCGCGCGCCTGCTCGGCCGGCACGTTGCCGCGTTTGGCCAGCACGGCAATCGTCGACACCAAAAGGCTGAGCGCATGGATCGGCTGGCGCAGGTCGTGGCTCGCCGCGGCGAGGAAGCGGGTCTTGGCGCGGTCGGCGGTTTGCGCCCGGTCGCGCTCCTCCTGCAGATGCTCGACGAGCCGTTCATTTTCCAGGCGCAGGCTGATGGTCTCGCGCAACATGCGGTAGGTGATGCGGCAATAGTAGAAATTGATCACCACGAGCGAGACGAGCAGGAACAGAAAGCCCGCCGAAATCGCGCTGCCGCTGGTGATGACGCGGGCGGCGACCGGCAGCACCGTCGCCAGGATCGAGCCGATCAGCGCCGGCGGAAAGGCCGAAAGCGACGGCACCGTGCCGCAGACCAGCCCGGTCAGCACCACCACGGTGAAGGACAGAAGAAGCGGCGCTTCCGGCAGGAAGCCGACCCAGCCGAACATGCCCCACAACAGGCCCGAGACCCAGGAGAAGGCGGCCGCCAGCCAGGCCCAGCGCATGATCGTCCTGATATCGCGCGGCCGGCTGAAGAAGCGGCGGGAGGCAAGGACGCGCAGCGCCGTCAGCGCATAGAGCGTGCCGAGCCATCCCGCCAGCCATGGCGTGGAAATGCCGCTGCGCAAGACGTAGACGGCGGCGAGCGAAATGACGATGTTGGAAATGACCACGCCATATGAATTGCGATAGAGCAGCTCGACCAGAGCCTGGCGTATCTTGTCTTCCTGCATCCGATTCCCCCGAAGTACCGGATGAAGATCGCATAAGCTTTCCTCATCAGGGACTGTTGATCTACCGACAATTTATTTCCCATAAGTTGGCGTTATGCCGATTCGCATCGCTTCATCATGAATGGTGACCACATGAACCGCCCTCTCACCTTCATCCTCGCCGACGACCACGCGCTGGTGCGCGAAGGGCTGAAGATGCTGATCTCGACGATGGACAACATGTCGGTGGTGGCGGAAGCCGCGGATGGCGAGGCCTTGCTGGAACAGGTCACAAAGACCCGCGCCGACCTGCTGCTGCTCGACCTCGGCATGCCCGGCGTTGCCGGCATCCAGTTCATCTCCGACATCAGGGAACTCGTGCCCAGGCTGAAGATCATCGTGCTGACCGCCAATATCGAGCCGCGCACGGTGCGCGCCGCAGTCGAGGCCGGCGCCAGCGGCTACCTGACCAAGGACGGCGACCCCGAGGAACTCGGCGAGGCGATCGAGGCAATCAGGAAAGGCGGCACCTACCTTGCCCGCACAGTGCGTTTCGCCGTCGGCGAGGCGTCCGGCAGCGGCAGGCAGCACGCGGTGCCCGACATCCTGTCGCCGGTGCCGCTGACCCGGCGCGAGCGCGAAATCCTCGCACTGGTGGCGCAGGGGCTGACGGCGCGCGAAATCGCCGAACGGCTCGGCATCAGCCCGCTGACGGTGCGCAAGCACCGCGAAAACCTGATGGGCAAGCTCAATCTCCACAGTGCCGCCGAACTGACCGCCTATGCGGTTCGCCTGGGTTTGCCCACAGCCTGAAGGCTGCCGCGCAGCGCCCTGCCGGCGCCCGGCATCACGTCAATATCTCTTTAACCATCAACTATTTAGCCGAGGCGACGGGCAGTCGATATACGCCACATGCCGTATGTTTTCGCCTGATGGCCCAGCCTATTCCTCCCTTCCACAGCGTCATGTGGCGATCGCGTCATGTGGCGATCGGATCATTGGGGAGGAGCCTGCATGTCGTCGCTGGAACTGTTGTTGCCGTTTGCCCTGGCGACCCTCGCCTTTGCCTGCATGCCGGGACCGGCAATCCTCTACATGACGGCACAGACGGTGGCGCTCGGCCGCCGGGCCGGACTGATGGCGGCCTTTGGCGTCCATATCGGCTGCTACGTCCACATCTTCGCCGCGGCCATCGGCCTGGCCTCGCTGATCGAGCAGGCGCCGATGCTTTTCGAGGCGATCAGGCTTGCCGGTGCCGCCTATCTCGTCTGGCTCGGCCTCTCGATGTTCATGGGCTGGGACAAGTCGCCTGGCGACGCCGCCAGCCCCGCCTCGTCCAGCCCCGCGTCACAAAGCCTGGCCTCGCCCAGTCTCGCGTCACAAAGCCTGCGCGACAGCATCATCGTCGAGATCCTCAATCCCAAGACCGCCTTGTTCTTCCTGACCTTCCTGCCGCAATTCGTCGATCCGGCAGCCGCCTTGCCGGTGTGGCTGCAGTTCCTGCTGCTCGGCATGTTCGTCAACCTGGTGTTCTCGGCAGCCGACGTCGCTGCCGTCGGCATCGCCTCGGTCACCCTCGCCCGCGTCGCATCGGGCAATACCGGCTGGATCGTGCCCAAGGCCTGCGGCTCGATCCTTGTCGGGCTCGGCCTGGCGCTGGTCGGCCACCAGATCTGACGGGCTGCCTGATCAAGCGTCACGCCGATACATGGATTCGCCCGGATCCATGCCGCGACATTGCGGCAGTGCGAAGACGGTTCAGAACCCTGCACGTTCTTCCACCCGCCTCACACGGTGAAAGAGGCGATTCGGGAAAATTGGATGCGTTGTCGCGAGACATCTCGGCGGGAAAGGCATCCGATGAATGCGGCTTTGAGAGTGTTTCGACTATCCCGCCATCGTTCACTGAGGAGGACACGGCCGACCCGGCACAGAGCGCTGCGTTCGAGCTCGGCAATACTTGCGGCAATGACCGACTACGCCAATCCAAACATCAGTGCCAGTTCTCTGACGGCTCGCCGGGTGAACTGGGGAAAGGAGAAAATCACCAGAACCACCGGCCCGATGAACAGCATCGTGACGAGCAGCAGGATGAGGAAGCGATCGTAGATCTTCTGCAAGTTGAACCCTCTTCAACGGTTTCCGACACTCCAAAACGCCGGACCATTTGCCAGCGATCATACGATCCGGCTTGCCCAGACGCCACCGATCGCCATTCCCAGACAGCAAAGGATCATGATCGCGGCCGTCGACCGCAACGGCACGGCCAGCAGGCGGCCGGCGGCGAGCGCGGCAATGGCACCAACCACGATGCCGACAGCAAGGTCATCCCACAGCGCGCCGGGGATGAAGCCCAGTTGCCAGGGCGCCAGAGAACTCGCCCCCATGAACAGGATCGACAGCACGATGGCTTGCGGCCATGGCACGGCGCGCCATGCCGCCGCCGCGATGGCGCCCAGGCCTCCGCCCAGATGAATGCACAGAAAGCCGAAGTCCAGATCGCTCATCGCCCCTCCTCGCTGCTCGTCCACATGATCGAGCGCGGTTTGTGCGGAGGCAATCACCCGAACGGGTGAAAGACGTGGTGGGATGTAGCATATACATTGGTGCGACGATGGTTTGGTGGGCCGGGCACATGCAGATGACAGGGGAGAAGTGACCGCGATGGGAAGCAGGTTCTCCGGCAGGGTCCTCGGTACGGTCATTTTCTTGGCGGCCACCGGTCCTTCCGCTGCTGACTGGCTTCAGCCTCGCAGCATTGCTGACTGCAACATGCACAGTCCTGCATATCCGTTCCAATCCAGGCTGGAGGGGCTGAGGCAACAAGCGGATCAGTGCTCTGAGGCAAGCAAGCAACCCCAATGGATTGTCGCGTGCGAACATATGGGGCCGAAAGTCTGTCGGCCTGTGTATCAGCAGACCTGTACCCTTCGGGACGAAATGGAACAGCTTCGTGAGCAATGCATCAATATATATGAATCCTGGCGCATGACAGAGGCGGCGGAGAAGAAGCGACGCGAAGCGCAGGATCGCGCCGAAAAGGAGGCGGGGAACGCCGTCACCTTCGGGCGACAAGTTCCGCAGGGCGTCTCCAGCGGCGTCAGGGCGGCAATGGGCGTCCCCGGCGGCGCCTGGCCGCTCTCGGAAGCGCTGACGCGGGGCGGCACGGCTGGCGTTAACGGCATCCAGCAGCGGGCGCTGAACCAGCTCATGGCCGGGATGGGCGGCGTAAGCATCGACCAGCCCGATGGGAAAGGTCGCCACAGCGCCACTTATCCCCGCCGGTCGCAGTCGCAGCTCGACCGCGCGCTTTCCGTCCTCGACGAACCGCAGCGCGTCGAGGCGATGGGCAACGACCTCCCATTCGGCGGGCACAGCGTGGTTGCCGGCGCCTATGCGAACATCGTAACCCAGCTCGTCGAGGCGCAGGCCGAGGGCCACATCGACACGCCGCTCGCCGCCATCGGCATCGCGGTGGCGACGTGGGTGGCGTGGGAGGCTGGGCAGGCCGAGATTGAGATGAAGAAGGAAGAGCGAAAGAAGTTTGGCGATGCCATCGCTGCGCTCTTGCCTCAACAACAGTCGGCAGCAATGGAAGTGAAAAAGTCACTGGATAGGCAACGGCAGGAAGCAGATAGACAGCGTTTCGACCCGACAAATCCTCCGGCTATCGATGAAGGCGGGCCAACGGCTGCAGACCTCGAACAGGCGGCAGCAGCGCGACGAGACGGCAAATTCAGCGCGGAGGTTCTTGAGACGAATCCGAACAAGCCCAACCGATCAACTACTCGGCCGTGCGATATTACCGATAAGCAGGGTAACATATGGTGCGATGGAAAGATCATCGGTCGAGCCAGATCAAATCCTGCTGCTCCCAAGAAGCAGGTCGATGATGGAGGAAGTAGCTCCGACTATGACAACGCGTTGGCGCAATGTCGCCGCGATCAACCGAGAGCTCGGAGCCAAGGGCGTCTTGTCGCTTCCTGCGAATAGCTAGGGCGAGTTCGTGGTGGTCGTATTCATGGGCGCGGGTTGGTATGGCGCCGTCATGCTGGCTGCCGGCACCGCCATCGCAGCCCTGGTCCAGCAATCGACTTCGGAGGCCGCAATGACAAGACTTGCCTTCCCACTGGCCGTTACTCTTGCGCTGATCGGCGCGGCGCCGGCGATAGCACAGGACGAGCCACCCCTGCTTGCCCGCCAAGCCTGTTTCGCCGTTTCAACGGACCAACTCGAAGACCTGGACGAAGTCGTCGTCGAGGGCGCGAAGCTTCCCTCTGTGATGTGTGGCGGGCAGAACCTCGTCACCATCGCCGCCACACGCGGTTCGCCAGCGATGCTCGACTATCTCGCAGAGGCGGGCGTGGATCTCAATCTGAAGGATGGCGAGGGCTACACGCCGGTCATGCGCGCGCTGGAACAGGGTCGCGTGGACAATGCGTTGAAGCTGCGCGACCTCGGCGCCTCCCTAGAAGGCGTCACCGACGACGGCTATACGGTCCGGGTACTGGCCGAGGTCGCGGGGCTCGACGACTTCGGACCTGAACCACCCGGACAGGGCATCCAGCTTTCGCCGGAGGCCGCCAACGACATCCTGCTCAAGGCGGCCGAGCTCGGTGATACACAGAGCGTGCGGCTCGCGCTCGAAAGCGGAGCTGATGTTTCCGCCAAGGCATCGAATGGATGGACGCCGGTCATGGTCGCGGCACTGGCCGGTCGGGCCGACATCGTCGCGCTGCTTGCCGAGCGGGGCGCGCTCGGGCCGTCGGACGAGCCGCTCGACAAGGTGGGCGACCATGTCGACGCCATCGTCGCGGCGCTTGTCGGCAAAGGCAACGGCGACCCCGCAGCCATCGACGCCATCCTGACGACGATAATACGGCACAAGGACGTCAGCGCCGACAACGACTACTATCGTGCCGTTGCCGCAAGACAGGGGCATTATCTCGAACTCATCGACCACTACTTTCCTGCGAGCGATCTGCCGCCCCTCGAGTTGGACCTGCCGCTGATTACGGCCAACGACCGGGACTCGTGGGCGAAGGTACAACGGGCGCTCGCCGACAAGGGGCTCTATCAGGGCACTATCGATGGCACACCGGGATTGGGCACGTTTTCAGCTCTTGTCGGCTATCTGGCGCCATTCGAGGAACTGCTTCTGCGCCGAAGCATCACGGCGATGCAGCGGACGCAGAATCTTCGGCGGGCGACCGGAAGCGCTTCGAGCCGCGGCTATGGCTCGTTCCGCTTGCGAGACGACGAGGCCTTCGGCCAGATCCGAATGAAAGCGGGCAACGCCATTGGCGCGGGCTATTTCGGCAGGCTCAACAGGTTCAGCACCAAAAGAACGCTCCAGTTCGGCTATTTTGATCCCACAACCACGGCGGACGCTCCTGTCATCGAAGGACAACAAGGGCTCGCCGAGGACGACACGATCATGCGACGGCTTGAGCTGAAGATCGCCGGTGGCGAATTTGTCATCATACGCGAGCCGGAAACGACGCAGGCGATGTTATTTTCGTATGACGGCGCCGGGCCAAAAATCTTCCGCTGGAAGGAAATCAACGAGCCTCTATCCGAAGTCCCGCTGCCCGGCGCGAATCTCATGGACAAGGTCGAACCGCTGGGCTCCTATTCGATAATCCTCAATGCAACAGAGCCTGAGCCGGATGGAAATCCCTAGTCGGTCGATGATGCAGACGTCCCAATTGTTTCGCAGCCAGTGAGCCCGATGGAGCATCTGGGAGATGCGTTGGCACAAAAGCGACGTGTCCAGCTTGCCAATGCCCGCGCGTAAGCAACTCGGCCAGAACCATCGAATGGCCTTGCTGATGGTCATGGCCGTCGTTGCGTCGCTTTCGGCTCCCTCGACCGGACGAGCTCAGCAATCGACCGATGCCGGAGACGTTCAAGTCACCGAATGCGACAGGCTGGCGGGCCTGACGTCCGATGCAGACCATGTCGGCGACGGCGTGAGCGTCCAGGATCTCGCCGCACATGCGGCGGCGGCGGCGGAAGCTTGCGTTCGGGCCCTGAAGGCCGAACCGAATACGCGACGTTTCATGACCAATCTGGGGCTGGCGCTTTCCCACCTCGACCGGCCGGCCGAGGCGATGGACATGTTTCGACGCGCTGCGGATCTGGGAAGCTCCACGGCGATGAACGGCATCGGCGTTCTCCATGCCAACGGCAAAGGCGTTCCGGTCGACCGGCAGCTTGCGATGGATTGGTTCCTCAAGGCGGCTGATCTCGGCAACCCGCGCGCCATGGTCAATCTCGGCATCTCCTATTCGAAGCGTGGACCCGGCAAGGACATGGCGCAGGCGATGCGATGGTTCCGAAAGGCTGCCGACAGCGGCGACCGGGACGGGATTCTCCATGTCGGTCTCCTCTATCACGGCGTCGGCAATTTCGGCGACGACGACGACTGGAACGACCTTGACGACAAGGAAGCCTTGAAATGGATCTCCAAGGCAGCCGACATGGGCAGCAGCGAAGCGATGTATCAACTTGGGCGGGCGCACCTTTACGGACATGGCGTCAAGAAGAGCGCGGCTGAGGCAGCAACATGGTTTCAAAAGGCGACGGACGCCGGCAACGATGGCGCCAAGGTCTGGCTCGAGTCCCTGTGCGAGTGGAACAAGGGCCTGGCTGGATGCAAGGGGAAGTGACCGACTGCGATTTGGCGGAGCTACAAGGGCTTCGCGTGCCTAGTTTCGCTGGGCACAAGCGGCCCGTTTCGAACCGAGACTGTAGACGCCGCCAGGGGGCAAGCTTCAGATCTCAACGGTGAGCAAGTGTCTGTTTCGGTCGAAACCTGCCAGAGGATGACGAAGGGGTGGGAGTGCTGCCGCCTGTTTGCTCGCTTGAACACAGTTGCCACGCCTTTGCCCGGATCCGTGCATCTGCATCAGGCCCCTTGACTGGCAGTCGCGAAAAGCTACGCTGACGTCAAAATACCGGCCCCGACTGCCGGGTGGCAAACATGCCTCGTATGCCTCGCCTCCCGGCGATGGCTGCGGGGCATTTTTGTTTTTGGGAGGGAATTTCTTGAAGTCGCGCATCGAAATCGGCGTGCTCTATTCGCGCTCGGGCAGCTACCAGCTGGTCGCCAATGCCTGCCATGCGGGTGCCATGCGCGCCATATCGGACGTCAATGCCGATCCGGCAAGCGGCATCGAGCTCGTTGCCATCGAACGCGACCCCGGCGGCAATATCGACCGCTACGCGCCGCTCTGCGACGAGATCCTGCGCCAGAGCAGCGCGCGCCATGTCGTCGGCGCCGTGACGTCATGGAGCCGCAAGGAGGTCATTCCCGTCCTTGAAAAGTCAGGCGCGGCATTGTGGTATGCCTGCCCTTATGAAGGTTTCGAGGCCAATGAGCATGTCGTCTACATGCATGCCTGCCCGAACCAGCATCTGGTGCCGCTTCTGGCCCATGTCGTGCCGCGCTTCGGCGCCAACGGCTTCCTGCTCGGCTCCAACTACATCTGGGGCTGGGAAACCAACCGTGTCGCCCGCGACCTGATTGCCGACGCCGGCGGCAAGGTTCTGGGCGAGCGTTACCTGCCGATCGGCGAGACCGACGTCTCCAGGCTGATCGAGGAGATCAAAGCGACAAAACCGTCCTTCATCCTCAACAATCTGATCGGCACCTCGTCCTACGCGTTCTTTGCCGCCTACGCTGATCTGGCCCGCGACGACCCGCATTTCGGGCCTGAGCGCTGCCCGATCCTGTCCTGCAACCTGACCGAGGCCGAGCTGCCGGCGATCGGTGCCGCCGGCAATGGCCACCTCTCCGTCGGGCCCTATTTCCGCGACGCCGCCACCGCCACCGACGAGACACCGGCCTCGTCCTTCGAGGCGTCAGCCTATGCCTCGGTCATGGTGCTGGCCAAGGTGCTGGCGCAAAACCCCGATGCCGGTTTCGCCGAACTGTCCACCGCCTTTGCCGGGACCAGTTTTGCCACGCCCTTCGGCAGCATCACCGTCGACCCGCAGACCCAGCACGCCACCTTGCCGGTCGAGATCGGCCGCATCTCGGAGCTCGGCTTCGAACGGGTCAGCCATATCGAACGTGTCGCTCCCGACCCCTATCTCTCGCGCTACGACCGGGCCAGGACCTTCGGCCGTGCCAGGCTCAAGGTGGTGTCATGAGCGGGGTCATGTCATGAGCCGGGCCGCCCATATCCCCAATCTCGGCGGTGCCAGGGCATTCGTGCTGCACCGCCCGCATGCCACGGTCGGCGCCATATCACGCCAGCTCCAGGCGATCGGCCTCGAGGTCGTCGATTGCTGGCCGGAGTTGCCGGCCGAGGCGCTGGCCGCCGACTTCGTGTTCTTCGACGTCGATCTCGGCTTCGACCAGCAGTTTCCGTGGCCGCGGGGTGCCGCCCCCATGCCGACCATCGCCTTGATCGGTTCGGAAGCGCCGGGCCGGATCGAATGGGCGCTGGCGCACAAGGCCGATGCGCAATTGCTGAAGCCGGTCGGCAATGCCGGCGTCTACAGCGCGCTGCTGATTGCCCGCCAGAGCTTTGCCGCGCGCCGGCAGCTGGCCGACGAGATCACGGCACTGCAGCAGCGTGTCGCCGAACGCCAGACAATCGTCCGCGCTGTTACCGCGCTGTCGGGCCAGGACGGCGTCGACGACGAACGCGCCTATGCGCAATTGCGCGCGCTGGCCATGAACTGGCAGGTCAGCCTCGAAGACGCCGCCCGGCGTGTCGTCGCCCTGACCGAAAAGGAGGCCGGCCTTGACCAGTCCCATCGCGCCTGAGATATCAGCCGTCGCCGTGCCGGCCAAGGCACGCGCCGGCGTCTGGCGCCGCCTCGTCAGGCGGCCGCTGGCGCTGACCGGCCTGGTGATCATCGCGATCACGGTCGCCGGCGCCCTGCTCGCCCCCTATCTCACCGGCTACGACCCCAACGAGCAGATGTTCGACGGGTTGACGCTGGAGGGCGCGCCGCTGCCGCCCAGCGCCACCTTCTGGCTCGGCACCGACCTGCTCGGCCGGGACCTTCTGACCCGCATTCTCCATGGCGCGCGGACCTCGCTGATCATCGGCATCGTTGCCAATGGCGCTGCCCTTCTGATCGGCACGCTTGTCGGCATCACCGCCGGCTACTTCCGCGGTTATGTCGGGGCAGCGCTGATGCGCTTCACCGACCTGATGATGGCCTTTCCGGCCCTTTTGCTCGCCATCTGCCTGGCCGCCGTGTTCCAGCCCAGCCTGTGGATCGTCGCCATGGTGATCGCGCTGGTCAACTGGGTGCAGACGGCGCGCATCGTCTTCACCGAAACCAGCTCGCTGGCCGAACGCGAATTCATCGACGCCGAGCGCACCATCGGCGCCGGCACGGCACGCATCCTGTTCCGCCACATCCTGCCGCATCTTCTGCCGACCATCATCGTCTGGGGCACGCTCGGCATCTCGACGACGGTGCTGCTCGAAGCGACGCTGTCCTATCTCGGCATCGGCGTGCAGCCGCCGACGGCGTCGTGGGGCAACATCATCTTCGAGAACCAGACCTATTTCCAGGCAGCCCCCTGGCTGGTGTTCTTCCCAGGTGCTGCGATCCTGGCCCTGGCGCTGGCCTTCAATCTTGTCGGCGACGCGCTGCGCGACATTCTCGACCCGACGCAGCGAGGCCGGGCATGATCGCCTATCTCACCCGCCGGCTGATCCAGGCCGCCCTGATCCTGCTCGGCGTGTCGCTGATCACCTTCGCCCTGCTCTATCTCCTGCCGGCCGATCCGGTGCGCCAGATCGCCGGCCGCAGCGCCACCCCGCAGACGGTCGAGAGCATCCGCCAGCAGCTCGGGCTCGACCAGCCTTTCGCCGTGCAATACTGGCGCTATCTGACCAACCTTGTCAGCGGCGATCTCGGCCGTTCCTACATCCAGCGTTCGGAGGTCAGCGAGCTGATCGTGGCGCGCCTGCCGGCCAGCCTGCTGCTGATGGTCGGCGCCATCGTCTGCGAGCTGGTCATCGGCCTGAGCATGGGGCTTATCGCGGCCGTCAAGCGCGGCAGCGCCACCGACCAGGCGCTGATGGTCGGCTCCTTCATCGGCGTGTCGGCGCCGCAATTCGTCGTCGGCCTGCTGCTGCTCTACGTCTTTGCCGTCAAGCTCGGCTGGTTTCCGATCGGCGGCTACGGCACCTTCAGCCACATGGTGCTGCCGTCGCTGACGCTCGGCATCCTCGGCGCCGGCTGGTATTCGCGCATGATGCGCTCGTCGATGATCGACGTGCTGCGCCAGGACTATATCCGCACCGCCCGCGCCAAGGGGCTGGCCCAGCGCGCCGTGCTGTTCGGCCACGCTCTGCCCAACGCCATCCTGCCTGTCATAGCCATGATCGGCATCGACATCGGCATGTTCATGGGCGGCATCGTGGTGGTCGAAAGCGTGTTCGGCTGGCCCGGCATCGGCCAGCTCGCCTGGCAGGCGATCCAGCGTGTCGACATCCCGATCATCATGGGCGTCACGCTGGTCTCGGCCTGCGCCATCGTGCTCGGCAATCTGCTCGCCGACATCGTCGCCCCGTTCATCGATCCGCGCATCAAGCTGCGCTGATCCCCGACAAGACCAACAGACTGCCAACAGACAGACGACAAGCAGACAAACAAAGAGAAGGGAACCTCGAATGAGACAATTGTTGACATCGACCGTCGCCGCGTCAGCGCTTTTGCTGGCGCTTGGCATGGCATCAGCCACGGCACAGGAAACGCTCGACCCCAAGGCCAAGCAGGGCGGCGCGATCACCATCACCTACAAGGACGATGTCGCCACCCTCGATCCGGCGATCGGTTATGACTGGCAGAACTGGTCGATGATCAAGAGCCTGTTCGACGGGCTGATGGATTACGAGCCCGGCACCACCACGCTGCGGCCCGAACTGGCCGAGAGCTACGAGATCTCGCCCGACGGCAAGACCTTCACCTTCAAGCTGCGCAAGGGCGTGAAATTCCACAATGGCCGCGAGATGACGGCAGACGACGTCAAATATTCGCTCGACCGCGTCACCAACCCCAAGACGCAGAGCCCGGGCGCCGGCTTCTTCGCCTCGATCAACGGCTATGACGACGTCGCCGGCGGCAAGTCGGAAAGCCTGGCCGGCGTGACCGTGGTCGATCCCTCGACGGTTAGAATCGAGCTGTCGCGCCCCGACGCCACCTTCCTGCATGTCATGGCGATCAATTTCAGCCATGTCGTGCCCAGGGAAGAGGTCGAGAGATACGGCGCCGACTTCGGCAAGCACCCTGTCGGCACCGGCGCCTACAAGATGGCCGAGTGGACGCTCGGCCAGCGCCTGGTGTTCGAGCGCAACGCCGACTACTGGCACAAGGGCCTGCCCTATATCGACAAGATCACCTTCGAGATCGGCCAGGAGCCGATCGTCGCCCTTCTGCGCCTGCAGAATGGCGAGGTCGACGTTCCGGGCGACGGAATTCCGCCGGCCAAGTTCCAGGAGGTGATGGCCGATCCCGAGCAGAAGGCGCGTGTCGTCGAAGGCGGCCAGCTGCAGACCGGCTACGTCACCATGAACACCCAAATGCCGCCCTTCGACAACGTCAAGGTGCGCCAGGCCGTCAACATGGCGATCAACAAGGACCGCATCGTCAAGCTGATCAACAACCGCGCGGTGCCTGCCAACCAGCCGCTGCCGCCGTCGATGCCCGGCTATGACAAGGCATTTGCCGGTTATGCCTATGATGTCGACAAGGCCAAGGCGCTGCTCGGCGAGGCCGGCCATCCCCAAGGCTTCGAGACCGAACTGTTCGTCATGAACACCGATCCCAACCCGCGCATCGCCCAGGCGATCCAGCAGGATCTGGCGGCGATCGGCATCAAGGCCTCGATCCAGTCGCTGGCCCAGGCCAATGTCATTGCCGCCGGCGGCGAAAAGGGCGGCGCGCCGATGATCTGGTCGGGCGGCATGGCCTGGATTGCCGACTTCCCCGATCCGTCCAACTTCTACGGCCCGATCCTCGGCTGCAGTGGTGCGGTGCAGGGCGGCTGGAACTGGGCCTGGTACTGCAACAAGGAGCTCGACGAAAAGGCGGCAGCCGCCGATTCGATCGTCGATCCGGCCAAGGCCGAGGAACGCGCCAAATTGTGGGGCGAGATCTACGCCAAGGTCATGGCCGACGCACCCTGGGCACCTGTCTTCAACGAGCAGCGCTTCACCATGAAGTCGCCGCGCATGGGCGGCGACGACAAGCTGTATGTCGACCCGGTCCATATCCCGATCAACTACGACTATGTGTATGTGAACGATGTGCAATAACTGCAACTACACCATCCACGGACGCCATCATCATTTCGGCTGGGACAATTCCTTTGCCCCGGCCGATCGGGTGACGCCCGGCTCGACGATCGAGTTCGAATGTCTTGATTCCTCGGGCGGCCAGCTCACAGCCCAAAGCACCGTCGGCGACATCGCCAAACTCGACTTCGACCAGATCAACCCGGTGACCGGGCCGATCTTCGTCGAGGGCGCAGAACCTGGCGATGCGCTCAAGGTGACGATCGAGGCGTTCAAGCCGTCCGGCTTCGGCTGGACGGCCAACATTCCGGGTTTTGGCCTGCTCGCCGACGATTTTGCCGAGCCGGCGCTGACCATCTGGAAATATGACGCGACCTCGCTCGAGCCGGCGCTTTTTGGCAAAAATGGCCGCGTGCCGCTGAAGCCCTTCGCCGGCACCATCGGCAACGCCCCTGCCGAGATGGGGCACCACTCGGTGGTGCCGCCGCGCCGCGTCGGCGGCAATCTCGACATCCGCGACCTTGCCGCCGGCACTGTGCTCTACCTGCCGGTCGAGGTGGCGGGGGCGCTGTTTTCGGTCGGCGACACCCATGCTGCCCAGGGCGACGGCGAGGTCTGCGGCACGGCGATCGAAAGCCCGATGAACGTCGTGCTCACCCTCGACCTGGTCAAGGATGCCAGGCTGAAGACGCCGCGCTTCACCACGCCGGGACCGGTGACCAGGCATCTCGACGCCAAGGGTTACGAGGTGACGACAGGCATCGGCCCCGACCTGATGACCGGGGCCAAGGAGGCCGTCGCGCAGATGGTCGACCTGTTGTCGGCGCGTTACCAGATGGACCCCGTCGACGCCTACATGCTGGTGTCGGTGTGCGGCGACCTGCGCATTTCGGAGATCGTCGACATGCCGAACTGGGTGGTCACATTCTACTTCCCGCGCTGCGTGTTCGAATGAACGCAGCGACCCATCCGAAACAGGCTGCCGGAGCCCCTGCCCCGGCAGCCGACAGACCGGTGCTCGACGTCGCCGGGCTGACCATTTCCGTGCGCGGCGAAGACGGCGAACGACCCGTCGTCTCCGACCTCTCCTTCTCCTTGGCGCGCGGCGAGACCTTGTGCATCGCCGGTGAATCCGGCTCCGGCAAGTCGATGACCTCGCTGGCGATCATGGCGCTGCTGCCGCAGCCGCAGGCACGCATTTCGGCCGGGTCGATCCGGCTCGGCGACACCGATCTCACCTCGCTCGACGAACGCCGGATGCGCCGCATCCGCGGCAACCGCATCGCCATGATCTTCCAGGAGCCGATGACCTCGCTCAACCCGGTGCTGTCGATCGGCCGCCAGCTGGTCGAGGCGATCGAGGCCCATACCGGTGTTTCCAGCGCGGAATCGCGCCGCCTCGCCATCGAGGCGCTGACCGCTGTGCGCATTCCCGAGGCCGAAAGCCGGCTGAAACAATATCCGCATGAACTCTCGGGCGGCATGCGCCAGCGCGTCATGATCGCCATGGCGCTGGCGCTGAAACCCGACGTGCTGATCGCCGACGAGCCGACAACGGCGCTTGACGTCACCGTGCAGGGCGAAGTGCTGGAACTGCTGCGCGACCTGCAGCGCCAGCACGGCACCAGCGTCATTTTGATCACCCACGACATGGGTGTCGTCGCCGAAATGGCCGACCGCGTCATCATCATGCGTTACGGCCGCATGGTCGAACAGGGCAAGGTTGCCGACATCTTCGAACGGCCCCAGGTCGACTACACACGCGACCTGCTCGCCGCGGTGCCGCGCATGGGCACCGGCGGCGCACGCCAAGTCCCGACCGACAAGGCCGAGCCCAGCCAGCCGACTGATGTCGCGGTGGCGCGCGACCTTCATGTCCGCTTCGACCTCACCGGCGGTTTCTTCGGCCGGGTCAATCGCCGCGTCCATGCCGTCGAGGGCATCAGCTTTTCCATCGCCGCCAACGAGACGCTGTCGCTTGTCGGCGAATCCGGCTGCGGCAAGTCGACGACGGCCAAGGCCCTTGCCGGGCTGGTGCCCTATCACGGCGAGCTCGAGATCGGCGGGCGCAACCTCAAGGGCCTCGGCCGCGAGGCGCGCAAGGCGGTGCGCCGCGACGTGCAGATGATTTTCCAGGACCCTTACGCCTCGCTCGATCCGCGCATGCGTGTCGGCGATCTCGTCGCCGAACCGCTTGTGATCCACGACATCGGCACCCCAGGGGAACGGACCGAACGCGTCGCCGCCCTGTTCGAGCGCGTCGGTCTTTCGGTCGACCAGATGGAGCGTTATCCGCACGAGTTTTCCGGCGGCCAGCGCCAGCGCATCTGCATCGCCCGAGCCCTGGCGCTCAGGCCGAAGCTGATCATCGCCGATGAAAGTGTGTCGGCGCTCGACGTCTCGGTGCAGGCGCGGGTGCTGCAGCTGCTGAAGGAGCTGCAGGCCGAATTCGGCGTCGCCTATCTGTTCATCTCGCATGACATGGCGGTGGTCGAGAACATCTCCGACCGCGTCGCCGTCATGTATCTCGGCCAGATCGTCGAGATGGGCACACGCGACCAGATCTTTTCCAATCCGCGCCATCCCTACACCAGGCGGCTGATCGAGGCGGTGCCGGTGCCCGATCCCCAGAGGCGCCGGGCCCGTTTCGCGCGCATGGAGCGCGAGATCCCGAGCCCGGTGCGCAAGCTCGGCGACGCGCCTAGAAAACTCGTGCTCGCCGATGTCGGCGGCGGCCACCTCGTCGCAGAATCGCCTGTCAGCTGAAGCCGCTGAAGCCTGCCGACCTTGCCCGGCGCCGACAGCGCCGGGGCCGCCCGCGACGCCCCCGCCGGCACGTTTCGCCCGCACATCCCCCACCCGCACATCCGATGTGCAGGACGGCGCCGGCCATAGATTGTGGAAAGATCACAGGGAGTTGTGCCGTTGCGACGTTTGCGCAGGGCAGCCAGCATTTGATGAATCAAAGTGTAGTGCTATCGTCCGATCAAGCATGGTCAACAAAAGCTGAATGACAGCAGTGCGTTCCACCATGCCCAGGCCTGGCGGATCCGCTCGCCGGCTTTGCGCTACGCGCGAATGACTTTGCATAACCGGTCGCGGGCCAGGGTGGGAGTGGCAACGATTGGCGGAGCTGTCGGAGAAATTCATCGACCAGATCTATGAGGCGTCCTTCGTCCCGGAGAAATGGCCCGCCTTGCTCGACGACCTCGCCAGGGCCGTCGACGGCATCGGCGGTTATCTCTTCACCATCAGCCGCGGCGCTTCGGCCTATGTCGCCTCGGAGGCGGTCGCGCCCCATGTCGGGGCCTTCATGGATGAAGGCTGGATGGCGGTGAACGGCCGGGCGGCGCGCGCCGAGGCGCTGGCCTATCCCGGCTTCATCACCGACCTCGATGCCTTCAGCGAAGAGGAGCTGGAGCAAGAGCCGATCTACCGCGACTTCCTCAGGCCGCGCGGCATGGGCTGGGCCGCCGGCACCCATATCCCGCTGCCCACCGGCGACGTGCTGTCGTTCAACTTGGAGCGGGCAACAGCACGCGGCCCGTTCGAGCGTCCCCTTGTCGAGGCACTCGACCGCTTACGCCCACATGTCGCCCGCGCGGCCATGGTCGGCGCGCGGCTCGGGCTGGAAAAGGCGCGTGCCGGGGCCGACGCGCTGGAGGCGCTTGGCCTGCCGGCAGCGGTGCTCGGTGGACGCGGCCAGCTGCTTGCCTGCAACGCGCTGATGGACAGGCTGATCCCCGACATGGTGCAGGACGGCACGGCGCGCGCCCAGATCACCGACAGGAAGGCCGATGCCTTGCTCGATCAGGCCCTTTCGGCACTGGCCGGCGGCACCAGGCGCGGCATCGTCCAGTCCTTCCCGATCAAGGGCGGCGACGGCAAGTCGTCGGGCGTCGCCCATCTGCTGCCGGTGCGCGGCTCGGCCAACGATTTGTTCAGCCGCATGAACAGCATTCTCGTCATCATGCCGCTGCCCGGCCCGGGCGCGCCGCCGGTCAAGGTGCTGCAGGCGCTGTTCGACCTGACGCCGAGCGAAGCGCGCATCGCCGCGGCCCTTGCCGACGGCCGCAGCATCGACGCCATCGGCCAGGATTTCGGCATCGCCCGGGAAACCGTGCGCTCGCATCTGCGTTCGATCTTCGCCAAGTCGGGCGTTTCCAAGCAATCGTCGCTGGTCCGGCTCCTGCTCGGCGTGACCCTGCCGCGACCGGGCAGCTAGGGCATGATCGCTGGAGCGGCCAGCGGTTTTCGGGATCATGCTTGCACAGAGACAGACCTGCCGTTCGAAGACAAACGGCGCCGATCTAGACGATAGGCTTACTCGACAGTTGGCCTGCGACCTGCACAACTGGAGGGGGGAGAAACGACAATGCCTTATCTCGACATCTATCTGGCCCAGCTGACCGACCCGTTCCGCATCGGCCTGCTGGTCGCGCTTCTGGTCACCGCCGCCAACACCGCGCCGACGCTCAACCGCTGGATCCCGATCGCGCTCGGCGTCGTCTTCGTCGCCGTGCTGATCCCGTTCAGCTTCGGCGCCTCCGACGACATCGCCAAGGCCTTTGCCGTCGCTGTCGGGCTGGTCTCCAATATCACGCTGCTGGCCGTGCTGCTCGGCGCCAAGGCGCTCTATTCCAGGCTGGCCAGAGGTTAGGGCAATTCCGGCAACACTCCCGCACCATCGTCATCCCAAGGCGAAGCAGGAACGAAGCTCCGTCGCGAAGACCCTAGGATGATGAAGGGATGGGTGTGTCGCCGCGGGCTTGGTGGTAGGCTGGATTGCTGAGCGATGCCTCTCCGCTTCGTCATCCCAGAGGCTTGCCCCGGGGATCCATGCCGTGAGGGTGACGAACCTTATGCAGGGGCAGAAAAAGCACGCGTTCTGCACCGCTTCGGCGCTGCCGCAGTGTCACGGCATGGATCCCAGGGTCTTCGCGACGGAGCTGCGCTCCTGCTCCGCCCTAGGATGACGAAGGGATGGATGTGTCGCCAGGTGGGTTCAGCTGCGGGCATGCGTGCAGCAGGCCTTGCGCGCAACCTTGCCGCGAATAATCTCTCGCGATGACCGGATATGTCTACATGACCGCCAGCCAGAAGGGCGGCACGATCTATATTGGCGTGACGAACGATCTCGCGCGCCGTCTGCCGGAGCACAAGGCAGGCAAAGGCTCTCGTTTCACCGCACGTTACGGCGTGCAGCGCCTCGTCTGGTACGAGGAGCATTTCGACATCCGCGACGCCATCCAGCGCGAAAAATCGCTGAAACGCTGGCCACGCCAGTGGAAGGTCGAGCTGATCGAGACGACCAATCCGGAATGGCACGAGCTGTTTCGTGGGCTTGGGTGGTGATGTCACGAGAGCCTGCACCATCGTCATCCTAGGGCGGAGCAGGAGCGCAGCGACGTCGCGGAGACCTTGGGATCCATGCCGTGACCTCACGGCAACGTAAAGACGGTTCAGAACGCGTGCTCCTTCCGAGGAGCGTTTCCGCCTTTCTTCGACTTGTGGAGGCACTTTTGGTCTTGCGCCATTCCGGACGGAAATCCACTTCAATTGCGGTCCCGAGATCGGCTTGCTACGGAACTTGCATCTTCTCCGCCGAGCGCCTTCATGGACAATCAAGAGCAGGCTTTTTCCGACAGGATCGACTGCAACTTCCCGTATCTGGATGCCGCCAGGGCTGCCGCGCTCATGGCGGAGGCAAGATTCATCTCGACCAATGCTGAATTCTGCGTGCTGTACGAGATCGTCTGCCCGCCAGCATCCGACCGGCTGCCGACTGAGCGACAACGCGACTTGCTGGCAAGCTGGCTCGAGAATTCGACGTCCCCTCTTGCCGCTCGTATCGCCGATCTGGCCAGACAGGTGATCGACGGCGGGACGGTGGCGACAGAACAGGCGTTGGCCGCGATGCACGATGTCGCGACGACCGAGGGGCAATATGCGGCTTTGGCGGTGGTGTCTCGCCTCGCTCATGCGGCGAGCGATGGCGTCAACGGCGAGATAATTGACAGGCTGGAGCAACAGATCCGGAGGCAGTGGGAAGAGCCGGGATAACGGCTTCGCGTCGACTGAAGCCTTACCCTGGCTGGCAGCGCGCAGGCGATGCAGAACACAGGCACTTTCCTCCACCCGCCCCACATTCCTCACCCTCACGGCATGGATCCTCGGGTCAAGCCCGAGGATGACGAAGTGGAGAGGCACCGCTCGGCGACGAATTAGAGGGCAGCGCTCGGCAATCATCATCACTAAGCCTGCGACCGCCCCCCGTCCTTCGTCATCCTAGGGCGAAGCAGGAGCGAAGCTCCGTCGCGTAGACCCTAGGATCCATGCCGTGACATTATAGCCGGGCTCAAGCGGTGCAGGACGTGTGCACTTTCTTCCACCCGTCCCACATTCCCCACCCTCACGGCATGAATCCTCGGGTCAAGCGTCTGGGATGACGGAGCGGAGAGGCCGCTCGCGGCAAGCCACCCTTACGGCAGCGCCCAAGCGCTGCAGAACCCGCCCTACAGCTCGAACTCGCCCTGGCCGGCGTCGAGCGCGCCGATGGTCTCGGCGGCGAGCGCGCGGGTGATGCGGCTCTTCTGTTCCAGCGCTGCGCGGTCGAGGCGCTCGACGACACGGATGGCGGTCGACAGGGAGCGCTCGATGCGGCGGACCAGGAACTGCACGACATGCGGCTCGACCTCGACCTGGCGGTCGGCGAACAGCTTGGTGATGACGCCGGCGAGCAAGAGGTCGTCGGGCTCGTCGATCTCGACGGTCGCCGCAGCCTTGAGCCGCGAGGCGAGGTCGGGCAGCGTCACGCCCCAGGCGGTGGGAAAGCTGCGCGCGGTGAGCAGCAGCTGCGCGCCCGAGCCGCGCACGGTGTTGATGAGATGGAACAGCCCGTTCTGGTCGAGCCGACCCTGGTCGGCATCGTCGATCAGCACCGAGGCCGTGCCGACCTCACCGAGATGGGCTGATATGTCTGAAACGTCGAGCTGAAGTGCGTCGGCATGATCGCGCCAGATCGCGGCAAGATGCGACTTGCCCGAGCCGGCGGGACCGGCGAGCAGCACCACTGATGCCGGCCATTCGGGCCAGCGGTCGATCAGCGACACCGCTTGCGCGTTGGCCCCTGAGACAACGAGGTCGTCGCGCGAAAACCCTGGTGAATGACCAAGGTCGAGCGGCAGCTGGCGCGGTTTGATCGGCTCGCGCGACACTGTCATTTTTCCGGTTTCGCATCGCCCGGCTTGCGGGCCTGGACTTTGGCGCGGCTCGGCCTATCGGCCTCGGTTTTTGCACGGCTCCGCATGGCAGCGGCGGTCTTGGCGCTACCCGAAGCGACAGCCTCGGTCCTGGCGTCGCTCGGCAAGCGAGCGGCCTCGATTTTTGCACCGCTCGGCGCGGGCGCCTCGGGCACCTCCACGGCATGGCCGTGATAGAGCGGGGAATCGAGGTAGCGGCCGATGGCGAAACGCACAAGCACGGCAACGGCCGCCGCCGACGGCACCGCAACCAGAAGGCCGACAAAACCGAACATCGCGCCGAAGGCGACCAGCGCGAACATCAGCCAGACCGGATGCAGGCCGACACTCTTGCCGACCAGGCGCGGCTGCAAGATGTTGCCCTCGATGAACTGGCCGACGAAGAACACCGCCGCAACGGCTGCGACCATCGTCCAGTCCGGCCAGAACTGGACGAAGGCGACGCCGATCGACAGCACCAGGCCGAGCAGCGAGCCGACATAAGGAATGAAGCTGACCAGGCCGGCAAACAGGCCGATCAGCACGCCGAAATTGAGCCCGGTCAAGGTCAGGCCGACGGCATAGAGGATGCCGAGGATCAGGCACAGCGTGCCCTGGCCGCGGACGAAGCCGGCAATCGCGGTGTTGATGTCGCGGGCAATCTGGCGGACTGTGACGACGTGGTCGCGCGGGATCCAGCTGTCGACGACTGACACCATGCGGTCCCAGTCGAGCAGCATGTAGAAAGCGACGACAGGGGTGACCACGAACAGGCTGGCGATCGAAAACAGCGCCACGCCCGAGCTCCAGATCGACTGGAAGATGGTGGTGACGAAACCGAAGCCCGACTTGAGCAGCGAGCTCAGGCCCTCGCGCAAGCCTTGCGCATCGACGCCGAAACGCTGCTCCAGCCATTGCGGATTGAAGTTGGTGATCAGCTGCTGCAGGCTTTCGAGATAGCCCGGCACCTTGGCGGCGAAGTCGGCCATCTGCGAGGCCAGCACCGGAATGATGATGACAAGGCCAAGCACCAGAAGCACCAGGAAGCAGATCAGGATGACGACGGTCGCCATCAGCCTGGACAGGCCGAGCTTCTGCAGCCGGTCGGCGACCGGGTCGAGGAAATAGGCCAGCGCCATGCCGGCGACGAAGGGCAGCAGGATGTCGCTGAACAGATAGAGGAAGGCGGCGAACAGGACGGCCGAAATCAGCCAGAAACGGATCTGCTTGCGGAATGCCGCCGCTGCCGCTTCTTCGGCCGCTTCGTTATCGGTTGGGAGTGTCGCCTTCGCCATAACCGCTCATGTGCCTCAGCCAAGCCACGAGATAGGCTGCCGCCGAAGCGACGGTCAAGAGGCCGGAAATGGTTATCAACGCCGGCCGGACCGGGCCGAGCGCAAAGCTGAAGGCCAGTTCGGCAAGCACGATCGCCGCCAGGACGATCTGGATCGCCGTGTTGACCTTCGAGACCATCAGCGGACGCACCTTCACCGGATGGCCCATGATCGTCGACAGAAGCACCGCCCCGATGATCAGCGCGTCGCGCGACACCGCCAGAACGACCAGCCACAAAGGCAGGTGCCCCATGATGCCGAGCACGACAAAGACGCTGACCAGCAGCAGCTTGTCGGCCATCGGGTCGAGATAGGCGCCGAGTTCCGAACGCTGGTTGAAATGGCGGGCGATGAAGCCGTCGACGCCGTCGGAGACGCCGGCAATGACGAAACCGGCGAAGGCCCAGTCCCACTCGCCCGCCAGCATGGCGTAGATCACGCACGGCACGAGGATCAGCCGCATGATGGTGATCATGTTCGGAACAGTCACAATCAACATCCCGCCTTTTTGCTTTGTCTTTTTAAGATATTTTGTCTTTGGTCGATAAATGGGCGAGACTTGACCGCATCGCAAGTGCGTGAGCGTGTCAGCCCCCTGTCCACCGCTTTGGCGGCCGTTTCCAAGGCAATCCGGCCGTCTCGCTTGCGGGAACCGGCCGTTCATGCGAATAGCGCCGCAAAAGCGCACCAGGATTTGGGCATCAGGAATTGGCGATGAGCGAAGGCAAGAACGGTCTCACCTATGCGCAGGCGGGCGTCGACATCGACGCCGGAAACCTGATGGTCGAGAAGATCAAGCCGCTGGTGCGCTCGACGCGCCGGCCGGGCGCCGATGGCGAGATCGGCGGCTTCGGCGGCCTGTTCGACCTCAAGGCCGCCGGTTTCAACGACCCGATCCTGGTCGCGGCCAATGACGGCGTCGGCACCAAGCTGAAGATCGCCATCGATGCCGGCAAGCATGACACGATCGGCGTCGACCTCGTCGCCATGTGCGTCAACGACATCGTCGTCCAGGGCGCCGAGCCGCTTTTGTTCCTCGACTATTTCGCCACCGGCAAGCTCGACCCCGACCAGGGCGCCGACATCGTCTCCGGTATCGCCGAGGGCTGCCGCCAGGCCGGCTGCGCGCTGATCGGCGGCGAAACCGCCGAAATGCCCGGCATGTATCATGGCAATGACTACGACCTCGCCGGCTTTGCCGTCGGTGCCGCCGAGCGTGGCCGGCTGCTGCCGACCGACGACGTCGTCGAGGGCGACGTGCTGCTCGGCCTGGCCTCCTCCGGCGTACATTCCAACGGTTATTCGCTGGTCCGCCGCATCGTCGAGATGTCGGGCCTGAAGTGGAGCGACCGGGCGCCTTTCGCCGATGGCCCGACGCTGGCCGAAGCGCTGCTCGAGCCGACGCGCATCTACGTCAAGTCACTGCTCCGGGCGATCCGCGAAACCAACGGCATCAAGGCGCTGGCCCACATCACCGGCGGCGGTTTCCCCGAAAACATCCCCAGGGTGCTGCCCAAGGAATTCTCGGCCGAGCTCGATTTGTCGGCGATCGAGGCCCCGCGCGTGTTCTCCTGGCTCGCTGCGACAGGCGGCGTCTCGCCTGAAGAAATGATGCGCACCTTCAACTGCGGCATCGGCATGATCGCGGTGGTTGCCGCCGGCCAGGCAGCGCAGGTCGCCGCCGTGCTGCAGGAAGCCGGCGAGACGGTCACGCCGATCGGCCGCATCGTGCCGCGCCGCGACACCGGCGTCATCTATCGCGGGTCGCTCGCCCTATGATGCAGCGCAAACGCACAGTCATCCTGATCTCGGGCCGCGGCTCCAACATGGCCGCGCTGATCGACGCCGCCGCCGACCCGGCATTCCCCGCCGAGATCGTCGGCGTCATCTCCGACAAGGCCAACGCGCCCGGCCTCGGCATCGCCGCCAGCCGTGGCATAGCCACCAAGGTGGTGACACGCGCCGACCATGCCAGCAAGGAAGCGCATGACGAGGCGATCGGCTCGGCGCTCGACACCTTCGGCGCCGAGATCGTGGCGCTAGCCGGCTACATGCGTCTGTTGACCACCGGCTTCGTCGAGACATGGCAAGGCCGGATGATCAACATCCATCCGGCACTGTTGCCGTCCTTCAAGGGGCTCGACACCCACCAGCGCGCGCTCGACGCCGGCATCCGCGTGCATGGCTGCACCGTGCATTTCGTCACGCCCGAAATGGATGACGGCCCCATCATCGCCCAGGCCGCCGTGCCGGTGCTGATCGACGACGACGAGCCGACACTGTCGGCCCGCGTGCTCAAGGCCGAGCACCGGCTCTATCCGCTCGCCCTCAAGCTCTTCGCCGAAGGCAAGGTGCGCATGGAGGGCAGCCGCACGGCCTTCTCAGGCTTCAGCGACAGCATCGGCACCGACGAGATCGCAGCCCCCCATCCGGCACGCGACGAGATCGACCTGGAGCAGCTCGCCCGCATCACGCCCTGAGCCGAAAGACCCCGCATGGCAAAGATCAGGCACCTACTGCTGCTGCGCCATGCCAAGTCGAGCTGGGACGACGAAGCGCTTGCCGATTTCGACCGGCCGCTGGCGCCGAGGGGCAAGGCGGCGGCGCCGCGCATGGGCGCCGAGATCGCCAGACGCGGCTGGCTGCCCGAGCTGGTCTATGTCTCGCCTGCCGCGCGCACCCGCCAGACATGGCAGCTTGCGTCAGCCGACTGGCCGGCGCCCCTGCCCGCGGCAAGCTTCCACGACAGCATCTATGGCGCTTTGGCCAACGACCTGTTTGCGCTTGCCAGAGCCGTGCCCGACGAGATCGGCAGCTTGCTGGTCATCGGCCACAATCCGGGGCTCGAGATCTTCGCTGCCCAGCTGGCCGGTCCCGGTTCGAGCAGCGATGCGGTCAAGTCGCTGGAAGAGAAATTCCCCAGCGGCGCGCTGGCCCGCTTCGAGTTCGAAGGCGACTGGGACGAGCTGCGCCCCGGCATCGCGCGCCTGACCCATTGCCTCAGGCCGAAAGAGCTGGGCTGAGGCGCAGCCAGGCCGCGTGGCGCGGAGGAGCGCTGGCCTGGTCCGGCTGTCCGCTCCGGATTGTCTTCACCTTCTGTCATCGGCCAGCTTTGACTTCGGCCGGCTCCTGAGATCGTCCAGCCGCTGAAGCCGGCCAGAGACTGGCAGCCGCCCTGCCCGGCAACATCAGGCCTTGAGGTCGCCGCCGCCACACGGTTGGACCGCGCTTTTTCCGCATCGGTGTCAGAATAATAATTGCATATACAACTACTATTGGTTATGCTGCCTTCATGTTCGACCGTTGCATCTACTTCAACACCACGGCCCTTGCGCGCCAGCTCGACCGCGTCTGGACGGCGGCCTTTCAGCCCTTCGGCCTGACGCCGCCGCAAGGCTTCATGCTCAGGGCGGTGCTGGCGCGGCCGGGCCTTTTGCAGAGCGAACTGGCTGACGAGCTGAAGATCGCCCGGGCGACGGCGACACGCGGCCTCGACGGGCTGGAAGCCAGGGGCCTTGTCGTCAGGAGCAAGTCGAGCGGGGACAGGCGCGAATCCCTGATCACGCCGACAGCGGAGGCGGTTGCGATGAAGGAGGCGCTGAACGCCGCCAGCGGCGCGGTCACCCAACGCCTGTCGAGCCTTTTCGGCGAACAGGTTTTTGCCGGTTTTGTCGAGCAGGCCAAGGCGATCGCCGCCAAGCTGGAATGAGCCTGCTGTCACGCACAAGCCATTCACAATAGTTGCATAGCTAACCACCGGAGACAGACAATGCCTATCCTCACCGTCAAGATATCAGCCCGGCGCAGTGACACGCTGACCGACAAGGTGGCAGCGATGCTCGCCGAACACACCAGCACCATTCTCGGCAAGAAGCCCGAGGTGACGGCCATCGCCATCAGCTACATCGACCCGCGCGACTGGATCATCGCCGGCAAGTCGTTGCAGAGCCATGGCAAGTCGAGCTTTGCGCTTGAGATCAAGGTCACCGACGAGACCAACACCAAGGACGAGAAGAAGCGCTACATCGAAGCGGTTTTTTCAGGTTTTGCCGACATCCTCGGCGACATCCACGAGGAGAGCTACATCCACGTGCACGACGTGCGCGCGGCCTCTTATGGGTATGGCGGCAAGACCCAGGAGTTCCGCTACCAGCACCCCTGACAGCCGCATCTGACATGGCGCATCTGACATGGCGCCATAACGCGGCGCCATGTCGGGCCTTGGGGCGCGCGCCTGTCATGGGGTGCGTCTTGAGGCGTGCGTCTTGCGGGCGCGTCCTGGGGGCGCGCACGTCTTGCGGGGCGCGCACGTCTTGGGGGGCGCGCAGGTCCTGGGCGCGCGCCGGGACAGGCGCGCCGGCCGCCTAGCGGAACTTGCGCGTGAGCAGGGACACCAGCCTGGGTGCCGCCATGATCAGCACCGCGCCGACCAGCCAGACCACGACCACCAGCGGCTTGAGCACGGCACCGAGGAGGGCGAAAAAACCGCCGAGCAGGCCCGACGTCTCGGCGCTGCCGACCACACCGACGACCTCCGAGCCGATGCCGGTCGCAGCCGCGGCATCCCGGCCGGTCTGCACCAGGGCGCCTGCATTGCTCGACGTCCAGGCGAGCACGCCGTCGACGAGGCTGTAGCCGCCCCAGGCGAGCAGCGTCCACACCACCAGCACGACCAGCGCTGCCGTGCTGCCGAAGCCGGGCAAACGCGAGCGGGGCGCAGCTTTGCCCGGATGCGCGCGCCCGTCGCGCCCGAAGGCCGCCGATGCAGTGTCGCCTGACGGCGAACGCTGATCGGCGCCCCAGTTGCCGCCGCCGCCCCGACCGATGCTGCCATGACTGCCGCCGCCATGGCTGCTGCCGCCCCAACTTTTGCCATCATGACTGCCGTTTGAGGCCTTGTCGCCAAGCCGCTTGCCGATCTCGCCAAGCACCGTGCCGAGCAGGCCATCCCTGCCCCTGTCGCGGTCCTTGCCGCTGTTCCTGAAATCATGCCCGCCCATCGACGCTCTCCTAAGGTTCCGCGCCGAACACGCATCGGCCGGGCCATAGATGGGCATTCCAGATGTTAGAGATAATGGGACAGAGTGCTGACAGGTTGACGCAGGTCAGTGAATGCGCTCCAGCGGCGCGCAGCTGACCCGCTCCATCTGCAATGTGGTGTGGTGCAGGTCGAACTTTTCCTGCAGCCGCAGCTCCACCGCCCGGCGCACCGTCTCGGCATCGGCGCCCTCCTCCAGCACCACATGCGCGGTCAGCGACGCCTTGCTCTGGGTGATCGCCCACAGATGCAGATCGTGCACCGAGGCGACGCCGGGCACGGTTGATATCGCCAGCTCGACCTCTGCCAGCTCCATGCCAGGCGGCACGCCTTCGAGCAGGATGTTGATGCACTCCTTGAGCAGCACCCAGGTGCGCGGGAAGACCATGAAGCCGATGCCGACGGCGACGACGGAATCGACCCATGACCAGCCGGTGAGCCAGATCAGGGCAGCCCCGGCGATCACCCCGATCGAACCGAGCATGTCGGCCCAGACCTCGAGATAGGCGCCCTTGACGTTGAGGCTGCCGTCCTTGTGGCCGGCCAACAGCCGCATCGACGTCAGATTGACCAGAAGCCCGATGACGGCGATGCCGAGCATGCCGAGCGAGGCGATGTCCTGCGGCTGCAACAGCCTGACATAGGCCTCGTAGAGAATGTAGAAGGCGACGGCGAGCAGAAGCAGCGCGTTGAAGGCCGCAGCCAGGATCTCGAAGCGGGCATAACCATAGGTGCGCAGCAGGTCGGCCGGCCGGCGGCCGACCTTGATCGCCACCAGCGCGATCGCCAGCGCCATGGCGTCGGTCAGCATGTGCGTGGCATCCGAGATCAGCGCCAGGCTGCCGGTGACGAAACCGCCGATCACCTCGGCCACCATGAAGGCGCTGGTCAGGCCCAAGGCCATCCACAGCCGCGAGACCGGCGTGTTCGTCATGTCGCCGTGATCATGGTCGCCGCTCATCAAGGCCTCCCCCTCGGGATTTGCTTGCCACAAGCTAAAGCAATTGCAGGAACAGTGTGAAGCGGTTTTCCCTGGGGAATTGCGCAAAAACAAGGAGATAGGCCGAGTTTCGTCTCAGTCTCGCCCCAACCATCCCGCGATCGGCGTCCTCCGTAGACCGATCGCGGTCGGCAGCGACACCTAGCCTGCCGGCTGAACGTCCTTCTCGAGCAGAAAGTCGATCACCGCGCGCACCGCCGGCAATTGCCCACGCTTGTGCGGTGTCAGGATGGTCGTGGTCACCTGGCCTGCCGTCCAGTCCGGCAGCAGCCGCACCAGCCTGCCTTGCGCCACTGAACTGGCCGAGATCAGTTCGGGCAGGCAGACGATGCCGAGGCCGGATTCGGCGGCCATCAGCAAGGGCACCGATTCATCGGCATGCAAGCGCTGCCGCGGCGCGACTTCGGTGATGCGACCCTCACGATCGCGCAGCCGCCAGCTCTTTGCCGTCATGCTGCTCATCAGCCCGTCATGGCCGGCCAGCGCCTCCGGCGTCTCGGGGTGGCCATGACAGGTGAGATAGGACGGCGCCGCCACCAGCGTGATCGCATCCTCGCTCATCCGCCTTTGCACGAGGTCGGAATCGGGCAGCGGCGCGAAATGGCTGCGCAGGGCGATGTCGAAGCCGTCCTGCACCAGGTCGACGAAACGGTCGGTGACATGCAGCTGGATCAGAAGCCTGGGATATCGACGCGCCAGCACGGGCAAACGATGCGCCAGCCGGAACTGCGCATTGGGCACCGAGGTGGTGATGCGCACGATGCCGCTCGGCTCGGCCAGCCGCCGCTGCACCACCGCCTCCACCGCCTCGGCCTCGATGACCGCCGCACGGGCATGGTCATAGACGTCGCGGCCGACGTCGGTCAGCGTGAAGCTGCGCGAGCTGCGATGGATCAGCAGAGCGCCGAGCGACACTTCAAGTGCTGCGACCCGTTTGCTGACCGTCGATTTGGGGCAGCCGAGCCGCCGGGCGGCGGCGGCAAAACCGCCATGGTCGACGGCAGCTGCGAAAAAATGGAGATCGTTGAGGTTCAGCATCAAAGTCTACGTTTGTGGACATTTGGTTTCAAATTGCCCGACTACAGGATCAAAGTCCACATCAATACATCGGGGTCATCAACAATGGAGACCTCACATGACAACCACCCCGATCTTCACCTCCGGCTTCCCGCTCGGTTCCTCGGCCGGCCTCGTCGCCGCCTTCGAATGGCTCGGCCAGCCCTACCGGCTGACCCGCGTCGACATGCTGGGCGAGATGCGCAGCGAGGCCTACAAGCGCCTCAACGGCCGGGTCGAGACACCCGTGCTGATCACATCAGACGGCCGCGTCCTGACCGAGACCATGGCGATCGCGCTGTGGCTCGAGGCACGCGACAGCGAACGCCGCATCAGCTTTGTGCCTGATACGCCGGAGGCCGACAGGATGCACCAGATGATCGCCTTCCTGAACACTGCCTTTACCGGCGCCTTCGGCCCGCTCTGGGTGGCGCTCGAAGCCGAACACGCCAGCGAAGCGGAGCGCGAGACCTTGCGCAAGTTCGGCCGCGACTTCGTTGCCACCCGCCACGCCCAGCTCGAGGCGATGATCGGCGACAGCGCCTATCTGCTCGGTGACAAGCCGACGCTGGCGGATGCGGTGTTTTCAGGCGTGGCGCGCTGGACCGACTTCCACAAGGCGGTGAACCCGGCCGACTACCCGCGCATCCTGGCGCTGCGCAACCGCATCGAAGCCGACCCGGCCTTCCGCTTCGCGGTGGCGATCGAGGACGGCGACGTCACGGCCACCGGCAGCGGCGCAATGAAGGGGCTGGTGCCGCTCGCCGAGGTGCTGCGCGACACCGCTGCCGCACAGGCCGCCTGAGCGGTCAAAACAAGCGGTCATAACAATGGGCTGCGCGCCGTCATGGCGCGCAGCCTTTTCTTACTGGTGGAAAGAAGACTTTCTATATGGTCAAGTCCAAGCCATGAGCCGCACTCGCACACCAGCCAAAGAGCCACTGTTTCGTCGCGTCAACACGCGCACGCACAATGTGCACCACAATTTCGGTGGCGAATATCGATGGTCGCGCCAACGCCATGAGCGCTTGGGCAGTGAAAGCTTGGGCGACGAAAGCCTGGAAGGCCGAGGCTCCATGCATGCGGGAAAACGGCGTGGGCGGGACTACACGCCGCTGTTCCGTTTCCTGCTCTCACGCGTCGGCAAGGACTGGACGCAGGTGCACAGCGAGGCCGTGTCACGGCTCGATGACGAGGCGCCGATCTTCTGGCTCGTCGCCCGCACCGAGGCGGAGCAGCAATCCTCGGTGCTGATGGGCCAGAACTCCTATTACAGCGGCCTGTATGTCGACGACGACAATCGCCTTGCGATCGTCGATCCCACGCTGTCCGTCGAGCAAATGGAGCCGTCATGTTCCTGCTGCACCCACACATTCAACGGCATCCCCTTCACGCGCCCATTCCGCGGCCGCTAGCTGGGCCGGCACAAAACTGGCTGGCAGCCGGCTTCCAGCCGACGGCCCGCTTTGGGGGTCGGCTGCGGAGTGGCTCGACCAGCCATGCCGACCACCCGCATCGACATGCTGGTCGCGATGCGCACCGCCCAGGCACGGCGACACCACGGCGCCAGGCAGCGGCGCGATGACGAGAAACGTCGGCGCGGTGCAATCAGCGACTGGGCCGATAGTACCCATTTGAATTCGCAATTTTTTGAAGCCGGTGAACGATGCGAGACTCCTGATCGGGACCTATCCACCAACCCGAGCAGAGAGGAGTCCATGGCTTACATCAAGAACATCTGGTACGCGGCGGCATGGTCGAGCGAGATTGCGCGAGACCTCTTCCCCCGAACCATCGCCAACGAAAAGATCGTCTTCTATCGCACCGAGTTAGGTGAGATCGCGGCCATCGAGGACCGGTGCCCGCATCGTTTTGTGCCCCTGCATCTCGGCAAGCTGAAGGGAGATATTGTCGAATGTGCTTACCACGGCCTCTGTTTTGACGCCTCCGGGGCCTGCACCCTCAATCCCCACGGAGACGGCAAGATCCCGCGGGCGGCGCGGGTAAAAGCCTACAAGGTGGTCGAAAAACACAGCATCGCATGGATCTGGCTCGGCGACCCCGAGAGCGCCGACGCAGATCTCATCGCCGATTTTAGTGTGCTGACCGACCCCAGGTTTCAGACCGTCAGCAGCTACCTGCATGTCGCGGCCAACTATCAGCTCATTTCCGACAATCTGCTCGACCTCAGTCACGGACAGTACATCCACCCGATGTTCGCCAACGCCGAGGGCCCACCACGCTTCGAACCTGAGAAAGACCCGACGGGCCATGAGGTCTGGGCACGCTTCTCGCGTCCCAATCAGTACCCCAACAAGTATTTCCAGATGCTTGGCTATCCGAAGGACCAGCGTGGCGACCACCGGAACTACATGCGATGGTCCGCACCGTCGCTGCTTCTTCTCGACGTCGGCATGACAGGTGTCGGTCGCCCCGTGGAAGAAGGCCTGTCGATCCCCACGTCGCATCTGCTCACCCCTGAAACCGACACCACCACCCACTATTTCTGGGCGATGTCGCGCGATTTCAGGCAGGCTGATGCAGCCCTCAGCGATGAACTGCTTCGGGTGGGCGTTGCCGTCTTCGACGACGAGGACAAACCCGTCATCGAAGCACAGCAGCGCATGATCGAGACGAGCGAGCTTATGTCGCTCAACCCGGTCCTCCTGCAAACCGACGGGCCTGCCGTGCGCGCGAGACGCGTCATCGAGGCAGGGCTGAAGGCCGAACTGGCGAACTGAAACGCCTTTTTTCCAGACGACGGCGGCACCATGGCATTGTTGCCGGTGCCGCTTGCCGTTTGTGGTCCATTTCCGGGGGATACGCTATGCTGCCACCTGTTTCGGCTTCCCTGGGGCAGACCTTGCGTTTCAGACACCTGGATATGAACCTGCTGGTCGCGCTCGATGCGATCCTGACACATCAGAACATCACCCGCGCCTCGGAACGACTTTGCCTGAGCCAGTCGGCAACCAGCGGCATTCTCTCGCGGCTGCGTGAACATTTCGAAGACGAGCTGGTGGTCAGGACGGGTCGCCAGATGACGCTGACGCCACTTGCCGAAGAGCTTGTCGTGCCTTTGCGCGCGATACTGTCCGACACCGAGCGCCTGCTGTCGATGAGAAGTGCGTTCGACCCGTCCACGTCAGACCGGCAGTTCACCATTGCATGCTCTGATTATGTCTGGGCGACATTGATCCTGGACATCATTTCCGCTCTCCGCGACAACGCTCCGTCAGTGAACATGTTCTACAGCGGACCAAGTACCCGCTTCTTCAAGACCGACATCGACCTGTTGATCGTGCCGGACCGGTTCATGCTAGAGGACTGCCATTTCGAGCCCCTGCCGCCGAACTCCTATGCGTGCATCGTCTGGCAGGACAACAGACATGTCGGAACGTCGATAACACTCGACGCGTTTCTCGAAGCCCGTCATGCCCAGGCTTTCAGCGAACGAACAACATTCATCGAGTCCTGGTTCATCAAGCAATTTGGCCGCGCTCCGCAGCCCGGGATCACCGCACCAAGTTTCACATTGCTGCCCGATGCGCTGGTCGGAACGGATTTCATTGCCCTTGTCCCTAGAGATCTTGCAGCACGCGCATCTTCCTACCTTCCGATCAGAACGGTGAACGTGCCTTTCGAATTGCCTGTTATGACCGACGTGCTGCAATGGCGCCGTTCACATGATCGCGACCCCGGCCTGCAATGGCTGCGCGATCAGATCGTCAGGGTTGCGACGGAACGATACGCAGCGCAGCACTGATCTATCGACCGTGTCGATATGTGACCTCCAAAATCCCAATTTCCGCATTCCCCGGGCCAAGCCTACTGTTTTCCTGTCGAGCGAACCCATCGCTGCCGGGATTACTCAGGTTTGGAACAGTTCTGATGAAAATCGAGAAAACGGGGCGTTTTCCTGCCCTGATCCGCAGCAGGACGGTCATCGCTAGAGATATCGTCTGCCTGGAAATTGCACCCGCAACCGGCAACGCGTTTCTACCATTCACGGCAGGAGCGCATGTCGATGTGTTCGTCGGCGACGGTCTTGTGCGGCAATACTCCATTTCCAATGATCCTGCCGACAGTTCCTATTACCGCCTCGCCATTCAGAAAGAAGCTCAGTCGCGTGGCGGCTCCAGGGCCATTCATGAGCGCTTCAAGGCCGGCGACATCATTCAGATCGGCGTTCCCAGAAACAATTTTCAGCTGGCCGACGACGACACCCGGCTGGTCCTGGTTGCCGGAGGCATAGGGATCACTCCAATCCTGAGCATGGCCTACCGGCTGGCTGCAAAGGGCATCGACTTTTCACTTCATCTTTGCGCGCGCTCCATCGAAAGAGCCGCCTTCCTGGACGAGATCGCCTCAAGCCCGTTCGGTTCGAGCCTGCATTTGCATCTCGACGACGCCGGACCTGACCAAAGGTTCAATCCCGAAGACGCGTTCTCATCGGTCACACCAACAACGGCTGTGTATGTTTGCGGACCACGCGGTTTCATGGACTTCGTGACCTCGGCTGCGCAGCGCATGGCGGTTCGACCGGAGCGTATCCACACCGAAAGTTTCGGTGCCGCCGTCGTTCACGGCGAAGACGAATTTGAAGTCGTTGCGGCGCGCAGCGGAAAGGTTCTGCGCGTCAGGCACGACAAATCCATCGCCGAAACGCTCGAGGAGGCCGGCTTGCGCCCGCTCCTGTCATGCGAGCAGGGAATTTGCGGCACCTGTCTGACGCGGGTGATCAGTGGCGAGGTCGACCACCGCGATACGTTCCAGACCCAGCTGGAAAAGAGCAGCGGCAGCCGAATTGCGATCTGTTGCTCGCGCGCACGATCCAGACAACTGGTTCTCGATATCTGACAAGCTGGAGATTTGCATGAAAACCCGCGCCGCCGTTGCCGTTGGAGCCGGAAAGCCGCTCGAGATCATGGAGGTGGACCTCGAGGGGCCGCGCGAGGGCGAGGTGCTGGT
>NZ_JACJHY010000026.1 GCF_014138625.1 Aminobacter ciceronei
AAGGTGATCAACTGGAACCAGTTGATCGAGCGTGACGATCTCAAGTGCGGTTTGTTCAGGGCCGGCTCGCTTCAACATCACCCACTGAATCACAACCCCCCAACTCTCGCCAGGGGTTTGTCAGCAGTCTGAGCCCGCCGGATGGCGGGCTTTTTGCTTGCTCGCGGAGGTGGAGCTACTTGCGCAGCTCGGCCTCGATGTCGTCGAGCGCCTTGTCCTTGCCGATGCCGGTCAGGAAGGCGAGCCCCTTGATGACAGGGACAGTCACCGACGCCGAAATGGGCGTGGTCGACACGATGAGGTCGACATTGTCGGCGAGGCTCGGCACTTCGGTCGCCTTGCACTGCATGGCGTTGAAGATCAGCCCGCGCGATTTCATGGCTTCGGTGACGGTGGCGTTGACCGCCGTCGAGGTGGCGACGCCGGTGCCACAGGCAAAGAGAACGGTCTTCTGTTTGGCCATCGAGTAAATCCCTTCCTATGGCTAGCCGAGCACTGCGCCGATGTCTTCGATCGACCTGGCGTTGCTGAGGCTGGCAAGCGCCGCCTCGCTCTGGATGGTGTCCATGATTTCCTGAAGCATATCTATCTGCTTGTCCTTGTCGTTGATGGCAAGCAGGAACACGTAGCCGACCGGCACCGCCTCGTCGGGATCTTCCATGTTGGCGAAGTCCACCGGCTTTCGCAGCACGGCCAGCGCGATCCCCGGTTTCAGGACATGCTCCGGGTCGGTGTGCGGAATGGCGACATTGAGGGCGTAGCCGAGCGGCAGGCCGGTCGGCATCGTCGCCTCGCGCTTTACCACGGCGCCCGAATAGGATGGCCGGACATAGCCGAGCGCCTCGAGCTTGCCGGCCAGCAGGCGGATGACCGCTTCGTTGTCTTGTGCCTCGACCCCCAGGGCAATGGCTTGGGGATCGAGAAAGTTCATCAGGGCTCGCGCCATTCAACTACTCCAGTGTCCGAAACCGGCGGCACGCGCCGCCGGTCCGGGTTTTCGATGTCAGGCGTGTGCCGAAGCCTTGGCGCGGACGGCAGGGGCTGCCTGCTCGGCTTCGTCCTCGGCACCCGCCGCGCGTTCCCATGCCGCGCTGTTGCGGCGGTAGAGGACGAACAGCAGGGCAATCACCGCCGCGAGCAGAACTAGGCCGGCGATGGCGAGGCCCTGGATCGCTTCGATGATCACGTAGGGGATCCACAGGAAGCCGTCGACGACAGAGGTGATCTGCACCGCATTGGCCGGCATCTGGAAGCCCGACGAGACGGCAGCACTAGTGAACAGCGGCGCCAGCGCGTTGGCGACGTAGAAGCCGAGCGCCAGCGTGACGGTGCCGACGATGACCATGCGGAAGACGTTGCCCTTGAGCAGCGGCGCGGTCATGGCGACAATGAACGGAATGACTGCAAGATCGGCGAACAGGATGACGCGGTTGCCGGGCAGGATGACCGACAGCACGATGGCGATCGGTACCAGGATCAGCGACGACGAGATGGCGGCGGGGTGACCGATCAGGATCGCCGAGTCGAGGCCGACGAGCAGCTCACGGTCACCGGTGCGCTTGCGGACGAATTCCTGGGCGGCGTCCGAAACTGGCAGCAGGCCTTCCATCAGCACCTTCACCATGCGCGGCAGAAGCAGCATCACAGCAGCCAGCGTCATGCCCGTCGTCAGCACCTTGGACAGCACGGTGCCGAAATCGCCGGCGTTGTAGTACGCGATCACACCAAGCACGAGGCCGATGATCAGGCCGAGCACGACCGGCTCACCGAACACGCCGAAGCGCTTCTCGATGGTCTCGGTCGAGATATTGATCCTGTTGATGCCAGGAATGCGGTCCATGATCCAGTTCAGCACGATGGCGATGGGCAGGATCTGCGCCGAGGCCAGATGCGGCACCGACACACCGGGAATGCCGTAGAACTGCTGCACCGCGCGTGCCGACCAGTCGGCGAACAGCAGCGCAAGCGCTGCGACGAGCGCTGCGACCGCCAAGCCGTAGCCGAGGCTGCCGGTAGCGGCGGTGGCCAGCGAACCGACGAAGGCAAAGTGCCAGAAATTCCAGACGTCGACGTTGAGCGTGCGCGTCAGTCGCAAAAGCAGCAGCGCGATGTTGACGGCAATACCGATCGGAATGACCCACAGGCCGACCGACGAGCCGAAGGCAATGGCGGCAGCCGACGGCCAGCCGACATCGACGATGTCGCGCTGGATGCCGGTGTTGGTGACGATCGCCTTGGCGACGTCGCCGATCGAGCCGAGCATCAGCCCAAGCACCAGGTTGATGCCGATGAAGGCGACACCGATGGTGATGGCGGCGCGGAACGCCTTGCCCACCTTGGCGCCGAGAACCACAGCGATGATGAAAATGACGATGGGCAACAGTACCGTTGCTCCAAGCGTGTCCACGGCCGCTTTCAGGCCGGTCAGAAACGAATCCATGTTGCCTCCCCAAGGCGTCTAAGTTGCTCCAGGCACATCCCTTGCCTAGAACATTTGTGTTTTACGGCATACGAAAGTTGCATCGTTTACAAAAACTGTCAATCTACCCATGCGGTCCCGACGGCCCAACGGGCGGGCAAATCGGCCACAGTCGCAGTCAATTCGCAATTGCCCGACCGACGATGTCGGCCGGCAAAGCCTTGCCTTGAAAGCAAAATCGGGCGATTGAAGGCTGCGGACTGAGGAGAGGATTCTTTCATGACGACTTCGCGCAAAATTGCTTCGGCCGGAGTGCTTGCCTTGCTTGCGGCCGCCATTGCCGGCTGTTCGACCAGCGGCGGCGGATCTTCGGGCGGCGGTGGCGTGAGGCCAGCGCCGACGGGTGTGGAAGGTGCCTGGCTCGACGCCAAGGGCACTGGGCTCTCCACCTTTGCCGCCGGCTCGTTCCAGACGGTCGCGACCGACACCGGCCAGAAGCTCTCGGATGGTACCTACATCCTGACTGGCGCCAACTCGGTCCAGATCAACGGCACGTCGCTGATCCGCCAGTCGCCGATCAGCTTCAACTGCCTGCTGATCTCGGCCAACCAGCTCAACTGCACCAGCTCGGCCGGCCAGCAATTCACCCTGACCCGGCGTACCGCCTGACGGCATTCCAAGCCCGCTTCGGCGGGCACGGCATCTCCTTTCAGGCTTCCGGCGCGGCCGGAAGCCATGCCCGGCAAGTAAGCCGGCTTTTCGTTTCCGATTCTCCCTTGCATCCGAAAATTCGGAATGTGAACATGGCGCCAAGGAATGTGTAACATTCCGATCAAGCGAAGACGCTAAACGTCTCGCGGGGGTCATTCGGGAGATTTCATCATGAAAAGATTGGCTGCCATTGCGGCTTTGTCGGCCTCGGCATTCGGCTATTCCGCCGCGCCGTCATTCGCCGACTATACGTTGACCATCATGCATATCAATGACTGGCACAGCCGCATTGAGAGCAACAACAAGTTTGAATCGACCTGCTCCGCCGAAGAAGAGGGCAAAGGCGAGTGCATCGGCGGTGCCGCGCGCCTGGTCACGGCGATTGCCGAACAGCGCAAGAAACTCGAAGGCCAGAACGTTCTCTTGCTCAATGGCGGTGACAACTTCCAGGGCTCTTTGTTCTACACCACCTACAAGGGCGCGGTTGAAGCCGAATTCCTCAACCAGATGAAGTTCGACGCCATGACCGTGGGCAACCACGAGTTCGACGACGGCGAAGAAGCGCTGGTGCCTTTCCTCGAGAAGATCCAGTTCCCGGTTCTCTCGGCCAACGTCCACCCGAATGCCCAGTCCAAGGTCGGCGACCGCATCAAGCCGTCACTGGTGCTCGAGGTCGGCGGCCAGAAGATAGGCATCATCGGCGCCGTCACCACCGATACCCCGGAAATCGCCTCGCCCGGCCCGAACATCGCCATCGAAGACGACATCAAGACGATCACCGCCGAAGTCGAGAAGCTGAAGGCCGAGGGCGTCAACAAGATCATCGCGCTGACCCATGTCGGCTATCCCCGCGACAAGGAACTGATCGCCAAGATTCCCGGCGTCGACGTTGTCGTCGGCGGCCACTCGCATTCTCTGTTGTCGAACACCGACGCCAAGGCTGAGGGCCCCTACCCGACGATGATCGACAACCCCGAGGGCTACAAGGTTCCGGTCACCCAGGCCGCGTCCTACTCCAAATATCTCGGCGAGTTCACCGTCACCTTCGACGACAACGGCGTGGTCAAGGGAGCCAAGGGCGACCCGATCTATCTCGACAACTCGGTCAAGCCGGACGAGGCGGTTCTCGCCCGCATCAAGGAACTCGGCGCGCCGATCGAAGAGCTGAAGAACAAGGAAGTCGCCGAGGCCACCGACCTGATCGACGGCAGCCGCGATAATTGCCGTGCCCGCGAATGTGCGATGGGCAACCTGATCTCCGACGCCATCCTCGACCGGGTCAAGGACCAGGGCGTCACCATCGTCTTCCAGAACGGCGGCGGCATCCGCGCCTCGATCGACAAGGGCGTGGTGACGATGGGCGAAGTTCTCACCGTGTTGCCGTTCCAGAACACGCTCGCCACTTTCCAGCTCTCCGGCAAGGACATCGTCGCCTCGCTCGAGGCAGGCGTCAGCGAGATCGAGGAAGGCAAGGGCAAGTTTCCGCAGGTCGCCGGCCTGAAATACTCCTTCGACAAATCGGTCGCCGCCAATGCCGGCCGCATCAAATCGGTCGAGGTGATGGACGGCGGCGCCTGGAAGCCGATCGACGAAGCCAAGGTCTATACGGTCGCGACCAACAACTACGTCCGCCAGGGCGGCGACGGCTACAAGCTGTTCGCGTCGAACGCCACCAACGCCTACGACTATGGTCCGAGCCTCGAACAGGTCGTTGCCGACTATCTCGGCAAGAACCGTCCGTTCACGCCCAAGCTCGACGGCCGCATCACCGAGATCGCCGCGACCGTTGCCGCAGCGCCTGCTGCCGAGCCGGCCAAGCCGGCTGAAGCCGCCCCCGCGGCAACGACCGAAGCCACACCGGCAACGCCTGCGCTGCCGAGCGCCTCGGGCGAGATCGCCGGCACGCCTCCGACAGTCGAGCCAGCCAAGCCTGCCGAGGCAACTGCACCCGCTGCGGCGTCACCGGCTGCCGCCGGCAAGTCGCACACCATTGCCCGCGGCGACACCTTCTGGGATCTGGCCAAAACCTATCTCGGTGACGCGACCAAGTGGCAGGCGATTGCCGCGGCCAACCCGGACGCCAAGGCCGAGGACCTGCATATCGGCGGAACGCTTTCGATCCCGTCGGCAAACTGAACAGGGCCACTTGCTTAAGACAAACCCGCCCGGCATGCCGGGCGGGTTATTAGATTCCGGGCAGGAGAATCGGGCAATAGGGCAGTAAGCAATAAGGTACTGGGGCGACAAAACCCTACTCCCAGCTGCCCTGTTGCCCTATTCCCTTGCAGGGTGCGGCCAGACGCGACATTGAATGCCCACCCCATTCAATTAGGTATCCCGCGTAACGGAGACACCGAATGAACCTGACGACCACAATCGACGAGACATCGGCCAAGGCACTGGGCGCGTTTCCAAACGGTCATCCGGCGGTGCGCAAGGGCAAGGTCGGCGTTCTCCTGGTCAATCTCGGCACGCCCGACGGCACCGACAAGAAGTCGATGTGGCGCTATCTCCGCGAATTCCTGTCCGACCCGCGCGTCATCGAGATGCCCAGGGTGCTTTGGTATCCCATCCTCTACGGCATCGTTCTCAACACGCGGCCGAAGAAGTCGGGCGAGAACTACAAGAAGATCTGGAACACCGATCGCGATGAGTCGCCGTTGCGCACCTTCACCCGCGCCCAGGGCGAGAAGCTGGCAGAAGCGCTCAGCGACCTGCCTGACGTCGTCGTCGACTGGGCCATGCGCTACGGCAACCCGTCGACCGAGAGCGTCGTCAAGAAGCTGATCGCCCAGGGCTGTGACCGCATCGTCATGTTCCCGCTCTATCCGCAGTTTTCGGCAACGACGACGGCGACCGCCAGCGACCAGCTGTTCCGCGCGCTGATGAAGATCCGCGCCATGCCGTCGATCCGCACGGTTCCCGCCTATTATGACGAGCCGGTCTATATCGAAGCGCTGGCCCGCTCGATCGAGCAGCACCTGGCCAAGCTCGACTTCGAACCGGAGGTCATCCTCGCCTCCTATCACGGCATCCCGAAGCCCTATTTCGAGAGGGGCGACCCCTATCACTGCCATTGCGTGAAGACGACACGGCTGCTGCGCGAGCGGCTGGCGATGAGCGACAAGAAGCTGATGACCACCTTCCAGTCGCGCTTCGGTGCGCAGGAATGGCTGCAGCCTTACACCGACAAGACCGTCGAGCGGCTGGCCAAGGAGGGCGTCAAGTCGATCGCCATCGTCAACCCCGGCTTCTCGTCCGACTGCATCGAGACGCTGGAGGAGATCGCCGGCGAAAACGCCGAGATCTTCCACCATGCCGGCGGCAAGAATTTTTCCCACATCCCTTGCCTCAACGACAGTCCGGAAGGCATGGCGGTGATCGAGACGATCACGCGTCGCGAGCTCATGGGCTGGGTCTAACCGCCGGCGGCGGAACCTCCATCGGTGCGCGGCGTTGACCACGGGCCAGGGAGATCCGCCCGTCTATGACCCGCAAGCTTGACCTCAGGACCGGACGGCCCGTCTGGCACGCCTACCGCGCACCGTCCGTGCCGACAGGTAAGCTCACCCGCGACATCAGGACCGACGTAGCCATCGTCGGCATGGGCATCAGCGGCGCATTGATCGCCGAAGCCCTGACCGATGCTGGCCATGCTGTCGTCTGCATCGACAGGCGCGGACCGCTCCTCGGCTCGACTGCGGCGACCACCGCACTCGTCCAGTTCGAGATCGATCAACCGCTGTCGAAACTCGCCGGCAGCATCGGCCGTGAACAGGCCGAACGTGCCTGGCGACGTTCGCGTCTTGCGGTGTTGAACCTCAGGACGCGCGTCGGCGAACTTGGCATCCGTTGCAACATGGAAACCAGGTCTTCGCTCTATCTTGCCGGCGATGTTCTGGATGCGCCGGCATTGCGCGACGAGGCAGAAGCCCGGCGCCTTGCCGGCATTCACGCCACCTATCTTGCCGCATCCGAACTGCAAGACCAGTGCGGCATCCGACGCCAGGGCGCCATCCTGAGCCACGACAATCTGGCACTCGACCCGAGAAAGCTGACCGCCGGGCTGTTGCACAGGGCGCTGGAGTGCAAGGCACGCTTCTACGCCCCCGTCGAGGCTGTCTCCATCCAGACCGGACGCGAAGAGGCGGTGGTGGTGACGGCGGAAGGCCCGACGATTACGGCCGGCCATGTCGTGCTGGCGACCGGCTACGAACTCGTCGCCAACCTGATACCCGCCACCGACCACAAGATCATCTCGACCTGGGCGATCGCAACAAAACCACAAAGGCAGGCGCTTTGGCCGGGCAGGCATCTGATCTGGGAGGCCTCCGACCCCTATCTTTACTTGCGCGCGACGGCGGACGGTCGGGTGATCTGTGGCGGCGAGGACGAGGATTTCGCCGATGAGGTTCGGCGCGACGCGCTGATCGCCGAAAAATCGGATCGCATTTCGGCGAAGCTGAAGCGGCTTTTCCCGCGACTCGATGCCAAACCGGCATTCGCCTGGGCCGGTTCGTTCGGGACCACGCCGACCGGCCTGCCCTATATCGGCACCATTCCCGGCCACCCGCGCATCCATGCAGCCATGGGTTATGGCGGCAATGGCATCACCTATTCACGCATCGCGGCGGAGATCGTCAGCGCCGGCATTTCCGGCCACCGGGATGCCGACGCCGACCTGTTCGCCTTCCCACGCTAAGCCGGACGACATTTCCGGCTTGCTGTGTTGTATCGCCGCTGAAACGCCCTTAAGTCTTCAACGCATGTGGCGCGACTTGTGAATCGCGCACTCAACTTGCGGGGGAGTTTCGCATGGGCTTCAGCGGCTTCGATATCGTCATCCCGGTACTTGTCGTTCTCGTGCTCCTGGTGCTGTTCGCCGGCATCAAGACGATTCCCCAAGGTTACAACTACACTGTCGAGCGTTTCGGTCGTTACACCCGGACGCTGACGCCCGGCCTCAACCTGATCATCCCCTTCATCGACCGCATCGGCGCCAAGATGAACATGATGGAGCAGGTGCTCGACGTGCCGACGCAAGAGATCATCACCAAGGACAATGCGATGGTCGCCGTCGACGGCGTTGCTTTCTATCAGGTGTTGAACGCGCCGCAGGCGGCCTATCAGGTCGCCGGCCTGCAGAACGCCATTCTCAACCTGACCATGACCAACATCCGCACCGTGATGGGTTCGATGGATCTCGACGAGTTGCTGTCGAACCGCGACGCCATCAACGAGCGCCTGCTGCGCGTCGTCGACGAAGCGGCACACCCCTGGGGCATCAAGATCACCCGCGTCGAGATCAAGGACATCAATCCGCCGGCGAATCTGATCGAATCGATGGGTCGCCAGATGATGGCCGAACGCAACAAGCGCGCCCAGATTCTCGAAGCCGAGGGCATGAAGCAGGCGCAGGTGCTGGAAGCAGAGGGCCGCAAGGAAGCCGCCTTCCGCGACGCCGAGGCGCGTGAACGCTCCGCCGAGGCCGAGGCACGCGCCACCCAGGTGGTTTCGGAAGCCATCGCCAAGGGCGACGTCCAGGCGATCAACTACTTCGTCGCGCTGAAGTACACCGAGGCGCTGGCCAAGGTTGGAACAGCCAACAACAGCAAGCTTGTCCTGATGCCGATGGAGGCGTCGTCGCTGATCGGCACACTTGGCGGTATCGGTGAGATCGCCAAGGAAGTCTTCCGCGACGGCGGCACGGCAGGCGGGCAGCGCCAGGCCTCCCGGCCACCGAGGATTCCGCCCGAGCAGGGCTGAGCCTCTGACCGGACGAGGTGAATTGAGGAACCGCACATGATCGCAAGCATCGTTGCCGAACTCGGTCCCTGGAACTGGATGCTGCTCGGCTTCATCCTGCTGTGTCTGGAAATCTTTGCGCCGGGCGTATTCCTGCTGTGGATCGGCATCGCCGCGCTGATCGTCGGCTCGGCGTCGCTGCTGCTCTGGGACGCGGCGTTCTGGACCTGGCAGGTGCAGGTCCTGATTTTCCTGGTGCTCTCGCTTGCCTCCGCCTATGTCGGCAAGAAGCTCGTTCGCGACCGCGAACAGGCATCCGACCAGCCCCTTCTGAACAATCGTGGCGCCCAGATGATCGGCCGCACGGCAACGCTGGCCGAACCGATCAGGGAAGGCCGTGGCCGCATCAAGCTCGGCGACACGACTTGGCGGGTCTCCGGCCCCGATCTGCCCGCCGGCGCGCAGGTGCGTGTCATAGGCGCTGCCGACACCGACCTGGAACTGGTGGTGGAGCCGGTCTGAGGCAAGCTCTCCTGATCGCTTGAGCGGCACCTCGCCAGCCCCCTGGAGCATCCCTTTGACTTGACCACATGACTACGCTCAATTATTAGATTGATCAATCTAATAATAAACGAGAGCGCGGATGCGCAAGGTCGACCCAGAAAAGTTCGAGGCAAAAAAGCAGCAGATCCTGACTGCGGCGATCACCTGTTTTACCCGGAAAGGTTTTCACGGCACCTCGACCGCGGAAATCTGCGCCGAAGCAGGCATGAGCCCCGGCAACCTGTTTCACTACTATCCGACCAAGCACGCCATCATCGCGGCAATCGTCGAGCAGGATCGCCGCGAGACGGCGGCCTATTTCGCACAGATCGACAACAGCCAGGACCTGTTCGGCGAGATCCTCAAATTCATGGACATCGTGCTCGAACTGGCCGCCGACCCGGCCTATTCGAGCCTCGCACTCGAAATCGCGGCGGAGGCGATGCGCGACCGGCAGATCGCAGCCCTCGTCACGGCCCATGACGCCGAAATGCGCACAGCACTCGCCCTGATCCTGCGCGATGCCGCCGCGCGCGGCGAGATCGGGCCGGGGCTCGATCCTGCCGACGGCGCCCAATGGATCTCCGCGCTCATCGACGGCGTGTTCGGCCGCGTCGCCGTCGACCCCGGCTTCAAGCCGCTCGAGCAAAAGAAGACATTGCATCTGCTGTTGACCCGCTTTCTCAGGCCGGGAGCAACTACATAGGCGAGACAGACGGGCACAGGCCGGCAAGGCTTGCCCCGGAAATCCTGGAAACCAGAACCAGCAAAGGATGCTGCGGCTCGCAGCGAAACTGTCATGAACACCTTGCGCCTTGCCAGGACACGCGCCCCATTTGCCGGGCTGCAGCTGGCCAGTATCTTCTTCAGCCTGGGCAATGCAATCACCGCCATCGTCTATCCCTGGCTGGTCTACGACCTCACCGGCAGCGCCAGCTGGATGGGCATCGTCGCCTTCGTGACACTCGCTCCGGCTATTCTCGGCAGCGCGTTTGGCGGCCCTGTCGCCGAAAGACTCGGCATCCGCCAGACCGCCATGATCGCTGTCGGGCTCGGCTGCGCAGCGTCGATTGCCGCCGCCCTGCTTTACGGCTTCGGCATGCTGACCATCGGTGCACTCGTCGCGCTTGCCTTGCTCGGCGCCATATTCGACGGCCCCGGCAGCGTCGCGATCGAATCCCGCGTTCCCGAAATCGCGCGTCTGGCGCGCATGCCGCTGCTGCGCGCCAATGCCATCGACGACCTTGTCGACAACGGCGCCGCCATCGTCGGGCCGGCGATCGCTGCCTTGCTGGTGGCGATCGTCGAGACCTCTACGCTGTTGTGGATCATCGCCGCACTCAACATCGTGACCGCATTGATGACCGCGCTCAGCCTGCCCCAGTTCCGCCTGCGGCAGATGTCCTCAACCGCGTCCACTGAACTGGCTGGCGCGATGCGCATCATCTTCGGATCGGTCCGCCTGCGGACGGCCCTGCTGCTGGCAAGCCTTGGCACCGGCACCTTCGTCGCACTCGAAAATGTTGCCCTGCCGGCAATTCTGCGCGCCGAAGGGCAGTCGGCTTCGACATTGGGGCTCTATCTCACCGCCGCCGCGGCCGGTGCCATAGCGGTCAACCTTGCAATGGCCGTAATCGGCGGTCGGCCCGCCTTGCGCAGTGTCTTCGTTGCCGCCTTCGTCGGCCTGGCCGCCGGCGTCATCATGCTCGTGATCGACCGCGCGGTGCCCACGCTGATTGCATCAGGTGCAGTTCTCGGCATCGCCGCCGGCCCGCTCTCGCCTGTTTTCACCACCCTGTTGCAGACCAGTGCGCCGAAGAACCTGCGCGCCCATGTCATCGGCGCATCGATCGGAATGATCCTCGTCACGGCCCCGCTTGCCGCTCTCGTTGTCGGTGCCGCGCTGGATCTGTTCGGCCCGACAGCTGTTCTATCGGCATGCGCGGCCATGCTTGCCGCCTGCGCGGTCATCGGCGCGCTCGCCCTCGGTCCGGACGAAGCTGAGTAGGGGGCCGTCAGGCAGTTGGCAGCAGGGCGCCGGTCAGGCGGCGCCAACCCGGAGCAGATCGTGGAAGTGGATGATGCCGACAGGCTTGTCGCCTTCGACCACCGGGATGGCGCTGATGTTGTGCTCGTTGAGCATTGCCGTCGCAGTGCCCGCCAGCATCTGCGGCGGCACCGTCTTGGGCTGTCGGGTCATGATGTCCTCGACATTGGTCTCGGCGAGATTTCGATCGAGATTGCGCGCCAGGTCACCGTCGGTGACGATGCCGGCCAGCCGGCCCTGCTCGTCGACGACAACGACGCAACCGAAACGCTTCTTGGACAGTGTCTTTACTGCCTCCGGCATCTTGGTGCCGACGGCGACGATCGGCATTTCCTCGCCCTTGTGCATCAGGTCGCCGACCGGCATCAGGCTCGCGCCGAGCTGGCCGCCGGGATGGAAGGTGCGGAAATGATCGGCAGTGAAGCCGCGCGCCTCGAGCAAAGCCACGGCCAGCGCGTCGCCGACGACGAGTTGCAGCAGCGTCGACGTCGTCGGCGCAAGACCGTGCGGACAGGCTTCCGGCGCCCGGGGCAATGACAGGACGACGTCGGCCTGACGCGCCAAGGCGGACGTATCGCCGGCCGTCAGCGCAATCAGCGGGATCGAAAAGCGCCTCGAATAGGCAACGATACCCTTGAGCTCTGCTGTTTCACCCGACCAGGAGAGTGCGACGATCGCGTCTTCCCTGGTGATCATGCCGAGATCGCCGTGAATGGCTTCCGAAGGATGGACGAAATAGGCCGGAGTCCCGGTGGAGGCGAAGGTCGCCGCCAGCTTGGAGCCGATATGCCCACTTTTGCCGACGCCGGTGATGATCGCCCGGCCGCTGAGCTGGCCCAGGATCGAGACAGCCCTGGCGAATGGCTCGGCGAGCGGGCCTTCAAGCGCTGCGACAAGCGCGGCGATGCCGGCCTGCTCGATGGTGACGGTGCGGAGCGCGGAGGCGATCGACGCCTGCCCGTCCGGCTCTTTTTTCAGCGATCCAGCGTGCATGGCGCATGCGTTAGCGCGTCGGCGTGCGGCTGTCCATGATTATCCGCCCAAAACGAGGCCTCTCAGGGCGTGCGGGAAACGCTCCGTTAACCATGGCGATTTACCAGTTGGTAAGTGCGACGCCCTTGCGTCGGCGAAGCAGTGGGAAAGATGGCGCAGATCAGGCCGGAGCAACGGACACAGACCACGGCACTCCGCATCTTGCTGGCGACGGCAAGCGTGGCGACGTTGCTGTGCGCCGCACCGCTGCATGCCCAGGAAACCGCCTTGCGCGGACCGGTCAGCGAAGACGACATCAACAACACCCTGCGGCTTTACAAAAGGCGCCCTGCGGCCGAGCAGGCGCAGGACCAGGCACCGGCCTACCAGCCGGTCAGCCCCGGCGCGATTCCAACCCAGGCTGACGCTGAGGCCACCGATTTGTTCAGCGAACCGCCCAACGCCGACGGCACATCGGCCGGCTCCTTGCCATCCGCCCGTCCGCCCACGACCGCGCGCCAGCGCGCCCGCGAGGCACGTGAGCGGCCGGCCGGCACCGCCGCGCCGACGGCTGCCGAGCGGCCAGCAGTGCCGGCAGCCGACGAAGAGCTGACCACCGGCACCGTGCGCCAGGGCACCGTCGATTCCGAAACGGAGATCGAGAACGGACCCGAAGCCGAGCGCCAGCGCGCCATCGAAGGCCGCAGGCCTCAGCCGGATGCGAACCCGTTCGAGCCGACTGGCATCCGTTTCGGCACCTTCGTTCTGAAGCCGAGCCTTGAACAGGGCGTCACCGCGACGTCGAATGCGGATTCCAGCTTTAACGGAAAGTCGGCCGTTCTGTCCGAGACGACTCTCAGGCTGAACGCCGCGTCCGATTGGGAAAGCCATTCGGCGACCATCGACGCCTATGGCAACTACCGAAAATCCATCTCCGGCCAGGAGGTCAAGGATCTCAGCGGCGGCATCGACGGGCGGCTGCAGCTCGATCTCGCCGACGACATGCGCGCATTGGCGCGGCTCGGCTACAGCATGCGCCCGGAATCGACGTCGTCGCCCGTGGTCATCTCCGGCACCGCCGAGCGGCCGACCCTGCACACGCTGAACGGCGCGCTGGGTGTCGAAAAGGCCGTCGGCAAGTTCCGCTTCGGAGTGACCGGCGAAGCTGTCGACGAAAGCTACAGCGACGCCGAACTGACCGACGGCACCACGCTCTCACAGAAGGACCGCGACTCCAGACTCTATACCGGCAAGGTCCGCGTCGGCTACGAGGTCTCACCGGCGTTGACGCCCTTTGGCGAGGTCGAATTCGGCCGCCGGGTCTATGACCTGCGCTTCGACACCGCCGGTTTCGAGCGCTCGTCCAAGCGTACCGGCGCCCGCGCCGGCGTCGAGATCGACATGGGCGAAAAATTCGGCGGCGAGATTTCGGCCGGCTGGATTTCGGAGGATTTCGACGACGACCGGCTGAAGACGGTTTCCGCCGCGACGATTGCCGCTGATCTCAGATGGTCGCCGATGCGCGGCACGATCGTCGGCCTGACCGGCGAAACCCTGGTCGAAGGTTCGACCACTGCCGGCGACAGCGGTTCGGTGCTCTACAACGGCCGCCTCAGCGTCGAACGGCAGATCCGTTCCAACCTGACTGCATTCCTCGCCGGCGGCGTCGGCTACCGCGACTATGCCAGCTCGAACGACCACGAGCTGAGGCTCAGCGCCGAAGCGGGCCTGACCTGGTGGCTCAACCGCTACGCCGGCCTGACCGGCAAGCTGCGCCATGAGACCTTCGACAGCACCTTGCCGTTCCGCGACGCCAAGACCAACAGCGTCTTCGTCGGGTTGAAAATCCAGCGCTAACCTGCTTGGGGCAAACCGCCGATCGCGGCGGCTGCGGCCCTCAAGGCCGTCTCCCCCTGCCCCGCATAGACCTCGCTCATGATCAGCTCGGCAAGCGGCAGACGGCATCCCCAGCCATGGCGCTCGAGATCGGGCTTGTCGGCGAATTCGCTGACGTGGCCGACGCAGAGATAGGCCACCGGCACGACGTGATCGGGAATGCCTAGCAACTGCTTCAGCGCCTCGCGATCGAGGATGCTGACCCAGCCGACGCCTATGCCCTCGGCACGCGCGGCGAGCCAGAAATTCTGAACCGCGCAGACGGTGCTGAAGAGGTCCATCTCGGGATTGTGCCATCGCCCGAGCGGAGAGTTTGCCGAACGGCTGCGGTCGCAGGTGATGACCAGGTTGAGCGGGCTTTCGCAGATGCCTTCGAGCTTGAGCTTGCGGTACAGCTCCCGCCGCTCCTCGGCGATCTCAGGCAGTTCCTGCTGCCGCGCCGCAAAGAACAGGTCGCGGACCCGCTCGCGTCGTTCGCGATCTCTGATGACGATGAAGTTCCACGGCTGCATGAAGCCGACCGACGGCGCGTGATGGGCAGCCAGCAGCAGCCGCGCCAGCACATCGTCGTCGATCGGATCAGGCAGAAAATGGCTGCGAACGTCGCGGCGCGTGAAGATGGCGCGGTAAACGGCATCCTGTGCGGCGATATCGAAACAGCCTGAAGCGGCCTTCAACTGGTCAGCAAGCATCGCATATCCCCTGGCGAGCATGTCGGTTCCCTCCGCCTGACCATGCGGAGGTCGATGTCTGCCGGGCCGGTCTTCTGGCTCGAGTTCAACCCGTCTGCGGCGCCTTCCCGTTGGATGAACAGTGGCCTCTGCCGATACGGTCCCTCTTACAGCGTTGGGCACGCCACGGATTTGCACCGTGTTCCCGATTCTCCCGCATCGCTGCGGGCACCTGGCAGGGTATTTCTAGCGGCAGCAGCGGCCGAAAGCCATCGCACCGTGCGTCCAATCCTGACGCACAGGCGACATGTGGCTTATTTGCCCGGCTTGATCTCGCCGAGCAGCCCTTCGATGACGCCGGCCATGCTCCTGCTGAGATCGGAGCGCGACAAGGCAAAGGCAACGTTGGCTTCGACGAAACCTTCCGGCGAGCCGCAGTCGAAGGTGCGGCCGCGATAATGATAGCCGTAGAAGGACTGCATCTTCTCGAGCTTGAGCATGGCGTCGGTCAGCTGGATCTCGTCGCCGGCGCCACGCTCCTGGCTTGCCAGGATCTTGAAAATCTCCGGCTGCAGAATGTAGCGGCCATTGATGAACAGGTTCGAGGGTGCCGTGCCCTGCTTGGGCTTTTCCACCATGCCCTCGATCTCGAAGCCGGTGTGAACCGACTTGCCCTTGCCGACGATGCCGTATTTGTGCGCCTCGGCCGGGTCGCATTCCTGGACGGCGATGATGTTGTTGCCGGTCTCGGCATAGAGCTCGACCATCTCGCGCATGCAGCTCTTTTCCGACTGCATGATCATGTCGGGCAACAGCAGCGCGAAGGGCTCGTCGCCGACCAGCTCGCGCGCACACCACACTGCGTGGCCAAGGCCGAGCGGTACCTGCTGTCGCGTGAACGAGGTCTGGCCCGGGGCCGGCTGCAACCGCTGCAGGCGCTCCAGTTGCTCGGTCTTGCCGCGCTGGGCCAGCGTATCATAAAGTTCGAACTGGACGTCGAAATGGTCTTCGATGACCGCCTTGTTGCGGCCCGTGACAAAGATGAAATGTTCGATGCCCGCTTCGCGCGCCTCGTCGACCACGTACTGGATCACAGGGCGATCGACCACAGTCAGCATTTCCTTGGGGATAGACTTGGTGGCAGGCAGAAAACGCGTGCCAAGGCCCGCGACCGGAAAAACTGCCTTGCGAACTCTTTTCATTGCGTGGTCGTCCGATAGAGGGATGTATCGGACGCCAACTTTGCCACGCCCGAATTGATGAATACTGAATGCGTTCACATATTCGGCGACAGCGGGCAAGACCATTGATCACGCGATCTTGATTGTCCGAACAGCTAGGTGGACAATCCCTCAACCCGCTTTTCGTTCCCCAACGGGTCTATGGTAAACTGATTGATAACCGGCATCGGCGATGAATCGTGTTTCTGATCTCTCCAAGGAGGAAAGAATGCCCCTTCGCAAGACCGCCAAAGGCCTCCTGAGCGCCGCTGCCCTTTCGCTGGCATTGATGCTTCCGGCCGGCCCGGCGGCCGCCGAAGCCGGTTTCCAGCGCTGGGTGGCGAGCTTCCGCTCCGTCGCCGCAGACAACGGGATTTCCGGTTCGACCTATGACCGCGCCTTTCGTGGCGTGACCTCGGCCGACCCCGAAGTACTTGAAAAGGCCCGGTTCCAGCCCGAATTCACCGCGCCGGTCTGGGATTATTTCGACAATCGCGTCCATGACCAGTCAATTGCTGTCGGTCGCGAGATGGCGCGCAAGTGGAAACCCTGGCTCGACCGCATCGAGGCCAAGTATGGCGTCGACCGCTACATCCTGCTCGCCATCTGGTCGATGGAATCGAACTACGGCGAGATTCTCAAGAACGACAAGGTGATGCGCAATGTCGTGCGGTCGCTGGCGACGCTCGCCTATGGCGACCAGCGCCGGGCGAAGTTCGCGCGCACCCAGCTGATCGCGGCGCTGAAGATCCTGCAGCGCGGCGACATCGACGAAAGTCACCTCGTCGGCTCCTGGGCCGGCGCGATGGGCCACACCCAGTTCATCCCGACCAGCTACCAGGCCTACGCGGTCGATGCCGACGGCAATGGCAAGCGCGACATCTGGAACTCCGTGCCCGACGCGCTCGCCACCGCAGCCAACCTTCTGAAGAAGAACGGCTGGCAGGCCGGCAAGACCTGGGGTTACGAAGTGGTGCTGCCCGCGGGTCAGAAGTTCCCGACGGGATCGCTGACGCTCGACAAATGGGCATCGCTCGGCATCGAACGCGCCAACGGCAAGGCCTTCAAGCGCGGCTCCGACGTCGCCACCCTCAAGGTGCCGGACGGCCGCGGCGGACCGGCCTTCCTGATGACCAAGAATTTCTCGGTCATCAAGCGCTACAACAACGCCGACAAATACGCGCTCGCCGTCGGCCTTCTTGCCGACGAGATCGCCGGCTATGGTGGCCTGGTGCAGGACTGGAAGCGGCCGTTCACCAAGCTCAGCTTCGAGGAAAAGCAGGAGTTGCAGAAACGGCTGTCGGCGCATGGCTATTACGACGGCAAGAGCGACGGCAAGATCGGCGAGGGTTCGCGCTCGGCAATCAAGGCATTCCAGGCACAGCTGGGCTTGACGCCGGACGGTCATCCGAGCATGGAAGTGCTGAAGTTCCTGCGGCGTAACTAGCAACCGGAGGCTGTATTGGCATTGACGCGTCGTCCGCGGTTTTCGCTGTTGCGCCTGACGACGCCACTGGTCGCGGTGGCGGTCGCCTTGACCGCCATTTCGTCGACAATGCCGACGCCGGCCGTGGCGCAGGAAGGCATTCTGCGCAAATGGTCCCTGCGCGACCTGTTCATGCCGCGCCGCGAACCGCGCGTCGATCCCTTCATCATTGACGAGCCGCAGCCGCGCAAGAAGATCCGCAAGACGCCACGCAAGCCAAAGGCAACCGCCGGCAATATCGGCAGGGCTGCCGATCCGGCCGTTCCGGTGGTCGAAAAGCTGGCTGACGCGCGTGTCGTGTTGGTCATCGGCGACTTCCTCGGCGGCGGCATTGCCGAGGGGCTGGGCACGGTCTTTGCCGAGAATGCCAAGATCAGGGTCATCGACAAGACCAACGGCTCGTCGGGCCTCGTCCGCGAGGACTATTACAACTGGCCCGAGAAAGCCAAGGCGCTGATCGAGCAGGAAAAGCCTGCCGCCGTCATCATCATGATGGGCTCCAACGACCGCCAGCAGATGCGGGTCGCCGACACCCGCGAGCCACCGATGAGCGCCGCCTGGACCAAGGAGTACGCGGCGCGCGCGGACAAGCTGGCCAAGGCCATCGCCGACACCAAGGTGCCGTTCCTGTGGGTCGGCATGCCCGCCTTCAAGTCGTCGAAGATGAACACCGACATGCTCGCCTTCAACGACATCTACCGTGCTGCAACGGAAGCCGCAGGCAGCGAATTCGTCGATGTCTGGGACGGCTTCGTCGACGAGGCCGGCGCCTTCGTCACCAGCGGCCCCGACATCAACGGCCAGCCGGTGCGCCTGCGCGCCGACGACGGCATCAACGTCACCCGCGCCGGCAAACGCAAGCTCGCCTTCTTCGCCGAAAAGCCGCTGAACAAGCTGCTCGGCATCACGCCTCAAGGTACCGAAACCGTCGTGCCGGCAAGCCTGCCGCAGGCGACGCCCGGCGAACTCAATGTGCCTGTCAACATCGACCGGACGGTGCCGGTCTCGCTCTCCGATCCGGAACTCGACGGTGGCACGGAGCTTCTCGGCGGCCAGACGGCTGCCACGTCCGACCCGCGTTCTCCAGGCGAAAAGCTTGCCGTGCAAGGCATCGCCCCCGCAGCACCTGCCGGCCGCATCGACGACTTCTCCTGGCCGCCAAAGCCGCTGCCTGCAGCGCAAGGAACCGAAACGACGACCGCCATCATCAGGCGCTAAAGTTGTCGACCGGAAACGAAAAAGGCGCCTCGCGGCGCCTTTTTTGTTTGCTTGGTTCCGGCCAGCTTAACGCGGCAGGACGCTCGACCCCATCAGGTCGGCATCTATCGAATGCGCGGCCTGGCGGCCTTCGCGGATCGCCCAGACCACAAGCGACTGGCCGCGGCGCACGTCGCCGGCGACATAGAGCTTGTCCACATTGGTCTTGTAGTCGCGGTCGTTGGCGGCAACATTGGTCGAACGGCGGCTGTCGGTGGTGATCTCGAGCTTGCCCTCGAGTTCCTTGACCATACCGTCGGCGAGCGGCCCGGCGAAGCCGATGGCGATGAAGGCGAGATCAGCGCGGATGACGAACTCGGTGCCCGGGATCGGCTTGCGCTTGTCGTCGACTTCGCAGCACTTCACGCCGGTCAGCTGGCCTTCCTCGCCGATGAACTCCAGCGTCGCCACCTGGAACTCGCGCTGCGCGCCTTCGGCCTGCGAGGACGAGGTGCGCATCTTGGTCGCCCAATAGGGCCACACGGCGAGCTTGTTCTCGCGCTCCGGCGGCTGCGGGCGGATGTCGAGCTGGGTGACGCGCACGGCACCCTGGCGAAATGCGGTGCCGACGCAGTCGGACGCCGTATCGCCGCCGCCGACGACGACGACATGCAGGCCACCAGCGACGATCGGTTCCGACTGCCAGGCAACCGACTGGATGTCTTCGCCGCCGACGCGCTTGTTCTGCTGGACGAGGTAAGGCATCGCGTCATGCACGCCCTTAAGGTCGTCGCCGGGAATGCCCGCCGGACGCGGCGTTTCGGAGCCGCCGCAGTAAAGCACGGCATCATACTCGGCCAGGAGCTCGGTCACCGGCTTGTCGACGCCGACATTGACGCCGCAATGGAACGTCACGCCTTCGCCCGTCATCTGCTCGACACGACGGTCGATATAGTGCTTCTCCATCTTGAAATCAGGAATGCCGAAACGCAGCAGGCCGCCGGGACGGCTCTCGCGCTCATAGACATGCACGTCGTGGCCGGCGCGGCCGAGTTGCTGCGCCGCTGCCATGCCGGCAGGGCCGGAACCAATGACAGCGATCTTCTTGCCGGTCTTCTTCTCTGGCGGATAAGGCCTGATGTAACCGGTCTCGTAAGCCTTGTCGGCGATCGCCTGCTCGACGGTCTTGATGGCGACAGGAATGTCCTCGAGGTTCAGCGTACAGGCTTCCTCGCAAGGTGCCGGGCAGATGCGACCGGTGAATTCGGGGAAGTTGTTGGTCGAATGCAGGTTGCGGATCGCGTTGTCCCAATCGCCATTGTAGACGAGGTCGTTCCAGTCCGGGATCTGGTTGTGCACCGGACAGCCCGTCGGGCCATGGCAGAACGGAATGCCGCAATCCATGCAGCGCGCAGCCTGCTTTTCGACTTCCTTGTTCGACATCGGCAGCGTGAATTCGCGGAAGTGCCGGATGCGGTCGGAAGCCGGCTGGTACTTGTGCACCTGCCGGTCAATTTCGAGAAAACCTGTAACCTTGCCCATCGTAACTCTCGTCAGTCATGCCCAGCACCTCGGCGCGGGCTTAGAATTCCACCACTTCAAATGAAGCATGCGATGGCAGGCGCCCTGTTCGGGCGCCGCCGGAAGATCGTCACGGCTTACTCCGCCGCGACGCCCATCCTCATGCGCTCCATCTCGATCAGTGCGCGGCGGTACTCCACCGGCATGACTTTGCGGAATTTGGGTCGGTAGCTCGCCCAGTCGTCCAGGATCTGCTTGGCACGGGTCGAACCGGTGTAGTGCATATGGTTCGAGATCAGCTGAACCAGGCGCTCCTCGTCATGGCGTGTCATGTCGCCCGAGACGTCGACACGGCCCTTGTGGGCGATGTCGCCACCGTGATGGTGCAGCTTCTCCAGCATGTCGTCCTCTTCAGGGACCGGCTCGAGCTCGACCATCGCCATGTTGCAGCGCTCGGCGAAATCGCCTTCCTCATCGAGGACATAGGCGACGCCGCCCGACATGCCGGCTGCGAAGTTGCGGCCGGTCTTGCCGATGACCACCACCACGCCGCCCGTCATGTATTCGCAGCCATGGTCACCCACGCCTTCGACGACGGTAACGGCGCCCGAGTTGCGGACGGCGAAACGTTCGCCGGCGACACCGCGGAAGTAGCACTCGCCTTCGGTCGCACCGTAAAGCACGGTGTTGCCGACAATGATTGAATCCTCGGCAACGATCCGGGCGTCATCCGACGGGCGGATGACGATGCGGCCGCCGGACAGGCCCTTGCCGACATAGTCGTTGCCGTCGCCGACCAGCTCGAACGAGATACCGCGTGCCAGGAAGGCACCGAAGGACTGTCCGGCGGTCCCGGTCAGCTTCACCGAGATGGTGTCCTCGCGCAGGCCCTTGTGCCGGAAGCGCTTGGCGACCTCACCCGACAGCATCGCACCGGCTGAGCGGTCGACGTTGCGGATGGTTGCCTCGATCTTCACCGGCTGGCGCGTTTCGAGCGCCGCCTTCGCCTCGGCGATCAGCTTGCGGTCGAGAACGTCGTCGATCGGATGCTTCTGGCGCTCGGTCCAGTGGACGGCTTCGCGCGGCGCATCGGGCTTGTAGAACACCTTGGAGAAGTCGAGGCCACGCGACTTCCAGTGGTTGATCAGCTCACGCTTTTCCAGCAGGTCGGCGTCACCGATGATCTGATCGAGGTGGGTGTAACCCATTTCGGCCAGCAGCTCGCGCACCTCTTCAGCGACGTAGAAGAAGTAGTTGATGACGTGCTCGGGCGTGCCCTTGAAGCGCTTGCGCAGCACCGGATCCTGGGTGGCGACGCCAACCGGGCAGGTGTTGAGATGGCACTTGCGCATCATGATGCAGCCCGCCGCGATCAGCGGCGCGGTCGAGAAGCCAAACTCGTCGGCGCCCAGCAGAGCGCCGACGACGACGTCGCGGCCGGTACGCAGGCCGCCGTCGACCTGGAGCGCGACACGCGAACGCAGGCCGTTCAGCACCAGCGTCTGATGCGTCTCGGCGAGGCCCATTTCCCATGGGCTGCCGGCATGCTTGAGCGAGGTCAGCGGCGATGCACCGGTGCCGCCGTCATAGCCTGATATCGTGATGTGGTCGGCGCGCGCCTTGGCGACACCTGCCGCAACCGTGCCGACGCCCACTTCCGACACCAGCTTGACCGACACGTCGGCTGCCGGGTTGACGTTCTTCAGGTCGTAGATCAGCTGCGCCAGGTCTTCGATCGAATAGATGTCATGGTGCGGCGGCGGCGAAATCAGGCCGACACCTTGGGTCGAGTGGCGGGTCTTGGCGATCGTCGCGTCGACCTTGTGACCAGGCAACTGGCCGCCCTCGCCGGGCTTGGCACCCTGCGCCACCTTGATCTGCATCATGTCGGAGTTGACGAGATACTCCGTCGTCACGCCGAAGCGGCCGGAAGCCACCTGCTTGATCGCCGAACGCTCGGGGTTCACGCCGCCACCGGGCAGCGGCAGGTAGCGGTCGGGCTCCTCGCCGCCCTCGCCGGTGTTCGACTTGCCGCCGATCTTGTTCATCGCAACGGCAAGCGTGCTGTGCGCCTCGCGGCTGATCGAGCCGAAGGACATGGCACCGGTCGAGAAACGCTTGACGATCTCGGCCGCCGGCATGACGTCGTCGAGCGCGGCCTTCTTGCGCCCGCTCTCCTCGGCCAGCTTGATGCGGAACATGCCGCGGATCTGCTGGGCACGTGCTGTTTCGCTGTCGATCTGGGCGGAGAACTCCTTGAAGGTCGCCCACGAGCCCGAACGCACGGCGTGCTGCAGCGAGGCAACCGCGTCAGGCGTCCACACATGGGCTTCGCCGCGCATGCGATACATGTACTCGCCGCCGACTTCGAGCGCGTTGCGCAGAACCGGGTCTTCGCCGAAGGCCGATTCGTGACGGCTGACGGTCTCGGTCGCCACCTCTTCCAGCCCGACGCCTTCGATGTTGGTCGCCGTGCCGGTGAAGTACTTCTCCACGAAGTCGGTCTTCAGCCCGATGGCGTCGAAGATCTGCGCGCCGCAATAGGACTGGTAGGTGGAGATGCCCATCTTGGACATCACCTTGAGGATGCCCTTGCCGATAGACTTGATGTAGCGGCCGACGACCTCCGAGCCATCCACTTCAGGCGGGAACTCGCCCCGCTTGTGCATGTCGGTCAGCGTGTCGAAGGCCAGATACGGGTTGATCGCCTCCGCGCCGTAGCCGGCAAGGCAGCAGAAGTGATGCACCTCGCGCGGCTCGCCCGATTCGACGACAAGGCCGACCGAGGTGCGCAGGCCCTTGCGAACCAGGTGATGGTGCACGGCCGCCGTCGCCAGCAGCGACGGGATGGCGATGCGGTCCGGACCAAGCTGGCGATCGGACAGGATGATGATGTTGTAGCGGCCCGCGACCGCCGCCTCGGCGCGCTCGCACAGACGCTCGATCGCACCCTGCATGCCGGCAGCACCTTCCGATGCGGCATAGGTGACGTCGATCGTCTTGGTGTCGAAGCTTTCCTCGGTGTGGCCGATGGAGCGGATCTTCTCCAGGTCGGCGTTGGTGAGGATCGGCTGACGCACTTCCAGACGCTTGCGGCGCGACGTGCCGACGAGGTCGAGAATGTTCGGGCGTGGACCGATGAACGAGACCAGGCTCATCACCAGCTCCTCGCGGATCGGATCGATCGGCGGGTTGGTGACCTGGGCGAAGTTCTGCTTGAAGTAGGTGTAGAGCAGCTTCGACTTGTCCGACATCGCCGAGATCGGCGTGTCGGTGCCCATCGAGCCGACTGCTTCCTGGCCCGTCGTCGCCATCGGCGACATCAGGAGCTTGGTGTCTTCCTGGCTGTAGCCGAAGGCCTGCTGGCGATCGAGCAGCGAGACGTCCTTGCGCAACGCACGCGGTTCGACCGGCTTCAGTTCCTCGAGGATCAGCTGGGTGTTGGACAGCCACTTCGTGTAGGGGTGCTTGGTCGCGATCTCGGACTTGATCTCCTCGTCCGAGATGATGCGGCCCTTGACCAGGTCGATGAGCAGCATCTTGCCGGGCTGCAGACGCCACTTCTTGATGATTCTCTTTTCATCAACCGGCAGCACGCCGGCTTCGGACGCCAGGATGACCCGATCGTCGTCGGTGACCATGTAGCGGGCGGGACGCAGGCCGTTGCGGTCGAGCGTGGCACCGATCTGGCGGCCGTCGGTGAAGCACACCGCAGCCGGACCGTCCCACGGCTCCATCAGGGCCGCGTGATATTCGTAAAAGGCCTTGCGGTCGGCATCCATCGACTTGTTGCCGGCCCAGGCTTCCGGGATCAGCATCATCATGGCATGCGCCAGCGTATAGCCGCCCTGGAACAGGAACTCGAGCGCGTTGTCGAAGCACGCCGTATCCGACTGCCCCTCATAGGAGATCGGCCAGAGCTTGGAGATGTTGTTGCCGAACAACTCGCTGTCGACCGAGGCCTGGCGCGCCGCCATCCAGTTGTTGTTGCCGCGCACCGTATTGATTTCGCCGTTGTGGGCAACCATGCGGTAGGGGTGCGCCAGCTTCCATGACGGGAACGTGTTGGTCGAGAAGCGCTGGTGGACGAGGATCAGCGCCGTCTCGAAGCGCGGATCGGAAAGGTCCTTGTAATAAGCGCCGACCTGGAAGGCCAGGAACATGCCCTTGTAGACGATGGTGCGCGCTGACAGCGACACGCAATAGGCGCCGATGTCCTTGTTGTTGTGCTCGGCATAGATGCGGCCGGAAATGACCTTGCGCAGCAAATAGAGGCGCGCCTCATACTCCTCATCGTCGTCGACTTCGGGCGTGCGCCCGATGAACACCTGGCAATGGAACGGCTCGGAAGCAGCGATATCAGGTGCCTTCGACAAAGAGGCGTTGTCGACCGGCACATCGCGGAAGCCGATCAGCGGCAAACCTTCCGACTGCGCCGACTCGCGGATGATGTCCATGACATGTTCGCGCGTCGCAGCATCCTGCGGCATGAACCAGTGGCCGACGCCATACTGGCCGGGTGCCGGCAGATCGATGTCCTGCTTGGCCATCTCCTCGCGGAAGAACCGGTCGGGGATCTGCACCAGGACACCGGCGCCATCGCCCATCAGCGGATCGGCGCCGACGGCGCCGCGATGCGTCAGGTTTTCGAGCATGAACAGACCGTCCTTGACGATCTGGTGCGACTTGATGCCCTTCATCTGGGCGATGAAACCGACGCCGCAGGCGTCATGTTCGTTGCGCGGATCGTAGAGGCCATGCGCTGCATAGCCGGTGGTGGTTCGGAGATGATCGGTTTTATTGTTGGCCGCTTTCGTCTGCGCGGCCGGCACAAAACCCGTCGTCACAGATGGCGTCAACTCCGTCATCGTCTATCTCCATTCCAGCCCGATCCGGGCAGTTTGCCTTGGGACGGCAGTATGCCGATCCGTTCACCTTCAGATATGCTCGATATGCAGCGGCCCAGCGCCGTTCGTCGGCGCTAAACCGCAGTCGGGACAGACGTGAACGGATTGCTCCGACCTCAGCCCTGACCCTAGCCCGCAGCGGAAGCCGGACGCGGCGTCATCATACGCCAAATCCGGTTCGTATTGGGCAGATAAATAAGACAGCACTGCTGTCCTAAATTTTGTATGACAGAATTCTTGAATACGCACAAGACCGATTCACGAATTTTCCGCCTCTGCAAAGACCGAAAATTACGTCAAACCGTCGCATGGCGTAATTTTTGAACACCCGGTCAAAACAGCACTTTTCCTGCCTCAATCGATTTCTGGACCCCGCACTTGCCGAAGATCGGCAAATCCGGTCTAGCTCGCGCCTACCCCCTGCCACGCAGTCTCCCGCAGCCATATTACGGACCGACGAAAATGTTCTTCGCATCAGACAATTGGGCCGGCGCTCACCCCAAGATTTCCGAGAGACTGCATGCCAGTGCTGCGGGCTTCAGCCGCGCCTATGGCGACGGCGAGCTCGACAAGGCGGTCTATGCACGGTTCTCCGAAGTTTTCGAGCGCGAGGTGGCGGTGTTCTTCGTCGCCACAGGCACCGCGGCTAATTCGCTTTCGCTCGCCGCATACGGCAAGCCAGGTGGCATTTCCTTTGCCCACCGCGAGGCGCACATTCTCGAGGATGAATGCGGCGCGCCTGAGTATTTTTCCCATGGTTCTCGGCTCTACCCGGTCGATGGAACGCTCGGGCGCATGGACATCGGCAATCTCGAGCGAGCGATCGGCCGCTACGCCTCCGAAAACGTCCACGGCGGACGCCCGGCGGCGATTTCCATCACCCAGGCGACCGAGGTCGGCACCATCTATCGTCTCGACCATATCGCGGCCGTCTCCGCCGTCGCCCGCAAGCATGCGGTGCCGCTGCATATGGATGGCGCCCGCTTTGCCAATGCGCTGGTGTCTCTCGACGTCTCGCCGGCGGAGATGACCTGGAAACGCGGCGTCGACATCATCTCCTTCGGCGGCACCAAGAACGGCTGCTGGTGCGCCGAGGCGATCGTCATGTTCGATCTCGACCGTGCCAGGGAAATGGCCTTCCTGCGCAAGCGTTCGGCCCAGCTGTTCTCCAAAGCGCGTTTCATCTCGGCGCAATTCGACGCCTATTTCGACGGCGGCCTGTGGCTGGAAACGGCGCGTCACGCCAATGCGATGTCGGCGAGTCTTGCCCAGGCTTTCGAAAGCTCGGCCGTTGCGCGCCTCGGCTGGCAGCCTGAGGCCAACGAGGTCTTCGCCATCATCAGGAAGGATGTTGCCGAAAAGGCCCAGGCGGCAGGTGCCGCCTTCTACACCTGGCCGACCCCGACGTCGCTCGCCGGGCAGATCAGCGATGACGAGGCGCTCTATCGCTTCGTCACCTCCTTCGCCACCACCTCAGACGACATCGGCCGGTTCAGCGAACTGCTGCGTTAGGCGCAGTTACGGATAGCGGACAACAAAAAAGGCGGCGCTGGAGGCGCCGCCTTTGCTGCTTGGGAGGAGCAGTCTTAGTTGACCGTGTTGGCCTCGATCTGCTTGGCCTTCGCTGGAGCAGCGGAGATCTCGATCTTGCGAGGCTTGTGCTCTTCAGGAATGTTGCGCTTGAGATCGATATGAAGCAGGCCGTTCTTGAGGGTCGCGCCGACGACCTCGACATGGTCGGCAAGCTGGAAGCGTCGCTCGAAGGCACGCGAGGCGATGCCGCGATAGAGCAGCTCCGAACCTTCGCCGGCGCTTTCATTGGCGCGCTCGCCCTTGACCGTCAGCACATTGCGATGGGCTTCAATCGAAATCTCGGTTTCCGAGAAGCCTGCGACCGCCATGCTGATGCGGTAGGCGTCCTCGCCGGTGCGCTCGATGTTGTAGGGCGGATAGGTGGTGCCGCCGTCAGGCTGGCCAAGGCCATCAAGCATGTTGAACAGACGGTCGAAGCCGACAGTCGAGCGGTGGAGCGAGGAAAAATCAACGTGACGCATGGGTGTTCTCCAGTGAGCAACAAGGTTTGCGCATGACCTGTGCCGAAACCCATTCTGGCGTCCCGGCGGTGATCAGCGGCCCCGATATTGGGCGCCGCAGGAGACATTTGGGGGGCGCCCAAAGCCATTTCAAGACATCTTTGCGAGAGCTTTTTCACCGCCGCCAGGATGAACCGAAGATGAACCGCCCCTTCGGTATCCGTTCAGGTCGGCCGGCCTAGAGTGCACCCAAGTTCAAGAACAGGCGGCACCACAGAATGCCGCCGACGAAGCCGAACCGGGTTGCAACGTCCCTTCCTCCCGGAACGACAGAGGCCGAAGGCAACCCGCAAGCTGCCTTCGGCCTCATTCGATTCCGATTGGCGTTTCCGCTTCGCACGGATTTCCTTTGATTTTCTCGGTGCGGCTTTCTATCACCCTCGTATCGCCAGATCCCACGGCAGCGAGTGCCAAGCCGAGCGCTGATGACGGACGTGTTCCACGAAATCCCCGGCAATCCGGTACCCGAGCGGGCAACCGTCGGCCACTTCAACGCACATGACAGCAAGCAGTTGCGTTATGGCCTGTTTCCCGCGACTTCGCACCCGTTCAAGGGCACGGTGATTCTGCTGCCGGGCCGCAACGAGTGTATCGAGAAGTATTTCGAGACCGTTCGCGATTTGTCAGTACGCGGCCATGCCGTCGCCACCTTCGACTGGCGTGGCCAGGGTGCATCCGAGCGGCTGCTGCGCGACCGTCACCGCGGCCACGTCAAGACATTCGACCACTATGTTAGGGATCTCGAGGCCTTCTTCGAGCAGATCGTCTTGCCCGACTGCCGCGGCCCATTCTTCATCCTTGCCCATTCAAGCGGTGCCTTGATCGCCCTTCTCGCCGCACCGGCGATGATCAACCGCGTCCAGCGCATGGTGCTGGTGGCGCCGTTCCTGTCGGTCGTCGGCGCGCCGTTCTCGATGTCGGCGATCAGGCGCATCACAACGCTGCTGTGCTGGATCGGCCTCGGCAGGCTCTACGCCGCCTGGGGCCCGCGGCCGCGCGAAGGCACGCCCTTTGCTGTCAACAAGCTGACCAGCGACGAACGTCGCTATCGCCGCAACATCCTGCTCTACGAGACCTATCCCGAACTTTCCGTCGGCGGGCCGACGATCGCCTGGCTGCGGGCGGCTGCGACGGCCTCGGAAACCGTGCGCGACCCGGCCTTCATGGCCTCGCTCAAGGTGCCGATGCTGATTGTCACGGCCGGCGCCGACCAGGTGGTCTCGACGCGCGACGTCGAGCAATATGTCCACGGATGCCGTGTTGCCTCAATGCTGACCATCGATGGCGCCCGCCACGAGATCCTGCAAGAAGTCGATATCTACCGCGAGCAACTGCTCGCGGCGTTCAGCGCTTTCGTGCCGGGAACGCCCGTGATGGTCGAATAGCCTGCTTCAGCCCATCAGCACCTTCAGGGCCGCAGCATGCAGCTCGGGCGTTGCCGCCGCGATGATGTCGCCACCATTTTCCGCCGGGCCGCCCTCGAAGGTCGTGACGATGCCACCGGCCTGCTCGATGATGGGGATCAGCGCCACGATGTCGTAGGGCTTGAGCCCCGGATCGACGACGATGTCGACCTGGCCCGCCGCAACCATGGCGAAGGCGTAGCAATCGGTGCCGTAGCGCGCGAGTTGCACCTGCGTTTCCAGATGGTCGTAGCGTTTGCGCATCTCGCCCTTGAACAGGCTTGGCGTCGTGGTGAACATCGTCGCATTGGCGAGCGACGTTGTCTTGCGCACGGCAAGCTTGCGCGGCCCGCCCGGGCCCTCGTAATGCGAACCCTTGCCGTCGGCATAAAACAGCTCGCCGGTGAATGGCTGCGACATCAGGCCGGCAACCGCATCGCCCTCGACGGTTAGCCCGACCAAGGTGCCCCACACCGGCAGGCCGGAAATGAAGGCGCGTGTGCCGTCGATCGGGTCGATCACCCAGACATGGCTGTTGCCGAGGTTTTCGCTGCCATGCTCCTCGCCGAGGATGCCATGATCGGGAAATTCGGCGTTGATCAGCGCGCGAATGGCACTTTCGGCCTCCTGGTCAGCCTCGGTGACCGGATCGAAACCACTGGCAAGCTTGTTTTCCACCGCCTCAAGGCGGCGAAAACGCGGCAGCGTCTCGGCTGCTGCTGCAGTTGCGATCCGTCGCATGAACCCGGCGTCGACCATCAATCACCCCATCTCCAACTGTGGCGTGAATGACACGCCACGACCCCGCTCGGCAATAACCACATCACCGTGAATTAAAAAGCCCAAAGGCGCCTTGACTTTTGTGCAGCGCACAATAATCTCGACTTCGGACAGTTCTCCTGTCCATGCCCTCCTTGGGCGTTTCCTCCCTAGACTTCGACCGCTCTCCGGAGCGGTCTTTTTTTAACCGCCGGCCTCGGGCGGCTACTCTGCGGCCAATGGCAGGTCGAGGAAATGATAGTCTGGCATTGCCATGAGATCCCCGGAAAACCGGGCCAGATCGTCGGCAAGCGCATAAAATCCAGCGGATTTCTTGAACGTTCGTTCGTCCATATAGAGCCCGCGATTGATCTCGATCTGCAGCGCATGAAGCTTCCGGGCCGGGCGGCCGTAGTGTTCGGTGATAAAGCCGCCGGCGTAAGGTTTATTGTGCGCCACAGCATAACCCATGGCCGCCAGCAGCCCGATTGCCCGCTCTGACAGAGCAGATGCAGCAGAGGTCCCGAAACGGTCACCGACGATGAAATCAGGCCGTGTGCCATTGTCGCCGAGACGGACCGATGCCGGCATCGAATGGCAGTCGACGAGCACGGCATAGCCAAACCGGGCATGGGTCCGGGTAACCAGCCGCTTCAACGTCTCATGATAGGGCTTGTAGACGGATTCGATTCGCCCGATCGCCTCCGACAGCGGCAGCCGGCCGGGATAGATATCCAGCCCCTCGCCCACCAGCTTCGGCACCGTGCCCAGCCCTCCGGCGACGCGCGCCGAGCGGACATTGGCGAAAGGCGGCACCGGCTCGGCGAACATCCGGGGATCGAGTTCCCACGGCTCGCGGTTCACATCGAGATAGGCGCGTGGGAAGTGAGCGGTCAGCATCGGCGCGCCCAAGGCGACGGCCGCGCCGAACAGCTCGTCGACATAGCAGTCCTCCGAGCGCCTGATCGCCATGGCATCGAGCCTGGACATGGCCAGAAACCGGTCGGGATAACAACGTCCGCTGTGCGGCGAATTGAACACGAATGGCACACGCTGCTCGGCACTCGTCCGGACTTCGAACGGCGGCAGCTCGGCGAAATCTTCGGCTGGCGTCATCTTTCGTGATGGACCTGCGAAATGCACTCACTCATCTATCGAAAGTGCCACCTGCGGCGGCCAGTGTCCAGTCGTTCAGGCGGTGGAAAGTCGGCTCTTATTATGCCTTTGCGTCACTCTGCTGACACGGCATTCACTTGATGTTTACCGTCCAGGACTCATATACAAGATGGTTAACGAAGCCCCTGCTGGGGGGCGGCTTCGACCGCTGATTCGGACGGGATACTTATGGCACGCATTCTTCTGGCAGAAGACGACGACGATATGCGTCGCTTCCTGGTCAAGGCGCTGGAACGCGCAGGTTACCAGGTGAGCGACTTCGACAATGGCGCAAGCGCTTACGAGCGGCTGCGCGAGGAACCCTTTTCGCTGCTTCTGACCGACATCGTCATGCCGGAAATGGACGGCATCGAACTGGCGCGCCGCGCAACCGAGATCGACCCCGATCTCAAGGTGATGTTCATCACCGGCTTCGCGGCTGTCGCCCTGAACCCTGATTCGAAGGCACCACGCGACGCAAAAGTGCTGTCGAAGCCCTTCCATCTGCGCGATCTCGTCAACGAAGTCGAGAAGATGCTCCACGCCGCATAGGCGTTTCCCCAGCGTCGCCAAGGGAATTGATCGCGCCGCTGAAGGAATTGACGATCCGGCGCGTTTTTCCGCCAAACACGCTATTGACGCGCCGGATCAAAAATGGTGTATCCGCCCCCATCGGATGGGCGTGTAGCTCAGCGGGAGAGCACTGCATTGACATTGCAGGGGTCACAGGTTCAATCCCTGTCACGCCCACCATCCGAACTCCCTGATATCACTTGCTAATATCGACCAGCGCCCGACGGACAGCCGGACTTGGCACAGTTGTTTGCGTCGTCCTTTTACGCCGCCCGATAATCCGGCGCGCTGTTGAGATAGCCCGCATAGGCATCGGCGTTTGGCGGCGCGAAGTTTTCGGCCAAGACGTTGCGCCGCCGTTTGGTTGCGCCGATGTCAGCCAGCAGTTCGTCGAAATGCTTGAAATGATAAGGCGCGACGCACAGGCCACCATAGACGCCAGCCGCCGGCCGTTCGTCGCGCTTCCAGCGCAGCATCATCTCGATGTTGTCGGTCATCTCCTGGTGCGTCGGCTGACGCCCCAGCTTGCCGTCCGCATATCGCACCAACCAGTTGGCGGCGAGTTCAGCACTCAGAACAGTGCAGAATGAAGAGTTGAAGCCGACGAAGCCCATGTCGGGCAAATCGGGGTTGGCGATGACGCGATAAAGCCGGTACTGCCCGTCGGGCTCGACCAGCTTGCGCCGGTATTCCTCCGGAAGGAACGGCACGCCGGATTTCCAGCCGACGGCGAGAATGGCCATGTCGGCCTTGACCCGCTCGCCGCCCGACAGGACCACCGTGTCCTTCGCATAAGAAGCGATGGTGCCCTGGATTGCCTTGATGCGCCCATCGGCGACCATGTCGAAGAAGCCGGGCGTGACGATCGGTACCGAGCAGTTGATGCTGGTCTCGATCGGCACCTTCGGCCTGAGGCCGGTCTTCTTCAGCTTGAGTTGCAGCGAAAGCAGGCTTTCCAGCCCGCGCCAGTTGGCCCAGACGAACGGCTTGGCCATGGCATGCGCCAGTCGCGCCAGCAGAGGCTGGTTCCAGCTCGGGAACATCACCTCCTGGGCACGGACATAGAGGATGCGCTTGAAGTTGATCAGGCCGCCGATGAAGTAGGGAATACGCCAGACCGGCTCGAGATAGACGATGGTGACGGCGGCTGCACCCGAATTGACGGCGTTGACGGCGATGTCTGTCGCCGACTTGGAGAAGCCGAGCACCACGACCCGCTTGCCCCGCACCGTCGCCGGATCGGTGTATTCGGACGAGTGCAGCACCTGGCCGCCGGCCGCGACGAACGTGTCCTGACCCGGATGCACCAGCTCGCGTTTCTCGCTGAAATTGCCCGTGCAGACGGCAACGAAGTCAAAATCCCCAGTGACCGTCGTGCCGTCGCCAGTTTCCAGTTCGACGGCCCAGCCTTTGGCGCCATTGCGCCGCTGCATGGAAACAACCTTGGTACCGTAGCGGATCAGCGGCACGAGCCCGTTCTGCTCGGCGTAACTCTTGAGATAGGCGTGGACCTGCGTGCCTTTCGGCCATTCCGGATAGTTCTCCGGCATCGGCATCGAGGTGTAGCGATAGAGATCCTTTGGGCTTTGCGTCTGAACGTCGGGATAGGATCGCGACGGCTCCCAGACCCCGCCCAGGTCGTAACCGCGCTCGACGATTTCGACATCATGTCCGCGCTGCCTGAAGGCATGTGCTGCCGCAAGCCCGCTGACGCCGGCGCCGATGACGCAGACTTTCTTCTTCTCGACCATCTTGCTGTTCCTTGTGTGCCAGGATGCAGGGTTCGCCAGGACGCGAGCCGGCCTTCGCACGCGACCCGTGTCGCGCGCGCCAGGCAGATTCCCGTTGGAAGCTGGCAGCCTAGTCGTTGGCTTCGGGCGGCAGGAAGTTGACCTCGTGCTGAGCCGAGACCTTCACCACCTCGGCCGGGTCGGCGAGGTTGTCGAGCCGGTTGAACAGTTCTTCCAGCATTCCAGCCGGCGAAACCCAGAACAGGGCCTTGGTCGGCTTGTCGGACTTGTTGAAGTAGCCGTGCGGAATGCCCCTGGGCATGCGCACAAGATCGCCCGCCTTGGCCTTGACCCATTCGCCGTCGAGCTTGAGGTCGAGCTCGCCTTCCTGCACCAGGATGAACTCTTCCTGGTTCGGATGGATGTGCACGGGCACGAACTGGCCCGGCTCGCTGTTGGTCTCGAAGGCGAAGGTGGCGTCGCACACCGCCTTCGGGAAATAGACCTGTCCAAGGATGTTCCAGGTCTTGCCGGCATAGCCGGTGCCCTGGCGCGTGATGCCCTTGGCGAGTTCATTGCTCATGTGATGCTCCCTTTGCTTTCGAAGGGCCTACCCGAGGCGACCCTTTCATTTGTTCCACGCATAGATTGCTGCGGGTATCTTCAAAGCACTAGCCGGAATGCGCGATGACTATCCAGAAAGCGCAAAAATGCTGCCGGCACGACCTACTGCCGCTCATTTTCATTGGCAGCTGGAGGATCGGTGCTAGTCTGCCCGAATGCTGATGGAAGAGGCGTCCGTCCGAAGGGTACCGCTTTCAGACCATGTCTTGTTTCAGTCGAACGATCTCGACTGCGCCAGGGAGCGGGTCGCCCAGAAGTTTTGCAATCACCGACTGGACATCATCGGTGAGAGGACAGCTTTTCGCGTCACGCACAATCATGCGCCCGGCGAGATGATCTCGCTGAACTACATCAGCTATGGCGCCGACGTGCTGATCGATCCGGGCGAACTCGGCGACTTCTACCTGATCCAAATGCCGATCTCCGGTTCAGCCACCGTCCGCAACGGCACACGCGAGTTTCTGACCGACCGCAGCGTCGCCTCCGTCCTCAACGCCGACCTGGCGACAAGGATGAAATGGTGGCAGGGCTGCGCCCAGTTGCTCGTCCAGGTGCGAAAGGCGCCGCTGCATGCCTTTGCCATGCGCTTGCTCGACCGCGATATCCAGGGGCCGCTGATCTTCGACCCGCTGATCGATTTCTCCCGGCCCGAGATGCAGGCATGGCGCCGTCTTGCCAATTCGCTGTTCCATGCCGCCGATGCGAAGGAACCGCTGCACGGCCCGGGCCTGCACAACGTTCTGCATGAGCAGCACCTGCTCGAACTGTTCCTGCGCAACCAGCCCAACAACATGAGCCTGTTCTTCAACGAGCACAGGCCGGGTGCAGCCCCCCGCCACCTGAAGCGGGCAGAAGAATTCATCCGCGCCAATGTCGCGGCACCCATCGGTCTGCATGAGATCGCCGAAGCCGCCGGCGTAGCCCCCAGGACCTTGCAACTGGCTTACCGCAACGCCTTCGGCATCTCGCCCATCCGTGCCCTGACCCGCGAACGCATGCGCCGTGCCCGTTTCGACCTCGTGGCGGGCGAAGCCAGCGTCACCGACGTCGCGCTGAAGTGGGGCTTCACCCATTTCGGCCGCTTCGCCGCCGAGTACCGGCACGAGTTCGGCGAGCTCCCTCGCGAGACGAGAAAAGCCAGCGCTCTGCCGCAGTAGCTTGCAGGCGCTTGGCGCAACGCTTTACCCTCCTTCCCGACAAGCAAAACCGCCAGATGGTGTTCGTCGCCCGAGTCACTCGACAATCACTGGAGCATACCTATGCCCGACCTCCCCCGGATGGCGTCGCCCTTGCAGGCGATCCTGATGTCGGAGCTATCAAGGGGAAACAGTATTCTCTCGGTCGGCGACTGGCCGCCGGGCTGTCGACTGTTCGTCATGCTGGCGCGTCCGTTCAGGAAGAAATACGCCATGTCTGGCGATGTGGAATATGCCTTGGTCAACGACCCGCACTATTGGAAAGCCGAATATCGCTACAGGAACGGCGAGGAATGCCTTGCCTGCGGTTTCTAGGTCTGTTCTCGACCGAAGCTGAGCTACTCAACATGTATACAATTAGCATAGCCTCCAGAGGCGCAAGCCGCCCCGGAAAACCACGCAATAATTGGCTTTACGCTACAGCCCGTTGCAGTGCAGCAAAATCCCAAATCCTTCAAATGCTTGTGCTGCCAGCTAGGATAGCCCGGGCATCCGTGCGCAAACCCGCCGCCATCAGTCCTGCGACGGGCGGCCACTCGTATTCGTCTATCCCGCAAAATCGCCGGATACCGTGTTGACAACAGCAAATTACATCCAATACGAATACATGATAGTATACAATTTTAGGCTGGGAACTACCGACACCCGGCGAGGCCAGCGGCTTCAGAGGATCGCATGAGAATTAAGCTCATCAATCCCAACACCACCCAGTCGATGACCGATCTCATCGGTGATGCGGCGCGGGCGGTTGCAGCACCGGCAACCGAGATCCTGGCGGTGACCTCCCGCTCCGGCGCCGCCTCGATCGAAGGCCACTACGATGAAGCGATGAGCATCATCGGCCTTGTCGACGAGATCATGGATGGGCCGGCCGCCGACGCCTACATCATTGCCTGTTTTGGCGATCCCGGTCTGCTTGCGGCGCGCGAGATATCAGGCGCGCCGGTGTTCGGCATTGCAGAAGCCGCCATGCACGCGGCAAGCTTCGTCGCCACCGGCTTTTCAGTGGTGACGACGCTCGAACGCACGCGCATCATCGCCGAACAGCTGGTCCGCAACTACGGCATGCAGCATCATTGCCGCCGCGTGCGCGCCACCGACGTTCCGGTGCTGGAGCTGGAAAAGCCGGAATCGAACGCCCGCGCGATCATCCTTGCCGAGTGCGAGAGGGCGCTGTCCGAAGATCGCTCCGAGGCCATCGTGCTCGGTTGCGCCGGCATGGCCGATCTTGCGCATTATCTCGAAGACCGGCTGCAGGTTCCCGTCATCGACGGCGTGGTTGCCGGCGTCAAATTTGCCGAGGCCATTGTCGGCATGGGCCTGAAGACCTCCAAGCGCGGCGATCTCGCCTATCCGCTGCCCAAGACCTATCGCGGCAAGCTCGCCGGCTATGCACCCGAAACGCGCCTCGCAAACGCCGGAACGACGAGAAAGGTCAGTTAGGCCAACGGTTTGAACAGCGTCTTGAAGTCGACGCGCACGGGGTGGTCGGACAGGTCGATCTGAGCCTCGATATGACGGAGATGGTGGTCCATGTACTGCGCAGCTTTTTTGCCGTCCCGCCGCTTCAGGGCGTCCACGATCTCCTTGTGCTCGCTGTACGAGCACGGCACCGCACCCGGCGATTCGTACAGCGCGATGATCAGCGACGTCCGCGACACCAGTTCGTGCACGAAGTCACGCAGCACCTCGTTTCCGGCAAGCGAAGCGAGTTCACGATGAAAATCCCCGGAGAGCTGCAGCCGCCTATGTTTGCTGTCTTGCTCGACTGCCTCCGCCTCGGCGCTCACCATGGCCGTCAGCCGATCGACGTCTTCCCTGGTTATCGTCGAGGCGAGCTTTTCCGCAAGGATGCATTCCACGCCGCGCCTGGCTTCGAACACCTGCCGCGCCTCCTCGATCGAAGGCTTGGCGACGAAGGCGCCCTTGTTGGGGATCAGGTCGACCAGCTTCTCGTGCGACAGCCGCTGCAGAACCTTGCGGATGATGGTGCGGCTGACGCCGAAGGCAGTCGCCAGCGCGTCCTCCTGCAAGGGCGTGGCGGGGCGGATCTGGTGGTTGATGATCGCCGCGTAGATTTCGCCGTGAATATGCTCGTCGGTCGGGCCGCCGCGCTTTTTGGTCTTGCCGCTCTGGCTCGACGAAACGGCGGTCTTCGAAGCGTGGGGCTCGCGTAGCATGTCACGATCCTGATGAATTGACCTGGTGAATTGGGCATAAGGAGGACTTGGTATGTATTCTATCCTCTACAGTCGCTGCTTGGAACATGCCTTTTCCCTTGGCACAACCCTTGAACGCATGGCGGTGCTCCCATGACTGGACTGGCCTTTGATCCGGGAGCGGCGGCGCAAGCTGCCGCCGTCCTCGATGTACACAATCTGCGCATCGAGTTTCCGCTGCGCCAACGCTCGCTCGTCGCCGTCGACGACGTTTCCTTCAGCATAGGCCAGGGCGAAATCCTCGGCGTCGTCGGCGAATCCGGCGCCGGCAAGTCGCTGACCGGAAGCGCCCTGATCGGGCTGCTTCAGCCGCCCGGGCGCATATCGGGCGGCACCGTCCATCTCTCCGGCCAGCGCATCGACGACCTGCCCCAGGCCGAACAACGCAAGCTGCGCGGCCGCCATATCGGCGCGATTTTCCAGGACCCGCTGACCAGCCTCGACCCGCTGTTCACCGTCGGACGCCAGTTGACAGAAACCATCCGCGCGCATCATCCGGGCAATGCCGAGACCGCACGCGCCAAGGCGCTGCAGCTGCTGCGCGAGGTCGGCATCGCCGATCCGGAAAACCGCTTCAGCCAGTATCCGCACCAGTTCTCGGGCGGCATGCGCCAACGCATCGTCATAGCACTGGCGCTTGCCGGCGAGCCGGAGCTGATCATTGCCGACGAGCCGACGACGGCACTCGACGTTTCGGTCCAGGCCCAGATCATCGGGCTGTTGAAGCGGCTTGCGGCGACCCGTGGCACCGCGATCATGCTTGTCACCCACGACATGGGTGTCATCGCCGAAACCGCCGACCGGGTCGCGGTGATGTATGCCGGCCGCGTCGTCGAGATCGGCCCCGTCGACGAGGTCATCCACCGGCCACGCCACCCCTATACTGCCGGGTTGATGGGCTCGATCCCGTCGCTCAATCGCAAGGCCGACCGGCTTGCCCAGATCGATGGCTCGATGCCGCGCCTGGGCAGCTGGCCGGAAGGCTGCGCCTTCAATCCGCGCTGCCCCAAGGCCGGAGACCGCTGCCGCAGCGAACTGCCCCGGCTCGCCGATGCCGGCGGCACATCCGCCGCCTGTTTCATCCACCAGGGCGGCACGACGCTCTGACGGCAGAACAGCCGCCCCAAGGATGGCGCTGCCGCGGTCTGAACATGGCCTTCGATTTCGATAGCGTCGCCCGTTGCGACGGCGCTGGTTTCGCCACGCCCATGCCCCTGCCGCACAGCTCAAATTTCAGGCATTGTTTGTATACAATTTATGCCATTTTACGCATACAACACTGTAGACGAAGCGTATTCGATGTGAAATCATCCCTCCTGTCGGCTCTCAACAGGCTAGGCTCCAAGTGACAAGTGCTCGAGATCAGAACGGATCGAAATGGGCATTCCCCGAACCTCGGGGGATGAGAGGATCGCGGTTTCGTTCCTGTCACGCCGGCCACACAGCCTTGTTGAACCAGTTCTCGAACCCGATGGATGCGGCGGCTTTCGGCATGCTCGACGCCCTGGCCATCGGCATGCCGACGCCCGAACGAGACAAGACAAGTCCAACAATCAAGAACTGTGTGGGAACAGCCGATGAACCGTTATCTGAAACTCCTTCTCCTCACCTCCTGCGCCGGCCTCGCCATCAGCGCGGCTGAAGCCAAGACGCTGCGGTTCGCTGAATCGCAGGAAATCAGTTCGATGGACCCTCACGCGGCGCGTGAGGATTTCACGCTCAGCCTGATCGGCAACGTCTATGAAGGCCTTGTCCGCTGGAACAAGGAGCTCAAGATCGAGCCGGCCCTGGCCGAAAGCTGGGAAACGCTGTCCGACACTCAGTGGCGCTTCCACCTGCGCAAGGGCGTGGAGTTCCACAACGGCAACCCGTTCACCGCCGACGACGTGATCTTCTCCTATGAGCGTGCCGGTTCGCCGGGCTCGCCCTTCGCCGGCCTGCTCGAGCCGATCGCCGGGATCGCCAAGGTCGACGACCACACCATCGACATCACGCTCAAGCGCAAATACGCGCTGCTGCTCAACGATTTCGCCGGCTGGTACATCCTCGACAAGGAATTCCAGGAATCGATCGGCGCCCAGAAGCCGCTCGACCTGTCGACCAACACCGGCGGCGCGATGATCACGCAAGGGATCGGCACCGGACCGTTCAAGGTCGCCAGCCGCGAGCCCGACGTGAAGACCGTCTTCGTCGCCAACGAAAAATGGTGGGACAAGCGCGAGCACAACATCGACGAGATCGTCTACACGCCAATCGCCAACAATGCCACGCGCGTCGCGGCCCTGCTCTCCGGCGAGGTCGACTTCATCCGCAACGCGCCGCCGCAGGACGTCGCGCGCGTCGAGGGAACACCCGGAATGCAGATCATGCGCGCGCCACATCTGCGCAACATCTTTTACGGCATGGACCAGCAGTCCAAGACCTTGCCCGGCCTCGATTCCAACCCGCTCGCCGACGTACGCGTCCGCAAGGCGATCTACCAGGCCATCGACATCGACGGCATCAAACGCTCGATCATGCGCGACAACAGCCGCCCGTCGGCGATCATGATGGCGCCGCAGTTGCCCTTCTACGACGCCAGCCTCGACGTCCGCTTCCCCTTTGATATCGAGGCGTCGAAGGCACTGCTCAAGGAAGCGGGTTATGCCGACGGCTTCACCTTGCCGATGGATTGCCCGGCCGGTTCGTTCATCAATGACGAGCAGATCTGCCAGGCAACTGTCGGCATGCTCGCCAAGGTCGGCATCAAGGCGCAGCTGACGATGCACCCGCCTGTGCAGTTCGACACCGAGCTGCCCGCCGGCAAATACTCTTTCTACATGCTCGGCTGGGCCGGCCTGCCGACGCTGGACGCCTACAACATCATCTCGGCGACCTTCCACACACCCACCGGCGACCTCGGCGCCTGGAACCCGAAAGGCTATTCCAACGCCCGCGTCGACGAGCTGATCCCGCAGATCGGCACCGAATACGACACCGAGAAGCGCCAGGAGATGATCTCCGAGGTGATGAAGCTGCACCGCGACGAGGTCGGCAAGATCATGCTGCACCAGCAGTTCCTGACCTGGGGTATGAGCGACAAGGTCCACGCCATCGTACCAGCCGACGAATACACGCGGTTCTGGTACTACACGATGGACTGACGATTGATCGGAGGCTGGGCGCCACGCGCGCCCGGCCTCTTCTCCATTTCAGAGGCTGAGATGATTTCCTTGCTCGCCACGCGACTGACCAGCGTCATCCTCGTGATGCTGGTCGTGTCGGCGCTTTCGTTCTCGATCTTCAATTTCCTCGGCGACCCGGTGAACAACATCCTCGGCGTCAACGCCACGCTTGCCCAGCGCGAGGAACTGCGTGTCGCCCTTGGTCTCGACCAGTCGACTTTCGTCCAGTTCTGGCGCTTCGTCGAACGTGCCGTGGTCGGCGATTTCGGCATCTCCTATCGCAACCGCCAGCCGGTGGTCGACCTGATCCTCGCCCGCCTGCCGGCGACGCTGGAGCTCGTCATGTGCGCGACCGTCATTGCCCTTGCCATGGGTATCCCGATGGGCGTCTATACGGCGCTCAAGCCACGTGGCCTGTTGAGCCGCAGCCTGCAGTTTGGGTCGCTGCTCGGCATCTCCATGCCGCAGTTCCTGATCGGCATGCTTCTGATCCTGGTGTTCTCCGTCGAACTGCGCTGGCTCTCGGCCTTCGGCCGCGGCGAGGTCGTGACGCTGGGTTGGTGGACGACTGGCCTGCTCACCACATCAGGCATCAAGGCTCTGATCATGCCGACCATCACGCTCGCCGTGTTCCAGGTGTCGATGATCATGCGGCTCGTGCGCGGCGAAATGCTTGAGGTGGTACGCACGGATTTCGTCAAGTTCGCCCGCGCCCGTGGCCTGTCTGACCGCGCCGTCTATCTGACGCATGCGCTGCGCAACAGCCTGTTGCCGGTCATTACCATCACTGGCCTGCAGATCGGCTCGCTGATCGCCTTCGCCATCGTCGTCGAGGCGGTCTTCCAGTGGCCCGGCATGGGCATGCTGATCCTGCAGGCCATCGAATTCGCCGACTTCCCCGTCATGGCCGCCTATCTCGCCTTCGTCGGTTTCAGTTTCGTCACGATCAACCTGGTCGTCGACCTTATCTATCTCGCCGTTGATCCAAGGTTGCGCGCAAAATGAGCCAGCTCGTCCTCCGACTGAAAGCCTTTGGCAACAGCGAACTGGCCTGGCGTTTCAGGAACTCGCCGCCGGTCATCTTCGCCGCTGTCGCGCTGATCGCGCTGGTGTTCTGTGCCGCCGCCGCAAGCCTGATTGCGCCTCACAATCCGTTCGATCCGGCCACCCTCAACATCATGGACGCCCGCCTGCCGCCGGCATGGATCGACGGCGGCAGTTCGACCTACCTGCTAGGCACCGACGAGCAGGGCCGCGACATCCTCTCCACCATCTTCTACGGTATGCGGGTGTCGATCCTGGTCGGCATCGCCGCCGTCGCCTTCTCGATGACCATCGGCGTCGCACTCGGCCTGATCGCCGGCTATCTCGGCGGCTGGGTCGACACGGTCATCATGCGGCTCGGCGACATCCAGCTCAGCTTTCCGACCATCATGATCGCCTTTTTCATCGACGGCGTCGCCAAGATCGTCATGCCGATCGGCATGCGCGAGGAGATGCGTTTCTACGTCGTCATCCTGGCGATCGGCGTCGCCGACTGGGTGCAGTTCGCCCGCACCGTGCGCGCTGCCACCATGATCGAGCGCCGCAAAGACTATGTCGCCGCAGCCCGCATCAGCGAGGTCGGCAACGTCCGTATCCTGCTTGCCCACATCCTGCCCAACACCATCGGCCCGGTGCTGGTGCTGGCAACGCTCGGCCTCGGCGTCGCCATCCTCACCGAAGCGATCCTGTCCTTCCTCGGCCTCGGCATGCCGCCGTCGCAGCCCTCGCTCGGAACCCTGATCCGCGCCGGCAACGACCTGCTGCTGTCGGGCGAATGGTGGATCTCGCTGTTCCCCGGCGCCGCACTCGTGCTTCTGGTGCTGGCCGTCAACATCGTCGGCGACTGGCTTCGAGACGTCCTCAATCCTCGCCTTCGCTAAGACCACGGAACAGCAATCATGACCAACCTTCTGCTCACCAATGTCCGCCCCGATGCCGGGAGCGCGGGCAACATCCTGATCGAGAACGGCCGCATCGCGGCGATTGGCAGCAATGTGACGGGCCCTGACGGCATCACGGTCGTTGACGGCAAGGGCGCGATCGCCATTGCCCCCTTCGTCGAGGCGCACGTCCATCTCGACAAGATCCTGTGGGGCCTGCCCTGGCACAGCATCAATGTGCCGGATTCACTCCGCTCCATGATCGACAACGAGGTCGAGATCCGCCGCAGCTTGCCCTGGTCTGTCGCCGAGCGCGCCGGCAATCTGATGCGCCAGTGCGTCGCCAACGGCTCGACCCACATTCGCAGCCATGTCGACATCTCGCCCGAATACAAGCTCGACAATCTGCATGGCGTGCTCGCCGCATGGGAAAAGACCAAGCACGCCGTCGACCTCGAGATCGTCGCCTTCCCGCAACTCGGCATGCTGATCGAGCCGGGTACGGCAGAGCTTATGGAAGCAGCCCTTGACGAAGGCGCCTCTGTAATCGGCGGCATCGACCCGGCCAGCGTCGACGGCGACGCGAAGGGCCATCTCGACACCATTTTCGGCATCGCCCACCGCAAGCAGGCCAAGATCGACATCCACCTGCATGAGCGCGGCGAGCTCGGCCTCTACGAACTCGGCCTGATCGCCGAGCGCGCCAAGGCGCTTGGCATGCAGGACAAGGTCATCGTCAGCCATGCCTTCTGTCTCGGCACCGCATCGCGCGACGAGCTCGCCCGCATGATGGACCTGCTCGCCGAGGCCGGCATCGGCATCATCTCGGCGGTGCCCGGCGACATCCCCTTCCCGCCGATGTTCGAGCTTGCCGACTATGGCGTGCGTTGTGCTGTGGCGTCGGATTCGTTGCGCGACACCTGGAACCCGCATGGCAATGGCGACATGCTGGAGCGCTGCTGGCTGTTGTCCTGGCGCAGCAACTGCCGCACCGACGCCGAGCTGACGGCTGCCCTCGACATGGGTACGAAGCGCGGCGCCGACCTGCTCGATCTCGCCGGCCATGGGCTGGATGTCGGCTGCGACGGCAGCCTCGTGCTGATCGAAGGTGAAAACCAGGCCCAGATCGTCGTCGACCGGCCCAAGCGCGCACTGGTGGTCAAGCGCGGCCGTATCGTCGCCCGCGACGGCAGTTGGATCGATGGTGGCGGCGCATGAACGCAATCGTTACCGAACAGCCCTTGCTCAAGGTCGCCAATCTCGGCCGCACCTTCGATGTTTCAGCACCCTTCCTGCAACGCCTGGCAACCGGCGCCCCGCGTCGCAGCGTCAAGGCCGTCGACGGCGTCAGCTTCGCCATTCGCCCCGGCACCACCTTCTCGCTGGTTGGCGAATCCGGCTGCGGCAAGTCCACCGTCGCACGCCTCGTCGCCGGACTGGAAAGGCCGACCGTAGGCGCCGTCGAGATCCGCAAGGACAGCGGCGAGCGTGTGCGCTTGCAGATGGTGTTCCAGGATCCGGTCGGCAGCCTCAATCCACGCTGGCGCATCGGCCAGAGCATTGCCGAGCCCATGGCGCGAAAGCTTGGCCGCATTGAGCGCCGCAAGCGCATCGGCGAGCTGCTGGTCACCGTAGGCCTGGCACCCAGCGACGCCGACAAATATCCGCACGAATTCTCCGGCGGCCAGCGCCAGCGCATCTCGATCGCCCGCGCGCTTGCCGCCGAGGCCGAGCTGCTTTTGCTCGACGAACCGACATCCGCCCTCGACGTGTCTGTGCAGGCACAGGTGCTCAACCTGCTCAAGGATCTGCAGCAGAAACTAGGGCTGACCTATCTGTTCATCAGCCACAATCTGTCGGTCGTGCGTTTCCTCACCGACCGCATCGGTGTGATGTATCTCGGCCGCCTCGTCGAGGAAGGACCGGGCGAAATCATCCTCGAAAACCCGCAACACCCCTACACCAGGCTGCTGCTCGAAACCGTGCCCGACCTCGAAGCGCCGAAGCGCGACCGCGCGCCCTTGGGCGGCGACATTCCGAGCCCGCTCAACCCGCCCAGCGGCTGTACCTTCCACCCGCGCTGCCCGCTGGCGATGGACGTCTGCAAGAAGGAACGGCCGGAACTAAGGCACTCGGCAGCCGGCGCCAACGTCGCCTGCCACGCCATTCAAGACTGAGCAGCAACGCACAACGCAAGGCCAGTTCCCGCACATTAGATCCGAAAGGTTGCCAACCTTCGGCATGCGCCGGCCGTTCATTCGGGCGGTCGGCAAAGAAGGGCTCGACCTTTCGGTTGACGAGCCTCTCGTCACACGCCAGAAAGTGTTCACCAAAGCCGCGCTTCGCCTTCTGGTTGCTCGCCACGGCTCTGCTGGACGGCCGCATGCCGGGCACCTGTCTTGGGCCTATGGAGCTTCGCACCCCATGAAAATTCCCCGGAAGCTCGGTCATATCTGGATAGGCCCGAAGCAGCAGCCGTCGCAGTGGATGCAGAGCTGGATCGAGCGGCACCCGGACTGGGAATACACGCTCTACGACAATGACTTCCTCCGTAACGGCACGTTCAGGACTCGCGCCCAGATCGACGAGTACATGAAGCGCGGCGCTTATGCCGGTGCCGCAGACCTGCTGCGCTTCGAAATCCTGTACGCCCAGGGCGGCTACATGGCCGGGCGGACAGCATTTGCGTCCACCCGGTCGATGAATTGTTCGATGACGGTGGAAGCCTCTACACTGTCTACGAAAACGAATTCCTGCGCGGCCAGTTGGTTGCCCCGATCGTTGCGGCTGCGCCGGGCCATCCATTCCTGGACCTGATCCTCTCCATACTGGAAAAGCCCCCCCGGCCGAACTGGACGAGCCCTGGAGGAACGGCATCCTCGCCACCGCCGGAGGCCCCGCCTTCATCGTCGATACGGTGAAGGCGCCCAACGACAGCATTCCGGCCGCCATCGCCATTCTCCGCAATGCCCAGCCAGCCAACAAGCGCGCAGTGATCGGCTTTATCTCCGACTATACTGGTGGCCCGAGGAAGGGCACCGCACTTGCATACGACCTCGCCTACCAATGTTCGGACCAGTTCATCTTCGTCGGCGAAAACGGCCATCGCGCCCGCCCTACCGCAGAGGACAGGAACAGCGGCAAGTTCATCGACTTCCTCTTGCCAAAGGAGGCATCTGACTATGTCAAGGCAACCTCGCGGCCGAACGAACTGATCCTTCTGAAGGGGTCACAGACCCAGCATCTTGAACGGATCGCGCTCAGTTGGACACACGATGTCCAGTGCTGGGAAACCAATTGCGGCAAGTACATCGACTGTCTGCAATGCGGAATGGTCGAGGTTCCCTACCACGATCATCGCAAGGCCCGGAAAGCTCGTTCGCGGGCCATGCGGAACAAAGGCAGCCAATCCACGGACTGAGGGCATGCCCCCTCGAGCAGGAGTGACGGGCGAGGCCTGGCCCTCCGGGTGAAACTAGCTTATCTCGGCCCTGGCCCGTGGTCGGGTGTCGTTGCGCTCATATGTGAAAATCGCCGGTGGCAGCGGGTCGCGGTTGCGGATGATGTCGGCGCCTTTCTCACCCATCATGACAGTCGGGCCATTGGTGTTGCAGGAGGGCACGCGCGGCATGACCGAGCTGTCGCAGACACGCAAGCCCTCCATGCCATGTACCTTGAGCTCAAGGTCGACGACAGCCATATCGTCGGTGCCCATCTTGCAGGTGCCGACAGGGTGATGGTCTGTCTTGGCGTTGGCGCAGCCATAGTCGAACAGCTGTTCCTCGGACACCTTGTCCGGTCCGGGCAGCCGCTCGGCCAGCACGAACGGCTTGAGCGCTGCCTGCTGCATGATCTCGCGTGCAACCCTGAGACCTTCGATCGACATCTTGCGGTCGTGCGGATCGGCCCAGTAATTGGGGTCGATCAGCGGAGCCGCCGCCGGGTCGCTGGACGCGAGCCGCACCGTGCCGCGCGAGCGCGGATGCAGATAGGCGGAGTTGAGCGTCACGCCGGCGTTCTTGAGCCTGGCGACGCCGGCCTCGATGCCCGAACCAAGGCCGAGATGGAACTGGATGTCCGGCGAACGCGCGTCGGGATCGGCGTACCAGAAGCCACCCGTTTCAAAGAGGCTTGACGTCACCGGCCCGGTGCGGAACAGCACATATTGCAGTCCTGCCCACAGCGTCCGATGCAGCTTGGCGACGTTGTCGTAAGTGTGATCGCCGGTACATTCGGAAATGACGAACAGGTCGAGATGGTCCTGCATGTTTTCGCCGACACCCTTGAGGTCGTGGACGACAGGCACACCGACGCTCTTCAGGTGATCGGCCGGGCCGATGCCCGACTGCAGCAGAAGCTTGGGCGAGCCGATGGCCCCGGAGGAAACCAGCACCTCGCGCTCGGCGCGGATGATTTCGCTGCCATTGCCGCTCGCGACCTCGACACCGACAGCCCTGCCCTTCTCGACCACGATGCGCGTTACCCGTGCGCCGAGCCGGACGGTCAGGTTGCGCCTGTCCTTGATCGGGGCGAGATAGGCCATCGAGGCCGACGAGCGCCGCTTGTTGCGCTGGGTCAATTGATAGAAGCCGACGCCGGCCTGCTGTTTGCCATTGAAGTCGTGATTGTAGGGAATGCCGAGCTCCTGGCCGGCGCGGATATAGGCATCGCAGATCGGCAGGGCAGCCGACGGCATCGACACGCCGAGTGGCCCGCCATAGCCATGATAATCGTCGGCGAAACGCTGGTTGTCTTCCGAGCGCTTGAAATAGGGCAACACCGAGCGGTAGTCCCAGCCGGTGCAGCCGTCCTCGCTTGCCCACAGATCATAGTCTGCGGCGTTGCCGCGCGTGTAGAGCTGGGCGTTGATGCTGGAGCCGCCGCCGATCACCTTGGCCTGGGTGTAGCGCAAGACGCGGCCTTTCATGTGCTTCTGCGGCACGGTTTCCCAGCCCCAGCTGGCCACGCCCTTGGTCATCTTGGCAAAGCCCGCCGGCATGTGGAACAGCGGGTTCCAGTCGCCGCCGCCGGCCTCAAGTAACAGTACGCGCACATCGGAATCTTCGCTCAACCGGTTGGCCAGCACGCAACCGGCTGGACCCGCACCTGTGATGATGTAGTCGTAAGTCATCTCTGATCTCAAAGTCGCGCGACCGACAGCGCACCGTCAGCCCTGATGATGGAGCCGGTGGCAAAGCCGAAGCCGCCGCTGGCGAGTGCCGCCGCGATGCGGCCGATGTCGTTCGGCTCGCCCCAGCGTTTGACCGGCACGAGGCCGTCAGCGATGAGCCGGTCGTATTTCTCCGAGACTTTCGCCGTCATTTCGGAGCGGATGATTCCGGGCCGGATTTCGAACACGTCGATGCCGGTGCCGGCGAGCCGCAGCGTCAGCCCTTGGGTGAATGCGGCAAGCCCGGCCTTCGACATGCAGTAGTCGAGCCTGTCGGGCGACGTCATCTCGGCCGAGATCGAGGTGATGTTGATCACCGAGCGCGGATGCAATGTCGGTGGTGCGATGAGCATGGCCCGCAGCACCGCCTGGGTGAAGAACACCGTGCCGCGCAGATTGACCGCCATGATGGCGTTGAAATTCTCGGGCGTCATCTCGAGGAAATCGCCGCGCACCCCGGACGCGACACCGGCATTGTTGACCAGGCAGTCGATCTGCCCGAAATGCCCGACGATCCTGTCGACCGTGCCGGCATGGCCGTCGAGGTCGGCAAGGTCGGAGGCGAGGAACAGCACGCGCGCACCGTGTTTCTCCAGCCCCGATACCGCCTCTGCCGAGGCAACGTCTTCCTCGCGATCGGTGATGGCGAGGTCGAAGCCCGCCCTGGCAAGCGCTTCGGCAACGGCAAGGCCGATGCCGCGCCGCGCGCCGGTCACCAGTGCCACCGGTTTTGCCGCCACTTTCATGCCGCCAGATCCTTTTCAGCGATGTGGTCGGCAACCCGCAGCGCCTGCGCCGCGATCGTCAGCGCCGGATTGACCGCCGCCGATGTCGGCAGGAAGCTCGCATCGACCACGAACAGGTTCGGATGGTCGAAGGCGCGGCAGAAGACGTCGAGCGGGGCGTCCTTGGGGTCGCTGCCTATCCTTACCGTGCCGCACTGGTGCGACGGCGTGCGCTTGTCGAAGGCGCGTGAGACGACGACCGGGAAACCTGCGCTGCGCAGCACCTGCTTGAGCTTGGCTACCAGCCGCTCATGCGCCTGCCAGTTGCTGCGCACCCATTTCAGCACGATGCGGTCGCCATCGACCATGACCCGGCTTTCCGGCGACGGCAGGTCCTCGCTCATGGCGTAGAAGTCGATCGAATGCGCCGTCGTCAGATTCAACAGCCACTCCGGCACGGCGGGCATCGCGCCCTTCAGGATGGTGCCCGAGATGCGCCCGAGCAGCTGGACGTTGCCCAGTGGCGGCCCGCCCTCGCCGTCGGAGAGATAGAAATCGTTGAAGCCGAAGGTCTTCTGGTAAACCGAGTCATTGCGGAACCAGGGGCTCATGGCGATGACAGCCGTCGAATTGTGGTTCATGAAGTTGCGGCCGACCTGATCGGAGCGGTTGGCGAGGCCGCTGGGGTTGCTGTCGTTGGCCGAGCGCAGCAGAAGCACCGCCGATTGCACAGCCCCTGCCGACAGGATCGCCAGCTTCGGTCGCAGCACTGTTGCCTCGCCATTGCGCAGGTAATGAACCGCAACGATCCGCCCGTCGGCGGCCGCCTCCAGATGCGTCACACGCGAGCCGGTCTGCAGCTTGACGTTCTCATGCTTCAGCGCCGCGGCCAGCGCCGTCGTCTCGGCATCCATCTTGCCGTCGAAGCTGTTGGGGTGGGCGTCCCACGGCGTCTTGCCCTTGGCCAGCCAGCGCTCGATATCGACACCGAGCGGCAGCGAAAAGGGATGCATGCCGTTGGCCTTGAGGCGTGCCCGCACCTTCGAGATCGCGGGCTCGTCGGCAACGGGCTTCAAGCCATAGGGCTGCGAATGCACGGGCTCTGTCGGGTCTTCGCCGAGCGTACCGCGCACCTGATAAAGCTCTTCGGCCCTGCCGTACCACGGCTCCAGGTCTTCATAGGCAATCGGCCATGCCGGCGACACACCGTCGAGATGCTGCATCTCGTCAAAGTCCTCGCGGCGGTAGCGTGTCAGCACGGCGCCGTAGAACTTCGAATTGCCGCCGACATTGTAATAGTTGCCTGGATTGAAGCCGGTACCGTCGGCCTCATACCAGGTCTCGTCAGGGCGGAAATGCCCGCGCTGGAAGATGGCGCGCTGGTCGCGGTTCTCCGGCCGGTCGGCGATATGGCCACCAGCCTCGAGCACGAGAATCTCCGCGCCGGTCGCGGCGAGCCCTGCAGCAACAGTGGCGCCGCCGACACCCGAGCCGATGATGACGATGTCAGGCTGTCCGGACATGTCAGGCGATGCGCAGCTGGCTCTTCGGGTCGAAGAACACCGCCTTGTCCAGGTTGAAGGCGAGCTTCGTCTTCTGGCCGGCATGGATCGCGGCGTCGGCACGCAGCCGCGCCACCACTTCCTTGCCGCCGAGCTTGGTCACAGCGAAGGTGTCGGAACCGGCAGGCTCGACCACCTCGATCAAACATTCGCCCTCGGCGATCGACCTGGCGTTGCGATCGGCACCATCCGGGTCGGTCAGTGCTTCCGGACGGACACCGAAGATGATCTCCTTGCCCGAATAGCCACCGAGCACACCATTGGCATTCTTGATCGGCAGCGCCAGCGGCTTCTCGCCCGGCCTTTCGAGCATGACGTTGAGCCCGCCCTCGCCGTTTTCGAGGCGCGCGGTCAACAGGTTCATCGCCGGCGAACCCATGAAGTCGGCGACGAACATGTTGGCCGGGCTGTTGTAGATCTCGGCCGGCGTGCCGAACTGCTGCAGGGTGCCGTCCTTGAGCACGGCGATCTTGGAGGCCAGCGTCATCGCTTCGATCTGGTCGTGGGTGACATAGACGATCGTCGTCTTCATGCGCTGGTGCAGGCGCTTGATCTCGGTGCGCATGTCGACGCGCAGCTTGGCGTCGAGGTTGGACAGCGGCTCGTCGAACAGAAAGACCTGCGGATTGCGCACCAGCGCCCGGCCCATGGCAACACGCTGGCGCTGGCCGCCGGAGAGCTGGCTCGGCTTGCGGTCGAGCAGGTGGCCTATCTGCAGGATGTCGGACACCTGCTTGATCGCCTTGTCGCGCTCGTCCTTGGGCACGCCGCGGATTTCCATGCCAAACGCGATGTTTCCGGCCACCGTCATGTTCGGGTAGAGCGCGTAGGACTGGAACACCATGGCGATGTCGCGCTTGGACGGATGCAGCCCGGCGACCGAATTGCCGTTGATGGAGATCTCGCCCGAGGTGATCGGCTCGAGCCCGGCTATGGTGTTGAGCAGCGTCGACTTGCCACAGCCCGACGGGCCGACGAGCACCAGAAAGCCGCCCTTGTCGATCTCGATATTGATGTCCTTGAGGATCTCCACCTGGCCATAGTTCTTGTAGAGATTGCTGATCTTGAGAAACGACATGGGCTTACCCCTTGACCGCGCCGGCCATCAGGCCGCGCACGAAATAGCGTCCGGAGACGATGTAGACGATGAGGGTGGGCAGGGCGGCGAGGATCGCGCCGGCGAAATGCACGTTGTATTCCTTCACGCCGGTGGACGAGTTGACGAGGTTGTTGAGCGCTACCGTCAGCGGGATCGAGTTGAAGCCCGAAAACGACGAGCCGAACAGGAAGTCGTTCCAGATGTTGGTGAACTGCCAGATGACGGTGACGACGATGATCGGACCCGACGACGGCAAAAGGATGCGCCGAAAGATCTGGAAGAAGCTCGCGCCGTCGATCTGTGCTGCCCGCACCAGTTCGGTCGGGAACGCCTCGTAATAGTTGCGGAAGAACAGCGTGGTGAAGCCGAGGCCGTAAATGGCGTGGATCAGCACAAGGCCGGTGATGGTGCCGGCAAGGCCGGTCAGGCCGAGGATGCGCGCCGACGGGATCAGCACGATCTGGAACGGAATGAAGCAGGCAAGCAGCATCAGGCCGAAGACGATGTTATCGCCCTTGAAGCGCCATTTGGTCAGCACATAGCCGTTGAGCGCTCCGAGGATGGTCGACAGCGCCACCGCCGGAACCACCATCATCACCGAGTTCAGGAAATAGGGTTTCAGCCCCGTCGGCGAGACGCCGATCTGCGCAGTCGACCAGGCGGACAGCCAGGGCGCTATCGTCCATTGCTGCGGCAGCGCCAGCATGTTGCCCTGGCGGATCTCGTCCAGCGGCTTCAGCGAATTGACGACCATCACATAGAGCGGCAGCAGGTAGTAGACCGCAAACAGGATGAGAACGGCATAGATCAGCGCACGGGCGAAGATGCCGTTACGGGTTGCGACGTCCTGGGAGGCGGCACTCATTTCTTCTTCCCCCCGAGTTCGGAGTAGAGGTAGGGCACGATGATGGCGAAGATCATCATCATCATGATGATCGCGGACGCAGCACCCATGCCCATTTCATTGCGGCCAAAGGTGAACTTCTGCATGAACAGCGCCGGCGTCCAGGTCGCAGTCCCCGGTCCGCCGTCGGTCATCGCCACCACAAGGTCGTAAGACTTGATGGCGAGGTGGGCGAGCACCACGAAGGCCGACAGGAACACCGGCCGCATCAGTGGAATGATGATCCGGCGATAGATGGTGAGCGTCGAGGCGCCGTCGATCTGGGCGGCCTTGATGATTTCGTTGTCGACGCCGCGCAGGCCGGCGAGGAACATCGCCATGACGAAGCCCGACGATTGCCACACCGCAGCGATGACGATGGTGTAGATCGCCATCTGGCCTTCCTTGATCCAGCGGAACGAGAAGCTTTCCCAACCCCATGACTGCATCACGTGCTCGAGGCCGATGCCGGGGTCGAGAAACCACTTCCAGGCGACGCCGGTGACGATGAATGACAGCGCCATCGGGTAGAGATAGATCGGGCGCAGCACGCCCTCGCCGCGGATTTTCTGGTCGAGGAAGATCGCCAGCGCCAGCCCGATGAAACTGCAGATGACGATATACAGCACCGAGAAGATCGCAAGGTTCTTCAGCGCCGTGATCCAGTTGGGATGGTTGAACAGCCTGACATAGTTGTTCAGGCCGACCCAGGTCGAGAAATCGGGCAAAAGCTTCGAGCCCGAGAACGACAGGAAGGCCGTGAAGACGATGAAGCCGTAGACGAAGATCAGGATCAACGCGAAGCTCGGCGCCAGCACGATCTTCGGCAGCAGGTCCTGCAACGTCGCGCGCGGGTTCGTCACCGCGCGGGGTGCGGTCGTGGTGAGATCGGCCATGGGGTCCAGCCTCTGGGTTGTCAGGTCAGGATGTGCCCCGACCGAAGCCGGGGCACGAAGTTCGGTGAAGGGCCTGCCGTGGCCCCGCTGCTACGCAGCTCCCAGGCGTTCGCCGCCTGCCATCGTGCCACCGGCACGATGGATTTGCTGCGCATACCGGCGTCTCACCCCTTGGCGGCGGCAACCGCTTCGGCCAGCGCCTGGGCGGCGGCCTTGGAGTCGAGTTCGCCGTTGAAGTGACGGGTAACGACGTCGTAGAGCGCGTTCTTCACCGCGGCCGGTGCGGCATAACCATGTGCCATCGAGCCGAACAGCTTGCCACCGGAGCTGGCTTCGGCCAGGTCCTTGATGCCCTTCTTACCGCAATCGTCAAAGGCGGTGTCAGGCACGTCGGTGCGTGCCGGCACCGAGCCCTTGACCACGTTGAACGACGACTGGAAGGCCGGATCCTCGATGTCGGCAGCCATCTGCAGCTGCGCCTTCTTCTTGTCGTCGCCAACCTTGAACATCATGAACATGTCAGAGTTGAAGGTGACGGCGCCCTGCGTCCCGGGGAAGCGGATGCAGACGAAGTCGGTGCCCGGCTTCTGGCCGGCCTTGAGGAACTCACCCTTGGCCCAGTCACCCATCATCTGCATGCCGGCCTTGCCCTCGATGACCATGGCCGAGGCAAGATTCCAGTCGCGGCCAGAGAAGTCCTTGTCGACATAGGTCTTGAGCTTGGCCATGCGGTCGAAGGCTTCGACCATCTTGTCGCCGCCAAGTGCGGCCGGATCGAGATCGATCATCGACGACTTGTAGAAGTCGGTGCCGAGCGACAGCACGACGGCGTCGAAGATGGTCGCATCCTGCCAGGCCTGGCCGCCATGGCCGAGCGGGGTGATGCCGTTGGCCTGCATCTTGTCGAGCACCGCGACCAGCTCGTCCCAGGTCTCGGGCGCCTTGCCGCCGGCAGCGTCGAGCGCCTTTTTGGAGATCCAGACCCAGTTGGTCGAGTGCACGTTGACAGGTGCTGCAATCCACTTGCCGTCATGCTTGGCGAAGTTCTGCAGTGCGGCCGGAACGACCTTGTCCCAGCCTTCCTTGTCGGCCACTTCGCCGAGATCGCCGACGACGCCCTGGTTGGCCCAGTCGGTGATGTCGAAGCCAAGCGCCTGCACGGCGGTGGGCGGATCGCCTGCGGTGACACGGGCGCGCAGCGCGGTCATCGCCGCTTCGCCGCCGCCGCCGGCAACCGGCATGTCTTTCCAGGTCACGCCCTGGCCTTCCAGGTTCTTCTTCAGCACGTCGAGTGCTGCTGCCTCACCGCCTGACGTCCACCAGTGCAGAACTTCGACGCTTTCCTCGGCCTGTGCCATCGGCATAGGCGCGGCAAACAGTGCCGCCACGGCTGCCGTACTCATCAAAAACTTACGCATTCCAGTTCCTCCCGGGTTGCAAGTTCCTCACGCGTCATTGCGTGTCATAAAATCCCTTCGGCCCCGCCTCTGGGAATTCCTCCGTTCAGCCGCGCGCCTCCTTCGGCATCCAATGGCCGGTGCGCGGTCCGATATGCATGTTGAGCGTCTTGGTTTCGGTGTAATCCTCGACCGCATGGCGGCCGAGCTCGCGGCCGATGCCCGATTGGCGGTAGCCGCCGAAGGGCAGCTCCGAGGCGCCGTCCATGAAGGTATTCATCCAGACGGTACCGGCACGGACTCTACGGCCGACTGTCAGGCAGGTGTCGAAGTCGCGGCTCCAGACGCCTGCCGACAGACCATAGTCGATCGAATTGGCGATACGGATCGCCTCGTCAGTGGTCTCGAAGGCAAGCACCGAAAGCACCGGTCCGAACACCTCCTCTTTCGCCACCGCCATGTCGGGGGCGACCGACGACAGGATCGTCGGCTCCATGAACTGGCCGAGGCCGAGATCAGCGGCAGACCCGCCGACAGCAACCCTCGCACCGTTCTCGCTCGCACCTTTCACGTAACCAACGATCTTCGCAAGATGCTGCGGCGTGATGATAGCACCAACCTGCGTCGATGGGTCGAGCGGATCGCCGACCTTGACCTTGGCCGACAGAGCGGCAACGCGGCTGGTCACCTCGTCGGCGACGTCGCGATGCACGATCAGGCGGGAGCCGGCATTGCAGCACTCGCCGGCGTTGAAATAGGCGCCGAAGACGGCCGCATCGACGAAGTCATCGAGATTGGCATCAGGGAAGACGATCTGCGGGTTCTTGCCGCCGAGCTCCAGTGACACTTTCTTCAACGTTTGCGCGGCGTTGGCCATGGTCAGCTTGCCGATACCGGTCGAGCCGGTGAACGACACCATGTCAATGTCGGGGTGGCTGGTCAGCGGCGCACCAGCCTCCGGCCCGGTTCCGACGATGATGTTGACCACGCCCTGGGGGACCCCTGCCGCCTCCAGAATCTCGCCGAGTACCAGCGTCGAGCCTGACGTCAACTCCGACGGCTTGACCACTGCCGTACAGCCGGCGGCCAGCGCAAAAGGCAACTTCTGGCTGACGATCAGGAACGGGAAATTCCACGGCGTGATGATCGACACGACGCCGATCGCCTCGCGCAGGACCACGCCCAGCGTGCCGTCGCCCAGCGTGTTGTAGCTCTCGCCATGCAGGTCCCGCGCAAGTGCTGCCGCATAGCGCCAGATGTCGGCGGCACCGCCAAGTTCGCCCTTGGCCTGGGAGATCGGCTTGCCTGACTCGATACAATCGAGGAAGGCGAGTTCATCGGCACGCGCGTCAATGATGTCGGCGGCCCTGAGCAGGATGCGCGAGCGCTCGGCGCCGGTCATGCGCGGCCAATGTCCGTCGTCGAACGCCTTGCGTGCCGAGGCAATGGCGCGGTTCGCATCGATAGCGGTCGCGGCCTCGTAGCGGCTGACAACGGCGCCATGGCCGGGGCTGGCGCGCTCGATGGCCTTGCCTTCGGCGCCGGCGGTCCATTTGCCGTCGATCAGCATCTTGAACTCGCGGACCTTGAAGCCGTCGAGCGGCTTGGGACGCATCAGGACCGTCATCACCATTCTCCTGCAAATTTGGCGGCACGCTTCTCGCTGAAGGCCGCGACCCCCTCCTTGAGGTCTCCGGTCTTGGCCACGAGAATCGAGCCCAGCGCCTCGACGGCGGTGCCATTGTCTTCACCATTCGCGGTGGCGATCATCAGTTTTGCGACCTCAACTGCCGCAGGCCCCCGCGCCGCGACCCGGGCCGCATAGGCGCGCGCCGCAGCCACCGCCGCGCCGGTCTCGACCACATGGTCGACCAGCCCGAGCCCTGCTGCCTCGTCGGCGGAAAACACCTCGCCGCCCAGCGCCATACGCCTCACCACCTGCGCACCGGCGCGCCTCACCAGACGCTGTGTGCCCGACCAGCCCGGCACCATGCCGAGCCCGGTTTCCGGCAGGCCGATCTTCACATGACGCTCGGCAATGCGGATGTCGGCGGCTATCGCCAGCTCCAGTCCGCCGCCCAATGCATGGCCGTTGATGGCAGCGATCACCGGTACGCGCAGCGTCGCCAGGCGTTCGAACACGCGGTGGCCGAAACGCACCCAGGCATGGCCGAACTCGTTGGGTGTCATTTCGCCCCAGGCCTTGATGTCGCCGCCGGCCGAAAACGCTTTGCCCTCGCCGGTGAGGATGGCGACGCGGATTTCCGCATTGGCCTCGACCTCGTCGCAGGCCTGGGACAGCGCCTTCAGCATGTCTATATCGAAGGCGTTGAGCTTGTCCGGCCGGGCCGCCGTGATGATCGCGACAGGACCCTCGAACTCGACCCTGATGCGCTGGTCAGCCATGGATGCCCTCCAGCTTGCGCACCGGCTTGCGCGGCAGCTTCAACCTGATCGGCGCTTCGGCGAACAGGGCAGCATCCATCTGCTTGAGTTTGTCCGACACGATCAGCGGGAATTCCGACTGGTCGAGAATATGCGTCTGCAGTTCGACGCCCGGCGCGATCTCGGTCAGCACAATGCCTTGAGGCATAAGCTTCATCACACAGCGTTCGGTGACATAGGTGATGTCCTGGCCCTGTTCGACGCCGCGACGCCCCGAGAAGGTGACATGCTCGACCTCGTTGACCAGCTTCTTGAGCTTGCCTTCCTTCTCGACCACCAGCTTGCCAGCCTCGATGTCGAGCTTGGCGCCGGCATTGAACATGCCGGAGAAGACGATCTTCCTGGCTCGCGCCGTGATGTCGATGAACCCCCCGGCACCCGCCGTCACATGTGGCCGGAAGCTGAGCTTGGAGACGTTGACCGAGCCGTTGCGGTCGATCTCGAGGAACGACAGCAGCGAGGCGTCGAAACCCGCGCCCTGGAAGTAGGTGAACTGGTAGGGCGACGGCATAAAGGCATCGGCATTCGACGCGCAGCCGAAAGCGAAATCGAGCAGCGGCACGCCGCCGACGGCACCCTGCTCGATCACCCAGGTGACCTCACCATGCAGCCCTTCTTCAAGCAGGATGCGCGGCACGTTGGCCGAAATGCCGAAGCCGAGATTGACCGCGCTGCCGGCCTCGAGTTCCTGAGCGACCCGGCGGGCGATGACCTTCTGAAGGTTGAACTCGGGCACGCGGAAGCTGTCGAGAGGCCGCATGATCTCGCCTGAAATCGCAGGGTCGTAGAGCGTCTGCGTCGTCTGCTTCTGCTCGGGGTCGACGACGATGTAGTCGACCAGCATGCCCGGCACGCGCACATCGTGCGGGCGCAGCGAGCCGTCCTTGGTGATACGCTTGACCTGGGCAATGACGATGCCGCCATTGTTGCGCGCGGCGAGTGCCTGGTCGAGCCCGCCGAGATAGGCGCCTTCATGTTCGTAGGTCAGGTTGCCGCGCTCGTCTGATGTCGTTGCCCGAATGATCGCCACTTCAGGCTTGATAGCTGGGAAGAACAGCCAGTCCTCGCCCTCGAAGCTGACCTTCTTGACCAGCGGTTCGGCCGCAGCACGCGCATTCATGGCGCAGCCCTGCCGCTCGGGATCGACGAAGGTGTCGAGCCCGACCTTGGTCATGACGCCCGGCCGCTTGGCGGCAGCCTCGCGATGCATGTCGAACATGATGCCGGACGGCACGTTGTAGGCAGCCACCTCCTCATTGCCGATCATCTGCCAGATCAGCGGCGGCTCGGCGCTCGACGGCCCCGACGGATAGGAGCCGCCGATGATCGTCTTCAGCAGGCCCTTTTTGGCGATATGGTCGACACCCTTGATGCCGCTCATGTCGCCGGCGGCGATGGGGTGCAGCGTCGTCAGGTCGCGCGGATGGCCTGTAGCCTCGAAGCGTTCGCCGATCGCCTTCAGCGTCAGGTCGGGACAGCCTAGCCCGCTCGACGACGACACCGAGACCACCGCACCATCGGGTATCAAAGCAGCGGCCTGGGCGGGAGTGATGTGCTTGCTCATGTCAGAGCCCCGCCTCGATCGCCACTGCCTTGCCCGTCGCCGCCGACTTGACCACGGCAAGACCCGTCGCCAGCGACCATACGCCGTCTTCGCCCGTGGCAGACGGTCTGCCCTTGCCGGCGACAGCATCATGGAACGCCTGCAGGCCCGCTTCGTAGAGATTGCGCTGGTCGAGATCGAGCTCGTGTTCGCCCTCGGCATTGCGCAGCACGACCGAGCCGACCGGCTTCTGCGTCATGACATTGCGCGCGATCAGCGAACCCTCGGTGCCGTGCACCTCGAAACCGGTCTCGGCGAACTTGGTGGTGAACGCGTCATGGAACTGCGCGATCACGCCTGACCTGAAGCGCAGCACTCCCATCACTGCGTCTTCGAGGCCCGCCTGCCCCATGCCACCCGCCTGGCTGAAGGCGACGGCCTCGACTGGATCGTCATTGAGCACGAAGCGCAAAGTGTCGGCGTCATGCACCGTGATATCGAGGATCACGCCGCCGCCGGCCTGCGGCTTGTCGAGCCGCCAGCCCTGCAGATGCGGCGGAAGATAGACGGCATGAAACACACGCGCCGCCAGCGGCTTGCCGATACGGCCTACGGCAATTGCGTCGCGCATCGCCCGGTGGCTTCCCGCATTGCGCAGATGGTGGTTCGTCGCCAGGACGACCCCGGCATCCTTCGCCTCATGCACCATTGCCCGGGCGTCAGAAATGGTCAGCGCCAATGGTTTCTCGCACAGCACATGCTTGCCGGCCTTAGCCGCGGCAATCGCCTGTTCCACATGCAATTCGTTGGTGGTCGAGATGTAGACGGCGTCGATACCGGCATCGCCTGTAATGTCCTCAAGCGACGTCACCGACTTCGCGATGCCGTTCGCCTGGGCATAGTCGCGGCCGCGCTCGGCATTGGTGCTCATGACGGACACCACCTCGCCGCCGGTCGCACGGATAGCGCCGATGACCCATTCCCTGGCGATGGTGCTCGCCCCGATCAGACCCCAGCGTGTCATGCGGTCACCGCCTCTCGTTTCATCCGCTGTGCCGCGCCGCAGCTCTCGCGCACCACCAGCCGCACCGAGGCGACCAGCGCCTCAGGCTCGAAATCGCCTGAATTGATCTGCTTGAGCAGGAGTTGCGCCGCCCTCCGGCCCATGCCCTGCGGATCGACCGAAACAGTGGTCAGCGCCGGCACCGCCGTTTTTGCCTCGATCACGTCGTCGAAGCCGATGACGCCGAAATCGACGCCCGGTTCGATGCGGGCGCTGCGCAGCCCGTCGCATGCGCCGAAGGCTACCGCATCATTGAAGCAGAGCGCCGCCGTCGGCCGGTCGGCCATAGACAACAGCCGCTCGACCGCCGCCACTCCGCCTGCACGCGACGGCGCCGAACTGATCACCAGCTCGTCCGAGGCATCGAGCCCCGCCTCCACCAGAGCGTCGCGAAAACCGCGCATGCGTTCGTCGAATACAGCCGTGTCGTTGAAGCCGCCGAGGAAGGCGATGCGCCGATGACCGAGCTCGATCAGGTGGCGCACGGCAGCTGCAGCCCCGGCATGTCCGTCCGACACCACGGAGGAGACCTTGAGCCCCGGCACGTTGCGCGCCACCAGCACGACAGGAATGCCGCTGTCGACCAGCGGCCGGAGATCGGCTGATGTCGTCCCGCGCGCCGGCGACAGGATCAGCCCGGCCATGCCATGCTCGCGCATCGAGGCGATCACCTCGGCCTGGCGGTCGGGATTCTCGGCCGAGTTGGCCATGAACTGGATGTAGCCGGCCGACTGCACCACCATGTCCATGCCCACCGCCAGTTCGGCAAAAAAGCTGTTGGTCAGGTCATTGACGACGATGCCGACGATCTTGGATTTCGACTGGCGCAAATTGGCGGCGCTGCGGTTGTAGACGTAGCCGAGCTCGCGGATGACGGCGCCGACCTTGGCGCGGGTCGTTTCATTGACCAGCGAGCTGCCTTGAAGGACGAGCGACACGGTCGACTTCGACACGCCGGCGGCATGCGCAACATCGACAACTGTCACCTTCGGCTGCTTCAAAACGATCCTCCTGGCGAGCGTCTCTGGCTCCCTTTTCCGAGTCCAATAATTGGAACGTTCCAAACTGTCAAGCAAGGAAGAACGGCGATACCATCCTTTTCACATCGGCAGAACCCAAAGGCCTTGGCCACCAGAATGCCAGAATTGTACACAATTCGCGCTTTCAAACGATTTGTAATGCTATTTTGCCCTGAAACCATCCCAGCATATCGATGCACCGCCCGATCGACCGGCACACCTGCGCCAGGCCTCACAATTCCGGCTTGAAATTTGGAACGATCTAAATTACCAGATGCAACCGATCAGGGAGGAACCCATGGCCAAGGCAGTGAAGCTTCCGCGGACAGACCGCTCGATCGAGACCTACACACTTGTCGGCACACCGATCGAACGACCTGAAGCCGCCCCCGTTTTCAATCGTATCGCCTACGCGGCTGCGCATGTCGTCTCCGACCCGTGGGCCGACACGCTGCCCTGGAACAGCCCTGTAATCGACTGGGATGCGACCATGGCCTTCCGCCATCATCTCTGGTCGCTCGGCTTCAAGATCGCCGAGGCGATGGACACCTCGCAGCGCGGCATGGGGCTGGATTGGACGGGCGCGCAGGAGCTGATCAGCCGCTCACTCGCCGAAGCGCGCACGGTGCCGGGTGCCGACCTCGCTTGCGGCGCGGGCACCGACCAGTTGCCCAAACAGGATGCCAAATCGCTCGACGACGTCATCTCGGCTTACGAGGAACAGCTCGGCTTCATCGAGAAGCATGGCGGCCGCGCGATTCTGATGGCGAGCCGGGCGCTCGCCCATGTCGCGAAATCCCCCGACGACTACCGCAAGGTCTACGGCCGCATCCTTGGCCAGGCCAAGGACAAAGTCGTCCTCCACTGGTTGGGCGACATGTTCGATCCCGAACTCACAGGCTATTGGGGCGGCGACCGTTTCGAGGACACGTTGCTGACCGTGCTGTCCATCATCACCGATCACCAGGACAAGGTCGAAGGCATCAAGATCTCGCTGCTTGACCAGGCCTATGAGGTCGAGCTGCGCCGGCGTCTGCCCCAGGACGTGATCTGCTTCACCGGCGATGACTTCAACTATGCCACCCTGATAGAAGGTGACGGCACGCGCCACAGCCACGCGCTGCTCGGCATCTTCGATGCGGTAGCGCCCCAGGCATCCAAGGCGCTGGCAGCCTTGGCCAACGGCGACCTCGCCACCTTCCGTGGCACCATCGAGCCGACAGTGCCGTTGTCGCGCAAGATTTTCGAGGCGCCGACGCAATATTACAAGGCCGGCGTCGTCTTCCTCGCCTGGCTCAACGGCCACCAGAGCCACTTCACCATGCCCGCCGGCATGCAATCGGCAAGAGGTGCACTGCACTACGCCGACATCTTCCGCCTCGCCGACCAGGCCAATGTGCTCGACAAGCCTGACCTCGCTGCATTGCGCATGACGGCGCTGATGACACAGTACGGCTTCGCCTGACCGGCTACATCAGGCCAAGCTGCTTGTAGAAACCGAGCGCGTCATAATAGTCGCTCTGGCTGGCGATCTTGCCATCCTTGACCGAGAACATCGAGGCGCCGGTGAAGGCAAACTTCTTGCCGGTCGCCTTGGTGCCGTCGGCCCAGTCGCCGGTGTTGGTGCCGGAGAATTCCCATTCGAACGACACGCGGTCGTCCTGCACCACGGGCTTGCCCTTCATCGTCCAGACGGCATCGGGTACAGCCTTCAGGAAATTGTCGATGACGCCGGTCTTGGCAGCTTCCTTGCCCTCGACGGGCTTGCCAACCGAAGCGTCGTAGTAGACGACGTTGTCGGCGAAATGTTCGGCCGCCTTGGCCGAGTCATGGGCATTCCAGGCGGCGAGATAGGCGTCGACGACAGCCTGCGGCGTGTCCTGCGCCAGCGCCGGCCCGATGGCTGGAGCCGTAGCGAGGAATGCAGCAACGGCTGCGGATGCGAGAAACTGACGACGATGCATGTCTTTTCCTCCCTTGTTTCCTTTGCCCCGTTCACGGGGAGAAGGTGGCCCGAAGGGCCGGATGAGGGCGGGTACGACAAGCTGTGCTCCCTCATCTGCCTGCCCGTCCAGCCGGATCCCGCAGCCTGCGGCAGCGTCCCGGCATTCGCTGGCCTGCCATGATGCCACCGGCATCATGGCTTTCGCGCTGCGCGCGAAAACGGCCGCTCACCCATGCGCGATCATGACATGGCGTACGGCGGTGTAGTCCTCCAGCGCGTAGACCGACATGTCCTTGCCGTAGCCGGACTGTTTCAGACCGCCATGCGGCATCTCGTTGGTCAGCATGAAGTGCGTGTTGATCCAGGTGCAGCCATATTGCAGCCGCGCCGCGGTCGCCATGCCGCGCGAGATGTCCTTGGTCCACACCGACGACGCCAGGCCGTAGTCGCTGTCATTGGCCCAGTTGACCGCCTCGTCGACGTCGGAGAAACGCGTTACCGAAACCACCGGGCCGAACACCTCGCGGCGCACGATCTCGTCCTCCTGCAGCGCGCCGGCGACGACCGTCGGCTGGTAGTAGAAGCCGCCGCCCTCGCCCGGCTTGCCGCCTGTGGTGATCTCGATGTGCTTGAGCTCGGAGGCCCGTTCGACGAAGGAGGCAACGCGGTCGCGCTGGCGCCTGGAGATGAGCGGCCCGATCTCGTTTTCGGTGTCGTCGGCCTGGCCGTAGCGGATGGTAGACACTGCTGACGACAGGTCGGCGACGAGCTTGTCGTAGACCTTTTTCCCGGCGTAGATGCGGCAGGCCGCCGTGCAGTCCTGGCCGGCATTGTAGTAGCCGAAAGCGCGCAGGCCGCTGACCACGGCGTCGATGTCGGCATCGTCGAAGACGATGACCGGCGCCTTGCCGCCGAGTTCGAGATGCGTGCGTTTGACCGACTTGGCCGCCGCCTGCAACACCTTCTTGCCGGTGGCGACGTCGCCGGTAATCGAGATCATGCTGACCGCCGCATGGTTGATCAGCGCATTGCCGACACTCTCGCCGCGGCCGAGCACGACATTGACCACGCCTTCCGGCAGGACCTCAGCGAGAATCCTGGCGAGCTTCAGTGCCGTCAGCGGCGTCTGCTCCGAAGGCTTGAAGACGACAGTGTTGCCGCCGGCGATTGCCGGTGCCAGCTTCCAAGCCATCATCATCAGCGGATAGTTCCACGGCGCGATAGAGGCGACGATGCCTACGGGGTCGCGGCGGATCATCGAGGTGTGCCCGGGCAGATACTCGCCCGCCACCAGACCCGGCATCGAGCGCACCGCGCCGGCGAAGAAGCGGTAGCAGTCGACGATAGCCGGAATCTCGTCATTGAGCACGGCGTTGATCGGCTTGCCGCAGTTGAGTGCCTCGAGCCTGGCAAAGGCTTCCGCCTCGGCCTCGATGCGGTCGGCGATCTTGAGCAGGTAGCCCGAGCGCTGCGCCGGCGTGGTCTTCGACCACGTCACGAACGCCGTCTGCGCTGCCGTAACCGCCGCCTCGATCTGCGCCGGCGAGGCCTCCGGCAGGCTGAGAATCGTCTCGCCGGTGCGCGGGTTGAGGATCGCTTCCTCGGTCTCTGTTCCCCGCTCGAATTTCGAGCCGATGAGCATCTGGGTGTCCATGATTTCTCCCTTTCGAGGCTTATTTGCCGGCGCCGGCGATCTGGTCGCCTTCGCGGGTCAGGTAATAGGCGGCAAGGATGGGCAGCAGGGTCGCGAGCACGACGACCATGGCGACGACATTGGTGACCGGGCGCTGGCGTGGCCGGACCAGTTCCTCCAGCATCCAGATCGGCAGCGTCTGCTGCTGTCCGGCGGTGAAGGTGGTGACAATGACTTCGTCGAAGGACAGCGCAAAAGCGAGCATGCCACCGGCCAGAAGTGCCGTGCCTATGTTGGGCAGGATCACATGCCTGAACGTCTGGAAGCCGTCGGCGCCGAGATCCATCGATGCTTCGATGAGCGAGCCCGAGGTCCGGCGGAACCGTGCCACCGCGTTGTTGTAGACGACGACGACGCAGAACGTCGCGTGTCCCAGCACGATCGTCCAGAACGAGAACGGGATCTCCGCCAAGCTGAAGGCCGAGCGCAGTGCGATGCCGGTGATAATGCCGGGTAGCGCGATGGGAAGGATGACCAGCAGCGAGATCGCCTCGCGGCCAAAAAACCTGGTCTGGCTGACGGCAGCGGCACAGAGCGTGCCGAGCACCAGCGCGATACCGGTCGAGATCGCCGCGACCTGCACCGAAAGCCCCAGCGCCTGCCAGACGTCGGCACGTCCCCACGTCACGGCGAACCACTGGGTGGTAAAGCCGGGCGGCGGCCACTGGTAGCTCTTCTCTTCGGTGGTGAAGGCGTAGACGAAGATCAGCAGGATGGGCAGGTGCAGGAAGGCAAGGCCCGCGGCAGCTGCGATCTTGAGGCCGGTCGGGGCAGATTGCGAGCGGTCAGAGCGCATCGAAGGCTCCCATGCGTTTGGCGCCCCAGAGGTAGAAGCCCATAATGACGACGGGCACCACGGTGAAGGCGGCGGCGAGAGGGATGTTGCCGGCGGTTCCCTGCTGGGCATAGACCGCCTGACCGATGAAAAGCCTGGACGTGCCGATGATCTGCGGGATGATGTAGTCGCCCAGCGTCAGCGAGAATGTGAAGATCGAGCCGGCAACGATGCCGGGCAGCGCCAGCGGGAACAGCACGTTGCGGAACGTCTGCCTTGGTGACGCGCCGAGGTCTGACGAGGCCTCGACCAGATTGCCCGGCACACGTTCGAGTGCTGCCTGGATCGGCAGGATCATGAATGGCAGCCAGACATAGACGAAGACGATGAATGTGCCGGTGAACGATACCGACAGCGAGTTTCCGCCAATGACGGGCAGCGACAGCCAGCTGTCGAGCAGCCACGACAGATGCAGTTTGGCAAACAGCCAGGTCAGGATGCCTTCTTTGGCGAGGATCAGCTTCCAGGCATAGATCTTGACCAGGTAGCTCGACCACAAGGGCAGCATGACCCCGAGATAGAACAGCGCTTTCCAGGTGCCGCGGGCATAGCGCGCGGCGTAGTAGGCGATCGGGAACGCGATGATGGCTGAAGCCAGCGTCACCACTGCGGCCATCGTCACCGTCCGGACGATGATGTCGAGATTGACCGCCTGCAACAGGTCGCCATAGGTCTTCAGCGTCAGCTCGCGGCTGATCAGCCCGGAGAACTCGTCGATCGAAAAGAAGCTCTGCGCCAGAAGTGCGATCAGCGAGCCGATATAGACGACGCCGAGCCAGAGCAGCGGCGGCGCCAGCATCAGGAACAGCAGCAAGCCCGGCTTGCGCCACAAGAGGTCCGAAAACGAGCCGGCCAGTCCGCCGCGCCGGGGCAGGATCGCCGCAGCCACGTTGGATGTGCCTGACACAGCCTGGACGCTCATGCCTGCTCCTCCATGAGGTGGAGCTGGTCGCGGTTGAAGGTCAGCATGACATGGGCGCCGTCCTCGGGCACGGCAGTACCTGACGGCAGCGTCGCGTGCAGTCTCAAGCCGTTGGCGTCGAGCGAAAGTTTGGTGGCCGCACCCAGATAGTGACGCGAGACGACGCGCGCCGCGACGCCGTCGCCAGACGTGTCGGAGCGGACACGGATCTGCTCCGGCCTGAGGCTGCCCCAGCGGTGTTGGCCGGCATAACGCTGGACAAAATCGGGCGGTAGCACGTTGGACGAACCGACGAAATCGGCGACGAAGCGCGAGGCCGGGCGCTGGTAGATTTCTTCCGGGGCACCGACCTGCATGATACGGCCGTCATTGAACACGGCGACCCGGTCGGCCATCGACAGCGCTTCGCCCTGGTCGTGGGTGACGAAGACGAAAGTGATGCCCAGCGCCTTCTGCAATTGCTTGAGTTCTTCCTGCATGCTCTCGCGCAGCTTGAGGTCGAGCGCACCGAGCGGCTCGTCGAGCAGCAGCACCTTGGGCTTGTTGACCAGCGCACGCGCCAGCGCCACACGCTGCCTCTGGCCGCCGGACAGCTGGCTCGGCTTGCGGCCGCCGTAACCCGGCAGTTGCACAAGCTTGAGCGCATCTTCGGCGGCGCGATGGCGCTCGTCCTTGCCAACGCCCTTGACCATCAGGCCGTAGGCGACGTTGTCGAGCACGTTGAGATGCGGAAACAGCGCGTAGTCCTGGAACACCGTGTTGACGTTGCGCCGGTAAGGCGGCACGCCTTCGGCACGTTCGCCGAAGATTGAGATGCTGCCCGAGGTCGGCTGCTCGAAGCCGGCGATCAGCCGGAGGCAGGTGGTCTTGCCCGAACCCGAGGGACCCAGCATGGCGAAGAACTCACCAGGCTTGATCTCGAGGTCGACGGCATCGACCGCGCGCACCGCGCCGAAATGGCGCGAGGTTTTCTGAAAGGCGACTGCTGGGGTCATCGTCTTTGGCTTCCGATGTCTGGGCCATGTGCGCCCGGGTGATGGCCTGGCCATGGCAACGCATCCGGCCGACCCACGGCCGCCGATGCTTGTCTGCCGCCGTCAGGCGGTCGTTTAAGCTCGGTTGGTGCCTCCGCCCCCTCTCCCCGTGGGGAGAGGGTCGGCCGCAAGCGGCCTGGCGAGGGGGCATCGTTTCGTTGCCGGCCTCAGCGGCCGCCGATCACGCCGATATAGTCTGACACCCAGCGATAATAGGGCACGCATTGGTCGTTCTGGCTGGCGCATTTCGACACCGGGGTCCGCCAGAACTTGATCTTGGCGAAGTCCTCGAAGCCGTTGGCCTTGCAGCCCGCATCGGTCAGCAGTTCGTTGCCCTTGCAAGCAGCCGGCACGACCGGGTTAGACCCGAACCACGCAGCAAGATCGCCCTGCAGCTTGGGGTTCAGCGAATGCTCGAGCCACATATAGGCGCAGTTCGGATTGGCGGCATCGACATGCATCATCGTCGTGTCGGCCCAGCCGGTGGCGCCTTCCTCCGGGATCGTCGAGCCGACGGGCTGCTTTTCCGAGCCAAGCAGGTTGACCTGGAATGGCCACGATCCCGAAGCCACGACGCCTTCGTTCTTGAAGTCGTCGACCTGGATCATGGCGTCGTGCCAGTAGCGGCCGACAAGCGTACGCTGGACGCGCAGCAGGTCGAGGGCCGCCTTGTACTGGTCCTCGTTGAGCTCGTAGGGATCCTTGATACCGAGGTCGGGCTTGTGGGCCATCAGGTAGTTGGCAGCGTCCGCGATGTGGATCGCGCCGTCATAGGCCTGGACGCGTCCCTTGTTGGGCTTGCCGTCGGGCAGGTCCATCGGCTCGAACACGACGTTCCAGCTCTTCGGCGCTTCCTTGAATACGTTGGTGTTGTACATCAGCACGTTGGGCCCCCACTGATAGGGCACGCCGTAATGCTGGCTGTCGACGGTGAACCACGGCGCATCCTTGAGGCGCTCATCGATGGTTGACCAGCTCTTGACCAAATCGGTATTGATCGGCTGGACGCGCTTGCCGGCGACGAGGCGGAGCGAGGCGTCGCCCGAGGCAGTGACGAGGTCGAAGCCGCCTTCGTTCATCAGCGCGACCATTTCGTCAGACGTGGCTGCAGTCTTGACGTTGACCTTGCAGCCCGACGCCTTTTCGAACTCCGTCACCCAGTCGTAATTCTTGTCGGTCTCGCCACGCTCGATGTAGCCCGGCCAGGCGATGATGTTGACCTGCCCCTCGCCCTTGCCGATTTCCTTGACCTGCGCCACCGCCTGGCCGGAAAAGCTGCAGGCCAAGGCGATTGCCGTGCAGGATTTCAGAAATGTCTTCATCTCGATCCTCCCATGTGCAGGAACCGCTCTCCCATTGGCGGTGTTGCCCTGAGACGAAAGGTGCTGCGAAAGCGCAGGTTTCGCAAATTCATTCGAAAGAAGGGTGATATCGGTTTTTCCGATACCGAGCAGATGCGTCAAAGCTTCTGGCGAACAGTCCGCTGTGCTTGCGCGATGCCGATGAAATCGCGCGCCGCGGCTGGCAACGACGAGCCGCGCCGCCACACCATGCCGACCTGCACCACCGGCAGCGAACCCGAGACGTCGCGGGACTCGATACGATCGCCTTCCAGTGACCACGGCCGGTAGACGAGGTCGGGCAGCAGTGCCACCCCTGCCCCTGTCGCCACCAGCGAACGCACCGCCTCGACCGAACGTGTCCGGAAGGCGACATGCGGTTTGGCACCGATCGCCGAAAGCAGTTTGCCGGTGTTTTCCTCGATCTCGTCGACCGACAGCATGATCAGTGGCTCGGATGCGATGTCGCCCACGCTGATGATTTCTGCCGAGGCGAGCGGATGGCCGAGCGGTAGCCAGAGACGATAGGCGGAGACCTCGAGGATTTCCGATTGCAGAGCCATGCGGTCACGCAGGTTGGATGTGACCATGACGGCGAGATCGAGCTTGCCGCCGACAAGCAGATGCTCGAGGTAGTCGCCATTGTCCTCGATGGCCGAGATCTCGACAGCCGGATGGGCGCGGCGGTAGCGCGCAAGAAGATCGGACAGCACGTAACCCGCAACCAGCGAAGTGACGCCAAGTTTGAGCTGTCCGGTCGCGGTCGCCTGCCCGCCGAAAAAGGTGCGCCGGGCGTCGGAGACGTCGGCCAGGATCTTGGTGGCGTGGCGCAGGAACTGGTGGCCCTTATGGGTGATGTTGAGTCCGCGCGGATGACGCTCGAACAGCTCGACGCCGAGGTCGGCTTCCAGCTCCTTGATCGCCTCGGTCACCGACGACTGCGAGATCGACAGGTTCTGCGCCGCGCGCGAGATCGTGCCCTGCTCGGCGACGGCAACGAAGAACTGAAGCTGGCGAAGCGTGAAGGCCATGGCCGGAGTAGACAGGGCGGTGGGGGATTTGGGAAGGCCCTCGCCAAACCACGCTTGTTGTTACGATGGGAAAAGGCCCGCCACCATCGATCGTATCCCGGGCGAGCGAAGCGAGACCCGGGATGACGTGTCAGAGTCGACAGAGCGCGAAAGGTCCGATGCCAAATTGCGCAGATAGCGATCCTTTGCACCCCCCTCTGGCCTGCCGGCCATCTCCCCCACCAGGAGGGAGATCACCCCTTCATCCCCGTCCCAGCCAAACACCAACGTCGCAAAGCCAATCCTTACGACGCAGCAGGATGGGCGCCGACCGCGACGCGACTAATCTCCCTCCTTGTGGGGGAGATGGCCGGCAGGCCAGAGGGGGGGGGCGAAGGGATTAGGCAGTCGAGATTGGCACCGACACGCTCGGAGCAGCCTGCCAATAGAACTTCACGACCGTAGGAGTTCTCTCCCCGCTCAAATCGGAAAACGTGCCAAAAAATAAGGCGGGAAATCCCCGCCTCTTTGAAATGCCAATGGTCCGCGCGAAGGGCAGCGGCCCCCTAGTGCAGCACCAGCACGTCTCCGGAGGAGAAGCTGATTTCGGTCTTCTGGCCAACGACCGGCGGTGGGCTGCTCGGGCTGTTGAAGGTGTCGAGCGAGACGACGTTCTGGCCGACGCCGACGCGTACGCGGATGACCGAGCCCAGGAAATGCACGTCGGCGATCTGGCCGGTGAGGTTCGAATCGTTGCCGGCCTTGCGGCCGAGCGAGATCGCCTCGGGACGCAGCGCCAGCGACAGCGTATCGCCTGACTTGGAGCCGTTGAGCTTGCCCTTGAGGCCGATCTCCTCGGCGTTGATCTTGACAGTGCCGGAGGCGGCGTCGCTGATCGTGCCTTCGAGCACGTTGAGCGTGCCGACGAAATTGGCGACGAACTTGGTCGACGGGCGGTTGTAGATCTCGAACGGCGTGCCGGTTTGGTCGGCGCGGCCCTCATTCATCACCACGATGCGGTCGGACATCGACAGCGCCTCCTCCTGGTCGTGGGTGACGAAGATGGTGGTGATGCCGAGCTTCTTCTGGATCGAACGGATTTCCTCGCGCAGCGAGATGCGAACCTTGGCGTCGAGCGCCGACAGCGGCTCGTCGAGCAGCAAGAGCTTGGGCTTGGGTGCCAGCGCGCGGGCAAGAGCTATGCGCTGCTGCTGGCCGCCGGAAAGCTGGTAGGGATAGCGGTCGCCGAAGTCGGGCAGCTTGATGATGCCGAGCATCTCGTCGATGCGCGCCTGGGCCTCCGCCTTGGGCACGCCGGCAACCTTGAGGCCAAAGCCGATGTTCTGGGCGACGGTCAGGTTGGGGAACAGCGCATAGGCCTGAAACACCATGCCGATGTTACGCTGGTTGGGCTTGAGGCCGGTGACATCCTTGCCGCCGATCAGCACCTTGCCGGCGCTGGGCTCCTCGAAGCCGGCGACGATGCGCAGCATGGTCGTCTTGCCGCAGCCCGATGGTCCGAGGAACGAGACGAACTCGCCGGCACCGACGTCGAGGTTGAAGTCCTTGACCACGGCGACGTTGCCGAAGGATTTCTTGACGTTCTGGATGGAAAGGAAGGGATCGGCCATTGGCTTGTGCTCTTCTTGTTCAGTTCGGGCGGTTTGCCGACTTCGGCGCGAAACGGGCGAGGATCTGGATCACCGACATGCAGCCCCAGGTGATGGCAAAGGCGATGACCGCAAGTGCCGCCGGCTCATAGGCGCGGTTGGCGCCGATGTTCTGCAGATACGGACCGAAGGCCGGACGGTTGAGCAGGCTGGCCAGCGTGAACTCGCCGATGACGATGGCGAAGGTCAGGAAGGCGCCCGACAGCACGGCGATCAGCACGTTGGGCAGGATGACGCGGGCGATGATCGTGGCCCAGCCGGCACCGAGGATCTGCGCGGCTTCGGTCAGCGTGCGCACATCGATGGTGCGCAGACCGGTGTCGACCGCACGGTACATGTAGGGCAGCGCCAGCGTGGCATAGCCGATGACCAGCAGCGCATCGGTGCCACGCGCCGAGCCGAGGAACGGCAGCGGCGAGTTGGAGCCATACATCCTGATGTAGCCGAAGACGATGACGATGGCCGGGATGACGAGCGGCAGCAGCGTGATGAACTCGACGATCGGCCGGAGATGCGGCATGCGCAGCCTGATCCAGTAGGCCGTCGGCACGACGAGGAAGACGCCGAGCAGGATGGTGAAGACTGCAACCGTTACCGAATAGCCGAAGGTTTCCTGGAAACGGCTGTCGCCGAGCACGACACGATAGGCGTCGAAGGAATATTCGCCGCGGCGCATGCGCAGCGAGAACTCGAAGGTGGCGATCAGCGGGATGAAGAAATAGGCGGCGCCGACGGCAAAGACGAGCCAGGCCCAGAAACGGGAGGTCTTCATTTGAGCCACCTCTCCGAGCGGGTTCGGAACCAGATGTAGAAGATGTTGGCGAGGCCGGTGACGACGATCATGCCGAAGGCCAGCGCATAGCCGAGATGTGGGTTGTGCAGCACGTCACCGCGGATCTGCGCATAGAGCTTGATCGGCACGATGTTGAGCGATGAGCCGGTAAAGGCATAGGCCGTGGCGATGGCGCCGAAGGAATTGGCAAACAGCAGGATGACCGTGCCGAGGAAGCTCGGCCACAGCACCGGGATGACGACCATGCGCCAGTACTGCCAGGTGGTGGCGCCGAGCGTGGCGGCCGCCTCGCCCCATTCACGCTTCAGGCCGTCGATCGCCGGCGTGATGATGACGATCATCAGCGGGATCTGAAAGAACAGGTAAACGATGATCAGGCCCCAGGACGTCAACACGTTGAATCCCAGCGCGTAGATGTCGATGCCGATGCCGCGCAGCAACACCGTGACCAGGCCGAGGCGGCCAAGCGTCGCGAGGAAGGCGAAGGCCAGCGGCACGCCGGCGAAATTGGAGGCGACGCCCGAAAACGTCATCGTCGACGAGCGCACCCAGCTCGGCAGGCCGCCGCGCACGATGGCGATCGCCATTGCAAGACCGATGAAGGCGCCGATAGTGGCCGACCAGAAGCTGATCTTAATCGACACCCAATAGGCGTCGCGGATCGAAGCGTCGAGGAACAGCTGGCGGATATTGTCGAGCGTGTACTCACCCTGGTCGTTTTGGAAGGCGCCGATGACGAGATAGAGCGTCGGCAGGATCAGGAACATCAAGGCGAAGATGAAGAACGGCGCGACGCCGAGCCAATGGGTCGGCAAGCGGAAACCGCGGGTCGCATCCGGCGGAGCGGAGCGTGCGGCGATGGCCGGGTCGGATATGCTGGCTTGGGTCATCGGAGCGCCGTCTCGAGAGAAAATGCGGGCGGCCGCGAAGCCGCCCGCGATGGCAGAGATCAGTTACTGAACGTTGGCGCCGACAACGGCATCCCACTGCTTGGTGATCGCTTCCTTGCCCTTGGCCTGGTCTTCAAGCGTCGGGAACACGGCCTTTTCATAGGCAGCGGCCGGCGGCAGCTTGTCGAGCATTTCCTGCGGGATCTTGCCATTCTTTGCGAGATCGTTGAAGCGGATCGGGTGGCAGTAGCCCTTCAGCCAGCCGAGCTGACCTTCGTCGGAATAGAGATACTCCATCCACAGCTTGGCAGCGTTCGGGTGCGGCGCATAAGCGCTGATCGCCTGGACGTAGACGCCAGCAACGACGCCCGAAGCCGGAACGATGACGTCGACCGGCGGGTTGCCGTTCAGCGTGTCGCGGCCCGCAAGGGCGTTGTAGTCCCAGGTGATCAGGATCGGGGTCTGGCCCTGGGCGAGCGTCGCCGACTTGCCGATGACCGGCACGAAGTTGCCCTTGGCGTTCAGTTCCTTGAAGAAGGCGAGGCCCTTCTCGGCGGCCGAGGCGGCGTCGGTGGCACCCGAGCCGAGACCGGCGGCATAGACGCCCTGGATCGCCTGATTGGACGCGCGCGGATCACCGGCAAGCGCAACCGAGTTCTTATACTCGTCCTTGAGCAGGTCGGCCCAGTCGGCCGGCGGGTTCTTGACGAGGTCCTTGTTCACTTCGAAGGACAGCACGCCGTAATAGTCGCCGTACCAGTAGCCTTCGGCGTCCTTGGCGGTGTCAGGGATCGAATCCCAGGTCGCGACCTTGTAGGGCTGGATCAGGCCGTCGGCCTTGGCCTGCGGACCGTAGGAGAGACCGACGTCGATGACGTCAGGCGCCTGCGGGCCCTTGTTGTCCTTGTTGGCCTTGATCGCCTCGATCTCGTCGCTGGAGCCCGCGTCGGGGTTCAGCTCGTTGACGGTGATCTCCGGGTACTTCTTCTTGAAGCCTTCGATGACGGCGCCATATCCGCACCAGTCATGCGGCAGCGCGATCGTGGTCAGCTGGCCCTCCGCCTTCGCGGCGGCTTCGAGTGCGGCCATATCCTGGGCCGACACAAAAGCCGTCGTCACCATCAGCGACGCCGCGCTTAGGGAAAGCACTTTCCCTGCAAACTTGAACATGTGTTCTCTCCGTTGAACTGACGCCATGAGACGCCTGCGATGCGGTAATAGCTTCATGTGACAGTCGCATGAAAGTTCCATGAAGCCACCGCCCGCAGTGGAAAAAAGTTAACTACTTTTAATCGGTTGTCGCAATCGTCGCCGTTGTTTACCGGCTAATTAAATTCCGAATGTCCCCCAAGCCCTCCCCCTTTGTTTTGCCGACTATACAATTCGGGATCGTGTCCGAGCACTAGTCTCAAACCGTCCCTTCGATGGCGTTTTCAAGCAAGCCGAGCGCGGCCTTCTTGGTGAGCTTGACCGGGTTGCCGCCTGCGGTCGGGTCGACCACCGCCATGTCGGCGATCAGGGTCTTGCGCTTCTTGTCCATGTCGAGACCCTTGATCAGGCCCGGCAACGCATGCGGCACCTTGAGTTCCTTGCGCAGCTTGATCACCGCCTTGGCAAAACCGTCGAAGCCGCCCTTGATTCCGCAATAGGCCGACAGGCGGACGATCTTTTCCTCGATGGCGTCGCGGTTGAAGGCGAGCACATAAGGCATGAAGACGGCGTTGGTCATGCCGTGATGGGTGTCGTAGAGCGCGCCGATTGGATGCGACAGCGAGTGGATCGCGCCGAGGCCCTTCTGGAAGGCAGCGGCCCCCATGGCGGCAGCGCTCATCATGTGGGCGCGGGCGGTGAGGTCCTTGCCGTTGGCGAAGGCCTTGGGCAGGTTCTCGAACACCAGGCGGATGCCCTCGACGGCGATGCCGTCGGCCATCGGATGGTAGCCCGGCGCGCAATAGGCCTCGAGGCAGTGGGCGAAGGCATCCATGCCGGTGCCGGCGGTAATGAAGGAGGGCATGCCGACCGACAGCTCCGGATCGGCAATGACGATTGCCGGCAAGAGCTTGGGGTGGAAAATGACCTTCTTGGTGTGGGTCTCTTCGTTGGTGATGACGCCGGCGCGGCCGACCTCGGAGCCGGTGCCGGCAGTGGTCGGCACGGCGATGATGGGGGCGATGGCGTCGGAGTTGGCGCGGGTCCACCAGTCGCCGACATCCTCGAAATCCCACACTGGCAGCGTCTGGCCGGCCTGGAAGGCGATCAGCTTGCCGAGATCGAGCGCCGAACCGCCGCCGAAGGCAATGACGCCGTCATGCTTGCCCTTCTTGAACACGGCGATGCCGGCGGTGAGGTTCGATTCGACCGGGTTCGGCTTGACGTCGGAGAAGACGCCATAGGGCACCTTGGCGTCTTCGAGGATCTTCAGCGTGGATGCCACGACCGGCAGCTTGGCGAGCCCGGGATCGGTGACGAACAGCGGCTTCTTGATGCCGGTGGCGGCAAGCACGTCGGGCAGTTCGGAGATGCGGCCGGCGCCGAAACGGACGGTGGTCGGGTAGTTCCACTTGGAAACGAGTTTGGACATGTTTTCTTGATCTCTTGAAGGTTGGTTCGAAATCGTCAGTTGACGAAGGTGTTGGCCACGCGCTCGGAACGCATCATGTAAGGAATCCAGATTGCAGCGGATAAGAAGGACCGCGCTATTCCCCGAACGGTCTCCTTGTCGAAGATTTCGCTGCCTGGCTCTGCAAAGAGCGCGTAGGCGACAGACGCATCGGCGAGCAGGAAAACCGGCGCCGCAGTTGCCCAGATCATGTACCAACCTGGGAACATCTCCAGGCGTTTGAACATGAAAAACAACAGAACAACCGGAGCGACAACCGTCAGAACGATATTGCCCGCGGTCTCCGCAACAATGAAAACTGCCAGCCGGGTATCGAGATACTGCCAGCCGCTGAACACTTCGGCATAAGCTGTGAACTGCAGCACACCGACAATCGGAGCGGCAAACAGGCCCAGCATCGGCAGCAACAACCAGCCACCTATGCCGACGGGCCCCGGAGCCGGAGTGCGTTTGTCGTCCAGGGCCGTATCAGCCATCCGGTTCCCCTAGATCTTCTCGCGCAGGTGATAGGACTTCGGCCGGGTCAGGTTGTCGTAGCCGATCTGCGACAGGGCGGCGCCCTTGCCTGTGTCCTTGACACCGGTCCAGACGAGGGCCGGATCGAGATAGTCGCAGCGGTTCATGAACACGGTGCCTGTTTCGACACGATCACCGACCGAAATGGCGTGCTCGGTGTCGGCGGTCCAGATCGAAGCGGTCAGGCCGTAGGGGCTGTCGTTCATCAGCGCGATCGCCTCCTCGTCGTTGCGCACCTTCATGATGCCGACGATCGGGCCGAAGCTTTCCTCGCGCATGACCGACATCTGGTGGTCGACATTGGTCAGCACCTCGGCCGGCAAATAGGGCGAGCCCTCCTTGTCCTGGGCGTCTTTGGTGTTCATGTGCGCGACAGCACCCTTGCGCAGCGCTTCGGCCTTCTGCTCGCGGATGAAGTCGGCGAAGCGCGCCTGCGCCATCGGGCCCATCGTGGTCGCCTGCTCCAGCGGGTTGCCGAGCACGTAGCTCCTGGTCTCGGCGATGAAACCCTCGATGAACTGGTCGTAGATCTTCTCGTGGACGTAGACGCGCTCGATGCCGCAGCAGCACTGGCCCGAATTGAAGAACGCGCCCTCGACGAGGTTGGCGACCGCATGGTCGAGCTTGGCGTCGGGCAGAACGTAGGCCGGATCCTTGCCGCCGAGTTCGAGGCCGAGCGTCATGAAGGTGCCCGCGGCTGCCTTCTCGATGGCGCGGCCGCCGGCGACCGAGCCGGTGAAGTTGACGTGGTCGATCTTGCCCGAGCCGAGCAGCTTCTCGGTCTGCGCGTGGTTGAGGACCAGGTTCTGGAAGACGTATTTCGGCAGGCCGGCGGCTTCAAAGGCACGGGCGAAGCGCTCACCGACGAGCAGCGTCTGAGCGGCATGTTTGAGGATGACGGTCGAACCGGCGATCAGCGCGGGCACGATGGTGTTGACGGCGGTGAGATACGGATAATTCCACGGCGCAATCACCATGACCACGCCCAGCGGGTCCTTCTTCACATAGCGGCGGAAGCCGTCCTTGGGATTGGACGCCGGCACCGGCGCGAGCGCGCGCTCGGCGATCTCGACCATGTACTGGGTGCGTTCCTTGACACCGCCGAACTCACCGCCATAGCGGGTCGGCCGACCCATCTGCCACGCCAGTTCGGGCACGATCTCGTCGCTCATCGCAACCAGCGCCTCGAGCATCTTGAGCATGTAGGCGGCGCGCTCGGCGACCGGCACGCGGGCCCATTCGGCCTGTGCGGAACGCGCGCGTTCGACCGCTGCATTGATCGCCTGGTCGGAAGCGACCGGCCGCTCGACATAGATCGAGCCATCGATGGGGGATTTGAGTTTGACCGTCTCGGTCATGTCTATTGTCCTTCCAAGTTCAACACCCTCCCCTGGCCGGCGGGCCAAAGGAGGGTCACGCAGTGATGGTGACTTTAGTACCGCTCGAAGCCTCTGTGCAGCTCCCAGTCGGTGATGCGGCGGTCATATTCGAACTGTTCCCAGCGCGCGGTGTGGACGTAGTGATCGACGACCTCCTCGCCGAGCGCTTCCCTCAGCATCTTCGACGACGCCAGCGTCTCGGTGGCATCGCGCAGGGTCTTCGGGATTTCGGGCAGGCTGGCGGCCTGGTAGGCATCACCGACGAACGGCTTCTGCAATTCCAGCTTCTCGTCGATGCCGGCGAGGCCGGCGGCGATCAGCACGGCGAAAGCGAGATAGGGATTGAGGTCGGCGCCACCGATGCGGCACTCCATGCGGATGCCCTTGGTGCCCTCGCCGCAGAGGCGGAAGCCGGCGGTGCGGTTGTCCTCGCTCCACATGATCTTGGTCGGCGCGAATGTACCCGACTGGAAGCGCTTGTAGGAGTTGATGTAAGGCGCCAGGAACCAGGTGAACTCCTTGGCATATTTGAGCTGGCCGGCCGACCACTGCTGGCCGAGCTTGGACAGGGTCCACTCAGCACCCTTGTCGTAGAACAGCGGCGTCTTGCCGTCGGCGCTCCACAGCGAATTGTGGATGTGGCTGGAATTGCCGGCGAGGCCGTAATTGTACTTGGACATGAACGAGATCGCCTTGCCCTCGGAGGCTGCGATCTCCTTGGCGCCGTTCTTCAGGATGACATGGCGGTCGGCCATCTCAAGAACTTCGGCGTAACGGACGTTGATCTCTTCCTGGCCAGGGCCCCACTCGCCCTTGGAATTCTCGATCGGGATGCCGGCGGCTTCCATCTCGTTGCGAAGCCGGCGCATGACACCTTCTTCCTTGGTCGTGATGCCGATCAGATAGTCGCCGATATAGGGCGACGCGGTGTCGAGGTTCTGCCAGTGCTTGGCGCGGGCCGAATCGTAGGTTTCGGAAAACAGGTAGAATTCGAGCTCGGAGGCAAAATAGGCGAGATAGCCGCGCTCCTGCAGCCGCCTGACCTGCCTGCGCAGGATGCCGCGCGGCGAGTGCGCCAGATCTTCACGCGTATGGTGATCCTTGAGGTCGCAGAGCAGCAGCGCCGTCTTTTCGAGCCAGGGCACGTTGCGGATGGTGTTGAGGTCGGGCTTCATGACGAAGTCGCCATAGCCTTTCGACCAGCTCGCCGCCTTGTAGCCGGGCACCGGCTCCATATCGATGTCGTTGGCAAGCAGGTAGTTGCAGCCATGCGTCTCGTCATAGGCGGATTCGACGAAATACCTGGCCAAAAACCGCTTGCCAATCAGACGGCCCTGCATGTCGACGGCGCAAGCGAGCACCGTGTCGATCTCGCCGGCGGCGACAGCCTCCTTCAGCTGATCGAATGTAAGATTTCCGGCCATTTACTGCTCCTGGGCGTTTGAAACCTGCGTAGGCACGGTCCGCCCGCACACGCGGACGGACCTGTTTCCAAAGATGGCTGCTCAGCCGTAACGGTAGGGCGGGCCGGCTTTGATCATCGAATCGTTGTACTTCTTGATAATCTCGACGACCTTTGCGCTCCGCGGGCTCTGGCCAGCGACCTCATCCCAGAACTTCGTCGCCTCGTCCTCGACCTGCTTCCATTCGGCGTCCGGGATGGTGGTCAGTTCGAGCTTTCCAGTGTTGCGGTAATTCGCCTCACCGGCCCAGTACCAATGCAGCCGGTAGTAGTGCGAACTGTCGATCGCCATGCGCAGAAGCTGCTGCAGGTGTTCGGGGACGGCCTTCCATTTCTCGGTGTTGACGAAGTACGAGCCGGCCCAGGCGCCTGACAGCGGGTTGGTCAAGAAGTACTTCAAGACGTCGGCCCAGCCCACCGTGTGCATCTCGGTAATGCCGCACCAGCAAACGCCGTCGAGTTCGCCGGTCTGGATCGCCGGCTGAACGTCCTCGTACGGAAGCGACACAGGCACGACGCCGAATTTGGACAGGAACTGGCCGCCGGTCGGGAAGGTGTAGACCCTGAGGCCCTTGAGGTCGGCCAGCGACTTGATCGGCTTGGTGGTGCCGAAGTTGCAGGGGTCCCACGAACCCGTGCTGAGCCAGGTGACATCCGGAATCTCGGCATAAGCCTCCTCCCAGACTTCCTTGAGCCCGTGCCAATGCCAGAGCGCAGGAACGTCGAGCGAGTAGCGCGAGGCGAGCGGGAAGTAGGCGCCGAACACCCTGACGTCGACGGGCGCCGCGGCCGAGTCGTCGTCGCTCTGGGCAAAGTCGATCGTGCCAGACTGGACCGCGCGGAACAGTTCGCCGTGCGGAACAAGCTGGTCAGCCGTGTAGAGCTCGATCTCCATCTCGCCATTGGCAGCCTTGTTGAACCAGTCGATCGAGTTTTTGACCACGTGCTCGGCCAATGCCGGCCCGGCGTAGGTCTGCATACGCCACTTGATCGGGCTCTGCGCCTTCACATAGGGCGTGGCCAGCGCGGTGGCGCCAACAGCGCCCGCACTCGCCAGCACGGATTTCCGAAGAAACTCGCGCTTGTTAAGGGTCTTCCTGTCGTCCATCTCACTTACTCCCATTGCTTGCTTCGTTCACATTCGGGATGCCAGTTCGTTCGGTGCCGCCTCCTCCCTTTCCGTCATGCCAGCCTCATCGGCCCGTGACTTGCGACGGCAGCCAGAGTGCTATCTGCGGAAAGACCATGATGAGTATCAGCGACAATACCATCAGCGCGAAGAAGGGCATGATGGATCGGTAGATGTCGCCCAGCGTGATCTCCGGTGGCGCCATGGCCCGCATCAGGAACAGATTGTAGCCAAACGGCGGGGTGATGTAGGCGATCTGGCAGGTGATCGTGTAAAGGATGCCGAACCAGATCGGATTGAAGCCCAGACTGATGACGAGCGGGATATAGAGCGGAGCGACGATCACCAGCATGGCGGTGTCGTCGAGGAACATGCCCATCACGACAAAGGACAGGAGCATCAGCACCAGAATTGTCCAGGGCTCGAAATCCCAGGTGTCGACCAGCACTGTTTTGACAGCCTTCACTGCGCCAAGCCCGTCATAGACGGAGCTGAAGCAGAGTGCGCCAAGGATGATCCACAGGAACATGCAGCTGATCGACAGTGTGTTGCGCGTCGATTCCTCGAAGACCTTGCGGTCGAGGTTCCCTGACAGCCAAGCTGCCACCATGGCAAGGGCGGCACCAACCGCCGAGCTTTCCACCAAGCTGGTAGTTCCGGTCAGGAACAGCCCCATCATGATGGCGAAGATGGCGATCGGCAGCAGGCCGGCCCGCAGCAGCCCGAACTTTTCCGACCAGGTGATCTCTGCCCGCTCTTCCGCCGGCAGCGCAGGACCAATCTCCGGCTGAAAGTAGCAGCGGATGGCGACATAGCCGGCGAAGATGAAGGCCATCAGCAGGCCGGGGCCGACGCCCGCCAACCAGAGGTCGAGAACCGGCTGGCGCGCGATCATGGCAAACAGCACCAGCACGACGCTGGGCGGTATCAGGATGCCGAGCGAGGAGCCGGCCTGCACGACGCCTGTCACCATGACCTTGTCGTAGCCATGGCGAAGCAATTGCGGCAGCGCGATGGTCGCCCCGATTGCCATGCCGGCGACCGACAGGCCGTTCAGCGCCGCGATCAACACCATGAGTCCTATCGTGCCGAGCGCCAGCCCGCCTCGCACCGGCCCGAACCAGACATGGAAGAGCCGATAAAGATTGCTCGCCATGCCCGATTCCGAGAGCATGTAGCCCATGAAGATGAAGAACGGCACGGTGATCAGGGGATACCAGTTGAGCACCTGAAAGGCGGCATTGAAGGGCATTTCGAACGAGCCCTGGCCCCACAGCCAAAGCGCCGCTGCCGAACCAACAAAGCCAATGACGCCGAACACGCGCTGCCCGGTAAACAGCAGCACCATCATCGTTCCGAACATGAAGAGGGTAATGAATTCCGAACTCATTCAATCGGCCTTCCACGCGCTGCCGCGACGTCCTTGAAAAAGTTGGAGATGCACTGCAGCAGCAGCATGAAGACCCCGAAGGTCATAATCACTTTGATTGGCCACAGCACGGGGGCCCAGGCTGAGTAGTTCTTCTGGCCGTAGACGATGGCGTAGTTCGTACTGGAGACGCCACCGCCGAGGAGCACCGCAAGATAGAATATGACGAAAAGAACGGTGATCGCGTCGGTGACAGCCCGCTTCCGAGCGGCGAGCCTGCTGTAGAACAGGTCCATGCGTACGTGTCCGCCGAGTTGCATCGTATAGGCGCCGCCCAGAAGATAGTAGGCAGAAAGGGCGAACTGCGACATCTCGAGCGCCCAGTTGAAGGGCACACCAAGCAGCAGCCGCGAAATCGTCGAGCCGAGCAGGATCGCACCCATCACGTAGAGCAGATACATGGCGCCACGGCCGATGCGATGGTTCATCGCATCGACGTACCGGACGAATAGAATTGCGGCATTCGGCAATGACTCGTTCTCCGTTCGGCCAGTTGTCAGGCGTTTGCCTGGTGGGGAGCGGCCTCGCCCGCTTCCGGTTCGAGCTCTGCAAAGATGCCCGTGAGCAGATCCGCCCATTTCCGCTGCCCGGCCGGAGCCGAAATTTCGTCGTTGCGGATTTCGATCATCGCGCATGGCAGACCGCGCGACCTGCCGTGGTGTTCCAGGGTGAAGTAGACGCGGTCGGCCGGCGCATAGGGCTCGTTGACGCCGACAGTGATGCCGTCGAGCTTGTCGAGCGCAGCGATCAGCGGCGCGGCGAGCCGAGCGTCCTCGTCATGGATGATGCCGATGTGCCACGGGCGCGAGACGCCCTTGTAAACCGGAGTGAAGGAATGGACAGACACCAGTCTCGTCTCCCGCCCTTCGCGGAGCCGCTCCGAAACGACCTCGTCGATCGCCTCGTGGAACGGGCGCCACGATAGCGCGATTCGCGCCTCGCGCTGCGAGGCGGTGAGAGCGGCGTTGCCGGGAATGGCTGTCGTCTCGCTGATCTCCGGGATCAGGTCATGAGCGGCGAGCGGCCGGTTGCAGTCGATGGCAAGGCGCGACACGCAGGATTCGACAAGCGTCGCATCAAGGCCCTCGGCCATGCGTTGCGACACCGGCAAGGCGCCCGGATCCCAGGCAATGTGGCGCAGCATTTCGGACGCCTCGAGACCAAGCGTGCCGTAGTTTGCGGGCAGATGATTTGAGGCGTGGTCGCACAGGATGACAAAAGGACTGCGCCCGGCCCGGTTCGTCACCCGGACGGCATTCGACATTGCACGCGCAGCGGCCTGGCCCGTTCCCATTCAGTCATCCCCGGGGCCGTATCGTATGTTACGTATTCTTGTTCATTGCGCCCCTGCGGATGATTTCATACACATTGGTTGAGTTTGTCAAATGTCATTTCGGGCCTGAGGCGGACTGTGCGCTGGGCCAGGACGGCAGTGGATGCATCAGGGGATGAGGATGGTTTCGAGCGTTGCCGAACTGATCACCGAAAGGATCGATGCCATGCCGGCGGGTGAGCGCCGGGCAGCCCAGACGCTGATCGCCGCCTATCCGCTGATCGGGTTGAAGACGGTGGCCGAATTCTCGCAGCAGGCCGGTGTGTCCTCGCCCACCATCCTGCGCTTCGTGGCGAGACTCGGTTTCCAGAACTACCCCGAGTTCCAGTCGGCGCTTCAGGACGAGCTGGCAGCCCAATTGCAGTCGCCCGCCTCGCGAACGACAACCACGCCGTCGCTGCTACCCGCCTCGACAGCGCCCATACTCGAAGCGGTGCTCGAAAACATCCGCGAGACCTTCCGGCACATTTCCGACAGGCAGCTCGCCGACATTGTCACCCAGTTGGCTGGCCCGAAAGGGCACGTCTATCTCGTCGGCGGCCGCTTCACCGACCCGCTGGCGCGCTACATGGCGGCCCACCTCAACCTGATTCGGCCTGACGTCACCCATCTCGTCGGACAGGAAAGCCTGTGGCGCGACAAGCTGATCGACATGGGCAAGCGCGACACGCTGCTGATCTTCGATATCAGGCGCTATCAGGACAGCCTGATCCGCTTTGCCGAGAAGGCCCATGCCAGGGGCGCCAACATCATCCTGTTCACCGACCAGTGGCTCTCTCCGATCGCGCGCTTCGCTCGCCACGTGATCGCAGGGCGCACGGCGGTGCCGTCGGCGTGGGATTCGTCATCGGCGCTGTTCGTCGCCGCCGAAACGGTTATCGGCGCGCTGACCAGCAAGCTCGAAACGGAAGCGGCAAGACGCATCCGCGCGATCGAGGACTTGCGCTGAGCGCGCGGTAAATCCTGCAAATATTACGCAGATTTAATGTGCCAGACAGCCAGATTTGCCCTAAGCCTCGGCTGACGAACTAGGCTATACTGGCGCGCCCCGATGGGCTTGCGCCCGGTTGCCGACGAACGATCCCTTGGCAAGGTGCGGCAACAGTGCAGTGCTTTGCCAGCGATGAGACGCCACGTGTTCCCGAGTGGAACGAATACGCAGCAGACCGGAGTACGCATGGCCGCCTGGAAGCAGATTGTCTTGGCACTTGTCATTGTACTTGCGGCAGCCGCCGGATGGGTGCTGCTGGTGCCGAGTTCGCGCACGGTCCTTGCCAGCTGGGGCATCGACTGGGCCCAGGCCAAGACCGAACAGCCACAGGCGGCAGCGCGCAACGGCGGCAACCGCCAGGGCGGCAATCGTGGCGGCCAGCCGCAGACACCTGTCGTGACGCAGACGGTGGCGTCAGGCACGATCAACGACCGCCTGTCGGCGATCGGCACCGGGCGGGCACTCAACTCGGTTGTCATCAACCCTTACGCATCGGGGCGGCTGACTGAAATCTCGGTCGCAGCCGGCGAGAAAGTCACAGCGGGCACGGTGATTGCCCGGCTCGATTCCGATTCGGAAGAGATCGCGCTCGAACGCGCCCGCATCGCCCAGGGCGACGCCGAGGCATCGCTGGAACGTATCAAGGCGCTGCGCGCCACCAACACGGCAACCACCGTGCAGCTCAAGGAAGCCGAACTCGCCGTCGAGAATGCGCGTCTGGCCGTGCGCGACGCAGCGTTGGCGCTCAACCGCCGCACCATCACCGCGCCCATTGCCGGCATCGTCGGCATCCTGCCTGTCGAGGCCGGCAACTACGTCACCAGCCAGACCACCATCGCCACCATCGACGACCGTTCTAGGATCATCGTCGACATCTGGGTGCCGGAGCGCTTCACCGGGCTGATTTCGGTCGGCGCGCCGTTGAGTGCAAGCTCGGTCGCGCGCCCCGGCCGGGTGTTCGAAGGCGAGGTCAGTGCCGTCGACAATCGCCTCGATGAACAGAGCCGCACGCTGCGCATCCAGGCGCGGATCGACAATGACGACGACGCACTGCGCGCTGGCATGTCGTTCCAGGTCGCGATGCAGTTTCCCGGCGACACCTATCCCTCGGTCGACCCATTGGCGATCCAGTGGGGTGGCGACGGCGCCTTCGTCTGGGCGCTCGACAACGGCAAGGCCAAGCGCGTGCCGGTGCGCATCATCCAGCGCAACACCGACAGCGTGCTGGTGCAGGCGGCGCTGACATCAGGCGACAAGGTGGTGACCGAGGGCATCCATACGGTGCGCGAAGGCGCCGAGTTGCTGATTGCCGGCCGCGAGGCCGGCGGCAGCGGCTCCTGAGCGGGAGCGCCGGCATGAGCACAATGCAGAACGAGAACGCCGAAAAAGGCATCACCGCACTGTTCGTGCGTCGACCGGTGCTGGCCTTCGTCATCAACACGCTGATCGTGGTCGCCGGCCTCGCCGCCTTCTACGGCGTCGAGGTGCGTGAGCTGCCCGACGTCGACCGGCCGGTCATCACGGTATCGACCGGCTACTCCGACGCCGCGGCCGAGATCGTCGACCGTGAGGTGACGGCAGTTGTCGAAGGGGCTGTGGCGCGCGTCACCGGCGTCAAATCGATCTCGTCGAGCTCGTCCTACGGCAACAGCCGGGTAACAGTCGAATTCAATGACGGCGTCGACCTCAACGTTGCCGCCTCCGACATGCGCGACGCTGTCGGCCGGGTGACCAACTCGCTGCCCGACGACGCCGATGCGCCGCGCATCGTCAAGGCCGACGCCAATGCCGACGCTGTGATGCGGCTGGCGGTGACCTCCGACACCATGCCGGTCGAGGACATGACGATCCTTGTCGAGGACCAGATCGTCGACACGCTGGCCGCCGTCGACGGCGTCGCCGACGTGCAGACCTATGGCGACCGCGCCAAGATCTTCCGCGTCGACATCGACCAGGCCAAGGTGGCGAGCCTCGGCCTGACGCTGGCCGACATCTCGAACGCGCTGGCGAGCGTGTCATTCGACGCACCCGCTGGGTCGCTGACCGTCGGCAATCAGGACCTGATCGTCCGCGCAAGTGCGGCTGTGACGACGCCCGAGGCCTTCGAGAGCATCATCATCAACGGCAAGACCAAGCTCGGCGACGTCGCCACCGTCACGCTCGGCGGCGACCCGGGCTCGACCTCCTTGCGCTCCGACGGCAAGACCGGCATCGGCATCGGCATCGTGCGCCAGGCTCAATCGAGCACGCTCGACATCTCCAAGGGCGTGCGCGCGGCAGCAGAGAGGATCCAGACCACGCTGCCCCCCGGCATGACCATCCGAGTGACGTCGGATGACGCAACATTTGTCCAGGGCGCCATCCACGAGGTCGAGATCGCGCTGATCTTGTCGGTAACGATCGTTCTGATCGTCATCTATGCCTTTCTGCAGGACTGGCGCGCGACGCTGATCCCGGGCTTTGCCATGCCGGTGGCAATGATCGGCACGATCGCCGGCATCTATCTTGCAGGCTTCTCGGTCAATATCCTGACGCTGCTGGCGCTGGTGCTGGCGACAGGCCTCGTCGTCGACGACGCCATCGTCGTGCTCGAAAACATCGTCCGCCGCCGCAATGAGGGCATGGGCCCGCGGGCGGCTGCAGTGCTTGGCACGCAGGAGGTGTTTTTCGCGGTGGTGGCAACGACGGCGACACTTGCCGCAGTGTTCATCCCGATCTCGTTCCTGCCCGGCCAGACCGGCGGCCTGTTTCGCGAGTTCGGCTTCGTGCTGGCGATCTCGGTGCTTCTGTCGTCGATCGTGGCTCTGTCGCTGTGTCCGATGCTGGCCTCGCGCATGCTGACCGAAAAGAGCATCGAGCACAGCCATGGCGGCGTGCTCGGCAAGATCGGCACGAAGCTCGCCGCGCTCTACAAACTCTGCTTGCATGCCTGCCTCAATGCGCCCGCTATCGTCATCCTCGTGTCGCTTCTGTTCGCGGGCGCGGCATATGTCGCCTTCGGAAGCGTGCGCCAGGAGCTGACGCCGACCGAGGACCGCTCGCTGGTGATGCTGCGCGTCTCGGCCCCGCAAGGCGTCAGCCTCGACTACACCGCCTCGCAATTGCGCCGCATCGAGGGGCTGATCGAGCCGCTGCGCAAGTCGGGCGAGATCGAGAGCACCTTCGTCAGCGCCGGCATGGGCAACAACAACAATAGCGGTTTCATGGTGCTGTCGCTGGCGCCGTGGAGCGAGCGCAGCCGCACCCAGCAAGAGATCGCCGCCGACATCCTGGCCCGCACCAGCCAGGTGCCCGGCGTGCGCACCACGGTCGGACAGCCCAACAGCCTGGGCATTCGCGGCGCCGGCAACGGCCTGCAATTCGCGCTGATCGGCAACAGCTATGCCGATCTCGGCACCGCCGCCGCCAAGGTGCTGGCCGAGATGGAGAAGGATCCGCGCTTCCGCCAGCCGCGGCTTTCGACCGACGCCAACCAGCCGCAGTTGTTCGTCACCGTCGACCGCGAGCGCGCCTCCGACCTCGGCATCGACATCAAGGGCCTGTCCCCTGCCCTGCAGGCGATGCTCGACGGCCGCAAGATCACCAGCGTCTTCATCGAGGACCGCAGCTACGACGTGAAGCTGGTCTCGACCACCAATCCGATCAACGATTCGACCGACCTCGAGAACATCTTCATCAGGACGACCGACGGCCGCTTCGTGCCGGTGTCGACGATCGCCACGCTCAGCGAACGCGCCGTGCCGCCGTCGCTGTCACGCGAACAGCAGCAGCGCTCCGTCGCCATCACCGCTGGCCTGGCCGACGATTTTGCGCTCGGCGATGCACTGAAGGAAGTCGAGCAGATCGCGGCACCGGTCCTGCCGGCGGGCAGCCGCCTGCTGCCGCTCGCCGAGGCGGCGACGCTGAACGAGACCAGCGGCAGCATGCTGACGATCTTCGGCTTTGCCATCGTCATCATCCTCTTGGTGCTGGCGGCCCAGTTCGAGAGCTTCGTTTCGGCTGTCATCATCATGGCGACGGTGCCCTTGGGCCTCGCCTGCGCCGTTTTCGCGCTGATCCTGACCGGCACGTCGCTCAACGCCTACAGCCAGATCGGGCTCGTGCTGCTTGTCGGCGTGATGGCCAAGAACGGCATTCTGGTGGTCGAGTTTGCCAACCAGTTGCGCGACCGCGGCATGGGCGTGCGCCAGGCGATCGAGGAAGCGGCAACGATCCGGTTGCGGCCTGTCATGATGACGATGATCTGCACCGTGCTCGGCGGCCTGCCGCTTGTGCTGGCCCAGGGCGCCGGCGCCGAGGCGCGCATCGCGCTCGGCTGGGTGATCGTCGGTGGCCTCGGACTCGCCACGATCTCCACACTGTTCCTTACGCCGGTGGCCTATCTGCTGCTCGGACGCTTCATCACGCCCAAAGTCGCCGAGGAGAGCCGCCTCAAGCGCGAGCTCGAGGAAGCCGCCTACACCGGCGTCGAGCCGGCCGAATAGCAAAATCATCTGCTGATACTGGCCAATCTGCGACTGTTTTGGCGCCGCAAGCGATGACATGGCGTGTCTGATTCTGTATCAGTCCTCGCAGTTACAGCGCCGCATGACTTTTTCTTATGCAGGACAGGATGCAATGAGCCTGAAATCGATCACCCTCGACGAACTTCAGGCCAATCTCGGCAAGGAGGTTGGCGTCTCGCCATGGCGTACCGTCACCCAGCGCATGATCGACCAATTCGCAGACGCGACCGACGACCATCAGTTCATCCATTGCGACCCCGACCGTGCTGCGGCCGAAACGCCTTTCGGCGGCACCATCGCGCATGGCTTCCTGACCTTGTCCCTGCTTTCGGCGATGACCTTCGACACGCTGCCTTCGCTCGAAGGCGGCAGCATGGGCATCAACCAGGGTTTCGAGGAGCTGAAATTCGTCGCCCCTGTGAAAACCGGCTCGCGCATCCGCACCCGCTTCGTCCTTTCTGGCCTGAAGATCCGCCCGTCCGGCTGGATCCAGGCGACGCATGATGTGACGATCGAGATCGAGGACCAGAAGAAGCCGGCATTGACGGCGCGCTGGCTGACCATGACGTTCGTCGAGCCCAAGCGCGAAACCGCCTGACCCCTGGCCGCCCCTCAGCCGGCCTTAGTCCCGATGAGCTACGTCGTTGATCGCCTTGCCGCATCATTGGCCGGCGTATAGACTCGGCCAATCTGATCAAGGGAAGTAGTAGGGCGGGTTCTTGTCCAGCAGTGCAGCACAGCGACGCGAACTCCAGAAGGCCGAACTCAGGGCCGAACTGGTGGCGGCGGCCCACGCGCTCGTACGGGAAGAAGGCTACGAAGGCCTGACGATCCGCAAGCTCGCCACGCGGGTCGGCTATGCGCCGATGTCGGTCTATTCCTATTTCGCCGACAAACAGGAAATTCTGATGGCGCTGGCCGAGGATGCCTTCGCCGACTTGGCGCGGCGGATGCGGCAGAACCAGCCCGAGGATCCCGTCGAGGCAATGCGGGCGGCGCTGAGCGAATATGCGGAATTCGGCCTCGGCAATCCCAACGAATACCGCACCGTGTTCATGACCGAGAAGCTGAAGCATCCGCCCGAAGAGACGTTCGACGAGATGGAGCGAGAGAACCCGGCTTTCCAGATCATCATCGAACGGGTGCATGCCTGCCTTGCCGCCGGCGTGCTGAAAGGCGATGCACGCGCCATCGCCACCGCACTGTGGACCGTTGCACACGGCTCGGTGTCGCTGCTGATCACCTTCCCCTTCTACCCCTTCGGCGATCCGAAGGCCTATGTGATGCGGATGGGCGACCTAGCCATGGCAGGCCTTGCCGCCAGCGAGACGCCGCCGCTCACCGACGAACCCGGCAAGTGCCCTGGGTAGCAGTGCAGTCAGTGCATCCATAATAATTTCGTACGCGTACGGTTTATCCCTTGCAAAACGCAGGGTGCGGCCGTATCTGTAAGTCACACCGTACACGTACGGTAAAATTTACGGAGATGACAATGCGACGGACTATTCTGGCGCTCGCGGCTCTCGCCGCGACGAGCGGCTTTGCAATGGCAAACGACACCCACAAGACGACGCACCAGCCCACTGTGTGCACCCAAACCATCTCGGGCCAGAAGCTCGACTGTGGTTTGACCGGCTCGATCAGGGAGGACAAGGGCCCGCAGACCACCAACGCAATCGGCGCGGAGAAGCCGCGCATCGGCATCGACGTCAATCCCTGGATCGTACCGAGCTTCAACTGAGCGGTTTCTCAGTCCCTCCAGAAAAGCCGCCCGTCCCAGGGCGGCTTTTTCGTTTCTGGGGGCTTGCTCGTCCGGTCCGTAGCAGGTGAGGTCGTCGCTGAGGGTTGCGCGCTTTGCCCGGCGTCACGTTTCGTAGGTCACGGCCTGAATCCTAGGATCCAGGCCGTGACCTCGCCACCACCCGGGCGGCCCCGGTAGCGCGCCGCATGTCACGGCGCGAGAGCCTAGTGCTTCCCGCCCTTGGCGTCGCCTGTCGGCGAACCGGAAATCGTCGTCGAGGTGACCGACACCGGGTCGCTGGCAGGAAAGCTGTCTTCCAGGGCTTCGTCGAGTTCCTGCTGCAGGACGTGCTGATCCTTCGGCCGTTCGTCGTTGCGGCGGGCGCGCCTTTCGCGCTTCGGCCGCATCCGGCCGGTGGTTTGCACGGGCATGGATGGCATGGATTTGTCCTCTCTACAGCGTCGAGAACAAACGCCTGCCCTGCCCCGAGGTTCCGGGGCGAGGCAGCTCTTCTGAAGAAAGCTCGCGCGAACTAGCCGTCGCGGGCCGCCTCTGACAGGAAGCCCCAGACATAGTCGGAGAACGAGCGCCAGCATTCCAGACGGAAGGCATCCTCGCCGGTGCGCAGAAGCACCATCTCGACCTTGCCGAGCACGGTGCGCGAGGCAGCACCCACCGGGAAGGCTGCAAGCGACAGGTCCTGCGGGCAGCCGGCATTGATGGTATCAGCCGCATTGGGGCCAATGACGGCGATGCCGACATTGCGATGCGAGACATCGACCGCCGAGTGCAGGCCCTTGACCGAAGCGCAGTCGCCGATGGGATCGCCGCCGGCCTCGTCGATAACAAGCCATTCGTCAGGGCCGAGCCAGAGCACGGTGCGGCCAGCCTTGACGGCCGAGCTCTTGGGTTTCTCCGGAAGGGTCACGCCGATCGCCTTGGACAGCGCGGCGACGGCGGCTGGGCGGGCACGCAGCGACATGCGGCTGGCCGGTTCCAGAACCTTGAGCGAAACGCCATGCCCGCCGAGGCTTTTGCCGGCATGCGCCGGCTGACGGGTTGCGATTGCGACCTTAGCCATTGAGGCGGTCTCCCTTCTCGTCGAAGAATACGGTTCCGGTGACTTCCACCTCGATGACGCCATCGGGCATCGGCACGTAGAGCGTCTCGCCAATCCGGTCGCGACCGCCGAGCACGAGGCCCATGGCGATCGAGCGGTCGCAATTGGCCGACCAGTAGCTCGAGGTGACGTGGCCGATCATCTTCATCGGGATCGCCTGCTTGGGGTTCTCGACGATCTGGGCACCCTCTTCGAGCACAGTGCGCGGATCCTTGGTCTTGAGGCCAACGAGTTGCTTGCGGCCCTTGGCGACAAGGTCGGGGCGCGTCATGCCGCGAATGCCGACGAAGTCGGTCTTCTTCTTGCCGACAGCCCAGTCGAGGCCGGCGTCATTGGGCGTGACGGTGCCGTCAGTGTCCTGGCCGACGATGATGTAGCCCTTCTCGGCGCGCAGCACGTGCATCGCCTCTGTGCCATAGGCGCAGGCGCCGTGCTTCTGGCCCTCGGCCCACAAAGCTTCCCACACCGCGCGGCCATAATCGGCAGGCACGTTGACCTCGAAGCCGCGGTCGCCGGTGAAGGACATGCGGAACAGGCGGGTCGGCACACCACAAATCATGCCCTCGCGCACCGACATGTGCGGCATGGCCTCGTCGGACATGTCGATGCCCTCGACCAGCGGCTCGATGATGTCACGCGAGTTGGGGCCTTGGACCGCAATCACGGCCCACTGCTCGGAGACCGAGGTCAACCAGACGTCGAGATCGGGGAACTCGGTCTGGAGATAGTCTTCCATGTGGTTCATGACGCGGGCAGCACCGCCTGTCGTCGTAGTGACGTGGAAGCGGTCCTGCGCCAGGCGGCCGACGACGCCGTCGTCATAGATGAATCCGTCCTCGCGCAGCATGATGCCATAACGGCAGCGGCCCACTTCGAGCTTTTCCCACGGGTTGGTGTAGAGCAGCTCCATGAACCTGGCGGCGTCAGGACCGACCACCTCGATCTTGCCGAGGGTGGAGGCGTCGAACAGGCCGGCAGACTTGCGGACGGTGACGCATTCGCGGTCGACGGCTTGATGCATGTCTTCGCCGGCGCGTGGAAAATACCAGGCGCGCTTCCACTGGCCGACATCCTCGAACACCGCGCCATGGCTCTCGGCCCAGCTATGGGTCGGGGTCTTGCGCGTCGGGTCGAACAGCCCGTGGCGGGCGTGGTTGACGATGGCGCCGAAGGTCACCGGTGTGTAGGGCGCGCGGAAGGTGGTGAGTCCGACGGCCGGGATGTCCTTGTTTAGCGCCTCAGCCGCGATGGCAAGGCCGTGCATGTTGGACGTCTTGCCCTGGTCGGTGGCCATGCCGTTGGTGGTGAAGCGCTTGACGTGCTCGATCGAGCGCATGCCTTCATGCACTGCCTGGCGGATGTCCTTGGCGGTGACGTCGTTCTGGAAGTCGACGAAGGCCTTGACCGTGGTACCGGCACCGGCACCCGGGCCGGAACCGAGCATACCGCCGGTCCAGCCTTCGGAAGCCTCGACCTTGAGCGTGACACCCTTGCTTGACTTGGCCCCAGCATCGCGGGCGGCATTGGCGCCGGCCTCAAGCGCCTGCGCGACGGTGTCTTCGAGCGAGTCGAAGCCGTTGCAGGCGCCGACCGAGACGCAATCCTGAGCATAGGTACCGGGCAGGAAGCGCTTGGTGGCGTCGTCGAAAGCAACCTTGCCGCGCGACTGCGAGAACATGTGCACCGATGGCGTCCAGCCGGCTGACATCAGCAGCGCGTCGACGGCGATGGTGCGCTCGGCGCCGCCGCCCTTGGCCTGCACGGTCATCGACTTGATCCGCTGGCTGCCATTGACGCTGGTGACGGCGCGGCCATGGTTGACCTCGATGCCGAGCGCGCGTGCTTCATCGACAAGCGGGCCAGACGGGTTGTCGCGCAGGTCGACGACGGCGGCGACGCCGACGCCGGCCTTCTTGAGGTCGATGGCCGCGGCATAGGCGCTGTCATTGGCGGTATAGACGCCAATCTGTCTGCCGACGACGACGCCGTAATGGTTGAGGAAGGTGCGCGCCGCGGATGCCAGCATGACACCCGGGCGGTCATTGTTGGCAAACACCATGTGACGCTCGATGGCGCCGGTGGCGATGACAACGCGCTTGGCGCGAACCTGCCACAACCGCTCGCGCGGCTCGTCGCGGCCGGGGCGCGCAAGATGGTCGGTGACACGCTCGACGAGGCCGACGAAATTCTGGGCGTAGTATCCGAAGGCCGTGGTGCGCGACAGAACGGTGACGTTGTCCATTGCGGCGAGTTTCGCCACCACATCTTGCGCCCAGCTCCAGCCGTCCTGGCCGTCGATGACTGCACCCTTCTCATAACGCAGCGCGCCGCCGAACTCGGCCTGCTCGTCGCAAATGATGACGCGGACGCCGGTTTCGGCCGCAGCAAGTGCCGCAGCCAGGCCGGCAGCGCCGCCGCCGAGCACCAGCACCTCGCAATGGGCGTAGAGCGCCGAATAATGGTCGGGATCGGGTTGGTCCGGTGCTACACCAAGACCGGCCGCGGCGCGGATATTGGGCTCGTAGAACTTGTGCCAGGCAGCCTTCGGCCACATGAAGGTCTTGTAGTAGAAGCCGGCCGAGAACATCGGCGACGCGATATCGTTGACGGCACCGACGTCAAAGGACAGCGACGGCCAGCGGTTCTGCGAGGCGACGGTCAGGCCGTCATAGAGCTCCTGCACGGTGGCCCGCACATTGGGCGTCTTGCGCGCAGCGTCGCGGCTGACGGTGACCAGCGCGTTCGGCTCCTCGGCGCCAGCGGAGAGGATGCCGCGCGGACGGTGATACTTGAACGAGCGGCCGACGAGATGCACGCCATTGGCGAGCAGCGCCGACGCGACGGTGTCACCGGCAAGGCCGGTCATCGACTTGCCGTCGAAGGTAAAGCGCGCGGTCTTGGCCGGCGTCAGGCGCCCCTGGCCGGAAATGCGGTAGGATCCAGCCATCATGCCTCTCCCTTGGTCGAGCGTTTTGCCTTGGGCTTTTCGTTGAGCTGGTCAGGCGGGCGGTTGGCCCAGGCGGCCGGGCCACCGTCTGCCTTGAGCTTCTCGAGGTCCGGCTTGGGCTCGCCGGCCTTGTAGGTCAGAAGGAAGCGGTCGGTGATGGTGTCGCGGGCGGCGTTGAAGAAGCGCGCGCAGCCATGGATGTGGCGCCAGCGTTCGAAGATTACACCCTTCGGGTTGGAGCGGATGAAGAAGAACTTTTCGAAGTCCTCGTCGCTCTCGGCGGCGATGTTGGTCGAGCGCGCGATATGCGCTTCGCCGGCATTGCGGAACTCGAGCTCGGGACGCTCTTCCTCGCAATAGGGGCAGTGAATGAGAAGCATCTTGATGATCCCTAGAGTTCGCCGGGGCCGACAATGGTGCCTTGCGGCTGGTCGCAGAGCCGCCGCCCCAAGGCCTCGAACGGAGCGACGCGCTTGATCAGCGTCTCGACGTTGTCGGCCGGCAGGAACAGGTCGCGGCTTGAGATGTTGAGGAAGGTAAGCTCGAACGGGTTGGCCGAGACGATGACGTGGCGCCCAGGCGGCGCATCGTGCTCATCATCGGGATCGTCAGGCGTGTCGATGAAAGAAACGACCCGGCGCCCGCCACTCCACACACACGCAAGCAGGCCCGAGGCGACCGAGAACGGCCACTCCGCCTCGTTGTCGCTGCGGCTGATCGTCTGCAGCCGGACCTCGCTGGCGTCAGGTACGTGCAGCATGCCCTTTTCGTCGGCAAGGACGAAGGGCGCGGCCACGGCCGCTATGGTGGCGGCGAGCGTTGTCATCAGTGCGCGACGGCCGCGGCTGCCGCCTCGTCGATGAGACGGCCGGTGCGGAAGCGCTCGATGGTGAAGGGCGCGTTGATCGGGTGCGGCTCGTCGCGGGCAATGGTGTGGGCAAAGACGTTGCCCGAACCGGGCGTCGCCTTGAAGCCGCCCGTGCCCCAGCCGCAATTGACGTAAAGACCCGGCACCGGCGTCTTGGCCAGGATCGGCGAACGATCCGGCGTGACGTCGACGATGCCGCCCCACGAACGCAGCATCTTCATGCGCGTGAACATCGGGAACATCTCGCAGATCGCATCGAGCGTGTGGTTGATGATGTGCAGGCCGCCGGTCTGCGAATAAGAGATGTACTGGTCGGTGCCGGCGCCGATGACCAGCTCGCCCTTGTCGGACTGCGAGATATAGGCATGTACCGTGTTGGACATGACAACGCACGGGAATACCGGCTTGACCGGCTCCGATACCAGCGCCTGCAGCGGGTAGCTTTCGAGCGGCATGCGCACGCCGGCCATGTTCATGATGACCGAGGTGTGCCCTGCGGCAACGACGCCGACCTTCTTGGCGCCGATGAAGCCCTTCGAGGTCTCGACGCCCGAGACGCGACCGTCGGGCGTACGGCGCACGCCCGTCACTTCGCAATTCTGGATGATGTGGACGCCGCGATCGGAGGCGCCGCGGGCATAACCCCAGGCAACCGCGTCGTGGCGAGCGGTGCCGCCGCGGCGCTGCAAGGCGGCGCCAACGACAGGATAACGCGCCGAGGCCGAGATGTTGAGCGGCGGGCAGAACTCCCGCGCCTGCTCGGGCGTCAGCCATTCATTGTCGATGCCGTTGAGACGATTGGCATGGACATGGCGCTTCAGCACCTGCACGTCGTGAACGTTGTGTGCCAGCATCATCACGCCGCGCGCTGAATACATGACGTTGTAATTGAGGTCCTGGCTGAGACCGTCCCACAGCTTCAGGGCGTGGTCGTAGATGCCGGCCGATTCGTCGTAAAGATAGTTGGAGCGGATGATGGTGGTGTTGCGGCCGGTGTTGCCACCACCGAGCCAGCCCTTTTCCAGCACCGCCACATTGGTGATGCCGTGCTCCTTGGCGAGATAATAGGCGGTTGCCAGGCCATGGCCACCGGCACCGACGATGATGACGTCGTATTCGCTTTTCGGCTCAGGCGAGGACCACTGTTCCTCCCAGCCCTTGTGTCCCCGCATCGCCTCACGGGCTATGGCAAAAACCGAATATTTCCGCATTTTTCAGGGCCTCGCTGATGCCGGAAGCTTGGGAGCGCGAGGTGTAGCACTAGCGAAATCCGACGACCAGCCTTAGACTGTTTGCGACGGGGCCTGCCGTTTTGCGCCACGCTTCTTCAAATGCCCATCACCCCGAAAAACTCCGGAGGTGCTGGAGTCTTTCATTTGCGAATTCTCCACTCGCCCGAACTCGGCACTGGTGGGCACAGCGTGCAATTGAAAAGCTCGGGAGATCAGACCGCATGGCTCCGGCTCGCCGGCTTCCAGGACGATCTTGGCAAAATTCTCATCTATGATCTTGCGCGGCCTCAAGGCCAGCCCCGCCGCGAACAGACGTAACCCAGGATGGGAATGGCTCGCCAGTTGCCGCACCATTGTTTCGGTCACCGTCCTCGAATAGCGGAACGACAGATCGAGCTCGGTGTAGATCGAGTTTGGCCGCTGCGATGCAGCGTTTCTGATTGCCATGGCAAATTGCCCTGAACCAGACAGACGAATGAATTCAATCACACGCCAGCGCACACCGCTGTCAGGATCCTCCAAGCACTGAAGAAGTTTGCCCAAAATCTCGCCGTGCTCTTGCGTCGTACAGTCAGTCAATGCGCCAATCGCATTGAAGCGGATACCCGCGTTCGAAGAACCCATGAGTTCCGCAAGCTCCGGTATCATCGCCCTCGCGCGCCATCCAAGCTCGTTCGCCAGAAATGCGCCGAGGCCAAGCACCTTCTCGGACGGTGAGCTCAGCAGTGGGCGCAGATTATCGATCGGGAAGCCTTTGTCGAACTGGCCGTAGGCGTCCCAGAGCAACTCGCCCAATGTGTTCGGGTCCCGCGACTCGGCGTCGAGCAAAATCTCAATCATTTCTTGGGGGGTCATATTTGAATGGGGTGGCGCGTCCACCCGCAAAGTCTTGACGATCGGAACGTAGAGACCGCCCTTCATCAGGTCAAGCGTTGGAGAAACAGTGCCGAAGTCGTGTCGGCCAAGCTTCCGTCAGAGTGTTCAACGCCATCACCAGGCCGACAGCCGCGTGCGACGGCGCCTACCGTTCGCGCCTCTGTTGGCGACAGCGGTTTCACCGCCGCTTCACGCCGCACGTATCGGGTGGCCCGTCGAGCACCGAATTGCGACCTGTGGGTCAGAGCCGGATGCCTCCGGCCGAAACGCCCACAGGAGCAGACATGTTCGATCTGAATGGAAAAACCGCAATCGTCACCGGAGCAAGCTCGGGCATCGGCCGCGCGACGGCGACGCTGTTTGCGCGGCAAGGCGCGCGTGTTGTGCTTGCAGCGCGTGGCGCCGCCGCATTGGAAGCGCTCGCCAGGGAAATCTGCGCCGACGGCGGCCAGGCGGTAGCACTTGCCGGCGACGTCAGGGACGAGGCCTTTGCCCGCGCCCTGGTCGAGAAGGCAGAGGCGCAGTTCGGCGGCCTCGACATCGCCTTCAACAATGTCGGCCTCGTCGGCGAGATGGGTCCGATCACCGGGCTGGAACTGGCAAGCTGGACAGAGGTGATGGAGACCAACCTGACCAGTGCCTATCTCGGCGCCAAGTACCAGATCCCGGCGATGCTGGAGCGCGGTGGCGGCTCGTTGATCTTCACCTCGACCTTCGTCGGCTACACCACCGGCATGCCGGGCATGGCGGCCTATGCCGCGAGCAAGGCAGGGCTTATCGGCCTGACGCAGGTGCTGGCGGCGGAATACGGCTCGCAGGGCATCCGAGTCAACGCACTTTTGCCGGGCGGCACTGACACGCCCATGGCGACGTTCAAGACCGCCGACGAGCGCGCCTTCGTCGAGGGCCTACACGCACTGAAGCGCATCGCACAGCCCGAAGAGATCGCCCGCTCAGCGCTCTATCTCGCTTCGGAAGCCTCGAGCTTCACCACGGGCGCAGCCCTGCTCGCCGACGGCGGGGTGTCGATCAACCGGCTCTGATCAGGCCCGCCCGGGCCGTGCCCAGGCGAGGCCTGGGCACTCACAGCGATGACGCCGGGAGCGCAAGATCTCCCGGCATGTCACGTTCTGCGACCTTGCCTTGTCATGTCTTCAGTAACAGCACCGGCAGAGGATATGACCATGGACAATGTGACCACCACCCGAACCTCGACTCGCATCGCGATCGTCTTTCACAGCGGCTTCGGCCACACGCGGCGTCAGGCAGAAGCAATTGAGGCCGGCGTGCGTAAAGTCGAGGGCGCGGAGGCGCTGCTGCTGCCGGTTGAAGACGTCGATCGGCACTGGGACGACCTTGAGGCGGCGCAAGCGATCATCTTCGGCACGCCGACCTACATGGGTGCTGCCTCGGCGGCGTTCAAAAGCTTTGCCGAGGCAAGCTCACGGTCGGTGATGGCAAGGGGCTATCTGTGGAAGGACAAGCTTGCGGCCGGCTTTACAAACTCGGGCGCCCGGTCCGGCGACAAGCTCGCCACGCTGATCCAACTCACGCTGTTTGCGGCACAGCACGGCATGCACTGGATCAATCTCGACCTGCCACCGGCCAACAGCTCTGCTCAGGGCTCGGAAGCCGACCTCAATCGGCTCGGGTTCTGGCTTGGAGCCGCAGCCCAGTCGAACACCGACGAGGGTCCCGACACGGCGCCGCCCGAATCCGATCTCGCCACTGCCCGTCACCTCGGCAAGCGCGTCGCCGAGGCAGCACTTCAGTTTGCGCGCGGGCGTGACGCCGCCTTGCTGCCGGCCTAGTCTGGCGTGCGATGAACGAGATTTCGTTGACCTCGACCTTCACCGAGCAGCGGCCGGGCCTAGTCCGGCTTGCCTATCGCATGCTGGGATCGACAGCCGATGCGGAGGACGTCGTCCACGACGCCTGGCTGCGTTGGCTCGCCGCCGACCGCAGCATGGTGGAGGCGCCGGCTGCCTATCTGCGCACCATCGTTACGCGCCTGTGCCTCAACGAACTCAAATCGAGCCGAAGGCTGCGTGAGACCTATGTCGGCCCCTGGTTGCCGGACCCGATCTTCGACCCCGAGGACGGCGAGGCTGCCGACGACATAACGCTGCCCCTGATGATCGCGCTGGAGCGCCTGTCGCCTTTGGAGCGGGCGGCGTTTCTGCTGCACGACGTGTTCGGGCTGAAATTCGAGGCGGTAGCGGAAGCCATCGGCCGCGAAGCCACGACATGCCGCAAGCTCGCCAGTCGGGCGCGGGCGCATATCCATGACGCCAGGCCGCGTTTTGCCGTTCCGAAAGAGGAAGGCCTGCGCTTTGCCGCAGCCTTTTTCGATGCATCGAGGACGGGCGATCTCGCAGCCTTGCGTTCGATGCTCGCCGAGGATGTCGTTACCTATGCCGATGGTGGTGGCCGGGTTGCGGCCCCGTCCCAGCCGTTGGTCGGGATCGCTGCCGTCATGGCACGCCACGCCAGCCTTGCACGCCTGTTTGCCCTGCGTCCGTCACGGCTGATCCGTTATGCGATCATCGATGGTTTGCCGGGGTTCGTCACCCTGGAAGAGGAAACGACGGTCCAGACGACGGCGCTCAACATCGAGGACGGAAAGGTGATTGCGATCTACGTGACGCGCAATCCCGACAAGCTGCGCAACGTTCCGGCGATCGGCGGAGCGTGACCTGATATCACGCTCCTGGCGACGAGGCTCAGGCCGCGCCGAGACGCGCCGCCTTCATGTTGGGCAGGAACACGGTCAGCAGGCCCAGCATCGGCAGGAACGAGCAGAGCTTGAAGACATACTCGATGCCGTGTGAATCGGCGATCACACCCAGCACCGCGGCGGCGATGCCGCCGATGCCGAAGGCGAAGCCGAAGAAGATGCCGGCGATGAGACCGACGCGGCCGGGCACCAGTTCCTGGGCGAAGACGACGATGGCGGAGAAGGCCGAGGCCAGGATCAGGCCGATCAGCACGGTCAGCACCTTGGTCCAGAACAGGTCGGCATAAGGCAGCATCAGCGTGAACGGCAAAACGCCGAGGATCGAGAACCAGATCACCGTCTTGGCGCCGAAACGGTCGCCGATCGGGCCGCCGAGGAAGGTGCCGAGTGCCGCCGCGCCGAGGAACAGGAACAGCAGATACTGCGATTCCTGCACCGACACGCCGAAGCGCTCGATGACATAGAAGGTGTAGTAGCTCGACAGGCTGGCCGTGTAGGCCTGCTTGGAGCAGACCAGAATGGCGAGCACGACCAGCGCCGAAATGACCTTGTTGCGCGGCAGCGGATTGAACAAGGTCGGTGCCGCGCGTTTGGCGGCGCTGACGATGTGGCGGCTGTACCAGACGCTGACGCGGATCAGCACGACGATGCCGACCATCGCCGCGATCGAGAACCAGGCGATACCACCCTGCCCCAGAGGCACGACGATGAGGGCGGCGAGCAGCGGCCCGAGCGCCGAACCGAAATTGCCGCCGACCTGGAACAGCGACTGGGCGAGGCCGAAGCGGCCGCCGGAGGCGAGACGCGCGACGCGTGACGATTCGGGATGGAAGATCGCCGAGCCCAGTCCGACGAAGGCCGAGCCGACGAGCAGCATCGAATAGCTGTGCGCGAAAGCCAGCGTCAGCAGGCCGATCAGCGTCAGGCACATGCCAATGGGCAGCGAGAATGGCAGCGGCTTCTTGTCGGTGTACATGCCGATGACCGGCTGCAACAGCGACGCGGTGACCTGGAAGGTCGTGGTCAGAAGGCCGATCTGCCAGAAGTCGAGATGATAGTCGTCCTTCAGCATCGGATAGAGCGACGAGATCAGCGACTGCATGACGTCGTTGAGGAAATGGCTGAAGCTGACCGCGAGAAGAATTGCCATCACCGTACCATCGGCGGACGACGAGCGGGCGGATATGGCGGTGTCGGTCACGGCATTAACTCCGGGCGCATTTCAAGGGACAGGTTGCAATAGACCTGCCCGGCCGAGCTTTCATGGTGCACGATGCGGTACTGTGGGGGCCAGTTGTCACGCTTGGGATGCACTGGCCAGCGTAGCAAAACGCCCCGGCGTGATGCCGAAACGGGCGCGGAAATGACGCGTCATGTGGCTCTGGTCGGCAAAACCCGAGGCCGCCGCAGCCTCGGCCAACCCCTCGCCCGCGGCCATGCGGGAGCGGGCGTGCGCCAGCCTGCGCCCGACGAGATAGCGGTGCGGCGAGGTGCCGATCAAGCGGCGGAAGGCGCGGGAAAGTTCGAAACGGTCGAGGCCGGTGATGCGTTCGAGATCGCCTGACGTCACCTGCCGGTCGAACTCTTCGGTCAGGAACGAGCGTGCTACGGCGACCTCGTCGACGGGCAGTGCCGCCACGCGCTGCAGCCCTGCGTCATCGCTGCGCCGGGCGAGGTGTGCTGCGACATCGGATATGAAGGCATCAGCCTGCAGCAGCTCCATCGGATAGGGGAAATCGGCGAAGGCATCATCGATCAGAGCGGCAAGTGCGGCATCGCGCTCGACCACTTCGGGCACGAAGGGCAACAGGCGGTCGCGGCCCAGCGCCCGACAGACGAGCCACGGCTCGATGTAGAGCATGCGGTAGGAAAAGCCCTCGGGCACACCGGCATGGCCGTCATGCACCTCATCGGGATGGATGACCATGCATTCGTCCCGGACGCTGATCCGGTCGCTGCCACGATAACGGAAGGCCTGCGCGCCCCAAAGCGTGTGGCCGACGGCATAGGTTTCGTGGCGATGCGGATCGTAGGCGTGGCCACCGAAGCGCGCGACCAGACGCTGCAGCCCGTGGACCGGCTCGTCGGTGGCGATGAAGTCTTCGGTCATTGATGCGGGAGACATCATGCGGGGTCCGCGCTGGCTGAAACCGCAATGTCGTGGCGCTCGCACAAACGTTCAAGACCCTTGCGCCGGACGCGGCTAGCCTTGGGTCATGATGTACCCGACCAAGACCGCTCTCATCCTCCTCGACAAACTCGCGCCCTGGCAGAAGGTGAATGTCTCGGCATTCCTGACCGGCGGGCTGATGCACGGTTATCCCGAAATGGCAGGCGAGCCCTATAAGGACAATGACGACAATTTTTATCTCGCGATGATCCGCGAACCGGTCTTCGTCTATGGCGCGGACAGCCAGACGATACGGCGAACCTTCGAGCGGGCCCGTTCGCGCGGCATGGCGTTTTCGATCTACACGCGGCCGCTGTTCGTAACGAACAACGACGCCGACAACCGCGCCTCGGTGGCGGCAACGCCTGCCGCCGGGCTCGACATCGTCGGGCTCGGCCTGCATGGCGACCGCAAGCGCATCGACAAGATCGTCAACGGACTGAAGTTTTTAGCGTAGCGCAGTTCCGGGAAAGCGTGGTCCGTCCGGAATTGCGCCAATAACGATTACTTGCCCGCCGCCAAGCGCTTGGAGATCGGTTCGAACTCGGACGTCGACTTGCGCTTGACCGGATCGGGCTCGTTATTCTCCTGCGCTTCCCAATATTTCCAGTTCACCTTGTCCGAGCCAAGCTCGTAGTCCATGCCGTCCCAGGCGTCTTCGCGGAAGCTGTAGAAGGCCCAGTGCAGCTTGTCCTCGTCGAGGTTGGTCAGCACGTCCTCGAGATACTGCTTGCAGAACGGCAGGCGGCGCATGCAGCCGAACTCGCCGGCGACGACGCGGTTGCGCGCGATGCCGCGGCTGTCCGCCCACTCGACCGGCTGGTCGAGATAGGCGCGGACGCGCTCGGCATCCCATCTCTCCTCGCCGTTGCCGTACGGCACCTTGCCCGGATAGGCGTAGGGCTTGTCGCGCTTCATGTTGGGCGCGCTGGTCGCGGCATAAGGCTCGTACATGTGGAAAGAGTAAAGGACGCGCTGATCGGCGAGGCCCGCCGGCCAATAAGAGAAGGCGTCGGCCGCGGCATACCAGCCGGCGTCGACCATGATGGGGGTCGCAGGATCGACTTCGCGGATCGCCGCGATGACCGTGTCGTAGAAGGCCCTGAGATCACGCGAGCTGCCGGCATTCTTGGTGTACCAGGCGCGCATCTCGGCGATGTTGGCGTGCTCGGCGAGCCCCCCTTCCTTTTCCGGCGTCGGCTCGTTGACGATGTTGTAGGCAGCGACGGCCGGATGGTCCTTGAGTTCGCGCGCCAGGTCGCGCCAGAAGGCGGCGGCCTGGGTCCAGTAATCCTTGTCGGCCCACAGGCGGCCGTCGAACTTCCTGTCGTTGTTCTGGGCCCAGCGCATGCCGGGAAGCGATAGCGGTGCGATGACAACCTTGAGGCCGGCCTTGTCGGCGCGGTCGAGCACTTGTTTCAGCGTCTTCACGTCGGAGGCGACAAGGCCGTCATACTTGTCGGCGGTGCCGATCAGGAAGTCGCGCTTCTCCGCCTTCCACTTGTCATAGGACAGGCGCACCCAGGTGGCGCCGTAGCCGCGCAGCGCATCGAAATAGGCCTGATCCGGCGGCAGGCGGTTGAAGCTGTTGCCGCCATGCTGCGGCTTGTCCCAGAAGCCGATGAGATCGGCCGCGTGCGCCTCCGGAATGGCGGCAGTGAGCGCCAGGGCGAAAATCAGTGAACGCATGGAGGGGCTTGCCTATCGGAACTGGAAATGAGAGTGGCTTCCTTGACAAGGAATGCGGCGGAAGTGGGCACGGCGCGGCGCCACTTTTCGCACAGACCGCAGGAAGTGCGGCCTTTGCAGTGGACAAGCAGGGCTGATTCTGCTATCTGCCGCCAACAATTCCCGGTGGAACCCATCGTGGAGGCGTTGTGGCTATTGCCGTAGCCTCCAGATTACGAACCCGAAAGACAGGATCACACGTGCAGGTACTCGTCCGCGATAACAATGTTGACCAGGCGCTTCGCGCGCTGAAGAAGAAAATGCAGCGCGAAGGCATCTTCCGTGAAATGAAGATGCGCGGTCACTACGAGAAGCCTTCGGAAAAGCGCGCTCGCGAAAAGGCCGAAGCCGTTCGCCGCGCCCGCAAGCTGGCCCGCAAGCGCGCCCAGCGCGAAGGCCTGCTGCCCAGCACGCCGCGCCCGGCTGCTGCCGCTGGTGCAGGCGCTGGCGCACGTCCGGCACGTTGATCTGCCAATCTTTGGTCCTTTTCGAAGGATAACGACAAGGTGGGGCGACCAAAAATCGCCGCCACCTTTTTGTTTTGTCCGGACGTCACCGGACGCGGCGCTCAAGCCGTAGAGGCGCAAGCGAGGGACACGCAGCGATGAATGCAGTCATGAGCAACCGCAACTCCCTGCTGCGCGGCGGCGCCATGACAGCTTTGGTGCTGGTATCCATGGCCGTTGCCGGCTGCCAGTCGTCCGGCCCGGCCGGCGAGCTGACCCGCATCGACACGATGCAGGGTTCGAGCGAGAACATCTCGTCGCTGAGTGCCGTCATCTCAAGCAATCCCAACGACCCCGAAGCCTACAATGTGCGCGGCTCGGCTTATGGCCGCGGCGGCAAATACCGCGAGGCACTGCAGGACTTCGACCGGGCGCTGCAGCTCAACCCGAACTTCTACCAGGCCTACTCGAACCGGGCGCTGATCTACCGCTTCATGGGCAACCAGGCCTCGGCGCTGGCCGACTACAACAAGGCGATCCAGCTCAACGCCTCCTATGACGCTGCCTATATCGGCCGCGGCAATCTCTACCGCAAGGCGGGCCGCACCCAGGACGCCTTCAACGATTTCCAGAAGGCGATCGAGCTCGACACCACCGACCCGCGCGCCTACCACAATCGCGGCCTGATCTATCAGCAGCAGGGCCAGCACGCCTTTGCGCTCGAGGATTTCTCCAAGGCGATCTCACTGTCGCCTGACGCAGCCGAGCCGTATAACGGCCGCGGCCTGTCCTATCTCGCCACCGGCGACGACGACAACGCCTTCGCCGACTTCAATATGGCAATCAAGCTCGACGGCAAGATCGCTGAAAGCTGGGCCAACCAGGCGCTGATCTACGAGCGTCGTGGCGACAAGGCCAAGGCCGCCAAGGCTTATGCCGAGGCAGTGCGGCTCGACCCCAACTACAAGCCTGCTGTCGACGGCCTCGCCCGCACGCGCGGCGGCGCCTGACCTTTCGCGACGAGGCATTGCCGTGAACTGCCTCGTCGTGCTGTCGCATCCGCTGCCCGACAGCCTGAACCGACATTTCGCAGAGACGGCAATCGCCGAGCTCACCGGCGCCGGCCATCAGGTCGAGCTGCTCGACCTCTACCGCACAGCCTACGATCCGCGCCTGACACCCGCCGAGCGTAGCTCCTATTATGGCGAGCGCTTCGACGCATCGGCACTCGACGCCCACCCAAAAACCTTGCGCGAGGCCGAGGTGCTGGTGCTGGTGTTCCCGACCTGGTGGTTCGGCCTGCCGGCGATGCTGAAGGGCTGGGTCGACCGGGTGTTCGCCCCTGGCATCGCCTTTGATCACGGCAGCAATTTCGGCCCGATCAAGCCGCTGCTCGGCAAGCTCCGCCATGTCGTTGTCATCACCACACTCGGCAGCCCGTGGTGGATTGACCGGCTGCTCATGCGCCGTCCGGTGCGCCGCATCCTGAAATGGGGTGTGTTCAAGGCTTGTGCGCCGAAGGCCCGCTTCGCCATGCTGTCGTTTTATGCCGCAGAAAAGCCGCAGCCGGAGCGCGTGATGCGTTTCGCTGGCGAGATTCGCCGGCGATTGCGTGAGATCGGCTAGCCGCGCCTGAAGGAACCTTTCGGCGGCTATGCGGTTGATATCGCTTCATGCCTGAAAGGATTCCCCCAATGAAAAAGCTCGCCATCCTTGCCCTTGCCCTGGTGCCCTTTGCGGCACCAGCACACGCGCAGTTCGGCGCCAAGCTCGGCATGCTCAGCTGCACCGTCAACGGCGGCACCGGCTTTGTCATCGGCTCGAGCAAGGACATGCAGTGCACGTTTACGCCAGCCTTCGGCAACCGCGCCCAGGAGATCTATTCCGGCCGCATCAACAAATACGGCGTCGACATCGGCACCACGACCGGCGGCGCGCTGGAATGGCTGGTACTGGCGCCGAGTCGCGACGTCTATGACCCGGGCGGCCTCGCCGGCAACTATCTCGGCGCGACAGCCGAAGCGACGGTCGCCGTCGGCCTCGGCGCCAACGTGCTCGTCGGCGGCTCCGGCCGCTCGATCGCGCTGCAGCCGGTCAGCCTGACCAACCAGACCGGCCTCAACGCCGCCGTGGCGATCGGCGCGCTGCAGCTGACCGCACCTCTCAAGTAAGCTGCAGTCACCGTTTCAAAGTGCCGGGGTGCAAACAGCGCTCCGGCATTTTTTGTGCCGATGACGCGGCATCTGCCGCAATCGTTCGGTCGCACCTGCCCTCTTTCCCGGTTCGAGATTTCCGGGCATTTCTGCGCCCAGCTGGAGATCCAGCGCGGAGGGAATGTGCATGCCCGAGACCGCCAGCCTGATCGCATTTGCTGCCATTGCCCTTGGCATGGTGCTGACACCGGGCCCCAACATGATCTACCTGGTGTCGCGTTCGCTGAGCCAGGGCCCCAGGGCCGGCCTGATCTCGCTCGGCGGGGTGGCGCTCGGTTTCATCGTCTACATGCTGTGCGCGGCCTTCGGCATCACGGCGCTGATATTCGCCGTTCCTTACGCCTATGACGCCATCCGCTTCGCCGGCGCCGCCTACCTGCTCTGGCTCGCCTGGCAGGCCCTTCGCCCGGGTGGACGTTCGCCCTTCCAGGTGCGGCAGCTGCCCAAGGACACGCCGCGCAAGCTGTTCGCCATGGGCTTTCTCACCAATCTGCTGAACCCCAAGGTCGCCGTGCTCTATCTGTCGCTGCTGCCACAGTTCATCGATCCGGCCGACGGCAGCGTGCTGAGCCAGCTTCTGGTGCTCGGCACGATCCAGATCTCGATCAGCATTACGGTCAACGCACTCATCGCCATCTCCGCCGGCTCGATCTCCACCTTCCTCGCCAGCAACCCCGGCTGGGTCGCGGTGCAACGCTGGCTGATGGGCACGGTGCTGGCCGGTATGGCCGTGAAGATGGCAACCGAAGCCCAGCGCTAAAGTGTGTGGCGGTTCTCCGTCCGGAATTGCGCCAAAAAAAAAGAGATCCGCGATTCGAAGAATAGCGGAAACGCTCTAGACGGCCGGATCAGCCGGCTTGATGCGCCGGCGCGCGGCGGGCCGCGGCTTAGACGGATCGGGGTCCGCCTTACGGCCGAGATCGACAGCGTCGCGCAGCACGTCGAGATGGCTACGCGGGCCGCGCTCACCAGAAGGCAGCACCTCCCAGCCCTCGGCCGCCGTCGACCAGTAATTGGTGTGGGTGAAGATACGGCCGAGCGCCCAGGTCAGGCTGACCTGGATGTTGAGGATGCCGGGGCCGAAATTTTCGACCAGCGGTCCGGAGATCGGATCGCCGGTCAGCCAGCCATTGCCCTTGTCGTGGATGTTGGTCCAGCGCGTCGCGGAAAAGACCGCAGCGTGGTGTGGGTATCTAGGCGACCGCGAGGGGTAGAGGATGTTGGGGTTCTTGCCCTCAGACACCGGCGGGCATGTCGACAGCAGCCGCTCGTCGACCGCCTTGGCGAAGTCGGCCGCATTGTGCGTAACGAGGAACTCGGCATGGGTGAGCGGGCTGCCGAAGGTGACGAAATCGCTGACCTTCCAGCTGTCGAGCTTGTCGGACGGTGCGGTGCTCAGCTGCCGATAGAGCTGCCATTGCAGGCCGCGAAACTCAGCCAGCTCTGCGGCATCCATCGTGACCTTGGCGCGCCCGGCGCTGTCGATGGGCAGCGCCTTCTTGCCGACAGCGCGGAACGCCTTGAGCAGCTCCGGCTCGCTGCGCCTGTTGCGGCCGCTCGGCGCGCGTTCGGCCCACAACAGCTGCAATATGTCGTAGGCGACGATGGTGCCTAGGCTGTGGGCGACAACGACGATGCGGTCATAGGCCGGGTCGTCGTTCAGCCCGCGCAGCAGCGCCAGCCCCCTCTCCCGCACCTCTGTTCGCTTGACGATGGTGTCGGGCTCGGCCCGGACATAGATGGCGACGTCGCCGAAATAGGGCACCAGGAACTGGCTGACCAGCCAGCCGACGGCCACGGCAGCGATGCTCCAGACCCAGCCGGGGAAGAGCACCTTACCCAGCCCGAACCACTCGATCAGGTTGGGAACGATGAGCAGCGTAGCGATCAGCGCAGTGACCGCCCAGGCGGCGATGTAGAGCCGCCGTGCATCGACGGGCACATCCGACCACTTGCGCAGCAAAAGGCCCCTCACCCAGGCTACAAGGCGCTGGACGGTGGTGCCCTGAGTAATGTCGGACCAGTAGAGCTCGTAGAACTCGGTCCGCCGTCCGTCGACGTCATCGGGCGTGGTGATGCGGCGCAGCTCGTAGGACCGCGCGCGCCGGTCAGGGTGGACCCAGCTCTTGTTGATCAGGCCATCACCGTCGGGATCCGGCTTGCGCGCACCGAACTTGCCTTCCGTCCGACTGAGATCGGAACTCCAGACAGCACTGACGAAGCTGCGGATGGTATCCATCGGCCGCTGCTCGCCCATGCCGTGGACGATGACCACGGCCTGGCGCGCATTGTCCTTGGCCGTAGGCCGTATTGGTGCGGGGCTGACATTCATCGCAAATCCCCCCTGACAAGAGCGAAGACTATTCAGCAAGCAGACTGTTCAGAAACAGGGGCAGCCTATGCCAGTTCAAGGCAACAAAAAAGCCCGGGCGTTGCCGGGCTTTTGTTTGTCGGGGGGTGGATGGGCTGATGTGTTGTCTCAGTGATCCATGGCCTTGACGATTTCTTCGGTCATCTTCTTGGCGTCGCCGAGCAG
>NZ_JACJHY010000027.1 GCF_014138625.1 Aminobacter ciceronei
CCACCCGCTACGACAAGCGCGACGACAACTTCCTCGCTTCCGTCCAGCTTGCTTCAATCCGCATCTGGTTGCGTAGTTATGAGTCGGTCACCTAGCGCGGCGCGACGACGATTTCGGCATCCAGCGTCTTCATGGCAAGTCCGCGCGCGATGCCTTCGGCGTCCGCCCCGTTGCGACCCAGAATAGCTGCCTGCTTCCTGGTGATGACCAGCCCCTGCTCCAGAGCGCGCGGCCGCGACGTCACCCGTTCCCAGAACGGACGGTTGCTCGCCCGCGACCGGGTGAAGCGCGCCGCCATGGTCAGCCGGCTCATGTGGCGAACAGCATCCTCGGTCCAGCCTTCGGCCAGCCGCGCGCCCGGCTCGAGCAGCAGCAGCCAGTCGCTCCTGGCCTGCGCGATGCCCGCCTGGATGCCGCCCTTGGCGAGATAGGCGCAGCCGGCATGTTCGGCGACATAATGGGTCTGGTCGGTGGAGCCGAGGTCACAGACGATCACCTCGCGCACGACACCCTCGACGGCGCCGCCGACCAGCGCCGCCAGCGTGCGCGCCAGCCCCTCCTCGTCGTCCCTGGTCTCGATCAGAACGCTCAGCATATCCAGCCGCATATCGGAAAGCCGGCCGAAGCGCCAGCCTCGCGGCCCGGAGAACAAAGTTCTTGCTTTGTTCTCTTTCCCAAAATAGGAATAGTTTCATGCCGAACGAATCGACGGGCGGCCTCTTTCCCTCGGGGAGATAGCGAAATGGAACCCATCGCACGGGCCGATATTGCCGCTTTCAAGGGTGGTGGAGCCGGAATGGCCAATGCCATGATCGAGGAAAGCGGCCTGCGCATCAACCATGAGCGCCGACGCGGCCGCGGTGCCGGCGTCAACCCGTCGGGGCGCTACGAGCCGGTCAGCCGCCATGTCTTCGACGACGGCTGGAGCACAATCGAGGAGCTGCCGCCGTTCAAGACCGAGGTCCAGGTCGAGAAGCCGCGCACCATCATCACCCGCAACGAGTCGCCCGACATCTCATTCGACCGCTCGATCAATCCCTATCGTGGTTGCGAGCATGGTTGCGTCTACTGTTTCGCCCGCCCCACCCACAGCTATATGGGCCTGTCGGCCGGGCTCGATTTCGAATCCAAGCTGTTTGCCAAGCCGGATGCGGCGCGACTGCTCGACCGCGAACTGTCCAAGGACGGCTACCAGCCGCGCACCATCGCCATCGGCACCAACACCGACCCCTACCAGCCGATCGAGAAGCATTGGCGCATCATGCGCGAGGTGCTCGAGGTGCTGGAAGCACGCAACCATCCCGTCGGCATCGTCACCAAGTCGGCGATGGTCACGCGCGACATCGATATCCTCAGCCGCATGGCCGAAAAGGGCCTGGCCAAGGTGGCGCTGTCGGTGACGACCCTCGACCGCATGCTGGCACGGACCATGGAACCGCGGGCAGCAACGCCTACCAAGCGCCTCGAGGCGATCAGGCAGCTCTCCGATGCCGGCATCCCGGTCTCGGTGATGGTGGCGCCGATCATCCCCGGCCTCACCGACCAGGAGATCGAGCGCATCCTCGACTCGGCCAAGGCCGCCGGTGCCACCAGCGCCGGCTACGTCATCCTGCGCCTGCCGCTCGAAGTCAGCCCGATCTTCAAGGACTGGCTGCTGCGCCACTATCCCGACAGCTATCGCCACGTGCTGTCGCTGATCCGCTCGATGCGCGACGGCAAGGACTACGATTCGGAGTGGGGCAAACGCATGAAGGGCAAAGGTCCCTATGCCTGGCAGATCGGCCGTCGCTTCGAGATCGCGGCCCAGCGCCTCGGCCTCAATTCGGTACGCACACCGCTGAGGACCGACCTTTTCGAGGCCGGCCCCAAGGACCAGTTGCAGCTGACGCTGCTTTGAACATTTGGGCGGGCATCGTCGTCCGCCCGTGCAAGAGATTCCGTCCGGCCGTTCCCCGTGGCCAGTTGACGGTGCCTTCCCGGACCGCCGCCCTAATCGGCCGGGAAGGACTTGCGGAGGATCGGGGCCGATGCGAGCATCGCCGCACTATGGCTCGCCCGCGCTCCGATTCTCCGCCCCTGTTCGAATTCATCGACAAGCCCGACTTCGCCTTCGAAACGAAAGCGATATCGGGCGGCCTGTGGCCATGCGCCGGCCTCGACGAAGCCGGACGCGGGCCGCTCGCCGGGCCGGTTGTCGCAGCCGCTGTCGTGCTCGACCCCGGCAACATTCCTTCAGGGCTGGATGATTCCAAGCGCCTCACCGCCGCCCAGCGCGACGCGCTGTTCGACGAGGTGCTGCGCAAGGCTCTTGGCGTCGCCGTGGCGTCGGTTTCGGCCGACAGCATCGACCGCAGCGATATCCGCAAGGCGAGCCTGGAAGCGATGCGGCGGGCGCTGGCGGGCCTGCCTATGGCCGCCAAATCGGCCCTTGCCGACGGCCGCGACGTGCCGCCCGGCCTCGCCTGCACCTGCCGCGCCCTGGTCAAGGGCGACCAGCGCTCGCAATCCATCGCCGCCGCCTCGATCGTTGCCAAGGTCACGCGCGACCGCATGATGTCGGTCTGCGGCTCGAACGACAACCGCTACGGCTTCGAAGTTCATATGGGCTACGCCACCGCCCGTCACCGGGCGGCGATTGTCGAGCACGGTGCATCGCTTCGCCTGCACCGCATTTCGTTCGCCCCGTTCAGGGACTAGCCACGGCAGAAACGCTTGGCGCCTAACCCTGCCCACTCTGAAGCGGCGACGTCCCGAGCCTGACGTCAAGTTCGGCAAGATCCGCAACGAACCAGATCGACTTGCCCTTGTTGGTCTCGCGCACGAAGTCACGCAGCGCACCGCTTGCTTCCAGCGCCTGCGTGATGTCGCCGACGATCGCGCAGCCCAGGCCGTAATTCACAAACTTCTGAAACACCTCGCCAGCAATGCCGGTGCTGAGCTTGAGAAAATCCGGGGCAAGCCTTTCCACGGGGATGGCGAGGACTTCGGCCTCGTTCGACCACGCCTCGCTGATAAAGTCATTGGCGTCGCTGGGCGCGCGCAGCAACGAGCCGCTCCGGCTGAAAAGAAGCACGCGGGATTTGCCGATTTCGACGATCTGGGTCATGTGACCCGGCTAGCAGCGGCCGCGGCAAGGTGCAAGCCGCACCGGAGCAGCTCCTGCCAAACGAAAGACAGTCGCCCTTGGCTATCCTGAAAACAAAAAAGCCGCCGGAAATTCCAGCGGCTTTTTCAAATCTGCCCGGCTGCCTGACTTAATTGGCGGCTCGACTTAGTTGAGCTTGGCCTTCAATTCCTGAACCGAGCCCTTGAACAGGTCGGCATTGGTCTTGGCGTCGGCCTTGCCGGCGAAGATCTGGCGAGCTGCCTCGACCGCGAGGTCGACAGCATTGGCGCGAACTTCGTTGACGGCGTCGCGTTCGGCCTGGCCAATCTTGAGCTCGGCAAGTGCGGTCCGGCGAGCAACGTACTCTTCGGTCTTCTTATGCGCTTCTTCGGCGAGAAGGCCAGCTTCGCGCTTGGCCAGATCGACGATGTCGGCGGCCTCCTTCTCGGCTTCCTTGCGCTTGCGCTGGTACTCGGCGAGCAGCTGCTGGGCTTCTTCACGAAGCTTGCGTGCGTCTTCGAGTTCGGCGCGGATGCGTTCGGCGCGCTCGTCGAGCGACTTCGAAAGCATGCCCGGCACCTTCAGGTACAGGACGACACCGACGAAGATGACGAGAGCGACTGTGGCCCAGAATGTTGCGTCCATGGCCCCTCTCCTACTTGCTCGCTGCCTTGACGGCGGCGGCGATGTCAGCCTTGTCGACCTTGCCTGCGCCCAGTGCCTGGACGATCGCGGCAGCGGTGTCCTCGGCGATGGTGCCCACTTCCTTCATGGCATTGGCCTTGATGGTAGCGATGCGTGCTTCCGCAGCGGTCAGCTTCTGGTCGAGCCCGGCTTCGACTTCCTTGCGCTTGGCTTCGGCTTCCGCCTTGGCCTCGTCGCGTGCTTCCTGGCCGATGGCGTTTGCCCTGGCCTTGGCCTCGGCAAGCTCCTGCTCGTATGCGGCAACCGCCGCATCCGCCTCGGACTTCATCCGGGCAGCCTGGTCGAGATCCCCGGCGATGCGATCGCGGCGCACCTCGAGGATGCCGCCGACACGCGGCAGCACGACGTTCTTCAGGAAGAGATAGAACAGGCCGAAGGTGATCGCGAGCCAGAGCAGCTGCGACGGATAGTTCGACGTATCGAAAGGCGGAAACAACCCACCACCGCCATGCTCCGCACCCGTTTCGGTGTGCGCAGTGGTGGCGTCGGTAGAATGAGCTTCCCCGGCCGCAGGTGCGACTTCCTCGGCGTAACCCGGCGTGACAAACATCTCTATCCCCTGTCATCCCACCGGCCGCAACACGCGGCCGGTCAACTCGCTTGCGCGGCTCTTATGCGAAGAGCAGGAGCAGAGCGACGAGGAGCGAGAAGATGCCCAGAGCTTCGGTAACGGCGAAGCCGAAGATCAGGCGGCCGAACTGGCCGTCAGCTGCCGACGGGTTGCGCAGGGCGCCCGACAGGTAGTTACCGAAAATGGTGCCCAGGCCGATGCCTGCGCCGCCCATGCCGAGACAAGCGATGCCTGCGCCGATTGCCTTTGCTGCTTCAACTTCCATTGTCCAACTCCTTGTGGATCGAAATTTAGTTGCGGTATCCAAGACGGCGGCAGCCGCCGTCGAATTAGTGGCCCGGGTGCAGGGCGTCGTTGAGGTACATGCAGGTCAGCACCGCAAACACATAGGCCTGCAGGAACGCGACCAGGACTTCCAGGCCGGTGATCGCGACCGTCATGAACAGCGGCAGGATCGAGCCGACGACGCCGACAGCACCGAATGCGCTGAGCGAAGTGACGAAACCAGCGAAAACCTTGAGCGTGATGTGGCCGGCCAGCATGTTGGCGAACAGACGAACCGACAGGCTGATCGGACGCGACAGGAATGAGATCACTTCGATCAGGACGACCAGCGGCACCAGGATGCCAGGCACACCGTGCGGGACGAAGAGTTTCAGGAAGCCAAAACCGTGCTTCATGAAGCCGTAGACGATGACCGTACCGATGACCAGCAGCGCCAGCGCGAAGGTGACGATGAGATGGCTGGTGACGGTGAAGAAGTAAGGGAACAGGCCGATCAGGTTGGCGACGAGCACGAACATGAACAGCGAAAACACCAGCGGGAAGAAACGCATGCCCTGAGAACCCGCCGCGTCTCGTAGCATCGAGGCGACAAATTCGTAAGACATCTCCGAAACCGACTGCAGGCGGCTCGGCACCAGGCCGCGGCTCGACGTCGTCAGGAACAGGAAGGCGCTGGCGGCGACCACGGTGGCAACCATGAAGGCGGACGAGTTGGTGAAGGAGAAGTCGAGGCCGCCGATCTCGATCGGAATCAATTTCGAGATCTGAAACTGATGAATTGGATCGTTGGCCACGCTGGCCCCCCTTCGCCTAAATTGCGCCTTGCGGCGCTGCTATTTCTTTTCCGGTTCGTCCGACGTCTTGTCGGGCGACCTGATACCGGCCTCAGTAACCATTCCTGCCGAACGCAGGACATTGAGTACACCGGCGCCGAAGCCGAGCAGCAGAAACACGATCAAGCCCCATGGCGACGTGCCTGCCATCCGATCGATGATCCACCCCAGACCGACACCAACCGCGATCCCGGCGATGAACTCGCTGGACAGCTTGAGTGCCTGACCGTAGCCGGTCACACCATTCGACCCTGTACTCTTTTCCCCCTCGCGGGCAGTCTGGCGTCTTGTCGCAAGCGTTGCTTCAAGCTGTTGCCGACGGCGCTCGAGTTCGTCGTCGCGGTGATCGTTCTCGGCTCGATTTTCAGGCCGGGAGTTTCCATTTCCGCCTGGGCCCGAAGGCTTGGCCATTGCAAACTCCCACCCGGTCCGAGCGTATCCGTTCGTCCGCTTCAAAGTCGCCGGCAACATAGTTAGAGGGCCCCTGCCCGTCAAGCCACGGGGAGGCCCATCTAACTAAGTATTTTATGTAGGAAAATCAGCTAGTTGTCGAAGTGCGACATCCTGCCCGTGGCTCCGCTCGGTGATCGCCCGCCGAATCCGCGTGCAATCCGGCGACTGGCCGACTCCATGAGCCCGGCCGGAAGCGATCAGCTCCAGCCGCCGCCATAGGTGCGGTAGAAGATGTGCAGGCCGATCTTGGTCATCTTCTTCATGCCGCGCGCCCAGCCGGGATTCACGTAGTTGGCGTAGTAGTGGGTCGAGGAGCCGACTTCCGGGATGAAGATCTTTCCGGCGGTCACCGCCATGGCGACGTCCTGCGCGGTCTTGTAGTGCGAGGGACTGGTGACGCGGTCCTTGATGCCGTCGCAGGCAAACGAGAACTGGCAGCGGTTGAACCAGCCGTCATTCTGATAAACGACGCCGCAGATGGTTCCGGGATAGGCCGGGTTGCGGACGCGGTTGAGGATGACCTGGGCGACCGCTGCCTGGCCGCGCACCGATTCTCCGCGCGCCTCGAAGTAGATACCGTTGGCGAGGCAGGCCTGCTCGGCCTTGGAGAAGACGCCTGCCGGCAGCGGATTGGCCAGCCACCAGTGGTCGCCCTTGCCCATCGGCGGGATGAAGCGGCCGCCGGCCTCGTCGTCGTCGCGCAGCAGCGCCTCGAAGGGCGAGGCCTTGGCATAGTCGGGCGCGGCCGGTGCGTAAGCTGTCGCCAGGATGTCGGCCTTGTCGTTGTTGACCAGCGAGGCCAACATGGCCGGCACGCCGCGCGTCGCGCGCTTTTCGGTTTCCTTGACGTGGAAGGAGCCGGCGATCTGGACTTCCTTGCCCTTGATCGCGGGCTTGGCGAAGGTCAGCTTGAGGCCGCTGTCGAGGGCGGGGCGCAGAAGCGAACTGGTGCGCTCGAATACCGAGCCGGCGGTGAAGTTCTTCGGCGGACTGACCCTTGAGATGTTGACGATGCGGGCCTTCTTGTCGACGCGGACGATGCGGTCCTCGTCAGGCAGGTCGGACGACCCGAACTTCTTGCCGCGAAACGCGACGGTGCCGACACCGGCGATCTTGACGCCCGAGCCCGAGATCGGACCGGTGATGATGCCGTCGACGAACGGCATTTCAGCGGCATGGACCGAGCCGGCGGCAGCTTTCTCGACATAAGCGCCCCAGCGCGTGTCCTTGTTCTCAAGGCCGGAGACGAGGCTGGTCATGTCCTGATAGGCGGCAACGGTGGGAAAGCCGAGCCAGATGCCCAGGCCGATGACGGCCGGCGCCAGGAACGAACGTCTTCCCTCGCGGGCAGCAGCAAACCGCCGCTTCACAACACCTCGATGCACGGAAACTCTCCAGGACGCAACACACCCTACTGGAGAGGAAAATGATGCATTAACCTTGATGGAGCGTTAACGGGCGCAACCTTGGCGCAATGCAACAAGGGGCGGGCGCAATGCAAAAAGGGCCCGCTTGCGCGAGCCCTTCGATGTTTCATTTCTTTTTCTTGGCCCGCCCGGCGAACGGGTTGTCAGAAGCGCGCAGCGCCATGCGGATCGGCACGCCGGGCATGTTGAAGGCGTCGCGCAGGTTGTTGACCAGATAGCGCACATAGGACTGCGGCATCACGTCGGGGCGCGAGCAGGACAGGACGAAGCCAGGCGGCCGGGTCTTTGCCTGGGTGATGTACTTGATCTTGAGCCGGCGGCCGGCGACGGCGGGCGGCGGATGATGGGCGAGGATGCCCTCGAGCCAGCGGTTGAGCTTGCCGGTCGAGACACGGCTGTTCCAGACCCGGTGCGTCTTCATCACCGCGTCCATCAGCTTTTCCAGCCCGCGGCCGGTCTCCGCCGACATCGGCACTGCCTGCAGGCCACGCGCCTGCGGCAACAGCCGCTCGGTCTTCTCGCGCAGTTCGGCCAGCGTCTCCTGCGGCTTGTCGATGAGATCCCACTTGTTGAAGGCGATGACCGGCGCCCTGCCCTCGCGGATGATCAGGTCGGCGATCTGCAGGTCCTGCTTCTCGAACGGAATCGTCGCATCGAGCACGATGATGACGATCTCGGCAAAGCGGATGGCGCGCAGGCCGTCCTGCACCGACAGCTTCTCGAGCTTTTCCTGGACCTTGGCCTTGCGGCGCATACCGGCCGTATCGAACATCTTGATGCTGCGACCCTGCCAGTCCCAGTCGACCGAGATCGAATCGCGGGTGATGCCGGCCTCGGGCCCGGTGAGCAGGCGTTCCTCGCCGATCAGCGCATTGATCAGCGTCGACTTGCCGGCATTGGGCCGGCCCACGACGGCGATGCGCAGCGGCTTGGTCTCGTCATAGGCGGGCGCCTCCTCGGCGTCAGGATCGGCGATGTCCTCGCCGATCAGCACGTCGCTTTCGGCGATGTCGCCGGTCTCGTCCTCGTCATCGGCGAAAACGACGTCCTTGCCGAGGGCTTCGACGACGGCGTCGCGCAGGTCGGGCATGCCAAGACCATGCTCGGCCGAGATCTGCACCGGTTCGCCGATGCCGAGCTCCCACGCTTCGAGCGCGCCGCCCTGGGCACCGCGCGCCTCGGATTTGTTGGCGACGAGCACCACCGGCTTGCCGGACCGGCGCACGATCTCGACGAAGGTACGGTCGTCTGGCGTGAGACCCGCCTTGGCGTCGACCATGAAGAAGATGAGATCGGCTTCCTTGATGGCGATCTCGGTCTGCGCCCGCATGCGGCCCTGGAGGGTTGCCGCGCCCGCATCCTCGAAGCCGGCCGTGTCGATGACGTCGAAGACGAGATCGTAGAGCTTGGCCGCATGCACACGGCGGTCGCGCGTCACGCCGGGCGTGTCGTCGACAAGGGCGATCTTCTTTCCAACCAGGCGGTTGAAAAGGGTGGATTTGCCGACGTTGGGCCGGCCGATTATCGCGATCTTGAAAGCCATCGGGCCCGCATCACGACGCGTTGCCGGAACCGCGGATCAGTTCGGCCAGGAGGTTGGAGCGCTGACGCGCATTGCGCGGCGCGCCTTCGTCGGAGGAAATCTGCTCGAACAGCTTGAGCGCGTCGGCGAGCTTGCCTTCCTTCCAGGCGGCAAGGCCGAGCGCCTCGCGGGCCGAATGGCGGAGCGGGTTGGTGTCGTTGGTCAGCGCTTCGACGCGGCCGGAGACATCGGCATAGCTGCCGTTGTCGACGAGCAGCAGTGCCGCACGCAGGCGGGCGACATCACGAATGACATTGGGGATCGAGCTGTCGGCAGCCACTTCGTCGAAGCCGGCGATGGCCGCCTTGAAGTCCCCCTTGTCGGCCTGGACGGTGGCGGCACGCATGCGGGCGAGCAGTGGATAGGCGCCGTAGCCGTCCTTTTCGAGCGCATCGAATGCGGCAAGCGCCTCGTCGGCCTTGCCGGAATTGGCGAGCGTCAGCGCCTGCGAAAAGCGGTCGCCGGAGCTGTTGGCCTTGGTCTCGACCCAATATTCCCAGGCCACGAACAGGCCGGTGCCGATAACGATCAGCACGGCAACGACGATGGCTGCGGGGCCATAGCTGTCCCACAGGGCCTTCGCCTTCTCCTGGCGAATTTCCTCGTTTACTTCACGAAAGAAACTGTCGTCCGACATGCTGTCCAATCACCTCTGCCCCTCGGGGGCCGTTTGAGCCTGCGTTTTAGCGGAATTTCGCCGCCATGGAAGGGGGCGGGGCGGAAATTCGGTTCCTACGGGTTCTGGGTGCAGTGAGAGCCAGTCGTGACTTACGAAGTCAACCTTTGACGTCATGCTCCTTCGCACCCCCCTCTGGCCTGCCGGCCATCTCGCCCACAAGGAGGGAGATCACGCCGTCATCAACGCCTCAGGCAATCACCACCGTAGCAGCGGCGGGATGAGCGCCGCCGGCGGAGCGACTAATCTCCCTCCTTGTGTGTGGGGGGTGAGATGCGGTCCGCGCAGCGGACGAAAAGCCAACTACTTGGCTTTTCGAGCATCGAACGCCCGGCAGGCCAGAGGGGGTGGGACGGAGCGCGGCAGTGGAGATTTGCCCGTGGAATTTGGCGCCCGAAGCCATCACCCCGGCTCCTTGGCCCAAATGGACGCATAGGCGGCGGGACGCATCCATGCCACATTTCGGCCCTACCGGCTGATCTCGCTCCAATATCGAACAAGCCCCCCGAAATTGCATCGAAGTTCGACATGACCAAAGCGTTCCCAGTCAGTGCTTTCGTATCCGCGTCATTGGTCGCGTCCTCCGCGATGGCCGGGCCGGCGCCCAAGGTCGAGGACATCAAGAAGCCGCAGATCGTGCTGATCTCGTTCGACGGCGCGCATGACCTCGCGCAATGGCAGCGCAGCCGGGAGCTTGCGGCGCGGACAGGGGCGCGCTTCACCTATTTCCTGTCCTGCGTGTTCTTGTTGTCGCGCGAGACGCGCAGCAGCTACCAGGCGCCCGGCAAGTCGGCCGGCAAGTCGAATGTCGGCTTCGCCATGACCAGACAGGAGGTTGTCGACCGCCTCGGGCAGATCAACCTCGCCGCATCCGAGGGCCACGACATCGCCAGCCACGCCTGCGGCCATTTCGACGGCGGCAAGTGGAGCAAGGCCGAGTGGACCAAGGAGTTCGACGCGTTTTCGACAATCATGCGCGACGCCTACAGGATCAACGGCATCTCGCCCGAGCCGGATGGCTGGGCGAGGATCGCCGCATCGGTGAAGGGTTTTCGCGCGCCTTATCTCTCCGACAGCAAGGGGCTGACGGCAGCACTTCGCGACAGGGGTTTTGCCTACAATGCCAGCGGCGTGTCGCGCGGACCGGAAGAACCCAGGCTCGACGGCTCGATGATGGATTTTGCCCTGCCGGAGATTCCTGAAGGCCCCTCGGAGCGACGCATCATCGCCATGGACTACAATCTGTTCGTCCGCCACTCCGGCGGCGTCGACAAGCCCGCGGAAGCGGCAAGATTTGAAAGCCGCGCCTACGGCGCGTTCCGCAAGGCCTTCGACACGCAATATGAAGGCGGCCGTATTCCGTTGCAGATCGGCTTCCACTTCACGCTGATGAATGACGGCGCCTATTGGCGTGCGCTGGAGCGCTTCGCCGGCGAGGTCTGCGTGAAGGCGGATGTCGAATGCATCAGCTATGCCGACTATGTCGGGCGGCAGAAGGATACAGCGCCGGTGCAGACCGGCGGGTGAGCTGGACGCGCGGGTAGGCCCACTCGCGCGAGCTTACGCCCTTACCCGTTGGGACATGGCCGTGATCAGTCATCAACGCCATGCAGCGCGACCAAAAACCATTCGCATCAACAGAGTCGCCATGCCGTGATAGCGAAGCCGCAAGAGGGTGCATAACGCGCCCCCTCAGCTACTTGCCGATAACTGACTCCGGCGATCCAATGCCGATATCTGGCTCCGGCGATTGCGCTGGCCGGGGCGCCGGCACTCAGGCCGGCTCGCTCTCCGGTTCGGAGCCGGTCTTCTTCCGGTCGAGATAGCGCTGGTCGATATCGGGCAGCGCTTCACCCGACAGCGTCGCCTCAAACGCGCGCAGACGCTTGTGTACCGACTGCAGCTCGACGATCGTCGACCAGGAATTGAGCAGGAACTGCAGCGATCCGGTCACGCGGCCGAAGGCATTCGAGATCTGGTTCATCGGGCCCAATGTGATCTTGTGCGCGACGATCGACGGCCCGAGGATGATGAAGGAGAAGATGTTGTCGGCCTGCAGGTAGGTGTAACGGACGACGTTGAAGTAGATGTAGTGGGCGTAGAGCCGGAAGTAGTTCTTGCGCACATTGGTGAAAAGCTCGGTGGTCGTCGCCGGCTGGGCACGGTCGGCATGGTCCTCGCCATAGACCAGCTCCTTGCGGTAGGCAGCCTCGACGCGCTGGTTGCGGAATTGCAGGCCAGGCAGCTTCACACCGGCGAGCATGACCGACAGCGTGCCGAGCAAACACCAGCCGATCGCGGCGAGGATGAGCGGCTGCGGGACAGCGCCGATGATCGGCAGCTCGGTGATGTGCTTCTGCAACTCGATCAGAACAGGCAGGAAGGCGATCAGCGTCATGATCGACGCAACGAAGCTGGACCCCAGGTCTTCCATGATCTGGGCGAAACGCATGGTGTCTTCCTGAATACGCTGCGAGGCGCCTTCGATGTGGCGCAGCTTGCTCCAGTTCTGCATGAAATAGTCGTTCATGGCGGTGCGCCAGCGGAAGATCCAATGCTGCACGACATAGGCGTTGACGACCGAAACGTTCATGCCGATCAGCGCCAGCCAGGCAAAGCTGGCCGCGCCGGCATAGAACTCGGCATTGGTCGAGTTGGTGGTGCCGCCCATCAGGCCCTGGACGTAATCGAAGAACGGGCCGTACCAGTTGTTCACGGCGACGCTGACCTGAACGTTGAAGTAGATCAGGAACAGGATGACCGAGGTGACGAGGATCGACCATTGCTGCCAGGGATGGGGCGAATACCAGCGCCAGAAGGCATAAAAGAGCAGGACGCCGGCGACATAGTAGATGTAGAACCAGATGAACGGTGCCGACAGGAACACCGTGATGCCGATGATGGGTGGCGTGCCCGGCGCCGCCGGAGGCAGGCCGAATACGGCGCCCAGCTGCGCCCCGCCGAAGAACCAGAACAGCACAAGCACCAGACTCCAGGCCGCAGCCGAGGTGAAGAACAGCTTCGGCTGCGGGAAGAACGATATGAACACGGTTCCGGGTTCCTTTCGGAGACGGGGGCATTGCCTGTTGGCCGCATGAAGTCACACTTCGTGGCACAAGGGAATCCCCTGCGGCGACCACCTGTTGCAATGCGAGCCGGATCGTGGCGATTTTCCGCACCGGAATATTACAGTTTGGTCATCTAGACAGTTCGGGGAGCGTATGAACCAGTCAGCCCTTGCCGCAGCCGGCCTCTATGCGGGCCTGAACGCGCTGATATTGCTGTGGCTGACCATGGCAACCGCGCTGGTGCGGCGCAGGCACATGGTGGTGATCGGCGACGGCGGGGTGGCGCATCTCCGCCGTACGATGCGCGGCCATGCCAATGCCATCGAGAACATCCCCGTGATGCTGGTGCTGCTGGGATTTGCGGCAGCGCTCGGCGCGCCCATCCTGGCGATCCATCTGCTGGGTGCTGCCTTCACCGTCGGCCGCACGCTGCATGCGTGGCATTTCAGCCATGCCGAGGCGGCGCAGTGGCAGCGGGCGACGGGCTTCGGGCTCAGCGTGCTGACGCTTGGCGCGGCAACTCTCGGCGTGCTCGGCCACGCCCTCCTTCTGCTCTAGGCGCGGCACTCGCCCGGCACCGGCAAAGCAGGCCGGAAACCGCGGCCGAGCGGCAGATCGGCGAGCTCGCGCTCGTCCATGCGGGCGATGTCAGGATGGGAGAGCGGATCGCGCAGCCAGGCGAGGAAACGCTCGCTGTCGATGCCGTGGTTGTCATGCTTGCCTTGCAGCAGGGTGGCGAGGCTTGAGAAAATCTTCATCTGACTTCTCCTGGGCGTTGATCCTTTCACGCTATTTTCGCTACAAACGCTGACGCTACAATCAAGAAATGCCGAAGCAGGAGTTTAGAAAATCTCAAGTCGGGCACTCAATCGCGTTCTCAATCGCGTCCATCTCAACGGGCTCCGCGCGGTGGAGAGCGTCGCGCGCTGCGGTTCGCTGGTCAAGGCGGCAGAGGAGCTCGGCGTATCGGCCAGCGCGGTCAGCCAGCAGATCGGCCGCACCGAGGCGCAGCTTGGCCGTGCCATCTTCCAGCGCACCGGCGCGGGACTGGCGCTGACTGCCTTCGGAGCGGAGTTTTGTGCGCGGCTTACGACCGGCTTTCAGGAGCTGGGCCGCGCGGTGGCGCTGGCCGACGAGGCGGTAAGCAACGTGCTGGTGGTGTCGGTGGCACCGGCTTTTGCCTCGCGCTTCCTGGTGCCGCGGCTCAACCGCTTCAACCAGCGCCATCCCGAAATCAAGCTCAGGATCGACGCCTCGACCGGGCTTGTCGATCTCGACCATTCCGACGTCGACCTCGCCATCCGCATGGGCGACGGCACATGGCCCGATGTGCGGGCGGAGCTTTTGCTGGCGCAGGAGGTGTTTCCGGTCTGCGCGCCGGCGCTGGCCGCAAAGCTCAAGGAGCCGGCCGATCTCACGCATCTGCCCGTCATCGCCGACGAGAGCACGATGATCAGCTGGGAGCGCTGGTTCGAGGCGGCGGGGCTGGCAAAGCCGTTTCCTGTGCAACGGGCGGGGCCGTCCTTCACCGACCCGATCCTCGGTATCGACGCGGCGGTGGGCGGACAGGGCGTGGCGCTGGCCTGGCAGCTCCTGTCGGCCGACGCGCTGGCCGACGGGAGGCTGGTGGCGCCGTTCGGCATCACGGTCGCCAGCGGGCTCGGCTACTATCTGGTCAGCTCCAGACTGGGGCGGCCAGGCCGCAAGGTGCGCGACTTCACGACGTGGCTGCGCGAGGAAGTGGCGGCGACGATGGCAAGGTTCGGCACACGGGCGAAGTAGCCGCGCGGAGGTTCAGCCGCGGGCTGCGGCCCGCCGTTTCCTTTCGCGAAAGAAATCACTCCGGGAATGCGGCGTCGTAGGCCTCGGGCTTGAAGCCGACGAGGCGGCGGCTGCCGAGGTCGAGCATCGGGCGCTTGATCATCGAGGGTTGAGCGAGCATCAGTGAAATCGCCTTGTCGGCGTCGAGGCCTTCCTTCTCAGTGTCGGGCAGCTTCTTGAAGGTGGTGCCGGCGCGGTTGAGCACCGTTTCCCAGCCGAACTCCTTGACCCAGCTTTCCAGGCTTTTGCGGTCGATGCCCGCGGCCTTGTAATCATGGAAGTCGTAGGCGACGCCGTGACCTTCGAGCCAGGTCCGGGCCTTCTTGATCGTGTCGCAGTTCTTGATGCCGTACATTTTGATCGACAAGATCGGGCCTCCACAAGCGCGGCCGGCCGGGCGGACCCGACTCGGCCAGTTTCAGGTCCGGCTAGGTTCTACACCTCGACAGCTTTGGCAAGCGCGTGGCGCCAGGCGACCGCCTCGACTTCGACCATGATCTCGGGCAGGACGAGGGCGGTGACGACCATCGCGGAGGCGGCCGGCGGATTGTCGGCGAAGATGCGGTTCTTGACCACGGCATAGGCCTGGTAGGCTTCGGCACTGGTCAGGTAGCAGCGCAGCGAGACGACATGGGCGAGCGTCAGCCCGGCCTCGGCCAGCACCGCCTCGATGTTGCGGAACACCTGCTCGGTCTGCCCGGCGGGATCGCCGACCGCGACGATCTGCTTGTCCTTCAGCGCCACCTGCCCGGACACGAGCACGAAGTCGCCGCAGCCGACGGCCTGACTCATGCCGGGGAAGGCCATGCCTGGAGGATTGAGACGTTCGACGTTGCTCATGGCCGTCCTGCTCCCGATGCTGGCGCGCGGACGACATCGATGCGCCCTCCCCTCAGCTTCACCGTCATCTCAGGGTCGTGGTGCGGGGCAATACAGATGTAGAGGTCGCGACCGTCGGCCCCACCGAGGATGCAGGCATAGGGGTTGGCATCAGGGATGACGACCCGCTCAACGATCTCGCCAGCCGGACTGATGCGCAGCACCATCTTTTCGTAAGGCGATGCAGCCCAGATGTGCCCCTCGGCGTCGAGGCAGATGCCGTCGGGCACATGGCCGTCGATCGCAGCGAACAGCCGGCGGTTGGACAGGCTGCCGTCGGCTGACATGTCGAAGGCGGTGAGACGGGCGGCCATCGACTCGGCGATGACGAGCGTGCGACCGTCAGGTGAAATCACCGCACCGTTGGGGCACATCAGGCCGTCCGCGGCGACACTGATGGAGCCATCCGGCGCGACAGCGGCCAGCATCGTCGGCGCCGGCGGCTGGCCGGCGTAGAAGTCGAAGCCGATGTTGCCGACATAGGCGCGGCCTTCACCGTCGACGACCATGTCGTTGGAATGGAACGGGTGGACGGCGGCGAGATCGGCATGAAGCACGAGTTTGCGGTCGCCAAGCCGTCGGAACAGCTTGCGGTCGTTCATCGAGACGACGAGCAGGTCGCCGTCCGGCAGCCAGCCCATGCCGGATGGGCCGCCGGGAACGGCGAAGCTGTCGCACCTGATTCCGGCGGCATCCAGGACATGGACGAGGCCGTCATGCTGGTCGGCGAACCACAACTGGCCGTCATGCCAGCGGGGGCATTCGGGATAGACAAATCCCCCCGCGATCGTGCGAACAGAAAGCGTCATGCCGGAACCCGGGCGCAAGCGCTGAGGATCTCGCCGAGCTTCTTGATGCCGCGCTCGATGATGTCTTCGCTGACATGGCTGTAGGCAAGGCGCAGGAACTGGCGGCCGTCGCTTTCGCCCATGAAACGTTCGCCGGGGCGGAAGAAGATGCCTTCCCTCGCCGAAAGCTCGGCGGCGCGCTGCCAGTCGACGCGCTCGTCGATTTCGAGCCAGAGATAGAACGAGCCCTGCGGCATGCGGAAGGTGACGTAGTTGCCGCAATGGTCGCGCACGGCGCGCGCTGCCGTCTCGGCCTTGCTTTTGTAAACCTTGTTGACCTCGGCGATATGCTCGTCGAGCAAGCCTTCCGAGATATAGGAGGTCATGACGCGGGCATGCCACTGACCGACGCCGAGATCCTGGCGCACGGCGGCGATGGGTTCGATGGCGGCAGCCGGACCGGCGATCCAGCCGAGCCGCAGTGCGGGAGCGACGATCTTGGAGAAGCTGCCGCACTGGATGACGCGCTCGTCGGTGTCGAGGCTGAGCAGCGTCGGCAACTCCTCGCCGGCGAAACGCAGGTCGCCATAGACATTGTCCTCGATGATGAGAAAGTCATGTTCGCTGGCGAGCTTGAGCAGTTGCTTGCGGCGCGGCACCGACATCTCGGTGCAGGTTGGCGTCTGGAAGGTCGGGATGGTGTAGACGACCTTGACCTTCTTGCCCTCGGCTTTGACTTTTTTCAGCAAGGCTTCGAGCTTGTCGATGTCCATGCCGTGGTCGTCGACCGGCACTGTGCGCAGGTCGCCGCCGGCCATCTGCATGAAGCGCAACGCATAAGGGAAGGACGCCGCCTCGGCGACGACGACGTCGCCCGGATTGACGTAGCCATTGGCGGCAAGGGCGATGCCCTGCACCGAACCCGAGGTCAGGATGACGCCAAGAGTGCCGAGCTGCTTGCCCTGGGTGCGTTCAATGCGGTCAGCGATCTCTTTGCGCAAGCCCTTGAAGCCGAAGACCAGCTCCTCATAACCGGTGGCCGGGTCGAAATAGTCGAGCACCTTGGCGCCGTGCTCGTCGAGCGCCTTGCGGGCGAGGCGAACGAGGTCCTCGGTGGGAAACGTCTCGGGCGCTGCCAGTCCCTGGTCGAAATTGAAGATCGCCGGCACTTCGGGATCCGGGAAGAACAGGGCAGGCCCGGAACCGGAGAGCTTGGCGCGCAGTTGATCGACAGGCATTGTTTCCTCCTTGATGATCGTTGTCAGCTTGTCTTGGTGTCCGGGACGAAGGTCCCCGAGGTGATCGGGCTCTCGCGGTTGCGGCGCTTGAGAGAACGGGCAAGCGTGCCGCGGAAGGCTGCCCAACGTTCGCGCCAGCTGGCGGCAAGGCCGGCCTGGACCACCCGCAGCCCGCCATAACAGGGGAATGGCTGACCGGTCAGGGCGAGACCGGCGAGCCGCCACAGCACCGAGCGCTTCTTGGTGCCGTGGTCGTCATGCATGGCTTCGAGTTCGGCAACGGAGAACGCCTCCTCATGGATGTAGCCGGCGACGAGCGCATCCTCGATCAACTGCCTGCCGCGTACGGTTCGGGCAATGTGCATGTTCCAGCCGTCGCCGGCCTCGCGATGGCTCGGCTTGCCATCCTCCATGACCCAGCAATCGCCGGCGACGACGTCGGCGTGCTCGCCTGTGCCGTCAGCGCAGATCTTGCAGCGGAACATCAGCTCGTAGGTGAGATTAGAGAACCATGTCTCGTCATAACTCTGGCTGTGCGCCCTGCCCTGCCGCGTGTGCAGATAGGTCGGACCGGGCCAGCCATGGCCGCGATAGCGGAACTCGTCGACGTCGCGGTGGTCCTCGCCGAAGCGCCTGACGATGTTGTAGGTGGCGGCAATGCTGGGATTGCCGCCGCAGACCATCGCCAGCATGTAGGGGATCTGCAGGTCGACGCGCGGATCGACAAGCGCCAGGTTGCGCAAGGTGGCGACGTCGCAGGGCTTGCCGACGAACGCGAAGCGGCGGCCGCTGTCGAGCAGCGCTGCGATGTCCTTCAGCGGCGCCGACGGCCCGTAGCGGGAGCCCGAAGAGGCAACGATCTGCTCGCGCGTGGTGTTGAACCTCGGTTCGTTGTGCAGCGGGTTGTCGCTTGCGACGCCGGTCTGCAACACGCCGTCGACCTCGCCGCTTTCGACCAGATAGACCGCGAGCGCGGTGAGCACGCCGCCGGTGGCGCTCCTGAAGCGAATCTCCTTGTCGGTCGCATGGCCCTTGGCGAGATGCAGCATCGCGCCGAAAATGCGGTGCGGCTTGGCCTCGGCTGGTGCTGCGCCCTGCTGCGCGCGCCCGGCACATATCTCCAGCACCGCCTGCTGCTCGCCCTTGTCGAGCGGGCGCTGGCCGCGCGGCCGCATGTAGCCTTCAGGCGACATATCCATGCGCAGGGCGTCGCCTCCGAGCAGGCTCGCGCAAGCGCCGCAGCCGGTGCAAAGCCCACGCTCAACAATCTCCTCGATGCTTGCCGCAGCACGCATGCGCCATCCTCCCGGCGACAGCCTCGCGGCCATCGCCCCAGCGACAGGTTTTCGATCTCAGCTGTTGGCTCAAGTTATAGGTCGGCGGTATTTGCCCGGGCAAATTGCCAATCCGAATGACCGACATCAGCCTGAGTGATCCCGGCAGGCGTCCGGAAAACAATCGTCGAGCACGCCGCGAACCCAATCATGCGCCGGGCTGCCTTCAGAGGCCGGGTGCCAGTAGAGCCAGGTCTGAAGCGGCGGCATGCGGAAAGGCCGGGGCAACGCAACGAAACCATCTTCGGGCAGGAAGTGCCGGACGAAGGAGGTCGGAATTGTGAGGCAGAGGTCGCTGCGCGACAGGATGGCGGCAGCGGCCAGGCAATGTTCGAGATGCACCGCCACCTGCCGCTTCAGCTTCATCCGGGCCAGCGCGCCGTCGACCAGATTGGCAAAGCGCGGGCGATTGGAGATGTGCAAGTGGCTGAGCGCCATGTAGCGCTCGATGGTGAAGGGTTCGGTCGCCGCCGGATGGCCCCGGCGCATGACACAGACGAATTCGTCACTGAACAGCAGGCGCTGGCCGAAACCATCCTCGGCCAGCGGATGCGACTCGACGGCGAAGTCGATCTCGCCCGAGGCCAGGCCGGGAAACAGGTCGCGCTCGGCAAGGAAGCGGTTGCGCACCGTCAGCCTCGAGCCCAGCCGGTTCAACTCGCCGACAAACGGTGCCAGCACGACCGCCTCGGCATAGTCGCTCATGCTGAAAGAGACGATGCGCTCGGAGGCGAGCGGGTCGAAGCGCTCATGCCGTGCGAGCGTGCGGTCGAGCGCGGTGAGCGCTTCACGGACAGGGCCGATCAGCGTTTCGGCGAGCGGCGTCGGCGCGATGCCCTGCCGGGCACGGACGAACAGCTGGTCGCCGAAGATGTCGCGCAGGCGCGCCAGGCTGTTGGAAACGGCGGGCTGGGTGACGTTGAGCGTTTCGGCGGCACGGGTGATGCTGGCCTCGCCGTAGACGGCCTCGAAGACATGCAACAGGTTGAGGTCGAGCTTTGCCAGATTGCGCAGGACCACACCCCACCTCCTCCATCCCCGGCTGCGCCGCTCCATTGGCGAGAATGGACATTACCTACGCTGATCGAAGCCGCAGCCTCGTCCGAAGGGACTAGGAGGATGGTTCTTGCCGGAGATATTGCCGCGAATTACATAGGCATCTAATGATAATCAAAAGAACAAAAGGGGATCGATATGAGCAGCGCCGAGCTGAAGAGCGCGTTTTTTGACGAATTGCTGAAGGTCAACCGCAAGCTCAGGACGATGTTCGACGCGCGGGTGAAGGAGCGCGGCCTGACGCTGGCGCGCGCCCGACTGATGATGCAGATCGCCAAATGCGAGGGCAAGACGCAGGCCGAGCTGGCAGAGCAGATGCAGATCGAGCAGCCCTCGCTGGTCGGGCTCATCGACGGGCTGGAGAAGAAGGGGCTGGTGGTGCGCTGCACCACCGACGGCGACCGGCGCACCAAGCGCATCTTTCTGACGCCGACGGCGCGGCGCGAGGCCGACAGCATGTTCGCCGACGTCGCCGAGCTGCGCTGCCTGGTGCTTACCGGTGTTGACGACGCCGACATCGAAAGCGCGACCCGCGTGCTGCGCGTGCTGAGCGAGAACATTGGCGCGGCGGCCGAGGACTGACGCCCAAACAGAAAGGGCGCCCGAAACGAGCGCCCTTCCCATGCAAGGTCGTCGGGGGCTTACGCCTTGCGGTGGAGCGGGTGGGCCGACAAGGCTCTGGCCTCAGCCGATGACCTTTTCCGACTTCGGGGCGGCATTGGCGGCTTTTTCCTCTTGAGGAAAAAGCTCGGCCGGGCGCTTGAGCACGAACTGGTCGGCGGCAACGATGTAGTTGTCGGCGTGGAGACGGGCGATCGGCTGGTAGACCTCGGGCCGGACATAGCGGCCGCGCTCATCGAGGCAGTCGTCGCGAACATACATCTGCACGACCTCGCCAATGACGATGGTGCGGCGGCCATAATCGAGGATCTGCGACACACGGCACTCCATGGCGCAGGGCGATTCCTCGATGCGGGGTGCCGCGACCTTTTTCGACGGCGTGCTGGTCAGGTCGGCGAGCTCGATCTCGTCGACGTCGGCGGGGAAGTTGATGCCGGTGACGATCATCTCGCTGGCAATCGCCATGTCGACCATGTGGACGACGAACTCGCCGGAGCGGCGGATGTTGGCGACGGTGTCCTTGGCGGTGCCATCAGGACGGGTCTGCATGCCGAGGATGAGCAGCGGCGGCTCATGTGAGAAGACGTTGAAGAAGCTCATCGGCGCGGCGTTGTTGCAGCCATGCTCGTCGATGGTGGTGACCAGCGCGATGGGGCGCGGTCCGACGAAGTTGGTGAGCAGCCGGTAGCGGTCCATTTCGGGCAGCTCGGCGAAATCGAAATCCATTTTTTCTCCCTCAGACCGCAATCCGCAGCATGTGGTGGGTGCCGATATCATACACCCGAAGCACCGGCGCCTCACGTTTCCGGACGGCAGACCCGCGCCACCATGTAGCAGGTCGGTTCCCGACTCCATCCATCGCACGCTGTCATCGTATCCAATTATTGTCAACAATCGTTGTCAACAGATTTGTTGACTTGCCGCGCTTTTAGGTTTGAATAGGTTGGAGCCGCATATCGGGACGAACGGGAGGAGGATTGGATGGACGCTGAAGCAGGCATGCGGCATGCCACCGATCAGGAAATCTACGAGAAGATCTGGAGCGCCATCGCCGAGCGGCAGATCGGCCCCGGCACGCGGCTGAAAGAAGAGCAGCTTGCCGACATCTTCGGCGCCAGCCGGGCACGCATCCGCCATGTGCTGCAGAACCTCGCCCGCGACGGCCTGATCACACTGGTTCCCAATCGCGGTGCGTTCGTATCCAAACCGTCGATCGAGGAAGCGCGCGATGTGTTCTTCGCCCGCCGCACCATCGAGGAAAGGCTGGTCGAGCGGCTGTGCGCGACCATCGACGCCGCCGGAATCGCTCGGCTGGGCGAACATGTCGACCAGGAGCGCAAGGCCCACCAGGGCGGCGACCTCGCCGGTGCGATCAGGCTCTCGGGCGCGTTCCACATGCTGATCGCCGAGTTGGCGCAATCGCAGATCCTCGCCACCCTGCTGCGCGATCTGGTTTCGCGGACGTCGCTGATCATGGCGATGTACCAGCAGAAGGAAATCCAGAACTGCGGCCCCGACGAGCATGCGGCGATCGTGCAGAGCATCACCGCGCGCGACGCCAAGGCGGCACTTGCCGTCATGCACCACCACCTCGCCCATATCGAAAACCAGCTCGATCTCGAAAGCGAACGCGTGCTCGCGCGCGACCTGGAAGACATTCTGGGGCTGTAGCCCCGGTTTGACATGGCTTGCGGAAGTCCGGCTCGGACTTCCGCAACCATGCGATTTCGCCCGCCGACTTTTGGAAAGCAGTGACATGACGCAGCCAGACATCCTCGTCCGCAACGTGACGGCGATCACCGTCGACCCGGAACGCCGGGTGATCGACCGCGCCTGGATCGCTGTCACCGGCGACCGCATCAGCGCCATCGGTGGCGACGGCGACGCCGAGCCTGTCGGCGCCAGGGACATCATCGACGGCACAGGCATGGTGGCGATGCCCGGCTTGATCGACAGCCATTCGCATGCCGGCCACGGGCTGGTGCGCAATGCCGGCGCCGGGCTCGACAGCTGGTTCGACGCCTGCGAGGAGATCTACGCGCGCGGCTCGACGCCGGACTTCTGGCGCGCCGAGGCGCGCATGACCCAGCTCGAACGCCTGCGTGGCGGCATCACCACCGGTATGACGCTGCTCGGCGGCGGCGCCGATATCTACCGCACCGACGATCCCATCTATGGCGACGCGCATTGCGGTGCGACCGCCGAATCCGGGCTGCGCACCTTCATGGCCGTCGGCCCCGGCCGGACGCCCTTCCCGAAAAACTACCGCCAGTTCTCGGAGACCGGTCAGGCGCGCGACGTATCCGTCGGCTTCGAGCGCCAGCTCGAGGTCAGCGAAATCCTGATCGATCGCTGGAACGACCTGCTCGGCCGCGGCACCGGCGTGTGCCTTGTCATGCCGGTCTATTATGCCGCCCAGGTGGCGGATGCCGATGCCCGACGGCAGGTCGTCGAGATGGGCGAAGCGGTCATGGATCTGCGCCGTCGCAAGGGCGTGCTGTTCACCCAGGACGGCCACCGCGACGGGTCGATCGCGCTGGCGCGCGATCTTGGTGTCCTCGGTGAGTTCGCGCTTCTGGGTCATAGCGTCGACCTCACCGAGGAAGATTTTGCAGCACTGAAGGAGACAGGCGCGTCGATCATCCACAATCCGAGCGCCATCATGTCGGTCTATGGCCGCTGCCCGGTGCCGGAGCTGCTCGAGGCTGGCATCAATGTCTGCCTGGGTTCGGACGCGGCCGCCCCCGACCGCGGCTACGACATGTTCCGCCACATGGCGCAGTGCATGCACTACCACCGCCGCCATTTCCGCGACCCGGCCTATCTGCCGCCCGGCAAGACCATCGAGATGGCAACGATCGACGCTGCCAGGGCGCTTGGCCTGGAAAAGGAACTGGGGTCGCTGGAGCCCGGCAAGAAGGCCGACATCGTGCTGGTCGACATGCGCAAGCCGCATCTCTACCCGCCCGTCATGCCGGTGACGCGCATCGCCCATTTCGCCAACGCCGCCGACGTCGACACCGTCATCGTCAACGGCAAGGTGTTGATGCGCAGCCGCAGGACCGACCATCTCGACGCCGAGGACATCCTCGCCGATGCCGCCGAGCAGGCGGCACTCGCCTTCGAGCGTGTCGGGCTGACACATCTGCTGGAGGAACCTGAGGAGTTTTGGCGCAACGCGCGTCAGCCGCTGCAGCTCTGAGCCTCAGCCCAGCAACGGCCAGTTGCCGACGCTCCGGCGGCGGCCACTGGCCGAACGATGCAGGAGATGAAACTCCGTGATCGGGACGACGATCGGCCGGTCGAGAGGCGTTTCCGGGACGAGCCTGTCGGCGTAGAGCACCGTGCAGTGGGGCACGAAGCCGGCGCGCCGGCGTAGCCGGAGCCCCGCACGGTTCAACGCATCGATGATCCGGCGTTCGAGCTCCACCACCTTTTCGGCACCCTTGCCGCACAGCAGAACCAGCGGTTTCGATTCCCGATTGTGGAAGCTGGCGATGCGGTCGAAGGCCAGCTCGAATGCCGGCACTCTGACTGTCGCGGCGGCGGCCGAGGCGTCATGCACCGTGGTTCGGTCGATCTCCCCGCCGTTGTGAAGCCCCACCAGCGAGACGTGCAGCTGTCCTGCATCGCGTGCTTCCCGGACAGGCCATGGCTGCGGCGGGTATGGTCCGCCACCGTCGCCATCTGCGCCGACTGACCCGGATGCAGACGAAACATCAGCCTGTCTGCGTCGGACCTTGCCTGCCTTGGCCAACGCGACGGTGGTCGCAAACCAAGCGAAGTTGCTCCGAAGTCGAACTGGAGTTGCCGCGACATGACTTCCTTCTTTTAAGAACAAAGAAGGAACATGCTGAGTTTATTTTCCGAGCCCGGCAATCCTGCTTCCAGAGCCCGTCGAAGGCGATCTAGCCCTGCTCTCTCAACCAGTCTGCCAGCGACGGCCTGACATGCCCGGCGCGGCCATGCATGACCTCGGCTGCACACATCGAGTTCACCACGGCCTCCTCGGTTGCTTCGGCCGCGGCGCGGAACAGGCGATCGATGCGGTTTTCGTTGAGGGCGGAGATGGAAACGAAGTCGGCACGCTCGTCATGATCGAAGGTCTGGGCGGTCGAGAAGCCGAGCGCGATGTCGCCGCTGCCATGCCCCCAATAGGCACCGAGCCTGGCGAGACCGGCGCCGCAGCGGCGGACGACGCGCTTGAGCTGTCGGTGTTCCATCGCGATGTCAGTGGCGAGGATGACGATGACCGAGCCCTTCTCGGCCTCTCGCCTGCTGCGCGGATCGGGGCGACGACCATCGGGAAGGACGAGATCGCCGGCGCGGCCGAAATTGGTCAGCACCAGCACGCCGACATGATGCGCGCTGCCGGCCAACTCGATGCGGCGCGAGGCAGTGCCGATGCCACCCTTGAAACCGAAGCAGCTCATGCCAGTGCCGGCGCCGACATTGCCTTCGGCAACCGGCCCGGACGCGGCTGTTGCAAGCGCTGCGCGGGCATCGTCCTCGGTGACGGCGAGCGCCTGGATGTCGCTGAGATGGCCGTCATTGCACTCCATGACCACGGGATTGACCGTCGACGTCTCGCGGCCGATGTCCGGATTCTCCAGAACCGCCGCGCGGATCAGCGCGTTGGCGCAGGTGCCGACGCCGAAGGTGTTGGTGAGCAGGATCGGCGTCTCGATCGAACCGAGCTCGTCGACCTGCATCAGGCCGGTGCTCTTGCCGAAGCCGTTGATGACATCGCAGGCGGCCAACACCTTATTGCGGTACATGTTACCGCCATGGGGCAGGACCGCGCTCACGCCGGTGTTGAGGTCGCCCGCGCGAATGGTGCGATGGCCGATGGCCACGCCTGAAACGTCGGTGATGGCGTTGAGCGGTCCGGTCGGCGACGTGCCGAAGGAGATGCCGAGCTCGCGGGCGATGGTCGACATCGGCGCTAGGCTCCGCGCAAGAGGTGAAGGGCTGCGTATTGCAGCAGCATGATGGTCTTGGCGTCGCAGATGCGGCCGTCGGCAACCATGGCGAGCGCCTCATCGATGCCGATCTCCAGCACCTCGATGTCCTCACCCTCGCCTTCGTGGCCGCCGCCTTCGGAGATGCGGTCGCCGGGCTCGTAGCGGCCGACGAAGAAGTAGATCCGCTCAGTGACGGCGCCGGGGCTCATGAAGGCCTCGAAGACGCGGCGGACGTCGCGGACGCGGAAGCCCGTTTCTTCCTCGGTCTCGGCCCGAATGCGCTCCTCCGGGCTGGCATTGTCGAGCAGGCCTGCCGGCGTCTCGATCAGCATGTCATCGTAGCCACTGACGAAAGCCGGGTAGCGGAACTGCTTGACGAGAACGACAGTGCAGCGGACGGAATCATAGAGCAGGATGGTGGCGCCGTTGCCACGATCGTAGGTCTCGCGGCTCTGGAGCTGCCATTCGCCATCATTGCGGCGATACTCGAAGACCGTCTTCTTCAACAGATACCAGTCATCGGACAGGACTTTGACATCCTTGACGCGAACGCGATCGGCTATGCTCATCAATGCACCTATGCTGCGGCCCGACGAACGCGCCGGGAATCTCGCGAGGCAGCATAGGCGGGGCCGCGCTGACGCGCGACTTGGAAATTCTGGCGGGAAGATAAGGGGCCGCGCTGACGCGCGACCTGGAAATTCTGGCGGGAAGATAAGGGGCAGCGCTGACGCGCGACTTGGAAATTCTGGCGGGAAGATAAGGGGCCGCGCTGACGCGCGACCCCGGGGGGAGGAAAGCGATCAGCGGACCGGCGGGGCGTACATCAGGCCGCCGGCATTCCACAAGGCGTTGATGCCGCGGTCGATCTTGAGCTCGCTCGACTGGCCGAGATTGCGCTCGAAGATCTCGCCGAAATTGCCGACCTTGGAGATAATGTTGTAGCTCCAACGCGGATCGAGACCGAGCTGCTGGCCGCTGTCACCCTCAGCGCCGAGGAAGCGCTTGATGGCAGGATTATCCGAGGACAGGCCGGCTTCGGCATTGTCCTTGGTGATGCCGAGTTCCTCGGCTTCGAGCAGCGCGAACAGCGTCCAGCGCACGATGTTGAACCACTTGTCGTCGCCCTGTCGAACGGCAGGCCCGAGCGGCTCCTTGGAGATGATCTCCGGCAGGACGACATAGGCAGCCGGATCGGTAAGCTTCAGCCGCTGGGCATAGAGTGCCGAGGCATCCGTCGTGTAGACGTCGCAACGGCCGGTGTCGAAGGCCTTGATGATGCCGTCGGCGGAATCGATGACCACCGGCTCGTATTTCATCTTGTGGGTGGAGAAGTAGTCGGCGACGTTCTGCTCGGTGGTCGTGCCCTGCTCGGTACAGACGGTGGCGCCATCGAGCTTGAGCGCACTGTCGACGCCAAGAGCCTTGCGGATCATGAAGCCCTGGCCGTCATAATAGGCGGTGCCGACGAAACGAATGCCGAGGCTGGAATCGCGCGACAGCGTCCAGGTGGTCTGGCGCGACAGCACGTCGACACCACCGGACTGCAGCGCGGTGAAACGCTCCTTGGTCGACAGCGGCACGTAGCTGACCTTCTCCGGATCGCCGAGCACGGCGGCGGCTACGGCGCGACAGAAGTCGATGTCGAAGCCTGACCATTTGCCGGCATCGTCGGGCGCCGAGAAACCGGCGACGCCCTGGCTAACGCCGCAGGTGAGCTTGTCACGCTGCTTGACGATGTCGAAGGTGTCGGCCGCTGCCGGAATGGTCATCGCGGCCGAGCCCAGCAATAGTGCCGTTGCAAAAATTGTCCTCATCATTTCCTCCCTCTGGTGTTGAGGCAAAGCCTCTGCTTGCCGCCGGCGCGATGGCGCCGGAAGTCGGTGAATTCCCCTGTCGTTAATTCCCTCCGCGCGAGATTTTCCGCGCGGGTCCTGAGCTATGCGCCTTCGACTGACGCCGCGGCGAACGCCTCCTCGAGCACGCCGACGAGATGGTCGGCATCGGCGCGGCTGAAGATCATCGGCGGACGCATCTTGAGCACATTGTCGTGTGGGCCCTCGGTGCCGATCAAGACGCCACGGGCGCGGGCGCCGTCATTGACCTTGCGGGCGAAGGCGGTCGCCGGCGCCTTGGTCTTGCGGTCGGTGACCAGCTCGACGCCGAGGAACAGCCCCTGACCCCTGACGTCGCCGATGACCTCGTAGCGCTGCTGCATCTCCCTGAAGCGCGCGACGAGATAGGCCCCGACATCGGCGGCATTGTCGCGTAGGCGATCGCGCTCGATGACGTCGAGCACGGCGAGGCCTGCGGCACAGGACACCGGGTTGCCGCCGAAGGTGTTGAAATACTCCATGCCGTTGTTGAAGCGGTCGGCGATCTCGCGCGTGGTGACCAATGCCGACATCGGGTGGCCGTTGCCGATCGGCTTGCCCATGGTGACGATGTCGGGGGTAACGCCTTGCGTCTCGAAGGCCCACCAGTGGCTGCCGACACGGCCGAAGCCGACCTGTACTTCGTCGGCGATGCAGAAGCCGCCGGCGGCACGGACCATGGCGTAGACTTCCTTGAGATATCCCTCGGGGAGAAACACCTGGCCGGCGACGCTGGGGATGGATTCGGCGATGAAGAAGGCCGGCGCGCGACCCTTTGTGCGTATCGTCTCGATCTGCTCGGCGATGCTTTCGGCGAAACGCCTGGCATGCTCTTCGACCGGCCAATCATCCGGCGCGTGGTAGCTGTCGGGGATGGTTGCCTCGAAGACATGGGCCGGCCGGCCCTTGCCGCCCTTGCGTTTGTATTTATAGGGACTGAGGTCGATCAGCTCCTGGGTGGTGCCATGATAGGCCCAGTCGAGCACCAGCGCGTCGTTGCTGCCGGTCAAGGTGCGCGACATGCGCAGCGCAAGTGAATTGGCCTCGCTGCCGGAACAGGCGAAGGAGGCGACCGACAGGCCCTCGGGCAAGGTCGCAGTCAGTCGCTCGGCATAAGTGACGATGGCGTCGTGCAGGTAGCGCGTGTTGGTGTTGAGTCTTGCTGCCTGGGTGGCGATCGCCTCGACGACATCGGGATGGGCGTGGCCGAGGTGGCAGACATTGTTGAAGCAATCGAGATAGGCGCGGCCGCGGTCATCGATCAGCCAGGCGCCCTCGCCGCGCACGAACTTTATCGGATCGGAATAGGAGATCGACAGGTTGGGCAGCAGCGAGGCTTTCCGCGCGGCGACGATCTCGGGGCGGGTGCGGCCGGTCTGGTGAAAGGTCTCGGGCGGGATGCCGGCAAGCGTTGCGGCATCCGGGAACAGCTCGGCCCAGACGTCGAGATAACGCGCCTCGCCGACGCCGAGGATGTCACGAGCGGCGAGATCAGGGTCGGTCGAGATCTGGAAATGCAGATGCGGCGCCCAGCCGCCGTTCTCGGTCGGTGCGCCCATTTCGCCGACGAGCGCGCCGGCTTCGAGCGTCTCGCCCGGCTTCAGGCGGGCCATCGCCTCATGCGCCATGTGACCCCACAGCGTGACGAAGGGCGGGCAGCCTTCAGGCGTGTGCTCCAGCGCGATCAGGCAGCCATAGCCGAGCGGGTCTTCCTCGATCTCGACGCTTTTGACCGTGGCGGCGAGCGGCGTGTAGACCTTGGTGCCTGCCGGCAAAAACAGGTCGAGGCCAAGATGGTGGACCCGGCGGGCGCCTTCGACGAAGCGCGACCAGAAGATGTCGGAGGTGTAGACCGTGCGTGCCTCGCCCCAGGGGCCGATGCCGAGCTCGACACCGTGCTCGGCGCACCAGGAATCCCACCAGGCGGTGGCCTTGTCGGGCTCCTGGCCGGCCGAAGTGGTCGTCATCGGATGAGCCGGATCGCCATAGGGCACCAGCGCCTTGACCAGGGTTGCCGGGTGACGATCGAGCACCGGTGCAAAACTCTTCCTGTTGGCCTCGATCCAGGCGGTGACGGCGCGGGCACCTGATACCGCGTCGAAGCCGCAGGCGTGGCGCAGGATGGCGGTGGCGAAACGGCGGTTCATCGCGCCAAGGCGGCGCAGCAGCCGCCAGGCCGGCGCCTCCGAGATGGCGAGATAAGGATTGTCGCCGGTCTTGTCCTTGCGCTGCGCCGACAGCGTGACCGAGATGACCAGGCGCATGGCGATGAGGTCGAACAGGAGATCGAGCTCTTCTTCGCGCAGCGGATATTCGGCATGGAAGCCGGCGGCCAGGGTCGCCGCGGCGCCGATCGGGTCCGAGACATCGAGGATCGAATAGGCGCAGGCGACCGCGACTTCGGCGATCACAGGCGAATGGAGCGCGTCGCCGAAATCGATGATGCCGGCAACCCGGTCGTGGTCGTCCTCATCGACGAGCACGTTCCAGTCATTGGCGTCATTGTGGATGACCTGGGCACGCAGGCCGGCGAGACGGGGTGCCACGGCGACGTCGAAATGGTCGAGCAGGCGGCGCAAAAGCGCGCGGTCGGCGACATCGGGAACATGGTGCAGGCGTTGGCGCGCGGCACCGGCCTGGCGGATGTCCCAGTCGAAGCTCCTGATCGCGCCGGGATGGATGAAGCCCTGCAGCGCGCCGTCGAGCCGGCCGAGCGCGCGGCCGAGATTTTCGAGCAGCTTCGGGGTGCGCGCCGCTTCGGCCAGCGGCAGGCCCGGCAGCCAGGACACCAGCCGCAGCGCATGGCGCTCGCCCGAGGCACCGGTCGCTTCCGAGAGCGCCGCACCGTCGGCGGACGGCTTGAGGCGGGGAGCGGCGACGCCCGAGCGCGCGAGATGATCGAGCAAGGCGACCTGAAATTCGCTTTCGGAGGCCGGCTCGCTGGCATTGATGATTTTGAGAATCCACTGGGCGCCGTCGTCGGCCGAGAGCTTGAAGTTCTGGTCGCGCTCGCTGTCGAGGGCTGCGACGCGCCCACTCACGCCAAACCGGCTCGAAGCCAGGTCGGCGGCCTCGCCAAAGGAGAATGCAGGCGCGGGATGGGTCACGTCGGTCATGGTCTATCCGGAATTGCTGTAACTGGAGCTTGGCACGGGCCGAAAAATCGGGCATCCGGCAAAGCGTCGGTTGCACCGGCACTATGACTGCATGGACCGGCACTTTAACGGCACCGATCGGAACGGGGCGATGAAGGAACTCGACGCCAAGGACAGGGACATTCTGGGCATCCTGTCGAAGGAAGCGCGCATCCCGCTGAAGACGCTTGCCGGGCGCATCGGGCTCTCCCGCAGTGCGACCAGCGAACGCGTCGCGGCGCTGGAAAAGAGCGGCGTCATCCGCGGCTATCGCGCCGATATCGGCCAGATGGACAGCAACCTGGTCTCGGCCTTCCTGATGGTGACGCTGGTCTCGACGCCGTCGATGGGGGTGCTCGACCAGTTGGCACGCTATTCGGAGGTGCGGCGGGTATCGTCGGTAACAGGTCAGCTCGACCTGATGGTCGAGGTCGAGGTGCCGTCGATCGACCGGCTGAACACGCTGCGCGACATCATCGCCACCCATCCGAGCGTGCAGGACCTGACGACGCTGATCGTGCTGCGCCGGGACATCGAGCGGCGGGAGTAGCCGGCGGCATCGGATGCCGCCGGCAGTCAGGGCTGATCAAGCGGCCTGCAAGGCGCGCCGGAGCGCCGATTTCCAGCCGGCGATGAAGGCTGCGGAAACGCGCGCTTCAGGAACCATGGCGTCGAAGCCGTGATAGGCGCCCGGCACGACCGACAACTCGACCGGCACGCCGGCCTCGACGAGTCGCCCGGCAAAGGCCATCGATTCCCTGGCGAACAGGTCGAGCATGCCGACGCCGATCCAGGTCTCGGGAAGCCCGTGCAGGTCCTTTGCCCGCGCGGGAACGGCGCCCTCGGGTGCGTGCTCCATCACCGGCTTGCGCCCGAGCACCGAGGCCCAGCCGAAGGCATTGGACTGCCAGTTCCAGATGAACGTGCCGAGGTGGGCCGGCGGCTGATGCAAGGCGGTACGGTCGTCGAGCATGGGGTAGCGCAAGGCCTGGAAGCGGAGGGGCAGTTCGCCACGGTCGCGCGCCCGGAGCGAGACGGCAGCGGCGAGGCCGGCGCCGGCACTTTCGCCGAGCAAGGCGATACGGCTCGGGTCGATGCCAAGCTCGCTGGCCGAGCGATGCATCCATTCGAGCGTCGCGTAGGCGTCATCGAAGCCGGCCGGGAACGGATGTTCGGGCGCCAGGCGGTAGTCGACAGACACGATGACGGCGCCGAGCTCGGTTGCAAGCTGTTGCAGTTCCTGAATGACCACCTCCGGCTTGCCGACGACGAGGCCGCCGCCATGGATATGCAGGATCGCCGGCTTGGCGGCTGCCTGCGGCGCGGGGTCGAGGACGACGACGCGCAGGCGGGGATTGCCGGCGCCGCCTGGGATGAACCGGTCCCGCGGCTGGATCGCCGGCAATGGCAGCGCCGGCGGGAACTGGGCGCCGCGCACCGCCTGGAGAGTGTCCATGCCGAGATCGAGCGGTGGGATGTGATCGAGGATCGGGCGCAGCTCGGGATCGACGAGGTCAAGCGGATCGATGGCGGCACCAGCCGCTGGTCCGACTGTCGGCGATGCCGCTTCGGCGCGCGCGCCTGTTGCAAGCATGAGAGCGGAAAAGGACATGGCGGCGAGTTCCCTGCGATTGAGGTGCATATTGGTCTCCTGAGATTTGACGTGGATTACCGGCCGGCCGAAGCGGCCCGGCCCGACGACGTGGAAAAGAGGAAGAAGCCGGCGATCGCACCGGCAAGCAGGATGACGGCGGCCGAGGTGAAGGTCGTCGCGTGAGCCGCGGCTCCCGCCGGCACCGTGGCGGTGACTGATATCAGCAGGGCGAGGATCGAGGCGCCGCCCATCTGGAGCGAAGTGTTGGTGAGCCCGGAGACCATGCCGGCCTCGCCCTTGCGGACCGAGGCGGTTGCCGCCTCGGTCAGGCTGACAAAGGAGAATGACGAGCCGAAGCCGCCGATGGCAAAGGCTGCGATGGTGAGCAGCAGATAGGGCTCCCCCGCAGCCACCGGCAGGAACGACAGGGCGAAGGACGACAGGCTCATCAGGGCAAAACCCAGGGCGGCAATGCCGCGCGGCGCCATGTAGCCCATGGCAAGAGGTGCGAGGCGGGCACCGACGATCGAAGCCAGTGCGAAGGGCAGGAACAGCAAGCCCGGTTTCGAGCGCCTCGAGCCCGCGCAGCTGCTGGAAGTAGAGCGAGCCGAAGAACAGCGAGGTCAGCGGACCAGCGGAGTGGATGAAGATCAGGGCATTGGCGACGGCGACCGGGCGGTTGCGCAGGGTGGCGAGGTCAAGCAGCGGTGCTGCGCTTCGGCACTCGATGAGGACGAACAGGACGAGCAGAACGGCGGCGGCGAGCCACAAGCCAAGGGTGCTTGGCGTCGGGTGCGATGTCTGCGCAATGGCAAGGGTGAGCGCACCGAAGCCGAGCGTCGCGGTGGCGGCGCCAGCCCAATCCATCGGCCCGGACGGGGCCTGGCCGTCGCCGGCCGCGCCAGCGGCGCGCCTTGTGGCCCAGGCCATGACAAGGCCGAGCGGAACATTGATCAATAGCGCCGACGACCAGCCGAAGGTGCTGGTGAGCAGGCCGCCGAGCAACGTTCCCGAGGCGACGCCGACGGTGGCCGAGGAGGCAAACAGGCCGAGCGCCCGCAGCCGTGCCGGACCGGAAGGGTAATACAAGGTCAGCGAGGCGAGCGAGTTGGCGGCAAGCAAGGCGGCACCGGCACCTTGCAGCGCACGAGCGGCGATCAACATCGACATCGAGACGCTGTACGCGCCGATCAACGAAGACAGCGCGAAGACGACCGCGCCGGCGGCGAACATGCCGCGGTGGCCGAGACGGTCGCCTGCCCTGCCGGCCAGCAGCAGCAAGCCGCCGAAGGCCAGGGCATAGGCGTTGAAGACCCATTGCAGGTCGCGCTCGGTGGCGTCGAACGCTTGCGCCAGCGCGGGGCCGGCAACCATGAGGACGACGGCATCGATGACCACCAGGAACTGGGCGCCGCAGATGATGAGGAGCATCAGCGACGCGGGTTGTGCCGGCGTGCCGGCTTCGGGTGAGGAGGAATGGGGAAACATCTGGTTCATGGAGACAAGATAGATTATCTCCTTTACACTGATAATTTGCCAAATCTGGAATGACTATCCATGAATAGAAATAATGAGCCTGACCGCGCCGGCGCTACCAGGGATGAGCGGCTGCCACCGGTCGAGGCCGTGGTGATCTTCACCCGCGTGGCCGAGACCGGCAGCTTCACTGCCGCGGCACGCTCGATGGGACTTCCGCTGGCAACCGTCAGCAAGCGCGTGGCCGAGCTCGAGGAGCATCTCGGCGTCACGCTGATTGCGCGGACAACACGGCGATCCTCGCTGACCGAGCCGGGCAAGCGATTCCTGACCCATGGCCAGCTGATCGTCGATGCCTTGCAACGCGCCGCCGACGAAGCGGCACAGGCGGTGGCGGAACCGTCGGGGCGGCTGCGGCTGACGATGTCGACGGTGCTGGTCGAGGCCGGGCTGGGACGGCTGATCGCGCGCTTCGTCGCCGCCAACCCGAAGCTGCGCTGTGAGATCGACGTCTCCGACCGTTATGTCGACCTGGTCGCGGAGGGCTACGATCTCGCCATCCGTGTCGGCAGGCTCAAGGACTCGACGCTGATCGCCAGGAAGATCGGCAGCACCGAAGCCTCGATGTTTGCCGCGCCGTCATTGGTCGCCGAGCGAGGCCTGCCGTCAGACCCCAAGGCGCTTGACGCCTATCCGCTGATCGGCGAGCAGATTTCGCCGTCGGACACGCAGCAATGGCTGCTGCATCATGCGACGCAGAAACCGGCGAAGATTGAGTTCAAGCCGCGCATGTCGGCCAACAATGTACGTGCCATCGCCGAGGCAATCGAGGCGGGACTTGGAATCGGGCGGCTGCCGACATTCGTCGGACGGAGGATGGCCGAGCATGGCCTGGCCGTGCCGGTGCTGCCGGAATGGGCCGGGCCCGGGCTCGACATTTCGCTGGTCTATGCCGCGCATCGCGGCATGTTGCCGGGCGTGCGGCTGTTGATCGACCAGTTGAGCCGCGAGGCGGGCTCGCTGCTCCCAGGCCACGCGGCGCTGGCCGCGCGGTGACTTTCGCGCTATGCGGCTGCCGAGCGCTGCCCGAGGCGGAGACCTGACGTGACGACCCGGCCAATCGTGAAATTTCCCGACCCGCGCCTCAAGCTCGTCGCCGCGCCGGTGACGGCCTTTGACGACGAATTGCGCGCGCTGGCGTCCGATCTGCTCGACACGATGCGCGCGGCACCCGGCATCGGCATCACCGCCCCGCATGTCGGCATCGCCAGGCGGGTGGTGGTGCTCGAGCTCGAAGGCCCCGGCAGCGCCCGGACCTACGTCAACCCCGGCATACTATGGACCTCGGAGGAGACGATCCCGCACACCGAAGGCAGCGTCTCGATGCCCGGCGTGACCGACGAGATCAGGCGCCACGCACGGGTGCGCATCGGCTATCAGGATCTCCAAGGCATCGAACGCACCGAAGAGGCGGAGGGCCTGCTCGCCGTCTGCCACCAGCACGAGATCGACCAGTTGGACGGCATGTTCTGGATCCAGCGGCTGTCGAAACTGAAGCGGGACCGGCTGGTCAGGCGCTACGAGAAGCTGCAGCGGGCGATCTAGATCCCCCGCTGTTCCAGAGCGGCTACGCGGTCACCGGCCATTTCGGCAGCTTGATCCTGGTGTAGGGCAAGCTGGCGAAATTGGAGGTGACGGTGCCTTCCGAGGCAGCGTAGATCACGGCGCTGGCAACCTTCTCGTAGGACGCGCGGAAATGCTGCGTCGACTTGACCACCACGATCCGCTTGTCGGCGAGGTCGCAGCCGATATTGCTGAACAGGTCCGTGTCGATCGCCTGCGACCGCTCGGAGGCCAGGAGCACCTCGACGCCGCCGCAGTCGATCAGGGCGCAATCGCCCATCGGCGACGGCACGCCGCCAAGCCCGGTCATGACGAGGCCGCGCTTGAGTGCGACGACGCGGCAGGTGACATCGACCGGGTCGCCGGAGCGCGGACCGACCTTGCCGCCGACGCGCAGCGGCAGCACCGCCCCCTCACCCGCTTCGAACACCAGACGAACGGCGATCGGATCCCAGAGCGGGCCGATGACGGCATCCGGGATGCCGCGCGCGATCATGCGGGCGAGGAAGAAAGTCGAGTCGCTGGCGGCACCGCCGCCGGCATTGTCGGCGGTGTCGGCGATGACGACCGTGCCTGCGGGTGCCACAAGGGCCTGATCGAGCGCCTCGTCGATCGAGGGCATCGGCGGCACGATCTCGGCGCGCATGGCATAGAGGTCGTTGGCCAGCCGCTGCGCCAGCGACTGCGCGAGGTCCTCATTGTCGTCGGTGTAGACGACGACGCGTGTACCCATTTCAGGCACGTCGGCCCAGGGAAAGCCCTGCGCGATCGACACCGACAGCACCTTGTCCTTCTGCTCCATGGCGCGGATGCCGCGGATGATCGACAGGCCGGGCTCGGTGGTGGTGCGGATCAGGCTGACCATGCTGGTGTCGACGAGCGCGGCCTTGGGCCTGATCTCGCCGGTGGCGATACGGTGGCAGAGATCGACGAGCTGGACGCCGCATTCATAGACGTCGGTATGAGGGTATTCCTTGTAGGTCAGGAGGATGTCGACATTGTCGACCATCTCTGATGTCATGTGGCAGTGCGGGTCGAGCTCGCAGCCGACGACGGTGTCGGGGCCGACGATCGCGCGGATGCGTGCGAGGATGTCGCCTTCACAATCGTCATAGCCATCGGCGACCATGGCGCCGTGCAGCGACATCAAGACCATGTCGACCGGCAGGACGGCGCGCAGATCGTCAAGCAGCTGGTCGCGCAGCGTTTCATAAGCGTGCCGGGTCGTGGTGCCGCCGGGTTCGGCCGAGGCGCTCAGCCCTTCGAACAAGGTCCAGCCCTCGCGGCGGCCGCGTTCGCGCGCCGCCCAGAGCTGGCCGCCATACAGCGTCATGTGGTCCGGATGCTGGCCGGCGGGATAGTAGTCGCCGCCGGAAACGAAGGCGCCGAGGCCGGTGGGGATGGGCGAGAAGGTGTTGGTCTCGGTCGCAAGGACGGCACTGAACACACGCATGATGGATAACTCCGCTTGCGAATTAAGAGGCAGTGATTTCGGCGAGGCCGGCATGCGCCGTCTCGGCGTCGAGGACGCTGGCCTCGGCGATCAGGACGAGACGGCAATCGGGCTCGAATTTCGGGAACGGGCGCAAGGTGGCGCGGCGACCGACGAGCTGCAGCAGGAAACTCTGTCCGGGCCGCTCGACGAAACTGACGATGCCCTTGGCACGGATGAGCTTGGGCGCAAGCCGGTCGATGGCAGCCTGGAAGCGGTCGAGCGCGACCGGCCCTGATGACTGCCATTCGATCGAGGTGAAGCGCGATGCACCGACCTTGGCCTGGCCCGGTACCGGCTGCGGCCGGTCGATGACGAGCAGCGCCTCGATCGGCAAGGCATCGCCATCGGTTTCGAAGACCAGCGTCCTGTTGAGCCAGACGAGTTCCGCCCGCAGTGCCTCATCGGAGTTTTCCCTCGTCTTGGACAGGGCGATGAAATCGGCCGCCTCGACCTGGGCGCGCCAGAGCTCGTCGCGCAGGCGGGCCGGATTGGCGGCGACCTCGTCGGCGTCGACCACGGCAACGACAGCATCGAGCCGGATATCGTGCCACAGGATCGGGTCCATCAGCGTTTCGGTGATGCCCCTGGGGTCAGCGACGCCACTGGCTTCGATGACGATGTGGTCCGGCTGGACGGGCTGGGACAGCACCAGCTTGAGGGTACGCAGAAGGTCGCCCTGCAACGAGCAACAGATGCAGCCGTTCTTCAGCCCGACGACGGTGTCGGCGGCATCCGCGATCAGCTCGGCGTCGATGTTGATGGCGCCGAAGTCGTTGACGATGGCGCTGATGCGACGGCCGTCGGCACGTTGCAGCAACTGGTTGATGAAGGTCGTCTTGCCGGCACCGAGAAAGCCGGTGACGACGAGGACTGGAACGCTCACCGGTCACCCCGCCTGATCGGGCGCCCGGGTGCCGCCGCCTGGTCGAGGACCCCGTCCGAGATCACCGCCTGGCCGTTGACCAGCACGTGGCGCATGCCCTGAGCGGGCAGGTTCATCTCGGCGAAGGTGGCGCGGTCGGTGACGGTGGCGAGATCGAAGACGACGATGTCGGCATCGCAGCCCGGCTGCAGCCGTCCCTTGCGCTTGAACAGCGGCGCGCAGCTCTCGACGATTTGCGCCGGAATGAGCGTGCATTTGGCAATCGCCTGGGCAAGCGGGATGGCGTCGCGCTCACGTACCCACTGGCTGATGAAGCGGGTGAAGGTGCCCGAGGATCTGGGGTGCGCCGTCTTGTCGGCTCCGAGCGGCCACTCGTCGCCTTCGTAAGGAGTGCCGTCGGGCTGGCTCCATGGCATGGCGTCGGAGGCGATGGCACCGCCGGGATAGGTGACGGAGACGTCGAGCAGCGCGCGATGGCGCGGATTGTCCTCGGTGTCGAGGAAGTGCCAGAGCACCAGCGCCGAGGGATCGGCCTGCCTGACCTGCTTGAGATCGTCGATGCCGTCGAGGCGGCGATGGGTGGCGACAAGCTCGATGGCGTCGTAGCCGGTGCCGGTGCGGGCGGAAAAGGCCGGATCGACGAAGAAGCCGGCGCTGACGACGGTCGAGCCCGTGCCGTAGGGATAGGCTTCGGTGGTGATCCTGAGCCCCTGCGCCTGCGCTTTGGCAATGATCGCCGCGGCGCGCTCGACGTCCTGAAGGCTGGTCGAGTTGAGGTGGCAGATGTGCATATGCGCACCGGTGGCGCCGGCCAGTCCGATCAAGGTGACATAGGCCTCGATCGAGCTCTTGGGGTCGATGTTCGACATCTGGGCGATGTGGGTATAGGTCGGCGTGTCGGTTTCGGCGGCGAGATCGCAGATCAGGCTCATCTCCTTGGCGCCTGCGCCGGGCGCATAACCGGCGGGAATGCCGATGCCGAGGCCGCCCTCCTCTATGCCCTGGCGGGTACGTGCCACGATCTCGTCTGCCTGCGCTTCGGTCGCAGCGTCCGTCGACCAGCGCGGATCATCGAAGCCGCGTCCCATCACCGTGATCGGCGCTTCGCCCGGCTTGAGCTCCAGTCCGATCATCACTGCCTTGCGGGCAAAGATCCAGGCCGACGCCGTGCCGTAGTTGAGCAGGCGCGCGGTCCTTGACTGCGCCTCGTACCAGCCGGCGACCGGCAAGGCGCCGACTTCCAGCTCGAGCGCGGTGGTGACGCCATCGAAGGCCTGCATGCGGTCGGCGGGCACGGACTGGCCATGCGCATGGAGATCGATGAAGCCGGGGGCAACGATCAGGCCGCTTGCGTCGATCACCTCGAGCGCCGGACCGAGATCGGCACCGATGGCAGCGATGCGGCCGGCCGAAATGGCAATGTCCGAAATTTCGTCGCGGCCGGTCTCGGGGTCGATGACGCGCCCGCCCTTGATCACGATGTCATGCATGGACAGCCCTTTCGGCGGCGCGGCGCTTCTTGCCCGGAACGGCATCGATCAGCCGGCGGGTGTAATCGGACTTTGGAGTGCGGAAAATTTCGGACGTCGGGCCGACCTCTTCGAGCACGCCGTGGTTCAATACGCCGACACGCTGGCACAGATGATCGACGACCGACAGGTCATGCGAGATGAACAGCATCGCCAGCCCCTGTTCGCTGCATATCTTGCGCAACAGCTGCAGCACCTGCGCCTGGCTGGAGACGTCGAGTGCCGACACCGGCTCGTCGGCGATCAGGAGCTTCGGGCCCGATGCCAGGGCACGGGCGATGGCAATGCGCTGGCGCTGGCCGCCGGAGAACTGGTGCGGGAAGCGCTCGATCCAGTCAGGGTTGAGACCGACCTGCTGCATCAGTTCGGCCGCGCGCGTCGTCAGGGCCGCGCCCTTGAGGTCGGTGTAGGATTTGAGCGGTTCGGCCAGGATGTCGCGCACGCGCCAGCGCGGATCGAGTGAGGCATAGGGGCTCTGGAACACCATCTGCACGTCGCGGCGCTTGTCGCGCAGGGCCTTGCCGCGCAAAGCCAGCCAGTCGACGCCGTCAAAGGTCACCGAGCCGGCGCTCGGGTCTGTCAGCCGCGCGATGATGCGGCCGATCGTCGACTTGCCCGAGCCGCTTTCGCCGACGAGCCCGAAGGCTTCGCCGCGCCGGATGGTGAAGCTGACGTCGTTGACGGCGGTGAGCTGGCGCGGCTTCTCGAATAGCCGGCCGGACAGGGTGAAATGGCGGACAAGGCCGCTGACTTCGAGCAGAACGTCATCAGCCATGGGCCGCCCCCGCCTGCGTGTGGCCGGCGCCGAAGCTTGGCCGCGCATTGAGCAATTGCATGGTGTAGGCATGTTTCGGATGGCTCAGCACGTCGTCGACATGACCCGCCTCGACAACGACACCGTCCTTCATCACCACGACGTCCTCGCAGACATCGCCGACGACGTCGAGGTCATGGCTGACCAGGATCATCGCCATGCCCTGCTCGCGGCTCAGCTCCTGCATCAGCCCGAGGATCTGCGCCTGTACGGTCACGTCGAGCGCGGTTGTCGGCTCGTCGGCGATCAGCAGAGCAGGCTTCAGCGCGATCGCCGCGGCGATGACCACGCGCTGGCGCATGCCGCCCGACAATTGATGCGGATAGGCGTCGATTCGACGGGCAGCGTCCTGGATGCCGACGCGTTCGAGCAGCTCAAGGCTGGCAGCGCGGATCGCCTTGCGCGACATGTCGGGGCGGTGGAAACCGAACACCTCGCCGATCTGGTCGCCGACCGGCATGACCGGGTTCAACGTCGCCATCGCATCCTGGAACACCATGGCGATGCGGTTGCCGCGCAACCGGCGCCAGTCGCGCCTGGACAGAGCGAGCAGGTCGCGGCCTTCGAAGGTCACCGCCCCGCCGAGAATGGCATGGGACGCATCGGTCAGCCCCATCAGCGCATAACCGATGGAAGACTTGCCCGAGCCGCTTTCGCCGACGACGCCGAGCACCGAGCCGGGCGCGACGTCGAAACTGACGCCGCCCACGGCACGGACCGGGCCGCTGCGGCTGGGATAGTCGACGGTCAGGTCGCGGACGGAGAGCAAGGGCGAGGCCGTCATGGTCACATCCGCTCCAGCCGGGGATCGAAATAGTCGCGCAGGAAATCGCCGAACAGGTTGATGCCGACCGAGGAGATCAGCACGGCGATGCCGGGCGCAATGACGATCCATGGCTGCTCGTAGAGGAAGTCGCGGCCTTCCGAGATCATCACGCCCCAGGATGCCGTTGGCGGCTGCACGCCGAGGCCGAGGAAGGACAACGCTGCCTCCGAGATGATGACCAGGGCGATGTCGAGGGTGGCAACCACAAGCACCGCCGGCAGCACGTTGGGCAGGACATGGGTGAAGATGATGCGCAGTTGCGACACGCCCATGGTGATCGCGGCGTCGACATAATCGAGCGTGCGGATCCGCATGGTTTCGCTGCGCACGATGCGGGCGAAATTGATCCACAGCGCAAAGGCCAGGGCCATGACCAGCGTGGCGAAACCGGCGCCCAGAACGGCCATGAAGATCAGCGCCAGCAGCAGGAACGGAAAGGCGAGCTGGAAGTCGACGATGCGCATGATGATGGTGTCGACGATGCCGCCGAAATAGCCGGCAAGCGCCCCGAGCGTCGAGCCGAAGACGAGCGCTATCGACACCACGATCAGCGCCACCTGGATCGACACCTGCGCGCCCATGACGGTGCGGCTGAGAATGTCGCGGCCCATATTGTCGCCGCCGAGCAGGTTGGTGGTCGAGCCGCCCTCCTGCCAGACAACAGGGGCGTAGCGCCATTCGATGACCTGCTGGGCGTGATCGTGCGGGGCGATGGATTTCGCAAACAGCGCACAGAGCACGACGATGGCGATCAGGAACAGGCCGGTCAGGCCCTTGGCGCTGCGGCCGAGGCTGCCGAGGAAGCGGCGCTCGGTGGCAGGCCGCGCTGCAGCGGGGACGATCACGGCCTCAGTCATTGCGCACCCGCGGGTCGATGAAGCGGTACAGGATGTCGACGATCAGGTTGAGCGAGATGAACAGCGCCGCCGACACCAGCACAACGGCCTGGATGATCGGATAGTCGCGGACATGGATGGAATCGACGGCGAGGCGGCCGATGCCCGGCCAGGCGAACACCGTCTCGATGACCACCGTGCCCGACAAAAGCGCGCCCATCTGCAGGCCGGCCAAAGTGACGATGGGCAGAAGCGCGTTGCGCAGCGCATGGCGCAGGATGATGGTGAGGCGCGGTGCGCCCTTGGCAGTGGCGAAGGTGATATAGTCCTGCTGCAGGACTTCCAGCATCGCCGAGTGGATCAGCCGCGCATTGACCGCCACCAGCACAAAGGCCAGCGAGATCGACGGCAGGATGAAGTAGCGGAAAGCATTCCAGAAGATGCCGATGTCGCGTTCGGCGACGGCGCGGCCGATGCTGGCAAGGGCCGAGCCGCGATAGCCCGAGGCGGGCAGCCAGCGCAGCTCGATCGAGAACCACAGGATCATCAGCACGGCGAGCAGGAAGCCCGGCATCGACACGCCGAGAACGGCGATGAAGGTGCCGGCATAATCCAGCCAGCTGTCGCGCCTGAGTGCGGTGACGATGCCGAGCGGGATGGCGATGACGAAGGCCAGGAGCAGCGTCCAGAAAGCGAGTTCGCCCGTTGCCGGCAGGCGGTCGGCGATCAGGCTGGTGACCGGGACGCCCTGGCGGATAGAGGTGCCGAGATCGCCCTGCACGGCATTGCCGAGATAGGCGACGAACTGCTCGGGCACGGAGCGCGTCAGCCCCATTTTCTCGCGCAGTGTGTCCATGTCCTGGACGCTCATGCCGGGATTGCCGGCGGCAATCACGTCGACCGGATCGCCCGGCACGAGCTTGACCAGCGAGGCCACCACAAGGATGACCCCGAGCAGGATGACGGCCGCATAGAGCAGCCTCGATACGACCAGCCTCAGCATCCGTCGGCGCGGGTCACGAGGCCATGCCGAGCAGGTCGACGCGCAGCTCTCCGCCGGGATTCATCCGGGCATCGACGACGTCCTTGGCGACGACGGCGAAGTTGAGCGGCTCGAACAGCGGCTTCCAGTAGGCCTCGGTGACGACCTTTGCCTGGATCTTGTCGAGGATGACTTGCCTGGCAGCAGGATCGGAGGTCACGCGCTGCTCGGCGATCATGCCGTCGAGTTCGGCATTCTCGTGGAAGGCCCGGTTGAGCGCGCCCTTGGTGTGCAGCACCGGGTAGACGATATCGGCGTCGGTGTAGGAATAGGTCGAGATGACCATGTCCTGCCCGCCTTGTGCGGTAATCGCCGCCCACTGGGCGATCGGCAGCGTTTCGATCGTGATTTCGACGCCGATCTCGCGCAGCTGCGCCTGGACCACCTCGGCCGTACGGCGGATGACCGGCGTGTCGTTGGCGACGAGCTTAACCTTCAGACCCTTGTCGAAACCGGCCTCGGCCAGCAGCGCCTTGGCCTTTTCGGGATCGTAGCCGTAGGAGAGTTCGGCGGTCTTGGGCGAATAGCCCGAGATGGAGCTTGCAATCGGAGAGGTCGCCGGCACGGCGAAGCCGTCGAGCGCAAAGGCGATCAGCCGCTTCTGGTCGATGGCATGGGCAAAGGCCTGGCGCACCTTCGGATTGTCGAAGGGCGGACGCTTCTGGTTGAACACCAGCGCCCGCATCATCTGGGCCGGACGCTCGATCATGATGGCGTCGGCATTGCCGCGCAGGCGCCGCACGCTGTCGAGCGGCACCGAAGCGCCACCATACATGGCGTTGATCTCGCCGGTTTCGAAGGCGGCGATGCGGGTCGAATCCTCGGGATAGTGGAACAGTTCGACGGCATCGACGCGGGCGAGCGCGGCGACCGGTGCGTAGTCGTCGTTGCGCTCGAGCCGCATGCCGCGGTCGGTCGACCATGACACGAACCTGAACGGACCGGCACCGACCGGCTTGCGGCCGAACTGGTCGCCCGCCGCTTCGACGGCGGCACGCGAGATCGGTGCCGAATAGCCTAGCGTCAGGCCGACCCAGACGGCGACGAAGGGCTCCTTGAAGTGATAGGCGACGGTCAGCGGGTCGACGGCTTCGGCGCGCTCCAGCGGGCCGAGGAAGAAGGCGCTGGGCGAAGCAGCCTCGGGCGCCAGATGGCGCGCCACGGTCCAGGCAACGGCTTCGGCGTCGCAGGGCGTGCCGTCGTGGAACTTGACGCCGGGCTTGAGCTTGAAGGTCAGCGTCTTGTTGTCATTGCTGAAGGCCCAGCTCTCGGCGAGGCCGGGCAGCACTTCGCCGTCGAAGCCGGCGCGCGCCAGCGGCTCATAGATCATATCCATCGTCGTCGACGACACCGACAGCGTGGTCTTGTGCGGATCGAGCGTGTCGGGCTCTTCCGAGCGGCCGACGCGCAACGTGCCGCCGGTCTGCTCGGCCAGTGCCTTGCTGGGCAAACCAAGCATGGCTGTGGCCGTGAGCGCTGCGGCGCCACCGAGGAAGGCGCGGCGCGTCAGCGTCGCCTGCTTGAGATAGGAACGCGCCAGGGCGTTGAACTGTTCAGGGGTGAGAGTGCGTAGGGACATGGTGGACCTCGCCGTAAAGTGGTTGATCAGGCTCGCTTGAAGGCCAGTTTCTTGATGCGGTCGGAGTTCATTTCGAAGCCGTCTGAAGTCACCGCCAGCGTTGCGTTCCACGGCAGGCCGGGGCGCATATCGGTACCGGGCTGCAACAGGAACCACAGGTCGGCATCGGCTGCGACGATGGGGGCTGCCATGGCGCCGAGCCCGGAACGCAGGCGGAACTCGCCCTTCGAGGCGTCGCCCGTAATCTCGACCTCGAGGTCCTGCGCCTTGTTGACATAGCGCCCGGCCAGCGGGCGCGCGGCTGCAGCACCCGCCTGAAGCGGCGCGTAGAGGCGCGGCGTGCCGCAGAAGACACCGTCGAGCTTGCCGTCGGCGCGCGGGCTGAGCACCAGGTCGGTGATGGCGCGCTCGGGCTTGGCGCCGCCCTGGTGACCGAAGTCGAATCCGCCGACGCCGCCGGCGTTGAGGAAGGTCGCGACGCCGTCCTTGGCGACGATTTCGAAGACGTCGGCGCCGCCCTCCTGCCGGTAGCGGCCAGGCGCGAGTGCGATCGGCGCCGGGGCCTTGTCGCCGAAATAGATGTCGGCGATGCGCCGGCCGAGCGCGAAGGAGGCGACCTGGTCGTTGTTGGCGATGATGACGACGCCGAAGCCATCATCGACGAAGCGGGTCGATTCCGACTTGCCGCCGGCAACCGTGCCGCCATGGCCGACGGCGCGGCGGCCGCGATAGACGTCGGTGACGAGGCCGAGGCCGTAGAAGCCTGTGGCGCCATTGTCGAAGACGCAGGGTGTTGCCATGCGCTCGTACATGTCAGGCGTGCCGACCTTGGGATCGAACATGTTCTGCTGCCAGACGATCATGTCGTCGAGCGTCGAGATCATGCCGCCCTCGCCGCCGAGGTCGAGGCCCCAGTTGAGATTGGCCCAGCCTTCCTCGCGCTTTGTGTAGTGCGCGGCGAGCCGGTTCATCGCCGCGCCGTCGCGGATCAAAAGCGAGGTGTCGTCCATGCCGAGCGGGCCGGTGATGCGCTTGCGCAGCACATCGTTGAAGGTCGCGCCCTCGATCTGCTCGATGATTTCCGACAACATGAAGAAGCCGGCATTGCAGTAGGTCATGGCGCTGCCGGGCTTGAAGTTCAGCGCGTCCTGGCGAGCGATGACGTCACGACCGGTCTGGCGGTCGGAGGGCGTGAAAATGGACAGGCCGGCGAAGATCATCGCTTCGAGATGGTCGCGGAAGCCCGAAGTGTTCGAAGCGAGCTGCGCGAGCGTCACCGGCTGCTCGAGCCGCGGCACGTAAGACAGGTGCTTCTGCACCTCGTCGGACAGGCTGAGTTTGCCTTCGGCCTCCAGCATAAGGATCAGCAGGACGGTGAACTGCTTGGTCTGCGAGCCGATCCGGATGATCGTCTTTCGCCCCATCGGCACGGCATTGTTGATATTGGCGAGGCCGTAGGCGTTGGCGAAGATCTCGCGGCCATTTTCGGTGACCGCGACGACGGCGCCCGGGCTGCCGGGGCCGGTGAAATCCTGAAACAGCGCATCGATGCGCGCGGCGAAATCGGCCGGTGCCTTGGTCATGCCGGTCACTCCCTTACAGTTTTTGGATTGCCGGCGGCGCTGGGCGCTGCGCCGGATGTGCGTGGAAAGACGGTGCCGCAACGCATCTCGACTGGCGTCGATGCCGTGCCGTCCTGATGCCTGTCGCAACGCATGGTCCTGCCCTCCCGCAGTGGCCGTGGCAGTCCGCCTGGGGCGTGCTGCAGCGCAGGAGCTACCCTGCAAAATCAAAACTTTTGCCGTTCCCGCTTTTTTGTGATGCAATCGGTAAGATTTCTTTTTTGATACGTCAAGTCGTTTGCGTAAACGCTAAATCCCTGCCATTTTCAGAAAATGAACCCGCTCACGCCGCCAAGACCGGAGGCCATGTGACCCACCAACCGCGACTGAGCGAATGCCTGCGCGCCATGCGCCAACGCCATGGGCTGAAGCTGCAGGAAGTCAGCGAGCGCACCGGGCTGGCGCTGTCGACGCTGTCCAAGGTCGAGAACGACCTGATGTCGCTGACCTACGACAAGATCCTGCAGATCTGCACAGGGCTCGATATCCCGGTCACGGAACTGCTGAACGTCGAGCCGGCAAAGGGTGTGGAGCGAACGCGGCGCTCGATCGTGTCAGGCACCAACACACTGCAACTGGCGACGCGGAACTACGACTACCGCTATCTGTGCACCGATCTCACCAACAAGCGCATGGTGCCGATCATCGCCAGGATCCATACGCGTTCGCTCGACGAATTCGGCCCGCTGGTCCGTCACGTCGGCGAGGAATTCGCCTATGTGCTGGACGGCGAGATCGAGATCCACACCGACCACTACGCGCCGACGCGGCTCGCCGCCGGCGACGGCGTCTACATCGATTCGACCATGGGCCATGGCTACGTCTCGGTCGGCGACGGCGAGGCGACGATCCTGTGCATCTGCTCGGCGCCCGAATCCGGGCTGGAACAGGTGCTGATCGACCAGGCCTGACCGACGCAAGGTATCGAAGGCGGCATCGTCGAGAACCGCTCCGCAGGATTTTGGCGTGTCAGCCCCGCTGTCCGGTGAGGCGCACGACGCGCAGTGCGACGAGCACGCAGAGCGCGGGCGCCATCGCAAAGATGGTGCCGAGCCAGACGGCGGCGTTGGCGGCGCCCTCAGCTCCGCCCGGATCGGCAATGCCCGCGAAGTTGGCAACCATGCCGGCACAGGCGGTGCCGAGGGCCATGAAGAACAGCTGCACCGTCGTCATGCCGCCGGCGGCAAGATCCTGCTCGCTGGGCGGAGCACTCTGGAAGATGCGTGTGACCAGCCCGGGCCAGGTGACGCCGATGCCGAACCCGACGAGCAGCAGGCCTAGGCTGATCGGCACGAGCAGCGACCGGTCGCCACCGCCATGGATCGGCATGAACAACGCAAACAGCACGAGACCGGCCAGCACGAGCAGTGGACCAAGCACCATCAGGCGGTCGGCATGCGCCTGCCAGCGTGAACTCATGAACGACGCAATGCTCCAGCCGAGCGACATGACGGCCGCGATGTAGCCGGACCAGAGCGGCGACTGGCCATGAAGGTTCTGCAGCAGGTAGGGCACGAAGATCTCGGGCTGTATGGCCAACATCAACAGCGCGACGGTGAGGTAGAGCGCGCCCAGCGGCGTCGAGACATTGAAGGCGCCGCGCGGCAAGAGCCGGGCGCTGGCCCGTGCATCGACGCCGGAGATCAGCACGACGAGTGCAAGGCCGGCGCCGAGCCCGGCGAGGTTCCATGCCAACTGCGCCGACAGGCTGCCGGCAGACACGGCAAGCACGGCCACCGTCAGCATGACGAGCTGCAGGAACGGCACGGCGACGTGTTCGTTGGTGTCCCAGCTCTTCCTGGGCAAGGTGACGAAGGCGACGATGGCGAAGGCAACGCAGAACGGCAGCAACGAGGCGAAGCCGAGCCGCCATGCGCCATATTCGGCAAAGATGCCGCCGATGGCGGGGCCGACCAGCGTTGCGATGCCGAACATGGCCGAGGTGAGGCCGATGGCCCTTGCCCACAGATGCTCCGGCAGGACGATGCGGGTCAGGGCATAGGCGAGCGCGAACAGGAAGCCGCCGCCGAGGCCCTGGACGGCGCGGCCGAGGAGCAAGACCGGCATGCTGGGAGCAAGCGCTGAGGTAAGCGTGCCCAGGGCGAAGATCGACGTGGCGAGCACATAGGCGCCGCGCGGCCCGCTGCCGTTCAGCAGCTTTGCCGTCAGCGCCGAACCGAGGATCGAGGCGACCACGAACAGGGTCGTTGCCCAGGCATAGAAGTCGAGCCCGCCGATGTCGGCGATGACCGACGGCATCGCCGTCGTTGCAATGTACATGTTGACGGCGTGCAGCGTGACGCCGCCGGCAAGCGCGAATGTGTAGATACCGTGCCTGCCGCTGAAGAGATCGCCCCAGCCCGCGGGTTTGGTCGCGGCCGCTGCGGTCGCAGTGCCGACGAGGGGCGCCGGCTGTTCAAGATCGAAGTTCATGTCGGCCTTTCCATTTTTCGTGCCGACACGTCTGTAAAACCTCAAGCCCTATTGAGGTCAACAGACAAAAAGACAAATGGATGTGGCCTGTGGGCAGCGACGAGACTGTCCGCGGCTAGAGCAACGCGCCAAAATTGTTCGCGGCGTGGGCTGCTATGGCTGGCCACAGCTTCCGGTCCGATGGCGTAGCAAGCCGCAGACCAGGCCGATGAGAAAGACCGAGGCCATCGTCGTTGCGACGGGCATGGCGGCCAACTGCACCCACCCGGGGAAATAGATGAGCAGGAATGCAACTGAAGTGACGCCGATGGCCAAAGCGGCCCCCCCCCAACGCTCGGCCAGCCGGGTCCGGATGACGCCCCTGAAAACCAGTTCTTCAACGGCTGTGGCGACGACGATCCAACCATATTCGGCCAGCGGCGAGGGCGACAGCTGGCCGGAGCCCAGCGCACGCCCTCCTCGGTGATCTCGCTGAACATCGCAGGCGGTTCAGCACGCCGCGGTCACGGGCCGCCTTGAGCGCCGGCGTCCACGGATGCCGGTGACAGAGACGACCGAGCCCGGACGAGGCGCCGCCTCACCCTGTCCTCGACGATCGCCACGGCAGCATGGCCGTCGTGCTCGCCGCCTTGTCGCTGCCTGGCCTCGGCAGCGCGGTGTCATGGCAGTTAGGACGACAGAGGGGATCGCGGAAATGGCACGTGCGTCGTTCAGTCGATTGCTGACTCACTTTGGCGGCCCAAGCGCTTTCAGGAGCAGGTTGGCGGCAGGGACGGACGCAGCATCTCCGGTAAGAGCGACCGCGACGATGGCGTTGTCTGAAGGCGAATAGGCAACAACTGCGCTGGCGCCAGGGGTGCCGCCGGCGTGCCCGATCCAGCGTATCGACCGGGAATCATCGGTCACGTCGAAGACCATGATCCCCAAGCCATAATAGGTGCCTGGATCGAACATAGGGTAGAGCTTCCTGGCCATCGTCCGGACCGTGCCGTCTGACAACAGGCGTCCGCCGAGCAAAGCGGCCCAGAAGCGGGTCATGTCGGCCGCGTCACTCACGATAGGACCAGCCGCGCCAGCCCAGCTTGGGTCAATAGGCTTTTCATGTACCGCCGTCAGTGGTGCGACACCAATGGCTCCGCCACCTGGAACAAGCGCCCGCATCGAGGTGAGCCCAAGCGGCGCAATGATCCGCGTGGTGATCGCTACATCGATCGATCGGTGATCGACCTTCCGGACAATTTCGCCAAGAAGGTCGTAGCCCGTGTTCGAATAGCGCCAGCGTCCCCCTGGGCAGAACATAGCCCCATGCCTGCGCGCAATCGCAAGGTTCGCCGCCGGATCGCGATAGCGCGGATCAGCATGCGCTTTCAGATCCTCATTGGCACTGAATAGCCCGCTGGTGTGGGCGAGCAAATCACGGACTGTGGCAACATCGCCATTCGGTACGTCCGGCACCCAAAGTGAAACCGGGTCATCAAGGGATAGTTTCCCCTCCTCAGCGAGTTGCAGGATGACGACCGCAGTGAAGGTCTTTCCAGCGCTGGCCCAAAACAGCCGTGGTGCATCTGTTGGAGCGCTGGTCTGTTGCCATAGACCTTTCCCAGGTATGGCGACCGCGGCCGTAATCGCTGACGCGGCTGTAAAGGCTTGGATACGCTCGTAGGTGACGTCGAGGCGACGCGTGGTTTCCGCCGGCAGCGCTTTATTCGGAACGGGTGGGGTCGCCGTGATGTCAACGGGGGCATGCAGCGGCGACCCCACATAGGCAGCGTGAACAGCGCAGTGAACTGGCTGATAGTCCGCCGCATGAGCGGGGATGCCAAACGCTGCGAGGCTCGCCACCCCAAGACCGGCAAGGATGAATTTGCAGGGTCTGCGCGTGGTTTCGATCCGACGGAAATAACGTTCGGAGAGCGAGGGTAGGTAGACGGGGCTCATTGACGTTTGCATCCGGCGCGATCGAGCATGTCCTTGACGATCAAGGGTGTTGCCGGCGTTTCCGCTGTGTCTTGACCCGCAGCAGCGGCCTTGAGGGCCTGGCGGACACTCCCTGCGTTCACGCGTAACGATGTCCGACAGGTCGCGTTGCCCATGCTGACAACCGCACCGGCGGCCTCGCCTACGCCGGCAAGGTAGGCGGCAAGAACTTGCTGCGCCGTCCGATCGGTCGGAGCCTTCTCCAGCATCTGCATCACCTGAGCGACTGAGATGAGGCCACGGGAGGTGGATGGCGTGGCCGTTGATGGCGATGCAGCGGGAATGGCGACGACGCAGGTGACAAGACTGATAGCCAGTTTGGCGAGGCGACGAGACAATGCAGGATCTCCTATGTTGGCCGTCACATTGATCGATAATAATAAATCATTGTCAAACGATAATTTTTTGGGGTTGTATTTTGATTCAGGCAAAGGAAAGAGAGAAGTCGTCCAGACATGGACCAAGCACAAAAGATGATCGACATGACCGCCACGAGGGGCCTCGAATTGCGGATTCGACGTCTCAGTTGACTGATGGCGACGGGTTGCCTCGTCACATCCGGGCTGCTCACCGCAGCAATGTTCTTCTATTGGTTCATGACGCCGACGCGCACGCTGTTCAGCGAGGCGGCAATTGCGAATGCCCCAGCGACAGGGACCGATCTTTCCATTCGGGCACTGGCGTTCGGAATTTCGATGGTCACGCTCGGTACATTGATCTACGGATTTCTATACGCCCGTCGTTGCTTCGATGCCTTTGCGGTTGGCCATGTCTTCGCCAGCGAGCCGATCCGTTTCCGGACGTGCGGGATGATTTCGTCCGGTGCGCCGGCGCGGTCCGTCAAGGCATCGGCGGGGTGGTTGCGCGGGCCAGGCTGGCTGTCTTTGCTGCTCGGGCGAGCCCGAGATATGCCGCCAGTTCGCGCGCGGCAGCCCCACCCGCCCTGTTGGCGCCGATTGTCGACGCCGAAGGGCCGTAGCCGACGAGGTGGATGCGCGGATCCCTTGAAACCTGTGTCGCCAGCTTGCCGGCCATGACGATGCCGCCACCCTCCTCGCGAATCTGCAGCGGCGCGAGATGATCGAGCGAGCTGCGGAAGCCGGTGTTCCACAAGATGACGTCGGCACGCTGCTCGCTGCCGTCGGGCCAGCGCACACCGTCCTCGGTGATCTCGTTGAACATCGGCAGGCGGTCGAGCACGCCACGGTCGCGCGCGGCCTTGAGGGCCGGCGTCCATGGGATGCCAGTGACCGAGACGACCGAGCCCGGAACGAGCCCCCGCCGGACCCTGTCCTCGACGATGGCCACGGCGGCGCGACCGTCGTCCGGCGTGAACGCGCGGTCGCGGAACTGCGGCTCGCGCCGTGTCACCCAGATCGTGGCGGCGACGCGCGAAATCTCGTCGAGCAGTTGCAGCGCCGAGATGCCGCCGCCGACGATGACGACACGCTGGCCGGCGAACGCCTCGGCGCTGCGGTAGTCGCGAGTGTGGAGCTGCCGCCCCTTGAAGCGCTCAGAACCTGGATAGGCTGGGATGACGGGCGTTTCCCAGGTGCCGGTGGCGTTGACTATGCCCCGGGCCGAGAAGGTCTCGCGATCGGTCTCGATACGCAGCCTGTCGCCACGGTCGCAGACGACCTTGACCGTCACCGGGCGATAGACCGGCAGGTCGAACTCGCGCTCATAGGCGGCAAAGTACTTCGGCACCGCGACCGACGCCCTGACCTCGGTGGCGCCCTCCTCGACGACGTCGGCGAACTGCATGCCGGGCAGGTCATGGATGCGGTTGACGGTCGAGAGCGTCAGCGACGGCCAGCGATACTGCCAGGCGCCGCCGGCCTCGGGCGATTTGTCCAAGATGACAAAATCGCGCCCGGGTTGAAGGCCGAGCTTTCTCAGATTGTAGGCGGTGGAAAGCCCCGCCTGGCCAGCGCCGATGACGACGATGTTGGTCTTGTAGGCGGCACGGAGATCACCCCTGGCGGGCGACGGTTCGGATCCGGGGCTATCGGCATCTTGGTCGGGCATGGCCCGGCAGAGATAAGCAGCCGAAGCCAACGGCGCAACGGGTCGGGCATCGACGCTTGGACGACGACGCGATGCTTCCAGCATATGGCGAGTGCCCGAGCGATGCGACAACCATCGCTGGCGCGTCATTATTTCGCATGTGATTTCAATGTGTTGGCGGAAACCAATTGTGAACCATTTGGAGCCTAGCGAGCGGCACAGCATTCACTGGCAGCGGGTTCGCGCAAGCGCTCAACCGAAGGCTGCCAGCCACCCCGAAGGAAAGTAACATGTCCGATCACCCCGCAACAACGGACGCAGCAATTGCCCGTCGCCTCGCCTTTGTCCGCTTCGACGGCGAGGCGCGCGCCGCGCTGAACGCCGTCCGACCCTCGATCGAGGCAGCGCTGCCCAAGGTGATGGACAGCTTCTACGGCCATATCGCCGAATTCGCAGAGGCGCGGCGTTTCTTCGGACTAGGTGACGGCAGCAAACAGCGGATGCAGGCCGCCGGCGGGCGCCAGATGAAGCACTGGTCGGCCATCGCCGCCGCCGATTTCGGCGACGACTATGCCCAGTCGGCGCAGCGCATCGGCCGCATCCATGCCGACATCGGGCTCGAGCCGCGCTGGTATGTCGGCGGCTACACGCTGATCATCGACGAGCTGGTATCGGTCATCCTCGAGCAGTCCTGGCCGAAGGCGCTCGGCATTCAGGCGCCGGGTCTGGCCAAGGCCAAAGAGGCGATGAGCGCCCTGCTCAAGGCCTCCTTGTTCGACATGGAGCTGGTGATCTCGACCTACCTCGAAACCGCCGAGCAGCGCCGGCTTTCGGCCGAAGCCGCGCGCGACGCTGCCGAAAGGGAGCAGCGCACCGCACTGGTTTCGCTGGCTGAGGCCATCGACCAGCTGGCCAAGGGCCGCCTAAACCACCGCATCGACGGGCTCGACGCGCCGAACTACGCGCAGATCCGGGACGACTCCAACCGCGCCATGGAACTGCTCGAGGAGGCCGTCGGCCGCATCCATGGCAATGCCGGCGCCATCCGCGACGGCTCGGCCCAGTTGGTGCAGGCGGCCGACGACCTCGCCCGTCGCACCGAGCACCAGGCGGCGAGCCTGGAAGAGACGGCCGCGGCACTGGTCGAGATCTCGGAGGCGACGGCACAGACGACGACCGGGGCGACGCGCGCCGACAGCGTGGCGCAGGATGCCAGGTTGAGCGCCCAGTCGAGCAGCCAGGCGATGCGCGACATGATCGTCGCCATGGGCGAGATCGACAGCTCGGCCAGGCAGATCGGCCAGATCGTCTCGGTCATCGACGAGATCGCCTTCCAGACCAACCTGCTGGCGCTCAACGCCGGCGTCGAGGCAGCGCGCGCCGGCGACGCCGGCAAGGGCTTTGCCGTCGTCGCCGCCGAGGTGCGCGGCCTGGCGCTGCGCTCGGCGGAAGCGGCGCGCGAGATCAAGTCGCTGATCGCCTCGTCGGGCGAACGCGTCGCCGCCGGCGTGCGGCTGGTCGGCCAGACCGGGGAGGTGCTGGAGGTATTGACCGGCAAGGTGGCGGAGATCAGCGTGCTCGTCGCCGATATCGCCAACTCGGCCAAGGAGCAGTCGGTCGGACTTTCGGGCATCAACAACGCTGTCACCCAGCTCGACCAGGTGACCCAGCAGAACGCCGCGATGGTCGAAGAATCGACGGCTGCCTCGCACGCGCTTGCCGAGGAGGCGTCGGCACTGGCGACCAGCGTCGCGCATTTCGAGATTGGCGCGCGGACACCGCTCAGAGTTCACGCTGAAAAACACGTGCGCAGGCCGCAACCATCGCTCAGGGTCGTCAAACCGGCCAAGCCGGTTCCCACTGCGCAGGAAGGATGGACGGAGTTCTGAGCCAAAAGAACAGCACCAGTCCTGCCATTGGAAATTGCTGACCTTCGCTTGCTCCGGTCAAACGTTTCGATGAGACGATCGGGATGGTTGAGGCCAGGGAAACAAGAATATCAGTATCGGGCGTGCCGTCGACATGCCGCGAAAGCGCACCTCCAGGCGCCAAGCTTGCATTAACCTGATCTTCCTCACCTTACTTGGATGTCGGATACCGGACATGGCGAACCAGCCACGAGGTTGCAACAGGGAGCGCCACAAAATCGGACGGGGACGTGCATCCTCGCCGCAGCGGCTGACCGCGCAGGCTTAGTGCCTTCAAACGCTTTCGAGAATACGCAGAGGGTTGGGTATCGGGGCGATCAGGCGGCGTGTGTAGGCATCGCGAGGCTGTTGCAGGATCAGATCGGCCGGGCCACCCTATCTACCTCTAAAGCCTCCCAACGCTGCGGCGCCGTCGTAATCCTGAAGCGATGGCGCCGGCGTATCTGCGGTGTCAATGGCACTCTTGACTGCTTCCTCCAGCGCTGCGGGCAAATGGCTTGCAGGCCTCGCCCATGTTTATTCAACCGTCGAATCCCAGCGTTGACGAGCTATGAGGTTGGGCGCAAATGCTCTGGTGAGCACTGGGCGGTTTGGGCCCCGGAGTCGGCGACCAAGTTTCTGCCGGATCCTGCCTCACGAGACGTGCCGGATCGTGCGTTCTCGTAGCCAGGGCGTTGGCGCTCAGCGCTTAGTCACTATCGTTCGGCCACGATATTCTCGTGCATCTTTCGCCCTGCGCTGCAGCGGCCCAAGGTCGGCATTGAAGCGCTCCATCATGGCAAGTCCCACCGCATTTGGCCTAAGCGCTGGCGCGCGGTCATGAACGACCAGACCAGCACGCAAAGCAAACAACCGTTTGCCGTAGGCCATCAGGTGTTCGATGCCCTGCATCGTCGAGACGACGGCCGGCAGCATTTTGCGGTAATGCAACAGCGCTTCTTCTTCGTCTCGACAGATGAAGGCATTGTAGGCAGCGACTGCGTAGTCGATGCAGTCGGGTGCCAGGATCAGGCCGCGGCAACCGATGCGCAGATTGTCGAGCATTTCCAACCCGGCGCGGCCGTTGAAGATCGGCAGCTTGCCGCCGGTTGCCTCGACAAGGCCGGCAATGTCGACCACCGGACCCTCGCCTTTGACCAGCTGGATGTTGGGGTGCTGGCGAACGAGGTCGCTGATCTCGGTCGCGCTCAGTCCACGGCCCATGAAGGCCGGGGCATTCTGGATCGCGACCGGCAGGTCGGTCGCCTCGGCCACGCGGCCGAAGAAGCGGATGTATTCGGCAGCACCATACTGGCCGACCATCGGCGGCTGCAGGATCAGCCAGTCGGCGCCGACGCTCTCGGCATGGCGCACCTGCGCGATCTGTTCTGCCACCGACGCACCGAAGATGGTGAGCGCCAGCGGCACCTTTCCGCCAGTGTCTTCGGCGATCCAGTCCATAACCATCCGGCGCTCGGCATCCGTCAGCTTCGACGCTTCAGTGGCAAGGCCGAGCGCGGCCATGCCGTGGACGCCGACCCCAAGGCAAAGTTCGACCTGCCGGCGCATGGCAGAGCGGTCGAGCTTTTCCTGATCATCGAACAGCGCATACAGGATGGCGTGGATGCCGTGCATGTCGGCGACAGCGAAACGGGACATCGGCCTCTCCTTCAATGGCTTTCGCGCGGCACGTCATGGCCACGGCAACCGACCAGGAAGTCGAGGTCGGCACCGTGATCGGCCTGCATGACACGCTCGACATAGAGGCTCTGGTAGCCGCCTTGCATCTCCGGCACAGGCGAGGTCCACAGCCTGCGGCGGCGGGTGAGTTCTTCATCGCTGACTTCGAGGTGCAAACGGCGGCTCTCGACGTCGAGTTCGATCATGTCGCCATCCTCGACGAGGGCCAGCGGGCCGCCGACGGCCGCCTCGGGTGCCGCATGCAGCACAACCGTGCCGAAGGCGGTGCCCGACATGCGCGCGTCGGAAATGCGGACCATGTCGCGTACGCCCTTTTCCAAGAGCTTCTGCGGCAGGGCCATGTTGCCGACCTCGGCCATGCCGGGATAACCCTTGGGGCCGCAGTTCTTCAGCACCATCACACAGGTCTCGTCGATGTCGAGAGCGGGGTCGTCGACGCGCGCCTTGTAGTGCTCGATATTTTCAAAAACCACGGCGCGGCCGCGATGGCGCATCAGCTCCGGCGACGCTGCGGAAGGCTTCAGGATTGCACCGTTGGGCGCGAGGTTGCCACGCAGGACGGCAATGCCGCCCTGCTGGGTCAACGCCTTGTCGCGGGGCAGGATCACCTCTTCATTGAAGTTGTCGCCGACCGTCTTGCCGGTAACCGTCAGCGCGTCGAGATCGAGCAGGTCGGCGATCTCCTTCATGACGGCAGGAAGACCGCCGGCGTAGCAGAACTCTTCCATCAGGAATTTGCCGGAAGGCATCAAATTGAGGATGGTCGGGATGTCGCGGCCATAACGGTCCCAGTCCTCGAGCGTCAGCTCAGTGCCGATCCTGCCGGCGATGGCGAGCAGATGCACGACCGCGTTGGTCGAGCCGCCGATTGCACCGTTGATGCGGATGGCATTGGCGAATGCCTTCCTGGTGAGGATGGCGGACAGGCGCAGATCTTCCTTGACCATCGCAACGATGCGCCGGCCGGAAAGGCGGGCAAGCCGCGCGCGGTGGGCATCCACGGCGGGATAGGCGGCGTTGCCAGGCAGGGCCAGGCCGAGCGACTCGACCATCGACGCCATGGTCGAAGCGGTGCCCATGGTCATGCAATGGCCGGGCGACCGCGACATCGCGCTTTCGGCAGCGGCGAACTCCTGCTCGGTCATCAGACCGGCGCGCACGTCCTCGGAGAACTTCCAGACGTCGGTGCCAGAGCCGATCGGCTTGCCACGGAAACGGCCGTTGAGCATCGGGCCACCCGAAACGACGATCGCCGGCGCGTCGCAGGACGCAGCCCCCATGACCAGCGACGGCGTGGTCTTGTCGCAACCGGCCATCAGCACCACGCCGTCCATCGGGTTGCCGCGGATCGCTTCTTCGACATCCATCGAGGCGAGGTTGCGAAACAGCATGGCTGTCGGACGCAAGTTGGATTCGCCGCATGAGAAGACAGGAAACTCGAGCGGCAGGCCGCCCGCTTCGAGAATGCCGGCCTTCACGTGCTCGACCAGGCCGCGGAAATGCGCATTGCAGGGGGTGAGTTCGGAGAAGGTGTTGCAGATGCCGATCACCGGGCGGCCGTCGAAGGCATCGTCGGGCAGCCCGTTGTTCTTCATCCAACTACGGTGAATGAAGGCATCCTTGCCAAAGCCACCGAACCAGGCCTGTGAACGCAATTTCCGTGTCACTGTCGTATTCCCGTAGTTGAAGGTCCGCTGGCGGCGGAGGGCACGGCTATGCCGCTAGATCAGCACATCAGGCTCCAGCCGGCCCTTGACCGGCAGGTCGACCAGAAAAGTCCTTCCGGCATCCGGCTCGGCACGGTGCGCGTCATCGCTCAACCCGATCCAGGCGGACGTCACCGCAAGACGGTCGGCATGTTTGCCTAGGAATGCCGGGCATGACGGCTGGCTCACCGGCAACGGCACCGAGCGGACAAGTTCGCCGTCGGGCGCGTAGGCGACCAAATTGCCCTCACCCCAGCGCGCGTTCCACAGGGTTCCATCGGCGTCGACCACCGATCCGTCGAAGCTGCCCGTGCTCGGGCTTCCGGCAAAAACCTTGGGCTCGCCTTCAGGCAGTCCGGTCCTTGCGTCGCAGGCAACACGCATGATCCGGCCGACTGCGGTGTCGGCGTAATAGGCAATGGTGCCGTCGGGGGAGAACGCGATCGAATTGGGAATGGAAACGCCGGCATAGAGCTCGCGCAATTCGCCGCGAAAGAACCAATAGACCCTGCCGGCGCCCGCCTCAGCCTGCTTGCCCATCGTGCCGAACCACAAGGCTCCGCATGGATGCACCCGGGCATCGTTGGAGCGCGTGGCCGCGTTCGTCGCCTCGACCGGGGTATGAAGGGCCATGCCACCCGTCGTTCTGTCCCTGACGTGAAGGCCGGTCTCGGTCAGGATCAGCTGACGCTCGCCATCGATGGTCGCCTGCGCGCTTGCCATCTGGCCGAGCTGGGTCGTCATGGTGCGATCTTCGCCGAAACGTTTCTCCAGCAGCAGCCCGTTGACGATGTCGAACCAGTAAAGCGTGTCACTCACCGGATCGTAGCTCGGTCCCTCGCCGAGTTCACAGGCATGGTCGGACAATACCGAAACGAGGTCAGCCGGCATTGTTCTCGTCCTCGAAAGCCGCGTCCCAGGCAGCTACTGCGGACCTTGCCCGCGCCGCCACCTCATCGATACCCATGCCGGGGCGGAACAGGCTGGTGCCTAGCCCGAAAGCGGTGACGCCGGCTGCGCGATAGCTGGCGAAATCGCGATCCGAAACACCGCCGACGGCACCGATGACAGTGTCTTTGGGCAGCACCGCGCGCATCGCAGCGATACCGCCTGCCCCGATCACGCTGGCGGGGAAGAATTTCAGCGCCGAAGCTCCGAGCTTAACCGCTTTGAACGCCTCGGTCGGGCTCATCACCCCGGGCATAGTCACCATGCCTTGGCGGGCAGCTGCAGCCATCACCTCGGCGTCGATGTTGGGGCTGACGACAAGGCGACCGCCGACCCCAGCGAGGCTATCGACCTGGGTTGCTTCAAGCACGGTACCTGCACCGATCAACGCGGAAACTGGCAGGCTTCCGACGATGGAAGCGATGGAGGCAAATGGCTCCGGCGAGTTGAGCGGCACCTCGATTGCCTCGATACCGGCTTCATAGATAACGCAGGCCACCGCAACGGCCTGGTCAGGAGTAAGCCCGCGCAGGATCGCGACCAGTCCGCGGCGCAGCTTGGGAAATTGCGCTGTTCTGGTCATGCCGGCACTCCTTGGATCATTTCGTTCTGGCGCGCCGCCTCAAACAGGCCGATGCGCACTGCGGTGTCGGCATCGATGGCGCGGACCTCTAACTCGGCGATCTCGAAAACACGGCGATAAAGCGTGGCGAGCGTACCTGATGCGACAAGGGTCACACTTGCGTCAGCATGGAGAAATTGTCGCCGAGCAGACGCCACTTCGCTGCCGATCATCAGGCCGGATAGCCTTGCAGCCGCGTCCTCAGGCGTCAGACCATGAAGCAGCGAACCGGCCCGGATCGAAAACAGTCGCGAGGCGAAATCGCCGCCGTCAGCGAGCGCGAGCTCGCAGGCTCTTGCAAATACCGGGTTCTCCGTCGAGACGGTGTCCGGCTGCTCGCCAATCGAATGGCGCAGGATGGAGTGACCTGAGAGCAGCGCGAACAATTCGCCGGTTGGCCACGTCCGGAAAGTCTCGACGGCGCCACTGTCGACAATCACCCATTTGGAGTGGGTACCCGGCATACAGACCACATGGCGGCCGGCAGTCTCGAGCTTCGCGCCGGCCAGTTGCGTCTCCTCGCCCCGCATCACGTCGGGGGCGTCGAGACTGCGACAGGCCAGGCCCGGCACGATGCGGATGTCGCGCCCCGCATGGGGAACGCGGACGGCGCCCCTCAGGATCGCCGAAATTGAGGACGGGACGTCGACATAAGGCGCCTCGATCCATCCCTGGCGCGCGCCGGCCATACCGCAGATGATGACCGGCACGTCGTCCGGCGCGCGCAAGGCAGCAAGGCACCGTTGGAGAATGGGCTCGAAGCCGACCGTCTGGGCTGTGGTCAGCCCTTCGTCGCTGCGATGTTCGGCATGGGCGGCACCTTCGGCATCGAGGAGCCACGCCCGCATGCGGGTGGTTCCCCAATCGATTGCCACGATGACGGATGCTGCGGCCATCGTCCCCTCACTGCGCGGCGTGCTGGAGAACGCTCAGCCCACCGTCGACAGTCAGGCAGGCGGCGTTCATGAACGGGCATTCGTCCGAGATCATGAACACGGCCGCCTTGGCGATCTCGGTGGTGGTGGCGATGCGCTTGCCGGGATGGAGAGCCAGGGTTTCGGCACGCGCCTTTGCCGGATCGGCAAAGCTGTTCCAGTAGTCGATGTTCTTCTGTGTCTCGACATAGCCGGGTGCGAGCGCATTCACGCGCACGCCGGAAGCCGCATATTCGAGCGCCAGAGACTTGGTCAGTCCTAGCAGCGCGTGCTTGGCCAGCGGATAGGGGAAGGTATGCGGAATGATGGTGAAGGAATGCGTCGAGGCGATGTTGAGGATCGCCCCACCGCCGGCCGAGATCATGCCTGGCAATACTGCCTTGCAGCAGTTCCATGCGCCCTTGAGATTGACGTCGAAACAACGCAGCCATTCGGCATCAGTGGTTTCGAGCGGCGAACCAAAGACGTTGATGCCGGCATTGTTGATCAGGGCGTTGACGGGGCCGATCGTCTTTTCCGCCGAGATCATGGCGGCAGCTATGGCAGTCATATCGGAAATGTCGGCCTCGGCATGACCGAGCGCGCCCTCGGATGCCCCAAGCTTGGCAACAGTCTCGCGCAGCAGCGGGCCGTCACGGTCGACGATGAAAAGTTTTGCACCCTCCTTCAGGCATTGCTGAGCTATGGCCAGGCCAATGCCCTGTGCTGCGCCGGTCAGGAAAATGCGTTTGCCGACAAGACGGTCGCTCATTGGGTAACCTCGAAGTTCGAAACGGTGATCGAAAAAGCCCCAGACAGGGTTTGCCCAGGCGCAAGCAGATGGAGTGCGTTCGGGCCTGAAGTCGCCAGCGCATTGGGCGTGTGCGACATTGGCTCAAGGCAGAAGAAGCTCCTGTCTTCCTCCGGCGCATAGAGCATGTAGCGCGAGAACGGCGCATCGGCGGCGATGTCTGCGGCGAGCTTCGTCTCGGGCCAGATGATCCGCGCCTGCCCGCTCCAGCCTTCGAAGCAATTGTTCAGCCTTCGGCGTGGCAGCAGGCGCGGCGTTGCGAAATCGGCGCTGTCCGGGATCGGTGTGCGCACGCCAGGCAGATAGCCCTCGCGCTCGGTCCACCAAGCCATCGCCGGGGCCATGAGCAGGGTGCCCTCGGTGCGGGAAAAATAGGGGTGGAAGCCGATGCCAAACGGCAACGGCTCGTTACCCAGGTTCGTCACCGAAAGCGATAAGGTCACGGTTGCACCGTCCAGTGTGACGGTCTGAACAGCGCGATAGACGTGTGGCGACTTAGCCGGCCGCAGTTGCTCGAAAGCGAGCCGAACATGGGTGGCCGATGCATCTTCAACGTTCCATTCGGCTAGCCAGCCGTCGCCATGGATGTAGTTCGGCTCAGCCGTGTTGGGCGTGAAGCGATAGCTTTTGCCGCCGAGCTCGAAACCGTTGCCTTCGACGCGATTGCCGACCGGAACCAAAGGAAAGCAGGCCGAGCGCAAGACGTCGAACGCGCCGTCGTCATGTCGGCGCAGGAAGCGACGTCCATCGCGCGTATGGCCGTCAACGACCGCCCCGCCCTTAAGGCTCATCCGCAGCGACAGGCGGTCGCCTTCAAGTTCGACAAACCCTTGCATCTCAACGGCGTCCGAGCGCGCTTGACCTGAGATTGTCGAGCAACACGGCGAGCAGCAGGATCACGCCACGGACGATGTACTGATAAAACGCCGGGATGTTGAGCAGGTTCATGACATTCTCGGCGATACCCATGATCATGACCCCGACGATCACGCCGGCGATGGCCGCGCGGCCACCGGCCAGCGAAACGCCGCCGAGCACGCAGGCCGAGATGACCGACAGCTCCAGGCCGATGGCCGCATTGGGCTGGCCCGAGGTGATGCGCGATGCGAGCAGGATACCGGCGATGGCGCAGACCATGCCTTGCAGGGTGAAGATCCAGATACGCGTCCAGTCGACATTGACGCCAGCCAGACGCGACGCCTCGGGATTGCCGCCAATGGCCAGCGTGTTCTTGCCGAAGACGGTGCGGTTGAGCACAAAGCCAAACACCACAAACAGGATCGCCAGCACCCAGATCGGCGTTGGAATGCCGAGCAGCTTGGACAGCGCGAGCTGATAGAAATTCGGATCATTGATGCCGACGGCCCGGCCGTCGGAGGCAATCAGCGCGAGGCCGCGCACGATCTGCATGGTTGCCAGCGTGGTGATCAGCGCGTTGATGCGGAATTTGGCAATGACCACACCGTTGATCAGGCCGACGGCGCCACCGCAGAGAAGGGCCGCGAGGATCCCGACCATGATCGAACCGGTGGCATTCGAGGCCATGACGGCGACCATGCCGGCAAAAGCGACGATCGAACCGACCGATAGATCGAAATCCCGCGCCGCCAGGCAGAACATCATCGTGCAGGCGACGATGCCGACAGTGACGACCGACTGCAGCAGGCCGAGCATATTGCGCTCGGTCAGGAAGTTCGGGACGAAGATCGACACCAGCGCAAAGGCCAGAACGAAGATCACGACGAGGCCCTGGTCGCCGAGCAGTATCTTCTTGAAAGAGTTTGTCATGCTCAGTCCCCTCAGGATGCGATTGCGTCTGGCGTCTTCTTGTCGGGAAGCGCTGCTGCCAGGATTGCGCGCTCGCTGAAATCGTTGCGGTCGATGTGCGCCGAGATGCGGCCGCCGCACATGACCAGGATGCGGTCGCAGATGCCCATTACCTCCGGCAGTTCGCTGGAGACGACGATGATCGCCATGCCCTGCTCGGCGAGCTGGTAGAGGATTTCGTAGATTTCGGATTTGGCGCCGACATCGATACCGCGGGTCGGCTCGTCGACGATAAGGACGCGGACGCCCTGTTCGGACAGCCAGCGGCCGAGAATGACCTTCTGCTGGTTACCACCGGACAGGTTCAGGATGTCCTGCTTGCGCGAAGGCGTGCGGACCTTGAGCTTCTTGATATAGGTCTCGGCGATTTCGGCTTCCTTGCGCGCATTGAGGATGCCGAAGCGGGTGTTGTGGCGACGCGAGGAAATGTTGATGTTCTCCTCGAGCGACCGTCCCTGGATGATGCCGTCATGCTTGCGGTCTTCGGAGCACAGCACGATGCCCGCGCGTATCGCCTGGCGCGGGTCGACGGCGTGCACTGCCTGTCCATCGATTTTGATCGTTCCGCTGCTGCGCGTGTCGGCACCATAGACCAGACGCATCAATTCGGAGCGGCCGGCACCGATCAGTCCGAAGAAGCCTAGAATTTCTCCAGCCCTCGCCTCGAAGCTCGCCGGTTGCACGAGCTTCTCGCCGGCGATGCCTTCAGCCTTCAGCCTGACATCGCCCACCGTTCGGGCGCGCCAGCCCCAGACATTGGAGATCTCGCGACCGACCATCTCCGCCACCACCTGTTCGCGCGTGACGTTTTCGAGACTCGGGTGATGGGCGGCCAGCTTGCCGTCGCGCAGCACGGTCAGGCTGTCGCAGAGCCGAAACACCTCGTCGAGGCGATGGGAGATGTAGAGAATGACCTTGCCTTCGGCGCGCAGGCGCTCGATCAGGCTGAAGAGAATTTCGCTTTCGCGCGACGACAACGACGACGTCGGCTCGTCCAACGCGATGACGCGTGCATCGAGCATGATCGCCTTGGCGATCTCGACCATTTGCCGCTCGCCGATCGACAGCGTCTTGACCTTGCGGCGCGGGTCGATGTCGATGCCTGCAGATTTCAGCTTGTCGCCGACCTCCGAAAACATCTGTCGTGACTGGATGACACCGGCATTGGCCGGAAAGCGGCCGAGCCGCAGGTTTTCCGCGACGGTAAGCTCCGGAACCAGCTGCAGTTCCTGGTGAATGACGATGACGCCGGCATGAAAGGCGTCACGCGTCGAGGCATATTTCTGGACCTGGCCGTCGATGATGATGTCGCCGCCATCTGCATGCTGGTCGCCCGAGAGGACCCGGATCATCGTCGACTTGCCGGCGCCGTTTTCGCCCATCAGGCCATGGACGGCCCCCTTTGCGACGGAAAACGACACGTCGGACAGCGCCTGGACGCCAGGATAGGCTTTCGAGATGTGAGAAAATTCGAGAAATGACATCGACGGTCCTCCTGAATGTCCGACGGCAGCAAATCAACGCCGCCGGACACCGTTCAATGTAGCGGTGATTACTCGATGCCGAGTTCCGCACGGACCTTTTCGAAGTCGTCACGCTTGGCAAGCGCGCCGGCGGTCAGGATCAGCTTCTCCGGTTCCTTGCCGTTGGCGACCCACTCATACATGTTGAGCGCAGTCTCATAGCCATGGCGCTTCGGCGAGATGATCACCGAACCGATGAAGCCGGTGGCCGAAGGCTTCTTGAACTCGTTGATCGCCGAGTCCGCGCCGCCGATGCCGACACCGATCATACCGTCAGCCGCGATGCCGACGCCTTCCGATGCACGCACGGCACCCAGAACCGCTTCGTCGTTGAGGCCGAAGGCGACCCACTTCTTGATGTTGGCGTTCTTGTTCAGCACAACCGTCGCCGCGTTGAGCGCGGCTTCCGTGTCGGTCTTCGCCTGAGGCGCGTCGAAGATGTTCTCGGCCTTGAAGCCGTTGGCCTTGAGCACCGAAATCGCGCCCTCGACGCGATCGACGGCGGTCGGCAGTTGGTCATAGGAGACACGGATCGCACCGACCTCTTCGGCCTTCCAGCCACGGGCCTTCATTTCGTCGACGATGGCCTGGCCGACTGCCTCACCGATCTTGGTGGCAGAGATGCCCATATGCGGAACTTCCTCGATCGGCTTGCCGTCAGCGCTGACCAGACGGTCGTCGACGGTCATCACCTTGAGGTTGTTGGCGGCCGCCTTGGCGACGATGCCAGGCCCAAGCTTGACGTCGGGCGTGCAGACGACAAAGCCCTGGGCGCCCTGGGCGCCGAGATTGTCGATCGCCGACATCAGCTTCTCGCCGTCCTCAGCGCCGATCTTGACCAGCGTAAAACCTTTTTCCTTGGCCGCCTGGTCGGCAAACTTCCACTCGTCCTGGAACCAGGGTTCCTCGGGCTGCTTCACGATGAAGCCGATCTTGGTCTCCTGCGCATAGGCAGAAGCAATGGTGGTGGCAGACAGAACCGCAAGGGCGCCCGCGACGAGCGCCGTCTTCAACAATCGCATGTGAACTCCTCCCAAAGGTGCCGGGCAATCAGCCCGGATGACAAACGCTAGCTTCTTTTATCATACCAGTCAATTGCGCTGGTATGATAAATGAGATAGCTTCCTTTCGCGACACCGTCATGGATGATCGCAGGGGCGCATTGTCCGGCATAAGAAGCGGACATAAGAACGAGAAAACGCTCTTGGGGAGGAGAACGCATGAACATCAACGAGGCACCTGAAGCGGCAGCGAAGTCACGTCGCCCGCGCGTCCTGCCCGATGTCGTGCGGGCAATCGCTTCTCAAGTCCTCGCCGGCAACTATCCGGTGGGCAGCACGCTACCGAGCGAAATCGACCTCTGCACGGAGTACAGTGTAAGCCGCACCGTCATCCGCGAAGCGCTCAAGACGCTCGCAGCCAAGGGCCTTGTTCTCAGCCGCCCGCGCATCGGCACCGTCGTCTGCGAACGCGACAACTGGAACATCATTGATCCCCAGGTGCTGGAGTGGCACGCGCCAAACACACTTGATCCCAAATTGTTCGACTCCATCCTGGAAACCCGCCGTGCCATCGAGCCGCTGGTCGCCGAACTTGCCGCGACCCGAGCCTCGCTGCAGGAGATCGCCGATCTCGAATTGGCATGGAAAGGCATGGAAGCAGCGGGAAGCGACGTTGCCCGTTTCGCCCGCTCGGACGCCGCCTTTCACCAGGTCCTTTATGGGGCCTGCCACAACCCGATCTTTCGCCAGATCGGCGGGATGATCGAGACAGCGTTGAATTTTGCGCTCGAGGCGACAGCCAATTCCGTCGACCGGCGCGACGAAGCCGTCAGGGTTCACTACGGCGTCGTCGAAGCGCTGCGCATGCGCGACGCCGCAGCTGCTCGCCACGCAGCCAACGAGATCCTGGACCTCGCCGCGCGCGACCTCGCGCGCGCCAAGAGCCAGCACAAGAAAGACTGAACGCCAGCCCATCCGGAGTTAGTGCCGACACCATGAAGATCACTGCACTCAAGACCTACATCGTTCCGCCGCGCTGGCTGTTTCTCAAGATCGAAACCGACGAGGGCGTGAGCGGTTGGGGCGAGCCCGTGGTCGAGGGCCGCGCCCATACCGTCGAGGCTGCGGTCCATGAACTCGCCGACTATCTGATCGGCAAGGATCCGCGGCTCATCGAGGACCATTGGAATGTCATGTATCGCGGCGGTTTCTACCGCGGCGGTCCGATCCTGATGAGTGCGATTGCCGGCATCGACCAGGCGCTATGGGACATCAAGGGCCGGGCACTCGGCGTGCCGGTGCATGAACTGCTTGGCGGCCGCTGCCGCGATCGCATCAAGGTCTATTCCTGGATCGGCGGCGATCGTCCCGCCGATGTCGCTGCCGGCGCCAGGGACGTGGTGGCACGCGGCTTCTCAGCCCTCAAGATGAACGGCACCGAAGAGCTTCAGATCGTCGACAGCCACGACAAGATCGATGCGGCGATCGAGCGTGTCGCCATGGTGCGCGAGGCCGTCGGTCCTCATGTCGGTATCGCCGTCGATTTCCATGGCCGCGTTCACCGGCCGATGGCTCGCGTGCTGGTCAAGGAGCTTGAACCCTACCGTCTGATGTTCATCGAGGAGCCGGTGCTCAGCGAAAACCGCGAGGCACTGAAGGAGATCGCCGCGCTGTCATCGGCGCCGATCGCACTCGGCGAAAGGCTCTACAGCCGCTGGGACTTCAAGAGCGTACTCCAGGAAGGCGTCGTCGACATCATCCAGCCGGATCTGTCACATGCCGGCGGCATCACCGAATGTCGCAAGATCGCTGCCATGGCCGAAGCCTATGACGTCGCCGTGGCCCCCCACTGCCCGCTCGGTCCGATCGCGCTCGCTGCCTGCCTGCAGCTCGACGCGGTGAGCTACAATGCCTTCATCCAGGAACAGAGCCTGGGCATCCACTACAACAAGTCCAACGACCTCATCGACTATGCCAAGAACAAGGACGTGTTCCGTTATGAGGACGGCTTCGTCGCCATCCCGGACGGTCCCGGGCTCGGAGTCGACGTCGACGAGGACTACGTGAAGGAACGCGCAAAGGAGGGCCATCGCTGGCGTAACCCCGTTTGGCGCCACAAGGACGGTTCGTTCGCAGAATGGTAGGTTTTCCGCTGCGCGCATCGGGTCTGTTGCTGCTGCCTTCAGTCGCCTGGCGCGCTTGCCAATGACATCAAGCCAGGCCTGGCTTGAGCAACGCCGCCAAGCCTCCAGACAGAAGATGGTCAAGCGGGCGTCATGGCGGATGACATCTGGATCGGCAGGTTGACGCAAGAATTGCGTGATCAACGCCAAGCAAATGACGCCTGCTGTCCATCCCAGAACCTGGTGAACTTATGTGTTCCACGTCGCCCACGCAAAATTTAGCGCAAGCTCAACCTTTCCGTGTTTGAGCAATAATGCAAGTATCTATTGAAACAGTATTCTTGTTTATTGCGAACAAGTTTAGAAACTACCAATAAACTTCTATCTACCTGTTCACGATTTGCCCCGCTATGGGTCCTTCAGTTGCGATGTTGCCTCGGACGGCACTGGCGTTGCCAAGAGTTGTCATTGCCGGACACTCCAATAGACGTTGAACGTCGTATCTGGGGCCGTGGAACGAACCCGCTGCGCGGGAGGGCGCGCGGTGAGGTAAAGGGCACGCGCCGTTCGTTGCGCTTGCATTGAGCGTCGTTCGGCAGCGGCAGAGCATGACGGGCTTCTTCAACAAGGAGCCTGGCCTCGACAGGCGAGTGGCCGGACCAGCGCCGGGCCGCCAATACCGCGCGATGGAGCAACGAAGCGGCCTGTCCGCATCCACCTCGCGCTTCCCATCGGCGGCCGCGCCATCGCCGACATCAGCCACAGATCGAAATATCCATAGCCGTTGACTGTGGCCCGTGGGTTCCTTCCTCGGGGACTTTCGTACGTCCGCCGGCGCCCGAAACTCATCACGGGAGCGGACCGTCCGTTCTGGCACGAAAAAACACGATAGCAGACATTCCGCTTCCACCCGATACCAAGCGTCAACACAGCACCGACCTCCTGAATGCAGAGCGAGATCTGTTGAACTGGAGCATTTTTCCTTTTGCCAAAGACAGAGAATGCTCACGACGCATTATTTTTTTTTCCTCATCAAAAGATTGAAATAATAAATTTGTCTAAATTAATCGCCCGTGCTCTCTTTCCGTCATAACAAGAATGCGGGAACAAGCTGTGCGCGATTTTCCAACTGCATCCATAGCAGACCTCGTCTCTGGGCAGCCCTTTGCACTCACCGGGGGAGCTGTCATTCAGACAGACGGCTCGCAAGCGGTCAGCGACATCATAGTCGGGGCGGATGGACGCTTTGTCGCAATCGGGCCGTCCCTGGACACCAGGTCCTGCAGCGCCTGCGTCGACATTACAGACATGCTGGTTTCGCCAGGTTTCGTCGATGTGCACCAGCACCTCGACAAGACCGGAGTACTGCACTTTACCCCCAATCCTTCCGGCACGCTCCAAGGCGCCCGCGAGGCATTCGCCAAATATGCCCGAACCGCCGGTCCCGATGACATCCACAAGCGGGCGATGCGCACCATCAGGCGGTGTCTTTCCCGCGGCACGACCGCCATTCGCAGCCACGTCAACGTCGACAAGGATGCCGGCTTCCATGGCATTGAGACGCTGGCAGGCGTGCGCGACGGGGCGCGAGATGACATCACTCTGCAGCTCGTGGCCTTCATGACACCGCATCCCGGCCAGGACTTCGACTGGCTGACCGAGAATATCGATGGCGCCGTGGCGCTCGCCGATGCAGTGGGTGGCACGCCTGCTGTCTCGGAAGACCCACCACGCTACCTCGACATGTTGTTTTCCGCCGCCGTCAAGGCGGGAAAACCGGTCGATCTGCATCTCGATGAACATCTCAATGCCGATGTGCATCTGCTTGATGCAGCTCTCGAGCGGGTCGAGCGCTTCGGCATGCAGGGCCGCACCGTATTCAGTCACGTCTCTGTGCTGAGTGCCCTGCCCCGCAAGGAATTCCAGCGTATCGCAGAGCGTCTTCTTGCGCTTGATGTCGGCGTCGTCACATTGCCAGCGGCGAACCTCTACCTGCAGGGCCGCGACGCCGAGATGTTGCCGCCGCGCGGCCTGACGCGCGTTGCCGAGCTCTACCGCGCCGGCGTCACGATTGCCGCGGCGTCGGATAACATCCAGGACCCTTTCGTGCCAACGGGCTCGGGCGACATGCTGGAAATCGCGCGCTGGACATTGCTCGCCGGCCATCTTCGGGGGGATGAGCTTGCTGCTGCCCACCGCATGATCACGACGTCGCCAGCCCGCCTGATGAGTCTCGGCAAGGAGCACGGCCTCAAGGCCGGCGCCCGCGCCGACTTCGTCATCGCCGACTGCACCGACACCGACACGCTGGTTGCCGGCGGACCAGACCGGGCCTTCGTCTTCTCGAAGGGTCGTCTCGTCTCACAGAGCACAACCGACACCGTTCGCTTGAAGGAGAACGCATAAGCCGAGAGCAACTCCGGGGGGATTGGACCTCAATCTAATGGGAGAATGGGATGAAGAGCACTGCATTTTCACGTCGTTCGCTGCTTGCCTCCACTCTCGGATCGGCCCTTGCCGGCATGGTCTGGCTAGACCATGCCCATGCCGAAGATTTCAAGATGGGCCTCCTGGTCCCCGGTAGCGTCGCGGAGGAAGGCTGGAATCGGATCGCCTACGACGCGCTGAAGCGAGTGGAAAAGGAGCTCGGCGCCAAGATCAGTTATGTCGAGCTGGCCGAGAACCCAGCCGCCTTCGAAAAGGCGTTCCGCGACTATGCAAGCCAGGGCTATCAAGTCGTTCTGGGCCATGGCTTCCAGTTCCAGGACGCCGCCCTCACGACGGCTGAGGATTTCCCCGACACCGTTTTCCTCATCTCGTCGAGCAGCGTACATGAAGGGAAAGTCATCGGCCTCAATACCGATGCCAGCCAGCCCTTTTACTTGATGGGCGTGATCGCTGCAAAGATGGGCAAGGGCGCGGGCCTTATCGGTGGCATGGAAATTCCGCCCATCGCGCATGCCTTCGAGGGCTTTCGGAAAGGTGCCGAGAGCGTGAACCCGGATTACCCCGTGTCCACGGTCTTCATCAACAGCTTCACCGATGCGAGCGCCGCCAAGGAAGCCGCCGTCAGCATGATGGCGCAGGGCGCCGATTTCGTCGTTCCCAATGCAAATGCAGCGGGACTGGGCGTCATCCGCGCCGCGCAGGAATCAGGCACGCAGTCGGGCACCTTCAGCGTCTATAGCGACTACACCGACGTCGCCCCCAAGAATATCCTCGGCACGTTCATAGCCGATTACGGTCAAGGCATCGTACGCATCGTCTCGGGCATTCGGGACGGCGCCATGCCGCAAAGCAATGTCGATTTCGGCCTGAAGGATAAGGACGTCATAAAGTTCACCTTCAACGACGAAGCCGCCAGATCGATACCGCAAGACCTGCGCAATCACCTTGAAGAGGTGAGTGCGAAGATCATTGCGGGTGAGATCCAGACACGCGCGAAATAAGCGCGGTCCCTGGGAACTTATCAAATGGGAGGAAGAGCAATGAGACTTTCACGCAGAACGTTCGTGGAAGGAGTGGCGGCGCTGACCATCGCCGTGTCCATTCCGGCGATGGCACAGGCCGAAGACTTCAAGATGGGCCTTCTCGTGCCCGGTAGCGTTTCGGAAGAGGGCTGGAACCGGATCGGCTTCAATGCGCTGAAGGGCGTCGAAGAACAGCTCGGTGCCAAGATCAGCTATGTCGAGCTGCAACAGAACCCGGCCTCGTTCGAAAAGGCGTTCCGCGACTATGCCAGCCAGGGCTACAAGGTCATCCTCGGCCACGGCTTCGAATTCCAAGATGCCGCACTGGAAGTCGCGCTCGACTATCCCGACACCTATTTCCTGATCTCGTCGAGCAGCATCCACGAAGGCAATGTCATCGGCCTCAACACCGATACGAGCCAGCCCTTCTACCTCATGGGCGTCATCGCAGCTAAGATGGGCAAAAAGGCCGGCCTCGTCGGCGGCATGGAAATCCCGCCGATCCAGCAGGCCTTTGTCGGCTTCAAGAACGGCGCCAAGAGCGTCAATCCGGCCTTCCCGATCAGCGAGGCCTATATCGGCAACTTCACCGATACGACCGCTGCCAAGGAAGCAGCCTTGAGCATGATTTCGCAGGGCGCGGATTTCGTCGTGCCGAATGCTTCGGGTGCGACCGTCGGCGGCTATCAGGCGATCTCGGAATCCGGGCCGGCTGTGCGCTCTTTTTCGATCTTCAGCGACTTTACCCAGGTAGCACCGAACAACATTCTCGGCCTCTACGTTGCCGACTACGCGCAGGGCGTGGTGGAAGTCGTGCACTCGATAAAGGACGGGAGCCCGCCTAAGGAAAACATCATCTTTGGCCTGAAGGATCCGAAAGTCATCTCATTCACCTTCCGCGATGACGGTCCGGTCTCCGTGCCCGAAGACATCCGCGCCGAGGTGAAGGCGATCAGCGCCAAAATCGCTGCCGGTGAGATCAAGACCGACGCCCAGTGACCCGCAAGCGCTGTGGCCGGCCCTTCGGCCACAGCGCCTTGCTGCGCCTCATACCAACATTCGGACCGGACCCATGGAACAGGTAAACCAGGGAGTGCGTGAGAACGTGTATCCTCAAGCAGCCCAAGCTTTCGGCCGAACGCTCAGGCAAGCCGTGATCAACGCGGCGACGCCGGCCGCAGCGGTCCTTGTCGCGCTAGCATGCGGCGCAGCCCTTTTGTGGCTGAACGGTTTCGATGGGAGCGACGTGGTCACAGTGATGATCTTCGGCTCCTTTCAGGACATGCGCTCGGTTGGCGAAATCCTGCTGAAGGCGACGCCGCTGATCTTGATCGGCGCTGGCCTCTGCGTCGCCTTCCGCTGTTCGATCTGGAACATAGGCGCCGAGGGCCAGCTCTATGCTGGAGCGATTGCCGCCACATTGGTCGGCACCAATTTTGACGGGCTTTCCGTCTGGGTGCATGCGCCGCTTGTCATGCTGGCCGGCGCCTTGGCGGGGGCCGCTTGGGCAGGCATTGCCGGCTATCTCAAAGTACGCTTCCAGGCCAGCGAGATCGTCACAACGATCATGCTCAACTACATCGCGCTGATCCTAACGAGCTATCTCGTCACCGGCCCGATGCGCGATGCAAGTGCTGCCTATCCTCAATCTGCCCGACTTATCCGCGAAGCTTGGACGCCACGCATCGTCTCCGACATGCGCCTCCATATCGGTATCATCGTCGCCGTCGTTCTGGCAGTCGCGCTCTACATCTTTCTTCAGCGCAGCAGCCGCGGCTTTTCACTCCGCGTCGTTGGTCTCAATCCATACGCAGCCCGCTATGCCGGTATGCAGGTCGCCCGCAACGTAATGATCGCAATGTGCATTTCCGGTGCAATGGCGGGGCTGGCCGGCGCCTTCGAAGTGGCGGGTGTCACGCACCGCCTCTACCAGAACATTTCGCCGGGCTACGGTTTCGAAGGGATCGCGGTCGCGCTGCTTGCCGGCAACAACCCCCTGGCGGCGATCGTTTCGGGCGGGCTCTTCGCGACCCTTCGCTCCGGCTCGGAGGTGCTGCAAATCACCTCGCAGGTGCCGCAGGTCCTCGTTTTGATCATACAGGGTATCGTCATTCTCTCGGTCGTCGCCTTCACCAGGCTGCGCGACATCCGCAGGATCGTGGCTTGAAAAATGGAAACTCCCGCAAGGCGCCTAAGCCCTGAGGGAAAACAAAACTTTGGAGCATTTGCGCAATTCCCGGGCAGGACCACTTCACGCACCTTGCCGGAATTGCTCTAGGCGACCTTCCTGAGGGGTATCTCCATGGACGACATGATGTTTCTCACCTTTCTCGCGACGCTTGCGGGCGCCGCCTGGAGGCTTGCGACCCCCCTGATCTTCGCCTCCATCGGCGAGATATTTTCCGAGCGAGCGGGCGTGCTCAATATCGGGCTGGAAGGCACCATGCTCGTCGGTGCCTTCTGCGGCTTCGCGGCAGCCTTCGCCACCGGCAGTATCCCGCTTGGCCTGCTGGCCGGCATCGCGGGCGGCATGCTGTTCGGGGCGATCTTTGCCTTCTTTACGATCACCATCAAAGCGGACCAAATCGTTGTGGGTGCGGCGCTAAACCTGCTCGGCATGGGTCTCACCGCCTTCCTGTTCCGTACCTATTACGTCTCGACCGGCAAGGGCATCGAGATCGCGCAGCCCGTGCAGATCCCCTTCCTGAGCGATATTCCCTTTCTTGGCGAAGCCTTCTTCCGGCAGAACCTCATCGTCTATTCGACGGTCCTCGTCGCGATCCTGGCCAGCCTCGTGCTCTTCCGCACGTCCTTCGGCTTGACGCTCCGCGCTGTCGGCGAACACCCGAAAGCCGTCGACGTCGCCGGCCGCGATGTTGCGAGCTACCGCTATGCCGCGGTGCTGGTCGGCACCGGGCTCGCCGGCCTCGGCGGGGCCTTCCTGACGCTCGGGCATTCCAATCAGTTCGTCGAGGGCATCACCTCCGGCCGCGGCTTCATCGCGCTCGCCGTGGTCGTCTTTGCACGCTGGTCGCCGATTGGGGCGTTCTTCGTCTCGCTGCTCTTCGGCCTGTTCTACGCGCTGCAGCTGATGCTCCAGGCGCAGGCATCCATCGTTGTGCCTTACCAGGTGCTGCAGGCGCTTCCCTACATCATGACGATCGTCACGCTCGTCGTGGTCCGAGGCAAGGGCGCTGCCCCCAGCAAACTCGGCCAGCCCTACGAGATGAGGTAACGGACATGTCTCAGAAACCCTTCCTGCGCGTCGAGAACATCCGCAAGCGCTTCGGCCCCATCGTTGCCAGCGACGGCGTGTCACTGGAAATCGAGCAGGGCGAGATCCACTCGCTGCTGGGCGAGAACGGTGCGGGCAAGAGCGTCCTGATGAGCATGATCTGCGGCATGGTTCGGCCCGACGAAGGCGAGATCGTCTTCAAGGGCCAGTCCGTGCGCTTTAACAGCCCGCGCGAGGCGATCCGTCAACGCATCGGCATGGTGCACCAGCATTTCATGCTCGTGCCGAACCTGACGGTGGCGGAAAACTACATTCTCGGCCAGGGATCTCCGTTGCGCGTCATTAACGACATGGACGAGGTCCATGCAAAAATCCGCGAACTTTCGGATCGCTACGCCCTCGACGTGCGTCCGGACGCCATCATCGAAGACCTTTCGGTCGGCGAGCAGCAGAGAGTGGAAATCCTGAAAGTCCTGTTCCACGGCATCGACCTGCTCATCCTCGACGAGCCGACAGCCGTGCTCACCCCACAGGAGACCGACCGCCTGCTCTCGCTGATGGGAGACCTCGCCAAAGACGGCAAGACGGTCGTCTTCATCTCGCACAAGCTCGACGAGGTGATGCGCGTCAGCAATCGCATCGGCGTCATGCGCGACGGGCGCGTCGTGCACACGGTCAATGTCGGCGAGACGAATGCACGCGAGCTTGCCCGCATGATGGTCGGCCGCGACGTGCGCATGGAGCTGCCGCGCAGCCCTGAACCGCCCGGCCACATCGTGCTGTCGGTCGACAAACTCACCTGCCGCGCCGAGACCGGCCTGCCGGCCGTGCGCGGCGTGAGCCTCTACGTGCGCGCCGGCGAGATCGTCGGTATTGCCGGCGTGTCCGGCAACGGTCAGACGGAACTGTCGCTCGCACTTTCCGGTCTGCTGCCGGTCGACAGCGGCCGCGTGATTTTGAATGGCAAGGACATTACCGGCCTCGACCCGGCCCGCATCAATGCCAGCAGCTTCTCACACATCCCGGAGGACCGGCACAAACACGGCATCGTGGCTTCGATGTCGCTGAGCGAAAACACAATCCTCCAGCGCTACGATCAGAAGCCTTTCGCCAGCCGCGGTATGTTGAACCGGGGGGTCATCGGCGAGCACACACGCGATCTCATCAAGCGGTTTCGCATAAAAAGCCGCGACGAGGATCAGCCGATCGGCGCGCTCTCCGGCGGCAACCAGCAGAAGCTGGTGGTCGCGCGTGAACTTGCCCGCAACCCGGATTTCATCCTCGTCAACCAGCTCGCCCGGGGCATCGATATCGGCGCCATGGAGTTCGTGATGGAGGAGATGCTTAAACAGCGCGACAACGGCCGCGCCATTCTGCTCATCTCCACCGAACTCGAAGAACTCTTCGCGATCTGCGACCGTATCCTGGTGATGTTCCACGGCGAAATCCTAGGTGAACTGCCGCCTGACCGAACTCGCCTCGACGAACTTGGTCTGCTGATGGCCGGCCAGACCAACCAGCCTGCGCTGGCAAGCTAGGCCGCGCTGGAATCCAGCAAAACCAAGACCAAGGTTCGGGTGCTGCCGTGAGCATGCTGCTGGAGGTGTTTTATCTCGCCGACCGCCACGGTTATCTAGATTGAACTCAAACCGGTCGGGCCGGGTGTGGTATCAGACTGTATCCGGTCCGACGAAGCAGTGTTGCCAATGGCAGGCCAGACCGAACAGCCGGTGCTGCAGGCTGGACAGGCATAGGGACGGCAGGATTTGATGACATTGGAGAACAGGAGGGCCGCGCATCCATGAACATCACCCTGCGGCAACTCAGGGCCTTCATTGCGGTGGCCGACCTTGGCCAGTTCAATCTCGCGGCCCGGAACCTTCACCTCACGCAATCGGCCGTCAGCATAGTCATTCGAGATCTGGAATCGGAGATCGGCGTACGCCTGTTTGACCGCCACACCCGCATGGTTTCGCTCACTCTCGTGGGCCAGGAGTTCCTGCCACAAGCCCGTAAGATACTGAAAGACCTGGAACTCGCAGTTGGCGATATGCGCGACAACGCATCGTTGAAACGCGGCCAGGTGACGATCGCCGCTGCAATCGTGCTCGCAGCGACGATCGTGCCGCCTATCATTGCGGCGTTCGTGAGCATGCATCCCGAAATTCTGGTCAGCATCCGCGACATGCCCGAAGAGGCGATCAGTCCGGCGCTCAAGCGCAATGAGGTCGATATCGCCATCGGCACGCTCTCGGAAGACGATCCCGAAATCACCGCTACGCCTCTCATGCGCGACAAGCTCATGCTTGTCTGCCGGGAAGACCATCGCTTCGCCAGGCAAAAATCCGTTCGCTGGGCCGAGTTGAAGGGCGAGACACTTATCACGCTCGCAGCCACGAATCCGCTTCGCAGCATTGTCGAGCATAACCTCATCCGTGTTGTGCCCAACTTCCAGCCAAAATACGAAGTGCGCTTCTCGACCACCGCCATCAGCATGATCTCCGCCGGCATGGGCGTTGCCGTCTTGCCGGAGAACTCCAGCCAACTGGCGTCAGCAGTTCGTGTAACTACCGTGGATCTCGTCGACCCGACCGTAATGCGCAATGTCTCGCTCTTGCAACGGCGCCAGCATAGCTTGTCACCGGCAGCTGAACGTTTGAAAGCGGCCTTCGTGGCGGCGATGCGACCTGAAAACGCTGGCGCAAGCGCCCTCGGTCGCACTTAGGTGGTGCGATCTAGTCGTCGGCACCTGGTTTTCGGTGAGCCTAAGGCTAGCCTGGACCTGTCAGGACGCTCTGAACATTACGATTTCGCGACTTTCCAGTGCACAGACAGTCTCTTTGGTGACACCTTCGGGCGGTTGACCAAACCATCGCGCCTCATCCAATTGGCCAGAGGCTGTCACACGCGGTTCACCCGAGAGTATGGAAACCGCATAAGTGATCGAAAGTGTGTGGAGGCCACCAATGTCATCAAACTGGTCATTTATGAAAACGGCCGAGACTGGCCATGTGAGGATTCCCAGATCGTCGTGAAGGCATCGAACAATCGACATCGCGCAGCTTTCTCCACGCCCGATTTGGCGACCTGGCATCTGCCACAGACAGTTGGCTGAATTCTTGGATCTGACCAACAGGATGCAGCCACGCTCATTTTTGATCAGCGCGCGAGATGTCAGTTCGATGCGATTTGAGAAGGGCGGCTCCGCCCTTTGCGGACAGGTACCTTGAATACTGCCGTTTGCTCGTAGCGTGGAAACGCTCTTCATCGGTTCGCCCTTCAAACGATTGGCTGGCACTGCAGGCGGGGCAGGATAAGGAGCCGGCGACGCGAGGGGGCGTTGTGGGAGCCCCCGAATGCGTCGCCGGCCCACGCCGGACTTTGGGAACACACTGGACAAGCTGGGAGGCCTGCGGCCAGCGAAAAGCCCGGACGTAGTTGCCCCCTGCGTTTGTGATGAGTTCACTTGCGTTCATGGGGGCGAAGCACTTGTCGATCGTGTTGAGAGCAAGCGTCCGGGGGACCGTCGGGTCGGTCGGGACCTTGCCCTTCATGTGGAGCAATCTTGCCTGCGCGACGTCGGCGACCACCGAAAGGGCAAGCGAGTTTGCGTCTGTCGCCTTGTCGAATATGCCGATAGGCGCCTTGATCCTGGCAAGCGTGGTCTCGCGGTGACCGCGTTTGCGCAAGACCTCACAGCGTTTCGCGTGAGTACGGCGGCTTCCCAGAGCACCAATATAGAAGGCGGATGAGGCGAGCGCAGCCTCGAGCAGCGGCAACTCACGGTCGATGTCATGGAAGAGGAGCACGACCGCCGTGTCAGCGTCCAGCTGTTTCGGCGATGGAGCTTGGCCCCGCTCGATCTCCACGACTTCATAGCCGGATACTTCCGCCAGACGCGTCACCACGCCAGCCTCCAGGGGCGTGCCGGCAAGAAGCATGCGCTGCTTCGGGTGGTAGACGCGCACAAATTCCTCTCCCTCCCAGCCACTCACGCCTTCGCCTGGTTCGAAGAAAAGAGCCTGCCTGCCGGGGTTGTACCGGAGGCGCCCGGGAGCACGGCGGTGCAGCGCGGCAAGTATGTGGCGGAGTGCTGTGGCATTTCGCAGGACGTGGATAGCCAGCGTGATGCCGCCGCCACAGGGCAGCACGATGTCGAAGAACGGCGAACCTTCGCCGAGGCGAAGCTTGCGATCGATGCCATTCTGGAGGGCGACCACGGCGTCAGCGGCCACCGCCGCTTCGGTGCAGCCGCCGGAGACGAAACCACAATAAAGGCCGTCATCGCGCACCGCCATCTGCGCGCCGATGGCGCGGGCAGCGCCGCCGCGGATTTCAACGAGGGTGACGAGGGCGGCGGCCAGTCCCTGTTTGAGCGCTTCGGCGGCGAATGCCAGGATGGCGATCGCATCGTCCGAGAGGAAGGCAGCGCGGGGTTCTGGCGTGAGCGTTTTCGGCTCGCTGGCAATGCAGGCGCCCATATCATTCCCCTCCCTGCGTTCCCGGCCAGCGGCGTACGATGCCGGGGTCGAGATCGAAGAGGTCGAGCACCCGGCCAACGGTGTGGTCGACCATTTCTTCAAGGCTTTGCGGCTTGGCGTAAAAGGCCGGAACGGGCGGATAGATGATGCCGCCCATTTCGGTGACCTGCGCCATGTTGCGGATATGGCCAAGATGGAGCGGCGTCTCGCGCAGCATCAAAACGAGGCGGCGGCGCTCCTTCAGCACCACGTCGGCGGCGCGGGAAAGCAGATTGTCGGTCGTACCAGTCGCAATTTCCGCCATGGTCTTCACCGAACAGGGCGCGACGATCATGCCGAGCGTCTTGTAGGAGCCTGAAGAGCAGACGGCACCGATATCCTTGTTTGAATGGGTGACTGTCGCCAGTGCCTCAAGATCCTGCTTGGTAAAATCCGCCTCGGCCGCGAGCGTGATGCAGGCTGCGCGTGACATGATCAAATGAGTCTCGATCTCGAGGTCGCGCAGCACTTCGAGGATGCGCTTGCCATAGACCATGCCGGAAGCGCCCGAAATGCCGACGATCATGCGACTTGGCCGCGTCGTCATCGCCTATCCCACGCTTTTGAGGAGTGCGGCAGCGCGAGCCGAGGCCTCGTCGCTTATGCGGGCGCGAACGCCGTGGAAATTCGGGCCGCGCGTCGCATCGAGCCCCATACGCGAGGTCGTGCCGATGCCGCTCGCCGACGGGTCGAGCGCATTGCCAGGCAGGCCCTCGATGATGACGACGTCCTTGTGCGGCTGGAAATGGGTGGCAAGCGCCCAGAGCACCTCGCTGTCGCGGGTGATATCCACGTCCGCATCCACCACCACGACGGTCTTGAGGTACTGGTCCCAGCCGAGCAGGCCGAGCATGACCTGCCGTGCCTCGCCCTCGCGCGTCTGGTTCATCGCGATGTAGGCGTGGAAATGGGTGCCGGAGGACGGATAGTGCACTGATGTAATGGAGGGGAAACGAGCTTTCAGCTTCTCCACCACTTCCGCCTCGCGGGGCACGCGGCCGAGGTTGAGGTGTTCGGCCGAATTGCCGCCGGCGACGGAGACGAGGATCCGATCGCGGCGCCGCATGATGGTTTCGACGGTGAAAAGATTGTTGGTCGAGCGGTCGGAGGAATAGCCGGTGAACTCACCAAACGGCCCCTCCTCCACATGGGCCTCGGGATCCAGCACGCCCTCCAGCACGACCTCGGCATGTGCAGGCACACGGATGCCGTATTTTGGAGTGCGCACCACCTGAAGGGGTTCGCCCATCAGGCCGCCGGCAACATCGCGCTCGTCCTCGCCGAAGGCAAGGCGGGCGGAGGCGGCGATCATGAACAGCGGATGCCCGCCGATCACCATGGCGACCGGCATCGGCTCGCCCTTCTCCTTCGCCATGTTCATCAGGCGCCAGAGATGGCCGCGCGAATGCAGCGAGGTCGCGAGCGAAGTCTTCGAATGGATCATGGCGCGGTGATAGCTGAGATTGCCGGCCCCGGTTTCAGGGTGCTCACCGATGATGATGCCTGACGTGATGTATTTCGCGCGGTCAGTGTCGAAGTGCTTCAGCATCGGCAATGCGTGCAGGTCGACGGCGTCACCAGAAATGATTTCTTCGGTGATCGGGCCGCTTTCAAACACCTCCGGCGTGAAGGGTTTGTTGGAACGGGACTGGTAGGCCTCGTGCAGCTTGTCGGCAGTCGAGCCGAGCAGGCGGGCGATGCGGTCACGCGAGGCAAAGATGTTGCAGACGACCTCACTGCCTATGCCGCTAACACTCTTGAGATGCAGCATCGGATGCTGGCCCTTGTCCGCCAGGTTCCAGATCAACGCGGTTGCGTCCTGGTCGTCCGAGACCGGCCCATCGATCGTGATGACATCATCGGGATGTTCCGCCTTATAATCGGCCAGGAAACGGCGGACGTCTTGCTTGTGGTACTGGCTCATGTCTCGGCCTCGGGTCGCTGCGGGTGGCTGGCGACGCCCCGAAAGGCGCCGCCCTTGTCAAATCAGGCGAATTCCAGATGCTTGCCGGTGGCGCGGTCGACGCCGGCGTAGGAATCCTTGAGGCGCGCCTGGGCATCCTCTACGTCGCGCGGCGGCGGGGACGGGTCGATGCCGACAAGCTTGGCGATATTGTTGCCGAGATAGCCTTCCAGATCGTCCTCGGAGAGGTTGATGCCGTGCGGCGGGTCCTTGCAGAGCACTTCCAGCTCGCGCAGCCACATGCCCGGATCGTTCGGTGGGCTGTCCGTGCCGAAGACGATCTTGTTCTTCGGCAGCTGCTGGGCGAACTCCACGATGCGCGACTGGAAGCACCAGCCGGATTCGCAGTAGACGTTCGGCGTATCCATCGCCATCCAGAAGGATTCGAACGAGTAGTTGCCGCCCGTCTGAATGCCGAAATGGCCGATGATGAAGTTGACCATCGGGAATTCGCGGATGATCGGGTAGAACATCGTCGGGATCGTGTACGGGCCGTCGCCGGTGTGGATCAGCACGACCACGCCAAGCTCGGCGCACTTCTTCATCGCCGGACGCAGCCACTCGAGCGCGCGGTCGGGACGATAGCCGTGCATGTTGGCGTGCAATTTCAGCATCTTGAAGCCGTATTCCTTGACGTGGAATTCCAGCTCCGCCGCGCCGTTCTCAGGTCCCCAGCGCGGATTGTAGTTGAAGTTGCCGATGAAGCGGTCCGGGTACGTCTGGCAAAGCTCGGCGCAATAGGCCATGTAGTCGCGAATGCCGTCGCGGCCCTTGCGGTTGCCGTCCCGGTAGCCGGTGTTGCCTGGTGGCGGCTGGATGAAGCCCATGTCGATCCGGCGTGGCTTGCCGTTGATCATGTAGGGGCCGTCCATCAGTTTCAGCATGCGCTCACCCGTGAAGGGCGAACCGGTATGACGCCACGCCTCGTCCACGAGGTTCGTCGGGTGAAGATGGGTATCGATGATCATTGTTCACTCCGTTCAGTTTTACGCGGCAAGCGCGACGCCGTGCTGGCGCAGATACGCTTCGGCTTCCTCGACGGTCGCCGGCGGCCTGGTAGGCTCGAGACCGATCATGCGGGCGGTGTTGTTGCCGAGGTAATCCTCCAGCGTATCCTCATCGAGATTGAGGCCCTGCGGCGGCTCGTGGCAGAGGACTTCCAGAAGGTTGATCCACATGCCTGGTTCGTTCGGCGGCGTATCGGAGCCGAACAGGATCTTGTGCTTGGGTAGGACCTTGGCGAACTCGACGATGCGCGACTGCAGACACCAGCCGGATTCGACGTAGACGCTCGGCGTGTCGAGCGCCATTTGCATCGGCTCGAACACGTAGACACCGCCGGTCTGCACGCCGAAATGCGCGAGGATGAAATTCACTTCCGGGAACTCGCGAATGATCGGATAGAACTCGGTGGGGATTGAGTACGGACCGTCGCCGGTATGCACCTTCACCATGAGGCCGAGCTCGGCGCATTTCTTCATGGCCGGACGCAGCCAGTCGAGCGCGCGGTCAGGGCGGTAGGCATGCATGTTCGCCTGCAACTGCACCATCTTGAAATCGAACTCCTTGGCATAGCGTTCGATTTCTTCGGCGCCGTTCTGCGTGCCATAGCGCGGGTTGTAGACGAAGCAGCCAAGGAAACGGTCCGGGTGCTCCGTCACCATCTTTTCCGTATAGGCCATGTACTGGCGGATGGCGGCCTTGCCTTCCAGGTCCATGACTTCATGGGTGTAGATGGTGTTGCCTTGCGGCGGCTGGATGAAGGCTTTGTCGATCCGGCGCGGCTTGCCGTTCACATAGTACGGGCCGTCCATCATCTTCAAAAGCTTGTCGCCGGTGAACGGCGGTCCGTCGTGGCGCCAAGCCAGGTCCACCAGATCGGTGGGGTAGCAGCTTAGATCAATGATCATCCTTGTTCTCCTGTCGTAGAGGATCCGGTCGATGCGGGGCCGCGCGATGGACCCCAGGCCGGCCAAAAGCCGGCATGGATGCGCGATCTCAGGAAATGCCGATGATGGGGAAGGGTAGTCGGTGCGGACGCCGCAGGGCGGCTGCAACCGACAGGTGTTCCTTTCGCAGTGAGCATCGACATCGCGGCCTCATCGTCCAACAGACGGTGAGCAATTGTCGGCGCTTCTACTCAACGGTGAAGAAACCATGGGGCCGACTTTCTGTCAACGGGGAAAAATCGACTAACCTATTCTTTTTAAACGCTATTTCATGGCGATCGGCAGCGACCGCCCGCGCGGGAAATTGCGCGGGCGTCTTGGACACAGGAATTGAGCAGGCGTATTAGGACGGGAGAAGCGCCGCTAGGCCGCCAGGCATGCACGCAGGTTCCTGTCGATGCCGTCACGGTCGAGATTGCGGCCAATAAAGACGAACTTCGACTTCCTGACATCCTCGCCCCAGCTGTGATCCGGACGGAAATCGACCAGCTTGTGCACCGCCTGGAGCACGAAGAAGCGCTCGTCATTGGCCACCGAAACAATGCCCTTGGTACGGAAGATGTCGTCGCCGCGCTCGCCGAGATAATCCTTCAGGAAGGTGGCGAGCTTCTCGCCGTCGAAGGAGTTGGGATAAACGAAAGAGTGGGATTTCACCGTCGCATCGTGGCTGTGCGGGCGCAGGACCGATGCTCGGCCGTGGCCGTGGTCATGATGGTGCCCATGGTCATGGTCCGGATGGTCGCAGGCCGTATCGTGGCATTCGTGATGGCCATGCGCATCGTGGTCGTCGTCCATGTCGATGTCGAGGATTTCCGCCCGCTCGCGCACATAGGACGGGCGAAAGCCGTTGACACCGAGAATATCGGTCAGGTCCACCTTGCCATAGGTCGAACGCAGGATCGGCGCCGTCTGGTTGAGCTTGCGCAGCGACGCCTCGAGCGAACCGAGGGCGTCCTCTGAGGCAAGATCAACCTTGTTGATGAGGATGCGGTCGGCCGCGACGACCTGGTTGACCGCCTGGTTGTCGCTGCCGTCAAGAACCGGATCATAGAGATGCTGGTCGATATGCATTGCATCCACCAGCGTGACGACGGCATCCAGCTCGACCTCTTCAGCAACGCTGCGATCGACGAAGAAGGCCGTGGCGACAGGCGTCGGATCGGCAAGACCAGAAGTCTCGACGATGATGTGGTCGAACTTGTCCTTGTGGCTCAACAGCTTCTTCATCACGTCGATGAGGTCGTTGCGCACATCGACGAAGCAGCAGATGCAGCCGTTCTGCATCTGAAAGATCTCTTCGTCAGAGGCCAGCACCAGGTCGCTGTCGACGTCGACTTCGCCGAACTCGTTTTCGATCACCGCGATCCGGTGGCCATGGCGTTCGGTGAGGATGTAGTTGAGCAACGTCGTCTTTCCCGATCCAAGGAACCCGGTGAGGATCGTTATCGGGAGCTTCCGGCTCTCAGGTTCGATGTGCATGTTCATGCGGCCTTCTCCCTCAAGGCTTTCAGTACGTCTTCCGGAGTGATCGGATAGTGGCGGAAGCGAACGCCGATGGCGTCGTGGATGGCGTTGGCAATGGCTGGGCCGATGGCAATGATCGGGTCCTCGCCGACGCCCTTGGCGCCCCAGGGGCCACCTGGATCGGGTGCCGCTTCGAGGATGATCGTCTCGATGTCAGGCATGTCCATCGAGAGCGGCATCTTGTAGTCGACGAGGCCGGCGTTGAGCGACCGGCCGGTCTTCTTGTCGATGACGTAGTCCTCGGTCAGCGTGTGACCGATGCCCTGCTGGATGCCGCCCTCGATCTGCCCCTGCGCGGCAATCGGATGGATGACCCGGCCGACGTCGTGCACAGGTATGACGCGCTTGACCTCCACGATGCCGGTTTCCGTATCGACATGCACCTCAGCGAAATGTGCGGCGAAGGAATAGGATTTCGTCGGCTCGTAGGTGCCGTTCGCAACGATGTTGGCGGCGGGAATGCCACGGGAAGGACCCATCGCCTGAGCGACCGTCATGCAGCGTCCTGGATCGGTGATGACGAAGACCTTGCCTTCGGAAAGATCGATCTCGGCCGGCGAGACCTGCAGCTTCATCGCTGCCCGTTCGAGAACCGCAGTGCGGACCTTACCGGCTGCCATCTTGGCAGCCGTGCCGACGAGATAAGTCGTGTGGCTGGCAAACGCGCCGATGTCCCAAGGTACCACGTCCGTATCGCCATGGATCGTGCCAACATCCTCGAAGCGCACTCCGAGTTCTTCCGCAACGATCTGTGCAAGTGCTGTGTGCGCGCCGGTGCCCAGGCCGGCGGCACCCGTGAGCAATGTCACCGTACCGTCCTCGTTGACCTTCACCGTGGCGTTGCCCTGTTCCTTGATGCCGGGATAGGCGGAAGAACCGTGCATTTCGCAGCCGATGCCCCAGCCAGTGCGAATGTGGGGTCGCTTGGGATCCGGCGTGCGGTCGCGGTTGCGCAGCTTCTTCCAATCCAGCACGTCGATGCCGTGCTGGAGGCAGATTTCGAGGCCATGACCAAGGATCGGGTGGCCCGACGGTGCGATGTCGCCGGCGCGAACGACGTTCTTCAGCTTCAGCTCCGCCGGATCCATGCCTAGCCGTTCGGCCGCCTCGTCCATCTGGATATCGAGCGCATAATAGCTTTGCACCACGCCATAGCCGCGGAAGGCACCGTTGATCGGCGTATTGGTGTAGACGCAGCGTCCTTCCAGCCGCACGTTCTCGCAGCGATAAAGCGAGGTGGCAGCCGTCGTGCCGACAATGGTGACACCTGGGCCGTGCGAACCGTAGGCGCCGGAATCGTAGGCCAGCTTCATGTCGCGCGCGACGAGCGTGCCGTCGTTCTTGAAACCCTGTTTCAGCCAGATCTTGCAGGGGTGGCGCGAGCGGCCGGCGACGAAAGTCTCGTGGCGGCTGAATTCCATCTTCACTGGCCGGCGCGTCTGTTTGGCAAGAAGCGCGCACAGGAATTCGTGCTGGAACAGGTCCTGCTTAGCTCCAAAACCGCCACCCATGTGGTCGACGAGCACGCGGACCTTGGTAAGCGGCAGACCGAGCACTTCGGCAAGGATGCCGCGCACCATGAAAGAAGTCTGGGTGGAGGTCCAGAAGGTAAGCTTGTTGGAACCGTCCCAGTCGGCGATGCAGACATTCGGCTCCATGTAAGCCGGATGCGGCCGCCCACCGGAAAAAACACCTTCGAGCACGAAATCCGCCTGGGCGAAGCCGGCGTCCACATCGCCGCGATTGATGCGCACCGGATCGAGCACGAGGTTGCCGCCAGGGCCGACATCGTGAATGAGCGGCGCACCCGGCTGGGCCGCATCCTCCGGTTCGAAGACGGCCGGCAAGGGCTCGTACTCGACCTCGATCAGGTCGAGAGCCTCGTCGGCAATCTCCTCGCTGATGGCCGCGACGGCGGCAACGCCCTCGCCCCAGAACCGTACCTTGTCATCGAGTATATACTGGTCCTTGGTGCAGGAAGCCGAGCGCGGGTGCGGTGAGCCGTAATGCAGCACGCGTGGCACGTTCTCATGCGTCAGCACCGCCTTGACGCCCGGATAGGCGAGCGCCTTGCTGACATCGATGCTCTTGATGCGGGCATGCGCGATGGCCGCGCGCTTGATCTTGCCGTGCAGCATGCCCGACAGTTTGACGTCGCCGGTATACTCGGCCTCGCCCGTCACCTTTTCGAGCACGTCGTCGCGGCGAACACTCTTGCCGACGATCTTGAAATCGCGCTGTTCGATAGGGGTCGTCATGTTCATGATCTTGCAGCCTCCATCTCGATCGCGGCTGCTTTGATCGCGTCGAAAATCTTGGTGTAGCCGGTGCAGCGGCAGATATTGCCGCTGAGGCCGAAGCGGATGTCCTCGTCCGTCGGGCGCGGATTGTCGTCGAGCAGCTTCTTGGCCATCATCAGGATACCCGGGGTGCAGAAGCCGCATTGCGAAGCGCCGTAGCGCATGAAGGCATCCTGCAGCGGATGCAGCACATCGACGCCTGGCTGAAGTCCCTCGATCGTCTCGACCGAGCGGCCTTCGGCTTCCACTGCAAGCATCAGACAGGCATTGACCGGCTCGCCATCAACGATGACGGTGCAGGCGCCGCAATCGCCGACGTCGCAGCCCTTCTTGGTGCCGGTGAGGCCGAGATCGTCGCGCAGCGCATCGAGCAGCGAGCGGCAGCTATCCACCACCATGTCGCGCGGCTCGCCATTGATGGTGAGTTCAACGATCCGTTTCATGCGAAAGCCTCCAATGCCTGTTTGATGGCGCGGCCGGTCAGCACACCCACCATATCGCGGCGGTAATCGGCGCTGGCGCGCACGTTGCTGATCGGCGTGCACTCTTCCATCGCCTTGTTGGCGGCGTTTTTGACGGTTGCCGCGTCGAGCGACGTGCCGCGCAGCATGGCCTCGGCTTGGGGTGCGCGCAGCACGGTTGCTCCGACCGCGCCGAGCGTGATGCGGATGTCATCGCAGAGACCACCTTCCATGGTGAGGCTGACGGCGACGCCGACGGTGGAGAGTTCCATTGCCTTACGGCGGCCATGCTTGAGATAGGCCTTGCCGGAGTTGTCGCCGGCTGGCGGCACGGTGATACCGGTAACAATCTCGCCCTTGGCAAGCACAGTCTTGCCGGGGCCGGTGAAGAATTCGGCAAGTGGCACGACGCGCCTGTTGGTGCGGCTGTAGATGTGGATGAACGCGCCATCGGCAATCAGCGGTGGGATCGTATCGGCTGACGGCGAGGCACGACAGACATTGCCTGCCACCGTCGCACGATTGCGCACCTGGATGGAGCCTAGCGAGGCGAAGGCCGCATACAGGTTCGGGTAACGCTGGCGCACCAATGCCAGGCGCTCCAGGCGGCCCACGGTCACCAGCGCGCCGAAAGTCAGGCCGCGCGTTTCGTCATAGATGATGTCGGACAATCCGGGGATCTGCTTGATGTCGACGACGTTGCGAACCCGGCGCAGCCTTTCACGGATTTCAACGAGAAGGTCCGTACCACCGTTGAACACGAAGGTGTCTTCGCCGAGGTCGGTGAGAAGGCGGGAGGCCTGTTCCAGCGTGTCCGCCCGGTGGTATTCAAAGCGCCTCATGGCATTCCTCTTGGATCTGGCCACTTGGCCTCTTGGGCTACGCGGCTCGGGCACCGGCGGCGCGAAGGCCGCCGGACTAAATGGTTGTTGCTGTTCAGGCGAGGTCGGCCGCCGGCGTACGGTTCTGCAGTTCGCTGTCCTCAGGCTCTTTCGCGGGCACGCCGTTGAAGAGGATGTTGAGCAGAGCTGCCGCGAAGGTGCCGACGAGCACGCCGCTGTGCAGGAATTTTTCGACTGCTGACGGCAGTTGGGCGAAGATGTTGTCGGCCACGACCGGCACCATGGCGAGGCCGACGCTGACTGCGACGATGTAGAGGTTGCGGCGGTTGGCGACGAAATCCACTCTCGACAGGATCTTCACACCCGTCGCCGAGACCATGCCGAACATGACGATGGCGGCACCGCCGACGACGTAGCTCGGGATCGAGGCGCTGATAAAGGCTACCTTCGGCAGCGAACCGAGCAGGACCAGGATGACGCCGCCCGTCGCGACCACAAAGCGGCTCAGGACGCCGGTGATCTGGAGCAGACCGACATTCTGCGCATAGGTCGTGTAGGTGAAAGTGTTGAGCAGGCCACCGATGATGTTGCCGACGCCGTCGGTTCTGAGGCCGCGGGTAAGCTCAGCCTGGGTGATCTTGCGCCCGGCCATGTCGCCGACCGCCAGGAATTGCCCGGTCGATTCGATCATCATGACCGTCATGACCGCGCAGAGAGAAAGGATCGACCAGAACTCAAAAACGGGCCAACCGAAGGCGAGCGGGTGGATGATGCGCACCCAGCCGGCGTCGGCGACGCCATGGAAATCAACCTTGCCGGATGCGATCGCGATGGCAAAGCCGATGCCGATGCCCATCAGCACCGCAAGGTTGGAAAGAAAGCCTTTGAGAACCCGTGTGAGCAGCAGGATCGACAGCAGCACGATGGCTGCGACGGCGAGCGCGAAGGGTGCGCCATAGGCGGGGTTCGGGATCATGCCTTCCGGTCCCCGGATCATCGGCTGGCCGCCAGCGGCCCAGTTCACGCCGACGCGCATCAACGAAAGGCCGATGACCAGCATGACAGTGCCGGTGACGACCGGCGGGAAAAACCGCACCCACCGTCCGAAGAAAGGCGCGGCGATGACGGTGAAGACACCGGAGGCGATGACCGCCCCAATGACGCCGGGCATGCCGAGGTCCGGATTGTTGCCCGTCGCGATGATCGAGGGAACGGCAGTAAACGAAATGCCCATCATGATCGGCAGCCGGATGCCGACGTGGCGGCCGACACCAAGTGCCTGGATGAGGGTGACGATGCCGCAGCAAAACAGATCCGCGCTGACCAGCATGGCGATCTGGTCCTTGGGCAACTGCAGCGCGCTGCCGACGATGAGCGGGACGGCGACTGCGCCGGCATACATGACGAGAACGTGTTGCAGGCCGAGAGCGAAAAGGCTTGGAATCGGGTACTTCTTCTCGACGGGATCCGTCGTATCAAGTTTGGACATTCGCTATCCTCCCAGCGAATAGTGCTCCGGCGCGGTGGGGGGCATCTTGGCCTCATGTTTTTACACCGCACGCCGTACAAGGGGGATCATGCGGCTGGCCAAATCAGCAAACAATCGGCACAATCATATTTATTCATCTGGTAACTGAATGAATGGGTCGGCATGGACGTCACGCTGAAACAGCTCCGCGCCTTCGTCACCGTGGCCAACCTCGGACAGTTCACGCTGGCCGCCGACAAGCTCGGATCGTCACAATCGGCCGTCAGCACTCTGGTGCGGCAGCTGGAGCAAAATCTCAATCTTCGCCTCTTCGATCGGCACACCCGCCTGCTGCGCCTCACCCAGGCGGGCATCGACATCCTTCCGATCGCAACCCGTGCCGTTGCCGATATCGAGGGCATGGTGGAGAGCTCGCGGGAACTGAATGCGCTGCGTCGCGGCAAGGTCACGATGGCCGCCGGAACGGTTCAGGCCGCCCTGATGCTGCCGCAACTCGTCAACGCCTTCACCAAGCTCTACAACGAGATAACGGTCGAATTGCACGATGTCGCGGAGAAGACCGTCCTGGAGCAGGTCGCCAGTGGCTTGGTTGACCTTGGACTTGGCACGGTGCCGGAAGACGATCCGGAACTCGTCGGCACACGGCTCTCCACCGATGAGTTTTTGGTTGTGCTCCATGCCGAGGACCCGCTGGTGAAACGTCCCGAACTGCGCTGGACCGACCTTGCCGACTGCAAGCTGATCGGCCCGCAGCGCGGCAACCCGATCCGTGACCGGCTCGAAAACGAACTGGCGCGCAACGGCATCGTTCTGCCACTCGACAAGTCGATGCAAGAGGTGGCGTTGCCGCTGACGATCATCGGCATGGTTGAAGGCGGCTTAGGCGTCGCGATTATGACCTCGGCGGTCACGCGCCTTGCGACCTCCATGGGCCTCGTCGTTCGCACACCGACCGAGCCGCACATCAAGCGCGAGGTCAGCCTGATTCAGAAGCGGACGCGTTCTCTTTCGCCTGCGGCGCGGTGCTTCCGCGATTTTCTGCTGAAGTCAGTTCATTGATCGCGCGACCAGCTGGCATCCGCTTGGATACGCAGGCGAGTGGCCAACGTTGTTCGCAGGTTCCGGCTAAGCTGCGGTGGAACCGGTTGCTGGACCTGGCCGGGCGCTAGCGCCTTACCACTCAGCCATGACCAGTGAGCTGTTGAAGCTCACGCAAAAGGGTTTGCGCCGGTCTGCGGGACATTCCAGGTCGCAAGCTCTTCGTAAATGTGGGCGATGATTTCTGAGCGCTGCTGGCGGTGTCGCCCGCATGTCTGAACACCTCCCACGGAGGCCAGCATCATCTGCATCGGCTACCGGTGCCGACCCCACTTGCGGACACCGCATCCTCAAATAGGTGGCCGACGCTTGCGGTGTTATTGCTGCTTAGCGTCTGGATGGTGGGTTTAGTGCGTCGTCAGCAGTCGCTGGACCAATTCAGTTCTGTTGTGGGCGTGAAGTCGCTGGCAAAGTTTGCCGACATGATCCTTGACCGTATATGCGGAAATCCCCAGCGCCCGCGCGATCTGTTTGTTGGACTGGCCGCGGCAGAGCAAAAGCGCCACTTCGCGCGATCGCGCCGGCAACTGGTTCAAGGCATATGCCCCGCCGATCGTCCGCTCATGGCGTGACGCAACGCTGGACTGCGCTATCCAGCCGATCGGCGCACCGCCGAGCCGGCCAGTCTCCACCATGGTGGCGAGTGCGAGTGAACCGGCCCGGCAAAGAATATCCATGCTGTCGACTGCCTCAGCGCGATAGGGTCCCCTCTCACCGCCATTGGCGGTGTAGACGACGCCAACCACGCGACCCTCTACCAGAAGCGGCCCGGCCATGCAGTGCTTGAAGCCCCAGCGCCTCAACAACTGGAAATTGTTGCAGTGCTGCCAGCCAGACGTACCGACCACCGTCGACCCGTCGACAGGCCGGCCTTTCTCGAAAATATAGGCGAGCAGCGGATCGTATTTGTCGAATTCATCGCTGTACTCCCGGATGAAGCCCTCAGGCGCCTGCTTGCTGTAGACAAGGCTCGGCTTGTGATCATCCAACAGGTAAAGCCCGACCGTGGGCGATCCCATCAGCTTGCCCATTTCGCGGTGGCATGACTCGCCAAGAGCTTCGAGAGAGCGGCTTTCAGCAACGGCCAGCGCGGCATGGCCGACCTCTCCCGTCGAATAGTTCGATCGTCCAGCCGATGTCCCCGACATCATTTTTCCCTCCTCAGCCCTGCTGCTCATTGTTCGAGCTTGTCAGGAACATGTGGCAAAGGCTCGCCAGTGCGTGAGCGCTTCTGCCGAGGCGGGATTTTCAAGCAACCTCGGCAAAAATCAAGCTGACTGCGGCGGCGAAGACAGCCGTTTGCGCGACTATCTAGCCATCCACACCAAAGACTCCCCATTTTGCGTCGGCTTTGACCGCGCCGAGATAGACGCGGCCGCATTCCTGTACGATTTCGTCAGCCATCAGGATGTGCTGGGTACCCGAATGGATATCGCGATAGAAACGCTGCATGGTTCCGTTGTGAAGTGACGCGCCGCGCGCCGCGCGGTGGGCGAAGGTGCCGACATCGGAGATGACGTCATGGACATGACGCATCGCAAGCTTCACATCGGCGACCTGTTCGACAGAAGCGTTGCGGCCGGCATCGAAGGTTTCGGCCATGCTCGCCCAGGCCTGATAGGCAAAGGCACGTGCCGAACGGAAGCGCGCCTCAGCCCGGGCGAACTCATATTTGAAGGTCGCGCTCTCATTCATCTTGCCAAACGCGTCGACGCGAACCTTAGCCAGTTTGGCAAGTTCGTCGAGCATGCGCCGCCCGACGCCAAGCGCCCATGTCGTGTGACCCCAGGCCGTGTAGCCCACCAGCCCGAGACTACCCTGCGGGCCGCCACGCTTGGCATCACCGTCGTTGAAGCCATAACACAGATGCTTGGGCACAAAGAGCTCGTCGGCATCCTTGAGCGTGTAGTCAAAACTGCCTGTGGCGCGCAGACCGAGCACATCCCAATTGCCTTTCAACTCTATGGTCTCGCGCGGGTGATGGGTGATGACGATCTCCGGCTGACCATTGGCTTGCTTGACCATGGTCTTGCCGTCCGCCTCGGTAACGAAACAGCCGGAATGGATCCAGGCGGCGTGATGAATGCCGCTGCCATAGGCCCAGTTGCCGCGGATCATGTAGCCGCCGTCGACCGGCCGCGCATAGCCTCGCGGCACACCGTTTCCGGCAACCATGACATCGGGACCCTCGGCGAAAATATCGGCGGCGCCCTTCTCCGAGACAAACAGCGACATCACACCGCCGACAGCGTTGTTCACGATCACGCACCAGCCGGCAGAACCATGCGCCCATGCCACGCGTTCGCCGAGCCGCATCGCGTCGACGTGAGAAAGTTCAGCTCCGCCAACCTCCTTCGGCATCATCATGCTGAAGAGACCGGCATCACGCAAAAGCATGTATGTCGCATCGGACAGCCTGTTCAGCTGTTCGCTCTCTTCCGCAGCCGACTCGATCGCCGGCAGGATGTTTTCGACATGGGCGGCCATCTCGGCCAGCGACGGATTTCCGGTTTTCTTGAACTCGACGACTGACATGTTCACAGGCTCCACCCTTGTTGGTCTGCGCCTTGCCGATCGTGCCAGGCGCTTTCTCCCGGCACTGTTCCAACCGGGCGTTGCGACAGCAACCCCCTCAACTGGGGGGCTTGCCCAAGCAGCTTACCGTTCTGAAACTGAGCGCTTATGGGAGTTGGCGAACCGCCGAACAGGTCGATGAATACCTGGTGGTTCCATACGGGAGTGAGATCTGGATGACCGGTGTCAAAGTCATCGGCTTCTGCGGCAACGCGCAGAGGCCGTCGAAAACACGTGCGCTTGTCGAAGCCGTTTCCGAAAAGATCCGCCAGCGCCATGGCTTTTCCGTCGAGATATTCGACTTGGTGGACGCCGGAGAAGGGTTGGCCGCCTGTTCACCGGCCGGATTGAACGATCAGGCCCGATCGATTGTGGAAGCGATCGAAAACGCCGACGCGCTGATCGTCGGCAGCCCGGTCTACAAGGGTTCTTATGCCGGGATGTTCAAGCACGTGTTTGACCTTGTCCACCCGTCAGCGCTGATCAACCGACCTGTGCTTCTGACTGCGACGGGCGGCGGCATGCGCCACTCCCTCGTCGTTGAACATCAGCTTCGACCGCTTTTCGGGTTTTTTGAAGCCTGCACCATCCCAACTGCGATCTATGCCAGCGAAACCGACTTCACCGATGGCGTTCCAAGCAATCCCATGGTGCTCAAGCGCATTATCGACGCGGTCGACCAGTTTGCCGGCCTCGCCGGGCGGCCGTGCTGTGTCGCCGCCGAATAAACAGGGAGTTTTCAGATCATGACACTGCAACCCGGACCCTTTCCGGCCTTGGAAGGTTTTGAGCGCGCCGAGTACGAGATCCGCGGCATTCGCACAATCGTGCACAGTATCGGCGAGGGCTTTCCTCTGGTCTTCCTGCATGGCGCAGGAACGTTTACCGGCTTCGAATTCGCCCGCACGTTGGCTACGGGCGCGAAAGTCATTATTCCCTATCATCCAGGGTTCGGCGACTCGGCAGACGACGATCGCATCACCTCAATCGACGACTATGTGCTGCATTATGCCGATCTGTTTGACCGGTTCGGGCTTGAAGCGTTCGACCTTGCCGGCTTCTCGCTTGGAGGTTGGATCGCTGCCGAGTACGCGGCTCGGCAAAGCAGCCGTCTGCGTCGGCTGGCACTGATTTCACCGGCGGGTCTGGTCGTGCGCGAACACCCCGCGCCCGACCTGTCCACCGTCAGCCCGCCAGAACTTCCCGGCTATTTGACCCATGACCCGCGCGTCGCGCTGGGATATTTTCCAACGACCCAAGACCCTACATTCGGCGCGTCGCTTGGGCGCGAGATGGCGGCGCTCGGTCGCCTGCTTGCCATCGAACCGCAAGGCAATCCGAAACTGGGCGCCTGGCTTCATCGCATTGCTGCTCCCACCTTGCTGCTTTGGGGCAGCGAGGACCGAATGCGGCCGGCTGCGCAGGCACACGCCTGGCTGAAGTGCATCCCCGTTTCTCGCCTCGAGCTGGTCCCAGGCGCCGGGCATCTCCTGTTCGAGGAAGCGCCCCAGGCGACCACCCTGCTCCGCGATTTTCTCGCCGCCTGACGGCACCCTCAACGACGAACACCAACTCACAAGGACAACCACATCATGATTGTAATGCAGGCCGGCGTGACAAAAAGCGACGAAGCCTATGACGGAACCGTCTGGAGTATTCTTGGCCAGACATACACGCTGAAGCAACAATCGGATGCCTCCATGGCGTGGCACGCGATCTTGCCCCCCGGCACCTTCGTTCCGCCTCACACGCACCCGACCCAGGACGAGTTTGTCTCGGTCTTCGAGGGCCGCCTCGACCTCTGGCTCGACGGCAAGGAAGTGAATGCAACCGCAGGCGACCTGATCCGCATGCCGATGGGAGAGCCGCACGGCATCTTCAACAAGTCTTCCGGCACTGTGCGCTGCCTGTTCTGGGTCTCACCGACGCGGGTCCTGCGCGGACTGTTCGACCGCATCCACAATGTCGGCGATCCGGCTGAAGTCGTGCGTATCGCAGCCGAACACGAGGTCAATTTCCTGCCGCCGCAGAGCTGACGGCGACACATCCTTCCGCCTGTGTCAGTCGCCGCAGGCGGAATACCCGCGGAAAGTGGGCCGCAGCTCAAACGAAGTTGCAAAAATAGGCGACCACACTCACGCAAAAACCAGGTTTTCCAACGGGGGACGGACGATGAACTGGGACACAATTACCGAAAACGACCGGTCGCGCATCCGGCGATGGCAAATCGGCATGCTTGCACTCGCCTTGGTGTGCGAGGTCTTTCTTGCGGCGGACTGGTATGCCTTTGCAGCAGTCATTCCATTCATCTCCGAAACCCTGCAACTCGACCCGGCTCAGGCCGGCTTCGCGCAGGGTATCTTCGCGCTGACCTACGGCATCGGCATGGTCGTGTGGTCGCATTTCAGCCGGCACATGACGGCGCGCATGATGCTTTTGATCGGACTTGCAGGCACCGGCCTGGGTATGGTCCTGCAGATCTATGTGCAGAGTTATGGTCAGCTGGTCGCGTTGCGTCTCTTGATTGGTTTCTTCGACGCGGCGATCTTTCTCGGCAACATGAAGCTGGTCATCGGCTGGTTTCCGCAGTCTCGACGCGGCAGCATCATCGGCCTCATCCTGGCGGCATACAGCCTGGCGATCACGCTTGATTTCGCGCTTGGAATTCCGCTGACCATGGCCTTTGGCTGGCGTACATTCTTCGCTGTTCTGGCCGGCGGGACGTTGATCGTCGCTCTCATCAACTGCCTCTTCGCCCGCAATGGGCCGGCCGAGATAGGTATCAACGGCTTTGCCTGGGAGCCGCCGCTGCCGCGTGGTGCATCGATCCCGATCAGCGTCATCTTCCGCTCGAAGTGGATCATCGTTGGGGGTCTGGGCATCGCGGCCTGCACTTTCGCCATTGCCGGAACGGCGACCTGGGTCGTACCGGCCTTCATCGCAGTGCAGAACATGCCGGTCGAAAGCGCGGCTGTTGTCGGCACGCTGATGGGTCTGTCGCAGGTGTTGTTCCTGGTCGTCGGCGGCTACGCGGCCGACCGCGTAGGCAAGGCCTTCATGATCAAGTTAGGCACTGCAATGGCGCTGATGATCGCCTTCGCCTTCACCGCTGCGGCAATCTATCCGATGCCGTTTGGCTGGCTGCTGGTCCTTGCTGGCCTGAGCGGCATCGCGGTACTTGGTGGCGGCGCCATCTTCGCCCTGCTCACCGAGAAATACGCCGACGAACTGGCGACCGTCGCAGTTGGCTATGCGGAAGTCCTCGGCGTGGCGGCGAGTTTCGTTTCTCCGTGGATGATGGGCCTGGTAATCAGGGCTTCGGGCGGCTCATTTTCTGAAGCCTTCATGGCCTTCGCTGTGGTCGAAGCGGTCTTCCTAGTGATCCTGCTTGTCTTGGCTCGGGAGAATGTTGCTCGCCCAGGCGTGATGGCAGTCACGATCAACTAGCAGGATCGGGAGGTTCGCTATCCTGCCGGACCTCCCCCGGCGCACAGCACCGCATCATCTTGCAAAACTGCTGTCCCTCTGTGTTCAGGCCGCCGAACCCTCGGTCATCCTTGCCAGAGTTTTGTTCCTATGGCGCTGATGCGTTCCAGCTGAGCTTTCGTCTGTTCCACGGGTCCTGCTAAGATGACCCGCCGTGCGAGCCCCACGAGATCTATCTCAGCGCGTTCCGCGTATGGCATCAACTATTCAGGGCTGCTGACCTCGACATGGTGGTACGCTGTCATCCTGCGGAATTTGAAACGGCCGACAAAGTTTTAGCAGACCGGCTCGACCGAAATCGCGTATCCGTCCGAACAGCCGACTTCTCCGCGTTCAAACACAAAGGTGACCGCACCGGAATTGGGAGTTCAGTTGACGACCGGCCCAAGGTTTACGGGGTTTGCAGGCGCTTCACAGCGCCTATCTGCGACCTGCCTGCGTCGCGCTGAAGCATCATCTGCGCAACTCAGACCGCGGGACGTTCTTCAGCGGATGCTCTGACGGGGCATATCAACACGCTTGGTCGCCCGCTTCACGGAAACGGTCGCGGCACTTCAGCTGTCCGGCAGGGCTGCTCAACGCCACCGCGATGGCTGGCTGTTCCCAGGCCAACACGCAATGAAGCCGATCAGCACGCGGCAGCTCTACCGCATCGTCGTCGAGGCGGCGCAGGCCGCCGACATTACCAAGCGGGTCGGGCCTCACACGCTGCGTCACAGCTTCGCCATTCACCTGCTGGAAGACGGCGTCGACATCCGGATCATCCAGGTCCTGCTCGGGCATGCCAAGCTGAACAGCACCGCCCTCTACACCAAGGTCGCGACCCGGACGGTGCGCACGGTCACGAGCCCGCTCGACAAGCTCGGCCTGTTCAGGCCAGCAGAGATCTCGCCCGACGGCTGACCTCGTGACGAACGACCGTCCTCATGCGCGAGGCATTTTTCGATCCAGTCGCTGTTGAAACCCAGTTCATTGAGCAGCGTCGAACCAGTCCGCCTCAGATCGTGCACGGTGAAAGGCTCAAGGGGCAGACCGTCCTTCTTCGCCTGCTCGACGACCAGGTACGTAACCCGATTAAAGGTGGCCCGGGACATGGGTGCGTCAGCATCGTAGCGTGACGGCAGCACATAACGGGAGTTGCCGGCGCAGTGTCTTCAGCGCGATGAAGAGGGAAGGTCCGTCAGAACGCACGACAAGTCGGTCTGCTGCCTGCCGATTGTTCTCGGCAGGCAGCAACAGAAAGTATTTTTATTTCAATTGGTTAGATCGTAGAATGGCGTTTTTTCGGATACGTCAGGATGGGCCTGAAATCATTCCCACTCAATTATTCAAAACCCAGCTAGGTCATTGATCTAGCTGGGTTTTTTCTTGCCCACAGACCGATATGCCGACCCATAAGCCGTCAAAATCATACGGTGTTGATTTTAAACGGGAATTTCCGCGAAAAATTTTTTGCGCGCTGTCGGAATCTATCGAGATCAATCGCCCTTCAGAGCCGCATTTTTCGGTCAGCATCAACCTAGCCGCCAACCCGAAAAGTACCGTCATCAACTACTTTAGCAAATTGGAAGCGAGGAATCGAGGCCACCGTAGCGAGCCCCGACGCCATGAGGAGTGACGACCGCGAAGCCCAGAGCAAGTAGGCCCCGCTGTAAGCGATCGCCAGTTGCTCATGCGCCTCTATCAGCTGCTCGGTGCGCTCACGTTTCGCCAGTGTCAGCCAACACAACAGCGCCACATGCCCCGGGAAATTTGCAGAAATGCTAAAATAGCGACCCCTCATACTTGACTATGAAAATCAGCTTAAATAGGACGAACCCGTCCAGTTTGCCCCGGCTCGGTGGGGCGCACTCGGTCAACTCGAACTTTCCCTTCAGGCTCGATACGCAGCGGGCACGCCTTCCCATCGGGAGGGGGTGATGGGCCGTTGCGTCCTCCATCCGGTGACACAATTGAGCATTTTCGACCTCTCCCTCGCATCATCACCCGCGCTTTTGTCCTATGCCAGGACATCACTGAGGTTGATCCATTTCGGCGGCCTGATCCTGGGATTCGGCGGGGCGGCGTTTCTCGACCTGACATTGTCGCGTTATCGCTGGACAGCCGTGACAGCCGAGCTCGTCGACAATGTCGAATGGATCAGTCGCTTTGTTGCCCGCGGCCTGCTGATGCTCTGGCTGTCGGGCATCGGGTTTCTTCTGCTCTACCAGGCCGCCGAGCCGGAGAAAGTCCTGAACCCGAAGATCTGGGCCAAGGTGATCATCGTCGCCATACTGACGATCAACGGCATCGCCATTCATCGCCTGGTGCTGCCGTTCCTCAGGCAGCAGGTCGGAAAGCACCTCCTGGCTGACATCGAACCGCGCAAGCGCGCCGCACTCATCGGCTGCGGGGTCGTGTCGGTCGTTTCATGGGTAATGCCGGTGGTGCTCGGCGCGGCTCCCCAACTGAACTTTGTCGTCCCCTGCGCCGCCATCCTGGCCGCTTACGCTGTTGTTCTGGTGCAGGGTTTCCTGATCGCCGCCATTGTCGTCCGCAAGTGGCCTCGAAATTCCCGGACCGACATGGCCCGGAATGAGCAGGCGACGTCCCGACAAGGCACATGAGCACAGTGTTCCGCGTCACGGCGCTCTCGTTTGCTGATGCAGGCGGATGGATGTATCGGTCTGGATCGTTTCGACCCGGATCGTTTTGGGATTGCCCCCGGCAAGCCGGAAATTCGAAGAACGGCGCCATCGAGGCCTGCGAAAGGTAAGTCCGTATGCCTGGAATATCGCGCCGCGAGGTCTTGCTCGGGGGTGCCGCAGCTCTTGCCGCGGCCGCCACCGGCGCTGTAGCGGCAAGTCGGGCCAACGCGGTCGATCTGACCCTGCGGGCGTCGATGCTGCGCCATTCGATCCTGCCCGGCACGACGACCGAAGGCATGATGAGCTTTCACGCCGACGGACCGCCTCCGGTGCTGCGGCTGCCGCAGGGCAAACCATTCTCGATCGATGTGGTGAACGAGCTGGAGGAAGCGACGATCGTGCACTGGCACGGTTTGCGCATCGCCAATGCGATGGACGGCGTTCCCTATCTGACACAAGCGCCGATCGCGCCCGGCAACAGCTTCCGATACACTCTGGCAGCGCCGGATGCCGGCACCTATTGGTATCATCCGCATTGCAACACGCTGGAGCAGATGGCCAGGGGGCTGACCGGCGTCCTGGTGGTCGAAGACGAGGAAGACCCGGGGTTCGACCGCGACCTGCCGCTCAACATCAGGGACTTCCGCCTCGGCAGCGATGGTCAGTTCATCGAGTTGTTCAAGCCACGCAATGCGGCCCGTGGCGGCACTCTGGGCACGGTCGGCACAGTGAACTGGGAGGTCGCTCCGACATATGATCTCGCCGCCGGCAGCCTCGTGCGGCTGCGTCTGGCGGTGACCGACGTCACCCGCGTCGGCACATATGATCTCGAGGGCGGAACCGCCCTGGTGATCGCACTGGATGCAAATCCCCTGGCGCAGCCCATTGCGCCCAAGGGTATCGTCATGGCGCCGGGGCAGCGCGCCGACATCGCCTTGCGTGTACCTGACAGTGCGGGCGACATTGTGAGCCTGAGCCTGAGAACGCCGCAAGGGCCGCGGCTTCTCGCGCGGTTTCGGCCCCTGGGTGCCAGTATCAGGCGCAGGCTGGACGAGCTCAAGCCATTGCGGCCCAATCCGATACCACAGGCTGATCTCGCCAATGCTGAAACGATAGACTTCATCTTTGGCTGGTCGCCCGGCGGCGACGCCCCTGCGCCGAGCATTTGCGGCACCCTCGGCTACACATTCTGGTCGATCAACCGGGTTGCCGGGCAATCCGACATACCGGGCCCCGGCGAGCCGCTCGCCGTGTTGAAACAGGGTCGGAGCTATGTCCTGCGCCTGCGCAACGAAACACCGAACGATCATCCCATCCACCTGCACGGCATGAGCTTCCGCCTGCTGCGCTCCGACAAGCGCAAGGTCGCCCCACTGGTGACAGACACCGCCCTGCTGCTGTCGAAGGAAACGATGGAGGTGGCACTGGTCGCCGACAACCCTGGCGACTGGGCGTTCCACTGCCATGTGATCGAGCATCAGAGAACCGGGCTGAGCGGTTATCTGCGTGTGGAGGCTTGAAGTGTCGACAAATACTGTAGTGAGACTCGCCGACGATGGACTTTGATATCATCTGGATCGCATTCGAAGGCCGCACCATCGCGATTTCCTCTATCGACGAGGCTCGGATCTTTTTGTCTGAATGGCCTGGCGGGCTCCGCACAGAAACGGCTCGCCTTGCTGTCATCGCCTTGACGCGGGCAGAGACCGCGGAAATTTCCACGACAGAAGTTCGTCAGGTATTTCTCGATTTTTGTATCGATGCCCAAATTCTTGCGAGCATCGACTAAATCAGAATTGCGCCAGTCGACACGCATTCAGTTATTTCGATCAACAGATAGTATTGATAAACACTTAACTATTGATGAATTTAACGTCTTAGGCCCGTGAGATATTATCGCATCAAATTGAAGACTGTCGCCCGTTGCCATATCGTATGTTTTATCGCCATGATTATATTCCATTTTTCCATCCAATATAAATATAAACTTTATCCCGGCCTCAGAACAAATTTCACTTGATTTATTTAAATTCTCAGACGTAAACGTTAATATCAATGGATGAACAGCAAACCCATCTACACTTGATATTGCTTCAATTATAATTGAGGATTTTTCGCCTGCGTTACTCGACACGCACTTTGTAAATACGGCAGTTCTCTCGGCCTGGGCACGTCGTAGAAGAGCCGAAATCGGAACGGCCAAAGCCTCCGAGAGTGAATGCAAGGTACCAAGCGACGGTGAAATTATCCCCTTTTCTATCTTAGATAGCATCCCAAGCGAAATTCCCGCCGCGTGAGCAAGTTCGGTGGCCGTAATTTCGTGCTTCCTGCGATACTTTCGCACTTCCCTTCCGATAAGTACCTGCAACTGCCTCGAATTGAGGCCTACATTATTTCGAGCATAGTTATCAACGCAGACGTCACTCTCCACGGAATTGACCTTTTGGCTCGGATCGACGTATGCTCTGACAAATCATCAGCACATCTGAACCCTTTCCTTGAGAAGCAGACCCAATCACCTCCCTCATTTTCCTGCAGGCCTATTCATCAGTAATATTTGCAGGTCAGTTGCAGCGGTGCGGGTGCTGACTGTTGCGAGCAAATCACCCGAATACTGAAGGGCTTGATGAAAGGCACCAGCCTCAAGCAAAGCTCCTGGATCGCAGCCAAGCTTCCGTACTCGCGAAATCGAGTTGGGGTCGACAATAGCTCCGGCTGTGTCACGTCCAGCGCAGCCGCTCAGAAATGCCCACGGATGCCCGATTGGTGCTTGCTCATCGAGGAACGCGAAACGAAGAGCGAGTTCTTGGTTTCGCTCCCGGACGCCGGCCTTCCTGTCGGCAGGGCTCCAACCCGCGACTATCGCCATTGGCCCGCTTTCTGCAGACTGCATTTTCGCTAGGTGGTGCAGCGTCGCAGCGACATCGGATGCGGTACCTTCAAGCTCGTCAACTTTGAGGATAGTTTTGTGACTGGCAGCTGCCCGTTCGATCACCTTGCACAAGCTAGCGTTGACAGAGCCAACCACCACGTTCTCGACATGCGAGAACCTCATTTCTTCGGTACGTTCGAGCAGATGATCGGCATATGAGCGTAGGGCGCCCGACACAACCCCGTTCAAGCGGTAGCGGATTAGTACAGCGAGTGCGTCTGCAGCAGTAGTTGCAGGCTGCGCTGTTGGCCCCGATGCAATTGTTCCGACTTCATCGCCTGCAACATCCGAAAGGATCAACGAGAGTATCTGCGCGCCGGTTGTGAGTTGCGCAAGGCGGCCGCCTTTCAGGCGCGAAAACTGCTGCCGGACAGCATTAATCTCGTAGATATCCGCGCCCGAGTGCAGCAGGGCTTCGCTGAGCGCTATTTTGTCGGCAAGCAACACACCTGGCGCTGGGGCACACACCAGCGCTGAACCACCGCTGCTTATGAGTACCAGCACCAAGTCGCCAGGTACGGCTGAACGCGCAGCGCGTTCAACTGCATAGGCTGCTGCGACACTGCGCTCGTCGGGAAGCGGATAACCGGCGACCGTGACGTGCATCCCTTCTACTGCCGATCGATTCTCGCAGTTTGTGACGATGCACGCACTGTGCAGCTTGTTGACCACAAAAGGCAGGGCGGCGCGGGCCATTGGACACGCTGCCATGCCGAAAGCAATAAGGATTACTCGCTTGGCAAGCTCAAGTTCGGTCTTGCGACTTTGCAGGGCCGAAGCAACAGCTCTTTCGGGGTCGGACGCCTCTATGCCTTCGTGGAACAAAGCGATGGCCTGTTCACGAAGCCTATTGCCCGTCAGTGTCGAAAGGTCTTGGATCATGATAGTTCGTCCTGACCGCTCAGTGTGTCTCTGTGTCTCGCCTCTACCTGCCGGAACACAAACACGGCCTCCCACGCGCTAATCCATTTTCAGACGAGGCCGGTCACTACGCCTATGCCGGCGAAAGCCGCGAGCGCGCCAAGCGAACGGACCACGACCGCTCCACGTACGCCGGCCTTGCCGTCGAGAGTCAGGCCGAAGCCAAGTCCGGCCGCGTGCAGCATCGCCGTCGCCAGGACAAAGCCTGCGCCATAAGCCAGACCGCTGACACTTTCGGGCATCTCGGCACCGTGGGCATAACCATGGAAGACCGCAAAGAAGCCGACCAGCGCCATCGCTGCCGCCACTCCGGCGCGCAGGTTGAAGGCGACGACACCACCGAGAACGACGATCGACAGGCCGATGCCGAGTTCGACGAACGGCACGGCAATGCCGGCAAGACCAAGTGCGCCGCCCAGGATCATCACCGACACGAAGCTTGCCGGGACGAGCCAGCGGGCCCGGCCGCCCAGTTGGGCGGCAAAGAGCCCAACCATCACCATGGCGAGCACATGGTCGAGCCCGCCAAGCGGGTGGACAAAGCCGTGGGCGAAACCTTCGACATGGCCGATGCCGGTGTGGGCACTGGCGAGACCGGGCGCCAGTGCGAAGGCGGCCAGTGCCGCTGTCCGAATGAGAGATTTGCTGTTCATCGTCCTGTTCCTTTCATCATTCACAGATCGGATGCGAATTGGTCGTCATTTGCGCCGCCGCGCGGGTTGCTGTCCGAAGGCTGCGGCAACGGCGAGCGCAAAGAGATCGTCGGCGATCCCGCGCGCCGCGATCGCGTCCGCCGCCAGGCAGCGCACGCCCCAGCCCGCGCCATTGGGCAGCGCGGTGATGCCGGCTATCTGGCGTTCCGCTCGACCGAGGCCGGCGAGCTCATCGACAGTTGGCAGCCGGTCAGGCGCGCCAACGAGCATGAAACTGGACACGACCTTCCATGCGCCGGCGGGCGAAGCCGGGCCGGCAAGGTCCGCTCCGGCGATGTCAAGATTGTCGCGCACGAGCAGCCGTCCGTCGGCGTCATGAATCTCGACCTTCGCCTCCAGCCGCTCGAACGGACGGTTGCGCGCCTGCGGGTCGTGCAGGGTAAAGGCGTCGGACAGCAACAGCACCGCACCGGGCGTGAGCCGGGCCTGGGTGATGTTCGAACACGCGGCACCGGGAAACAGCACCAGCGGATCGGGGGTCAGCGCCAGGAACGCCCCCTCCTGCAGGACGATCTCGGTCGTCTGGCGAGCTGGCTGGCCGTAGCAGTCGTGAACGACCGTAGCCGCCTGGGTGGTGACGTGGCCGGCGGCGCCCGCCCCAACATCGAAGCGGCTCGAGAGCCTGTCGTCCCGATAGAGCCCGCCCGAGGAAGACTGCTGATAGACGGTGAGCAGGGACGGGATGGCGGCATCAAGCGCAAACGGCCGCGTCATGTGGAACGGGTAGGAGACATACTGGCGGCCGATATGCGTGCGCGCGCCATGACGCGACAGCGCCAGCTCGAAGCGGCCGCTGCGTGCATGGCGCGGTTGCGGCGTGGCATATTCGGGGCGCAGTTGTGGCCAGTGGCTGGTCATCTGAACAACACATCCGAAAGGATGCGGTCGGCGATCGCGTCGACCCCTTCATTGCTGCGGCAGTTGGTGAGTGCCATCGGTCGGCCGGCGCGCGCGGCGGCGGCCTGTGCTGCCATCGCAGCGAGGTTGACGCCGACATAAGGCGCAAGGTCGGTCTTGTTGACGACCAGCAGATCGCATTTGAGCACGCCCGGACCATTTTTGCGCGGGATGTCGTCGCCGCCGGCGACATCGATGACGAACATCCACCAGTCGACGAGGTCGAGCGAGAAGGTCGAGGCGAGATTGTCGCCGCCGCTTTCGATAAGGATCAGCTCGACATCCGGGAACAAGGCTTCCAGATCATCGGCGGCGGCAATGTTGAGTGTGGGATCCTCGCGGATGACAGTGTGCGGGCAGGCGCCCGCCTCGACAGCCGCAACGCGTGCAGGGTCGATCAGGCCCGAGCGGCGGATGCGCTCGGCGTCCTCGGCGGTGACGAGGTCGTTGGTGACGATCGCCAGCGACACGCCGCGCGCCGCGAAAGCCGGAATCAGCCGTTCGATCAGCGCGGTCTTGCCCGAGCCGACGGGACCGCCAATGCCGATTCGGGCGGCGCCGACGCGTGAAGGGGACGGGTTCAATGAGGTCGTCCTGGTGTCCATGATGTCACCTCAGCATGTAGCGTTGGGTCAGCGGCAACTCGTAGGCCGGCTCGCATGTCGCCAGTTCGCCATCGACGAAGACGTCGAAGGTTTGCGGATCGACGCGGATGTTGGGACAGGCGTCGTTGTGCAGCATGTCCTTCTTCGACAGGCTGCGATTGCCGCGTGAGGGCAGCAATGCCTTCTTCAAATCGAGCGTCGCGGCCAGTCCGCGCTCAATGGCGAGCGGATTGACGAAGCATGCCGACAGCGCTTGCTTGGCGCGGCCGAAGGCACCCCATTGCGGACGCAGCAGCAGCGGCTCGCAGGTCATCAGCGAAGCAGCGCTGTCGCCCATTGCGCCCCAGGCGATGAAACCGCCCTTGATGACGAGCTCCGGCTTGATGCCGAAGAAGGCCGGACGCCAGATGACGATGTCGGCCATCTTGCCGTCTTCGAGCGAGCCGACATGCTCCGCGATGCCGAAGGTGCGCGCGGCATTGATGGTGTATTTGGC
>NZ_JACJHY010000028.1 GCF_014138625.1 Aminobacter ciceronei
CAGAGGACCCTGCAGACCATCGACAACCCGTTCGGCACGAGGTTGTCACCCATGTCTTAGGTACAAACTGTTACCTATGTCTTCGGGCTGTACAGGGATTTTTCTGGTCGGAGTGGCAGGATTCGAACCTGCGACCCCATCGTCCCGAACGATGTGCGCTACCAGGCTGCGCTACACTCCGTGACCAGTGGGCGGGCTTATAGCTGCCGCTTTTGCTTCCTGCAAGCGCCAAAGGTTCGACTGGCGCAATTTTTCGCAAGTGAGTAATCTTGTTGTGCTTTTAAGCCTTTTTGCTGCCGTGGCGGGAGGGGACAGTGCCCCGATCTTGCGGTATTCGATGCCGAACAGAATCTATGCGCAGCATGGCGCCGGAGTGCAGTCGTGAATTTCAAGCCAGTCGCCCAAGCATCTCCCAATACGTTCGAATTCGAGACGCTCGCACTGGTCAAGCCGACCGGCTTTCGCGAATACGATGCGCGCTGGTGGTTCGGCCATCCGAGCTCGCCCAAGGAGCCGGAACTCAATCTGATCGGCGTCCAGGCGCTGGGCATGGGCATCGGCACGTTGATCCGGCGTCTCGGCGCCGGACCCGACATCGTCGTCGGCCACGATTTCCGCTCTTACTCGATGTCGATCAAGCTGGCGCTGGTGTCAGGTCTTCAGGCGGCGGGCGCACGGGTCAAGGACATCGGCCTGGCACTGTCGCCGATGGCCTATTTCGCCCAGTTCGCGCTCGACACGCCGTCGGTCGCCATGGTCACCGCCTCGCACAACGAGAACGGCTGGACCGGCGTGAAGATGGGCGCGCAGCGGCCGCTGACCTTCGGCCCGGACGAAATGTCGGCGCTCAGGGAAATCGTGCTCAATGGCGACTTCGACCTGACCGGCGGCGGCTCCTATGAGTTCGTGCCCTATTTCCGCAAGACCTATATCGACGACCTGGTGGCCGGCAAACGCATCACCCGCAAGCTGCGCGTCGTCGCCGCCTGCGGCAACGGCACGGCAGGGGCGTTTGCGCCGGAAGCGCTCGAGCGCATCGGCTGCGAGGTCATCCCGCTCGATATCGAGCTCGACCATTCGTTCCCACGCTACAACCCCAACCCCGAGGACATGCAGATGCTGCATGCGATCAGGGACAAGGTGCTGGAAACAGGCGCCGATGTCGGGCTCGGCTTCGACGGCGACGGCGACCGCTGCGGCGTGGTCGACAATGAGGGCAACGAGATCTTTGCGGACAAAGTCGGCGTCATGCTCGCGCGTGACATCTCGGCGCTCCATCCGAACGCGACCTTCGTCGTCGACGTGAAGTCCACCGGCCTGTTCAACACCGACACCGTGCTGGCCGCCAATGGCGCCAAGACCGACTACTGGAAGACGGGCCACTCCTATCTCAAGCGCCGCGTCGCCGAACTGGGCGCCATCGCCGGCTTCGAGAAGTCTGGCCATTTCTTCTTCAACCCGCCGATCGGCCGCGGTTATGACGACGGCATCGTCACCGCGATCGCCGTCTGCCAGATGCTCGACCGCAGCCCCGGCAAGTCGATGGCCGATCTCTATCGCGACCTGCCGCTGACCTATGGCACGCCGACAATGTCGCCGCATTGCGACGACGAGCTGAAATATGGCGTCGTCGACAAGGTCGTTGCCGATTTCGAGGCGATGAAGCGCAATGGCGATATCTTCGCCGGACAGAAGATCGTCGATCTCGTCACCGTCAACGGCGTGCGTGTCGTTGCCGAGGACGGCACCTGGGGGCTGGTTCGCGCCTCCTCCAACAAGCCGGAACTGGTCGTGGTGGTGGAAAGCCCGGTGTCGTCGGAGCGTCGGCGTGAGATGTTCGAGGCGGTTGACGCGGTGCTGCGGCGCAATCCGTCCGTCGGCGCCTACAACCAGACCTTCTGAGGGGGAGCGGGCATGGCCGAGAGGATCGTCAGTTTTGTCATGAGCGGCGGCGTCGGCTCCCGGCTCTGGCCGCTGTCGCGCGAGGACAACCCCAAACAGTTCCATGACCTGTCAGGCGACGGCTCGATGCTGGTCAAGACGCTGAAGCGGCTTGCCGCGCGCGACGAAGGCGAAACGCCGATCTATCTGATCGCGTCCGAGCGCCATGCCGAACGGGTGCGCGCCGATCTCGCGGCGATCGATCTTGCCGGCGGCGGCGCGATCTTCGAGCCGACGGGCCGCAACACGGCTGCGGCCGTGGCGATTGCCGCACTGCAGACGATCAAGGCTTATGGCGACGGCACCGTGCTGGTGGTGCCTTCGGACCACGAAATCTCGACGCAGCGCCAGTTCTGGGAAACCGTCGAAAACGGGGTGCCGGCAGCCGTGGCCGGCCGGATGGTGGTGTTCGGTATCCGCCCGACCGCACCCGAGACGGGTTACGGCTACATCGAGGCCGGTGCCGAAGGCGGCGGCGTTTCCGACGTCACCCGCTTCGTCGAAAAGCCCGACCTCAAGACGGCCGAAGGTTATCTCGCCGCCGGCAACTTCTTCTGGAATGCCGGCATCTTCCTGTTCAAGGCCAGCGCCATGCGCGCCGCCTTCCTCAAGCACCAGCCTGACATCTGGCAGAAGGCCGAAGCAGCCTTTCAGGCCCAGACCAGCGACCTCTCCGGCGTCTACATGCCGCTGGATCTCTACCAGGACATCCCGTCCAACTCGATCGACTACGCCATCATGGAGCGTGTCGACGGCATCGCCATGGTGCCGGCAAGTTTCCGCTGGAACGATCTCGGGTCGTGGCAGTCGCTGCTCGACGTCAGCCCCTCCGACAAGGACGGCAACGTCATCGTCGGCGATGTCGTCGCCATCGACTGCGAGAATTCCTATCTGCGCGGCGAAGGCCGCCTGCTTTCGGCCATCGGCCTGAAGGACGTCGCCATCGTCTCGACCTCGGACGCGACCTTCGTCGCCCCGGTCAGCCACAGCCAGAACGTCAAGAAGATCGTCGAGCAGCTCGAAAAGAGCGGTCGGCTGGAGACCAAGTTCACGCCGGCGCATGGCCGTGTCATCGCCAACGGCGCCTGGCGTCGGCGGGTGCAGCATTGGCTGATGGACGAGACGCTGCCGCTGTGGTCGACATCGGGTGTCGACGAGCAGTTCGGTGGCTTCTACGAGGCACTGGGCTTCGACGCCAGGCCATTGGCCAAGCCCAAGCGCATGCGCACCATGGCGCGACAGGTCTATGCCTTTGCGGTGGCCAAGCAGCGCGGCTGGGATGGCAGGGCCGACCAACTGATCGACCACGGCATCCGCTTCATGGCCGACAAAGGCCGCACCGAACGCGGTGGCTGGGTGCGGACGCTGAACCCTGACGGCAGCGTGCTCGATCCGGTCGAGGACGCCTATGATCACGCCTGCGTGCTCCTAGCGCTGGCCCATGCGCATCGCTCGGGCAATGCCGAGGCGCTGGTGCTGGCCACCGAAACATTCGCCTTCCTCGACAAACACCTCGAGGACGAGCGCATGACCGGCTTCATGGAAAGCCCTGATGGCGAGGGCGTGCGCCGCTCCAACCCGCACATGCATCTGCTGGAGGCGTTTCTCGCCTGGCACGCGGTGACGGGTGACCGCGCCTATCTCAGGCGCGCCGCGCGTATCATCGATCTGTTCCGCAGCCACTTCTTCGAGGTCGACAGCTGGACGCTGGGCGAGTTCTTCGACCGCGACTGGCATCCGGCACCTGGCGAAAAGGGCCAGTGGACCGAACCCGGCCATCATTTCGAATGGGCCTCGCTGCTTGTCGATTTTGCCGACAAGAGCGGCCAGAAGGATCTCGTCGCCTTCGGCCGCAAGCTCTATGCCTCGGCGGTTGCCAACGGCCTCAACCGTGCGACGGGGCTGGCCTATGGCGCGGTGTCGCGGCAGGGCCTGCCGCTCGACAACATCTCGCGCAGCTGGCCGCAGACCGAGGCGATCAAGGCGGCCGTCGCGCTCGACGGCACCGGCGGCCCCGACCTCAAGCCCGAGATCGAAGCACGTGTCGGACGCCTGTTCCGCTGGCACATCGACCCCGCACCGCAGGGCCTGTGGATCGACCAGATCGACGAGCGCGGCCGCTCCTTGGCCAAGGAAGTGCCGGCCAGCATCTTCTACCATCTGGTGACGGCGCTGACGCAGTATCTCGACAAGACCGAGGACGTCGCGCACTGACTTCGAACCAACAAAAAAGCCGGCCAATTGACCGGCTTTTTGCTATTCAGGCGATGCGAGGCGGCTTGAGCGCCGCAGTTGTTGCTGGCCCTCGGTCCGCTGCCCCTCATCCCCCTGCCGGGACCTTCTCCCCGTAAACGGGGAGAAGAGGGCTGGCCGCTTCTTCCTTCTCCCCGTTCACGGGGAGAAGGCGCCCGAAGGGTGGAGGAGGGGCCGCGCCGACACCTCCAAGCATCCCCAATGTTCAGCTCAGCGGCACACCAAGCCAGCCCGGCAACCAGGCCAAGCTTCAGTACGGGCTCGCGACGTCGCCCGTTTCGACATAGACCGTCTTGAGCTGCGAATAGTGCGACAGGGCGGCGAGCGAGTTCTCGCGGCCGATGCCCGATTGCTTGGCGCCGCCGAAGGGGATTTCGACCGGCGTCAGATTGTAGGCGTTGATCCAGCACGTCCCGGCCTTGAGCTCGCCGATGACGCGATGGCCGCGCGCAATGTCCTTGGTGAAGACGCCGGCGGCGAGGCCGAATTCGGTGTCGTTGGCGCGGGCGATGACCTCGTCCTCGCTGTCGAAGGACAGCACGCTCATGACCGGGCCGAAGATCTCCTCGCGGGCGATGCGCATGGTGTCCTTCACACCGGTGAACACGGTCGGCTCGACGAAGAAGCCGCCTTCGAAGCCCTGCAGTGAGGGCACCCCACCACCACAACGCAACTCGGCACCTTCGCCTTTGCCGACGCCGATGTAATCGAGAACCTTGTCGTGCTGGGCCTTGCTGACCAGCGGGCCCATCTGCGTCTCGGGGTCGAGCGGGTCGCCGATACGGATCGACTTGGTGCGCTCGACCAGCCGTTCGACGAAACGGTCGTGCAGGCCCTTCTGGACGAAGACGCGGGTGCCGTTGGAGCAGACCTGGCCGGTCGAGTAGAAATTGCCGAGCATCGCGCCGCCGACGGCGTTTTCGAGATCGGCGTCGTCGAAGACGATGATCGGCGACTTGCCGCCGAGCTCCATCGTCGCGTGTTTCATATGCGAGCCGGCGAGCGACAACACCTTCTTGCCCGTCGGCACCGAGCCGGTGAGCGAAATCTTGTCGACGACCGGATGCGCGGCGAGTGCCGCGCCGACATCGCCGTAACCTTGGACGACATTGAACAGCCCGTCAGGCAGGCCGGCTTCGGTGTAGATTTCGGCCAGCGCAAGAGCGGACAGGGGCGTGTTCTCAGACGGCTTGAACACCATGGCATTGCCCATGGCGAGCGCGGGTGCCGACTTCCAGCCGGCGATCTGGATCGGGTAGTTCCAGGCGCCGATGCCGACGCAGACGCCGAGCGCCTCGCGCCTGGTGTAGGCGAAGGGGCCGCCGAGATCGACATAGTCGCCGTTGAAGGCCGCGACCGCACCGGCGAAATATTCGAGACAGTCGGCGGCGGAGGCGGCGTCGGCCACCAGCGTTTCCTGGATCGCCTTGCCGGTGTCGAGCGTCTCGATGCGCGACAGCTCCTCATTGCGGGCGCGCAGTATGTCGGCGGCACGGCGCAGGATGCGGCCGCGCTCGATGGGCTTCAGCCGTGCCCAGGCCGGCTGCGCCTCGCGCGCGGCCTCGATCGCCAGCTCGACGATGTTGGGTGTTGCCGACCGCAGCTCGGCAATGGTCTCGCCGGTTGCCGGATAGATGACCGGGATCGATGCTCCACGCTCGTCGTCGATGTAGCGGCCGTTGACATAATGCGAGGCTTTGGGCTGGGCGCGCATGCGTTTGCTCCAGTTGTCTATTCGATGGTCCGGCGGGTAGGCCGGATGATGCTTTATCTGTCGGAGACCTGCCAGCGCGGATTGATCCACGGCTCCTGGTTCGACGGGGCGAGCGGTGTCCGCCCCAATATGTGGTCGGACGCCTTTTCGCCAGTCATGATCGACGGGCTGTTGAGGTTGCCATTGGTGACGCGCGGGAAGATCGAGGAGTCGGCAACGCGCAGGCTGTCCACGCCGATCACCCGGCACTCGGGATCGACGACGCTGGTCGGGTCGTCGGCGCGGCCCATGCGGCAGGTGCCACAAGGGTGGTAGGCGCTTTCCGAATGCTCGCGGATGAAGGCGTCGAGTTGCTCGTCCGACTGCACATGGCTGCCTGGCGATATCTCCTTGCCGCGGAACGGGTCGAAGGCGGCCTGGCCGAAGATCTCGCGGGTGAGGCGGATGCAGTGCCGGAAGTCTTCCCAGTCGTCGGGATGCGACATGTAGTTGAAGCGGATCTCCGGCTTGTCCCACGGGTCGTTTGAGCGAAGCGTGATCGCGCCGCGCGACTTCGACCGCATCGGCCCGACATGGGCCTGGAAGCCATGCGACTTGGCCGCCGCCTTGCCGTCGTAACGTACGGCCGCCGGCAGGAAGTGGAACTGGATGTCTGGGTAGTCGACGCCTGATTTCGAGCGCACAAAGGCTGCGGCTTCGAAATGGTTGGTGGCGCCGAGGCCGGTCTTGAACAGCAGCCACTCCGCGCCGATCAGCGCCTTGGAGAACGGGTTGAAGACCGAGTGCAGGGTAATCGGCTGGGTCGCCTCCTGCTGGATGTAGAGCTCCATGTGGTCCTGGAGATTCTGGCCGACGCCGCGCCTGTCGGCGACGACTGCTATGCCGTGCTTCTTGAGATGCTCGGCCGGTCCGATGCCCGACAGCATCAGCAGTTTCGGCGAGTTGATGGAGGAGGCGGCGACGATCACCTCACGTCGTGCCTTAACGACCTGAATCTTCCTGCGAGTCTCGATCTCGACGCCGGTGGCGCGTTGGTTCTCGATCACCACGCGCCGGGCGAAGCCATTGACGATACGGACATTTCCGCGTTTCAGCGCCGGCCTGAGATAGGCATTGGCGACCGACCAGCGGCGCCCGCCATGGATGGTCTGCTCCATCGCGCCAAAGCCTTCCTGCTTGGCGCCATTATAGTCTTCGGTCAGCTCGAAACCGGCCTGGCGGCCGGCCTCGACGAAGGCCTGGTAGAGCGGGTTCTTGCGCGGCCCACGCTGCACGTTGAGCGGACCCGAGGTGCCGCGCCAGCCTTCCTCGCCGCCATTCGAATGCTCCATGCGCTTGAAGTAGGGCAGCACGTCGGCATAGCCCCAGCCGGTGGCGCCCTGTTCTGCCCAGTGATCGAAGTCGTGGGCATGGCCGCGGACATAGACCATGCCGTTGATCGAGGACGAGCCGCCGAGAACCTTTCCGCGTGGGGTGGCGAGAACGCGGCCGCCGAGATGCGGCTCCGGCTCGCTGGCAAAGCCCCAATCGTAGCGGCTCATATTGAGCGGGATGGACAGTGCCGACGGCATCTGGATCAGCGGGCCGAAATCGGTGCCGCCATATTCGATGACGATGACGGAGTGCTTGCCGTCTTCCGACAGGCGATAGGCCATGGCCGAGCCGGCCGAGCCGGAGCCGACGATTACGTAATCTGCTTCAAGCATTGTTCACATGGACCAAAAAATCGGCGAGCGAGACGTTGCCGCCGGTTGCGACGACGAGCACGGTCTTGCCGGCCACGTCGACCTTTCCTCCCAGAAGTGCCGCCAGCGACGAGGCGCCCGACGGCTCGAGCACGAGTTTCAGCCGCTCGAAGGCCGTGGTCATCGCGCGGCGGACAGAGGCATCGTCGACGGTCAGCGCGCGAACATTGGTGGTCGTGATGGCGGCAAAGGGCGCTTCGCCCGGCCGGCGCGCCATCAGGCCGTCGCAGATCGATTTCTCCGCCAGCGGCACGGCGGAAAGCGCGCCATTGGCGAGCGATGCGCCCAGCCCGTTGAAGCCCTCGGGCTCCACGGCGAACACTTCGGTCGACGGTGACAGGTGATGGAAGGCCAAAGCCACGCCGCCGATCAGCCCGCCGCCGCCGACGGGGCAGAGCACGATGTCGGCGACCACACCCTTTGCTGCCAGTTGGTCGAGCGCTTCGAGGCCGGCGCCGGCCTGGCCGGCGACGATCTCGGGATCGTCGAACGGGTGAAGCAGGACGAGCCCTTCCGTCTCGGAGATTTCGCGTGCCCTGGCGGCAGCGACCTCTTCGCGGGCGCGGTCGCCATGGTCGGTCAGGACCACGCGCGCGCCATAGGCCTTGGTCGCCTCGCGTTTGGCGGCGGGAGCGTCGATGGGCATGACGATGGTGACGGGAATGCCGAGCGACTGGCCGGCCGCGGCAAGGCCCTGGGCGAAATTGCCGGAGGAGAAGGCGACAACGCCGCGTCTGGCTTCTTCAGGCGAAAGCTGCTTCAGCCGCCAATAGGCGCCGCGCGCCTTGAACGAACCGGACCATTGCAGCGACTCCGCCTTGACGAAGACACGCGCAGCACCAGTCTCACGGGCAAGGACGGCGGATTCGAGCAGCGGCGTCAACTGCGTCGCCTGCGACGTCTCGGCATAGGCTTCTCGCAGCCGGTCGAGACCTGGAACTTCGGTGCTCATCATTCACCCCTCGGGAAACGCTTGCTCTCTTCGAGCACGTTGAGGTCCATGTGATTGCGCATGTAGCGCTCCGACGCTTTCTGCAGCGGCTGGAAATCCCATGGGTAGTAGGCGCCGTTGCGCAGCGCGGGATAGACCACCCAGCGCCGCGCCTGGCTTTCGCGCACGGCGGCGTCGAAGCCCGCCATGTCCCAGCGGGCTCGGACTTTTGCCATGAAGTCGGTGACCAGATCGGCATAAGCGGGGTCAGCTGCGAGGTTGCGCAGTTCGTTGGCGTCCGATTCCAGATCAAACAGCTGCGGCGGGTCGATCTCGCAGTGGACGAACTTGAAGCGGCCGTCGCGGATGGCGACCAGCGGCGCATAGGAGCCTTCGGCGGCGTATTCCATGAGCACCGGCGCGTTGCGCTGTTCGCCGCGCGCCAATGGCAGCAAAGACTGCCCGTCGGTCCAGGGCGCGATGGCGGAGAGGTCGATGCCGGCGAGGTCGCACAGCGTCGGCAGCACGTCGAGATTGGAGGTCGGTTCGGCGATCAGGCCCGCCGGCAGGCCCTTGCCCGCGACCATCAGGGGGACACGCGCCGAGCCTTCGTAGAAGCACATCTTGAACCACAGGCCGCGCTCTCCGAGCATGTCGCCATGGTCGGAGCAGAACAGGATGACGGTGTCGTCGAGCATGCGCGTGCGTTCGAGCACCGACAGCAGCTCGCCGACCTTGTCGTCGATATAGGAGATGTTGGCGAAATAGCCGCGACGCGAGCGGCGCACCTGCTCCGGCGTGATGTCGAAGCTGGCATAGTCGCTGGCGAGGTAGAGGCGCTGCGAATGCGGGTCCTGCAGGTCCTCGGGGATGAAGCCGACCTCGGGGTCGAGGGCGGGGCAGTCCTCATAGAGGTCCCAATACTGGCGGCGCGCGACATAGGGGTCGTGTGGATGGGTGAAGGAGACGGTGAGGCACCAGGGACGGCGCTCGGCCTGATCGGAGACGCGGGCGAAATCGTAAAGCTTCTGGGCAGCCAGGAAAGCGACCTCGTCGTCATACTCCATCTGGTTGGAAATTTCCGCAGTGCCCGCGCCGGTGACCGAGCCGAGATTGTGGTACCACCAGTCGATGCGTTCGCCCGGCTTGCGATAGTCCGGCGTCCAGCCGAAATCGGCCGGATAGATGTCGGTCGTCAGCCGCTCCTCGAAACCGTGCATCTGGTCCGGGCCGACGAAATGCATCTTGCCCGACAGCACGGTGTGGTAGCCGGCACCGCGCAGGTGATGCGCAAAGGTCGGGACCGACGAGGTGAATTCGGCGGCGTTGTCATAGACGCCGGTGCGCGATGGCAACTGCCCGGACATGAAGGCGGCGCGGCCCGGCGCGCAGAGCGGCGAGGCGGTGTAGTTGTTGCGGAAACGTGCCGAGCGCGCAGCGAGCGCCTTGAGGTGCGGGGTGTGCAGGAAGTCGGCTGGACCGTCGGGGAAGAACGTCCCGGCCAACTGGTCGACCATGACGATGAGGATGTTGGGCTGACTGGTCTTCATGCGTTGCCCGCCTGCGAGAGCTTGGTTTCGAGGTAGTCCTCGACCAGTGCAATGGCCGAGGCGGCATTGGGAATTCCCTCCCGCAACGCCCGGCGAATGTAGAGACCGTCGATCAGCGCCGCTGTCGCCTCGGCGACGCGCTCAGCCTCATGGCGTTGCAGGAGCCGGGTCAGGCCGCTCATCAGATTAGAATGCAGGCGATGGGCGTAGACACGCAGCAGCCGGCGCAGCGCCGGCGATTTCTGCGCCTCGACATAAAAGGCAAGCCAGGCGGCGATCGTCTCCGACCGGAACTGCTTGTCGGAGAAGTTGACCGCGATGACGGCGGAGACGCGGGTGCGCGCCGTCTCTGCCTGTCGAAGTGCGGCGGTCGTGTCGATCAGCAGTTCGGACAGAAGGTGCCGCATGGTCGCGGCAAGCAGTTCGTCCTTGGCGCCGAAATAGTGATGAGCAAGTGCGGAGGAGACGCCAGCGCGTCCGGCGATCTCCGACATGGTCACGTCCAGGTTGCCGCGCTCGCCGATCGCCGAGATCGTCGCGTCGATCAGCGCCTTGCGGCGCAGCGGCTCCATTCCGACTTTGGGCATGCGGGATCCTCCAGTGGCCAAAGTATTTTTAATTGACTCGTCAATCAATAAAATTCACGGCGCGTGTCGTCTCGAATGCGTCATGGAACCCCCATCTGGACCATTGAATGTTGTCGAAAACTGTTCATACTTGAACGGAATTGAAGGGCGTTGGAATCGCCCGCCAAATGGCGCAACATACCAATGACGATGGAGACGAAGATGACCGCATGCATCGTGGGCTGGGCGCATTCGCGTTTCGGCAAGCTGGAAGGCGAGACGCTGGAAAGCCTGATCACGCAGGTTGCCACCGAGGCGCTGGCGCATGCGGGCGTCGGGCCGGAAGATGTCGACGAGATCGTGCTCGGCCATTTCAATGCCGGCTTCTCCGCCCAGGATTTCACCGCGAGCCTTGTGCTGCAGGCCGACGACCGCCTGCGTTTCAAGCCGGCGACGCGTGTCGAAAATGCCTGCGCCACCGGCTCTGCCGCCGTGCGCCAGGGCATCCGTGCCGTCAATGCCGGCCAGCGCATCGTGCTGGTGGTCGGCGCCGAACAGATGACCACGACACCGGGACCGGAGATCGGCAAGAACCTGTTGCGCGCCTCCTATCTGCCCGAGGATGGCGACACCCCGGCTGGCTTTGCCGGCGTCTTCGGCAAGATCGCCCAGGCCTATTTCCAGCGTTATGGCGACCAGTCCGATGCGCTGGCGATGATCGCTGCCAAGAACCACAAGAACGGCGTCGAAAACCCGTACGCCCAGATGCGCAAGGATTTCGGCTTCGACTTCTGCCGCCAGGAGAGCGAGAAGAACCCGTTTGTCGCCGGCCCGCTGAAGCGCACCGACTGCTCTCTCGTCTCCGACGGTGCGGCAGCCCTGGTGCTGACCGATGCGACCACGGCGCTGAGGATGAAGCGTGCGATTGCTTTCCGCGCCAACGAGCATGTGCAGGACTTCCTGCCGATGTCGAAGCGCGACATCCTGCAGTTCGAAGGTTGCGAGCTGGCCTGGAACCAGGCGTTGAAGGCGGCGGGCGTTTCGCTCGACGACCTGTCCTTCGTCGAGACGCATGACTGCTTCACCATCGCCGAGCTGATCGAATATGAGGCCATGGGGCTTGCGCCGCGCGGCGAGGGTGCCCGCGTCGTCATGGAGGGCATCACCGCTAGGGATGGCCGCCTGCCGGTCAATCCCTCGGGTGGTCTCAAGGCCAAGGGGCATCCGATCGGTGCGACCGGCGTGTCGATGCATGTCTTGACCGCGATGCAGCTTGCCGGCGAGGCCGGCGGCATCCAGGTCAAGGACGCCAGGCTCGGCGGCATCTTCAACATGGGCGGTGCCGCGGTCGCCAACTACGTGTCGATCCTGGACCGCATCAGATGAGGCATTCGGCCGTCGTCATCGGCGGTGCGTCGGGCATCGGCCTTGCCGTGGCCGAGCGCCTGGTATCAGATGGATGGCCGGTGGCAATGATCGATGGCGATGCGGCAGCCCTTGCCGCTGCCGCAGACGCAATCGACAATGACGATGTCCTCTTCATCGAGGCCGACCCGACAGACGAGGACAATGTCGCCGAAGCGTTCGACCAGGTGGTCGACAGCCTTGGTCTCATTGGCGGACTGGTGGCGGTGGCCGGCTTCGACCGGCATGCAAGTGCCGAAGACACCAGTGCTGAAATGCTGCGCGAAGCGCTCGACGTCAATCTGGTCGGGCCGTTCATCGCCGCCCATGCCGCGCTCGAGCGGATGGGGGCGTCCCTGTCCATCGTCAATGTCGGTTCGGTCGCCGGCCTGCGCGCGCATCGCGGCAGGCTCGCCGTCGCCGCCTCGCAGGCCGGGCTGAAGTTGATGTCCGAGGTGCTGGCGCTGGAGGTCGGCAATCGTGGCGTTCGTGTCAACGCCGTCGCAGCCGGGCCGACCGAGATCGAAGCGGATGGCAATGGCAGCGGGATCGCGCCGCGGCTGATGCCGCAGGGCCGTTATGCCGAGCCCGAGGAGATCGCCGCCGCGGTTGCCTTCCTGCTGTCGCCGGAAGCAAGTTATGTCAACGGTCATACGCTCGCAGTGGATGGCGGATTCCTCGCCGCCGCGCTATCGGGTGACAAGGCATGATGCTGCACGGCTAGTCGGGCAGGCGTCACGCCCGGCAAAAATCGTCCGCTAGCGCATGAAGGCACGTTGAAAATGGCAAATCCGGTTCTTGTCGAGGTGCTGCGCGGCGACCTCGTTGAAAGCGTGCATCGTGGTGCGGTGGTCGTCGTCGACAGCGACGGCAAGCAGGTCTGGGCCATGGGCGATGCGCAGCAACAGGTCTTCCCGCGCTCGGCGGTCAAGGCGATCCAGGCGCTGCCTTTCGTCGAAAGCGGCACGGCCGATGCATATGGCTTCGGCGATCGTGAACTGGCGCTGGCCTGTTCCTCGCATTCCGGCGAAGTCGCCCATGCCGAGCTTGCCAATGCCATGCTCGCCAAGGCCGGCCTCGACGTCGATGCGCTCGAATGCGGCGCGCACTGGCCGTCCAATCACGGCGCCACCATCGCGCTGGCCCGCAGCGGCGCCTCGCCAAGTGCGCTGCACAACAATTGCTCGGGCAAGCATTCCGCCTTCGTCTGCACCTGCCGCCACCTCGGCATCGCGCATCAGGGTTATGTCAGGCCCGAGCATCGTTTCCAGGAGATGGTTCGCGAGACGATGGAAGCGGTAACAGGAGCCCGGCACGACGAGGCCAATCGCGGCATTGACGGCTGTTCGATCCCGACCTTTGCCGTGCCGCTGCAAAACCTTGCCTTGGGGTTCGCGCGCATGGTCACCGGCAATGGTCTCGGCGCGGACCGGGCAGGGGCTGCACGCCGGCTGATGTCGGCCTGCATGAGCGAACCTTTTCTGGTCGCTGGAACCGACAGGGCCGATACGGAGTTGATGCAGACTGCACCCGGACGGATCTTCGTCAAGGTCGGCGCCGAAGGCGTGTTTTGCGCGGCCGTGCCCGAACTTGGGCTCGGCATTGCGTTGAAATGCGACGACGGCGCCGGCAGGGCGGCCGAGGTCATGATCGCGGCGGCTCTGGCCAGGCTTCTGGCCGCTGATGAAGCGCTGTCCGGCACCATGAAAAAGGCTGCCAATCCTGTGCTCAGGAACTGGAACGGCATTGAAGTTGCGTCGCTTCGGCCCAGCGCTGCATTCGGCTGAGGACGCAATGGGCGGGTCAGCGTGGCTGGCTTGTTATCCATGCAGCGAACACCTAGGTTCGGTTGATGAGCAGAGCTTTTACCCGCGAAGACGATAGCGAAAACGTAATCGCCGACATCGGCGAGCGGCCGGTCAGTGCGTCGCGAAACCTGGTCACAGAGCAAGGCCTCGCCCATATCGAGGCCCAGCTCGCCAGCCTGCGCGAGGATCTGGCCAAGGCCGAGGCCGATGCCGACCGCGAGCGCATTGCGACCGTGTCGCGCGACCTGCGCTATTGGCAGTCGCGCCGCGAGACGGCAGAGGTGTCCGTTCCCGAGCCTGACAGCACGGTCGTCCGCTTCGGCATGAAGGTTGTCATCGAGGATGACAAGGGCAAGCGCAACGTCTGGCAGATCGTCGGCGAAGACGAGGCCGACGCCGCCAAGGGCCGCATCTCGCATGCCTCGCCGATGGCAGTCGCACTGTTCGGCAAATCGGTCGGCGACCTCGCCTCGGTCAACGGCCATGAATGGGAAATCGTCGAACTGGGCAGCTAGCTTTCGACCGGAACCGTGTGGTCGCGGAAGAATGCGGTGGCGCCAGCTTCATCGATTTCGCCGGCTGCGATCATGAGCACGAACTGGATAACGTCCTGTTGCGATGCCTCGACGCTCAAGCCATTGAAAAACAGAAACAAGTCCGCTGCGGCAAATGCCGTGCGCTTGTTGCCGTCGACAAAGGGATGGTTCTTGGCGATGCCGAACAGATAGGCCGCTGCCAGTTCGCATCGGTCCGGTGTGCCGTCAGCGACCTTTTGCAGCGGGCGCGCCAGCGCCGACTCCAGCATGTCCTCTGATCGAACGCCCGGTGCGCCACCGTGCAGGCGCAGCTGTTCGGCATGCAGCGCCTCGACGAATTGACGCGAGTGGAACTCGGTCATTTCGCCAGTGCGCGATAGGCAACCTCGTACTTCTTCATCCGTTCGCGCGCGATCTTCATCTTGCGCTCGAATTCCTCTGGGTCGTCCTGTGCCGGGCTGAGGCGCAATTCGTTGCCGTCTTCGGTGAGAACCAGCGTGTCGCCAGCCCTCAGATTGTGCCGCTCCAGCACCTCCTTCGGCAGGATCACGCCTTCCGAGTTTCCGATCTTGCGCACCGTCACATTCATGGCCAAGTCTCCATGTTATAACTTATGTATAACATGCCGACTCGCCGGAACCAAGCCCCGGCCGGAACCAAGCCATTGTCGCTTGCGTAGACCGCCACTATACCTTGCGGGTGGCCGCAGCTGCGGTCGGAAAATAGCATTGCCGGAGACAACGCCCATGGCGCAGGACGACAGCATTTTCATTGGTGCCAGCCGCAAGCCGGACGATAGCTATCAACGACCCGAAGAATTGCTGTTGAAATACGGCAATCGCCACGGCCTGGTTACAGGCGCGACCGGCACCGGCAAGACGGTGACGCTGCAGATACTGGCCGAGGGCTTCTCGAATGCCGGCGTTCCGGTGTTCTGCGCCGACATCAAGGGCGACCTGTCGGGCATCTCGATGATCGGCGAGGCCAAGGATTTTCTCACTGCCCGCGCCGAGGCGATCAAGCTCGACCCATATGAGTTCCAGGAATTCCCTGTCATCTTCTGGGACCTGTTCGGCGAACAGGGGCATCCCATCCGCGCGACCATTTCCGAAATGGGCCCGCTGCTTTTGTCGCGGCTGATGAACCTGACGGAGGCGCAGGAAGGCGTGCTCAACATCGCTTTCCGCATTGCCGACGAGGAAGGCCTGCTGCTGCTCGACATGAAGGACCTGCAGTCGCTCTTGGCCAACATCGCCGATCGGGCCGACGAAATCGGTACCCGCTATGGCAATATCACCAAACCTTCGGTCGGCGCGATCCAGCGGTCGCTGCTGGTGCTCGAGCAGCAGGGCGGCAACCACTTCTTCGGCGAGCCGGCGCTGAAGATCGCCGACATCATGCGCACGACGCGCGACGGCCGCGGCGCGATCAACGTGCTGGCCGCCGACAAGCTGATGATGAACCCCAGGCTTTATGCCACCTTCCTGCTCTGGCTGCTGTCGGAGCTGTTCGAGGTGCTGCCCGAGGTCGGCGATCCCGACAAGCCGAAGCTGGTGTTCTTCTTTGACGAAGCCCACCTTCTGTTCGATGAGGCACCCAAGATCGTCGTCGACCGGGTCGAGCAGGTCGTGCGCCTGATCCGCTCCAAGGGCGTCGGCGTCTATTTCGTCACCCAGAACCCGCTCGACGTCCCCGAAACCGTGCTCGCCCAGCTCGGCAACCGTGTCCAGCATGCGCTGCGCGCCTACACGCCGCGCGAGCAGAAGGCGGTAAAGACCGCTGCCGATACCTTCCGTCCGAACCCCGACTTCAACTGCGCCACCGCCATCACCCAGCTCGGCACCGGCGAGGCGTTGGTCTCGACGCTCGAGGCCAAGGGTGTGCCGTCCATGGTGCAGCGGACGCTGATCCGGCCGCCGGCATCGCGGCTCGGGCCGATCACGCCGCAAGAGCGCCAGAAGCTGATCAACGAAAGCCCTGTCGCCGGACAGTACGACCAGACGGTCGACCGCGAATCGGCCTTCGAGATGCTGCAGAAGAAAGCGCTCAAGGCCCAGGAGCAGGCGCAGCAGCAGGCGAATACCGGCGGCGGCAGCGGCTGGACCATTCCGGGCTTTGGCAATGATGCGCCGGCGCCCAGTGGTCGCAACACCGGCACTGCGCCCAGGCCGCGAACCTCGAACCGGCAGACGGTGACGGAAGCTGCGCTGAAGTCGGTCGTGCGCTCCGTCGGCTCGTCGGTCGGCCGTGCGCTGGTGCGCGGCATTCTGGGCAGCCTGAAGAAGGGCTTTTGAAACACCCTGAGGCTCCAAAGAAGAACGGCGCGTCGATGACGCGCCGTTTTTCGTTGATGGGCCGCCCTGGGCTGGTCAGGCCATGCCGAGGCCGTTGGTGACCAGGATCGGCGTCTTGGACGGCACGCGGTCGTAGAGATCGATGATGTCCTGGTTCATCAGGCGCACGCAGCCCGACGACACCGACTTGCCGATCGTCCACCATTCCGGCGAACCATGGACGCGGTAGAGCGTGTCTTCGTTGTTCTGGAAGATGTAGAGCGCACGGGCGCCGAGAGGGTTGTTGAGCCCCGGGGCCATGCCGCCATTGCGGACGCTGTACTTCTCGAGTTCCGGCTGGCGGCCGATCATGTCGTCCGGCGGCGTCCACTTCGGCCACTTGCGCTTCCACTGGATGACGGCGCGGCCCTGCCAGGCAAAGCCGGCGCGGCCCAGGCCGACGCCGTAGCGGATCGCCTGGCCGTTTTCGCGCACGAGATAGAGGAAGTGGGTCGAGGTATCGACGACCAGCGTGCCGGGACGTTCGCCGGTCGGATCGGCGACGATCTGGCGAAGGAACTGGGGCTTCACCTTTTTGACCGGAATGCCGGGAACCTCATAGCCCTCGTCGCTGACCGGGCCATACATGTTGACGTAGTCGCCGAAGGCCGGATCGATGGTCGGCGTCGGCGGGACGATCTGAGGCGCTTGCACGAACTGGCCGCCGCCGCTGACGGTCGAGCAGGCCGAAAGCGCTGCCGTGGCAGCACCTGCGGCCGCCAGATTGAGAAAGCCGCGCCTCGTCAGAGGGCGGGATGAATCATGTGATATGGGCATGGCTGCGATCTAGGAGTCCAGTTCGAAAGAAATGGTGAATTCAAGGAAACGGTCGCGTTCCCTTAACGCTCACGGAGATAGGCAGGTCAAAATCAGACCTTAGGGTGGACAAAGCATGGCAACGATGTGACGCGCCAATCACTGTTGCGTTATGGCAACATGACTGACCTATGGTTAGCTAACCAATTGTAACTAAACCTTCCAGCGACGGCAGGATCAGGGATGGTGGCAAGTCGCGGTACTCGTCCGGCTGGTCGGCGCGGTTGATCCAGACGGTACGGCAGCCGAATTTGGCGGCACCCGCAATGTCCCATCGATTGGACGACTGGAACGATATCGCTTCGGGATAGAGGCGCCAGCTGCTGGCCACCAGATCATACACCGACTGGTCCGTCTTGAAGCGGCGCACACTGTCGACGGAGAAGATCTCGTCCAGGATGAGGTCGAGCCCGGCAGAACGGGTGGCTGCCTCAAGCATGGCGGGCGAACCATTGGACAGGATCGCCAGCCTGGCGCCATTGTCCTTCAGGTTGCGCAGGACGGCAGGGACCTCCGGATAGCAATCGAGCCGCCAATAGGCGTCGAGCAGCTTGCTGCGCATCGCCGGGTCGACGGAGGGCACCTTGCGGAAGGCGAAGTCGAGCGCCTGTTCGGTGAGCTGCCAGAAGTCGAGATAGGCGCCCATCAGGGTGCGGACCCAGGAATATTCGAGCTGCTTGGCCCGCCAGATCTCGGACAGCAGCTGGCCGTCCGGGCCGATGTCGGCGGCATGGCGGCGAACGGCGGCGTGCACGTCGAACAGCGTGCCATAGGCGTCGAATATGTAGGCGGCGTGGCGCATGCCTGTGGTTTTCCAACGGCTTGGCGGCGAGCGCAAGCACAACTATCGGCTGGCTCCAACATTTAGGCCTGCTGCCGGTTGACGGGGCCGGCCAAAGCCTTTTCGATGCCCGACACCAACAAGATGCGACGGGAAAAGACCATGACGCTCGCTGCGGCTGCACAATCCACGACCTGGACCTATGTCGATGGCGATTGGCACGAGGGCAATGTCGCGCTCATCGGCCCGCGCAGCCACGCCATGTGGCTTGGGTCCAGCGTCTTCGACGGCGGCCGCTGGTTCGAGGGCGTGGCGCCCGATCTTGAAGCGCATTCGCGGCGGGTCAACTCCTCGGCGATCGCGCTCGGTCTGAAGCCGACGATGAGCCCGGAGCAGATCGTCGGGCTGACCTGGGATGGGCTCAAGAAATTCGACGGCAAGACCGCCGTTTACATCAGGCCGATGTATTGGGCCGAGCATGGCGGCTACATGGGTGTCCCGGCGGACCCGTCTTCGACGCGGTTCTGCCTCTGCCTCTACGAATCACCGATGCTGCCGCCGACCGGATTTTCGATCGGCCTGTCGCCATTTCGCCGCCCGAGCATGGAAACGATGCCGACCAACGCCAAGGCCGGCTGCCTTTATCCGAACAACGGCCGCGCCATCCTCGATGCCAAGATGCGCGGTTTCGACAATGCGCTGGTGCTCGACATGCTGGGCAACGTCGCCGAGACCGGATCGTCGAACATCTTCCTGGTCAAGAACGGCCAGGTGTTCACCCCGGCGCCGAATGGAACTTTCTTGTCCGGAATCACCCGCAGCCGGACAATGTCGTTGCTTGCCGAGAGCGGCCACACCGTTATCGAGAAGATGCTTTCGGTGCGCGAATTCCTCGAAGCCGACGAGATTTTCTCGACCGGAAACCATTCCAAGGTCGTTCCGGTGACGCGCATCGAAGACCGAAATCTGCAGCCGGGACCGGTAGCAAAAAAGTCTCGCGAGCTATATTGGGAGTGGGCTCACTCTACCGGCAAGGCCTGAGTGCAGCGAAGAAAAAACAGTGCCTCTCATCTGTTTCCAAGATGACGACGACCTATCTGTAGACGGCATAGTCATGCCGCGAAATTGCCAGCAAGGGAGTATGATCCATGGCTTTTGAATTGCCCGAATTGCCCTACGACTACGAGGCGCTGCAGCCCTTCATGTCGAAGGAGACGCTCGAGTACCATCACGACAAGCACCACAAGGCCTATGTCGACAACGGCAACAAGCTGGCTGCCGAAGCGGGCATGGACAAGCTGTCGCTGGAAGAGGTGGTGAAGCAGTCGTTCGGCAAGAACGCCGGCCTGTTCAACAACGCCGCCCAGCACTACAACCACGTCCACTTCTGGAAGTGGATGAAGAAGGGCGGCGGCGGCAACAAGCTGCCAGGCGCACTGCAGAAGGCCGTCGATGCCGATCTCGGCGGTTACGACAAGTTCAAGGCCGACTTCATCGCTGCCGGCACCACGCAGTTCGGCTCGGGCTGGGCCTGGCTGTCGGTCAAGGATGGCAAGCTCGCCATTTCCAAGACCCCGAACGGCGAGAACCCGCTGGTTCACGGCGCGACCCCGATCCTCGGCGTCGACGTCTGGGAGCACTCCTACTACATCGACTATCGCAATGCCCGTCCGAAGTATCTCGAGGCATTCGTCGACAGCCTGATCAACTGGGACTACGTGCTCGAGCTCTACGAAAAGGCCTGAGCCGCAGACCCGCCCGGTCGCATCCCCTGATGTGACCGGTGACCGGCCGACGCATCTGAAACCCCGGCAACCGCCGGGGTTTTTGCGTTTGGGTGGAAATGTTCGAAAAACTCTAACAGTCACGGAAGCGTGAAGAGAATTTCAGGACGAATTCGGCCAGTTTCGCCGTTGGCCCTAGGCAGCTGTTGCAACCGAGAGAGGACCTGATGAAAAAGATTGTGTTTGCCGTCGCAGCGCTCGCGCTCGCCACCACCGCAGCATTCGCCGATGTGATTGCTGACCGCCAGGCAGTGATGAAGGAAAATGCGAAGCAAGTCGGCACACTGGTGAAGATGGTGAAGGGCGAGGCGCCGTTCGATGCGGCGGCTGTCGTCGCCGCCCTGACCGCGCTCAACGACAACGTCCAGAAGATCGACGTGGCAGCGTCGTTCCCCGCCGGCAGCGACAAGGGCGACACCACCGCCTCGCCGAAGATCTGGGAAGACCTGGCCGGCTTCCAGGCCCAGGTCGACAAGTTCAAGGAAGTCACTGCCGCCGCAGTCGCCAGCCCGGCTGCGGATCTGGATGCGTTGAAGGCGCAGGTCGGCACCATCGGCCAGACCTGCGGCACCTGCCACGAGGCGTTCCGCGTGAAGAAGGGCTGACCCCTCGCGGATGGCTGTTTTCAGGAAAATCGCAGTTGCGGCTCTGGCGCTTGGCGGCGCCGGGGCCGCAATTTTCTGGTGGCTGACGGTGCCGGAGAGGCTGGCGCCTGACATGTTGGCTGCGTTGGGAACCGGCGACACCGGCCGCGGCCAGCGCATATTCGACGCCGGCGGTTGCGCCTCGTGTCACGCCAGGCCGAAATCCGAAGGCGACGCGCGGCTGCAGCTCGCCGGCGGCGTCGAACTCAAGACGCAGTTCGGCACCTTCGTCGCGCCGAACATTTCTTCCGATCCCAATGACGGCATCGGCGCATGGTCGCTCGAAGACTTCGCCAATGCGATGCTGAAAGGCGTGTCGCGCGAGGGCCAGCATCTCTATCCGGCATTTCCCTATGCCTCCTACGCCCGCATGAAGCCGGCTGACGTCGCCGACCTCTACGCCTTCCTGAAGACGCTGCCGGCGGTTGAGGGCAGGGCGCCTGATCACGAGCTTGGCTTCCCCTTCAACATACGGCTCGGGCTGGGACTGTGGAAACAGCTCTATCTCAGCGATCAGCCGGTGGTCGCCTTTGCCGAGGGCACGCCCGACAAGGTGCTGCATGGGCGTGACCTTGTCGAGGGTGCCGGCCATTGCGGCGAATGCCACACGCCGCGCAGCCTTGCCGGCGGCACCGAAAAGGGCCAGTGGCTGGCCGGCGCTAGGGCAGCCGAAGGCGACGGCGTCGTGCCCAACATCACGCCCGAAGGCAAGGACATCAGCGGCTGGTCCGAAGCCGATATCGCCGGCTATCTCGAAACCGGCTTCACGCCGGAGTTCGATTCCGTGGGCGGCACCATGGTCGAGGTGCAGAAGAACATGGCGAGACTGACTGCCGCCGACCGGGAGGCGATCGCCGCCTATCTCAAGGCGATCCCGCCACAGGCCAACGGTTACCCGGCGCAGCAGCCGAAGCCCGCGGGTTGAGCCCCACCGGCGGCCAGAGGCCGCCGGTCTCTCCATCGCGATGTCAGGCGCGCCCGGCCACCTTCAGAGCGAAAGCGTAGTTGAAGGCGACTTCCTCGAGCCTGGAGAAGCGGCCGGAGGCGCCGGCATGGCCCGAATCCATGTTGATCTTGAACAGCACCGGGCTGTTGCCCGACTTGCGCTCGCGCAGCCGTGCCGCCCATTTGGCCGGCTCCCAATAGGTGACGCGCGGATCGGTCAGGCCGGCCACCGCCAGGATCGGCGGATAGTCGACCTCAGCGACATTGTCGTAGGGCGAGTAGGCGGCGATGGTCTTGTAGTCCGCTTCCGAGGCGATCGGATTGCCCCATTCGGGCCATTCCGGCGGCGTCAGCGGCAAGGTGTCGTCGAGCATGGTGGTCAGCACGTCGACGAAGGGCACTTCGGCGATGATGCCGGCAAAGGCCTCGGGCGCCATGTTGGCCACCGCTCCCATCAGCATGCCGCCGGCCGAGCCGCCTTGCGCGACGATGCGCTCATGCGCGGTGTAGCGCTCGGCGACGAGATGGTGGGCTGAGGCGATGAAGTCGGTGAAGGTGTTGACCTTGGTCGCGCGCTTGCCGTCCTCGTACCAGGCATAACCCTTGTCCTTGCCGCCGCGGATATGGGCGATGGCATAGACGAAGCCGCGGTCGACCAGCGACAGACAGTTGGTGTTGAACGAAGCCGGAATGGTCATGCCGTAGGAGCCGTAGCCATAGAGCAGGCAGGGTGCTGTTCCGTCGAGTGGCGTGTCGCGGTGATGGATCAGCGAGATCGGCACCAGTTCGCCATCCGGCGCCGGAGCCATCAGGCGGCGCGTGACATAGTCCTCGATGTTGTGGCCCGACGGCACTTCCTGCGTCTTGAGCAGGGTTCGTTCGCGTGTCCGCATGTTGTAGTCGAATAGCTGCGACGGGGTGGTCATCGACGAATAGGAAAAGCGCATGGTGTCGGTGTCGTATTCGTAGGAACCCGACAGCCCGAGCGAGAACGCCTCTTCGGGGAAGGAGATCAGGTGCTCGGCACCCGTGGCGCGCTCATGGACGACGATGCGGGGCAGGCCCTCCTTGCGCTCGAGGCGGACCATGAAGTCCTTGAAGCCGACCACCGACAGGATGAGGCGGCCAGGTTCATGGGCGACCAGCTCCTTCCAGTTGCTTCGCGCCGGATCGCTGACCGGCGCCGTCATGATCTTGAAGTCCTTGGCGCCATCGGCGTTGGTCAGCACGAAGAAGATGTCGCCGCCTTCTTCGAGGTCGTATTGCAGGCCGATCTCGCGCGCTGCCACAAGTTTTGGCGCCGCCAGCGGATCGGTCGCCGGAAACAGGCGGTACTCCGATGTCTCATGGTCGCTGATGGAGATCATGATCCATTCGTTGGAGCGCGTGCCGCCGACATTCATGAAGAAGCCGGGGTCGGTTTCCTCATAGACCAGCCGGTCCGCTGCGGCGTCCGTGCCGAGCCCATGGTAGAACACCTTTGACGGCCGGTGGTTGGGATCGAGGCGGGTGTAGAAGAAGCCGGTATTGGCCGCGTCCCATGTGCCCGAACCGCCGGTGTCGCCGACCACGTCGTCAAGTTCCGCGCCGCTGCCGATGTCACGCACGCGCAGCGTGTAGAATTCCGACCCCTTGTCGTCGAAGGCCCAGATCAGGCGCTTGTGGTCCGACGAGTGGTCGATGCCGCCGAGGCGGAAATAGGCGTGGCCGTCGGCTTCCTTGTCGCCGTCGAGGATGATCTCTTCCGGACCGCCTTCGCTCGGAATGCGGAAGTAGCGCGGCTGCTCGCCGCCCTTCTTGAACGAGGAGCCATAAGCGAAAGGGCCATCCTTCATCGGCACCGAGGAATCGTCTTCCTTGATGCGGCCCTTCATCTCGGCAAACAGCGCCTTCCTGAGCTCGACGGTGTCGGCCATCAGTTCGGCCTGATAGGTGTTTTCCGCCTCGAGATGGCTGCGGATATCGGCATCGAGCACGCTCGGGTCGCGGAACACCTCCTGCCAGTTGTCGGCGCGCAGCCAGGCATATTCGTCGACGCGCGTGATGCCGTGGCGCGTGTCGGAGACGGGGCGCTTGTCGGTCACGGGCGCGGCGATGTCGGCGAAGATCTTGGGTCGGGTCATTAGGTCTCGCGTGGGTGCTGAATCTTGAATGCCGAATGAACACGTCGATCAGGGCGGGTTCAAGGGCGGAGTTGCAGTGTGGCGGCAACGTATATGTGACCGGCCATGCCGAAGGAGAAGACCAGATGTTCAAGAAGACCGCCGCAGCAGTTGCCATTGCCTCGACAGTCGCCGTTTTCGCGGCCGAATCCCATGCCGCTGCCTTTTCCGCCTGGGAAGTTGCCAGGGTGCCGTGGGGCGATACGCTCAACATCCGCAAGTTCCCGTCGAACGGCTCGCAGAAGCAGGCGGCCTATCCCAACGGCAAGGTGCTGCAGATGACCGGCCGTTGCACCGGCGGGGTCGATCTGCGCGACATCAGCCGTCTGCCCGTGTGGAAGCAGGAGCAGCGGGTCCGCTACAGCTGGTGCCAGGTCTGGCATGACCCCGCACAGAACGGCAACTACGTCACCGGCTGGGTCTATGGTCGCTACATCACCCCGTACTGACGCGTTTCCAGGTGACATTGCCGCAGCTGCCGCAACGGCGGAAAGCGGTTGTCGTTGACAAGGTCCGATTGCGCTTGCCCTTTGGCTGCCCGACGTCTATGCCCTCAGGTCAACAACGTGAGACACAAAGAGGGCCCGTCCGCTGACCTTCCTGATACTCATGCTGCCGTTTGCGGGAGCGTTGCTTGCACCTGCGCTCGTTCGCGTGATGAAACACAATGCCGGCTGGCTGCTGGCCGCCATTCCACTGGTCGTTTTTCTGCATCTTGCCGGCATGCTCGATGCGGTCAGCAAAGGCAGTTCGATCTCTGGTGGATTTGACTGGGCTCCGAGTCTCGGTCTTCGCTTCTCCTGGTTTCTCGATGGCCTGTCACTGACCTTTGCCCTGCTGATATCAGGCATCGGCACGCTGATCGTGATTTATGCCGGCGGCTATCTCAAAGGGCACCCGCATCAGGGCCGCTTTTTCTCGTTCATCCTGCTGTTCATGGGAGCGATGCTGGGACTTGTCGTCTCGGATTCGTTCCTGATGCTGTTCGTCTACTGGGAGCTGACGTCGATCACGTCGTTCCTTTTGATCGGCTTCGACCACGGGCGGGAAGCTTCGCGGCGCGCGGCACTGCAGGCGCTGCTGGTCACCGGCATTGGCGGGCTTTCCCTGTTGGCAGGTCTGCTGGTCATCGCCCAGGCAACCGGCATGAGCGAGCTCTCGTCGCTGCTCGGCTCCGTCGACGCCTTGCGCAACAGCCCGCTCTACCTTGCTGCCCTGTTGCTTGTGTTGGGCGGCGCTTTCACCAAATCGGCGCAGTTTCCGTTCCATTTCTGGCTGCCCAACGCCATGGAAGCGCCGACGCCCGTCTCGGCCTACCTGCATTCGGCGACCATGGTGAAAGCAGGCGTCTATCTGCTGATGCGCCTCAATCCCGTGATGGGCGACACTGCGGCCTGGGAGACGATCCTGCCAGTGTTCGGCGGCGCGACACTTGCGATTGGCACGTTGCTCGCTGTCAGGCAGACCGATCTCAAGCTGATGCTCGCCTACACCACGGTCTCCTCTCTCGGACTGCTGGTGATGCTGACAGGCCTTGGTTCCGACAAGGCGATCGAGGCGGCGGCGCTTTATCTGATCGCCCATTCGATGTTCAAGGGCGCGCTGTTCATGGTCGCCGGCCTGATCGACCATGAGGCGGGTACGCGCGACATCACCTGCCTGCGCGGCCTGCGCAAGGCCATGCCGATCACTTTCGTTGCCGCGATGCTTGCAGCACTCTCGATGGGCGGGCTGCCGCTGTTCTCAGGCTTTCTGGCCAAGGAACAGATTTATTATGCACTTGGTTCGCCGGAGGGCTGGCAGGCCGTGCTGCTCGTCATAGCCGTCTGCGGCAATGCGCTGATGTTTGCCATCGGATTTGCGGTGGCACTTCGGCCTTTCCTCGGCGATGCCTTGAGGACGCCGAAGGCGGCGCATGAAGGGCCGATATCGCTGTGGCTGGGGCCGGCTGTGCTCGGAGCCTTGGGACTGGCTGCGGCCGTTGCCGCGCCGATCACGCATCGGTTCCTGTCGTCGCCCGCGGCGAGCGCCGTTGCCGGCAGCCCCATCGAGGTCACCATCTCGACGATCCCGCACATCGGCGTGCCGCTGTTGCTGTCCGGCCTGACGGTCGCGCTGGGCATCGCCGCCTATGTCAGGCTCGACAGCTTGCGCGGCGCGACGGCTGGCGTTCTCCAGGCGATCGGCTGGGGCCCGGACCGTGGCTTCGACCAGGTGCTGCGCGGCCTCTTGCGGCTCGCGACAGGTCTGACGCGCATCATCCACAACGGCCGCCTCGACATCTACATGACTGTTACCTTCGTCGCGGTGGCGGCAGCGCTGCTGCTGCCGATGGTGCTGTTCGGCGAGCTGCCCTCGATGCCTGATGTGCCGGCATTGCGCTTCTATGAATGGGGCGTTCTGGCCATCGCCGTGATCGGCGTCGCTGCCGTGGTCAAGGCGCGCAGCCGGCTGACGGCCATCGTTTCGCTCGGCATCCAGGGTTTTGCCGTCGCCTTGCTCTACATGCTGTTCGGCGCGCCAGACCTGTCCTTCACCCAGTTCATGGTCGAGACGCTGTCGGTGGTGATCCTGGCGCTGGTCATGACGCGGCTCAGGCTTGCGCCGACCGACCGCCGCCCGCATGCGCAGAAGCTTCTGGACATGGCAATTGCCGCAGCTTGCGGTACGGCCTTCGCGCTGCTTCTGCTCAAGGTGACGCAACTGCCGTTCGACGACCGGCTGTCGCAGTTCTTCAACACCTACGCCAAGACCATCGCCCATGGCCGCAATGTGGTGAACGTCATCATCGTCGATTTCCGCGGCCTCGACACGCTGGGCGAAATCGCCGTGGTGATGGTGACGGGCCTCGCCATCCTTGCGCTGATACGCATCCGCTCGAAAAAGGCGGACGTTCATGCCCCGGTCAGGAAGGAGGCGTAACATGCAGACGCTGATTTTCCGCACCGCCGCACCCTACCTCACCGGCCTGATGCTGATGTTTTCGGTGTTCGTCTTGTTGCGCGGCCACAATGAGCCGGGCGGCGGTTTCACCGGCGGCCTGATCGCGGCATCCGCCTTCGCCATCCACGGCATCGCCTTTGGCGTGCCGGCGGTGCGCCGGGCACTCTACTTCCACCCCATGGCGATATCAGGCTTTGGGCTGTTTGCCGCCGCTGCGGCTGGTCTGCCGTCGCTTCTGTTCGGCGTGCCGTTCCTGACCGGGCTGTGGATGTCGCCCGCCTTCTTCGGGATGTCTATCGACCTGTCGACGGTCATCGTCTTCGACATCGGCGTCTATCTGGTCGTGGTCGGCTCGTTCACCTCGATCGCTCTGGCGCTCGAAGACAGGGAGCACGACTGATGGAAGCCGTGTTCGCCATCCTCGTCGGCCTGTTCTTCGCTGCCGGCATCTATCTGATGCTGTCGCGGCACATCATCCGCATCCTGCTCGGCGTTGTGCTGTTCGGCAACGCGGTCAATCTTCTGATCTTCACCAATGGCCGCATCATCCGCGAGGTGCCGCCGATCATCGCGGAAGGTCTCGACGTGCCGGCGGGCGCCGTGGTCAATCCGTTGCCGCAGGCGCTGATCCTGACGGCAATCGTCATCTCGTTCTGCTTCTTCTGCTTCCTGCTGGTGCTTGCCTATCGCGCCTATCAGGAGATCGGTACCGACGACACCGACAGCATGCGTGTCGCCGAGCCCGTGGACGACGGCTTGCCGCCGATGGGGTACTGAGACCATGGCCGTGCAAGGTGAGATCGTCGACAAGGCCGCTGCGATGGTTGCCGGGCCGATTGCATCAGTCGATTGGCTGGTCATTGCCCCGGTCGTACTGCCGATCATTGGGGGGGCCGTGCTTCTGTTGATCCGGCACAGCATTCGCTGGCATGCGGTGCTGGCGCTGGTTGTGCTCGTGGTCATGGTCGGCGCCAATGGCCTGCTGCTGCAGCGCGTGCTGGCAACAGGCCCGGTGTCGATGACGATGGGAAGCTGGCTGCCGCCATTCGGCATCTCCTTTACCGCTGACGTGCTGGGGGCTGCATTTTCGCTGACGGCTTCGCTCGTCGCATTCGTTTGCTGCGCCTATTCGCTGCGCGACATCGACGCGACCGGCAGGCGCTACGGCTTCTATCCGTTCCTGATGCTGATGATGGCCGGCGTCAGCGGCGCCTTCCTGACCGGGGACATGTTCAACCTCTATGTCTGGTTCGAGGTCTTCCTGATCTCGTCCTTCGGCTTGCTGATCCTGGGGTCCGACAAGGCGCAGATCGACGGCGCCACCAAATATGCGATCCTGAACCTGGTCGGCACGACCTTGTTCCTGATCGCGACCGGCTATCTCTATGGCACGTTCGGCACGCTGAACATGGCCGACCTTGCCACACGCGCAGGCCAGATCGGCACGGCTGCGCCGCTGATGACGCTGGCCACGCTCTATCTGCTCGCCTTCGGCATGAAGGCGGCGGCCTTTCCGCTCAATTTCTGGCTGCCGGCGTCCTATCACACGCCGCCCGTCATCACCGGCGCGCTGTTTGGCGGTCTTTTGACCAAGGTCGGCATCTACGCACTGTTGCGGACGCTGGTGATGATCTTCGCCGCCGAACGGTTGGTGCTGGCCGGTCTCATCGGCTGGGTGGCGGTGGCGACCATGCTTATCGGCGCGCTTGGCGCCCTGGCGCAATCCGACATCCGCAGGATCGCCGGCTTCCTGGTCATCTCGGGCGTCGGGATCATGCTTGCCGGCATCGCGCTGGGCAGCAATGGCGGGCTGTCGGGCGCGATCTTCTACGCACTGCATTCGATGCTGGCGCTGTCGGCGCTGTACTTGCTCGGCGGGCTGATGCGCCAGCGCGGCGGCAGTTTTTCGCTGCACAGCCTGTCAGGGCTCTATGGCGCAAGTCCATTTCTCGCCGCGCTCGCCTTCATCATCTCGCTCGCGGTAGCCGGCCTGCCTCCCGGCTCGGGACTGTGGCCGAAGGTGATGCTGGTGCGGGCGTCGCTCGACAGTGGAGCCTGGCAGATTGCGGCCGCTATCCTGGTGAGCGGCTTCCTGGCGACCGTGGCCCTTGGTCGTGTGTTGATCCTCGCTTTCTGGCGCGAGGCTCCAGGTGACAAAGCTTCAAGTGACAAGACAGCGGCCGCTGGTCCGATGTCGGCGCCGGGTTGCTCAGCCCTTGTCGTTCTTGTTGCGGCGATGCTCGCGATGGGCGTCCTGCCGGAGCCCTTCATTCGGCTCTCGACGGCGGCGGCCAGCGGACTGCTCGACGCTTCGGCCTATATACAGGCAGTCTTCCCGGCGGGGAGTGGATCATGATCCCTTTCCGCAACGAATTGATACTGGCGCTTGTCTGGGTCGCTGTCTCGGGAAGCTACTCGATCCCCAATCTGGTCTTTGGTTTTGCCGTCGGATGGGTGGTCCTGTTCCTGGTGCGCGACCAGATCCAGGCCACCAGGGCCGTCATCCGCCCGGTGGCGCTTCTTCTGCTGATTGCCTTGTTCATCAAGGAACTTTTCCTCTCGGCCTTCAGGGTTGCAAAGCTGGTGCTGTCGCCACGCATGGACATCAAACCCGGCATCTTCGCCTATCCTTTGAAGGTCGACCGGGATTTCGAGATCACCTTGCTCGCAAATCTGATCACGCTCACGCCCGGCACCTTGTCAGTCGACGTTTCCGATGACCGGCGCACGCTGTTTATTCATGGGATGGACTGTTCCGACCTGGACCAGGCGCGGCGCGACATCGCCCAAGGCTTCGAGCGCAGAATACTGGAGGCATTCAGATGATGTCTGGAACTGCTTTCCTCAACATCAGCGCGATCTTTGCGTTGGGCGTTCTCACCATCTCGTTTCTGCTGGTGGTGGTGCGCGTCGTGAAGGGGCCGTCCTTGCCGGACCGGATCCTGGCGCTCGACATGCTTGTTGCCGTTGCTATCGGATTTATTGCCGTTCTTGGCGTGCGTTCGGGCTTCACATTGTATGTCGATGTCGCCATCGCGCTTGGTCTTGTCGGCTTCCTGGCGACGGTTGCCTTCGCGCGTTTCGTGTTGAGCGGCGGCATCGATGCGAAGAAAGAAGAAGCCGAAGAGGACAGGCCATGATCGACGGAGCAGCCGACTATCTGGCCGGAGGTCTCATCATCGTCGGCGCGTTGTTTGCGCTTGTGGCATCTGTCGGGTTGTTGCGACTTCCTGATCTTTACACGCGCATGCATGCGGCGTCGAAGGCCGGCACGGTGGGATCTTGTCTGATGCTGATCGCGCTTGCTGCGCACATCGGCGAACCGGCAACCGCATTGCGGGCGCTGGCTGGGGTCGTGTTCTTCCTGCTGACAGCGCCGATCTCGGCCCATCTGCTTGCCAAGGCGGCATATTCGGCCGGTTATCGCATGTGGGAGGGGGCAGTGAGCGACGATTTGGCTGAAACGGCTGCCGTGGCAAAGAAGAACGGCCCCTCTGGCACTGAAGGTTGATAATGACCTTTCGGGACAACTTTCAGCGTTGTCAAAAATCATCTCATTTGAAGGCGTCAGCGTATCAAAAAGGTTCATTTGTTAGAGAAGTGATGAAATCATTGTTGTTGTAGTTCACAAAGAATAGTGAATTGACTTGTTCTGGAGACGGGCTCATTAAAGTGATGGAGTGCGAGTCGCAGAGGCAATCTACGATACAAGAACGCACCGCATCCCGATCGGAATATCGGGCAAAAAAACATCCAGTCACATTGGGGCCTAAGCATATGGATACTTCCGAAACGCCTGCAACCAACAATGACACGCTGATCGAGTTGACCGCCGATGTGGTGGCTGCCTATGTCAGCAACAATCCAGTTCCGGTGGGAGAACTTCCGGGCCTGATCGCAGATGTCCACGCAGCTCTCGGCCGCGTTGGCAATGTCACCGAGACGCCGCCAGCCGACAAGCAGAAGCCGGCCGTCAATCCCAAGCGCTCGGTGCACGACGACTACATCATTTGCCTTGAAGATGGTAAGAAGTTCAAATCGTTGAAGCGTCACCTGATGACGCACTACAACATGACCCCCGACCAGTATCGCGAGAAGTGGGGCCTTGACGCCGCCTATCCCATGGTGGCGCCCAACTATGCGGCTGCGCGTTCGCAGCTCGCCAAGAAGATGGGCCTCGGCCGCAAGCGCAAGAGCAAGTAACGCCCTTCGAAAGAGTTTCAGCTTGCGGCGCCCGCGGGCGCCGCATTGCGTTTTGGCCTGGGATGGTGCGGCACAGCGACAGCTGGTCCGGCTGGCCAGGAAAGACGCTCGTCAGCCGGTCGCGCACCTGCCTGAGGACGATGCGGCGATCGAGATCATCGCTCCGGTGGCGATCCTCTGGGCCTCTCGCGTTCGATTGCCTGCTCGGCCGATGCGGTGCTCGCCGCACGACAATGCGTCGACGTCACCGCAAGGTGCTGCCGAGCTGAAAAGGTGCTGCCCAGCATCAAGGGACGGAGGCGCCCGAGATGCGGCTGAGACGGAGGCTCAGGCGATCTGGTGGAGCGCTGCCTCGGCATCACGCTTGATGCGCTTGACCATCGAACGCAGGCCGTTTGCGCGCTGGGGCGACAGATGCTCGTTGAGGCCAAGCTCCTTCAGCGTCGCCTCGGCGTCGATGGCCGTGATCTCGCTGGCGCGATGGCCTGAAAAGAGCGCAAGCATGATGGCAACCAGGCCGCGCACGATATGGGCGTCGGAAGTGCCTTGGAAATGGATGACCGGGTCGGTCCCGTCGCCAAGATGGGTCACCAGCCAGACCTGGCTGACGCAGCCTTGCACCTTGTTGCTGTCGGTCTGGGCGCTTTCCGGAAAGGGCGGCAGCGCTTCACCCAATTCGATGACATAGCGATAGCGGTCCTCCCATTCCTCGAGGAATGAGAAGTCGTCGCGAATGGTGTCGATCGAAGCCGTCATGATGGGTTGGATATAGTCGCAGCATCGCTGCCCGTCACGAAAAAAGCCCGTCACGAACAAAGAAAGACACCGCAGGCGCCAGAGGCGGGCGACCTGCGGTGGGGCCTGGCGCCTTGAGCTTGCAGCCGGGCTGGCTGAGCCGAAGCGCTGAACCGAAAGGGATTGGCTGCCCGAACGCCTGCTCCGTTCGCGGCAATGCCTTGTGTCGGAAATCAGTTGGCCGGAGCCGCGGGCCTCGGGGTCGGCACGGCGGCAGCCTCGGCCGGCACGATGCCAGCTTCCGGGCCAGCTTCCGGGCCAGCCTCTGGAGCAGCCTCGGGAACGCTGCCGGTCTGCGTTGCCGTGTCGGGCTGGCCGAACTGCTCATCGAGCGCCTGATAGGCGATGCGGGCGCTTTCACGGGCCCTGACACCGATGGTCTGGATCGCGGCCTTGCCCGTCTCGCAGACGTCAGGCTTGCGCTCGCAGATGCCGGCGAGGTCGCCGACGGCTTCGCGGGCGGCAAAGATCGCCTGCAGCGGGCTCACGCTGTTCTCGCCATTCGGCCCGGTGCCGAGCGGCAGAACAAGAAGGACGAGCGAGAACCAGAATGCGGTCCTGATGAGAAAGCCCATGGTGTGCCTCTTACTGTGTGGCGGGCCTGATTGTTTTTTTGTCGACCCACATCTTGTTGAGCCGACAATGACATGGAGGAACAAAGGAGCGATTGCTGCAAACGGTGGCATTTTGCGCAGGCTTTTCACCAAAGTTTAACGGACTGGCTCGGCTTGCGCAGGTGGTTTCGCAGGCAATGTCTCACGGTTTCCGTAAGCAATTGATTTAAATTGAAAAACCGCGGGGAAATGCGGCCAGGACAGATTCGCAGGCGCCAAGTCGGCAAATAACCCCCTGTTTACCATGGCGATAACTGTTCTCGAATGTCGGCGCTGTGATCCCGATATTCGCCGCGTAGCCGGGTTTCGGTCGGCCAGCCTTATCCCTTCATTAAAGGCTCGGTGCGAGTTTGGGACAACTACAGAAGAGCCGCAAAGCGAGCCACGGAAGAGTGCGTAGCGTTGAGTTTTGTCATGACCAGATACGGTGAGTTTTCCGGCGCGATGGCCGGCGGCTGCGACCGGCTGGTCCATCCGTCAGCAGATGGCATCGAGCGTTCGCGCCAGCGGCGCCTCGTCGGCTTGCTGCTGGCGGCGCCTTTCCTGGTTGCCGGCGCGGGTGTGTTCCTGGTCTCTGCCAATCTCGGCGCAGCCTCGACCTTTGCCGTCATTTTCGCGGCCTTCAGCCTGAGCTGGCTTGCTGCATTGCTGATTGCTGCGACCGGCAAGACCGGACAGATCGGCGCGACATCTCTTGTTGTCGCAACGACTGCGATCGCTGCGATCGTTGCCGCGGCGGGCGGACTGACGTCGCCGGCGACATTGCTTGTCGCGGCACTCCCGCTCGAGGCGCTGTGGGTCTGGCGGACGCGCAAGGCGGCAAAGCTTGGCACTGTGGCGGCCGCCGTCGCGCTGCTGTCCCAGGCTGCTCTCGGTTCCATGCCTTTTGCAGATGGCGCAGCCGTCTCGGCCTGGCAGTGGCTTCTGCCGGTTGCCTGGCTTGCCACATTTGCCGTTCGTGCCGGTGCTTTCCTCGATCGCCGCGTCGAACAGCAAGACGCGCCCGCTGGTTCTCTCGAAACGATCCTCAAGGCGGTTGTGCTGCGCATTGCCCATAATGGCGACGTGACCGACGTCTCCGAGCAGGCTCGGACAATGCTCAGGCTGCAGCCGGAGCTGCTGTTGGGAACGGCGCTTTTCGACCGCATCCATGTTGCCGATCGTGTCGGCTATCTCTGCGCGCTGGCTGACATGCGCGACGGTGCGCAACTGCGCGAGGTTGAATTGCGCCTGCGCCTGCCCAGGCAGAATGAGGGTGACGCCGGTGACAATTTCCGGCCGTTCGCGCTCGAGCTGATGAAGGCCGACGGCCAGGCCTTCGTTGCCGTCGTCCGCAACAACGACACGGTTTCCGATCTGCGTGACCAACTGGCGACGGCAGCCGATGCGGTCAAGAGCGCCGAACTCGCCAAGAGCAACTTCCTGGCTGCCGTGAGCCACGAACTGCGGACGCCGCTGAATGCCATCATCGGTTTTTCCGACATGTTGCTGCACGAGATGTTCGGTGGCTTCAAGGAGCCGCGCCAGAAGGAATATGTCGGCATCGTCCGCGATTCCGGCCAGCACCTGCTCGACGTGGTGAATTCGATCCTCGACGTCACCAAGATCGAATCGGGCTGCTATGCGATCACGCCTGAGCCGTTCAGGTTCCGCGATGCTGTCGACATGTGCGCTTCGATGCTGGCGCTGCAGGCGCAGGCCAAGTCGCTTGACCTGGTGGTAGAGGTGGCCGCCGGCACCGGCGAGGTCAAGGCTGACCGGCGCGCCGTGCAGCAGATGCTGATCAACCTCGTCTCCAATGCGGTCAAGTTCACGCCCGATGGCGGCAGGGTCGAGATCGGCGCCAAGCGTCTCGGTTCGCGCCTGCACTTCTGGGTTTCCGACACGGGCATCGGCATTGCACAGGACGACCTGTCGCGGCTGGGCACGCCGTTCACGCAGATCCAGAACGACTATACCCGCCGCTTCGAAGGCACCGGCCTCGGACTGTCGCTGGTCAAGGGACTGGTTGCCCTGCACGACGGCACGATGTCGATCGAGAGCGCGCCGGACGAAGGAACGACCGTCACCATCAGCCTGCCCATCGAGGGCCCCGCCTACCGGCCCGAGCCTGCGCGGGGCGAGTTGATGAAGCTTCCTGCCGGCAGGAACAAGGAGATGCGCAGTGGCCCGCTCCGCAAAGCAAGCTAAACGGCAGGTCATTGAGGAACGTAGCCCGCTGCAGGACGGCGTCCTGGCGCTCGGCGGGCTGATTGCCCGCAACCCGGTCCTGGTGGGCGGATCGACGGCGTTCATGGTGGCGCTGTTTTATGTCTCGGCGAATGCGCTCTGGTATCAGCCCTATGCGCACAAGGGCGCCTTCTTCTCGACCCGCGAAGCGGTCGAGTTTCCCGACATGAACCAGAACGCGCCCGAGACGACGATCAAGATCGAACGTCCCGAGGAGGCTGCGGAGGCCGTGCGCCCGCAGGGCGATCCGCGCATCGAACGGGTGCAGGGTATTCTCAAGGACCTTGCGTTCTACGACGGCAACGTCGACGGGTTGAACGGTCCGGCAACGCGCGGCGCCATCCAGGCCTACCAGAAGAAGGTCGGCATGGCGGCATCAGGCGAAATCGACGCGCAGCTGCTCGAGCAACTGGGCGCGGCCGACACCACCGCAGGCATAGCCCCGCGACCGACACCACGTGAACAGGTGATGCCTGCAGCGGCACAAAGGGCAACACAGGCTGCGACGCCGGCACGTGCCGAGCCTGCCGCAGATACCAGCGCGCGGATCATGAAGATCCAGGCCGGGCTGAAGGCTTTCGGCAATGACGGCATCGAGATCGACGGCGTCCCAGGGGCACGGACGAAGTCCGCAATCCGTGAATTCCAGGCTCTGTTCGGGCTGCCGGAAACGGGCGAGCCCGACCCTGGCGTCTATGCCAAGATGCGCGAGATCGGCCTGACCAACTGAAGCAGGGCAGCATTGGCTCGGATTGGCCTGTGCGCGCCGAGCCGCTATAGAGGCTTCGTCGAAACTGCGATCGGGCCGGTCCTATGCGTCTCACCACTGACTTCTGGGTGTCGGCCCTTTTGCGTCGCGTCTTCGGCGAAGGCGGGTTTGGCGCGATCCTCAACCGTGGCGCGCTGGAAGCCGGTGCCGTCTTCATCCTCACCCGCGATCGTTTCGGCCGCTCGAACCTCTACGGCCCGGCACCGCAGACCAGCTACGACATGGCCCGACCCGGCGAACGCCAGTTCAGCCTGCTTGAAAGCGATGATGACGGCACGGCGATCGAAAAGCGGCTCGAACGCGAGCGGCGTTTCGACCCCGACATTTGGGTGGTCGAGATCGAGCCCGGCAAGACCGGGATCGTCGACCTCGTTGCGATTACGACGCCTTGAGCCGGTCGCCCTTGGGCGTAGAGGACTTGACCCTCGTCTGCAGGCGCTCGGCATTGCTGCGGATGCGGGCACCGACCGACGCGGCCTTCCAGTCGCGAACACGGTCGAGTGCCACGTCGCGATGCAGGGCGCGATAGCGCTCCAGGAACAGCCTGACCGATTCCGCATGGGCGAACTGGCCGGGCAGGATGGCAGCGGCGAGCAGGAATGCCTGCTCTTCGGCGAGGTCGAGCGCCTTGAGCGCGTCGATGAGCTGGGAATAGCCAGACTTCTCGGTGATCGAGCGAGCGGCGAGAAGGTCGATTTCCAGCGCGTCGGCAAGCGCTGTCTGGAAGAAGCTGTCGTTGCCCGTCAGCGCCGTCGTCTTGAGCCTGTCGTAGGCCGGCGCGCGCTCTTCATCCGGCATTGCCTGGCGGGGCGTGGCCGGCGTCATCATCGCGCGCAGCTTGCGGCGGACATTCTCGGCAAGCTCACCGGGGACGGGGCCATTGGACATGTCGGGTGCAGCGATCGCTTCGGCGGCTTGCGACGCGTTGGCGGCCGTCTCCTGCTGCCTGGTCACTTCGGGATACACCAAGCGTGGGCGCTCGAGCACCCGGATCAGGTCGGCAATGGTCTTGTGCAGGTTCGGGCGGCGGGCGATCGCGCGCGCATGCGGCAGGCCGTGACGGCCGATCAGCGCGATCAGCGTGACGTCGGACAGAACAGGTGACCGCACGAGCAGCGGTGCTGCGATGTCGACGGGTTCGTCGCAGAGTTTGCGGACCAGGCCGAACGGCGCGTATTCGCTTTCCGAAAGGGCTGCGGCGACAAACCGGCGGGCTTCCACCGACACCTTGTCGAACAGCGGCAGAGTCAGGTCTTCCAGTTGGGCGATCTCGCGGCGCGAAGGCCGGGGCAGGGCGCAGAAGGCTGAGACTGCTGCTCGGAACAGCCGCTCTGGCTTACCGGTTTCGCGTCCGATGGCAATCTGCCTGAAGTCCGATGCTGACACGAACGGGTACGCCTGACAAAAACTCGACACTGCCCTGGATCGTCTGACGCCCACGCGCCATGGCTTCCTAAGGTGAACATAAACTTAGCGAGGATTTGTTAGCGCACTGTTAACTCTGGCGTTAAGGAATCCGTTTGTTACCAATTGGTTACGCGGATTTTCCAGCGAAACCGGGCAAAGCGGGCCGCACCAGGCCCGTGTCATCGGCAATGCTGCTGCTTTCACGCGCGTCTAACGGCGATCGGATATCAAGGGGGTGCCAAGGGCGCAGGCGAGAACCAGGAATTGAATCAAATCCTTGGCAGTAACGGTCTGTTAACCTCTCTGCTGGCCTTATCGAAGCGGAGGCGTTGCGTGCTTACTCCGGTCGAACCGAGAGGGAAATCGCGAACCATGGGCAGTGTTGTGTCATTCATGCCGCGTCAGGCGGCCATCCGCCGGTCTCCCCGGACAGCGGAAACTTCGGCATCCATCATCATCTTTCCAGGCGTGCGCTACGAGCGGACCAAGGGCCCGGCTTCGGGTGCCGGTGAGTTGCGCAACGATGCGCCCCGCCGCAACGATCCGGTGCCGCGTCACTGAAGGCAACGGAGCGGAGCATCCGCAAGGCTGGGCATTGCACGCCCGGCTTGCTGCGCACCCTTACTGGATGTCGCAGTTGATGCCGTCGAGGAAGCGCGACACCGTCGGCTTCCAGCTGTCGTCGGGAACGAAGACGCGAACGACGACGATGCCTTCATCGATGGGCGTTTCGACGAAAATCGATCTCTCGAACTCGGTTGGCAGCTCCTTGCGCAGGTCGATCATCTGTGCCGGTGTCAGCACAACGAAATCGAGGGTGCCGTCGGTCGCGGTGCGGTCGTTGAAGCTGTAGATGTTCTGCCCGCTGCGGTCGTAGACCGAGACCGACCAGTAGGGGACCTTGCCGGCATTGTCGATGCGGACGACACCTTCGTCGAGATCGAAGCGGCAGGCGGCCTCGAAGAAGGACGGATCGAGCGCCTTCACCACCGGCGTGCCGCCGATCTCCTGGTCGAGACGGACGACCTTGTTGGGGCCGGCGACCATGGCAAGGCGCGACCAGGCATCGCGCTCGGAGAAGCTCGGCACCAGAAGCAGGATGACGATGTGGGCGATGCCGGCGCCGATCAGGCCGATCGCCAGGGCATGAAGCAGCCTACGCATTGCACTGGACCCTGACGATGCGCGGCATCTCGATGCCGGAGAGGCCGGTGCTGCTGGCAATGGGCGTGTCGTAGAAGGTCAGCACCAGGTTCATCGCGCCGACACCTGTGACCGAGAGCCAGTTGCCTGGTTCGGGCCGCGTGCCGACCGCGACGCTGATCGAGTTGTCGGGCTGGCGCAGCACTTCCAGTGAATGCAGCGTGGCATCGCGGCGTATCCCCGATTTGAGCGGGATATGCGCCCTGTCGGTCGCATAGAGCGTCCAGAATCGGGCGACCGGCAGCGACCCTTCGATGCGGTAGTTGCATTCGCTCTTCAGGGTAACGCCTGCGGAGTCGCGGTCGGCGACAAAGCTGAGGCCTTCGGCGCGGCCCAGCGCCAGAACGCCGTCGCGGGCGACACGCGCTTTCGAATAGGGGTCGGCTTCCGGGGTGCCGATGTCGGGAAAGGCGGTCCAGGGGCCGACTGACACGGCGCCGATGCCCTCCTGCGAGTTCAGCACCATGCCGACACTGGCAGCGCCGCCGCCGACAGCGATGGCGATGGCGAGGGCGATCAGGATCGATTGTTTCAGCATGAGCCGCCGCAGGATGGAGTTGGCGGAGGAATATCCTGCCCTTTGACAGGAAGGCAAGCGGGCAGCGGCTGCAACCGGTGGGCGAACATGTGCTGGCTGGATCCTTGCCCCGATGTCACAGTGCCGACAGCGTCTCGGGTTCGGGCGGTGCAACGATCGCGGGCGCCTTGTGGAAGACGTCGGCGATGTCGCGCAGCGCACGGGTGGTCGTGCTGGACAGGACGGGAGGACGGTCGGAGGTATCGACGGCCTGCTGCGGCCCGTTCTTGGCGGCTTCCTCTGCCTTGGCGATGGCCGCCGGATCGACATAGGGATCCTTGATGCCGGGAATCGGCTTGAGGTCGATGTTCTGGTGGGCGTAGGCCATGAAGCGCTGCCAGACCATGGCAGGAAGCGAGCCGCCGGTCATGTTGTTGGTGGTCGAGAAGTCGTCATTGCCCAGCCAGACGGCGGCTGTGTAGTTGCCGGTGTAGCCGATGTACCAGGCGTCGCGATAGGATTGGGTGGTTCCCGTCTTGCCGGCGGAGCGGATGTTGGGCAGCGCCGCCTTGCGCGCCGTGCCGACCTCGGGGATCTGCACCATGATCGAGTTCATCGAGGCGACCGCCTGCTCGGACAGCACGCGGTGCGGCGGCGGCGCATCCTTGCTGTAGTCGTAGATGAGCTGGCCGGAATGGGTGACGAGCTGGGTGATGCCGTGGCGGGTGCCGACGATGCCGTTCTGCGCCAGCACGCTGTAGCCGGTCGCCTGATCCATGACGGTCAGGCCCGAGGTGCCAAGCACCATCGTCTTGTGCGAGCTGACAGGAGATTCGACGCCCATCGCCTCGGCCATCGCCTTGATCGGCGGGATCGACAGATGGTCCTTGGCAAGGCGTACCGGCACGGTGTTGATCGACTTGATCAGCGCGGTCGACAGCGTCATGCGCCCGGAATAGCCGCGGGTGTAGTTCTTCGGCGACCAGGCACCCCAGCTGATCGGGCCATCCGAAATGACCGATTCCGGCGTGAAGCCGTTTTCCATGGCGGTGGCATAGACATAGGGCTTGAACGACGAGCCGGTCTGGCGCTGCGCCCTGGTGGCGCGGTTGAACTGGCTGGCGCCATAGTCACGCCCACCGACGATGGCGCGCACCGCACCATTGGTCTCGATGACGACGACCGCACCTTCGGTGACGTGATACTCCTTGCCGAACTGGCGAAGGTGAAATTCGACCGACTCTTCCGCCGCCTTCTGGATGTTCATGTCGATGGTGGTGCGGGCGACCAGCGAGTGGATGCCTGATTTCGCTGCGATCTTCTTGACCTCGTCGAAGGCCCAGTCGAGGAAATAGTCGGGGCTCTTGCGGTCGCCACGGTCGACGATGTCGGCTGGATGCAGCCGTGCCGACAGCACCTGGCCTTCGGTCATGAAGCCTGCCTGCACCAGGTTGCTGAGCACCACATTGGCGCGGGCGCGGGCGGCGGGAAGGTTGATGTGGGGCGCGTATTTGGTCGGCGCCTTGAACAGGCCGGCAAGCATCGCCGCCTCGGCGAGGTTGAGGTCCTTGACCTGCTTGCCGAAGTAGAAGTCGGCCGCAGCTGCAATGCCGAAGGTGCCGCCGCCCATATAGGCGCGGTCGAGATAGAGCTGCAGGATCTCTTTCTTGGACAGGTTCGATTCGAGCCAGATCGACAGGAAGGCTTCCTTGACCTTGCGCTCGACGGTGCGTTCGTTGGTCAGGAACAGGTTCTTGGCCAGCTGCTGGGTCAGGCTCGAACCGCCCTGGACCACCGAATTGGCGCGGACGTTTTCCGACATGGCCCTGACAAGGCCGAGAAAGTCGATGCCGTAATGCTCGAAGAAGCGCCGGTCCTCGGTCGCCAGCACCGCCTTGATGACATGGTCCGGCATCTCGTCGACCGGCACCGAGTCGCGCTGGATGATGCCGCGCTGGCCGATCTCGTTGCCGTAGCGGTCGAGGAAGGTGACGGCGAAGTCGTCCTGGTTGCGCCAGTTGCCGGTGGTTTCCTGGAAGGCCGGCATGGCCAGCGCCAGCATCACCACCGAGCCGCCTGCGGCCATGGTGAAGGATTCGCTCAGGACCTCGATGACGCCGCGGCGCCAGCCTTTGACGCGGAAGCGGCGGAAGAAGATGGTGGCATTTTCCCAGAACTGCTGCGCCCGGAAGCGGAGTTCATACAGCGACGAGTCGAGCCAGGCGTCGAATGCCAGCAGACCCGCCGAGATGCGGCCTCGTTTCTTGCGCGGTGGGATGGGATTTTCCATTCGAGACGAGCCCGGCACGTGACTGCAGCTTACACCAAAACGCTTTTGCTGGCGAATTCAGGGCGCGCGTCCCTCGGCCCAGCTTCGACTTGTCCCCGATTTTTGTTGCCGCGACAAGAGCAAGTTGAACACAGTCCAGCGATTAGCAGGCAAGCTGCTTTACCCCGGAGATCATGAACATATTGAACCCGAACCCCCGAAATCTGCGATCCGGGCCGCCGCCATGACCATGCCGATCGGGGCAGGCTTTTTGGCGGTGTCGACGATGCGGCGATGACCGATACCCTGATGCGGGTGATCCCTGGGCGTCCGGCGCCGGTTGCGATCTTTGCCCGGATGTCGGCAAAGGGCGGATCGGCGAGAATGAGCAGACTTGCATATGCGCGTGTTTGCATGAATTCATTGTTCATTCCACGTTCAGCACTGGCGTATTAGAAATCCTGCCATGAAAACGCTTCGCTCCATATTCCGGCCTGCCATGACTGCGGTCTGCGCGCTTGGCCTGTTTGCCACCTCGGCGGCAGCGGCGCCGATGCCGTCGGCGGAAGGTGGCGAATATCTCGTGGCTGCCGCGGATTGCTACTCGATCGGCCAGCAAGTGGCCGACGAGCATGGTGGCACCCTGGCGCGGGCGTCCGAATCCAACCAGGGCGGCCAGTCGGTCTGCGTCATCGTGGTGCTGGTGCCGGCCAAGGACGGCCAGCGTCCGCGTCGCGTCGAGGTCGTGGTGCCGGCCGACTAGTCTGGATTTCCCGCAACTCCGGAATCGCCTATATCTCCATCATCTTTTCACTGGTCGCAAAACCGCATGCGCATACTCGTCGTCGAAGATGACAAGGACCTGAACCGCCAGATCTCCGAGGCGCTGACCGATGCCGGCTACGTCGTCGACAAGGCCTTTGACGGCGAGGAGGGGCATTTCCTCGGCGACACCGAACCTTATGACGCCATCGTGCTCGATATCGGCCTGCCGCAGATGGACGGCATCAGCGTCGTCGAGCGCTGGCGCCGCGAGGGCCGCAAGATGCCGGTGCTGATGCTGACGGCGCGCGACCGCTGGAGCGACAAGGTTGCCGGCATCGATGCTGGCGCCGACGATTACGTCACCAAGCCGTTCCATATCGAGGAAGTGTTGGCGCGGGTGAGGGCGCTGATCCGCCGCGCCGCCGGCCATGCTTCGTCCGAACTGTCCTGCGGGCCGCTCCGGCTCGACACCAAGGCCTCCAAGGCCGACGTCAACGGCGTGCCGCTCAAGCTGACCTCGCATGAGTTCCGGCTGCTTGCCTATCTGATGCACCATATGGGCGAAGTCGTCTCGCGCACCGAGCTTGTCGAGCATCTCTACGACCAGGATTTCGACAGGGATTCCAACACGATCGAGGTGTTTGTCGGGCGTCTTCGCAAGAAGATGGGCATCGACATGATCGAAACCGTCCGCGGTATGGGCTACCGCATGCGCGAGCCGGAGGCGTAAGGCGGAACAGCTGGCCAAACGACTGGGGCGCTGGAAGCGTTACGCACTCGGGCTCGGACCTCGTTCCCTCGCGTTTCGCGTCATCGCGTTCTCGACCGTCTGGGCGATCCTCGCCTTTGCCCTGATCTTCACCGTCATCAGCTCGCTCTACCGCCAGACCAGCGAGCGTGGTTTCGACAGCCTGTTGTCGGCGCATCTGTTCAATCTCATCGGCTCTGTCGGCGTTTCGGACAGCGGCACGCTGACCGGCGGCCCCGATCTCGGCGATCTCAGGTTCTCCGAGCCTGAATCGGGCTGGTACTGGTCTGTCGAGCCGGTGTCCAAGGGCCTCGTCGGCCAGCTCAGGTCGTCGTCGATGACCGAGCCGGTCACATCGCCTGACGTCGCCGACGTGCCGTTCAACGCCGAGTTCCAGCGCCATTATCGCGTCGCCGGCATCGTCGGCGAGGAACTCGAGGTCTTCGAGACCGAGTTCGTGCTCGATGCGCAGAACCGCATCGCGCGGTTCCGCGTCATGGGCAACCGCTCCGAGCTCGAAGCCGAGATCAGCGGCTTCGAATGGCGCCTGTTCACCTATCTCTCGCTGTTCGGCCTCGGCATGATCGCGATCAACGCCATCGCCATCCTGCTCGGCCTGCAGCCGCTGGCGCGCGTGCGCAACGCGCTGGCCATGGTGCGAGAAGGCACGGCGCAGCGCCTGACCGGGCGGTTTCCCGCCGAGATCCAGCCGCTCGCCAACGAAACCAATGCGCTGATCGAAAACAACCGCCGCATCGTCGAGCGCTCACGGACCCAGGTCGGCAACCTGGCGCATTCGCTGAAGACACCTCTGGCGGTGATGCTGAACGAGGGCCGCGCCTTGGGCGGGCCCAAGGGGCAGCTTTTCGCCGACCATGCCACCGCCATGCAGAAGCAGATCGACCATTATCTCCAGCGCGCCCGGGTGGCCGCACAGCGCGAAAGCGTGGTCTACCGCACGCCGGTGGCGCCTTTGCTCCAGCGCATGGTGCGGGTGATGGAGAAGCTCTCGCGGGGGACGGCGTTTTCACTAAACTTGCCGGCGACCGAGGTGGTGTTCGCCGGCGAACGCGAAGATCTCGAGGAGGTCGTCGGCAATCTGCTCGAAAACGCGATGAAATGGGCGCACAGTGCGGTCAGGATTTCAGTCGAAGCGGCCGAGCCGGTGAATGAGGAGCCGCCACGTTTTTCGATCCTGATCGAGGACGACGGTCCGGGCATTCCGGAGGACAAGGCGCGCGAGGCGTTGCAGCGGGGCAAGCGCCTCGACGAGACCAAGCCGGGTACCGGCCTCGGGCTGGCGATCGTCGCCGATCTGGTCAAGGAATATGGCGGCACGCTTCGGCTCGAGCGCTCGACGATGGGCGGATTGAAGGCCGTCGTCGAGTTGCGCGGCGTCCAGTAGGGAATAGCAGGAGAAATGGCTGGCCGAATCGGCCCCATTTCGGCCAAAGATGCAATCTAACGCGGCGCCAAGCCCTTGTAAGCGGACGCAAATTCGGGACCGGTGATGAGCAGGACACTTCAGGTAGCACTGGTTGCGGGATTGCTTGCCGGCTCAGGCTGCACGACCACCAGCTTGAGCAGCGGTGGCGGCGTGGTGCCGGCGCTTGGCGGCGGTGACGATGGCTCGAGCGGCAAGGTTGCCACGCGCATCATCAATGCCATGGATGGCGGCCTCATCGGCGGCACGATCGGCAATGGCCTGAACGGCGACGACCGGCGCAAGGCGCTGGAAGCCGAGTACCGCGCGCTGGAATATGGCCAGGGTGGACAGGCGGTCGCCTGGAAGGGCGGCGATCGTTCCGGCGAAGTCGTGGCCGCGCAGCCCTATCGCGTCGGCTCTCAGGACTGCCGCCAGTATTCGCAGACCGTGTTCACCACCGGCACGCCGTTGATCGCGCGCGGCACGGCCTGCCGCAATGCTGATGGAAGCTGGACGCCGCTGACCTAAGTCTTCACGTGTTGTTGCTTTGGCAGGGGCGTTCGAACCGTCAATAAGCCGCAGCACGGAGATGTTGGCAGCTTGGAGGCTGCTGGCTATTTAGGTGACATGCTGTTCTGGATCATAGCCGCTGTTCTGACGCTTGGTGCAAGCCTTGCGGTCTTGTTGCCGCTGACGCGGCAGACCAGGGCCAGGGACGATGCCAGCCATGACCTCGAAGTCTATCGCGACCAGCTTGGCGAGGTCGACAGGGATGCGGCGCGCGGGCTGATTGCTGCCGCGGATGCCGAACAGGCCCGCGCCGAGATCGCGCGCCGGATCATCAGGCTGGATGCCGAAAATGCGCGCGAGCCAAAGAAGGCATCGCAGCTCGGACCGCGTCTCGTCGGCATGATCGCCGTGCTGGCCGTGCCGCTGCTGAGCTGGGGCGTCTACACCGCGATCGGCTCGCCCACCGTTCCCTCCCAGCCATTGAGCGCGCGCCTGTCGCAGAAACCGGCGGACAGCTCGGTCGACGAGCTGATTGCCCGCGCCGAGGCGCATCTGGTGGCCAATCCGTCCGACGGCCGCGGCTGGGACGTGCTCGCCCCTGTCTATCTCAGGATCGGGCGCGCCAACGACGCCGTCACCGCCTATCGCAACGCCATCCGCATCCTCGGCTCGACCACTGCGCGCCAGGCCGGCCTCGGCGAGGCGATTGCCGCCGCCGCGGGCGGCATCGTCACGTCGGACGCGCGTCTCGCCTTCGAGGCCGCGCTCAAGCTCGAGCCCGCCGATGCCAAGGCGCGCTATTTCCTGGCGCTGGCGCTCGCCCAGGAGGGCAAGATTTCAGACGCCGCCGCTGCCTGGCGGCTGCTGGCTGCAAGCCTGCCTGCCGACTCGCCGTGGCGTGCGGCAACCGAGCAGGCGATAGCCCAGGCCGAGGTGCGTACCGCACCGGTCAAGGAGGCCGCCGGCGCGCCTGCACCGAGCCAGGACGACATCGACGCCGCCGCATCCATGTCGTCGGGCGATCGCACGGCGATGATCGAGGGCATGGTGGCGACGCTGGACGAAAAGCTGCGCCAGAACCCGCGCGATCCGGAAGGCTGGGTCCGGCTGGTGCGTTCATACCAGGTGCTCGGCAAGACCGATCTGGCGCAGGATGCGCTCGGCCGCGCCTATGCGGCGCTGGGCCGCGACAGCGAGGACGGCCGCAAGCTGACCGAACTTGCAGGCTCGCTTGGCCTTGATGTCACGGAGTAGACGATGACGCGCAAGCAAAAACGGCTTTCGGTGATCGCGGGCGCGCTGGCTTTCCTGGGCGCCGCCACCGCGCTGACCTTCTACGCGCTTGGCCAGAAGGCGTCCTATTTCTACATGCCCGCCGACCTGCAGACGGCGACCCTGCAGCCCGGCCAGCGCATTCGCCTCGGCGGCCTTGTCGAGAACGGCAGCATCCTGCGCGGGCAGGGCACCCAGGTCGAGTTCGGCGTCACCGATTCCGAAAAGACGGTGAAGGTGCGCTATACAGGCATCCTGCCCGACCTCTTCCGCGAGGGGCAGGGCGTGATCACCGAAGGCAGCTTTGGCCCCGACGGCGAGTTCATCGCCGACAGTGTGCTGGCCAAGCACGACGAGAACTACATGCCCAAGGAAGTCGCCGACAGCCTGAAGGCAAAGGGTGTATGGCAGGAAACGACGCAATGAATGGCGGGCAGCGCTGATGGTCGAGACGGGTCACTTCGCGCTTATCCTGGCGTTCGCCCTGTCGCTGGTGCAGTCGCTGGTCCCGCTTTACGGGGCCTATAAGGGCGACACCAGGCTGATGGCTGTCGGCGGTCCGGTGACCGTCACCGGTTTTGCCCTGATCGCCCTGTCTTTCGCCGCCTTGACCATGGCCTATGTCCAGTCCGACTTCTCGGTCGCCAATGTCTGGGAGAATTCGCACTCGCTGCAGCCGCTGATCTACAAGTTCACCGGCACCTGGGGTAACCACGAAGGCTCGATGCTGTTGTGGGTGCTGATCCTCAGCTTCTTCGGCGCCCTGGTCGCGGCCTTCGGCAGCAACCTTCCGGCCACGCTGCGCGCCAATGTGCTCGCCGTCCAGGGCTGGATCGGCACGGCCTTCCTGCTGTTCATCCTGATCACCTCCAACCCGTTCGCCCGCCTCGTGCCGGCGCCGATCGAGGGCAAGGACCTCAACCCGATCCTCCAGGACATCGGCCTCGCCGTTCATCCGCCGCTGCTCTATCTCGGTTATGTCGGCTTTTCCGTCTGCTTCTCCTTTGCGGTCGCAGCCCTGATCGAAGGCCGCATAGACGCGGCCTGGGCCCGCTGGGTGCGGCCGTGGACGCTTGCCGCCTGGGTGTTTTTGACCGGCGGCATCGCCATGGGATCCTACTGGGCCTATTACGAGCTCGGCTGGGGCGGCTTCTGGTTCTGGGACCCGGTCGAGAACGCGTCCTTCATGCCCTGGCTCGCCGGCACCGCACTGCTGCACTCGGCCATCGTCATGGAAAAGCGCTCGGCGCTGAAGATTTGGACGCTGCTGCTCGCCATCCTGACGTTTTCGCTGTCCTTGCTCGGTACCTTCCTGGTGCGTTCGGGCGTGCTGACCTCGGTCCACTCCTTCGCCAGCGACCCGAGCCGCGGCGTGTTCATCCTGTGCATCCTGACGCTGTTCATCGGCGGTTCGCTGGCGCTGTTTGCCTTCAGGGCGTCGCAGCTTGCGGCCGGCGGCATCTTTCATCCGATCTCGCGCGAAGGCGCGCTGGTGCTGAACAATCTGTTCCTGACCACGGCGACTGCGACCGTGCTGATCGGCACGCTCTATCCGCTGGTCGTCGAAGCCTTGTTCGGCGACAAGATTTCCGTCGGCGAGCCGTTCTTCAACCTCACCTTCGGCCCGCTGATGATCCCGCTGCTGGTCGTCGTGCCATTTGGTCCGTTGCTGGCCTGGAAACGCGGCGATGTCTTTGCCGTGGCGCAGCGGCTGATGTTTGCCTTTGGTGCTGCCTTGCTGGCGGTGCTGGTGACCTACCTGTTCATCGACGGCGCCTCCGTCTTCGCCGCCCTCGGCGCCGGTCTCTCGGCCTGGCTGGTGCTCGGCGCGCTCACCGACCTCGCCTTGAAGGCCGGCATCGGCAATGTCGCGCCCAGGATGGCGCTGCGCCGTTTCGTCGGCCTGCCGCGCTCGGTGTTCGGCACGGCGATCGCCCATCTCGGCCTTGGCCTGACGCTGCTCGGCATCGTCGGCGTGCTCTCCTTCGAAAAGGAAGCGATCCTTGTCATGAAGCCGGGGCAGGTGGTTGAGATCTCCGACTACCGCCTGCGCTTCGACGGGCTGACGCCGGTGCGTGGACCCAACTTCACCGAGGATCAGGGCCATTTCTCCCTGCTGGGCATCAATGGCCAGCCGAGCGATGTCATCATGTCGTCCAAGCGCTTCTATCCGGTGCGGCAGATGCCGACGACGGAGGCCGGCATCAAGACGATGTGGCTCAGCCAGCTCTACATCTCGCTCGGCGATGAAGCGGGAGACGGCTCGGTGGTCGTGCGTGTCTGGTGGAAGCCGCTGGTGACGCTGATCTGGGGCGGATCGCTTGTCATGATGCTGGGCGGCTTCGTCTCGCTGCTCGACCGCCGCCTGCGGGTGGGCGCGCCGGCGCGGCGCAAGTCCGCCGCCAAACCAGCTGCGGTGACGCCATGAAGACCCGGCTGGCGGCGCTTGCCGGATTTGTCGCCGCACTGCTGTTTGCGGGAACCGCGCTTGCGGTGAAGCCCAGCGAAATGCTCGCCGATCCGAAGCTCGAGGCGCGCGCGCGGCTGCTTTCGGAAGAGCTGCGCTGCATGGTCTGCCAGAACCAGTCCATCGACGAATCCGATGCCGAACTGGCCGGCGACCTGCGCGTGCTGCTGCGTGAGCGGTTGCTGGCCGGCGACAGCGACGAGCAGGTGATGGCCTATATCGTTTCGCGTTATGGCGAGTTCGTGCTGCTCAAGCCGCAGTTCAATCTACGCAATGCCTTGTTGTGGGGCACGCCGGTGCTGTTGCTGCTCGGCGGCGGCGCCTTTGTCGTCCTGCAGGCCCGCTCGCGGCGCAGGCAGGAGCCGGCCGGCCTGACAAAGGACGAGCAGGCAGCACTCGACGCGATCCTGAACAAGGACGCCTGAGCCACGTCAACATTACCAAAGTTTCATGCTTCGGAAATGATCGCGTAATGTGAGCTCCTCTATCTCTTGAACCAACGGATGCGCACCCCGGCATCCTGTTCAAGAGGATCAGAGACAATGAGCACCACCCCCCTTTCGCGTTCTCGCAAGCGTCTCATGGCTGCCGCCGCATCCGTCGCCCTGGCGGGCGCGATCGGCCTCGGCGCCGTCACCAGCGGAACCGCGCCCGTCTATGCCGAGGCCGTGCGCGTCGAAGCGCCCCAGGCGCCCGGTTTTGCCGACGTCGTCCAGCAGGTCTCGCCGGCCGTGGTCAGCGTGCAGGTCAAGGCCCGGATCGATCCGGCTTCCGACCGTGGCATGTCGCCTTTCTCCGACCAGCAGGGTTTTGACAATCTCCCCGACAACCACCCGCTGAAGCGTTTCTTCCGTCAGTTCGGCCAGGATGGTTATGGCGACCAGAACCGTCCGCGCTTCAACCGTCGCGACGGCAGCCAGAAGCCGCGGCCGGTGGCGCAGGGTTCGGGCTTCTTCATCTCCGAGGACGGCTATCTCGTCACCAACAACCATGTCGTCTCGGACGGCACCGCCTATACCGTCGTCGCCAATGACGGCAAGGAATATGACGCCAAGCTGATCGGCACCGATCCGCGCACCGACCTCGCCGTGCTCAAGGTCGATGCCAGCACCAAGTTCACCTATGTCGGCTTTGCCGACGACGCCAAGGTTCGTGTCGGCGACTGGGTCGTCGCCGTCGGCAATCCGTTCGGTCTCGGCGGCACCGTCACTGCCGGCATCGTTTCGGCCCGTGGCCGCGACATCGGTGCCGGCCCCTATGACGACTTCCTGCAGATCGACGCTGCGGTGAACCGCGGCAATTCGGGCGGTCCCGCCTTCAACCTGAACGGCGAAGTCGTCGGCATCAACACCGCCATCTTCTCGCCCTCGGGCGGCAATGTCGGCATCGCCTTCGCTATTCCCGCCTCGACCGCCAAGCAGGTGGTGCAGGATCTGATGAAGAACGGCAGCGTGCAGCGCGGCTGGCTCGGCGTGGAAATCCAGCCGGTCACCGCCGATGTCGCGGAGTCCCTCGGTCTCAAGGACGAGAAGGGCGCGCTCGTTGCAAGCGCCCAGGACGCCGGCCCGGCCAAGAAGGCGGGCATTGCTGCCGGTGACATCATCACCGGGGTCAACGGCCAGGACGTCGCCTCGCCGAAGGAACTGTCGCGCCTCATCGCCGGCATCACGCCAGGAAAGTCGGTCGACATCACTGTCTGGCGCAACGGCAAGGCCGAGACGCTGAAGGTCGACCTCGGCGAAATCCCGGGCGGCGACAAGAAGGCCTCCGCCGACCAGCCGGCATCGCCATCCGAGCCGAGCACGCTGGCCGATCTCGGCATGACCGTGACCCGCTCGGAGGATGGCAAAGGCCTTGTCATCACCGACGTCGATCCCTCCAGCGACGCCGCCGATCGCGGCATCCAGGCCGGCGACGTCATCACCGCGGTGAACGCTGTCGAGGTCCAGTCGGCGGCCGACGTCACCAAGGCGCTCGACCAGGCGGAGAAGGCGGGCCGCAAGGCGGTGCTGTTCCAGATCAGCCGCGAAGACTCCAACCGCTTCGTCGCCCTGCCGCTGAACCAGGGCTGATCGGTCGCTCCCGTCGCGTGGTTTCATCACCCCCGACCGCATGACGGGAGATGACGGCCGGATAGTCTGTCAGTCTTCTATTCCGGCCCGGCGGCAGCGGACTCCCATCAGCCCGCTGCCGCTTTCACGTTGAGAGGAAACGACATGTCGCCTCTGACATCCCGCAAAATCGCGTATAACGACGGCATGAAGATTCTTGTCATCGAAGATGACCGTGAGGCCGCCGACTACATGCAGAAGGCCTTCGCGGAAGCCGGCCACACCGCCCATGTCGCGGGCGATGGCGATTCAGGTTTCGCCCTTGCCGATGCTGCCGAATACGATGTGCTCGTCGTCGATCGCATGTTGCCGCGGCGCGATGGTCTTTCGGTGATTGCCGGCCTGCGTTCGCGCGGCAACACGACACCTGTGCTGATCTTGTCGGCGCTCGGCGAGGTCGACGACCGGGTCACCGGCCTGCGCGCCGGCGGCGACGACTATCTCACCAAGCCATATGCGTTTTCGGAGCTTTTGGCCCGTGTCGAAGTGCTCAACCGGCGCGCGCCGACGCGTGAATCCGAGACGCTCTACCGGGTCGGCGATCTCGAGATCGACCGGCTGTCGCATACGGTGCGGCGCGCTGCGCAGGAGATCGTGCTGCAGCCGCGCGAATATCGCCTGCTCGAATATCTGATGCGCCATGCCGGCCAGGTGGTGACGCGCACAATGCTGCTCGAAAACGTCTGGGACTATCATTTCGACCCCCAGACCAACGTCATCGACGTCCACATTTCGCGCCTGCGCGGCAAGATCGAAAAGGGCTTCGAGAAGCCGATCCTGCACACCATCCGCGGCGCCGGCTACATGCTCAAGGCGGGCTGATGGCATTCAGGCTGCCGGCCATCATGAAGACGACCGCAGCGCGCCTTTCGGCGCTCTACCTCCTGCTTTTCGCCCTCTGCGCGGTGCTGCTTGTCTTCTACATGACGTCGCTGTCGGCACGCATGCTGATGGTCCAGACCCAGGAAACCATCAACGAAGAGGTCCAGGGCCTTGCCCGCGGCTACCAGCGCGGCGGCATCCCGGTGCTGGTACGCGTGGTCGAGCAGCGTTCGCGCCAGCCCGGCGCCAACCTCTATCTGCTTGCCGACCCCAATGGCCAGATCCTGTCGGGCAACGTCCAGAGCATCCAGCCGGGCGTGCTGCAGCGCGAAGGCTGGACCGAACTGCCCTTTTCCTATGAGCGCTACGGCGAAGCTGCCGGCAGGCGCCAGTCTGCCGAGACGGAAACACCGACCGAGGTCGGCCACAACGCCATCGCGGTGGTGCTGCGCCTGCCCAACCAGATGATCCTGATGGTCGGCCGCGACCTCGGCGAACCCGAACGATTCCGCGACGTGATCCAGCGCTCGCTGATGCTGGCGCTGGCCATGATGGGTTTCGGCGCGCTGCTGATCTGGTATTTCGTCGGCCGCCGCGCCCTCAAGCACATCGACGGCGTCTCGGAGGCCAGCCGCCGCATCATGGCCGGCGACCTCAGCGGCCGCCTGCCGGTGACAGGCGCCGGCGACGAATTCGACCGGCTCTCGGAAAACCTCAATGCCATGCTGGCCCGCATCGCCCATCTCAATGATGGGCTGAAGCAGGTCTCCGACAACATCGCCCATGATTTGAAGACCCCGCTGACGCGCCTGCGCAACCGCGCCGAGGCGGCGCTGTCGGGCAAGAAGACCGGCGCCGATTATCGCGAGGCGCTCGAAGGCACCATTGCCGAGTCCGACCAGCTTATCCGCACCTTCAACGCCATCCTGATGATCTCGCGCCTCGAGGCCGGCTACTCCGCCGAATCCACCGACAAGGTCGATCTCGCCGCCGTGGTTCACGACGTCGTCGAACTGTACGAGCCGGTCGCCGAGGAACTGGGCGTTGGCTTAGAGTCGTCCGTCGCCGGTCCGGTCGTCGTCAACGGCAATCGCGAGCTGATCGCTCAGGCGCTGTCCAACATCATCGACAACGCCATCAAATACTCGGCTGGCGCGGTCGAAAAGCCGCATGTCGGCGTCACCCTGCAGCGCGACGGCGACGAAGTCAGGCTGCAGGTGTCGGACAACGGCCTCGGCATTCCAGACGAAGGCGATCGGGCGCGCGCCATCGAACGCTTCGTGCGGCTGGAAAAGAGCCGCTCGCAGCCGGGCTCGGGCCTCGGGCTCAGCCTCGCCAAGGCGGTGATGAAGTTTCACAATGGGCGGCTTGATCTTCTGCCCGGCAATCCCGGATTATCGGTCCTGATGGGCTTTCCCGGATCGAAGGACGCATAGATGAAGATCGAGGCCGCCAAGAAGACAGCGATCGAGTGGCGCCTGGAGCCGGTAAGCACCGTCGCCCCGCTCGATCCGGCACGCGCGCAAGACGAGCTGGCGGAGTTTGCCGGCACGGCCAAGGAGGAGGGGCTCGACCGTCTGGCCACGTTCCTCAAGGCGAAAGGCCCGGCCCAGTCCTTTCTCGCTGCCGTCTTCGATCTTTCCGAATTCATGCGCGACAGCGCCCGACGCCAGCCGGAGATGCTGGACAGGCTGTTCGACCAGACTATCGAACAGCGGCTTTCAGACATCGGCATCGCGATTGCCGCTATCCCGTTCGAGGACCGCATCGCCGAAAACGCCCTGATGATGCGCTTGCGCCGGCTCAAGGGCGAGGCGCATTTCCTGATTGCGCTTGCCGACCTGTCGGGCGAGGCGAGTGCAGCGGATAGCGTGCGCCGGCTGAGCGACCTGGCCGACCTGTGCACCGGTGCGGCGGTAAATTTCCTGCTCCGCGACGCCCATGGCCAGGGCAAGCTCAAGCTGCCCGATCCCGAAAACCCGACTGTCGGCTCCGGCTGGATCCTGCTCGGCATGGGCAAGCTCGGCGCCCATGAGCTGAATTTCTCTTCCGACATCGACCTTGTGGTGTTCTTCGACCCCGAGGCGCCGGCGATTGCCGACCCGTATGAAGCAACGGAGCTGTTCGCGCGGCTCACCCGGCGGCTTGTCCGCATCCTGCAGGACCGCACCGAGCACGGTTATGTCTTCCGCACCGATTTGCGCCTGCGTCCCGATCCCGGCTCGACGCCGCTCGCCATTCCGGTCCTGGCCGCGCTGCATTACTACGAGAGCCGCGGCCAGAACTGGGAACGCGCCGCGATGATCAAGGCGCGTCCGGTGGCGGGCGACATCGCAGCCGGCGAGGCCTTCCTCAAGGAGCTCCAGCCTTATGTCTGGCGCAAATACATGGATTACGCGGCGATCGCCGACGTCCATTCGATCAAGCGCCAGATCCACGCCCACAAGGGCCATGGCGAGGTCGCGGTCAAGGGCCACAACGTCAAGCTCGGCCGCGGCGGCATCCGCGAGATCGAGTTCTTCGTCCAGACCCAGCAGCTGATCGCCGGCGGCCGCTTCCCTGAATTGCGCGGCAAGGCGACGGTGCCGATGCTGACGCAGCTTGCCTTGCGCGGCTGGATTACGCCCGAGGCGCGCGACGCGCTCGAACGGCAGTACTGGTTCCTGCGCAGCGTCGAGCACGCCATCCAGATGGTCGCCGACGAGCAGACCCACATGCTGCCGGAGGACGACGAAGGCCTCCAGCGCATCGCCCATATGCTCGGCTTTGCCGATGCGGATGCCTTCTCCAAGGCGTTTCGCGCTTCGCTGCAGGAGGTCGAGCGCCATTATGCAGCGCTGTTCGAGGCGGCACCCGAACTCTCTTCCGGCGTCGGCAATCTGGTCTTCACCGGCGACGTCGACGATCCCGACACGTTGCACACGTTGCGCCAGCTGGGTTTCCAGCGCCCCTCCGACATCTGCCGCGTCATCCGCAGCTGGCACTTCGGCCGCTACCGCGCCACCCAGTCAGCCGAGGCGCGCGAACGCCTGACCGAACTGACGCCGGCACTGCTCGAAGCCTTCGGCAAGACCCGCCGCGCCGACGAGGCGCTGATGCGTTTCGACGAGTTCCTCGCCGGCCTGCCGGCGGGCATCCAGCTGTTTTCACTGCTCCAGTCCAATCCGGCCCTGCTCAAACTGCTAGCCACAATCATGGGCGCAGCCCCCCGGCTGGCCGGCATCATCACCCGCCGGCCGCATGTCTTCGATGGCCTGCTCGACCCGGCATTGCTGTCCGAACTGCCCGACCGCGCCTATCTTGCCGCGCGTCTGGCGGCCTTCCTCGAAAGCACCCGGCTCTATGAGGAGGTGCTCGATCGCCTGCGCATCTTCGCCGCCGAGCAGAAATTCCTGATCGGCGTGCGCCTGCTCGCCGGCGCGATCGACTCCGCCCGTGCCGGCAAGGCTTTTTCCGATCTCGCCGACCTGACGGTCGGAGCGGCGCTCGAGGCCGTCGAGGCCGAATTCGCCCGCCGCCACGGCAAGGTTGCCGGCGGCAGGGTGGCGATCCTCGGCATGGGCAAGCTCGGCAGCCGCGAACTGACCGCCGGCTCCGACGTCGACCTGATCCTGCTTTACGACCACAGCGAGACCGCGGAGGAGTCCGACGGCGACAAGCCGATGGCGCCGTCGCATTATTTCTCGCGTATGACCCAGCGCCTGATCGCTGCGGTGTCCGCGCCGACGGCCGAAGGCGTGCTTTATGAGCTCGACCTCCGGCTGCGCCCCTCTGGCAACAAGGGGCCGGTGGCCACCCATATCGACTCATTCCGCAAATATCAGCGCGGCGAAGCCTGGACCTGGGAGCATATGGCGCTGACCCGCGCCCGCCCGATCGCCGGCGACGCCTCGCTCTGCACCGAGGTCGAAGCCGAGGTCGCGGCCATCATCTCCTTGCCGCGTGATGCCGCCAAGGTGATGACCGAGGCCCGCGAGATGCGTGAGATGATCGAGGACGAAAAGCCGCCGCACGATCTCTGGGACATCAAGCTTGTGCCCGGCGGGCTGATCGACCTGGAATTCATCGCTCAGGTCGCGGTCCTGACCGGCCGGATCGAGGGCCAAGGCCACGCCACCGGAACGGCCGAGACGCTGCACCGGCTTGCGCCTGGCTTTGCCGATGCGCAGGTACGGCAGGATCTCATCGATGCCTACGGGCTCTATCAGGCGATCACGCAGATGACGAGGCTGTGTCTCACCGGTGCGTTCGAGCGGAACGACGTTCCGCCGGGATTGTCGGACCTTTTGCTTGCGGCAACCGACCTTCCCGATTTCAGCGTGCTGGAGGCACATCTCAAGGAGACGTCGCAAAAGGTCAGGGGCCACTTTGACCTTCTGCTCCGTGCGAAGGGCAAATGAGGCGATGGGACGCCGCATGAGCACTTCGATCAGCATCGGGGGTGTCGATGCAACAGGAGAAACCCCATGAACACGTCAACAAGGATCGCGATCGCCTTTCTCGCCCTCGCGGGCACGGCCGGAACCTCAGCCTTTGCCGCCAACGGGCAAGGGCCGCGCGGCCAGAACATGAAGCCTGAGATGCGCTTCGAAAGGGCCGATGCCGACAAGAGCGGCGACGTCACCTTCGAGGAGTTCGCGGCCGCCATGAACAACCGGCTGCTGGACGCCGATGAGAACACCGACGGCAAGATCACCGTTGCCGAGGTGGCGGACCAGATCCAGCGTATGCGCGCCGAGCGCATGGCCGCGCGCCTGATCAAGCGCTTCGACGCCAATGGCGATGGCGAGCTGACCAAGGCCGAGATCGAAGGGCGCCAGAAGAAGCTGTTTGCGCTGCTCGACCGCAATGACGACGGCAAGATCGTCAAGGACGAGATGCCGGTTCGCGGCTGGCATGGCCGCGACGGCAAGCGCTGACGTCGACGCTTGACCTGAGCTGAGAAACCTCCCGGAGATTGCCTCTCCGGGAGGTTTTGTTTTGTCCGGACACGGCTTCGCGCAACCTTGTCGCAATCAAGCCGGCCTCTGCTTGCCTCCTGCACAGGAGGACCCGTCATGGGCTGGATCGCCGCCATTCTCTCGATGTTCATTGTTACCGGCGCCTTGGCGCAATCGGCCTTGCCGCCGACGCCGGCGGGCAAGGTGCTGGCCGAACTGCTGGAGGCGTTCAACAGCGGCGATGCGGCCAAGGCCGAGGCATTCGACCGCGCCTATCGGCCCAGCGACCCGATCGCCGGCATGGCTGTCTTGCGCGCCCAGACGGGCGGCTTCGAACTGGTCAAGGTCGAGACCAGCGACGCCACCGCGCTCACCGCCATTCTCCGGGAAAAGGCCGGCGACCGCTTTGCCCGGTTGCAGCTGTCGTTGAGCGACGGCTCGGAACACAAACTGACGGGCTTTCGCCTCGACCCGGTGGCGCCGCCGGCTGGTCTGGGCCCCAAGCGCCTGTCCTTGACGGAGGCGCTCGCAGCACTTGTCAAACGCCAGGACGAGGCGACTGTTGCCGACAGCTTTTCCGGCGCGGTGCTGGTCGCCAGGGACGGCAAGGTCGTGCTGGAGAAAGCCTGGGGTCTGGCCGACCGCGAGCGCAGCCTGCCGGTGACGGTCGATACCAGATTCCGCATCGGCTCGATGAACAAGATGTTCACTGCGGTGGCAATCCTGCAGCTCGTCGAAGCCGGCAGGCTCGGCCTCGACGACCCGGTCGGCAAACATCTCAGCGACTATCCCGACAAGGACATTGCCCGGAAGGTCACCGTTCGCCATTTGCTGACCCACACCGGCGGCACCGGAGATATCTTCGGTCCCGAATTCGACCGTAACCGGCTCAAGCTCAAAGCTGTTGCCGACTACATCGCGCTCTATGGTACGCGCGCCCCGCTGTTTGCGCCCGGCACCACGCAGCGTTATTCGAACTACGGCTTCATCCTGCTCGGCGCCTTGATCGAGAAGGTCAGCGGGGTGAGTTATGACGACTATGTCGAGAAGAACGTTTTCGAGCCGTCCGGCATGACATCGACGGGCTCTTTGCCGGAAAGCGAGACTGTCCCCGGTCGCGCGACCGGCTATCTCAATGAAGGCGGCAGGCTTGCGCCCAACACGGCCACGCTGCCCTGGCGCGGAACCCCGGCCGGCGGCGGCTATTCGACCGTCGGCGACCTCTGGCGTTTCGTCGACGCGCTGCAGACGGGCAGGCTGATCTCGAAGAACATGCTCGATCAGGCGACCAGCACGCAGGTCCAGATGTTCGGCCTTGGCTTCGCGGTTGTCGGCGAGGGCAACTGGAAGGGGTTTGGCCACAATGGCGGCGCGCCGGGCATGAGCGGGGACCTGCATGTGTTCCCCAAGCTGGGTTATGTGCTGGTGTCCTTGTCCAATCTCGATCCGCCTGCCAGCACACGGCCGCTGGAGTTCATCGAGGCGCGGTTGCCTGAAATGCCGTGATGCTTAGGCGGCCTTGGCCAGGCGCTCGACCTTCTTCACCGGGATGCGCACCGACACGATGGTGCCGACGCCTTCGGTCGAGCGGATCTTCAGCGCGCCGCCATGCAGTTCGGCAAGCGAACGAGAAATGGCGAGGCCGAGGCCCGAGCCGGCATGGTTCTTCGAGAACTGGTTCTGCACCTGCTCGAACGGCCGGCCGAGCTTGCCCAATGCGTCCTTGGGAATGCCGCAGCCATTGTCTTCGATCGACAGCGTCAGCGCCCCCGAGGCGTTGCGCGCCCGCACCGAAATGCGTCCGCCTTCGCCGGTGAACTTCACCGCGTTGGACAAGAGGTTGATGACGATCTGCTTGACCGCGCGGCGGTCGGCGAACAGCGTCATCGAGTCGGCGATCTGCGTCTCCACGGTGATCGACTTCTGTGCCGCCTGCAGCGACACCACCCGGACCGTCTCGCGGATCAGCGGGCAGAGATCGATCTCCTCGCGGTCCATCGAGAACTGGCCGGCCTCGATCTTCGACATGTCGAGGATGTCGTTGATGACGCCCAGAAGGTATTTGCCGCTGGAGTTGATGTCGCGGGCATATTCCTCGTAGCGCGGCGAGCCCATCGGGCCAAACAGGCGACCTTCCATCAGCTCGGAGAAGCCGATCACCGCATTGAGCGGCGTGCGCAGCTCGTGCGACATGTTGGCGAGGAATTCCGACTTGGCCCGGTTGGCCGCCTCGGCGCGCTCGGTTTCCTTCATGTATTTGCGGTTGAGCTCGACCAGTTCGTGCGAGCGCTCTTCCTCGGAGCGCCGCGCCAGGCTGAGATCGTGGATCGTCGCCATCAGCCGGCGCTCGCTCTCCATCAGCTTGTCCTGGTGCTGCTTGATCTGGGTGATGTCGGAGCCGACCGACACCATGCCGCCATCGCGCGTTGTGAGCTCGTTGACTTGCAGCCAGCGACCGTCGGCCAGCTGCCGCTCATAGGTGGCGCCGCCGCGCGGGCCGTTGGCATTGGCCAGCCGCCGCTCGGAGGCGAAAGCGACCATGCGCTCCTCGATCTCCTCGCGCGCCGTGCCCGGCAGCACGTCGCGATCGGCGAGCCCGTTGTCGTGCTGGTACTTCGAATTGCACATCACCAGCCGCCCGTTGGCATCCCACAGCACGAAGGATTCGGTGATGTTTTCGATCGCCGCGCGAAGCCGCTGGTCGGCGGCCTCCGAGCGCAAGGCGAGGTGGCGCTGCTCGGTGATGTCGACGGCAATGCCGGTCATCTGGATCTCAGGCGCTTCCGGATCGACAACCTGGGCGCGGGCGCGCATCCACACCCAGCGGCCGTCGGCATGGCGCATGCGGAACACCCGATCGATATGGTCGACCTCGCGCATGATCACCTGGTTGGCCAGTTCGAACAGGTCGCCGTCTTCGGGATGGATGATGCGGGCGACTTCGCCGAACGACAGCATCGCCTCGCAGGCCTCGTAGCCGAGCAACTCGTACATCGAGCGCGACCAATACATCTTGCCGCGCACCATGTCCCAGTCCCACAGCCCGCATTTGCCGCGCACCAGCGCCAGGTCGATGCGCTCATGCGCCTCCAGATAGATGCCGTCGGCGGCCTGGGCGCGCGCCGCCTGGCTGAAATAGGCGAACAGGATGACGATCAGCATCCCGGCGGTCATCACGAACAGCGCGACATTGAGCGACACCGTCTTGCGCCAGTCGGCGAACACCGCATCCTGCGGCACCATGGCGGCGGCCGCGGCGCGCTTGTCGTCGGCGATGCTGACCGCTGCCAGCCAGTCCCGGCCGCCGATGCGCACCTCCATCACGCCGGCGCGGTCGCCGAACATGAACAGCGGCTGCCCGCCCGAGACAAGGCCGTCGAGCGCCTGGCCCTGCCAGCCGGTCGACTGCGGGCTGACGGCGACGATGCGGAAATTCTGGTCGGTCAAAGCAACCACATGGCTGCGGCTCAGCGTGCCTTGCTGGCTGGTGCGTTCGAGCAGGTCCTGGCTTGCGGCGGCAAGCGGCCGCTCGGTGGTGGCGCCGACCATCAGCGCGTTGACCAACTCGCCGGCCGAGAGCGCCAGGATCGCCTTGGCGTTGCGCTCGACGTCGTCGCGCTGCGCCATCAGCGACAGGAAGCGTGTGCCGGCGATCACGATCAGGAAGACGACGATCAGCGTCGGGATCGAGCGGCGCAGCAGCGGCTCGGCGGCCAGCAGGCGGCGGTATGCGGGTTCGGCGATGAGGCGTGCATTGCCCGCCAGGCCAGCGCTGCGCGCCTGCCTGCGACGGCCAATAGCAGTCTCATCGGGCGCGCCCCACGCGTCCGCCTTTGCCATAAATGGCTCCCCAAATCCCGTTTCCTGGTAACTCGATGCGGAATACGCCGAACATCCGAATCGTCACTAAAGAATCAAAGCTGATTCGCCTTGTCCAGTGGCCGGCGCGAAAAAGATTAAAGTTCGACTAAAAGCCTGACGAATTGGCGGCGTGGTAGCGCGCAAATGAAAGCGGCGGCCCCCGGTGTCGGAAGCCGCCTCATTTCGGGCGATGTCGGTGGCAAGCCGGCCCGGTCAGGCCAGCGTGCGCTCGATGATGTCGCGCAGGTCGGCCGACAGACCTTCCTTGGCCTGTATCGCCAGCAAGGCATCGCGGGCCTTGGCCTGGCGCTTCGGCTCGAGCGAACGCCACGACCGCAGTGCCGTTGCCAGCCGCGCCGCGACCTGCGGGTTGCGCTTTTCCACCGTCAGCACCGTCTCGGTGAAGAAGGTGTAGCCGGCGCCGTCGGCGCGGTGGAAGCCGGTCTGGTTGGCACTGGCAAAACCGCCGATCAGCGAGCGCACCCGGTTGGGATTGGCGATCGAGAAGGCCGGGTGTTCGGTCAGCGCCCGCACCGCATCGACCGCGCCGGCGCCCGGCGCCGTCGCCTGGATCATGAACCACTTGTCCATGACAAGCGGGTCGCCGCGATAGCGCTTGTCGAACTCGGCAAGTGCTGCCTTGGCTTCCGCGCTGCCGGCATGGCGATGTGCCAGCACGGCAAGGGCCGCAGCCCGGTCGGTCATGTTGGTGGCGGAAGCAAAATGTGCCGACGCGCGCTTGGCGCCATCGGGCAGGATCGCGAGATAGTCGAGCAGCGTGTTGCGCAGCGCCCGCCGTCCTGCGCTCGCCGCATCCGGCGAGAACGGACCTGACATCAGCAGCTCGTCGTAAAGCTGCGAAAAGACGCCTGCATTGGCTTCGGCGATGCTGCGTGCCAGCGCCTCGCGTCCGGCGAAGATGGCGTCGGGGTCGATGTTCTTGCCGATCTCGCGGGCAATGTCGGCCTCGCCGGGCAGAGCGAGCGCCAAAGCGCGGAAGGCATGCTCGAGCGTGTCGTCGACCGCGATGCGCCCGGCCAGTCCTGTCAGCTCGGCGCCGAATTTCGGCTGCTTGCCGCCGAGGAAGTTCCTGAATGCCGCGATGATCGCGTCGGTCAAAAGCGTGTTGAACGCCTGCCAGCGCGAGAATGCGTCGCTGTCATGGGAGGCAAGAAAGATCTGGTCTTCCGGCCGCTGCTCGATGCTCAGCGTGATCGGCGCCGAGAAGCCGCGATTGAGCGACAGCACCGGCCGCTCGGTGACGCCGGAGAAGGTCACGACATGCTTGCGCTTGCGCACATGGATGACGCCGTACTCGACCGTTGCGCCCTCGGCGCCGCCATAGGCCATGTCCTTGCCGTCGCTGCCGACCAGGCCGAAGGCGAGCGGGATGTGCATCAGCCGTTTGCGGCTTTCCGACGGTGTCGGCGGCACCGATTGCTCGACCTCGATGGTGAACTCGGCGGTGGCGGCGTTGTGCCGCGTCGTCACGCTCAGATTGGGCGTGCCGGCCTGGTGGTACCAGAGCGCGAACTGCGACAGGTCGCGGCCCGACACGTCCTCGAACACCTGGAGGAAATCCTCGATGGTCGCTGCGTCGCCGTCATGGCGCTCGAGATAGAGGTCCATGCCACGGCGGAAGGTTTCGGCGCCCAGGATGGTGCGGATCATGCGCACCACTTCCGAGCCTTTTTCGTAGACCGTCGGCGTGTAGAAGTTGTTGATCTCGCGATAACGCCTGGGGCGGACCGGGTGGGCCAGCGGCCCCTGGTCCTCGGGGAACTGGTGGGCGCGCAAGGTGCGCACTTCGGCGATGCGCTTGACCGGCCGCGAACGCTGGTCGGCGGAGAATTCATGGTCGCGGAAAACCGTCAGCCCTTCCTTGAGGCAGAGCTGGAACCAGTCGCGGCAAGTGATTCTGTTGCCTGTCCAATTGTGGAAATATTCATGCGCGATGATCGCCTCGATATTGGCGAAATCGATGTCCGTCGCGGTCTCTTCGTCGGCAAGCACATATTTGTCGTTGAAGATGTTGAGGCCCTTGTTTTCCATCGCGCCCATATTGAAGTCGGACACGGCGACGATGTTGAACACGTCGAGGTCGTATTCGCAGCCGAACACCTCCTCGTCCCATGTCATCGAGCGGCGCAGCGCGTCCATGGCGTAGCCGGCCTGGTTCTCCTTGCCGTGCTCGACATAGATGCCGAGCTCCACCTGCTTGCCCGAGGCGGTGACGAAGCGGTCCTTGATGCAGCCGAGATCGCCGGCGACCAGCGCGAAGAGATAGGACGGCTTGGGGAAGGGGTCGTGCCACACGGCATAGTGCCAGCCGTCTTCGAGGTCGCCATGCTCGACCGGATTGCCGTTGGAGAGCAGCAGCGGCGCTTCGGTGCGCTGTGCCTCCATCCGCACCGTATAGACCGAGAGGATGTCGGGCCGGTCGAGGAAATAGGTGATGCGGCGGAAGCCCTCGGCCTCGCACTGGGTGCAGTAGACATTGCTGGAGCGGTAGAGGCCCATCAACGCCTCGTTGCGCGACGGCGCCAGCTCGGTCTCGATCAGAAGCGTGAAGCGGCCGGATGCGGGCGGATTGTAGATGACCAGCCGGTCTGGCGTCGCGTCGAAATCGGCGGCATCGACGGCTTCGCCATCGATCTCGATGCGGCGCATGGTCAGGCCGTCGCCGTCGAGTTCGAGCTGCACCGGCTTGTCGATGCCGGCGCGCCGCTCGATCGTCAGCCGCGCCACCACCCTGGTGCTGTCTTCGCCGAGCCGGAAGTCGAGTTCGGTTCTCGGGATCAGGTAGTCGCTGGGCCGGTAGTCTTCGAGACGAAACACCTGTCCAGTATCAGTGCGCATGTGATGGCCTTCCTGTCGACTTCCGGATGCTGGCCGCAGGTTGGTAGAATAAATATGCGGCCGCTGCTCTTTACACGAAACGCCCCCTCGGCAAAACTGTCCGGGACCGCACATTCGCTGCGCTCCCCACCAATCCTCACGAGGCAGATATGACAGTCGTCACGCCGAAATTCGGAATGGGCGCGTCCGTATTGCGCGTCGAGGACGGCGCCTTCATCACCGGCAAGGGCCGTTACACCGACGACATCGCCGCCGCTGCGCAACTGCACGGCTACGTCCTGCGCTCGCCCGTCGCCAAGGCCAGCTTCACGATCGGCTCGCTCGAGGACGCGCGCGCCGCCCCTGGAGTCCACCTGGTCCTGTCAGGTGCCGATGTCGCCCATCTCGGCGCCCTCAAGTCGACGGTCATGCAGAAGCAGCCTGACGGCACGCGGGCGCCGACACGCGACATTCCGATCCTGTGCCGCGACCGGGTTCATTATGTCGGCGATGCGGTGGCCTTCATCGTCGCCGACAGCCGCGCGCTTGCCCAGGACGCCGCCGAGCTGATCGAGGTCGACTATGACGGCGAGGACGCCGCCGCCAACACGGCGACTGCCCTCGACGCCGAGGCGCCGCTGGTCTGGCCTGAGCTCGGCAGCAATCGCGCCTTCACCTACCATCTCGGCGACAAGGCGAGGGCCGACAGCGTCTTTGCCAAAGCCGATCACGTCACCAGCATCGAGTTCATCAACAACCGCCTGATCTGCAACTACATGGAGCCGCGCTCGGCGATCGGCGAGTGGCGCGACGACGAAGACCGCTTCGTGCTCACCACCGGCTCGCAAGGCGTGCATTCGATGCGCAATGTGCTGACCGGCCAGGTGTTCGGCATCGAGAGCGACAAGCTGCGCGTCGTCACTCCCGATGTCGGCGGCGGTTTCGGCACCAAGGCCTTCGTCTACCGCGAGCATGCGCTGGTGCTGGAAGCGGCCAGGCGGCTTGGCCGGCCGGTCAAATGGGCGAGCGACCGCACCGAACACTTCCTCACCGACGCGCAAGGCCGCGACAATGTCGTCAAAGCCGAGATGGCCATGGACAGGAACGGCCGCTTCCTCGGCCTGCGCGTCAGGTTGCTCTCCAATGTCGGCGCCTACGTCTCGCAATATGGCCCTGTCATCGCCTATATCGGTGCCAGCATGTCGACCGGCGTCTACGACATCCAGGCGCTCGATGTGACGATCGAAGGTGTCTACACCAACACCTGTCCTGTCGATGCCTATCGCGGCGCAGGGCGCCCGGAAGCAGCGCTTCTGGTCGAGAAGCTGACTGACGCCTGCGCCCGCGATCTCGGTCTCACTGTCGACGAGATCCGCCGCCGCAACTTCATCCGCCCGGAGCAGTTCCCGTACCGCACCCAGACCGGCCGGCTCTACGATGTCGGCGAGTTCGAGGCGCATATGGACCTGTCGATGCAACGCGCCGGCTGGGCTGCATTCCCCGACCGTCTCGCCGAAGCCCGGTCGCGTGGAAAGATCCGCGGGCTCGGCATGGCGACCTACATCGAAGCCTGCGCCTTCGCCGGCTCCGAGCCGGCGCGGGTCGAACTCAATGCCGACGGCACCGTCTCGGTGTTCATCGGCACCCAGTCCAACGGTCAGGGCCATGCCACTGCCTATGCCCAGTTCGTCTCGGAAAAGCTCAATCTCGACGTCGCCAGCATCAGCGTCCACCAGGGCGACACCGACCAGCTTGCCAAGGGCGGCGGCACCGGTGGCTCGCGCTCGATCCCGCTTGGCGGCGTTTCCGCCTCCCGCGCCGGTGCTGCCCTTGCCGAGAAGCTGAAGAAGATCGCAGCCGACGAGCTGGAGGCGGCGGCCGCCGATATCGAGCTTGGCAATGGCGAGGCGCGCATCGTCGGCACCGACCGCGCCATGGCCTTCGCCGATCTCCATGCGGCGGCGAAAAACCCCGACGATCTCAAGGCGATGGGCGAATTTGTTCAGGACGAGGCGACCTATCCCAACGGCACGCATATCTGCGAGGTCGAGATCGATCCGGAAACCGGCACCACCGAAGTGGTCGCCTACACCATCGTCGACGATTTCGGCGCAACCGTGAACCCGATCCTGCTTGCCGGCCAGGTCCATGGCGGCGTCGTCCAGGGCATCGGCCAGGCGTTGCAGGAGGAGGCCGTCTACAGCGAGGACGGCCAGCTGCTGACGGCCAGCTTCATGGACTACACCATGCCGCGCGCCGACAGCGTGCCGTCCTTTCATTTCGAGACGCGCAACGTGCCCTCGACCACCAATGCCATGGGCATGAAGGGCGCGGGCGAGGCCGGCACCATCGGCGCCACGCCGGCGGCGCTCAACGCGGTCACCGACGCGCTCCACCGCGCCTACGGCATCACCCACATTGAAATGCCCGCGACGCCGTTGCGCATCTGGGCGGCGATAGAGGCGGCACGGCAGCAGTGAAGCAAAACGTGGTTCAGGCGGCGTCGTCGCCGCTTACAGGTATCGCTCTCAAGGTCATTTCGGTGGCGATCTTTGTCGGCATGTCGACGGCCATCAAGCTGGCCGGCCAGGTGCCCGCCGGCCAGATCGTCTTCTACCGGTCCTTCTTCGCCATCTTTCCGATCCTCGTCTTCCTCGCCTGCCGCGGTGAGCTGCGCACGGCGGTCACCACCAGGCGGCCATTCGGCCACATCATGCGCGGGCTCGCCGGCGTCACCGCCATGGGCTTCGGTTTCTATGCGCTGACCCAACTGCCGCTGCCCGAGGCGATCACGCTCAACTATGCCCAGCCGCTGCTCGTCGTCGTCTTCAGCGCGCTGATCCTCGGCGAAAACGTTCGCGCCTATCGCTGGACCGCGGTTGCCGTCGGTCTCGTCGGCGTGCTGATCGTGTCGTGGCCCAACCTGACGCTGTTCACCTCTCCCGGCGGCGTCAGCGACAAGGCGGCGATGGGAGCTGTCGCCGCCATCATCGGCGCGGGCCTGTCGGCCATCGCCATGCTTTTGGTGCGCAACCTCGTCCACACCGAACGCACGGCAACCATCGTTTTGTGGTTCTCGCTGACCGCCAGCGTCATGGCCCTGTTCAGCCTGCCTTTCGGCTGGCAGTCGCTGAGCTGGCAGCAGACGGCGCTGCTCGTCACCGGCGGCTTCTGCGGCGGTATCGCCCAGCTGTTCATGACCGAGGCCTACCGCCACGCCGAGGCCTCGACCGTCGCGCCCTTCGAATACACCTCCCTGCTGCTCGGCATCGCCGTCGGCTATCTCGTCTTCGGCGACCTGCCGACCATCCATACGCTGGTCGGCGGCATCATCGTCATCGCCGCCGGCATCTTCATCATCTGGCGCGAACAACGCCTTGGCCTGGAACGCCAGGCGGTCAAGAAAGCGTCCTCGCCGCAATAGGCGGCGACGGCAATGCATCCGGAGCCTGCCCGCTCCTCGGACTGATCTGAGGCGACTGAATTCCCGTCGAAGGGCGAGCCATGACTTTGAACGCATTTTCCGACCCGATCGACGTCGTCATGCCCTGGGTCGACGGCAGCGATCCTGTCCACCGTGAAAGCCTGCTGCGCCACTGGCCGAAGCGGCCATGGCTGAGGCCGGCATCCTGTCGTTTTCGCGAGAATGGCGAGTTGCGTTATGCGCTGCGGTCGATCCATTTCCATCTGCCCTGGGTCCGCACCATCCATCTCGTCACCAACGGTCAGGTGCCGTCATGGCTCGACCTCGATCGTCCCGGCATCAACCTCGTCACCCATGCGGAATTCTTCGCCGAGCCTTCCGGCCTGCCGGTGTTCAGTTCCAGCGCCATCGAAGCCAATCTGCACGGCATCGGGAGGGCCGGTGTCGCCAATCGCTTCCTGCTGTTCAACGACGACTTCTTCGTCGGCCAGATGGTATCGAAGGAAGAGTTCGTCTTGCCCGATGGTCGTGCGCGGCTTCACGTCATGGCGGCGAGGCTGCCACGGTTTCGGCTGCGGGCGGATCGCTACATCAGGACGCTCGCCTTCAACAATCTGCTTTTGTGCCTGGCGTTCCGCCGCAGGCGCTGGTCCTACCCGCCGCATGTCCCGCTGCTGCTGGAACTCGACAAGCTGGCCTGGCTGCACGACCGCTTCGGCTTCTGGCTGCGCCGCACGGCGCGGCATCGTTTCCGCCAGAGCACGGACGCGTCGGCGAAGGTGCTCTACATCAATGCCATTGCCGAGCGTGATCGCGGCCGCGCCGACGGCGTCGTGCAGGTGAAGCTGGTACAGGAGAATGTCGTGGCCGTCCGGGACGACGAGGCGTTCAGTCGGTCGCTGGCAGGCCTGGTCGCAGCACCGCCGGCCTTTTTCTGTCTCAATGACGAGATCGACGACGAGGCGCGTGCCGGTGTCAGGGCCGTGGAGATGCAGGCAGCCCTGGCGGCGATCTTTCCGGACCCGTCGCCGTTCGAAAAGGATCGTGTCTTATCGCGGCCTGACGCTATTGAACGGCCAGGCACCTGAGCCGCGCCGCCGTCTCTTCGTCGGCGGGGAAGAAGGATTCGATGGCGATTTCCGACAGAGTCACGTCGAGCGGCGTGCCGAACACGGTGATCGTGCTGATGAAGGACAGCACGTCGTCCCCGACGCGCAGCCGGAGCGGATGGGCGATCGCCAGCGGATCGGCCTGCAGCGGCCGGCCCTGGCGCGGCCCGTCGGGATAGGTCAGCAATTCCTGCTCCAGCGCCTTGAGCACCGGGTCGCCTGCCGTGTCGTTCTGGTGCTTCAGCCGTTCGAGCAGATGCGAGCGCCATTCATGCAGGTTGACGATGCGCGGCGCCACGCCTTTCGGGTGCAGGCTGAGCCGGAGCACGTTGACCGGCGGCTCGAGCAGGGCGGCATCGACGCCGGCAAGCATCGGGCCGAGCGCCGCATTGCCCTCGATCAGGTTCCAATGCCGGTCGACCGCGATGGCGGGGTAGGGCTCATGCCCCTTCAGCACCATGCGCACCGCCTCCATGGCGGGTGCCAGCGAGGGGTGGTCGAGCGGTTTTTCGCTGAAGCTCGGTGCGTATCCGGCGGCGAGCAGCAGCTGGTTGCGCTGGCGCAGCGGGATTTCGAGCTGTTCGGCCAGATGCAGTACCATCTCGCGCGACGGCGCCGAGCGCCCGCTTTCCATGAAGCTCAGATGCCGTTGCGAGATTTCAGCTTCCATCGCCAGGTCGAGCTGGCTCATGCGCCGCCTGGTGCGCCATTCGCGGATGAGGTCGCCTACGGAGTTTTGTGTGTTTGTCATGCCGCCACACTAAGCAGAGGCAATTCTGATTGCTATTACCTCAAGCGTAATCGCATTGGTTCAGCGGCGGTGAGATGTTCGGTTTCAGGAAGGCGGTCGCAGACAGCCTCCACAACCGAACAGGAGCCAGCCATGTCCATCACCGTCACCCCCTTCCTTCGCAACGTCCTCCATGCTGATGCGCTGATCAGCGGCGCGGCCGGCCTGCTGATGATGCTTGGCACCCCGCTGTTGTCGCCGCTGCTCGAACTGCCGGCGCAACTGCTGTTCTGGGCAGGCCTGGTGCTGGTGCCCTTCGTTGCCATGCTGGTGGTCATCGCCCGCCGCGCCACGGTGTCGAAGCTCGTCATGATCGACATCATCGCCATCAATGTGCTGTGGGTGGTCGCCAGCTTCGGCCTGCTCGTCAGCGGTGTCGTGGCGCCGAATGCACTCGGCATCGCCTTCGTGGTTGCCCAGGCGCTGGCGGTCGCGGTCTTCGCCGAACTGCAGTTCATCGGCATCCGCCGCGCCACGTCAGTGGTCGCGGCTGCCTGATCGGCGACAAAAGCTAGAGGCTGCCGAGTTGCCGCAGCTTCGCCTTGACCTCGAGGAAATCCCGCCACGCAAGCTTCTTGTGGGCGGGATTTCTCAGCAGATAGGCCGGGTGCAGCGTCGGCATGACAGGGATGACGGTGCCGTCTGCCGTGACATGGTTTTTCCAGCTGCCGCGCAGTCTCAGAATTCCGTCCTGCGAGCCGACCAGCAGCTTGGCCGAGGGGCCGCCAAGCGTCACCAGCACCTTGGGCCTGGCAAGGGCGATCTGGCGCTCGACGAATGGCCGGCAGATCTCCGTTTCATGCGGGGTCGGCGTGCGGTTGCCGGGCGGACGCCACGGAATCACGTTGGCGATATAGGCTGATGTCCTGTCGAGCCCGATCGCTGCAAGGATGCGGTCGAGCAATTGGCCCGAGCGGCCGACGAACGGCAGGCCTTCGAGGTCCTCGTCGCGGCCGGGCGCTTCGCCGACCAGCATCAGATCGGCTTCGGGGTTGCCGTCGGCAAAGACCATGCTCTTGGCCGTGGCCTTCAGATTGCAGCCCTCGAAACCTTCCATGATCTGCTTGAGCTCGTCGAGCGTTGCTGCCTTGGAGGCAAGTTCGCGTGCCGCGGCGGCCTGCGCCTCGTCAGGCACGGCGGCAACCGCTGCCGGTCGCGGCTGAGGCGGTGCCGTGGCAGGGGCGGCGCCGGGGCGGGGCGCCTCGGCCGCCCTGTCCGCCAGCTGCCGTGATGCCGCCAGGCGCTGCTGGGCGTTTTCGGCAAAGCGGTCGATCGGGTCGTCGACAAGCGCATCATCGACCCCCGCCGCCGCATAGAAGGCGAGCAGATCGCGCAGATCCGGAGGTTCGTTTCCCGAAAGTGAGGCCATTGGCACAGTTACGGCGTTACGCCGCCGGTTTGCAAGTTCACGAGGACGGAATGCGCGGGTCCTGCACCAGATAAAAGCGCCAGCGTGGTGTGTAGTCGGTGACCAGGAAGCTGAAGCCGGCAATTGCCAGCGGGTCGACCTTGCCGTCGATGAAGCGCAGCCGGTCATATGGTTCGAAGTCGCGGCTGTACTGGGCGAAGCTGTCGGAGGAGATGTTGACGTTGTCGGTGCGGCGCTGGTCGAAGGACAGCCCGTCGCCGAACACGCTGGCCTGGCCTTGCTGCTCCTGCAGCTCGAACTCGAATTCCACCCACGCCTGGCCGCTGTTGTTCAGCGCCTCGATGCGCATGAACATGATGCCATTGGCATAGAAGCCCGAGCTGTCGAAGGGCCGGATCGGCCGGGTCGTGCGGATCGTCAGCGTCACCGGCGTCGACGAATCCAGTTCTTCCCTGATGACGAAGGGGTCTTCCCTGGTGCCGGTTCCCGAAACGCCGGTGATCTGGAAGCCGCCGAGTTCATCGGAAAACGAATAGGCCCCGGCATTCCAGACCTTTTGACCGGCCTCGGTCTCCTGCGAGCGACCTTCGCTGACAAGACATGTCGCAATAAGAAGGGCAGCCCCAGCCAGGATGTGGCGTTTGGGGTGCAAGCGCTCCAGTCCGGTCCTGCAAGGCACGTGTTGGCGCATATGGAATCAATGGACGAAAAGGCTGTTGAACAACACCTGTTTCGTGACAGTACGGGCCATAACCCACAGCCGAAAGGTGAAATCTTTTGACCTTTACGTTAACGTAAGATAATTCATTGCTCGGAGGAGAGCGTCGTTAGGCCAAACAGCCGATGTGCGGATTGGTCCGTTTGACGTTTGCCGACGATGCGCTATGCAGCGCTTAGCTACAGATTGCCCCTGGGACAGGGCTAGCCAACGCGGAGGGATTGATGAGCGATATCGAACGCGAGAGCATGGAATTCGACGTTGTCATCGTCGGTGCAGGTCCGGCGGGTCTGGCGGCGGCGATCCGGCTCAAGCAGGTCAATCCCGAACTGTCCGTCGTCGTGCTCGAAAAGGGCGGCGAGGTCGGCGCTCACATCCTGTCCGGTGCCGTCGTCGATCCGATCGGCATCGACCGGCTGCTGCCCGACTGGCGCGACGACAGCGACCACCCGTTCAAGACGCCCGTCACCGACGACCACTTCCTGGTCCTCGGGCCGGCAGGTTCGGTCAAGCTGCCGAACATGTTCATGCCGCCGCTGATGAGCAACCACGGCAACTACATCGTCTCGCTCGGCAATGTCTGCCGCTGGCTGGCAACGAAGGCCGAGGCGCTCGGCGTCGAGATCTATCCCGGCTTCGCCGCTGCCGGCCTCATCTACAACGACCAAGGCGCCGTCACCGGCGTCTACACCGGCGACATGGGTGTCGAGCGCGACGGCTCGCATGGCCCGTCCTTCGCGCCCGGCATGGCGCTGATGGGCAAATATGTCCTGATCGGCGAGGGCGCCCGCGGTTCGCTCGCCAAGCAGCTGATCGCCAGATACGATCTCGGCGCCGGCAAGGAGCCGCAAAAATTCGGCATCGGCCTCAAGGAACTGTGGCAGGTCGCGCCCGAGCATCACAAGCCGGGCCTCGTCCAGCACTCCTTCGGCTGGCCGCTCGATTTCAAGACCGGCGGCGGCTCGTTCCTCTATCACCTCGAGGACAACATGGTTGCGGTCGGCTTCGTCGTCCACCTCAACTACAAGAACCCCTATCTGTCGCCCTTCGAGGAGTTCCAGCGTTTCAAGACGCATCCGGCGATCCGCCACACCTTCGACGGCGCCAAGCGCCTGTCTTATGGCGCGCGCGCCATCACCGAGGGCGGCTACCAGTCGGTGCCGAAGCTTTCGTTCCCCGGCGGCGTGCTGATGGGCTGCTCGGCCGGTCTGGTCAACGTTCCGCGCATCAAGGGGTCGCACAACGCCGTGCTGTCGGGCATGCTCGCCGCCGAGCACGTGGCGGAGGCCATCGGCGCCGGCCGTGCCAATGATGAGCTCGCTTCTTATGAAGCCGCATGGCGCTCGACCGACATCGGCAAGGATCTGAAGAAAGTCCGCAACGTCAAGCCGCTGTGGTCGCGCTTCGGCACCATCCTCGGCGTCAGCCTTGGCGGCCTCGACATGTGGCTCAACACGCTGTTCGGCGTCTCGCCCTTCGGCACGCTGAAGCATGGCAAGTCGGATGCCCAGTCGCTCGAGCCGGCGTCGAAGCACAAGAAGATCGACTACCCCAAGCCTGACGGCGTCCTGACCTTCGACCGCCTGTCGTCGGTGTTCCTGTCCAACACCAACCACGAGGAAGACCAGCCGGTCCACCTCCAGGTCAAGGACATGGAGCTGCAGAAGCGCTCGGAATATGGCGTCTTCGCCGGCCCGTCGAGCCGATACTGCCCGGCCGGCGTCTATGAGTGGGTCGACAAGGACGGCAATTCGATCGCCGGCGATCCCGGCCACGCCGACGCCAAGTTTGTCATCAACGCGCAGAACTGCGTCCACTGCAAGACCTGCGACATCAAGGATCCCAACCAGAACATCAACTGGGTGCCGCCGCAGGGCGGCGAAGGGCCGGTCTATCCCAACATGTGAGCTGGCAAGCAGCACATGACGATTTCAGCGGCCCGGGGTCATCGACTTCCGGGCCGTTTCCGTCTGCGGGGCGATCTCAGCTGTGCGGCGGCTCGCCGGTCTCGATCCTGACCGTCTGCGTCTCGCTGTCTTCCGGATGGGTGGCGCTGTCGCGGAACGAGAACTCGATCAGCAGCGGACGGTGGTCCGAGCCGGCATCCTCGCCCATCGTCACCGCGTGGACCAGCACGTCGCCCTTGGCCATGACATGATCGATGGTCAGCCCGGCGAAGCGCATGAAGTCGGGCAGCATGAAGGTCAGCCAGGTGCGGCCGGCAGCCGGCATCAGCGTCAGTCCGCCGAGCCTGGCGACGCGGGCGACCGCGGCACTCCACGGCGTGGCGTTGAAATCACCGCCGAGAATGGCGCTCTCGCCAAGCGCTGCGAGATTGCCGCTCAACTCGCCAATCTGCTGCGATTGCTCGAACGGCCAGGGCCAGCCGAGATGGATCGACACCACGTCGCTTGCCCGGCCGCCGAAATCGACCTTGGCCGTTGCCAGCGCGCCGCCGCCGAAGCACTGCGGCTGACTGCCTTCAACAAATGGCCGCCGCGACAGGATCGCCGAGCCGAAGATGCCGTTCGGATAGGGGCACATCATGCGGTAGGGGTAGCGCGCAAACAGCGGCTGCAGCTTGCCTTCCCACATCGCCGACACCTCCTGGAAGGTGATGACGTCGGGCTGCCAGCGACCGACAAGCGACAGCACCTTCTCAGGCTGGGTGTTCTTGAAGCGCAGGTTCATCTGCAGCATCTTGTAGACCGGCCGGCCATCGGCGCGCGGCTGGAACGCCGCATGCACAGGCCCGAGCCCGGGCAAAGGCAGCGAACTCGAGGTGGTGGACAGGGCTGCGGCACCGAATGCCAGCGCAGCAACGGCCTGCCAGCGCAGCGAGGTCAACAGCAGCGGCAATGCCGCCAGCATCATCGCCACCGCCAGGTGCACCCTGAAATGCGCAAAGGAGTCGAGCGCCGGATGCCAGGCGCCGAAGAAGCCGGCGACCAGCGGCACCGACAAGATCATCATCGCCAGGAAGCAGGCGATCCTGCCCAGTCTGTAGAACGTCGTCATTCCAGTTTCATGTAGCAACAAATGCGGCCCATTGATGATCGATTATGGGCCGCTTGCGCTTTGCTGGAAAGCTCCGTCGGCGAGGACGGGCAAGGTGGCAGCGCTGGCGACCGGCGGTTGAAATGCCGGGCGACTTGTGAGACCGATGGCCGGGAAATCGGCATCGATGCGCTCGTGATGCGCAACTGATCGGCCTTGTGGAGACTGGAATGAATTCGACCGCCCATCGCTGGCTGCGCGCATGTGCGGCGCTGTTCGTCATGGCTCCCTTTGCCGCGCATGCCGAGGGGCAGGTGGTCGAGCAGGTCAAGACCTACGCAATCTCGGGAAGCACGGCCCCCGAGCTCTACGCCTCGATCGGCGAGCGCGGCCCGAAGGCCGGCATCGGCCGCGCCATCGCCCACACCAATTTCAAGCTTACATGGCAGCGCAACTACGTGCCGCAAGGCGACGGCTGCACCTTGGTTTCGGCAAAGCCCAAGCTGATCATCACCTACACCTTGCCCAAACCGTCCGGACGCCTGCCGGACGGGCTGAAGCAGCGCTGGGACGTCTTTTACGAAGGCGTCCGCCGCCACGAGCTGGTGCACGGCCAGATGATCAAGGACATGGTGGCGACGATCGAGCGGACCACCATCGGCCTCTCTGTGCCGGGCGATCCCGGCTGCAAAAAGATCAGGCAGGAGATCATCAAGCCGCTGTCGGAGGCGTCGCTGGCGCAACGCCAGCAGAGCAGCGACTTCGACCGCGTCGAGCTCAACGATGGCGGCAACGTCCATCGCCTGATCCTGTCCTTCGTCAACGGGCAGTGATCTTGCCCGCCTCGGGCGCAAAGCTCTATGACGCAAGGGGATTCTTAACCACAGCTTGTGGTTGCGCTGGAAGTTAACCTTGCTTTTGCGGCCAAATGGCACCGTTGCGGTGAGGCGAGGTGCAACCATGACCGGCAGGTACACCAACAACATCCAGGCAGCGATCCTCTATGAGGGCGGCGACGAGATCTATCCGTCGCCGCATCTCAACGCCTTCCGCAAGGCGATGCTCGAGAGGCAATTGCCGCTCAACGTCGTCCAGGAGGACCGCCATTTCGTCCTGATGAGGGGCCCCGGCGAATTCCAGATCCTCGTCACCTATTTTCCCCGGCCCGCCGATGCGGCGGTTTTCGCCCCGACCCTCGGCTCCGCGGCAACCACGCTGCTGATGCCGGATGCCCGGGAGCGCGTGCGCCGGCACACCGCGCATGTCCTTGTCGAGGTCCACCATGGCGTGATGGGCGGCGTCACCGACAATCCTGACATTGCGGGCTTCTTCAGCCAGATCGGCATGCAGCGCCCGGGGGCGACGCTGCGCGAATTCAACATGCGCGTCGAGATCCTCGGCGAGGTCTGCCGCCACCTTCTCAAGGTCCAGCCCGCCAGCGCCATTCACTGGACCCAGAGCAACATGCTGATCGCCGGCGAGCAGTTCACGGCGTTTCTGGACCAGCCGCAGCCCAGCATGCTGACCGTCCATCCCAAGCTTTTCGCCGGCGAGCCGGCGCCCGGTTTCAACGAACAACCGGCTGGCCTGCTGACCCTGGGCGGCGCCGACTATATCGGCCGCGAAGTCTATGTCGCACCGGCGCCCATTCCGTGGATCGATCTTTACGACGCAGCGCTTGCCTTCATCCGCGTCGCCATTCAGCCCAATGGCTATGTCGTCCCCGACGACGAGACCTTCGGTCCCGAAAACGGCGACTATTCCTATCGTGTCCGGCATGTTGCTGCCGAGCAGCACCCGATCGGCATGCGCGAGCCGTGCTACGCGCTGACCCTGCGCTTCTCCCGGCAGCACAGCTACACCACGATGGAACATGAGAGCCGCACGCTGGTCCCAGGCGGCATGCGCTCGGTCGCCGCCTCGGTCGAGCCTGACCGGGACAAGCGGCGCGAATTGATCGCCGATTGGGAGCAGAAGGAGCGCACGGCAAAGGCCGTGGGCAACAGCCTGCAGCTCTACCGCAAGGGCGAGGGCGGCTCGGACGAGCCGCCTGCAGGATCGCCGCCGCGTTTCGGCGGCGGCTTTGTCAGACGCACCGCCGTCTTCGGCCGCAAGCACTAGGCTGCGGCCGAGCTCTCGGTCGGCAGCTTACTGGAACGCCGTCTCGGCGAAGCTGCGCAGCTTGCGCGAATGCAGCCGCTCATTCGGCATTTCGGCCAGCTTTTCCATGGCGCGGATGCCGATGGTCAGATGCTGCGCCACCTGCCGCTTGTAGAACTCGGTCGCCATTCCCGGCAGCTTGAGCTCGCCATGCAGCGGCTTGTCGGACACGCACAGCAGCGTGCCGTAGGGCACGCGGAAGCGGAAGCCGTTGGCGGCGATCGTCGCCGACTCCATATCGAGCGCGATGGCGCGCGACTGCGACAGCCGCTGCACCGGCCCGCGCTGGTCGCGCAGTTCCCAGTTGCGGTTGTCGATGGTGGCGACGGTTCCCGTCCGCATGATGCGCTTGAGGTCGTAGCCGGACAGGCCGGTTACTTCTGCCACGGCCTCCTGCAGCGCCACCTGCACCTCGGCCAGCGGCGGGATCGGGATCCACACCGGCAGGTCGTCGTCGAGCACGTGGTCTTCGCGGACATAGGCATGCGCCAGCACATAGTCGCCCAGCGCCTGGGTGTTGCGCAGGCCGGCGCAGTGGCCGAGCATCAGCCAGGCATGCGGCCTGAGCACGGCGATGTGGTCGGTAATGGTCTTGGCGTTGGAAGGACCGACGCCGATATTGACCATGGTGATGCCGGCATGGCCCGGCTTCTTCAGGTGATAGGCCGGCATCTGCGGCAGCCTTGCCGCCGGCGTGCCTTCCGATGGCGCCGATTGGCCCGCCTTGGTCACCACGCCGCCCGGCTCGACGAATTCCGTATAGCCGCCGACGCCCTTGGCCATCAGGTCACGGGCCAAAACGACGAACTCGTCGATATAGAACTGGTAGTTGGTGAACAGCACGAAGTTCTGGAAGTGATGCGGCGTCGTGGCCGTGTAATGCGCCAGCCGGTGCAGCGAATAGTCGATGCGCTGGGCGGTGAACACGGCCAGCGGGCGGGATTCGCCCGGCATGATCTCGAAGGTGCCGTTGGCGATGTGGTCGTCGGTGCCGTCGAGATCCGGCACGTCGAACAGGTCGCGGATCGGCCGCTGGATGCGGTCAGCGGCGGCACCGTCGACATGGGTGCCCTCGAGGAAGGCGAAATGCAGCGGGATCGGCGTCGTCGATTCCGAAACCGTCACCGGGCCGCCATGGTTGCGCATGATCAGCTTGAGCTGCTCGGTGAGGTAGCTCTGGAACAGGTCCGGCCGGGTGATCGTGGTCGAGAAATGCCCCGGGGTCGGCATGTGGCCATAGGCCTGGCGCGAGTCGACCTGGGAGTAGGATGTCGTGGTGACGCCGACTTCGGGATAGCAGGCGCGGAACCTGACATTGGTGTCGGCGCCGGCTGCCAGCGAGGCGAAGGCGTCGCGCAGGAAGGCGGTGTTGCGCTCGTAAAGCGCCTGCAAGGCAGCAACCGCCTTGTCGGCATCAGTAAAGCTCTGCCGAGGAAACGGCAGCGGCGAAGAGATCGATTCGATAGGTTGAGGATAGATTCGCTTTTCCATGACCTATTATAGAGATCAATTATGACGGCTGCGAGAGGTCTCGCGGCGCGTCCTTTCAAATCTCTCAGGTGCGCTGCAGGCTGACCAGGAGCACGAAGCCGACGCCGCTCTTGCGGGCGGCAGGTGCCTCGATGGTCGAGCCGTAATCGGCGCGAAGCTGCGGAACGGCCAGCACCGGAGCGGCAAGGACCATCAGGATCATGGCGGCGCGCGGCAGCAGCCGGAGCGTCTTCTTGATCTGGGTTGCGGTGCGGGTCATTGGCGTTGCTTCTTTTCGATCTTGTGTTGCGTCGTTACTTCTTCACGATTTCCCAGGAGCGGGCAGGGCGGCTGGTCTCTGCCACCAGCGTTGCGAACATGATCCCGAACAGGGCGCTGAGCAGGCAGACGATGGTGAACCGGCGGGCGAGCATTGGTGTCTTCTCCTTCGATGGATCGGACTATGCCAAGCTGCGACTGAACGGGTTCTGAGACCTCCGTTCATCTTCGGTTCAAATTTATTGACGAGCCTTGATGGGTCCGCAGGGTTGTGTTTCGCCCCGCTGCGCATATCTCCTGAGCAACGCTCACCAACGGAGACTGCGGAATGACCAGCCAGACATTGCCGATCGAACTCTATTACTGGCCGACGCCCAATGGCTGGAAGATTTCGATCATGCTGGAGGAACTGGGCGTTCCTTACACCGTCAAATACATCAACATCGGCAAGGGTGAGCAGTTCGAGCCGTCATTCCTCAAGATCGCGCCCAACAACCGCATGCCGGCGATCATCGACCCGGAAGGGCCGACCGCTGACGGCAAATGGGGCGGCGCGCCGATCTCGATCTTCGAATCCGGGGCGATCCTGCAATATCTCGGCCGCAAGTTCGGCAAGCTCTATCCCTCGGACGAGCGCGGCCGCGCCGAGGTCGATCAGTGGCTGTTCTGGCAGGTTGGCGGCCTCGGCCCGATGGCCGGCCAGGCCCATCACTTCCGGCAATATGCGCCGGAGAAGATCGCCTATGGCATCGATCGCTACACCAATGAGGTCAACCGGCTCTATGGCGTGATGAACAAGCGCCTCGCCGATAGCGAATTCCTTGCCGGCGACTATTCGATCGCCGACATCGCCTCGCTCGGCTGGGTCAAGCCTTACAAGAACCAGGGCCAGGAGCTCGAGGACTTCCCGCATCTCAAGCGCTGGTTCGACACGTTGCTGGCTCGTCCGGCAGTGAGCCGTGGCCTCGCCGTCGGTGAGGACCACCGCCGCAACCTCGCCGACGACAAGGAAGCCCAGAAGGTGTTGTTCGGCCAGCGCGCCAGGGCCTGAACGCGCAGACAGCGCAAAAACGAATGGGGGAGGCAGCGCCCGCCGGCACTGCCTCCCCCTGATACTGACGACTGTTTCCTGGTCGCCTTACAGCTTCTTCCAGTTCTGCGTCTTGCAGATCAGGCCGCCGAGCACACAGCCGCTCATCTTGAGCGTCGAGCCGGCGACCGAGGCCTTGCCGGTATAGGTCTTGTCATTGGCCGGGTCGGTGATCTTGCCGGCATAGGTGCCGCCATTGGCATTGAAGGTGCCGATCTTCTTGCCGGCGTGCTTGCCGTCCTTCAGCGTGATGCAGAAGCCGCCGCCGCAGGGCGTGATCGCGGCAGTCGATCCGGCTTCCGTCTTCCAGTTGCCTTCGATCGGATCGGCATAGGCCGCACCCGCCATCATCAGGGTGGCCGCGATGGCCAGGCTCATCTTGCGAAGCATTGAAGTCCTCCCGGTTGAATTGTCGCCCACAGGCACTCTCCCTGCCTGACATTTACGCAAACGTAAGCGTAATGCAGCCGTCGGCAAAACGAAAGTGGTGCCGCTGGGTTAGTTTTGAGCCTTTTTGAGACCGCCGAAAAGCGCCATCCGGGTGCCGAAGTTCATCCCTGGCTATCGATCAATGTGCCGCGTGGTTATCAAAGACTTATCCGGCGACTGGAGAATTTTCATCGCATTTTCTGCAAATTCCAGCTGCCGCAAGGACTCCTATCCTTAATGAATTCCGAGCTTTACCCTTTGTTTTCAGTTTGTTTTCTTCGAGTTAAGCAAGCCATTTAACGGCGGATTCAAGGCTCCCCGGCATTCTCGGAAGCATCGAAAGGGCAGCTCCGGAACACCACCGGGCCGGCTCTCAGGAGACAGGCAGGGGATAAGAAAATGGCACGTTTCGAAATCTTTGACGCTGGCTTCGGCGCGATGGGAACCACCGCTCAGGCCGACATTCTTCTCGAACTCGGCATGATGTATGCGACCGGCCGCGACTGCGAGGTCGACGTGGTTGCCGCCCACAAATGGTTCAACATCGCCGCGATCAAGGGTTCGGCCCGGGCGGCCGCCCTGCGCTCGGAGCTCTCCGGCACGATGTCCAAGCTCGACATCGTCAAGGCGCTGCGCGAAGCGCGCGAATGGATGACGATGCACTGATCAAGCTTCTTCGGGGGAAGAGCCGGGGCGCCGGGATGGCAGCCCCCAATTCCAAGAGCGCACTGCTTGAAGGACGAGCAAGATGTGCCAGGGACATGACCTCCAGCATGTCTCATCACCAGCTGGACCGAGTTAGACAGGGCAGGCGAATGTCCGACGGGCCGAAGATGCTCGCGGCGCTCTCCACGAAAAAGGCCGTGACCGATCACATAAGATCGGCGCGGCCTTTTTGTTTTGGCCCCATGGCGTGGCAGCATCGTTCGGCCACCGCATTGCCCGCCGCCCCGTTTGCAGGCACAACATCCTGACGCCGATGCGCCAAGACAAGTCCCGGTCGCAATGACAGCTTTCGGCGATTGCACGCATGACGCGATCCGGGGAAACCGGAGCGTCCCAGGGAGGGTAACAATGCATTTGAAACGTACATTTGGCGCGGCACTGGTCGGCCTGTCGCTCAGCGCCGGCGCAGCCTACGCGCAGGATATCGGCATTGCCGTAGCCGGCCCGATGACCGGCCAGCTCGCCAATATCGGCGACCAGTTCAAGCAAGGTGCGGAAGCCGCCGTCAAGGCGATCAACGAAAAGGGCGGCGTTCTCGGGCGCCAGCTCAAGCTGTCGATCGAAGACGACGTCTGCGATCCCAAGCAGGCGGTTTCGGTCGCCAACCGCATCGTTGCCAACGGCATCAAGTTCATCGACGGCCACGCCTGCTCGGGCTCGAGCATCCCGGCCTCCGCCGTCTATGCCGAGAGCGGCGCGCTGATGATGTCGCCGGCATCCTCGAACCCGGTCTTGACCGACGACGCCGCCAAGAAGGGCTGGCCGACGATCATGCGTCTCTACACGCGTGACGACGCCCAGGGCGCCTTCATCGGCCCGTGGATCGCCGAGACGTACAAGGGCAAGAACGTCGTCGTGCTGCACGACAAGAGCGCCTACGGCCAGGGTGTCGCCGACGCCGTCAAGGCGACGATGAATGCCGGTGGCCTGACCGAAGTTCTCTACGAAGGCATCAATGCCGGCGAGAAGGATTATTCGGCGCTGGTCACCAAGCTCAAGGAACTCAAGGCCGACGTCGTCTATTTCGGCGGCTACCACCCCGAAGCCGGCCTCATCCTGCGCCAGTCGGCCGAGCAGAACTTCAAGTATCAGCTGATCATGCCCGACTCGATCGCTTCGCCCGAGTTCTGGCAGATCGCCGGCCCGGCCGGCGAGGGCACGCTGTTCGTGTTCCCCTCCGACCCGCAGGCCAAGCCCGAGGCCAAGGAAGCTGTCGAGAAGATCAAGGCCGGCGGTTTCGTGCCGGAAGGCTTTACCCTGTTCTCCTACGCCACCATCCAGGCTTTCGCGCAGGGCATCGAGCGTGCCGGCACGGATGATCCGATGAAGGTCGCCGAGGCGCTCAAGGATGGCAAGCCGATCAGCACCGTCGTCGGCGATGTCGTCTTCGACGAGAAGGGCGATCTCAAGAACGCCAGCTATGACATCAACCAGTGGCACGACGGCAAATACGCGCCGATCAAGCAGTAAGCCGTCTGGACGCATTCAATGGCCGGGCACGTCCCGGCCATTGTGGCAGTAAGCCACAGAGATGCATTCAATGGCCGGGCACGTCCCGGCCATTGTCGTTTTCACGCGCTTGGCGCAAAATGAGATTTTCGCACGTGGACGCCGAAATCAGGCCGTTCTGGCCGGCGCAAGCCGTGTGCGTCGCATTCAGGAGGAACCGACCATGAGCCTTCGCATCAATGACACTGCCCCGGATTTCAAGGCCGACACGACGGAAGGCGCGATCAGCTTCCACGACTGGATCGGTGACGGCTATGCCGTGCTGTTTTCGCACCCCAAGGATTTTACGCCCGTCTGCACCACCGAACTCGGCTACATGGCCGGGCTGAAGGCCGACTTTGCCAAGCGCAATGCCAAGATCATCGGCATTTCGGTCGATCCGGTCGAGAACCACCACAAATGGAAGGCCGACATCGAGACGCTCTCCGGCAACAAGGTCGACTATCCGATGATCGGTGACCCGACGCTTGCCATTGCCAAGCTTTTCGACATGCTGCCGGCGACGGCTGGCGACAGCTCGGAAGGCCGCACCCCGGCAGACAATGCCACGGTGCGTTCGGTGTTTGTCATCGGCCCCGACAAGAAGGTCAAGCTGACCCTGACCTATCCGATGTCGACCGGCCGCAACTTCGACGAGATCCTGCGCGCGCTGGATTCGATCCAGCTGACCGCCAAATACCAGGTGGCAACGCCGGTGCAGTGGAAGCAGGGCGACGATGTCATCGTCACCGCAGCCGTCTCCGACGAGGACGCGATCAAGCGCTTCGGCTCGTTCGAGCGCGTCCTGCCCTATCTCAGGAAGACCAAGCAGCCGACCGCCGGCTGATCCGGCATAGCTGTCGCACGCAGGGCCGCGCCGTCTGGCGCGGCTTTTGCGTTTCAGCTCATGCCGACATAACGGCCGGGGCGATGGTTGATGGCGATGATCAGGTTGAGCACCGCGGCACCCAGCACCGAAAGTGCGACCTTGTCGAGCTCAAGGTAAAACAGCGACACGACAAGGATGACGAGGTCGACCGCGAGCTGGAAATAGCCGGCGCGGATGCCATGATTGTCCTGCAGGTACAAGGCCAGGATGTTGAAGCCGCCGAGCCCGGCGCGATGGCGGAACAGCACCAGTAGGCCCATGCCCATCAGGCCGCCGCCCGCTATCGCTGCATAGAGCGGGTTGAGGTGGCCGATGCCGATCCAGTCGGGCACTAGCCGCGACAGCAGCGAAATCAGCGCCACGGCGGCAAAGGTGCGCAGCGCGAACGGCCAGCCCATGCGCTTCACGGCGAGATAATAGAACGGCAGGTTGATGACGAAGAAGATGGCGCCGAAGCCGTAGCCGGTGGCGTATTGGACAAGCAGCGCCAGTCCGGCCGAACTGCCGGTGATCAGCCCGGCATTGGTGTAGAGCACCAGCCCGAGCGCCACCATCATGGTACCGGTGAGCAGTGCCAGCACGTCCTCGTACTGGCGATGCGGGAGGGCATCACTGTTGCTGATATTGGTCACTGCGCGTGCCTGTCCATGTTTGCTGCATCGCAGCAATACGGCACCAGCCCGAAATCCGATACAGATTTTCGGGCTGGTCTGGCATGCGCAAACAGCAAGGCTCGCGTAAGAGCCGGGAAAACTGTGCGGCGGTTTTCCCGGGAATTGCGCAAAAACAAGAAGATGGAGGGCTTCCGCGATTCGAAGAAAAGCGGAGACTGACTACTCCTCGAAGCGCACCAGCACCGTTCCGTCGGTCACCTGCGCGCCCTCGGCGGCGATCTCGCTGATCACCCCGTCATGGGTGGCGGTGATGGTGTGCTCCATCTTCATCGCCTCCAGCACCAGCAGCGGCTGGCCCTTTGCCACCTTGTCGCCCTTTGTCGCGCGAACGAGCTTGACCAGGCCCGGCATCGGCGCGCGCATGCTCGACGTGCCTTCGCCGATTTCGGCAGCGCGTGCGAACGGATCGCTGATGGCGAAGTCGAAGGAGCGGCCAGCTTCGAACACCGTGACATGGCCGGGCCACGCCGCGACCGTCGCTCCCGCATCGCCCGCGCCCGCGCCCGCGCTTAGCACGAAGGCCTCGCCGCCCTCCGGCCTGACCTGGAAACGCCCGTCCGGCCGCGCCGTGATGTGGGCGACAATGCCCGTGCCGCCGAACGACAAAGTCGCCCGCCGCGCCAGCGGGTTGAAATGGGCATAGCCGGTGAGGCTGGACCACGGATCGTCAGAGGCAGCAGATGCCATGGCTCCGGTGGCAGCCAGTGCGGCAAGCGCCACGGCCCGGCTGCTCGGCGGCGCGGTCACCGTCAGCTCGTCCTGCTTGCGCCCGATCAGACCGGTGTCGACATCTCCTGAGGCGAAGTCGGGGTCGCGGGCAAGGGCAGCCAGGAACGCCGCATTTGTCGTCGAGCCCGCCACTTCGGTGCGGGTGACTGCGTCGGCGAGTGCTGCGAGCGCGGTTGTGCGATCAGGCCCGTGCGTCACCACCTTGGCGATCATCGGATCGTAGAAGGGCGAGATCGCATCGCCCTGGCGCACGCCGGTCTCGATGCGGAGTTCGGTGCCCGCCGCAGCTTCCCCGGGGAAGCTGAGATGATGCAGCGTGCCGATCGCCGGCAGGAAACCCTTGGCGGGATCCTCGGCATAGAGCCGTGCCTCGAAGGCATGGCCTGATAGCGTGATGTCCTCCTGCGCCAGCGGTATCGGCTCGCCCGAGGCGACCCGAAGCTGCCATTCGACAAGGTCGACGCCCGATATCATCTCGGTCACCGGGTGCTCGACCTGCAGCCGCGTGTTCATTTCCATGAACCAGAAACGATCCGGCTTCAGCCCGTCCGAGGCATCGACGATGAACTCGATCGTGCCGGCGCCGGAATACTGGATCGCCTTGGCGGCCTTGACGGCGGCATCGGTCATCGCCGCGCGCAATTCGGCGGTCATGCCGGGGGCAGGGGCTTCCTCGATCACCTTCTGGTGGCGGCGTTGCGCCGAGCAGTCGCGTTCGAACAGATGCACGGCATTGCCGAAATTGTCGCCGAACACCTGCACTTCGATGTGGCGCGGCTTGTCGACATATTTCTCGACCAGCACGCGGTCGTCGCCGAAGGCGGCCTTGGCCTCGCGCCGTGCGCCGGACAGCGCATCGGCGAAATCGTCGGGGTGGTCGACGCGGCGCATGCCCTTGCCGCCGCCGCCGGCACGCGCCTTGATCAGTACGGGATAGCCGATCTCGCGCGCCTTGGAAGCGAGGATGACGATCTCCTGCGCCTCGCCGTGATAGCCTGGAACGACCGGCACGCCGGCCTTTTCCATCAGCCGCTTGGCGGCATCCTTGAGCCCCATGGCGCGGATCGAATCTGCCGACGGGCCGATGAAGACGAGGCCTGCCTGCGTCACCTGGTCGACGAAACCGGGGTTCTCGGACAGGAAGCCGTAACCGGGATGGATCGCCTCGGCGCCGGTCGCCTTGGCCGCCGCGATGATGACGTCGCCGCGCAGATAGCTCTCGGCGACAGGCGAGCCGCCAATATGCACGGCCTCGTCGGCCATGGCGACATGCAGCGCGCGCGCATCGGCGTCCGAATAGACCGCCACCGTCTTCACGCCCATCCTGCGGGCGGTGCGGATGACGCGACAGGCGATCTCGCCGCGATTGGCGATGAGGATTTTCGAAAACATTCCTTGATCCCCCATCACATCCTGAACACGCCGAATTTGGTGTCTGGTACAGGCGCGTTGAGCGCTGCCGACAGGCTGAGCGCCAGCACCTCGCGCGTCCTGGCCGGGTCGATGATGCCGTCGTCCCACAGTCGGGCCGACGAATAGAGCGGGTGCCCCTCGCGCTCGTATTTCTCGAGGATCGGTGCGCGGAACTCGGCTTCTTCTTCCTTGCTCCAGCTGCCGCCCTTGCGCTCGATGCCTTCGCGCTTGACCATGGCAAGCACTGTCGCTGCCTGCTCGCCGCCCATCACCGATATGCGCGCGTTCGGCCACATCCACAGGAAACGTGGCGAGTAGGCGCGGCCGCACATGCCGTAATTGCCGGCGCCGAACGAACCGCCGATGATGATGGTGACCTTCGGCACCTGGGCGGTCGCCACCGCCGTCACCAGCTTGGCGCCGTCCTTGGCAATGCCGCCGGCTTCGTATTTGGCGCCGACCATGAAGCCGGTGATGTTCTGCAGAAAGACAAGCGGGATCTTGCGCTGGCAGCACAGCTCGATGAAATGTGCGCCCTTCAGCGCGCTCTCCGAAAACAGCACGCCATTGTTGGCGATGATGCCGACCGGCATGCCGTGGACATGGGCAAAGCCCGTCACCAGTGTGGTGCCGTAGTTCTGCTTGAACTCGTCGAATTCGGAGCCGTCGACGACGCGCGCGATCACCTCGCGCACGTCATAGGGCTGGCGCAGGTCGGCCGGGATGACGCCATAGACCTCTTCCGGCGCATGAACGGGCGGAATCGATGTCTTCAGGACCAGCCCGATGTCCTTCTTCCGATTCAGGTTTTTGACGATGCGCCGGACGATCGCCAGAGCGTGTTCGTCGTCGACGGCATAGTGGTCGGCGACACCCGACACCCGCGTGTGCAGGTCGGCGCCGCCCAGCTCTTCTGCGCTGACATCTTCGCCCGTCGCCGCCTTGACCAGCGGCGGGCCGGCGAGAAAGATGGTGGCCTGGTTGCGCACCATGACGGTCTCGTCGGACATCGCCGGCACATAGGCGCCGCCCGCCGTGCACGAGCCCATGACGCAGGCGATCTGCGGAATGCCCGCCGCCGACATGTTGGCCTGGTTGAAGAAGATGCGGCCGAAATGATCGCGGTCGGGAAACACCTCGTCCTGGTTGGGCAGGTTGGCGCCGCCGGAATCGACGAGATAGATGCAGGGCAGATTGTTCTGCAGCGCGATCTCCTGCGCCCTCAGATGCTTCTTCACAGTCATCGGATAATAGGTGCCGCCCTTCACCGTGGCGTCGTTGACCACCACCATCACCTCGGTGCCTTCGACGCGGCCGATGCCGGCGATCACGCCGGCGGACGCGATGTCGCCGCCATAGAGGCCGAAGGCGGCGAACTGGCCGACCTCGAGGAAGGGCGAGCCGGCGTCGAGCAGTTGCGCCAGCCTTTCACGCGGCAGAAGCTTGCCGCGCGACATATGCCGCTTGCGCGCATCCTCCGAACCGCCGCGCTCCACCGTCGCAGCTTTCTCGCTGATGTCGGCCACCAGCGTTCGCAGGCGCGCCGCATTGGCCTTGAAGCTTTCGGAGGAGGGGGAGAGCTGGGAATGAAGCGTCGGCATTTTTCCTCTTGGAGTGATACCCATGCGATGCAGCGCGCAAGAGCGCGAAGCAGTCATGGTGGGTGGCGAATCTAACGCACTAGCCTCGTAATTTCGGCGAAGTCCAGACGTCGGTTTGTTGCTGTCGAGCCATCTCCGCTCTCGATCGCCTCTCAGCGAATGACCTCTATCTTGCAGCCGACATCCAGGTCGGCCCATTTCCTGTCGGCGGTGACGGCTGTTCGTTCCGTCAGTATCGCCAGCGCCAGGCAGGCGCGGTCACCCAGCGACAAGCCCTTGTGGCGCGTCGATGCGCGCAGGTGCCCGGCGACCAGCGCCAGGTGTTGGTCGAACGACACCACATCGAGACTCAAGTTCTCGTACTGCTGGCGTACGTCAACTTCGTCGTAGCCCTTGTCGGTCAGCTTCGAGATGACCTCCGTGACATTGACGGCGCAGATCACGCTCTTGTCGACGAGCGCATGGACCCGGTCGGCTCCGGGCTCCTGCAACATCGCCGCCAGCACGGCCGAGGCGTCGAGCACGATCACTCTTCACCCCACATAGCGCGGCGTTCGGCCAGGAACTCGTCGACAACGCTTTCTCCCGGCTTCTTGTACTTGGCCATCTCTTGCTGCACACGGGTGAGGGCCATCTGGTGCGAGATCAGCCTCAGCTCTCCGTTCTCGACCTGGGCGACGAGATCGTCGCCGGGCTTGATGCCCATTTCCTCACGCATGGCGGCGGGGATGACGATGCGGCCGCCGTCGCCCACGCGCAAGCGCTCGAACTTCGGCGGCTTGCGCAGCAACTCGGCCCGGATCCTGGAGTTGTATGGCTTCTGCGGCTCCTCGGCGAAGCCTTTGGGCGTCTCTGGCTCAGTCATGGCGCAAACCCCGATCTGTGGCAGAAAGAGAGATTGTGCCATGAATGACCATTTGCGGCAAACAGGCTGCCAGGCAGTTGCGGAAACCTCTGATTGTTTTGGCTTGATATCGATCCGGAATGCGTGTACGTGCCCGCTCCCGATGGGGCGAGCTGCTGGCTCGTCCGCATGCTCCGCAACCCGTCCTCTTGGAGACGACCGATGAGACGCATCGATATGCGCCTGACATTCCGTCTCCCTTCGGCAAAAGGCTGAGGCCGCCGAAGGGCGGCACTTTCACAGCTCGAATTCACCGAAGTTGCAGGGGAGCGCGCCGCCGTCGAGGCCGCGCGGTTGTCATCATGTATGTGCGTTTCGTTACGCCGCTCATCCATCCGAACAGCCGGGTGGAGGCCGGCTTCTTCCGCGCGTCCTGGTATCTCTACAGGAATGGCTGCCCGGACTGGATCCTGGCCGAACTGCGTGAGCAGTTCGACTGGTTCAACGAGCATTTGCCGATGCCCGGCAGGATCGGTCGCCACTTCAAGCGGCGTAACTCGATCTGGGGCATCTGCTGGTTCGACCCGCACGCCGCCGAGGCGATCAGCCGTGCGCGCTACTGCGCCTGGCTGATCGGCGAGGGCGGTCTGCCAGTGCGCACGATCAAAACGGCCGGCCAGCGCGAGGTCATCTGGCGCGACGCCCATCAGATCGTGTCGAAGCCGACGGCCGATCTGCCAAGGGCTTTCCAGTGACCGGGCGGGAGGCTTCATCAGCCTTCCGCCATGATCTCGCGGCCGATCAGCCAGCGCCTGATCTCGCTGGTGCCGGCGCCGATCTCGTAGAGCTTGGCGTCGCGCAGCAGCCGGCCGGTGGGATAGTCGTTGATGTAGCCGTTGCCGCCGAGCAGCTGCAGCGCATCGAGCGCCATCACGGTTGCCTTCTCCGCCGCAAACAGCACGCAGCCGGCGGCGTCCTTGCGGGTCGTCTGGCCGCGGTCGCAGGCAGCGGCCACGGCATAGACATAGGCGCGCGCGGCATTCATCGTCGAATACATGTCGGCAAGCTTGCCCTGCACGAGCTGGAACTCGCCGATCGGCTGGCCGAACTGCTTGCGGTCGTGCACGTAAGGCACGGCGACATCCAGACACGCCGCCATGATGCCGATCGGCCCGCCGGCCAGCACCACGCGCTCATAGTCGAGGCCTGACATCAGCACTTCGACGCCGCGGCCTTCCTCGTGCAGCACGTTTTCGAACGGCACCTCGACATTTTCGAACACCAGCTCGCCGGTGTTGGAGCCGCGCATGCCGAGCTTGTCGAGCTTCTGCGCCACCGAAAAGCCCTTCATCGTCTTCTCGATGATGAAGGCGGTGATGCCGCGCGATTTGCGCTCCGGATCGGTCTTGGCATAGACCACCAGCGTGTCGGCATCGGGCCCGTTGGTGATCCACATCTTGGAGCCGTTGAGCACATAGACGTCGTTGCGCTTCTCGGCCCTGAGGCGCAGCGACACGACGTCGGAGCCGGAGCCGCTTTCCGACATGGCGAGCGCGCCGACATTCTCGCCCGAGCACAGTCTGGGCAGGTATTTCGCCTTCTGCTCCGGCGTGCCCCAGCGCTTGATCTGGTTGACGCAGAGGTTCGAATGCGCGCCATAGGACAGGCCGACCGAGGCCGAGGCGCGGGAGATTTCCTCGACCGCCACGACATGGGCGACATAGCCCATTTCCGAGCCGCCATATTCGCCCTCGGCAGTGATGCCGAGCAGGCCGAGCGCACCCAGCTCCTGCCAGAGATGGGCGGGAAATTCATTGCTGCGGTCGATGTCGGCGGCGATGGGGGCAATGCGCTCCTGGGCGAAGCGCCGGACCATCTCGCGCAGGCTGTCTATGTCCTCACCGAGCCCGAAGTTCAGCGTCTTGTCGTACATGGCGGTCCTCCGCATTGGTCCTGGCGCCGGTCAGGCGCATCGTCATGGCAAGATAGGTCGCGGTGACTTCGTCGACCGACAGTCTCTCATCGGGACGAAACCAGACGATGACGCCGGTGATCATCTGGATGATCGCCATCGCCGTCAGGCCGGTGTCGTCGATATCAAGCAGGCCGGCATCCGCGCCGTCGCGCAGGATGGTCCTGAGCTCCTTCTCGTAAGCCGTGCGGAGCTTGAGGATGCTGGTCAGATTATCGCGCGAAAGGCTGCGCAACTCCATGTTGGAGACATGGGTGGCGTGCCGGCGTTCGACATGGAAACGGATGTGGTTGGCGACGAAGCTGGTCAGCCGCGCCAGCGGATCGTCATTGTCGGGACGCGCCGCCTCCCAGGCGCCGAGCAGCGCCTCCATATGCTCGCGCATCAGCGTGTGAAGCAGGTCTTCCTTGGTCGGGAAATAGCGGTAGAGCGCGGCAGCCTGGACGCCGACCTCGGCCGCCAGCTGGCGCATCGTCACCGCCTCGAAGCCGTGACGCGCGATCAGCTGTACCGCCGCTTCGCGGATCGCCGCTTCCGTCCTGCCGCCGTCCGAACCCGCAGTTCGCGCCATCCAGCCATTCCTCCCGAATGGCTGGATTAATAAAACGAACGTTTAATTAATTCAAGGGGTACGAAACGCCGTCTGTGGATGACGGCCGGCGTCAGTCGCTGCGGAAGGCGCGGCTGGCCTGGTCGGTCAAAGGCTTGAACAGATAGGACAGCACCGTGCGGTCGGTGGTCTTGAGGAACACCTCGGCCGGCATGCCTGGCTTGAGCTCCGGTGAGCCCGCCTGTTCCAGGCTCTTGGCCGACAGGGCGATACGCACGGCATAATAGGACAGCCCGGCCTTCTGGTCCTCGATCATGTCGGGTGACACACGGTCGACGGTGCCGTCCACTTCAGGCGTGGTCTGCTGGTTGAAGGCCGACAGCCTGAGCGTCGCTGGTTGGCCGATGCGCACCTGGTCGATATCCTGCGGCGCAACGCGCGCCTCGACCACCAGCGCATCCGCCGTCGGCACGATCTGCATGATCGCTTCGCCCGGCGTGACCACGCCGCCGACGGTATGGATCGCCAGCTGGTGGACCCGGCCGGCCTGCGGCGCGCGGATGTCGATCTGCCTCAGCGACTGCTCGGCGGCGACCTGCCGTTCCCTGAGTTCGCCGGCCTTGGCGTCGATCTCGCGCAGCTCGCCGGCCACCTGGCTGCGCATGTCCTGGTCGATCTGGATGATGGCGAGCTCGGTCTCGCTGATGCGGCCGCGCGTCTGCGCCGCGGACGCCGTCAGCTGGCCGTCCTCGCCGTCGAGCTGCGCCTGCGCCCGCTGCCGGTCGGCCAGCCGCGAGATCGGCACCAGCTTCTTCTTCCACAGCTCTTCCATGCCCGCGAGCTCGACCTTGATCAGGGCGATCTCCTGCTTCTTGCTTTTCTGCTGGGCCTCGATGCCGGAAATCTCCTCGCGGAACTGGGCGATGCGTTCGCGCAATTGCGACACCTGCCCGTCGCGTGCCTGCCGCCTCAGCGCAAAAAGCTTGTTCTCGCCCTCGATCAGTTGCGCGATCGCCGGATCGGCGGCGCGGGCCGTGAGTTCGGCCGGATAGGCGACCGCCTCGGTTCCGTCGCGCTCGGCGATCAGCCGGGCGCGTCGCGCCATCAGCTCGTCCAGGCCGTTGTCGACGATGGCGAGATTGGCCTTGGCGACGGTGTCGTCGAGCCGCACCAGCACCTCGCCGGCCGACACCATGCTGCCATTGTGCACGTTGAGCGCGCCGACGACGCCGCCCTGCGGATGCTGGACCGCCTTGACGTTGGAATCGACGACAAGGTGACCCGCCGCCACCACCGCGCCCGACAGGCTGCTTGTTGCCGCCCACAGGCCGAGGCCGCCGACAAGCGCCAGCGCGGCGAAGCCGCCCAGGCGGACGTTGCGCCTGATGTCCTTGCGCAGCCGCTGCTGTTGCGGAGTGGCGCCGGCAACCGGCATCGCGCCCTTGTCGAGCAGGGCAAGCATTTGCGTCTTTGCCGAGGTCGCAAGATCTCTCGCTGCCTTCAGCCGGTCTGCCGAAAAATGGTTGGTCACCAGTGTCATGGTCAGCCCGCCGTTCCCACCGCATGCAGCGGCACCGGCACCGGTTGCAGTGCCTGCCTTGCAATCTCGCTCTTGAGGCCGAAGGCCTGCTGCTTGCCGCCGCCGAGGACCAGCAGATGGTCGAGTGCCGCCAGCGCGCTCGGCCGGTGCGCCACCACGATGACGATGCCGCCGCGCGCCTTGATGCGCTCGATGGCCTGCGTCAGCGCCTGGTCGCCCGATGCGTCGAGATTGGAATTGGGTTCGTCGAGCACGACCAGGAACGGATCGCGGTAGAGCGCGCGGGCCAGCGCCACGCGCTGGCGCTGGCCGGCGGACAGGGCAGCACCGCTCTCGCCGATCTCGGTCTGGTAGCCCTCGGGCAGACGCAGGATCATGTCGTGCACACCCGCAGCCTTCGCCGCCGCGATGATCGTCTCGGAAGGAGCGCTATCCTCGAAACGCGAAATGTTCTGGCCGACGGTTCCGGCAAACAGTTCGACATCCTGCGGCAGGTAGCCGACATGGCGGCCAAGCGCCTGAGCCGGCCACTGCTCCAGCGCCGCACCATCGAGCCGCACCTTGCCACGCATCAGCGGCCAGACGCCGACCAGCGCGCGCGCCAGCGAGGATTTTCCGGAGCCGCTGGGGCCGATGACGCCCATGCCGGCTCCCGCCCGAAGCGAGAATTCGACGTCCTGCAGCACAAATCGCCGATCGCCGGGCGCGACCACGCTGATGCCCTCGACAGTGAGTTCGTCTGTCGGCGCCGGCAGCTCCATGCCGCCTTCCGACGCCGGCATTGCTGCGAACAATGCGTCGAGCCGGTGCCAGCTCTGGCGTGCGTTGAGAAAGCCTTTCCAATGCGCGATGGCGAGTTCGATCGGCGCCAATGCGCGCGACGTCAGGATCGAGCTGGCAATGATGATGCCGGGCGTCGCCTGCTGGTAGATGACGAGATAGGCGCCGAGCGCCAGCACCATCGACTGCAGCATCATGCGCAGGATGCGCGACACGGCACCAAAGCCGCTGGTCAGGTCGCTGGCGCGTTCCTGCGCCTCGCGGAAGTCGCCATTCGCCTTAGCCCAGCGCTGCGCCAGCCGGTCGCCCATGCCCATTGCGGCCAGCACCTCGGCATTGCGGGCGCCGGCCTGGGCGATCGCGCTGCGCCGTGTGCTGAAGCCCGACATCGCCTTGGTCGGCCCGCGCACGAGGCGGTCGGTCAGGACGGTGAGCGCGACAAGCAGCACAGCACCGGCAAGTGCGGCAACGCCGATCCAGGGATGGAAAAGAAAACAGATGCCGACATAGATCGGGATCCACGGCAGGTCGAACAAGGCTGCCGGTCCCGCGCCGGAGAGAAAACCGCTGACCTGATCGAGGTCGCGCATGGCCTGCAGGCCTTCGCCGCGGTCGCGCGTGCGCAGCGGCAGCCTGACGATGCAGTTGAACACGCGGCCGCTGATGATTTCGTCGATGCCGGCGCCGATCCGCGTCAGCACCCGTGCCCTGACGGCTTCGAGCACGCCCTGGAAGGCATAGAGCACGGCCACCAGGATGATCAGCGCGACAAGCGTCGGCACGCTGCGGCTCGGCAGCACCCGGTCATAGACCTGCAGCATGAACAGCGAGCCCGACAGCATCAGGATGTTGATCAGGCCGCTGAAGCCGGCAACGGCGACGAAGGCGCCCTTGAACGAATGCAGCGCCTTGAAAAGCTCTGACGTGCGGTTCAGGTCAGTGGACGGGTGAGACAGGGTCATTCCCCTTGATGGCGGTCAATTGATTGACTGCAATACGGCGGGCCTCGCCGAACGAAGCCCGCCTTTTTGGAATCGCCAGAAAATCAGGCGACGACGTCGGCATTCTGATGGCTCGAATGGGCGGCCATCTGCGCCAGGATCTTGGCGACCGCCGCCTGGGCTGCGTCGCCCGCATCTGCCACCGCGTGACCATCCGCCGGCAGATGGGCCTGCAGCGTCGCGACAACGTGGTCGATGGCCTGCTGCACATGGCCGCCATCGACGATGTCGTTGACATGATCGGCATTCACATGTGCTGCCACCTTCGAGCTGAAGTTGAAGTGGTCGCCATCGAACGCCACCGTCTTCTTGGCAGAAGTCTCAGTGGAGCCGGCCACCTCGCGTACGCCACGCGTACCCGGGTCGCTACGCGTACCCTGGTCCTGGCCGAAATGGTCCATCTTCTTGAAGAAGTCGGCGAGCCAGTTGTTCGCAAGGTTTGCGCCGGTATTGTCGCCGCCGGTATCGGTGGTGTCGGCGACGTCGACCGTCTTGGTCGGCGTCGTCGGTGCTGTTGCGCCGGCATCGTCGACCGAAGCGGTGGCTGCCAGCGTGCCCGACTTCATCACCGGGTCGATCAGGTCCTTCTTGACGTTCTTGGTGCCGATCGTGACCGTCTGCGTCGAGGTCGCGATGTTGGCGCCAGTGAAGGTCACCGTGTAAGTGCCGGGCTTCAGCACCAGGTCGTAGCCGCCTGCCGCCGAGGTCGTGGTCTTGAAGGTCTGGCCGGCGGCGTTCTTGGCTGTCACGGTGATCGCGCCAAGCCCTTCGCCGGGATCGTAGAAGCGGTCGCCGTCCTTGTCGTCGAAGGTCACGCCGGTCAGGAACAGGTCGGAACCGGTCTTGCCGAAATCTTCGGTCACGAAGGCGGATGAACGGCCCTTGTAGTCACCGACCTCGAAGCCGAGGCCGACCTCGCGGAAGTTCGGGTTGAGAATGTTCGCCCGATGTCCGGAGGAGTTCATCAGGTTGGTGTGAAGCAGCTTCACTTCGTCGACATAGCCGGTCGGCGCGCGGGTCGTGGCCCAGGCGATGTTCTCGCCCGTCGCCCAGGAGCCGCTGAGCGTGTAGCCGGCCGCCTTCATGCGTGTCGTCGGCGACGAGCCGCCGGAGCCTGTGTGTGAAAAGACATCTGCCGAGAGCATCCACTTGTCGTGGTTTTCGGCGGCTTCGCTTAGGTCGTTGTCGAATGCCAGAGGCTGGGCGCCGACTTTGGCGCGCTCCGCGTTGATGAGCTCGAGCAAATACTGCTCGTTGGCGCTGTGCTGAGGCATAGGGTCTCCCCGGTTTGGTTCTTGATTGCTGATGAACCCCCAAATGTCCCGTCCGTCCCACGTCCGGCCTAGGCAGGAAGTGTGTTGATGATGCGGCGCTGAAATGAATAAATTAGGATATACGCATATATCTTCGCGCGAGACGACAGGGCGCGGATGCGCCGTCTATCGACGGTTGAAAATCCCGTGTCGTGATCAGCCGCGGGCGGCAGCGATCGCCTTGGACAGTTCTTCGGCGAAGATGTCGAGCTCGTGGTCGAGCCCGACGCTCACCCGGATGCAGCGGTCGAGCGCCGGCGCCATCGGTTTGCGGATGAAGACGTCGCGGGCAAGCATGTTGCGCATCACGGCAAGCGCGAAGGCAGCATCGCCGCCGCAGTCGATGGTGACGAAGTTTGTCGCCGAGGGCAGGGGCTTCAGCCCGTTATCCCTGGCGATTCCAGCGATCCGCTTGCGTCCGGCGTCGACCTTGGCGACCACCTGGGCAAGATAGGCCTGATCCGCGAGCGCTTCCTCGCCTGCGATCTGCGCCATGCGGCTGACGCCGTAGTGGTTGCGCACCTTTTCAAAGTTCGCGATCACCTCGGCATCGCCAAAGGCATAACCGCAGCGGATGCCGGCAAGCCCATAGGCTTTGGAGAAGGTGCGCATGCGCACGACATTGAGGCGCGCAATGTCGACCGGCGGCAGCGCCGAGGCTGGCGCCGTCTCGCCATAGGCTTCGTCGAGCACCAGCATCGTCGTCTCGGGCAAGGCCTCGGCAAAGCGAAGAATCTCCTCCGCTTCCCACCAGCTGCCCATCGGATTGTCCGGGTTGGACAGATAGACGACAGGCGCATTCTCGCGCTTCACCGCGTCGAGCAGGCCCTGGAGATCTTCCTTGTCGTCGCGGAACGGCACCGGCACCAGGCGCGCGCCGACGCTGGCGACGTGGAAATTGAAGGTCGGATAGGCGCCGAGCGAGGTCACCACTGGTGTACCCTCGCGGGCATACATGCGCACGACGAGGTTGAGCAGGCCGTCGATGCCTTCGCCAACAACGACATTGTCGACGCCGAGCCCGAGATGGCGCGCCAGTGCGACCTTGAGATCGTAATTATCCGGATCGCAGTATTTCCACATCTCAGCCGCGGCCTCGGCCATCCGTGCGATCACGCGCGGAGAAGGTCCGAAACCGCTCTCATTGGCACCGATTCGGGCGCGAAACGGCGTGCCGCGATCGCGCTCCTGCGCCTCCGGCCCGACAAACGGCACGGTAACGGGCAGGGCGTCGATGACGGGGGTGAGGGCAGGGCGGTTGGTCATGGCAGCATACTCGATGGCGTCATCCGGCCCTGGCCGGGCGCGGCAATCTCTGGATGTTTTGCCTATACGACAAAAGCAGCCGGGCAGGGATATGATTTGTGAGCCTATTTGCGCGCCAGCGACCGGCTTCACGCCACCGCGACGTGGCGATCCGGCAAAGTCCGAGCGGTCGTGACGGCGTGACGACGAGCAAGCCCGCGAGCCATTGCAACGTGTTGCTGCCGGCGCGCGCGCAGATGCGGCCCGAATCCGGGCGCATCATGCGAATCATTTGCCGGCATCAGTGCCGCTCCAGCACCACCACGCAGCGGTCGAGATCGTTTGTCGCGAGATGGGCGTAACGCATCGTCATCGACAGCGTCTGGTGACCGAGCCACATCTGCACGCGGCGGATGTCGATGCCGCCCTGGACCAGGCGCGAGGCGCAGGTGTGGCGCAGGATATGCGGCACCACCTGATCGTCGGCGCCGAGACCCACTTCCGCCTTGGCCTCGTTCCAGATTGCCCGGAACTGCGGCTGCGTCAGCATGGCGAACGGTCCTTTCGGACGCGGCCCACGATCAGCCGGCCATTTGGCCGTTTCTCTGGCGCGTGCGGTCAGGGGAATCGTCCGGCTGCGCCCGGATTTGGTGATCCAGAAGCTGACGCGTGTGTCCTGGATGTCGTTCCAGATCAGTCCGATCGCCTCGCCGAGGCGGCAACCGGTATCGACCAGGAAAACGGAAAGCCGGTAGGCGTCTTCACTCTTGGCCCGGATGGCAGCAAACAGCCTGTCCTCTTCCTCGAGCTCGAGAAAACGGATTCGTCCCGCCCGCTCCTTCTGGCGGCGGAACTCGGGCAGGCTGTGGACATCTCCCATCTTGTAGGCCTTGCGCAGCAGTTTGCTCAAAGCGGCCATCTTCCGATTGATGGTCGCATTGCTGTTACCGCGTTGGCGCAGGGAGCCTATCAGGCCGTCGAGTGTCTCCTGGGAAAATGCGCTGAAGCGCTCGCCTAGAAGAATCTCGTCGATCTCGCCGATGAAGGAGCTGACGTTGTATTTGTGCCTGCCGTCGTCCCAGAGAATGTCTTTGTAAGAATTAAAAAGGTCTATGACCCTGAATGACTTTACTTCTTTAATTGTATTGAAATTGTAAGTTACCTTGCAATCAGTCATCAGGGCGGCTGAAATGTGGCCGCTCACAATATCGTCCTTTGAAGTTGCTTTTTTCATAAGTCCTCGGCAACTCCCCCGCGCGCAAAGTTACGCACTCGGGCCGCCAAGGCAAGGGGACTAATGGATCAAGCTTCGGGCTGTTGAACGGGCAGGGGCAGATCGACCCGGGCTCGGCTTCAATAGCCTGACAGCGTCGTGCTTCTCCCTTTCGGTTCGATGTCCCAGCCGCTTTCCGCTGGTAGAAAAACGGCCCGGGTCTAAACCCGGGCCGCTTATGCTTAAGACGTCAGTCGATTAGAACGATGCGTCGAGACGGAGGAAGCCGTTGAACGAGCCGTCCGTGAAGCTGTCGCCGTCGTCGTAGTTGACTGCGAGCTTGGCGTTCAGGTTCTCGACGATCTTGTAGTCGATGACCGCGCCGATCGACCAGTCGTCGTTGCCGACTTCGGTCGTGGTGTTGGTGAGGAAGTTGCCGAAGTGGCTGTCAGCGAAGTACTGACCACCGGCGCCGACGGTCAGGCGATCGTTGACGGCATACTTCAGGTAACCGCCGACCGACCATTCGTAGCCGGCATAGAAGTCAGCCAGACCGAACCAGGTGGCGCCCGACTCATAAGCTGCGAGCAGCTCGAGCGTCAGAGCATCGGTTGCCTTGATCTTGGCGACACCCTTCAGAGCGAACTCCGAGAAGCGGTCGTCATAAGCGGCGAACAGGTCGACCGAACCCCAGCCCTGGGCAACCGAAACCTTGCCGACGACGAGCGGGACGTAGTCGAAGTTGTTGTCTTCTTCTTCGAGAGCCACCGACACTGCGATGCCGTTGCCGGCGTCGAAGGTGTAGCGGATCGAGTTGATGAAGTCGCCGCCGCCGGCGTCGAATTCACCCGACAGGGCGCCGTCGAACAGGGTGTCGTTACGACCGATCATCAGGCCGCCGAGTTCGAAGAAGGCATAACGAATCCAGGAGCCCTGGGTGTCTGACCACTCGGACGAGCCATCGGTCGTGTCAACGACGTATTCCTGGCCGTTGTGCTGGAAGTGCAGCTCGATGAAGCGGCGGAACGTGCCGTATTCGGTTTCCGAACGAGCATCCAGGTTCACGCGCGCAGCAGCGGTCTTGCGCCAACCTTCATCCTGGTCGTCCCAGTCGATCTGGTAGCGAACGAGGCCGCCGATCTTGAGGCAGGTCTCGGTGCCGGGGATGTAGTAGAAGCCCGCGCCGTAAACGTCGCAGATGCGGACGTATTCCATGGGTTCCGGCTCAGCGACGACGACAGCGTCGGCCGCACGAGCGCCGGAGACTGCGAGCAGAGCCGCAGCGGAGCCGAGAAGAAGGCTCTTAATGTTCATTTTCTGACCTCCAGTCAAAAGTTTCAAAAGAGGGTCTGGGTATTTTTTGCTGAAGGACAGCGTTCCCTGCCCCATCCCCGTTTGAAAAAGATGCGCACCGCGCTCCCTCTTCGACCCCGACATTACCCATGAGCGTTCGCGGTTCAACAGCCAACACGGCCCGCAAGCCTCCCGCAACGCTGGATCGCCGGGGCATGTTGCACAAATGACACGATTTGATACCCCCCATAAAGAAGTCATTAAGAAATGGAGCCATTCCAGCGCAGCTTTTGCGCCTGGCACAGATCCTGATCGAGGACTCTTTCCGCAGAATCGTGGGTGATCCGATTCTTCGGGAGCCCGGCTAAGCGGACGATTCGTACGCCGAGCTCGCCAGGCGGTGCTTTTTCATGCCGATATGTAGAATGGCTTATTGATTGTGCCGCGCCTTTTCTTTATCCAGCGGCGCAACGGAGAGGTGGCCGAGTGGTCGAAGGCGCTCCCCTGCTAAGGGAGTAGAGGTCAAAAGCTTCTCGTGGGTTCGAATCCCATCCTCTCCGCCAGCCTCAGGCTTGTACAGCCCGAAGACATAGGTAACAGTTTGTACCTAAGACATGGGTGACAACCTCGTGCCGAACGGGTTGTCGATGGTCTGCAGGGTCCTCTGT
>NZ_JACJHY010000029.1 GCF_014138625.1 Aminobacter ciceronei
TGCTCTTCCGTGAACCGCTTTCTCTTCATCAGTCCGTCCTTCGATCAAGGACCGGACTCTAATCTCAGATGGAGGAAAAACTCAGCGGCAGGTCACTTCCGCCGCGGTCGCGGCCGTGGGCTTGCCCGGCCGGCTTTTCGCCGCCGACCCGATCAAAGTCGCGGCCATCTACACCGTCCCGGTCGAGCAGCAATGGGTCAGCCGCATCCACAAGGCGGCCAACGCCGCCAAGGATCGTGGCGACATCGAATATGTCTATTCGGAAAACACCGCCAACAACGACTATGAGCGCGTCATGCGCGAATATTGCGAGGCCGGCCACAAGCTGATCATCGGCGAGGTCTTCGGTGTCGAGGATGCTGCCCGCGCAGTCGCCAAGGACTACCCCGACGTCGCCTTCCTGATGGGCTCGAGCTTCAAGCCCGATGCCGCCGTGCCGAATTTCTCGGTGTTCGACAATTACATCCAGGATGCGTCCTATCTCTCCGGCCTCGTTGCGGGCGCGATGACCAAGTCGAAAAACATCGGCATGGTCGGCGGCTATCCGATCCCAGAGGTCAACCGCCTGATGAACGCCTTCATGGCGGGCGTGAAGGAAGTGGCGCCAGACACCAAATTCCAGGTCGCCTTCATCGGCTCGTGGTTCGATCCGCCCAAGGCCAAGGAAACCGCCTTCGCCCAGATCGATGGCGGCGCCGACCTGCTCTACGCCGAGCGTTTCGGCGTGTCTGACGCCGCCAAGGAAAAGAAAGTACTGGCCATCGGAAACGTCATCGACACCCAGGCCGACTATCCCGAAACGGTGGTCGCCTCCGCACTCTGGCACTTCGAGCCGACGCTCGACAAGGCGATCGCGGAAGTGAAAGCCGGCACCTTCAAGGCCGACGACTATGGCGTCTACTCCTTCATGAAGAACGGCGGCTCGTCGCTTGCGCCACTTGGCACCTTCGAGGGCAAGGTGCCTGACGAGATCAAGGCCAAGGTCGCCGAGAAAGAAAAGGCGATCAAGGACGGCTCGTTCACTGTCGAGATCAACGACGCCGAGCCGAAGTCGAGCTGATGACAGCGTTCTTCTCCCCCGTTTACGAGGGAGAAGATGCCGACAGGACGATGAGGGGCAGCGTATCCTCTCCGATTTCGGCACTGCCCATCATCCGGCCCTTCGGGCCACCTTCTCCCCGCAGGCGGGGAGAAGGGACCTCCAGCTGCCGTCGCCGCTTCATGACAAATGAGCCCAGCATCGTCCTTCGCCTCTCCGGCATCACCAAGCGTTTCGGCCCGCTGACGGCCAACGACGCCATTTCCTTTGAGCTGAAGCGCAGCGAGGTGATCGCGCTTCTCGGCGAGAACGGCGCCGGCAAGACGACGTTGATGAACATCCTGTTCGGCCACTATGTTGCCGACGAAGGCACTGTCGAGGCGTTCGGCAAGCTGCTGCCGCCGGGCGATCCACGCGCGGCCCTCGATGCCGGCATCGGGATGGTGCACCAGCATTTCACCCTCGCCGACAACATGACCGTGCTGGAGAATATCGCGCTGGGCACCCAGGGCCTGTGGCGAGCCAGGCTCGACAGGGCAGCCGCGCGCCGTCGCATCGAACAGTTGTCCGCTGATTTCGGCCTGACCGTCGATCCTGCGGCCACCGTGGCCACACTGTCGGTGGGGGAGCGCCAGCGCGTCGAGATCCTCAAAGCGCTCTACCGCGACGCCCATGTGCTGATCCTCGACGAGCCGACGGCAGTGCTGACGCCGGCCGAGACCGACGCACTGTTCCGCACGCTGAAGCTGCTCGTCGCCAAGGGCCTTTCGATCATCTTCATCTCCCACAAACTTCATGAGGTGATGGCCGTCAGTGACCGCGTGCTGGTGCTACGCGCCGGCCGGCTCGCCGGCGAACGGGAGACGAAATCGACCGACCGCAAGGAACTTGCCGCCCTCATGGTCGGCCAAGAGGTCAAGCCGGCAGAGGTCAGTCCGGTCCATGCAGGTGCGGCCCTGCTGGCACTCGACCGCATCTCGACGGCGCGCCATAACGGCGCCGGCCTCGACGAGGTGTCGCTGACACTCAACGCCGGCGAGATCACCGGCCTTGCCGGTGTTTCCGGCAACGGGCAGGCAGCGCTCGCCGCACTCATGTCAGGCACCCAGCGCCCGACCGGCGGCGCGATTTCCATCGCCGGCCACGCGGTTGGCGACTGGTCCCCGCGCGCCGCCCTCGGCCATGGCATCGCCCGCATCCCCGAGGACCGCCATGCCGTCGGCACGATCGGCGACATGAGCGTTACCGAAAATGTCATCGCCGAGCGTTACGGCAGCTCACGTTTCAGCCGCATGGGCTTCCTTGACTGGACGGCGGCGCGCCGCTTCGCCGAGGAGATCATTGCCGACTACGACGTCAAATGCCCATCGCCCGAGGCGCGCATCCGCCTGCTTTCGGGCGGCAACATGCAGAAGCTGATCCTCGGCCGCGCGCTCGACCCCGAACCGGCGGTCATCCTCGCCAGCCAGCCGACGCGCGGCCTCGACGTCGGCGCCGTCGCTTATGTCCACCGCATGCTGCTCGCCGCGCGTGAGCGCGGCGCGGCGGTGCTGCTGATCTCGGAGGACCTGGAGGAAATCCTGGCGCTTTCCGACCGCATCGTCGTGATGTCCAAGGGGAGGTTGTCCGCGCCATCGGCGCGCGGGGAACGGACGATTCGCGAACTGGGTGAACTGATGGCGGGCCATGGTGGGGAGCAGCCGGCGTGAACGCGCGAGGTCAGATGTCAGTGCTCCACGCCACCCCCCTCTGTCCTGGCAGGACAGAGGGGGGTGCTGTCCCGCAAACATCTCAGGCCACGGAGCAGACCCATGCGGCTTGAGCCCAAACCCGCGCCATCACTGGCGGTCACGCTATTGTTCCCGCTGGCGGCGATCGCCGCCACGCTGCTCATCACGTCGTTGCTGGTGCTCGTCGCCGGTGCGTCGCCGCTGTCGGTGTTCTACCTCGTTGCCAAGGGTGCGGCTGGTTCGCAGTTCGCGCTCCTGGAAACCCTGACGCGCGCGACGCCGCTGATCTTTACCGGGCTTGCCGTTGCCGTCGCCTTCCGGGCCAAGCTCTGGAACATCGGGGCCGAGGCGCAGCTCTATGTCGGCGGCATCGTCACCGTGGTGCTCGGCACCGGCGCGCTGCCGCTGCCCGCGCCCATTCTCATCCCTATCATCATGGTCGCCGTCATGGCCGCGGGCGCGTTGCTGCTGCTCGGACCCGCCGTGCTGAAGACCCGCTTCGGCGTCGACGAGGTTGTGACTACGCTGCTGCTCAACTTCATCGTGCTGCTGTTCGTGTCGATGCTGCTCGAAGGCGTGCTCAAGGACCCGATGGGGCTGGGCTGGCCGCAGTCGCAGAAGGTCATCGCCGAGGCGCAACTGCCGCGCATCATCCAGGGCAAGCGCCTGCATTATGGCTTCGTCATCGCCATCGTCTCGGCCATTGTCGTCTGGGTCATCATGAAGAAGACCGTGCTCGGCTACGAGATGCGCGCCGTCGGCCACAACCCCGAAGGCGCGCGCTTCGTCGGCATTCCCGTCAATCTCGTGCTGATGAAGACGGCACTCCTGTCGGGCGGCCTCGCGGCGCTCGCCGGCTTCTCCGAGGTCTCGGGCCTCAAGGGCAACCTGACGCTCGACCTGTCGCCGGGCTACGGCTACTCGGGCATCGTCGTTGCCATGCTGGCAATGCTGAACCCGCTCGGCGTGATTGCCTCGGCCATCTTTGTCGCCGGCATCTTCGTCGGCGCCGATGCCATGAGCCGTGTTGCCAAGGTGCCGAGCTACATCGCCGACGTCATGGTCGCCACGTCGCTCTTGACGATGGTGGTAGCGATCCTGCTGACGCGGTTCAGGGTGAGGTGGAGGTGATGGCTGAGATCCTTCGCGCCTGGCCTGCCGGCCATCTCCTTCACAAGGGGGGAGATCAGTCGCATCGACGCCACACCAGTTCCTGTTGTTTCCCGGGATGCTTTGGCCGACACGGAGTTCCTAAGCGAACGATTGTGCGAGGCGCTGGCGAAGTCCTGATCTCCCCCCTTGTGGGGGAGATGGCCGGCAGGCCAGAGGGGGGCAACGTCGAGCGCCAGCGTTGTTTGGTATCGAGGCGGAGTGCCCTCTGATGGACGCATTTGAAATCCTCTTTACCGCTTCCTTCTGGGTCGCCGCCATCCGCATTGCTTCGCCGCTGATCTTCGCCACCATGGGCGAGCTGATCTGCGAGCGCGCCGGCGTGCTCAATCTCGGCATCGAAGGCATCATGACCGCCGGCGCCTTCGCCGGCTGGTTCACCGTCTATGCCGGCGGCGACCTGTGGACCGGCGTGCTTGTAGCGGCCCTGGCAGGGGCAATGTTCGGCTTGTTGCATGCGACGCTGACCGTGCCGCTCGGCCTGTCGCAGCATGTCGTCGGCATCGGTGTCACGCTGCTCGCCACCAGCCTGACCTATTTCACCTATCGCCTGGCGCTGCCTGAGGTAACCTCGCCGCCCAAGATCGAGCCATTCCAGCCATTGCCGATCCCTGGTCTGTCCAAGATCCCCATCGTCGGCGAAGCGCTGTTTTCGCAGACGCCGCTGACCTATTTCGCCTTCCTCACCGTCGCCGTCGTTGCCTGGGTGCTCTACCGAACACCCGTCGGCCTTGCCGTCCGCGCCGCCGGCGAAAACCCGGCGGCCGTGGAAGCACAGGGCATCTCGGTCACCGGCATCCGCATGGGCGCGGTGGTGGTCGGCAGCGCGCTGATGGCCGTCGGCGGCGCCTTCCTCACAATGTCGGCGTTCAACTCGTTCTTCTTCGAGATGATCAACGGCCGTGGCTGGATCTGCATCGCGCTCGTGGTGTTCGGCTCGTGGCGGCCGGGCAAGGCGCTAATCGGCGCCATCCTGTTTGCCGCCTTCGACGCCTATCAGGTGCGCCTGCAGCAGATGTCGGGCGGCGTCGTGCCTTACCAGCTGTTCCTGATGATGCCCTATGCGCTGTCGATCCTGGCCCTGATCCTCGTGGCGCGCCGCGCTACCTATCCGAAAGCGCTGATGATCCCCTATCAGAAAGGCGAGAGATGAGCTTCGACCTGATCGTCAAGGGCGGTACGCTGCCCGATGGAACCGTCGCCGATATTGGCATCAAGGGCGACAGGATCGCTGCCATCGAGCCGAAAATCGAAGCAGCGGCCAAGAACGTCGTCGACGCCTCCGGCAACCTCGTCTCACAGCCCTTCGTCGACCCGCATTTCCACATGGACGCGACGCTGTCCTATGGCTTGCCGCGCATCAACGCCTCAGGCACGTTGCTCGAAGGCATATCGCTCTGGGGCGAACTCAAGCCGCTGCTGACGCATGAGGCGGTCAAGGAGCGCGCGCTCGCCTATTGCGATTGGGCCGTGTCGATGGGCCTGCTCGCCATTCGCACCCATGTCGACACCTGCGACGACCGCCTGCTTGCCGTCGAGGCCCTGCTCGAGGTCAAGAAGCAGATTGCGCCTTATATCGACCTTCAGCTCGTCGCCTTCCCGCAGGACGGTCTCTATCGCTCGCCCTCGGCGCGCGCCAACACCATTCGCGCCTTGGACATGGGCGTCGATGTCGTCGGCGGCATTCCGCATTTCGAGCGCACGATGGCCGACGGCACGCGCTCGGTGACCGAACTGTGCGAGATCGCGGCAGCGCGCGGCCTGATGGTCGACCTGCATTGCGATGAAACAGACGACCCGCTGTCGCGCCACATCGAGCAACTGGCCTATGAGACCCAGCGTCTCGGCCTGCAGGGCAGGGTGGCCGGCTCGCACCTGACCTCGATGCACTCGATGGACAATTATTACGTCTCGAAGCTGTTGCCGCTGATTGCGGAAGCCGGCGTGTCGGCGATCCCCAACCCGCTCATCAACATCATGCTGCAGGGGCGCCACGACACCTATCCCAAGCGCCGCGGCATGACCCGCGTGCCGGAAATGCTGAAGGCAGGCATCCGCGTCGGCTGGGGCCAGGACTGCGTGCTCGACCCGTGGTATTCGCTCGGCACCGCCGACATGCTCGACGTCGCCTTCATGGGCCTGCACGTCGCCCAGATGTCTTCGCCTGCCGACATGCGCCGCTGCTTCGACATGGTGACCAAGGTCAATGCCGAGATCATGGGGCTCGACCATTTCGGGCTCGAAGTCGGCAAGACCGCAAGCCTCGTCGTGCTCGACGCCGGCAACCCGATCGAGGCTGTGCGCTTGCGCGCCGAACGCCTCTGCGTGATTGCCAAGGGCAAGGTCGTGGCGGAACGTCCGAAGCGCGACACCGCGCTGTCGATCAAGGGCCGTCCGACTAGCATCAACCGCCGCCATGTGGTGCCGCCGCAGGCGAATTGACCTGGCGTAGCGCGTGGCCAGAAGTCACAAAAAAGTCTACAACAGAACTCAAGATTCTCGCGGTTGCGGAAGGAGAAGGTCATGTTGTCGAGGTCAGTTTTGCTGGTGTTCGTGACGGCTTTGCTTGCCGGCTGCGTGTCGGCGGAAGAACAGCGCGCCCGCGACGAAGACAAGTGCCGCTCCTACGGCTTCACCAAGCGCAACGACGCCTTCGCCGAGTGCCTGCAGCGCATCGAGCTCGATCGCCGCGCCGAGTTCCGCCAGAGCAAGTCGTCGTTCGACGACTGGAACCGGCCTGTCGTGGTCTATCGCCCGATCGTCGTCGCACCGAAGCCGTAACGGCTGGTACTGCGACAGGGCAACGCATGGTCCAGGCCAGATTGCCCTCGCCATTACTCTTTCAAGCGCATAGATAGCCTCAATCCGGGCCCGTCGCCCGGCGGATTGGCACCATGACGTTTCGACAAGCCCTGGCCCTCCCGAAGAACAACATGGTTCTTTCGGGCATCCTCCTCATGTTGCTGGGCGACTTCATGTTCGCGCTCAACGACGCGATGGGCAAATGGCTGGTCGAGAGCTTTTCGGTCGGACAGGTGCTGTTCATCCGCTCGATCGGCGCCTTCATCATTCTTGGCCCAATGATCTACAGGCAGGGGCTCGGTCCGCTGACCAATGTCGAGCGCCCCGGCCTGCAGGTGTTGCGTGTCGTGCTCGCCACCGCCGACACCGCCTTCTTCTACGCCGCCGTCGCTTATCTGCCGCTGGCCGACGTGATGACCTTCTACATGGCCGGCCCGATCTACATCGCCGCGCTGTCGCACTTCTTCCTCGGCGAAAAGGTCGGCTGGCGCCGCTGGCTGGCCATCGTGCTTGGCTTCTGCGGCGTGGTCATCGCGCTCCGCCCGTCGACGGCGTCGCTGTCCTGGCCGTCGCTGTTTGCCGTCGTCGGCAGCATGTCCTTTGCCATCAGCCTGATCCTCAGCCGCAAGCTGCGCGCTACCAACGATACGACGCTGGTGACCTGGCAGACGGTAGGCGCGCTGATCATGGGCGGCGTCCTTGCCGCCTCCGACTGGCAGCCGGCAAGCGCCATCGACTGGTCGGCCATGCTGTTGCTCGGTGTCGTCGCCTGCGCGGCACATCTTTTGATCACCCGCGCCCTCAAGCTCGCGCCCGCCTCGCTGCTTGCGCCGCTGCAATACACACTGCTGATCTGGGCCGTGGTCATGGGCATCGCCTTCTTCGGCGACTATCCGGATGCGCAAATCCTGATCGGCTCGGCGATCATCGTCATCGCCGGCCTGTTCATCTTCCATCGCCAGAAGGTGGTGGACAAGGCCGAACCCGAGACGGTGCCGACCAGCGTGCACTGACGAGTTTAGCTCCTTCACCAATAGCGGGTTTAGCCTCTCCCCAGAAGCGGGGGGACGTCGGCCTGCTCTCGGCAATGAGGTGTCATCGGCGGCAAGATGTTCGGATACCTCCCCCTTGTGGAGAGGGGGATGGACCCTAGCGCCCCAGCACCAGCGCCCAATAGCGCTTGTCGCTGCCTTTGCTCTCGCGCACATAGGCGAGGCCGAATTTGCCGAAGCGCGGGTCGAGCATGTTGCGGCGGTGGCCCGCCGAGTTCATCCACATCGAGAACAGCTTGGCCGGCTCCATGCCGCCATGGGCGATGTTTTCGGCCGCGGCGCCCTCGACGCCGCCATCCTTCATGCGCGCCGCGAAATCCTTGCCCCAGCCGGTGGTGTGCTCCATCTTGCCGCTGCGCGCCATGTAGGCGGCTTGCTGCAGGGCGGCGCGCTCAAGCGTCGAGTCAGGGCTCAGCGGCGGCAGGCCATGCTCGGAGCGGATGGTCTGCAGGTAGGTGACGCCGGTCGACGACGCACCGGATCCGTCGCCGGCGATGTTGGACCCGGTCTGGCAGGCGGCCAGGAACAGCAACGACCCAAGAGCGGTCGCCCGCATCACCGTGCCTGTCAGTCGCGCCATGGTTTTTTCCTTGTCTGTCGTCATTGGCGACCGTTGATAAGGCTGATCATGGCTTTTTGGCGAGCATGGCGCCTCGGGGTGGGCGGGACCTTGGGACCGCGCACCACCTTTTCCGAGGATCGATTCTGGCTTTGCCGGTCGCAGCTACGCCTTCACCCTTGCCGCTACCGGATCGAACAGCGGCTCCATATGGATCTTCGCTGGCACGCGCTCCATGGCAACGACAAGCTCGTAGCTGCCACCTGCAAGGAAGGCGTCGTCGACGCCGCCGGTATTTCTGACATAGCCGAAGCCGATGTTCTTGCCGACCGTGTAGCCATAGCCGCCACTGGTGAGGTAGCCGACCGGCTGGCCGTCGCGCAGGATCGTCTCACGTCCCAGAAGCACGACGTCCTTGTCGTCGACGGTAAAGCAGGCAAGCCGCTTGGTCAGCGCCGCGTCGCCGAGCTTCTCCAGCGCCTTGCGACCGAGGAAGTCGGTGTCTTTCCTGAGCTTCACCGCCCAGCCGAGCCCGGCCTCGAGTGGTGTGTCGTTGGGGGTGATGTCGGAACCCCAGGCGCGATAGCCCTTTTCCAGGCGCAGCGATTCCAGCGCGCGGTAGCCGACAGGGCGGATGCCGTGAGGCTTGCCCGCCGCCATCAGCGCGTCGAATACCTCACCGGTGGCGCCGATCGGCACATGCAGCTCCCAGCCGAGCTCACCGACATAGGTCACGCGCAGCGCCCGCACGGCGGCACCGGCGATGGCGACCTCTCTGACATGGCCGAAGGGGAAGGCCGCGTTGGAGACGTCGGCAGCAGTGACCGTTTCGAGCACACTCCGTGCATTCGGCCCCATCAATGACAACGTGCCGAACTGCTCGGTCACATCGACCACTTTCGCGTCGTATCCAGACGGGATGTGGTCGCTGATCCAGGCGAGATCGTGGGTGCGGAAGCCGGTGCCGGTGACGATGTAGAATTTGTCGTCGGCCAGCCGGGCAACGGTGAGATCCGCCTCGATGCCGCCACGCGTGTTCAAGAGCTGCGTGTAGGTCAGGCGTCCCACGGCCTTCGACACGTCATTGGCGCAGATGAAGTCGAGCGCTTTCTGCGCGTCCTTGCCCGTCATCTCGTATTTGGCGAAAGACGACTGGTCGAACACGCCCACCGCCTCGCGCACATGCCGGTGTTCGTCGCCGACCGTCGCGAACCAGTTCTGCCGCCCCATGGCGTAGACGTCCTTTGGCTCTACGCCTTCCGGGGCGAACCAGTTGGGCCGCTCCCAGCCGAGCTTGGAGCCGAACACGGCGCGGTGCCTCTTCAGCCGCTCGTAGAGCGGCGAGACGATGTAGGGCCGCCCGCTCGCATATTCCTCGTGCGGATAGCCGATCGTGTAGTGCTTGCCATAGGCCTCGAGCGTGCGGTCCGACACCCATTGCCGGTCGCGGTGCAGGCCCGAGAAGCGGCTGATGTCGACCACCCAGAGGTCGAGCGGCGCCTCGCCGTCGACCACCCATTGCGCCAGCACCCAGCCCGCACCGCCGCCCGAGGCGATGCCGAAGGCGTTGAAGCCGGCGCCGACGAACATGTTCGAGCATTCAGGCGCCACGCCGAGGATGAAATTGCCGTCGGGCGTGAAGCTTTCCGGGCCATTGATCATCTGCTTGACGCCGACATCGGCCAGTCCGGGCACACGCTCGATCGCCTGCATCATGTGCTGTTCGAAATGATCGAAATCGTCATCGAACAGGCGGAATTCCCAATCGTTGGGCACGTCACCAGTGGTCCAGCCTTGCGGGTTGGGTTCGTAGCCGCCCATGACAAGCCCGCCGACCTCCTCCTTGAAATAGGTGCGACGGTCGGGGTCGCGCAGCGTCGGCGCGTCGGTGGCGAGGCCGGGCAGCTTCTCGGTGATGATGTATTGGTGCTTGACGGGCTGCAGAGGCACGTTGATGCCGGCCATCGCACCGACCTGCCGCGCCCATTGGCCAGCGCAGTTCACCACCTTGTCGCAGGCAACGTCGCCTTGGTCGGTCTTCACCTTGAGGATGCGACCGTCCTTCATCTCGAAGCCGGTGACGCGCACGTTTTCGAACAGTCTGGCGCCATGCATGCGCGCGCCCTTGGCCAGCGACTGGGTGATGTCGGAGGGGCTCGCCTGGCCGTCGGTCGGCAGCCATGACGCACCTACCAGGTCCGAGGTGTCCATCATCGGCCACATGCGCTTGACCTCTTCCGGCGACACCAGCTGCATGTCCATGCCGAAGCTCTTGGCGGTCGTTGCCAGCCGCTTGTATTCCGTCCAGCGGTCCTGGTTGGTGGCAAGCCTGAGGCAACCGGTCATCTTCCAGCCGGTGGCAAGCCCGGTCTCGGCCTCCAGCCCCTTGTAGAGCTCGACCGAATATTTCAGCACCCGCGTGATCGACGCCGACGAGCGCAATTGTCCTACCAGGCCCGCCGCGTGCCAGGTCGAACCCGAGGTCAACTTGCCCTGTTCGAGCAGGATCACGTCGGCCTTGTGGTCGCGTGCCAGGTGATAAGCCGTCGAGCAGCCGATGATGCCGCCGCCGATGACGACGATCTGCGCGTGCGAGGGGAGGGCCATAGCTACAGTTTCCCGTACTGGTTCTGGTAGGTTTCGAGCGCCGCCTTGAATTTTTCGAGGTTCTCGGCGGTGTAGGCGACGTAATCGCTGCCCGGGGCGGTGAGGTACAGTTCCGAGACCATGCTCCACATCGCCTCGCGCAGCAGCGAGGCGCATTGCATGGCCTGGTGCGAGCGCCGGATCGCCTGGTCGGGTCTGCCGCCGAAATAGACGGTCAGAAGCTCGTCCGACTCCTCCGCCGTCATGCCGGCATTGGAGGCGGTACCGGCAAGGTCGAACATCGCCGTCGAGAAACCGGCATATTCGAAGTCGATGAGCCAAAGCCTCGAGCCGTCGTCGAGGAAGTTGGCCGGCAGCAGGTCGTTGTGGCTGAAAATGATCGGCAGCGGCGCTTGCGCCTTTTCCAGCTTGTCGGCCAGGTCGAGATAGCGCGGCAGTTCCTGACACATCCGGCTGTTGCCGGCGGCCAGCGTGCGGGCATAGTCACGGATGACGTGGAAGGCCCAGAACATGAAGCCCGCGCCGGAGACATGCCGCGGCATCTCGTCATGGAAGCGCTTGACCAAGTGGGCGATGCGTCCGGCATTGGCCCGCACATCGTCGGCGCCATAGGTCTTGGCGCCGAGGAAAGCGCTGACCATGACGCCAGGCGCGGCATAGCGCAGCTCCGGTGCAAAACCGGCCTCATGGGCCGCACGCGCCACCATCGCCTCGCGGTCGCGGAAGACGTGATGGAACGGATAGTCCTTGCCGAAGCGGACGACATGGCGGCCGTTGCCGTCTTCGACCAGCCAGCTCTCGTTGCTGATGCCGCCCTTGAGTGGCGCAATTGTCAGCGTCCCGTTCCACAAGGGCAGGGCGCGAATGCGGTCCATTGTTGTCAACGCAGCCATCCCCTTACTCCAATCCCAGCCGTGCCTTTGTCCGAGCGGCCCCGGCCGAGATCAGCCGGTCGGCTATGATGGCGATGAAGGCCACCGCCAGACCAGCAACAAGGCCGCGTCCAGTATCGGCCTTGGTCAGGGCGATGTAGACCTCCTGGCCGAGATCCCGGGTGCCGACGAGCGCCGTGATGACAAGCATCGACAGGGCGAACATGATGGTCTGGTTTAGCCCCAACATGATTTCTGGCAGCGCCAGCTTGATCTTGATCCTGGTCAGCAATTGCCATTGCGTGCAGCCCATTGCGGTGCCGGCTTCGATCAGGCGCGGATCGACCTTGCGCAGGCCATGCACTGTGTAGCGAATTGCCGGAGAGATCGCATATGCCACCACCGCAATCATGGCGGTGAAGTCGCCGACACGGAACAGCATCACCGCCGGCATCAGGTAGACGAAGGATGGCAGCGTCTGCAGTGTGTCGATGATCACCTGCACCCAGTTCCACAGCCTGTCGCGCTGGGCAGCGGCGATGCCGATGGGAACGCCGATCAGGCAAGCCAGAACGACCGATATTCCGCACAGATAGACCGTGATCATCGCCTTTTCCCACTGGCCCGTGGCGGCGATCAGGAAGGCAAGCGCGCCGGTCAGCATTGCCAGGCGAAGGCCACCGAGGCGATAGCCGGCGAAGGCCAGGAGTGCTGTCACTCCCGCCCAGGGCAGTCCGAGCAGCAGTCGCTTGAGCGGCACCAGTATGTTCAGCAGAACTGCGTTCTTGGCCGCTTCCAGCGTATCGAAGTAGTTCACGTTGATCCAGCCGACGACATTCGACCAGAACGAGCCGGTCGAGAGCTGGAGCGCCGGCGGATAGGTTTGCAGTGCCGGCATGGCGAGACCGGCAACACCGGCCAGAACGATCATTACCAATGCCGCCACGATGTAGGGATGACGAGCCGGGAGGCTGGTCGACACGGCGGGCGGCGTCATTGTGCCGGCGCGCGCGGCAGACGCCTGGCTCAAACGGTCGAGCGCGATCGCCAGTGCGACGATGGCAAGTCCAGCCTCCAGGCCAGCGCCGATGTCGAGGCGCCGCAATGCCGCCAGAACATCGAAGCCGAGGCCTCCGGCGCCGATCATCGAGGCGATGATCACCATATTTAGCGACAGCATGATCACCTGGTTGACGCCGACCATCAGGCTGTCCTTGGCCGATGGCACAAGCACACGCCATGTCATCTGCCGGCGCGTGCAGCCGATCATCCTGCCAAGGTCGAGCGTGTCGGAAGGCACCGCGCGCAGCGCGAGCGTGGCAATGCGGGTCATCGGCGGCATCGCGTAGATCACTGTCGCCACCACCGCCGCTGTCGGCCCGAAACCGAACAGGAACAGGATCGGCACCAGGTAGGCAAAGACCGGAATGGTTTGCATCAGGTCGAGCACTGGGGTGAGTGCCCGTTCGAACCAGTGCCAGCGATAGGCCGCAATGCCAAGCAGCAGCCCGCCAATCACGCCGATCGGCACCGCCACCAGGATCGAGGCGAGCGTTGCCATTGCGCTCTGCCATTGGCCGAAGGCTGCCAAGAAGCCAAAGCACAGGACCACCAGTGTCGCGAGCCTGCGGCCTCCGGCATGAAAACCGATCAGGCCAATGGTCGCGGTCACTGCGACCCATGACAGCGGTGGCAAAATCTGGACCGCGCCCGAGCCCTGGCCTTTGAGAAAGCCGGTCGCCAGCAGGCTGAGCGCGCAGCGGTAAGGCAGGTCGATCAGGGCAGCAATGAACCGGGTCAGGTCCTTGAAGCTGAACAGTCCGAAATGCGCCTCATTGACTAGCCATTTCATGAAATCGCCGATCCATCGTCCAGCGGGGATGATCGCTGCACTGGGATATTCGAAGGCCCAGTCATAGGCCCCGCCAAACCGCCAAAGCACGATGAAGGCGCCGGCAGCGACGATCCAGGGAATGAGCCCGCGCGGCAAGCCAATTGGACCGGCAGCAGCTTCGACGCTGGAGTTGGCCGGGGCGGTCATCGTCATCCCCGCATCAGCACGTCGACGACGTCGGTTCGAAGCAGTTGGCCCAACATGTTGCCTGCTTCGTCGATGACACCGACGCACTCGTTGGAACCGTCGAAAAGTGCGACGGCTTCCGACACGGTGGCCCGCGCCGGCACAGATGTTTTCGGCTGCGCGCCCTGTACCGGTTTCATGATCGATTGCGCCTTGATCACCTTGGCTTTCGGGACGTTGCGGGTGAACTCGGCGACATAATCGGTGGCCGGGGCAAGCACGATGTCCTCGGGCGTGCCGATCTGCACGACGGCTCCATCCTTCATGATGGCGATGCGGTCGGCCAGCCTGATCGCCTCGTCGAAATCGTGGGTGATGAAAACGATTGTCTTGTTCAGTACCGATTGCAGGCGAATGAATTCGTCCTGCATTTCGCGCCGAATGAGCGGGTCGAGCGCCGAGAAGGGCTCATCGAGGAACCAAAGCTCCGGTTCCACCGCCAGCGACCTGGCAATGCCGACTCGCTGCTGCTGGCCGCCGGAGAGTTCGCGCGGGAAGACACCTTCCTTGCCAGACAGGCCGACAAGTTCGACCATGCGGCGCGCCAGTTGCTCCCGTTTCTGCCGCTTGACGCCCTGAACCTCTAGCGGAAAGGCCACATTCGCAAGCACTGTCAAATGGGGCAGCAAAGCGAATTGCTGGAACACCATGCCCATCTGGTGGCGGCGGATTTCGATCATCCGGGCTTCGTCGGCGGCGAGCAGGTTTTCGCCGTTGAACAGGATTTCGCCTGAGGTCGGCTCGACCAGGCGCGACAGACAGCGCACCAGGGTCGACTTGCCAGAGCCCGACAGCCCCATGATGACGAAGATCTCGCCGTCACGGACCTCGAGATTGACGTTGCGTACCGCGCCGACGAGGCCTGCTTTCACAAGATCGTCGCCGGTGACCGATGCCGGCTCTCTCGCTCGCAGGAAATCGCGCGCGCCGGAGCCGAACAGCTTCCAGACATTGCGGCAGACGAGTTTAGGTTGGCTATCGTTCATCGACCCGGCTGACAATGCTTGCGGGAAATCTGCCCTTCGGCCATGGGGCCGAAGGGATGACGCGCGTCATTCGTTCCGCCCCGTGGCGGGAATGCGGTCTATTTCTTGATCCAGCCGGACCAGCGGGCTTCGTTAGCGCCCATCCACTCCGCGACCACGTCGCTGACGCTCTTTCCGTCGAGGTCGACCTTTGTGATCATCGCGCCCATCTCGTCATTGTCGATCGTGAACGCCTTGATCGCGGCATAGGCGCCAGGCCATTTGTCCTTGACGCCTGACCAGCCGACTTTCCAGATTTCGCCGAAAGGCTTGCCGCAATCATATTGGGCTGCGGCATTCGAGCCCCATTTCGGGTCCTCGTAGCATTCCTTGGTATAGGCTGGGAATTCGACCCATTCGCCCTTGTACTTGGCCGGCGCCCAGTGCGGTGCGTAGATCCACAGCATGATCGGCGCCTGCCGCTGATAGGCGCTTTCGAGTTCGGCAAACAGTGCGGCGTCGGTGCCGGCATGGATCACTTCGAAGGGCAGGTCGAGCGCCTGCACACGCTCATCGTCGAAGCCGCCCCAGGTGACGGGGCCGCCGAGGTAGCGCCCCTTTGGGGCGGTTTCAGCGGTGGAGAATGCCTCGGCGCACGACGCTTCCTTCAGTGCCTCCCAATTGGGAAGGCCCGGGCACTTCTCCTTCATGTATTCGGGGAACCACCATTCTTCCTTGGCCTTCATGCCGGTCGGGCCGATGTTCTCGACCTTGCCGGTTGCCGTCGCCGCGTCCATGGCGTCGCGTCCGGTGGTTTCCCACATCTCCATCGCCACATGCAGGTCGCCGGCTTCAAGCCCGGCAAACTGAGCGAGATAGTCGGCCTGGACATATTCAATGTTGTATCCGGCCTTCTTCAGCACTTCGCCCATGATCTCGGTGGTGATCAACTGACCGGTCCAGTCGTGTAGTGTCAGCTTGATCGGGTCAGCGGATTCCTGTGCCGTGGCCGGTGCCATGGCAAACGCAGCAGACAGCGTCAGTGCTATCGCTGCGGACTGCAAAACCTTGTTGCGCGCGAACATGTCGTGCCTCCTGATCACCCTCTGAAGATGTTGTTTCTTCTTGGTATACCCGAAGGCCCGCACGGCATTGGCGACGGCGGCTCCTGCCAGGTCACTGCATGAGTGTCACGCAGCGTAATGCACGTTGTCAACGAGTGTTTGAGGTTTTATGTGTTTTTTTGACCGATGAATGTGGAATTTTGGTCAAGGAACGGCCATCATACCACGAAACAAGTCAAACCATTGTACGTCTCCTAACAGGTCTGCAAGATGAATCACTCCAAGCGCCACAGCGAAATCCTGCGCCTGCTCGAGGATGAGGGTACGATCACCATCGCAGAGCTCGCCGACAAGCTTGGCGTCTCGCTGGAAACCGTGCGCCGCGACGTCAAGCCGCTCGCCGACGGTGGCTCGATCCTCAAGATGCACGGGGCCATCGGCCTTCCTTCGGTCGTCGGCGAAGCGCCTTTCGAGCGGCGCATGCGCGACAATGCCGACGCCAAGCGTGCCATCGCCAGGACTGTCGCCACCACCATCCATGACGGCGAGTCGGTCATGCTCGATACTGGCACGACGACAAGCTACCTGGCGCGCGAGCTTCTCGGCCATCGCCGCCTGACGGTGGTGACCAACTCCTCCGACATCGCCCGTACGCTGGCGACGGTGAACGGCAACAAGGTCTACATGGCCGGCGGCGAGTTGCGCAGCGACAGTGGTGCGGCCTTCGGCATCTCGGCGATCGAGTTCGTCAGCCGCTTCGCCGTCACCCATGCGGTGATCTCGGCCGGTGCTGTCGATGCCGAAAACGGCGTCATGGACTACAATCTCGAGGAGGCTGAGTTCGCCCGCGTCGTGCTGGCGCGCGGCCAGCGTTCGGTTGTCGTCACCGACCACAGCAAGTTCGGCCGCAAGGGCCTGGTCCAGGTATGCGGCTTCCACGGCTTTACCGAGCTCGTCACCGACAAGCAGCCATCCGACGACCTTGCCCAAGCCCTGGCCGACGCCGGGGCACAGCTCACCATCGCGGGGCGTTGAACCAGACCTCAGGCCTGCGCGAAGACCAGCCTGAAGCAGGCGCCTTTCCTGTCGCTGCCGGCGAGCTCGATGCGGCCGCCATGGATCTGCATGATCTCGTGTACGAGGTTAAGTCCGAGACCGGCGCCATGGCCGCGCGGGCGCAGGCGATAGAACGGCTCGAAGATCTTCTCCCGTTCCGCCGCCGGCACGCCGTCGCCCTCGTCCGAAACCTCGATCGTGGCCGGGCTGTTGACGCCGATGGTGATCCTGCCGGCATTGCCGCCGTGCTCGATGGCATTCTGGACGAGATTGGTGATGGCGCGCTCGACGGCGGTGCGGTCGCCATTGGCAAACAGCTCGCCGCGTGCCGGTTCGAACGACATCTCGTAGCCGGCGGCAAAGGCCATCGGCGCCAGGTCGACGACGACCCCACGGGCCACCGCCACCAGGTCGAAGCGGGTGAATTGCTGCGTCTGCCGGCCGAGCCGCTGGATGTCGAGAAGCTGGTCCGTCAGCGTCGACAGCCGCGCCGTGTCCTGCAGCAGCCGCGCCCGTTCGGGCGTCGCCGGCAGCGAGGTGATGCGCGTGTTGAGGATGGCGACCGGCGTCCGCAGCTCATGTGCGGCATCGATCAGGAAGCGTTTGTGCCGCTCGTAGCCCTTGTCGAGACGGTCGAGCGCCCCGTTGACAGCCTTCACCAGCGGCGCGATTTCGGTTGGGATTGCCTCGATTGGCAGGCGGACGCCGCGTTCTTCGACGTCGATCTTCTCGGCGAGAGTGGCAGCGCGCCGCATACCCTTGAAGGCATTGCGCACGACGAGGGGAATGACGATCAAGGTCGCCAGGCCCATGACGCCGCCGACGGGCAGAATGATGTCGGTGAACAGCTCCGGGGTTATCGACACCAGAGCCATGTAGTGAAACTCACCCTGCGCGCCAGTGAAGATCTGCACGCGGCCAGCCGCGGTATCCGCCCATTGGACGGTCGCCGACGTCTGCGTGCCGCCAAACTGCTTCACGAAAGTCGCGTCGTTGATGTAGTCTAGCGAAGAAGGAATGTCGATCAGCAGGCGGGGCACCTCGCCTTCGGAGATCTTGTTGCCTTCCGTGTCTCGCACGATGAACCAGAGGTTTGGCACCTCAGCGCGCAATCCGGCGAGCAGTGGTCCTTCCTTGAGCGTCAGCTTGCCGGCGTCGTCCTTGCGCACGGTCTTGCGCAACACGTCGATAGCGCGACCCTCATAATTGTCCGGGATCACGCCGGCGATGGTCAGCCCGGCGAGCAGGATGACGATCATCAGCGTCAGCAGAACGACCTGCAACACCACTAGGCGCCACACCAACTGCCACTTCAGCGAGCGCGGCCGGAAGAAGCGCTGGGTATAGAAAAGCAGGCGCGCCAGTCTCATGAAATCTCGCGCAGGAGATAGCCGACGCCACGGACGCCATTGATCTCGACCTTGCCGTCGGCTTCGGCCAGCTTGCGCCGGAGCCGCGACACATGGGTGTCGAGCGCATTGGATTGGATCTCGTCGTCGAGGCCGAACACCGCTTCCATCAGCGACGAACGCTGCACCATGCGGCCCGTCCGACGCAACAGCGCTTCCAGCACCAGCAGCTCACGGCGCGGCAGCGTCAGCGGCTCGCCGCGGACCATGACCTCGCGATGGCCCAGATCGAAGGACAGGTCGCCGGCACGGATGACCTGCGTCTGCACATTGGCCGGCCGGCGCAACAGCGCGCGCAACCGCGCCAGCAGCTCCTCGAAGGCGAAGGGCTTGGCCAGATAGTCGTCGGCGCCCATGTCGAGCCCGTCGACCTTGTCGGAGGTGTCGCTGCGTGCCGTCAGCACCAGCACCGGTGTTGCGTTGCCGCGCGCGCGGATCTTCGGCACCAGCGTCAGGCCGTCGCCGTCGGGCAACTGCCGGTCAAGCAGGATCGCGTCGTAGTTCTCGCTGGCGGCAAAGTCGCCGGCCTCCAGCAGCGATGCGGCGTGATCCACCACCATGTCGTATCGCCGCAACGCCGTCTTCAAAGCCGAAGCCAGTTCTGGCTCGTCTTCCACAAGCAGTATGCGCATTTCAGTCCTCGAAGGGCCCCTCGGTGCCGCCCGGCTATTCCCTCAACATTGCAGAAGCATTGCGCAATAAAGGTCACGACCGAATGCAGCCGTCGAAATGCCCGGTTCTCAGGCTTTGTCGCAATGCATGTGTAATCCAGCGGCCTCAAACAGCTTTCGCTAAAGGCAGGCGACCGATTCGCCGGCAGACGATTTCGAAAGAGGTTCGCAATGGCCGCAAATGACACTTTGTCCTTTCTCATGGCATGGGCCACCGCGCCACTCAAGGTCGCCTCGATAACGCCGTCCAGCTCCAGCCTGGCGACGCTGATGACCCGGGAGCTTGGCCCCGAGACCGGACCGGTCCTCGAACTCGGCGTCGGCACCGGCCCGTTCACCCGCGCCATGCTGGCGCGCGGTGTCAGAGAAAGCGACATGACGCTGATCGAATTCAACAGCGATTTCGCTCATTTGCTCAGGTGCCGCTTCCCCAAGTCGCGGGTGCTGGAAATGGATGCGGCCGATCTGCGCTACCGGCCGATCTATGACGGCCCGATCGCTGGCGCGGCTGTCAGCGGCCTGCCCTTCCTGGCGATCCCGCCACGCCAGACGCTCTCCATCCTGGAAGGTATTTTCGCCAATCTCCGGCCCGAGGGGGCGATGTACCTATTCACATACGGCTTCCGGTGTCCTATTGATCAGCCGCTTCTCGACAGGCTCGATCTCGAAGTGACGCGCATTGGCCATACCTTCCGCAACCTGCCGCCGGCAGCTGTTTATCGGATCACAAGGATGAAGCCGGCAAAGAGTTACGACTGGCGCTTTTCATGATTCCATCTTTCCTGGGCTTCGGCCTGCTCGGCGCGGCATGTCTTGCCTTCACCGAGAAGGTCTCGCCTGTTCCGCCATCGCATGTGCTGCTGCTGTTCCTCGGCATGACGGCTGCACCGGACGTTACGACACTTGTCCCGTTGATGTTTGCGACGACTTTCGGTTCGACCTTGGGATCGATGATCTGGTACACCGGCGGCAACTGGCTGGGGCCCGATCGCGCCGATGCAGCGGTCCGACGGTTCGGCAAATACATCTTCCTCAAGCACGCCACCTATCAGCGGCTGACGGTGGCTTATCGCCGCAACAACTTCCGCGCATCGCTGATCGCCCAGCTGGTGCCGGTGGCGCGGACCTATCTCGCGCTCGAGGCAGGCGTGCTCAGGCTACCGCTCGTGCCCTTCGCGATCGCCACCATGACCGGCGCCTGCATCTGGAACGCTGCCTTCCTGATTGGCGGCTATATGATGCGCGACAGCGACCACGATCCGGTGACCATCGGCTTTCGCATCATCGCCATCGTCGTCGTCGCCGAGATCGTCTTTCTCGTAGCTCTGCGCCACAGCGCGCGAGGGGAGGACAAGGACCGTCCCTCGGGCGAGACGCACCCATGACGGCCGGTGCCCGGCAACAGGCAACCTGCCGCCGGGCACTGCCTTTGATCGGGTTGTGGCTGCCTCAGCCCTGGATCACGCGATAGAAGTTCCAGTAGGACGAGCCTGAGACGACGAAGGGCTCGAGCTTCTTGCCCCATTGTGCATGGGCATCGATCTTGGACAGCTTGGCGAACATCTCTTCGATCTGCGCCAGGCTTTCGACGTTGTGGTTGACCTCGATTGTGGCTTCCTTGGCGCCGATCGATCCGGTCAGGATCTGCATGGCCATCTTGTCGGTTCCGGCCTGCGGACCGATTTCCCGTTCCCATTGGCGCAACAGATCGATGGCGCTCTGCTTGTGCCCGAAGCGGGCATCGATCTTCCAGCGTGCGACGAACATGGCTTCCTCCCATCTGGCGGGCGACCATTCGCCCGCATCCGATCACTCGTCCCAGGCCTGCACCACGGTCTGCCGCGCGATCTTGCCGTCCTTGAGTTCCAGCATCGCAGCGCAGAAGACTTTGGTGCCGTCCGGGTAGGCGCAGTCCTGCGAAAAGGCGAGGTTGTCGCCTTGCGCAATTGTCAGGTCGACGCGATGGCTCATCGCGCGGCTGCAGATGTCGTCCCAGAAGGTGGTGATCGCCGCGCGGCCGCGGATTTCGCGCGGCTTGCTGGGCGGGTTGTTACGGTCGATGACCCGCACCAGCGCGTCGTCGGCGTAGAAGCTGGACAGCATCGGCCCGTCGCGGCTTTCGATCGCCTTCTTGATCGAGGCACCGGTGACGGCTTCCTTGGTGGCAAGCATTTCTTCCTCCTGTCGGCCGGCCTCCCGAGGCGGCCCTGTGTTGCGACGGTCCCTGTGAGGACCTCGAAAACTACTGCGACTTCGCCTTGGCGGCGGCCATTGCCGTGTCGACCTCCTGCTTGAACTGTGGGTAGTCGACCTGCATGCCGTTCAGCACCGTCGACCAGTGGCGGACGACGGCCGCCATCGCCACCGCCTCGCGGATTTCTTCGTCGGTGGCGCCGTTGGCCTTGGCCGCGGCAGTGTGGAAATAGACGCAGTACTGGCACGGTATCTGGGCGGCGACGGCGAGGCCGAGCAGCTCCTTGGTCTTGCCGTTCAGCTCGGTCTTGGGATTGAGCTGGATGCCCTTGAACTCGGCCCAGGCGCCGGCAATGCCCGTTTCCGGGAATGCCTTGAAGAAGCTGGGCACCGAACCGAGCGTGGCTTCGATGTCCTTGTAGGTCGCCTCGGCAGAGGCGTCTTCGGCGCCGGCGCTCGAAGCTGCCAGAACGGCGAGGCCAGCCGCCATCGCCAGCGTGGTGAGCATTCCACTTGCCTTGGTCATGTCTTCCTCCTTCGCAGTTTCGAGGCGCTGTCTCCGCCTGCCTGCATCGGAAAACTTTAGTCCCAGGCGCCGCTTCACCGCTTCGCCCGAAAAGGCCACTGGTCCTATGGCCCGTCCGGGCCAGTCTGCCGCACCGCGAATGCTGCCGCGGCCGCGCGCGAGGGCAGGTCGAGCTTGGTCAGGATGTTGGCGACATGGCGTTTCACCGTGTGTTCGCTGAGGCTGAGTTCGATGGCGATGGCGGCATTGCTCTTGCCGTCGGCGATGAGCGCCACGACCTCGTTTTCGCGCGCCGTCAAGGCCGAAGGCTCGGCTGCGGCGGGCGTGCGGCTGCGGCACGCCGGTTCGAGATGCTGCTCCGACGTCGCCTCGACCAGCGCCAGCGGTCCCTCCAGGTCGTCGAGCGCCAGGCGACCGGCGTCGACGAAATGCAGGCCCGAGCCAGTCGCGATTTCGGAGACGAGCCGTGATGCCAGGATGCCGCCGCGCCCGGCATGTTCGGCAATCTTGACGGCGACACGCACTGTCAGCCCTGACGGTGGCCCGCGTGCGTCGATCTCGCCGACATGCACGCCCTGGGCGCTGGCGATGCCGATGCCCTGAGCCGCGTCGCGCAATGCAGCCGCACATCTGATGGCGCGCGCCGGCCCGTCAAAGCGGGACACCACCACGTCGCCATATTGATCGGCGATGCGGCCGCCATGGCGGCCGACAAGCAGGCGCAGCGTTTCCTGGAAGCGCAGGCTGCGTTCGCTCCACATCCGGTCGCCGAGCCGCGCTGTATCAGAGACGCGCGTCACCAGCAGTGCCGCCAGCACCCGGTCGGTATCCGGCGGGGCATGGGTGCCGGTCAGGAATTCCTCGATCAGGTCGGCAACACGGTTGACGTCGCCCGTCCAGATCGGATGGTCGCGCCCTGAAATCTCGCAGAGCTGCGCGTCGGGAATGTTGCGGGCGAGGTAGCGGCTGGCCTCGGGGGCGACACGGGCATCGTTGCGGCGGTGGATCAGAAGCGTCTGGGCCCGAATGCTGGCCAGCGCACCGCGCACGTCGATCTCGGCGTTCATCCGGGCCAGTGCCGCGGCCGCCGTCGGGCTCGCCGACAAGCGTTCGAAGCGCGCCCACCAGGCGGCAAAGCGGGCGTCGTCGAGACGGCCCGGGGCGAAGTTCTGCAGCGTGGCGCCGGTGCCCCAGTTGGTCTCGGCCGCGTCGATGAATGTCTGCAGCCGCTCCGGGTCCATTACCCATTTGTGGAAATGGGCATAACCGGCATAGAGCACCAGCGAGCGGGTCCGTTCGGGATAGGTCGCGGCAAACAGGATCGCCATCGGCGCGCCCTCGGAGGCGCCGAGGATCGCCGCACGGCTCGATCCCGCGGCATCCATCACCGCGCGCACGTCGTCCATCCGCGTTTCGAGGCTGGGCAGCGCATTCGCGTCGACGCGGTCGGAAAGCCCGGTGCCGCGCTTGTCGAACAGGATCAGGCGCGAGAAGGCCGAGAGGCGCGACAGTAGCCGGCTGTAGCCTTCGTCTTCCCAGTGCAGGTCGAGATTGGAGATGAAACCGGGAACGAAGACGAGGTCGAGCGAACCCTGGCCAACCACCTGATAGGCGATCTGGACGTCACCGCTGCGCGCATATCGAGTAGCGATCGGCCTTGCCACAGCCATTCCGCCTGCAAATTGCATTAGGTCTGGCTAAGATTAGCAGGTTTCCGGCGGGAAGGTGAGGGGCCTTCGCCGGCCCCAGGGCCTGCTTTAGGCTGCGTCCTGCCTGGGGCGCCGGATCTTGGCGGCGGCGTCGATGACCAGCGGCTTCATGCCCTTGCCGCCTTCGTCGAACATCTCGAAGAACTGGCGCCGCATCCGCGGATCCCAGAAGTCATTGATGTGCTTGGCGACGCCTGCAACACCCTCGTCATGGGGCTTGGACTCGAAGAATGTCGCGATCTGGTTCGCCATGTAGACGAGCTTTTCCTTCGTCCCCATCCTGTGCTCTTCATGCGACATTTTTGGCGGCTCCGGTGGTTACGCGGTCTGGATGGGTGAAGATGTCGAAATCGTCGCCGCGCACCAGTGCGATCAGCGTCATGCCGGCCTGTTCGGCGGTGCGGATGGCGAGTGCCGTCGGTGCCGAAACGGCGATGATGAAGGGCGCCCCGATGGCTGCCGTCTTCTGCACCATTTCCACCGACACGCGGCTGGTCACCACCACGGCGCCCGTACCGCCGCTGATGCCGGCTTTGTTCAGCGCACCCGCAAGCTTGTCGAGCGCATTGTGGCGGCCGACGTCCTCGCGTGCTGCCACGATGCCCTTGCCGGGCACGTAGAAACCGGCGGCGTGCACCGCGCCTGTCTCGGCATGCAGCGGCTGTACCTTGGACAGCAGCTTCACCGCCTGCACGATGTCGTCGGCGGAAAGCCCTGATGACGATGTGTGGACGTCGTCGACCGAACGCATCGCCTCCTCGATCGATTCGATGCCGCAAAGGCCGCATCCGACCGGGCCGGCAAGCCGGCGGCGGCGTTGCTCGAAGCGCTTGTTGGCCTTGTCCTTGAGCCTGATCTGGATGTCGATGCCGGCCTCGACATCGAGCACTTCGATCGTTTCGATCTCCTTGACCGAGCCGATGATGCCTTCGGTCAGCGAGAAACCGAGCGCGAAATCCTCGAAGTCGGCTGGGCTCGCCATCATCACCGCATGGGTGGTGCCGCCATAGGACAGCGCCACCGGCGTCTCCTCCGGCACCATGCGGTTGGCCACCGTGATGCCGCTCGCCCGGCGGGCGAGACGGCTGGTCTGGGTGATGGCGGGGCGGTCGGTCACCGCAAGGCTACTCCGCCGCTTCCAGATGGCCGGCGATGCGGCGGCTCTGCTGGGCCTGCTCGTTGTAGTCCTTCTGCCAATCCGACGGACCGTTGGAGGCGCCGACCTGAACCGCCGTTACCTTGTATTCCGGACAATTGGTTGCCCAGTCCGAGAAGTCGGTGGTGATGACGTTGGCCTGCGTGTCGGGGTGGTGGAAGGTGGTGTAGACCACGCCAGGCGACACCTTGTCGGTAATCGTCGCACGCAGCGTCGTTTCTCCGGCACGGCTCTGCAGCCTGACCCAGTCGCCGTCGCGCAGGCCGCGCTGTTCGGCGTCGTGCGGATGGATTTCCAGCAGGTCCTCGGCGTGCCAGGCAACGTTTTCGGTGCGCCGTGTCTGCGCGCCGACATTGTACTGGCTGAGGATTCTGCCGGTGGTCAAAAGCAGCGGGAAACGCGGGCCGGTCTTTTCGTCGGTCGCGACATACTCGGTGCGGATAAACTTGCCCTTGCCGCGGACGAAGCCGTCGATGTGCATGATCGGCGTGCCTTCCGGCGCCTTGTCGTTGCACGGCCACTGCACCGAGCCCATCTTCTCCAGGAACTCGTAGGAGACGTTGGCGAAGCTCGGCGTCGTCTTGGCCACCTCGTCCATGATCTCGGACGGGTGCTGGTAGTTCCAGTTCAGGCCCATCGCCTGAGCGAGGCGCTGCGTCACTTCCCAGTCGGCGAGGCCGTTCTTCGGTGCCATCACCTTGCGCACGCGGTTGATGCGGCGCTCGGCGTTGGTGAAGGTGCCGTCCTTCTCGAGGAAGGTCGAACCGGGCAGGAACACGTGGGCGTAGTTGGCGGTCTCGTTGAGGAACAGATCCTGCACAACGACGCATTCCATGGCTTCCAGGCCGGCCGACACGTGCTTGGTGTCGGGGTCCGACTGCAGGATGTCTTCGCCCTGGATGTAGATGCCCTTGAAGGTGCCGTCGACGGCGGCATCCAGCATGTTGGGGATGCGCAGACCGGGCTCGTTGTCGAGCTTGACGCCCCACAGGCTGTCATAGATGTCACGCACCGCGTCGCCCGAGATGTGGCGGTAGCCCGGCAGTTCGTGCGGGAACGAGCCCATGTCGCAGGCGCCCTGAACGTTGTTCTGGCCGCGCAGTGGGTTCACGCCGACGCCTCTGCGGCCGATATTGCCGGTCAGCATGGCGAGGTTGGCGATGCCGATGACGGTCGTCGAACCCTGGCTATGCTCGGTGACGCCGAGGCCGTAATAGATCGCGCCGTTGCCGCCGGTGGCGTAGAGGCGGGCCGCACCGCGGATGGTCTCGGCCGGAACGCCCGACAGCTTCTCGACTTCCTCGGGGCTGTGGCGCGGATCCGAGACGAACTCGGCATAATCCTGGAATTCCGACCAGTCGCAGCGCTCGCGGATGAACTTCTCGTCAAACAGGCCTTCGGTGACGATGACATGCGCGATCGCGGTAACCACGGCGACGTTGGTGCCCGGCTTCAGCGCCAGATGATGCTCGGCCTCGATATGGGCCGACTTCACCATTTCGGTGCGGCGCGGATCGATGACGATAAGCTTGGCGCCGGCGCGCAGGCGCTTCTTCAGGCGCGAAGCAAACACCGGGTGGGCCGAGGCAGGGTTGGCGCCGATGATCAGCGCGACATCGGTGTCCTCGACCGAGTCGAAGTCCTGTGTACCGGCCGACGTGCCATAGGTCTGGCCGAGGCCGTAGCCGGTCGGCGAGTGGCAAACGCGGGCGCAGGTGTCGACGTTGTTGTTGCCAAAGCCCTGGCGGATCAGCTTCTGCACGAGGAAGGTTTCCTCATTGGTGCAGCGCGACGAGGTGATGCCGCCGATGGCGCCGCGGCCGTACTGATACTGGATGCGGCGGAATTCCTTGGCCGTGTGTGTCAGCGCCTCTTCCCACGACACTTCACGCCACGGATCGGTGATCTTGTCGCGGATCATCGGGTTGAGGATGCGCTCCTTGTGCGTGGCATAACCATAAGCGAAGCGGCCCTTGACGCAGGAGTGGCCACGGTTGGCCTTGCCGTCCTTCCACGGCACCATGCGCACGAGCTCGTCGCCGCGCATCTCTGCCTTGAACGAGCAGCCGACACCGCAATAGGCGCAGGTGGTGACGACCGAGTGCTCGGGCTGGCCGATCTCGATCACAGACTTTTCCGTCAGCGTCGCCGTCGGGCAGGCCTGCACGCAGGCGCCGCAGGAAACGCACTCGCTGTCGAGGAACAGTTCATGCGCGCCGGGCGAGACACGGCTGCCGAAGCCGCGGCCTTCGATGGTCAGCGCAAACGTGCCCTGCACCTCTTCGCAGGCCCGCACGCAGCGCGAGCAGACGATGCATTTGGACGGGTCGTAGGTGAAATACGGGTTGGACTCGTCCTTGGCCATCCACTTGAAGTTTGCGACGCCGTCATTCTTGGCGCGAACATGGTTGTCGCCTTCATAGCCGTAGCGCACGTCGCGCAGGCCGACGGCACCCGCCATGTCCTGCAATTCGCAGTCGCCATTGGCGGCACAGGTCAGGCAGTCGAGCGGGTGATCGGAGATGTAGAGCTCCATCACGCCCTTGCGGATGTCCTTGAGGCGGCCGGTCTGGGTATGCACGACCATGCCGGGCATGACAGGCGTCGTGCAGGACGACGGCGTGCCGTTGCGGCCTTCGATCTCGACCAGGCAGAGGCGGCAGGAGCCGAAGGCGTCGACCATGTCGGTGGCGCAGAGCTTCGGGATGGCGATGCCCGCTTCCATCGAAGCGCGCATGATCGAGGTGCCTTCGGGCACGGTGACCTCGAAGCCGTCGACGGTCAGCGTGACTTGCTTTTCGGACTTGGAGGCAGGGGTGCCGAAGTCGATTTCGTGAATGAGACCCATGATGTCGTCTCCTATTCCGCTGCCTGGGCGACCGCTGCCGGCCGGAAGTCTTCGGGGAAATGGTGGATGGCGCTCATGACAGGGTACGGAGTAAAACCGCCGAGAGCGCAAAGGGATCCAAACTTCATCGTGTTGCAGAGGTCGGTCACCAGCGCGAGCTGCTTTTCCGGCTCGATGTTCTGCTTGAGCTTGTCGAGCGTTTCGACACCGCGCGTCGAGCCGATGCGGCAGGGCGTGCACTTGCCGCAGCTTTCGATGGCGCAGAATTCCATGGCGAAGCGTGCCTGCTTCAGCATGTCGGCGCTGTCGTCGAACACGGTGATGCCGGCATGACCGATCAGGCCGTCACGTTTGGCGAACTCCTCATAGTCGAATGGCGTGTCGAACAGAGCGCGCGGGAAGTAGGCGCCGAGCGGGCCGCCGACCTGCACCGCCTTGACCGGACGACCGGTCGCCGTGCCGCCGCCGATCTCGTCGACGATCTCGCCCAGCGTCAGGCCGAAGGCAACCTCGAACAGGCCGCCATGCTTGACGTTGCCGGCGATCTGGATCGGGATGGTGCCGCGCGAGCGGCCCATACCGAAGTCCTTGTAATACTGCGCGCCCTTGTCCATCACGATCGGCACCGAGGCGAGCGAAATCACGTTGTTGATGACTGTCGGCTTGCCGAACAGGCCCTGGATCGCCGGCAGCGGCGGCTTGGCACGGACCACGCCGCGCTTGCCTTCGAGGCTGTTGAGCAGCGAGGTTTCCTCGCCGCAGACATAGGCGCCGGCGCCCGAGCGGATTTCGATGTCGAAGCCCTGGGAGGATCCAAGCACGCTCTTGCCGAGCACGCCGGCGCGACGGGCAACTTTCACCGCCTTGTCCATCACGGCGATGGCGTGAGGATATTCGGAGCGGATGTAGACGTAACCCTTGGTGGCGTGGGTGGCGAGGCCGGCGATCGCCATGCCCTCGATCAGCACGAACGGGTCGCCTTCCATGATCATGCGGTCGGCGAAGGTCGCCGAGTCGCCTTCGTCGGCATTGCAGACGATGTACTTCTGATCGGCCGCGGTATCGAGAACGGTCTTCCACTTGATGCCGGTCGGGAAGCCGGCGCCACCGCGGCCGCGCAGGCCGGACTCGGTCACTTGCTTGACGATGTCGGCCGGCGCCATTGACACGGCCTTGCGCAGGCCGGCAAGGCCGCCATGAGCTTCGTAATCTTCCAGCGAAATCGGGTCGGTGATGCCGCAGCGGGCGAAGGTCAGGCGCGTCTGCTTGGCGACAAATGGCAGCTTTTCCGGATCGCCGAGCGACAGCTTGTGCTGGCCGCCATTGGTCAGGCCGGCGTCGAACAGCGAAGCGACGTCCTTGGCAGAGACCGGGCCGTAGGCAACGCGACCGGCTTCGGTCCTTACTTCAACCATCGGCTCGAGCCAGTACAGGCCGCGCGAACCGTTACGCACGATCCTGGCGTCGATGCCGCGTGCAGCAATTTCTTTCTCGACCGCCTTGGCGACCTTTTCGGCGCCGAGCGACAGTGAACCCGAATCGCCGGGAATGTAGATCGTCACGCTCATGAGCGGATCTCCTCGGCGATTTCATCGATCTTGTCGGCGTCGAGACGGCCGATCACTTCGCCGTCGAGCATCGCGGCAGGAGCACAGGCGCACAGGCCGAGGCAATAGATCGGCTCCAGCGTCACTGCGCCATCCTTGCTCGTCTCGTGGAAACCGATGCCGAGCTTCTGCTTGATCTGGGCGGCGATCGCGTCGCTGCCCATCGACTGGCAGGCTTCGGCCTGGCAGACCTTGAGCACGTGCCGGCCGGCCGGGTGGTGGCGGAAATCGTGATAGAAGGTGAAGACGCCGTGCACTTCGGCACGCGACAGGTTCAGTGCCTCGGCGATGATCGGCAGGGTTTCCTGCGGAACATAGCCAAACTCTTCCTGGACACCATGAAGGATCGGGATCAGCGGACCCTCGAGGTTCTTCAATTCGCTTATCACCGCAGCGGTTCGCTCGGCGAGTTCGGTACTTGCTGGCTGCATGACCACGCAGCGCCCTCCCTGACTTCGCGCCGTTCCCTTGGCGCAGTATGTCTATTGAACCGATCCAAGGGGCCGGAATCAATAAAGCTGTTTCGTCGTATGATAAAAATTTTCTATCGAGTGGACGAAAGCAGGGGGTAGTGTAGGTCAGGACCTGCGGCGGAAATCGCCTGCCAGCGCCATGGCTTCGTCAAGCAGCGCCTGCACCAGCGTGGTGTTCGGATCGCGCTTGGCGACCACCAGTCCGACCGTGTGGCTGGCATCGGGCTCGACGATCGGTATTGCACGGATCGGTTCGGCAAAACCGAACGTTTCCGCGAGGTTGAGCGGCATGATCGACGACCATTTGCCGGTCCTGATGTGCGAGAAAAGCACGATCATCGAGTTCGATTCCAGCGTCGGCCGCACCTGAACGCCGGCATCTGCCAGGTGCTGGTCGATGATGCGGCGGTTCTGCATGTCGGGGGTGAGCAGGCACAGCGGCAGCGTGCTGACCTCTTCCCATGTCACCTTGTCACGATCGGAATATTCGTTCCCCGCCGCCGTGATCAGCTGGTAGCGCTCTGCATAGAGCGGCACGCTGGTCACCCGGCCGAGCGGCTCGTTGTCGAGATAGGTGATTCCCGCGTCGATCTCGAAATTGCCGAGCAGCGACAGAACCTCGATCGAGGTGCGCGAGAGGATCGAGAAGGTGACGCCGGGGTGCTTGTCGCGGAACGGCGTCGTCAGCCTCGGCACCATGGCGAGGGCTGTCGGGATGGCGGCAATGCGGATTCGGCCGGACAGGCCGTGCCGAGCCGCACGCATCTCCTCGCGCATGGCGCGAGTGTCGCCGACGATGCGCCGCGCCCAGTCCAGCACCTGCCGTCCCTCGGGCGTCAGCCCCTGAAAGCGCGAGCCGCGCTGCACCAGCATCACGCCAAGGATGTCCTCGAGCTGCTTGATGCCGGCCGACAGCGTCGGCTGGGTGACGCCGCATTCCTCGGCGGCGCGCCCGAAATGTTGCTCCCTTGCGAGCGCGATGAAGAACTCAAGCTTGTCGATCATGCCGGAAAACTATCCGGCGTCGGTCGAATTAGCCAGTCTTCACAAGGGACTACCGCATCAAAATCACTGGTTGATCAGGTTGAGGATGTTGCCGTCGGGATCCTTGAACCAGGCAACCCGCAAGTCGCCGAAGACATGGACGTCGCCTTCGAGCCTGACATCGGGCATGTCGTAGTGCTCGAACGCCACGCCCTTCGACCTCAGCTCATCGACGAGGCCGTCGATCCGGTCGCCGACGGCCCAGGTGACCGAGGTCGCCTTGTTGGTTCCGGCATAGTCCGAGCGGTAGACGTTGATCACAGTGTCGCCGCTCTTCAGCACCGACACCTCGTCGCCCATGTGCTCGACCTCGCTGAGACCGAGCGTCTTTTCGTAGAAGGCCCTGGCGCGTCCGAGATCCCTGACGGCCACATTGGCAACGGCATTGATTTGACCAAGCATGTCAGTCTCCTCTCTGTTGCCCCCGCATTGGGGTAAAGCCCCGGTTGAATATAGTGCCACCCGGTTGGGCGGCAGGTCTTGCTGTGCTGAGACTGGTAAACTCACGAGCTGGCAAGGCGTTTCCGTTCGGCGATCGCCTTGATGCTCGCGAGGCCCTTTTCGAAGTCTTTGCCGACCATTTTGTCGAAGTTCATGAACACCTGCATCACCTTGGACATGAACGGTGACGGACCGGTCATTTCCCAGTTCAGGCGCGTCTTTCCGGCCCTCGGTTCCATGGTGAAGCGGGCCTCATTGTGCGCTTCGAACGGCTTCAGGAAGTCGAGCTTGATGACAACCTTGTTCGGTGCCACAGCTTCGGTGATCTCCATCCGGCCGCTGCCGACCTTCTTGTTACCGTCCCATTCGTAGACCGCGCCGCGGCCGGTGCTCGCACCGCTCATCTTGCGCTTGAGGTCGGGGTCGAGCGCCTCCCATGGCGACCAGTCGCGCCAATTGTGGAAGTCATTGATCAGCGAAAAGATGGTATCAGGGTCTGCGTCGACATCGGTCGTACGCTGGATCGAGAAGATAGCGGGTTTGGTCGCGGCGATCGCCAGGATGATGAGGATCGCGAGCACGAGCAGCCCGAGGATGATGGCAAGAACCTGCATTGTCGTCTCCTGGGTATGGCTGGTTCAGCGGCGGAATGGGATCAGCGCCTGCAGACGCGGATCGCGCAGATACAGCCCGCCCCAGGCCATCAGCCCGAGATAGACGCCGAACAAGGTGTGCGAAAGCATCGGATTGCCGATGCGCAGGTGGATGGCGATGGCGCCGCCGAGATAGCCGGTCAGAAGGATCGCGCCGAGGATCGCAGTGCGTGGCCAGGCGTAGAGGATCGTGCAGGCCAGGGTCAGCACGCCGAGTGTGCGTGCGAGCTCCGAAGGCAGGCCGAGCGTCGCCATGGTGTCGTGCACGACCTGCAGCGGCACCAGCTTGATTGCGCCGTCAAACAAAAGGAAGGCGATGACCAGGCCGCTGAGAACGCGTCCGGTCCACAGGACGCCATTGGAAATTGCGGGCGTTGCAACTGCAGTATTCATTGTCAGTTTCCTCGTAATGCCGCTAGTTTGAAATTATTCGCCAGCGTTGCCGCTGCTGATCATCCAGGGTGTTCCGAACTTGTCCTTCAGCATGCCGAACCCCTTGGCCCAGAAGGTCGGGGCAAACGGCATGGTGACAGTTCCGCCGTCGGCAAGGGCTGCGAAGATGCGCTCGGCGCGGGCAAGGTCGCCGAGGTCGACCGAGATCGAGAATCCGCCCATTTCGCTCGCATATTGTGGCGGCGAGTCCGACGCCATCAGCGACTGGTCACCGATCGACAGTTGCACGTTCATCACCTTGTCCTGCCAGTCCGCAGGCATGCTGCTCTCGCCGGGTTCGTCACGATAGGTCACCAGGCCGACGACCTGTCCGTCGAACACGTCGGCGTAGAACTCGAAAGCCTCACGGCAATTGCCGTTGAAGAAGAGGTAATTGACGAATTTCATCACGGCTCTCCGGGTGATTGCTCTCCGTATGCCCCAAGGACGCAGCAGGCAGCGCTGATCCTACATCCCTGCTGAAGTTTCTTTGCCGGTGTAACACGGCGCCGGATCAGGCACTTGCCAGCGGTCAGGATCCGGCTGCCATTTCGGGTAGCTTGGTTCTTCCGCCAAACTGCATTATCTCAGGCTCGACACAGAGCAGCAGGTTCGTCACATGACAGTCACCAAGGAAATCGTTGTCGAGCGTCTCAAGACGGTCAATGGCCCGGATTTCTCAGGCAACATCGTCGATCTCGGATTGGTTTCCGACATCTTCATCGCCGACGGCAAGGTGTTCTTCTCGATCACCGTGCCGGCCGCCCGCGCCCAGGAGATGGAGCCGCTGCGTGCCGCGGCCGAACGCGTCGTCAAGGCGATCCCGGGCGTCAACGGCGCCGTCGTCGCCCTGACCGCAGAGAAAAAGGGCGGCGGCATGGAAGCGCCGGTGCCGCAGAAGCCAGCACCTCGTCCGACGCCCGCACCGGCGGCACGGCCTGCTCCGCACGCACCGGCTTCGCAGACGCAGGGCAAGCGCGGAGTTCCTGGCATCGCCTCGATCATCGCCGTTGCTTCCGGCAAGGGCGGCGTCGGCAAGTCGACGACTGCCGTCAACATTGCGCTTGGCCTCGCTGCCAACGGCCTCAAGGTCGGCGTGCTTGATGCCGACATCTACGGCCCGTCAATGCCCAAGCTGCTTGGCATCCATGGCCGCCCGGAAACTGTCGACGGCAAGATCCTCAAGCCGATGCAAAATTATGGCCTCAAGGTCATGTCGATGGGCTTCCTCGTCGACGAGGAAACGCCGATGATCTGGCGCGGCCCGATGGTCATGTCGGCGCTGACCCAGATGCTGCGCGAGGTCGAATGGGGTCCACTTGACGTGCTCGTCGTCGACATGCCGCCCGGCACCGGCGATGCCCAGCTGACCATGGCCCAGCAGGTGCCGCTGGCGGGTGCCGTCATCGTCTCGACGCCGCAGGATCTGGCACTGATCGACGCGCGCAAGGGTCTGAACATGTTCAAGAAGGTCGACGTGCCGCTGCTCGGCATCGTCGAGAACATGAGCTATTTCATCGCTCCCGACACCGGCAAGCGCTACGACATCTTCGGCCATGGCGGAGCCAAGCGTGAGGCCGAGCGCCTCGGCGTCACTTTCCTCGGCGAAGTGCCGCTGGAAATGGGCATCCGCGAGAGCTCCGACGCCGGCACGCCAGTCACCGTCGCCAAACCCGACAGCGTTCAGGCGCAAACCTATCGCGACATCGCCGCCAAGGTCTGGGAGCGGCTGCGGGAGGAAAAGGGTGCCGCCGAAGCGGCGACGCCGACGATCGTGTTCGAATAGGCGAGGGTTAGGAGGCTCGTGAGACTACTGTCTCATCCTTCGCACCCCTCTCTGTCCTGCCGGACATCTCCCCCGCAAGGGGGGAGATTGGCAGCTCGGACGCCGCAGCACATCCTGCAACGCTGGTGATTGGCGAAAGTCGATTTGACGGCTGATCTTCCCCCTTGCGGGGGAGATGTCCGGCAGGAAAGCGAGGGGTGCGAAAGATCGCTACCCGACCGAGTTCCGCCTCACCCCACCCGCGACGGTATACGCCTCATCTCAAACCCCGTCTTGGTCGTCTGGAACCCGGCGTTGCGGTAAAAACCCAGCGTCGCCGGCTCCTTCGAGCTGGTCAGTAACATCACCTTGTAGCAGCGGAGCGACCACGCCTCCTCGACGGCCGTGAGCAGCACTGCCTTGCCATGGCCCCGGCCGCGGAAGTCGGCATGGGTCACCACATTCTCGATCAGCGCATAGTTGGCGCCGCCGCGGACGAAGTTGGGCACCAGCACAAGCGTGCAGGTCGCCACCTGCCTTCCGTCGATCAGGCCGAGCAAGATGCCGCTCGGCCCGTAATGCGAGAACCGCTCCCAGATCTCTTCCGCATGTCCGGTGCTGACTGGCTCGTCAGGCACGAGATGACGATAGAGCTGCACCAGTTCGGGCAGATCCTCGCGGGTCGCCCGGCGGATGGTCAGCTCGTCGGCCATGGGTTTTCCTTCGGAGTGGCTGGATGCCTGCGGGTGTTGCCGATGGGCCCCGCTCAGGCCTCGCGTGCCAGATAGGCGGGCAGGTCGGCGATCGAATCGAGCACCACGTCGGCCATCGGCGTCAGCGATTCCCGCGTGCCGGTGCCCGACAGCACGGCGATGGCCAGGGCGCCGCCAGCCTTGGCCATCTCGAGGTCGTGACGATTGTCGCCGACCATGGCGATCTCCTTCGGCTTGAGGCCGGTGAGGTCGGAAAAGGCATGGATCGCATCGGGCGCCGGCTTGGGGTTGGCGACGGCGTCGTAGCCATAGGCCGCGTCGAACAGCTGGGCGATGCCGAGCGACAGCAGCGTCTTCTCCGCGCCGCCGGTCGAATCGTTGGTGGCGACGCCGAGGCGGAAGCCGGCGCTGTGCAGGCTCGCCAGCGCATCCTTGCTGCCCGGCAGCGGCACGGCCTTGGCCGAGCCCTGCTCGGCCGATACCTGGTCGAACATCCTGATCAGGTCAGAGCGCTCGCTGTCGGTCGCGCCGGGATACCAGAGCGCGACGATATCGGCGTTGGTGCCGGCGGCAAAAACCGAATCGGCCTTGAAGCAATGGGCGCTGAAATCGTAGCCGGCTGCTTCCATCAGCGCGGTTGCCTGCGCCTGGTCGCCATCCGCCGCCTTCAGCGCCATCATTTCGCCGATGGCGAACCACGTCGCCTGGAAATCGACAAGGGTCCCGTCCTTGTCGAAAAGTATGCCCTTGATGCCCCTCAAATCACTCACTCCTCCGACCATGCGCCCCGGCGGAAGGCCGAATGCGCAGGTGCATTGCCAGGGGCGCCGTCCGCTTCTATTGCCCGCGCGGCGCTCTGAGGCGGTGGATATGCTCCACGAGGCCGGCTGTCGAGGAGTCATGACGCGCGGCATTTTCTCGCCCATCCACGACAGGCAACAAGCCGGTGGCCAGTTCCTTGCCGAGTTCGACGCCCCATTGGTCGAAGGCATTGATGCCGAACAGCTGTGCCTCGACGAAGACGCGGTGCTCATATAGCGCGATCAGCCGGCCGAGCATGTAGGGGTCGAGCTGACGGTAGAGGATCGTCACCGACGGGCGATTGCCCGAGAAAACGCGGTGCGGCGCGATCTTGTCGACCTCCTCCGGCTTGATGCCCTTGGTCAGCATCTGCCGCCGTGCTTCCTCAAGCGTACGGCCCTTCATCAGCGCTTCCGACTGCGCCAGGCAGTTGGCGAGCAGCAGGTCATGGTGTTCCTGCAACTCAGGTTCATGGCCTTCCGCCGCCGCGAGAAACTCGACGGGGATGAAGTCGGTGCCCTGGTGCAGCAACTGGAAGAAGGCGTGCTGGCCGTTGGTGCCCGGCTCGCCCCACACCAGCGGACCCGTCGGCGTCACCACGCCGCCGCCCGATATCGTCACGCTCTTGCCGTTCGATTCCATGTCGAGCTGCTGCAGATAGGCTGGCAGGCGCGACAGGCGCTGGTCGTAGGGGATGACGGCGCGGGCCGGATAGCTGCACACCACCCGGTGCCAGAAGCCGATCAGCCCCATCAGCACCGGAATGTTCTTGAGCAGCGGCGCCGTGGCGAAATGCTTGTCCATGGCATGCGCGCCGGCAAGGAATTCGCGGAAGTTCTTCGGTCCGATGGCGATCATGATCGGCAGGCCGATCGCCGACCATAGCGAATAACGCCCGCCGACCCAGTCCCAGAAGCCGAACACGCGTGACGGCTCGATGCCGAAGGCGGCAACCTTGTCGAGAGCCGTCGATACGGCGGCGAAATGGTGGCCCACCGCCTTGGCCCCCAGCTTCTCCTCCACCCAGCGCCGCGCAGTGGCGGCATTGGTCATGGTCTCGACCGTGGTGAAGGTCTTCGACGCGATGATGAACAGCGTCGTGCCGGCGTCGAGCCCCTTCAGCGTGTCGTGGATATGGGCGCCGTCGATGTTGGAGACGAAATGCACGCGCGGCCCGTCATGATAGGGCGCCAGCGCCAGCGTCGCCATGGCCGGACCAAGGTCGGAACCGCCGATGCCGATATTGACGATGTCGGTGATCTTCTTGCCGGTGGCACCTGACGCCTTGCCCGAGCGGACGTCGTCGGCGAAGGCCGCCATGGCATCGAGCACGGCGTGCACGTCAGCCGTCACATCGTGGCCGTCGAGCATGACCGGCTCGCCGCGTGGATTGCGCAGAGCCGTGTGCAGCACGGCGCGGTCTTCGGTGACGTTGATGCGCTCGCCGGCGAACATCGCGGCGCGCCGGCCTTCGAGATCGACCGAGTGTGCCAGCTTTTCCAGCAGCGTCATGGTCTCGGCGTCGACAGCACATTTCGACCAGTCGAGCAAAAGGTCGTCGTCGGAGGCGGAAAAATGCTGGAACCGCTTCGGGTCGGAAGCGAATGCCGCCCGGAGATTTCTGGGTGCGTCCTGATGGTGGCTGCGAAGCGCGGCCAGTGCCGCCTTGAAAGGTTGGTCGATCACCTGGGAACTCCGGAAATGTCAGCTGCTGGCATCATCCTAGCAGACCTTGGGGCTGATTGAGAGGCGTCGCGGCGGACTATCGCCGCAAATTTCAATCGATTCAATAGATGTCTTTCAATCGATTTAATCGGTGTCATTTGCAACCGCCGCTGGAAAGGTTCACTGGCATAAATCTATAAGATTAGAAAAATTGATTGGTGCAACTGCTTGTGCCAAGGATAGCTTTCTATGGTCCAGCGAAGTCAAAAGACTGGACATGCAGGAAACGTCCCCATGCCACAGCGAAACGATACGGCTATCTGGTCAGGCTTGTTCAGAATTTCGGCGGAATCAGGTCAGACGCTCCAGGCCCAGATCCGACAGGCGATCGTCGCCGCCATTCTCGACCGCCAGATCGCGGCGTCGATGCCGCTGCCGTCCTGCCGCATCCTTGCCGAAAAGCTCGGCGTCGCGCGTGGCACGGTGGTGCTGGCGTTTCAGCAGCTTGTCGACCAGGGGTTCCTCGTCGCGCGCGAGCGCCGTGGCCACTTCGTCAATCCCGAAGTTCTGGCGACACCGGCCAAGCCGCAGCAGAAGAGCCCCGATCAGGCCAATGAAATCGATTGGAAGGCGCGCCGCCAGATCGCTGCCTCCGACATGCAGCCGCCGGCCAAGCTCGATAACTGGATCAAGTCGTCCTATCCCTTCGTCTATGGCCAGTTCGACCCGACGCTGTTTCCGACCGCCGAATGGCGTGAGTGCAACCGCATGGCGCTGGCCGTGCTCGAGATTCGCAACTGGGCGGCCGACATGGTCGACCGCGACGATCCGCTGCTGATCGAGCAGATCCAGGCGCGTCTGCTGCCGCGTCGCGGCATCTTCGCCAATCCGGATGAGATCATCGTCACGCTCGGCGCCCAGAACGCGCTCTACATGTTGGCCACGCTCTTGATGAGCAAGGGCTCCAAGGTGGCGATGGAAGACCCGGGTTACCCCGACGCGCGCTCGATCTTCCGCCTCGCCGGGGCCGACATCGAGCCCGTGCCGGTCGACCATTCGGGCATCGTCACCTCGGCGGTCCCGTCGGATGCCGGCTTTGTCTTCGTCACGCCGAGCCACCAGTGCCCGACAATGGTGCCGCTGAGTGCCGAGCGCCGGCAGGACCTGCTGGCGCGCGCGGCGCGCAACAACCAGATCATCATCGAGGATGGCTATGACAGCCAACTGCTCGACGAAGCGCCGCAGCAGGCCTTGAAGAGCCTCGATCGCTCGGGCCGCGTCGTTTATGTCGGCTCGATGTCGAAGACGCTCGCGCCAGGCCTGCGCCTTGGCTACATCGTCGCTTCGGCCGACCTCATCGCCGAACTGCGCGCATTGCGCCGCTTCATGCTGCGCCACCCGCCGGCCAACAATCAGCGCGCCGTCGCGCTGTTCCTGTCGCTCGGCCATCACGAGGCGCTGGTGCGCCGCCTCTCCACCGCCTTCGGCGAGAGGCGCAAGCGATTGGTCCAGGCGATCTCGGCTTTTCTGCCAGAATGGCAGTCGACCGACTCGGCCGGCGGCACGTCTTTGTGGTTGGAAGGCCCCCGCGGCACCGACTCGCGCGGTCTTGCGGCAGCGGCAGCGGCGCGCTCGGTCATCATCGAGCCGGGTGAGCGTTTCTTCGAGCATTCCGACAAGCCGACACGCTTCATGCGGCTGGGCATCTCCTCGATCGCGCTCCAGCACATCGAGCCTGGAATCCGCGAACTGGCAACCGCTGCCGGCCGTCGGCCCGCCGCTGCGTGATCCCTCAGCAACGCTGCCCGCCTCCTGGCGCGTGGCGTTGCACCACTTTTTCCAGCTTCCGATCCCTGCCTGATTTCGGCTCCGATTTCAGGCCTATCGCCCATGCCGGCCGCCGCTTCGTGCCGCCGCGCATATATGAGCGCTCTGGCATATCCGGCGCAATCTGCTGGCCCATAGTCTGGGCCAATGGACGTTGCATAGTCGCGCAAAGGGAACGAGGCGACACGACGGTGGCATAATCACTGCGGGCCAGCCTCACACGAATTCGGAGGACCTGCATGTCAGTTGCCGTCGAAAGCCATGACCTGTCTGCGGAACAACGCTCACGAAGGTCCGGTGGCAGGGAGGCGCGACGGGCGATGCGCGCCGCTCCGCTGGCCGACGACATCCGCCCCGTGCGGGCCGGTCTCGAAGGCGGCACGTTCAAGGCATTGGGCCAGAACGATCTCGAACGCATCCACGAGGCGGTACTGACCCTGCTCGAAACCGTCGGCTTCGCCAACGCCATCCCGAGCTGCATCGAGGCGCTGAAGCGGGTCGGCGCCAGCTACGGCGACGACGGCCGCATCCGCTTCCCCAGGGAATTGGTGCTGTCGACCATCAGGAACGCCGCCCGCAACTTCACACTCTGCGGCCAGGACCCGAGGCACGACATGGTGATTCAGGGCAGGCGGGTCCACTACGGCACCGCAGGTGCCGCTGTTCACCTCGTCGACGTCGAGAAGCGCGAATACCGCGAAAGCCTGCTGCAGGACATCTACGACGCCGCCCGCATCGTCGACGGGCTCGACAACATTCACTTCTTCCAGCGTCCGATGGTGCCGCGCGACATCCCAGACCCGCTGGAGATGGACTTCAACACGCTTTATGCCTGTGTCTCGGGCACCTCCAAACATGTCGGCACCAGCTTCACCGTGCGCGAGAACGTGGCGCCTGCCTTGCAGATGCTCTACGAGATATCAGGCGGCGAGGAAAATTTCCGCGCCCGCCCCTTTGTCTCCAACTCCAATTGCTTCGTCGTGCCGCCGATGAAATTCGCCGAGGATGCCTGCGGCGTGCTCGAAGCCTGCGTCGAGGGCGGCATTCCGATCCTGCTGCTCTCCGCCGGCCAGGCCGGCGCCACCGCACCTGCAGCCATCGCCGGCGCCGTCGTCCAGGCGGTCGCCGAAGTGCTGGCCGGCCTCGTCTATGTCAACGCGCTGAAACCCGGCCACCCCGCCATCTTCGGCACCTGGCCCTTCGTCTCCGACCTGCGCACCGGCGCCATGTCCGGCGGCTCGGCCGAGCAGGCGCTGCTGACTTCAGCCTGCGCCCAGATGGCCCAGTTCTATGACCTGCCCGGTGGCTCGGCCGCCGGCATGGCCGACTCCAAGCTGCCCGACATCCAGTCCGGCTACGAAAAGGGCATCACCAATGTCATGGCCGGGCTGTCCGGGCTCAATCTGGTCTATGAATCCGCCGGCATGCATGCCTCGTTGCTCGGCTTTTGCCTGGAAAGCCTGATCATCGACAACGACATGCTGGGCCAATGCTTGCGCTGCGTGCGCGGCATCGAGGTCTCCGATGAGGCACTCTCCATCGCCACCATCTCCGAAGTCTGCCTCAACGGCCCCGGCCATTATCTCGGCAACGAGCAGACGCTCCGGCTAATGCAGACCGAATATTTCTATCCCGCCGTGGCCGACCGCTTCTCGCCCAAGGAATGGAACGAAAAGGGCAAGCCGGATCTGCTGGGCAAGGCGATCGCGGAGAAGAGACGCATCCTTGCCGAGCGTTTTCCGCGACATATCCCGCGCACCCTCGACGACAGGCTGCGCGCCCAGTTCGGCGAACTGATCAAGTTGCCGCGCTCGGGCATGGGCGGGTAACGCCAGAAACTCCTGGCGGTGTTTCAACAGACCTGCTGTGCGGCCTAGGCTGCGCGTGAAGACTCGGCCACTCGCGCGGCAAGTGCCTTCGCATGAGCCACAATGTCGAAGCCGGGCGCGTTGGCCACATCCATTCCGAGCGGGACACCCGCGTCGAGAATACGCCGCGCCGCGACATGGACGCGGTTGGCGTTGATCGTCTCGACGGCAGCCAACTGCTGGTCGCGGAAGCATAGCGTGGCATGACCGTCATTGACTGCCAGTGTTTGCACCACATCGTCAGGCTGCCTCACTCCCACCATTTTCAGCTTGAGCTCGCCGATATCGCTCCAGAACCAGGGCGTCTCCGGTGTCAGATCGGGCTTGCCGCAGAACTGGGCCGCGATGCGGCGTGCCTGGAAGGTGGCATTGGCCACGCTCTCCAGCCGGGCGCCGCCACGCAGCCGCGCACAGTCGCCAATGGCCGAGATGTTGGCAGCCGATGTCGCCAACGCTTCGTCGACCAAAATGCCGTCGTCGACGTCGAGCCCGGCATGGTCGGCGAGCTCGATACTGGGCACGGCGCCGATGCCGATGACAACAAGCTCCGTCGCGCACAACCTGCCGTCGCCCAGCCGAACGCCGGTCACGCGATGCCTGCTGCCTTCGAAACCGGCAACATCGGCGCCGACGATGGTCTCGATGCCCATCTCCCGCAGCGCCGTCGCTAACACCTTGGCCGTCCCCTCGGACACCGAGCGGCTCAGAGGCAGCGGACGCGACGCGGCGATGGTCACCTTCACGCCGCGCCTCGCCAGTACGGCGGCCACCTCGAGGCCGAGATAACCCGCACCAACGACGAAGGCCCTCGTGCCGATGACGACAGACGAGGCCAGCCGGTAGGCGTCGCCGAGATCGCGGATCGAGACGATGCCGTTCAGCTCCTCGCCGGGAACCGCAAGCCGGCGGTTGCGCGCGCCGGTAGCGAGGATCAACTGGTCATAGGCAAGCTGTTTGCCGCTCCCCAGCGTCAAGCGCTGTCTCCTAGCGTCAATTTCTTCCACCGCCGTACCGCGCCGCAGCCTGATGTCCTGCGTCGCGTAGAACGCCGCCGGCCTGAGCGCGATCGCCTCGTCGGTCAGCCCCTCGGCAAAGCGCTTCGACAGCGGCGGGCGATGATAGGGCAGGGTGCTTTCTGCACTGACCAGCTCGATGTCCCCGTCAAAACCCTCGTCGCGCAGCGAGGCAGCCGCCTGCACGCCGGCGTGACCGGCACCGACAATGCGCTCCATCAGGCGGCTCCCGGGATCGCCACGCTCAGGCCATTCAGTTCGGGCGCGAGCCTGATTTGGCACGCAAGGCGGCTCTGTTCGGTCACGTCCTCGGCCAGCGAAAGCATGTCGGTCTCGTCGTCGGCCGGCGCCGGCAGCCTGCCTGTCCAGTCCAGAGCGACATGGACGTGGCAGGTGCCGCATGAGCAGCCGCCGCCGCATTCGGCGACGATGCCCTTGATGCCGGCGCCGAGGATGGCGTTCAGCAGCGTGCTGCCGGGATCGGCGCTCAGGATGCGCCTGTTGCCGTCGGCTTCGGTGAAGTTGATTTCGATCATGTCACACCCTCAGTAGAGCGTCCGCTGGTCGCCCACGCGGATCCATTCGATCATCTCGTCCTTGTCGAGCCCGGCGATCTGGTCGGCCAGAACGGCGCCCAGCGGCGGAAAATCCTCGCGCCTGGCAAAGGTCGCCGGGTTCCAGACCTTGGAGCGGATGACCGCCTTGGCGCAGTGGAACAGCGCCTCGCCGATCCGGATGCGGATGGCGACCGGTGGCGTCTTGCCCTGGAAGGCAAGCTGCTCCAGCTCCGGCCCGACGACGAGGTCGGCCTCGCCATTGATGCGCAGGATCTCGCCCAGCCCCGGCACCAGGAACAGGCAGCCGACGCGCGGGTTGTCGAGGATGTTCTCCATCGTATCGAGCCGGTTGTTGCCGGGCCGGTCTGGGATCAGGATCGTTTGCCTGTCGATCGCCTTGACGAAGCCGGCGGGGTCGCCGCGCGGCGACACGTCGGCGCCGTTGTGACCTTGGGTCGCGATCAACAGGAACGGCGACAGGGACAGGAAATGCAGGCAATGCTGGTCGAGCCGATCGAGCACCTTCTGAACCACCAGGTTGCCGGGCGGCGGAAACATCTCCCTCAGCTTCACGCGGTCGATCGACTGCATCGACTGATCTCCCTTGCTTGCGGCCCATCTCCATGGCGGGCCTGTTTGATCCGCCGCGAGGCTAGCGGAAGCTGGTTTGGAGTCAATAAAGAAATTTCGTTGTTTTACTTTTATATGCTAGCGAGACTGGAATCGAGGGTGGAAACATGGCCAACGGCAATTCGGCGACGCTGACCCGGCGCTACAACCGCACAGTCGTGCTCGACGCGCTACGCCGCCACGGCAGCCTGTCGCGCATCGAGCTGGCGCGGCTTTCAGGCCTCACGCCGCAAGGCATCCGCAACATCATCGAGGATTTGATCGACACCGGGCTGGTGCGCGAGACCGGCCGCCGGCGCGGCCAGCGCGGCCAGCCGCAGATCGACATCGAGATCAGCCCAGGCGCCGGCTATTGCCTCGGCCTGCATGTCGCGGCGGGCGCCTGCCACGCCATCGCCACCGACCTCGCCGGCAACGTCCTGGCGCGGCCGGAGGCGCGCGCCTTAGGCGGCGATCACGGCCAGCAACTGGACGCATTGGGGGCGATCGCGCGCGAGGTGGCTTCCGCGGCCGACGGGCTGTCTCGGCTCGGCACAGGTGTCGTGGTCTCGCGTCCGCTTGCCAGCCGCTGGTCGGCGACGGGCGGGCTCGCCGCCGCACAGGCGGACTTCGCCAAGCCCTTCGAGGCCCTGTTTGCGTCGACCCCGCTGGTGTTCGAGAATGACGCCAATGCCGCCGCCATGGCCGAGTACACGCATGGCCGGGCCAAGGGGCGCGGCGACTTCCTCTATCTTTTCCTCGGTGAGGGCGTGGGTGGCGCGATCGTGCAGGGCGGGGTGCCGGTGCATGGCGGACGCGGAAATGCCGGCGAGTTCGGCCACATGCTCATCGACCCCAAGGGACCGAAGTGCCACTGCGGCAATCGCGGTTGCCTGCATGGCTCTCTGGCGCTCGATGGCCTCAGGCGGCTGTTGCCGGCAGGTGCTCCGCTCGCGCCGGAGACCGTTCCGCAATCCTGGCTGGATGGCGCAGCATCGGCACTGTCTCGAGCGCTCGTCAGCCTCGAGAACATCTTCGATCCCCAGGCGATCGTGCTCGGCGGCACTGCACCTGCCTGGCTGTTGCATAGGCTGGTAGAAAAAATGGGTGATCCCGGCCCGTCGGTTCGTTCGGATATGGCAGAGGCACGAGTCGAGGTCAGCGGTCTCGGCCAGAGCTGCGCCCTGATCGGCGCCGCGGCCCTGCCGCTGCTCGCGCTGACCAGCCCGGACCCGGCGACCTTGATGAAGGAACCTTTGGTCGAGCAGGCTGCCGATTAGTCGGACGACAACCCGAAGCGTTCGACGACGTCGGGATTGATCAGCTTGGCATGCAGCGCCAGCAGGATGATCTGGGCGTCGATACTGTCCTCGGCATCGAGCGCGATCTCGATGCGCTGTTCCGCCCGCACGGCCATGTCGCCGCCATTGGCGCCGGCAAAGGCGTCGGCGCCAGCAATGCAGTAGCCGAACAACTGGGCGATGGGCGGATAGGCTGAAGAAGGCGGCTCTTCGGGCCAATGGTCCTTCATCAGGTTGACGATGGTGAGCTTCACCCCCTCCGGCACCAGCGCCGGATGCAGGTCGACCGCGCGCAACGCAGCATCAAGTTCGCGCAGGTCGCTGGAGCGGCCGAACAGGCCGAGGAAACCGAGGGATGAGCGTCGTCTGGCCATGGCTTGCGTCCGTTGCGTCGGTTTCCAGTTAGGCGAGGCGAGGGGCAAATTCAAACATCCTCGGACGTTCATCGGCAGAATTTCCCGGCGGCGGTGGAATAGTCACCGATGTCTCCCGTTCCTCCCCGGCAATCAGCAAGATTGTCGAACAGGAGATGACAGATGAAAAAGACCCTCGCCATTCTTGGTGCCCTGATCTTCGCCGCACCGCTGGCGCAGACGCCTGCACATGCCGACGACGACATCAGCCGCTTCTTCAAGACGGTCATTGCCGGCGGCAAGAAATCCGACGGCAAGAGCTGGTCGAACAGCTCGTCGAACGCATCGAGCAATTCGAGTTCCAACCGTTAGTCGAACTCGTCCAACAACTCGAGCTCCAACAGCTCGTCCAATTCCTCCAGCAATTCGAGTTCGAACTCCTCGTCCAATTCCAGCTCCAATTCGTCGTCGAACTCGAGCTCCAACAGCTCGTCGAACTCGTCGTCCGACGACGATTGACCCCGACGGAAACGCAGAAAAAGGGCCGGTGGTTCGCCACCGGCCCCTTTTTGTGTGCATTGAAAACATGCGCCTCAGCGCTGGCTGCGGGCGAAGCGGCGATACCAGCCGTCGGTGGAGATGGTGTTGCGGAAGACGCGGCTGCGGTCCTTCTTTTCGTCTTCCCTCTCGGCCCGAATGTCTGCTGAAAGCTCCAGCGCCTTGCGCTCGAAAGGGATGACCTGCGCGATCGGCGCGCCCTTCTCGATGATGTGCAGCCCGTCCGCGCCGGTGGCGAAGAACGGGAAGTGGATCTCGGCCGCATAGCTGTCGCTGTCGACGACGCCCGAGATGATCTCGAAGATGCCATTGGGGCGGTTCAGCGGCTGCACGAACAGGCAGCTCCAGCCCGGTGGGGTACGGATGCTCCAGTAGTTATGGAACTTGCACGGCGGCAGCGGCGCGCGCGGATTGCCGGCCACCTGATGGGCACCATGATTGCTGACCAGAGTGCGGTCGAAGTCCCAGGCGGTATCGACCTTCTTGCCGCCGTCCGAAATTTCCATGCGCACGGTTGCCGCCAGCCGGATGATCCAGCCGGCCGTCATGGCGTCGAGAAACGGCATGCATCGTTTGACCGTCAGCCCGCTGTCGCCGGTTGACAGCTTCTCGGGATCGACCGCCGGCAGCTTGCGAAACCAGTCGGGCATGAAGGTCTTGGCCGACACCGGCGGCGGGATCACGCCGTCGTCTTCGGGGCGGCAGAGAAAGCGTATCGCGCGCGTCTTGGGCGTCAGGAACATTCTTGCATCTCCTTGATGATGGCAGGGAGAACGGGCGGGCAGGGCGTCTATTCCATGGCGTGGTCATGCAACCCTTCCGGCCGCTATTTTCGGCCTCGCTTGACAGCGTGGCTTTCCGGTTGTACTTAACAGATAAGTTAATTAATAAGTCTGCTAAATAGATGACCGAAGATCACCTCGACGCCACATTCGCCAGCCTCGCCGACCCGACCCGGCGGGCCATCCTTGCCCGGCTTGCGCAGGGCGAGGCGACCGTCAACGAGCTGGCCGAGCCGTTCGAGATGAGCCTGCCGGCGATCTCGCGCCACCTGAAGGTGCTGGAGCGCGCCGGTCTGATCAGCCGCGGCCGCGAGGCGCAGTGGCGCCCGTGCCGGCTGGAGGCCGGGCCGCTCAAGGACATCGCCAACTGGGTCGAGCGCTACCGCCGCTTCTGGGATCAGAGCTTCGACCGCATGGCTGACTATCTCAAGGAACTGCAGACGCCCAGGGGAGACCAGGATGACCGCAAGAACTGACACCGTCGCCGCCCAGTCGCTCGTCCTCGAATTTTCACGTGTCTTCGATGCGCCGCCGGCGCTCGTCTTCCGCATGTGGTCGAGCCCCGAGCATCTCTGCCGCTGGTGGGGGCCGAAGGGCTTTACGTCGAGCTGCGAGACGCACGAGTTCCGTAACGGCGGCAGCTACCATCTGCTCATTCATGGCCACGTCGAGGATGGCATGACCGGCACCTTCCGCGAGGTCGTCGAGAACGAGAGGATCGTCTTCACCTTTGCCTGGGACCACGACCCCGACTGGCAAACGCTGGTGACGGTGACGTTGAAGCCTGAAGGAGACCGCACGCGGCTGACCTTCCGCCAGGAGCCGTTCCTCGACGTCGAAACGCGCGACTCGCATCTGGGCGGCTGGGGCGAATGCCTCGATCGCCTGGCCGACGCGCTTGCCGGCCGACCCGTGCTGTGAAGCTTCGCGCCGGCTGAAGCCGCCGGCGCGCCGACTGCCCGATTGAAACCGCTGTCCCCGATGATCGTTGTCGATCATCGGAACGAACAGCCATGCGAGGAGAAACGAAGATGCTGAAATCCTATCGCGGCAGTTGCCATTGCGGGGCCGTGCATTTCGAATGCCAGCTCGATCTGGCACCCGAAGGCCAACGCTCGACGCCTGAGCTCGACGGCGTCTGGTGGACGTCGAGCTTCCGCTGCAACTGCTCCTGGTGCGCCAAGACCCGTTTCTGGAAGAATTTTGCCCGGCCTGCCGGCTTCCGCGTCACAGCGGGTGCCGACATGCTGACCGAGTACCGCTTCAACTCGTCAGCCATCCGCCACACTTTCTGCAGCCGCTGCGGCGTCCATCCCTTTGCGTCGGCCAGCTTCGACATCATGGGTGGCGATTTCTTTGCGGTGAACATCGCCTGTCTCGACGACATCTCGGCCGACGAATTGGCTGTGGTGCCAATCACCTATGAGGACGGCAGGAACGACGCCTGGGACCGGCCGCCTGTGGTGACCGCCTACCTCTAGCAAGACCTGAAAGCTTGAAGCCGTGCAAGACGGCCGCCATCCGGTGGCCGAATGGAAACCTGTGTCCAAACGATGGAGACTGACATGCAGCATGAAATCGTATCGCGAGACGAGTGGGTTGCGGCGCGCCGGACGCTGCTCGCCAAGGAAAAGGCAATGACCAGGGCGCGCGACGCGCTGAGCGCCGAGCGGCGCGAACTGCCCTGGGTCAGGATCGACAAGCAATATTATTTCGACGGCCCCGGAGGACAGCTGTCGCTGTCCGACCTGTTCGACGGGCGCAGCCAGCTGTTCATCAAGCACTTCATGATGGCGCCGGGCCAGCAGCACCATTGCGTCGGCTGCTCGTTCGAGATGGACAATGTTGACAGCGTGCTCGTCCACCTCGAAAACCACGACGTCAGCTACGTTGCGGTCACCCGTGCGCCGCTGGCCGAAGCCGAGGCGCTGAAGGCGCGCATGGGCTGGAAGGCGCGCTTCGTCTCGTCCTTCCGCAGCGACTTCAACTACGACTTCAACGTCTCCTACACGCCCGAGCAATTGGCGGCGAAGCAGGCCGTCTACAACTTCGCGCCACTCGATTTCCCTATCGAGGATCTCTCCGGCGACAGCGTCTTCTACAAGGACGACGACGGCCAGATCTATCTGACCTATTCGACCTTCGGCCGCGGCGCGGAGCAGTTTCTCGGCATCTATGGTTTTCTCGACGTGATGCCCAAGGGCCGTGCCGAGAACGGTCCGTTCCACCTGCTCGCCGACTGGGTCAGGCCGCACGACATGTATGGCAAGGGCGGCATGGTCGAGATGACGGGCCGCTACCACCCGGCCGATTGCGGCTGCGGCAAGCACGGTTGAGCGGGTGATGTGCTGCGCCCTGACAGCATTGCTCTTCGCCGTGATGGCAGCCTGGCGCCGCTTGTGGAGAGCGGCGTCCGGTTGGCATCACGGCGTGCGCTGGGGTGCAGTTGTTGGCACGGCCTTGGCCGTAGGTATCGGCACAGCTGCCGCCGCGCAGCATCTCGGTCATTACGTCGCGCGCGCCGAGATCAACCAGCGCAGCATTCTCGCCGAGATGCTGGCGCAGCCGATCTGCTCCGGCGAAGCCGCAAATGTGGCGGGCGAGCAAACGGCGATCAGCCTCGACTGACTGCGTCTCGGGCTGACCGTGCCCGAGGCGTGATTGTGCCTAGGCAATGATGCTGCCGGGGGTACCTAGTGATTGTCGCGCGGCAGGCCTTTGGTCTGGGCGACACGCTGGTATTTGACAGCCGGCTTCAGCACCATGCCTTGCGCCAGCTGGTCGACCATGCCGCGCTGGATTTCCTGCCATGGCGTCTGGTGCGCCGGGAAGTGATAGCCGCCATCGTTCTGCAGCTCGGCGCGGCGGCGGGCGATCTCGTCGTCGCTCACCAGGATGTCGGCGGTGCCCTTCCTCAGGTCGATGCGCACCCGGTCGCCCGATTTCAGCAGCGCCAGCCCGCCGCCGACGGCGGCTTCCGGAGAGGCGTTGAGGATCGAGGGCGATCCCGATGTGCCCGACTGACGGCCATCGCCGATGCAGGGCAGCGAGTGGATGCCACGCTTGAGCAGATAGGCTGGCGGCTGCATGTTCACCACCTCGGCGCCGCCGGGATAGCCGACAGGCCCAGCACCTCGCATGAACAGCACCGTATGCTCGTCGATGTTCTCGGCGGGGTCGTCGATGCGGGCGTGATAGTCCTCCGGTCCGTCGAACACCTTTGCCGTGCCTTCGAAGGCTTCCGGGTCTTTGGGGTTTGACAGATAGCGGTCACGGAACTCTGGCGAGATCACGCTGGTCTTCATGATCGCGCTGTCGAACAGATTGCCCCTGAGGTTGATGAAGCCGGCGTCCTTCTTCAACGGGTCGGCGACCGACCTGATGACCTTGGGGTCCATGTTCTCGGTGGCGCCGCAGTTCTCGCCCATCGACTTGCCGTTGGCGGTGATCGCGTCGGGGTGCGGCAGCAGGCCGGCCTTCATCAGTTCGGCGACGACCGCCGGCACGCCGCCGGCGTGGTGATAGTCCTCGCCGAGATATTCGCCGGCCGGCTGCAAGTTGACCAGCAGCGGCACATGGTGGCCGACCCTCTGCCAGTCGTCATTGTCGAGCGGCACGTCGAGATGACGGGCAATGGCATTGAGGTGGATCGGCGCATTGGTCGAGCCGCCGATCGCCGAATTGATGACGATGGCGTTTTCGAAGGCTTCGCGGGTCATGATGTCGGACGGCTTCAGATCCTCGCGTACCATGTCGACGATGCGCTTGCCGGTCTCGTAGGAGATCTGGCCGCGCTCGCGATAGGGCGCGGGGATCGCAGCCGCTCCGGGCAACTGCATGCCGAGCGCCTCGGCCAGGCTGTTCATCGTCGTCGCCGTGCCCATGGTGTTGCAATAGCCGACCGACGGCGCCGACGAGGCGACGATGTCCATGAACTGGTTGTAGTCGATCTCGCCCGACGACAGGCGCTCGCGCGACTTCCACACGATGGTGCCCGAGCCGGTGCGTTCGCCCTTGTGCCAGCCATTGAGCATGGGACCGACCGACAACGCGATCGCCGGGATGTTGACGGTGGCCGCTGCCATCAAAAGCGCGGGGGCAGTCTTGTCGCAGCCGATGGTCAACACCACGCCGTCGAGCGGATAGCCATAGAGCACTTCGACGAGGCTGAGATAGGCGAGGTTGCGGTCGAGCGAGGCGGTTGGGCGCTTGCCGGTTTCCTGGATCGGGTGGCAGGGAAACTCGAACGGCACGCCGCCGGCGGCAACGATGCCGTCGCGCACGCGCTTGGCCAACTCGATGTGGTGGCGGTTGCACGGCGACAGGTCAGAGCCGGTCTGGGCGATGCCGATCAGCGGCTTGCCCGACTGCAGCTCCTCGCGCGTCAGGCCGAAATTCAGGTAGCGCTCGAGATAGAGCGCGGTCATGCCGGGATTGTCGGGATTGTCGAACCACTCCTGCGAACGGAGCTTCTTCGTCGTCTTTGTGCCGGCCATCAATTCCTCCCGAAATCCGGACTTGCATCGTTATGGCAAGGACCAAAGCGCTGCAAGAGCGACGAAGGGCGCAACGTGCGGGATGCCGTTGGGCGATGCCCTGGTGCAACTTTCACCGGCCTCTGATCCGGCCGGCGAGGCTTTTCTCGTGACGCTCCAATGATAAGAATGCGCCGCCGGCGCGTCGGTCGGAAAGCCGAAACCGGCTTCGCAAAGATGCGCGACTTCAACAAGCAAAGCGAGCAATGCCTTGATCGACGACCGTCTTTACATCGACCCCGAGCTTGTCCAGTTCTACGACCTCGAGAACGAAGGCGGCGACGATGTCGACTTCATCATGGGCTTCGTCGGCGACGCCAAGAGCGTGCTCGACCTCGGCTGCGGCACCGGCGCGCTGACGGCAATGCTGGCCGACGGCAGGGCGGTCACCGGTGCCGATCCGGCGCCGGCCATGCTCGATGTCGCCCGCAAGCGCTGCGGCGGCGATCGCGTCGAATGGGTCGAGGGCGATGCCCGGTCGCTGCGCCTCGGCAAAAGCTTCGACCTGGTTATCCTGACCGGCCACGCCTTCCAGGTGTTCCTGACCGCCGATGACCAGCGCGCTGTGCTCGACACCATCGCTGCCCACCTGGCATCGGACGGCCGCTTCATCTTCGACAGCCGCAATCCGCTGGCCCGGGAGTGGCAGGAGTGGGGACCCGACGACTCGAGGCGCACCGTTGCGCATCCCACTTTCGGCGCCGTCGAGGCCTGGAACGACGCCGTCCAGGACGCGGTAACGGGCATTGTCACCTACGACACCTTCTATCGCGTGCCGGCCGGCGGGCGGCAGTTCCATGCCCAGTCGCGCATCGCCTTTCCGGCGCAGCAGGCGCTCGCCGAGATGATAGCCGCGGCAGGGCTTGTCGTCGACCGATGGCTCGGCAGCTGGCAGGGCGCGCCCTACGCGCCCGACACGGGCGAGATCATCCCGATCGGCCGCAAGGCCTGATCCCGATCGGCCACGGGGTCTGACAAAAACTGCGGCGATGGACAATCGCCGGGCGCTGCGTTACGCCTCGATCGGATCGGCATTCGGGAGGATAACGCATGGCCCTGGTGATCGAAGGCGAGGAAAAGATCGCCGCCCCCATCGAGGTGGTGTGGAAGGCGCTCAACGATCCCAATGTGCTCAAGGAGAGCATTCCCGGCTGCGAGAGCCTGGAGATGACCTCGCCGACCGAGATGGCCGCCAAGGTGGTGCTCAAGATCGGTCCGATCAAGGCGACCTTTTCCGGCGAGGTGACGCTGAAGAACCTCAAGCCGCCGCACTCCTACACCATCGAAGGCGAGGGCAAGGGCGGCATCGCCGGCTTCGCCAAGGGCGGCGCCGACGTGACGCTGACCGAGGATGGGCCCGGTTCGACGATCCTCAAATACGAGGCCAAGGCCGATGTCGGCGGCAAGATCGCCCAGCTCGGCAGCCGCCTGATCACCTCGACTTCGAAGAAGCTGGCCGGCCAGTTCTTCTCGACCTTTGGTGAGAAGGTTGGGGGGGCGTAAGGCGCAATTTTCCTTCTCCCCTTGGCGACTGTCCACGGGGGAGTGGTGACAGTGGCGCTGGCGGTCGTTCTTTACGAGGCCAACCTTTGGCGTCGCGATCCTTCGCACCCCCCTCTGGCCTGCCGGCCATCTCCCCCACAAGGAGGGAGATTAGTCGCGTCGCCGGCGGCGCCTATCCCGCACTGTCATGCTTGCGACGTTGGCGATTGGGCGCGGGGTAGATGCAGGCCTGATCTCCCCCCTTTTGGGGGAGATGCCCGGCAGGGCAGAGGGGGGTGGGAAGGAATGAGACCGAGGCGGTCTGCGGGAGTTCCGCTTGGCGGCTCCGGTTCAGAAAAAACCGGAAAAGCGTGGAAAAGCTCTCCACGTCTCGCACCCTACCCACCCACCAGCTTCACGTCGCCGCTGCCGGCACCGCCTCGCGAAACCTCAGGCCAAGCACCAGCGGCACGCTGAGGGCGTAGAGGGCGATGACGGAGAGCCAGATCGCGCCGGGCCATTGGGCGCGGACGACAAAGTAGAAGCTGGAGAAGGCGAGCGGGGCTGCGATCGAGGCGAGGCTGAGCGCCGAGGCGAGCACGCCCTGGAACTGGCCTTGCTGGCTCTCGTCGACCTGCCGGGTGGCGAGCGACTGAAGGGCGGGCACGCCGATGCCGCCGAGGGCGAAGAGCGGCATGATGGCAAAGATCATCCAGCTCGCGGTGGCGAATGCCATGACGACCAGTGCAGTGCAGGCGCAGGCGATGCCGACGAGGATGGCGGTGCGCTCGCCGAGCAGCCTGACTGCGGGACCGGGTAGAAAAGCCTGGGCAAGCGCCTGGCAGACGCCGAAGCTGCCCAGCGACAGGCCGATCCACAGCCCGTTCCACTGAAAGGCATCGCTGCCCCACAGCGCCCAGGAGGTGCCGTAGGCCTCGCCGGTGGCGCTGAAGATGAGGAAGACGGAAATGACGGGCAAAAGGTGCTTCATCGAAAACAGCCAGCGCAGCGGCCTAAGCGGATTGAGCGCGGCGAGGTCGATCTTCGCCCGGCTGGGTTCTCGCGCTTCCGGCAGGGCGAAAAATGCCAGCAGGAGGTTGCAGGCGTTGAGCACCGCTGCCGCGATGAAGGGCAGGCGCAGCCAGTGGTCGCCGAGCACGCCACCCAGCACCGGCCCGATGATGAAGCCAATGCCGAACATGGCGTTGAACAGGCCAAAGCGGCGGGCACGTTTATGCTCGGCGGAGATGTCGGTGATGTAGGCAGTTGCCACCGACAAGTTGGCGCTGGTCAGCCCGGCAATGGCGCGGCCGAGCAGCAGCATCCAGAGGCTGGGGGGCAATGGCCAGGAACAGGTAGTTGACGACGGCTCCGGCGAGCGAGATCAAGAGCACCGGGCGCCGGCCGAGCCGGTCGCTCAGCGAACCGAGGACTGGAGCGAAGACGAACTGCATCGCGGCATAGAGAGCCGTCATGACGCCGATACAGGCGGCGACATTGTCGGCATGGGTGACGTCGCGCAAAAGCGCAGGCAGGATCGGAAAGACTAGCCCGATGCCGATGGCGTCGAGGACTATGGCAACGAAGATAACGATGAGCGGCTTGCTCATTGCGGACTCCAATCGATGCAAGCGTGCAGCGGTGCCTGGCGCCGATGGGGTGCTTGCGATGGGCCTGATCGATGTCAGGCGGGATGATTTTCGGGAGACGCTGGCGACCCACGCCCGAAACGGCATGGGTGCTTATGCTTGACCGCCTGGACGACTATTCGTCCACCTGTTTACTCCGCCACTGGGCGGATCAAGGGAAGCGGTCGCTTTTCGCGACGGGTTCCCTTTACGTTACGTGACGGCGCCGGGCAAGGGTGTCCTTTGCGACGTGCCTCGCTGGCCCTCATGTCGCCGAGTCCGATTGACCTAAGAATATATGAAACGTATATGATGCGTATATTCATTGCAGGAGACATTCATGGGCATCGTAAAGATCGACGAGGAGCTGCATGAGGAAGTCAGGCGGGCGAGCACGGTGATGTGCCGGTCGATCAATGCCCAGGCCGAGTTCTGGATGAAGGTCGGCATGCTGGCGGAGGCCAATCCGACGCTGTCGTTCAACGAGATCGTCAGGATGCAGTTTGCGGCAGCACAAGTGCATATCAGGGACCTGGCGGTCGCCTGACATGGTCAAGACATCGGACGAGCTGGCGCTGATGCGGGTCGCGGGCAGGATGCTGGCGTCGGTGTTCGAGATGCTGGACGGGCAGGAACTGGCCGGCATGTCGACCTTGCAGGTCAATGATCTTGTCGAGCGCTTCATCACCGTCGACCTCGCCGCGCGCCCGGCGAGCAAGGGGCAGTATGGCTTCAAGCATGTGCTGAACTGTTCGATCAACCATGTCGTCTGCCACGGTGTGCCCGACGGCCACGAGATCATCCGCGACGGCGACATCGTCAATTTCGACATCACGCTGGAAAAGGGCGGCTACATCGCCGATTCGAGCAAGACCTATCTCGTCGGCAATGCCGCGCCGGCGGCGACGCGGCTGGTGCGGGTGGCGCAGGAGGCGATGTGGAAAGGCATCAGGCAGGTCCGGCCCGGAGCGCATCTCGGCGACATCGGTTTCGCCATCGAGCGACATGCCAAGAGGAACGGCTATTCGGTGGTTCGGGAATATTGCGGCCACGGCATCGGCCGCGAGATGCACGAGGAGCCGCAGGTGCTGAATTTCGGACGCCCGGGAACCGGCCTGGAACTGCGCGAGGGCATGGTCTTCACCATCGAGCCGATGGTCAACCAGGGCACCCGCAGGGTTGTAACCGAGAGCGACGGCTGGACCGTGGTGACGGGTGACCGCAAGCTTTCGGCCCAGTTCGAGCATACGGTCGCGGTAACCGCGACCGGCGTCGAGGTGCTGACGTTGCGCCGCGACGAGGCGCGGATGTTGCAAGGGCGGGCTTAACGCGCACCTGCCAACGATGCCGAGCCTGAGGTGAGCGAAATGACTTTCATTTGACTTCTATGTTCCGCTCCGGATGCTTTGCCCAGGCGGCACACTGCATATCCTGACCGGGATAGTCCCAGACATCAGCCATCGCTACACCTTCGATCAGACTGTAGGCGTCCAGGAATCTCGTGCGGTCCTTTGCCAGGCAAGCGAATTTGGCATACGCGTTGTGATTCCACTGATCCGGATATCGGCTCAATAAGTCTTGGAAGCCCTGAGCGACCTCGGACCAGTTGGCGACTAACTTTTCTCTGTCAAAGACAGCTCGACCATAGCTTGAGGCATACCAATATCCGCGAGCCTTGAATGAGTCTCCATCAAGCTCTCTGGTGTAGTCGGTCGCGCGTGCGACGACCGCGTTCATTTTCTCCGCGCTGCCGCCCCACTGCGGAAGATTCCGGTCAATGGCTAAGAAGTACGTTTGATAATAATACGGTTCGTGCTCGGCAGCCTCTGTGACAAGGCGGTCGAACGCCTCATCGGGCCAACCCTCTTCCTTTGCGACCGCGACCATAAGCGTAAACCAATGAGGGTCCTTGGACACCTCCTCTTTGATCGCCAGCAGGTGATCGCGTCGCTTTCGAAGAGATGTGATGTAACCCAATCGTTGTTGATCAGTTAACTTGTTGTAGTAGTCATCTCCGCGCAGGAACCAAGCGCGCTGGGAAAGTGCCAATGCGTAAGCTATTTTTGCCGCTGGCGAATTTGGTCGAGCCTTTATCCAAGCCAACGTCTGAGCCTCAAAGCGGTCGAGTGAGGCCGCACTGAAGTTAGGATCGAGTAGCGCATAGTTGAAGCCAGAGTAAAATATGGTCAACTTCCAGACGCCACTTTCCGTTCGCTCGCGGCTCATGCGAAATTGATCGGCCATAGTGTCGAGTTCGTCAAAACGCCCATTTGTGAACGCCGACGCGACGGCATGTTGGATGATTTGGCGCTGAGCAACCTCATTCATTCCGGCATTCGTTGGTCCAACAATTGCTAGAACGAAAGGCAGTACCAAAATTATTAGTCGCATTGGGCACTCCGCTTTGGTCATGAAAACTCGACATCGCATTTTCAGATGGAGATGACCTTAGCGAGAATAGTAAATTTGTACTTTTTCCGGAATGCAGAGACGTCAGAAGTGTTTTGAAAATAATATGGCCAGTAAGCTATATTTGAGGTTCAATTTTTGATTTGTCAGAATCCGAGAGTGTTCTTGCGAAGTCCAAAAGGTTCGTAATGCGAAAACGGCCACCGTGTTCCCACGATGGCCGTTGTCGTTCGGATCGAGCGGAGCCTCAGCCCCTGAGTTCTCTCCGTAGGATCTTGCCGACATTGGTCTTCGGCAGTTCAGTGCGGAACTCGATGTATTTGGGCCGCTTGTAGCCGGTCAGGTTTTCGCGGCAGTAGGCGATCAGCGTCTCGACGGTGAGGTCGGGATCCTTGCGCACGACGAACAGCTTCGGCACTTCGCCCGAATGCTCGTCCGGCACGCCGACGGCGGCGACCTCGAGCACGCCGGGATGCTGGGCGACGACGTCCTCGAGCTCATTGGGATAGACGTTGAAGCCCGAGACCAGGATCATGTCCTTCTTGCGGTCGACGATCTTGGTGAAGCCGCGCTCGTCCATGAAGCCCATGTCACCCGACTTGAAGAAGCCGTCCGAGGTCATCACCTTGGCGGTCTCGTCGGGGCGGTTCCAGTAGCCGGCCATGACTTGCGGGCCCCTGATGCAGATCTCGCCGACCTCGCCGAGCGGCATGTCGTTGTCATTCTCGTCGCGGATGGCGATGTCGGTCGAGGGCAGGGGCAGGCCGATGGTGCCGGTGAAGTCGGGCGACGAGCACTTGTTGGCGGTCGCCACCGGCGAGGTTTCCGACAGGCCATAACCTTCGGTGATGTGGTTGCCGGTCGCCTTCTTCCAGCGCTCGGCCACCGGCCGCTGAACCGCCATGCCGCCGCCGAGCGACAGGATCAGGCCCGAGAAGTCGAGCTTGCGGAAGTCCTCGTTGTTGGTCAGCGCGTTGAACAGCGTGTTGAGTCCGGGGAAGATGTTGAACTGGAACTTGCCCAGTTCCTTGACGAAGCCGGGAATGTCGCGCGGGTTGGGGATCAGCACGTTGAGCGCGCCCTGCTGCATGCCCATCAGCGCGTTCACGGTGAGTGCGAAGATATGATAGAGCGGCAGCGCACAGACGAAGGTCAGGTGCGGCGGCTTCGGACGCACCGTGTAGGCGTCCTCCACCCACAGCGCCAACTGGGCGACGTTGGCGAGCACGTTGGAGTGGATCAGCATCGCGCCCTTTGAGACGCCGGTGGTGCCGCCGGTATATTGCAGGAAGGCGATGTCGGAGGCAGCGACAGTGGCCGGCTTGAAGCTGAGGCTTGCACCTTCCTTGAGCGCCGCCATGAACTTGACATGGCCGGGCAGCGACCAGGCCGGCACCAGCTTCTTGACCTTGCGCACGACGAGATTGACCAGCAGGCCCTTGAGGCCGAGCATCTCGCCCATCGAGGCCACGACGACATGCTTGACCTCGGTCTTGGCGATGACGGCCTGCAGCGTGGTGGCGAAGTTTTCGAGGATGATGATGGCCTGGGCGCCGGAATCCTTGAGCTGGTGCTGGAGTTCGCGCGGTGTGTAGAGCGGGTTGACGTTCACCACAGTGTAGCCGGCGCGCAGGACAGCCATCATGGCGACCGGGTACTGCAGCACGTTCGGCATCATGATGGCGACGCGGGCGCCCTTTGCGAGGCCCTTCGACTGAAGCCATGCGCCGAACGCCGTCGACATGCGCTCGAGCTCGCCATAGCTCAGCGATTTGCCCATGCACGAAAACGCCGGGCGGCCGGCATATTGGCGGCAGGCTTCGGTCAACAGATCGCCGATCGAGCTGTATGTGAGCGGCGGCATCTCGGCCGGAACGTTGGCCGGGTAGCTCTTCAGCCACGGCTTGTCGCCGGACCTCGCTGCTGCCTTGGCAGGTGCCGCAGGCTTGGCTGCTGGCGTCGGCTTCGCGGTGGGGGCTGCTGCAGCCTTGGCGGCAGGTTTTGCCGCTGCTGACTTTGCAGCAGGCTTCGCCTCGGCAACAGGCCTGGGCGTTTCAGCAACTTTTGCCGGTGCGGCGACCGCAGGCGCCGATGCCGCGATCTTCGATGCGGCAGGTTTGGCGGCGCTTTTCGCCTTGGCCGGAGCGGCCTTTGCAGCCGCTTTCGGCGCTGTGGCTTTTGGCTTGGCTTCGGTCTTGGTTGCGGGCTTCGTGGCCGCAGGCTTTGATGCCGCTGGCTTTGCTGCAACAGGCTTTGGCGCTGCCGCCTTTGGCTTGGCCGCTACGGCTTCGGTCTTCGCGGTTACTGGCTTGGATGCGGCTGGCTTCGCTTCGGATTTCTGAGCCGGCTTGGCGGCCGGCTTGCTCACTGGGGCCACGGACTTCGGCGCTGCGGCCGCCTTTGCCGGCTTTGGAGCCGCTGCCTTGGCAGGTGCCGGCTTGGCGGCGGTCGCCTTGGCTGCGGGTTTGGTTTCGGGCTTGGTCGTATCGGCTGGCTTGGCCGCCGCCATGGTGGTTGCGGACTTCGCCGTGCTCGCCTTGCCGGTAGATTTGGCCAATGCATCCTCCCTTGTTGTTCTTGTTTCCGGCGGCAACGATCCGCCGGCTTTCGCCCTCGTCCACGTCGCAGCGCCGCAAGAACAGTGCCGCGTCGGGGCATGTTGTAGTTGTTTGTATTGCCACCTGACGTTAACGGCAAGTATCACCCAACGTCACCTCGCAGAACGAATTTTAGGTTTCGCAGTTATATCGGCCCGGTCCAGCAACAGCGCCGCAATTGCCATCGGCCGCGATGACAAAACCTGTCGCCGTCGAATCTAACGCGAAGTGCAAATGGCTGGCCAGCCAATGGAAATTGCGAATTTTCGACTATTTCGAAGTCATCTGTGGGTAAAATATTCTGCTTACCAAAGGGCAGGTAGGCGGGGAGTTCCAAAGCTGGATAAACGGTGCTTATATGCGCGCCTGCGAGCCTGACGGGTAGGGCTTGGGAAAAATCATAGGGAGTGTTCAATGTTGAAAAAAACGACCTTTGCGGCCGCGTTGCTGGCTGCAACCGTCCTCAGCGGTGCGGCGAGCGCTAAGACGTTCGTCTACTGCTCGGAAGGTTCGCCGGAAGGCTTCGATCCGGGCCTTTATACCGCCGGTACGACCTTCGACGCCGCTGCGCACACCGTCTATAATCGCCTGCTTGAGTTCAAGAAGGGCACCACCGAGACCGAGCCGGGCCTGGCCGAGAGCTACACGGTTTCCGACGACGGCCTCGAGTACACCTTCAAGCTGCGTCCGGGGGTCAAGTACCAGACGACCGAGTTCTTCACGCCGACCCGCGACTTCAACGCCGACGACGTCGTGTTCTCGTTCGACCGTCAGCTGAAGGCCGACAATCCCTGGAACAAGTACGTGACCGGCGCTTCGTGGGAATACGCTGCCGGCATGGGCTTCCCGGAAGTGATCAAGTCGGTCGAGAAGGTCGACGACCTGACCGTCAAGATCACCCTGACCCGCAAGGAGGCTCCGTTCCTCGCCAACGTCGCGATGCCGTTCGCATCGATCGTGTCGAAGGAATATGCCGACAAGCTGCAGGCTGACGGCAAGATGAATCAGATGAACCAGATGCCGCTCGGCACTGGCCCGTTCGCCTTCGTCGCCTACCAGCAGGACGCCATCATCCGCTACAAGGCCAACCCGGATTACTGGGGCGGCAAGCAGAAGATCGACGACCTGGTCTTTGCGATCACCCCTGACGCATCGGTTCGCTATCAGAAGCTGAAGGCCGGCGAATGCCACCTGATGCCGTTCCCGAACGCTGCCGACGTGGCTGCGATGAAGGCCGATACGAACCTGAAGGTCGTGGAACAGGAAGGCCTGAACGTCGCCTACCTCGCCTACAACACCACCCAGGCTCCGTTCGACAAGCCGGAAGTCCGCAAGGCGCTCAACCAGGCCATCAACAAGCAGGCCATCGTCGACGCCGTGTTCCAGGGTGCTGCAACGCCGGCAACCAATCCGATCCCGCCGACGATGTGGTCGTATAACAAGGCCGTCGAAGACGACAAGTATGATCCGGAAGCATCGAAGAAGGGCCTTGAAGCCGCTGGCGTCAAGGACCTCAAGATGAAGGTCTGGGCGATGCCGGTTTCGCGTCCCTACATGCTCAACGCCCGCCGCGCGGCGGAGCTGATCCAGTCCGATTTCGCCAAGGTTGGCGTGACGGTCGAGATCGTCTCCTACGAGTGGGCCGAGTACCTCGACAAGTCGAAGGCCAAGGATCGTGACGGCGCCGTCATGCTCGGCTGGACCGGCGACAATGGCGATCCGGACAACTTCCTTGACACCCTGCTCGGTTGCGACGCTGTCGGCGGCAACAACCGCGCCCAGTGGTGCAACAAGGAGTTCGACGATCTGGTGACGAAGGCCAAGGAAACCTCGGATATCGCCGAGCGCACAAAGCTCTATGAGCAGGCGCAGGTCGTGTTCAAGAAGGACGCTCCTTGGGCAACCATCGACCACTCGCTGTCGATCGTTCCGATGCGCAAGGGCGTCGAAGGCTTCGTCCAGAGTCCGCTCGGCGACTTCGCTTTCGACGGTGTTGACATCACGGAGTAAGGTTGCCTAAACAGGCCAGCCTTGGGTTGGGGCGCTTGGATCACAAGCGCCCCAATGCACTTTTTGTGCTACCCTTACCTTTTCTCGGAACATTCACTTAAAGGTTCGACATGCTCCGGTTCCTGTTGGGACGGCTCGCCGTCCTGATCCCGACATTCATCGGGGTCTCCATCATCGCATTCTCATTCATCCGACTTCTGCCCGGCGATCCTGTCGCCCTGCTTTCCGGCGAACGCGTCATGTCGCCGGAGCGCCACGCGGAAATCTCCGCTGAGCTCGGCTTCGACCGGCCCATCGTCATCCAGTATCTCGATTATCTCTGGGGTGTTGTGCGCGGCGATTTCGGCACCTCGATCGTCACCAAGAAGCCTGTTGTCGACCAGTTCTTCGAACTGTTCCCGGCGACCGTCGAGCTTTCGCTCTGCGCGATCGTCTTCGCCATCGTTCTCGGCGTGCCCGCGGGCATCGTCGCTGCGATCAAGCGCGGCTCCTTCGCCGACCAGGCGATGATGGGCACCGCCCTTGTCGGCTTCTCGATGCCGATCTTCTGGTGGGGCCTGCTGCTGATCATGCTTGTTTCGGGCATGCTCGGCTGGACGCCCGTCTCCGGTCGCATCTCGCTGATGTTCTATTTCCCGCCCGTCACCGGCTTCATGCTGATCGACTCGCTGCTTTCAGGCCAGGCAGGCGCCTTCAAGTCGGCCGTCAGCCACCTGATCCTGCCGACCATCGTGCTGGGCACCATTCCGCTCGCCGTCATTGCGCGCCAGACGCGCTCCGCGATGCTGGAGGTGCTGTCCGAGGACTATGTGCGGACCGCGCGCGCCAAGGGCCTGTCGACCTTCCGTGTCGTCGGCGTCCATGCGCTCCGCAACGCCATGATCCCGGTCGTCACGACAGTCGGCCTGCAGGTCGGCGTGATGCTCGCCGGCGCGATCCTGACCGAGACGATCTTCTCCTGGCCGGGCATCGGCAAGTGGATGGTCGATTCCGTGTCGCGGCGCGACTACGCCGTCATCCAGGGTGGCCTGCTCATGATCGCTGCCGTGATCATGCTGGTGAACCTTGCGGTCGACCTGATGTACGGCCTCATCAACCCGCGTATCCGGCACTAGGAGGGCACGATGTCTCAAGCTGCTGCAACCAGTGCTGTCTCGACCGATCCGTCCCGCCGGGCGCGACTGGCCGAGTTCTGGTACTACTTCTCCGAAAACCGCGGTGCCGTCATCGGCCTCGTGTTCTTCATCTTCCTCGTGCTCTTGGCGATCTTCGCACCGCTGATCGCGCCGCATGATCCGACCCAGCAATATCGCGACGCGGTTCTGGTTCCGCCGGTCTGGCAGGAGGGCGGCCGCGCCGACTTTCTGCTCGGCACCGATGCCGTCGGCCGCGACATGCTTTCGCGCCTGGTCTACGGCACCCAGTTCTCGCTCTTCGTCGGCGTCATCGTGACGGCGCTGTCGCTGGTCGTCGGCGTCGTCTTCGGCGTCATCGCGGGCTATTTCCGTGGCTGGGTCGATACCGCCATCATGCGCGTGATGGACATCATCCTGGCCTTCCCGTCGCTGCTGCTGGCACTCGTGCTGGTGGCGATCCTCGGGCCGGGCCTGGTCAACGCGATGATCGCCATCTCGCTCGTCTACCAGCCGCATTTCGTGCGCCTGGCACGCGCGGCGGTGATGAGCGAAAAGACCCGCGACTACGTCGTCGCCGCCAAGGTGGCCGGTGCCGGCCATACCCGCCTGATGTTCAAGACCATCCTGCCGAACTGCATGGCACCGCTGATCGTCCAGGCGACGCTGTCGTTTTCTTCAGCCATTCTCGACGCCGCCGCACTCGGCTTTCTCGGCATGGGCGCGCAGCCGCCGACCCCGGAATGGGGCACGATGCTGGCCGAGGCTCGCGAGTTCATCCAGAGCAAGTGGTGGGTGGTGACGCTTCCGGGCGTGGCGATCCTGATCACCGTGCTGGCGATCAACCTGATGGGCGATGGCCTGCGCGACGCACTCGACCCCAAGCTGAAGAGGTCCTGAGATGGCACTTCTTGAAATCGAAAACCTGGTCGTCGAGTTCGAGACGGCCTCCGGTCCCTTCCGCGCCGTCAACGGCGTCTCGATGAAGGTCCACGAGGGCGAGGTTCTCGCCATCGTCGGCGAGTCCGGCTCGGGCAAGTCGGTGTCGATGCTGGCGGCGATGGGCTTGCTGCCCTGGACGGCCAAGGTCACCGCCGACAAGCTGACCTTCAACGGTCGCGACCTGCTCGGAATGCCGGCAAACGAACGGCGCAAGATTATCGGCAAGGACATTGCCATGATCTTCCAGGAGCCGGTGGCGAGCCTCAACCCGTGCTTCACCGTCGGCTTTCAGATCGAGGAAGTGCTGCGCGTGCACATGGGCCTCGACAAGGCTGCGCGCCGCAAGCGCGCGATCGAGCTGTTCCAGGCTGTCGGTATCCCAGACCCGGCCGAGCGTCTCAATTCCTACCCGCACCAGATGTCCGGCGGTCAGTGCCAGCGCGTGATGATCGCCATCGCCATTGCCTGCAATCCGAAGCTGCTCATCGCCGACGAGCCGACCACAGCACTCGACGTGACGATCCAGAAGCAGATCCTCGACCTCTTGATGAAGCTGCAGGCCGACCATGGCATGGGCCTGATCATGATCACCCACAACATGGGCGTTGTGGCCGAGACTGCCGACCGCGTGGTCGTGCAGTATAAGGGCCGCAAGATGGAAGAAGCCGACGTGCTGACGCTGTTCGCGAACCCGAAGAGCAACTACACGCGCGCGCTGCTGGCGGCACTGCCGGACAATGCGACGGGGGATCGCCTGCCGACGATCTCGGAACTCTTCGTCGACGACCAGGTGGAAGGGGCTGCACGATGAGCGTCATTCTCGAAGCGCGCAACATCGTGCGCGACTACCACGTGCCCGGCAGCTTTCTGAAGAAGGCCAAGACCGTTCACGCCGTCAAGGGCGTGAGCTTCCAGGTCGAGAAGGGCAAGACGCTGGCGATCGTCGGCGAAAGCGGCTGCGGCAAATCCACGCTCGGCCGCATCCTGACGCTGATCGATCCGGCGACGTCGGGCGAGCTGTTGATCGAAGGCAAGACCGTCGACATTGCCAAGGGTGACCTGACGCCCGAGATGCGCCGCAAGGTGCAGATCGTGTTCCAGAACCCTTATGGCTCGCTCAACCCGCGCCAGAAGATCGGCGACATCCTGACCGAGCCGCTGGTCATCAACACCAAGACGCCGGCCGACGAACGCCGCGACCGGGCGATGACGTTGTTGAAGAAGGTCGGCCTCGAAGAGAAGCATTACAACCGCTATCCGCACATGTTCTCGGGCGGCCAGCGCCAGCGCATCGCAATCGCGCGTGCGCTGATGCTGAACCCGAAGCTGCTGGTGCTGGACGAGCCTGTGTCGGCGCTCGATCTGTCTGTGCAGGCCCAGGTGCTGAACCTGCTCGCCGACCTGCAGGATGAGTTCCAGCTGACCTACGTCTTCATCAGCCACGACCTTTCGGTGGTGCGCTACATCGCCGACGAGGTGATGGTGATGTATTTTGGCGAGGCGGTCGAATATGGCAGCCGCGACGAGGTCTTCGCCGACCCCAAGCACAGCTATACCAAGACGCTGTTTGCAGCGACGCCGCGTGCCGATGTCGAGAGCATCCGCGCGCGCCTCGCCAGGAAGAAAGCCGCCTGACCGGCTGGCGACTATGACTGACCGACCATTGCTTCGGCCCGGAAATCGACAACGGTTTCCGGGCCGAAGCTTTTCCGGACCTGTTCTCGCACTGATAGGCCGCGCACGTAGCACAATGTTTTGGGCCAGCGGCCCAAAACGCCAATTTCGTCTCTCGCAAAAAGGCTTTCCCGGATCATAATCCCGGCCATCATCACTACAGCGCCGCGCGCTCACTTGGACGCGCAAAGGACGTTGTGAATTCTGGATCGGTGCATGATCCTTTCCGAAAATCGATTCCGATTTTCGGCGTCATGCACCAGGGCCCGGCGACGCCGCCGTGCCGAGGGCTTGGAGGCTGACATGGCGGGTTTTGAGATTTCGAGACGCAAGGTTCTGGCGGGATCGGCGTTCCTGCTGGCCTCGACGGCACTGCCCTCGATCGGCTGGAGCCAGGCCAGGAAGGGCGGGCGACTGGTGGTCGCCGCCGATTCCGAGCCGCGCAACCTGAACCCGGCGATCGTTGCCTCCAACGGCGTGTTCTTCGTGTCGAGCAAGGTTGTCGAACCGCTGGCCGAGGCCTCGTTCGACGGCGAGGATGGGCTCGAGCCGCGGCTGGCGACGAGCTGGGAAGGCTCTGCCGACGGCCTGTCCGTCACCTTCAAGCTGCGCGAGGGTGTGACCTGGCACGACGGCCAGCCATTCAGCTCGGCCGACGTGGCATTCTCGGCGCTCAATGTCTGGAAGCCGCTGCAGAATCTCGGCCGCGTCGTGTTCAAGAACCTGGAGGCGGTGGAGACGCCGGACGCAAAAACCGCCGTGTTCAAGTTCTCCAAGCCGACGCCGCTGCAGCTGATCAAGAACGCGCTGCCGGCGCTTACGTCGGTGGTTCCGAAGCATGTCTATGATGGCAAGGATATTGCCGAGAACCCGGCCAATAACGCGCCGATCGGCACCGGACCCTTCAAGTTCGCCGAGCACAAGGCGGGCGAATATTACCGGCTGGAACGTTACGACAAATACTGGGGCGAAGGCGAGCCTCAGCTCGACGAGATCATCTATCGCGTGCTGCCCGACCGCGCCGCGGCCGCCGGCGCGCTGGAGGCGGAAGAGATCCAGCTTGCGGCTTTCTCTGCCGTGCCGTTGGCCGATCTCGAGCGCATCTCCAAGGTTCCCGGTATCAAGGTCATCACTGAAGGCTACGAAGCGTTGACCTACCAACTGGTGGTCGAGATCAATCATCGCCGCAAGGAGCTGGCCGACCTCAAGGTGCGCCAGGCGATCGCCCATGCCATCGACAAGGATTTCGTCGTCAAGACGATCTTCCTGGGCTATGCCAAGCCGGCGACCGGCATCGTGCCGCAGAACGACAAGCAGTTCTACACGCCTGATGTTGCGACCTATGGCTTCGACGTCGCCAAGGCGAACGCACTGCTGGATGAAGCCGGCTATCCGAAGAAGGATGACGGCAAGCGTTTTGCGCTCAAGCTTCTGCCGGCGCCCTATTTCAACGAGACCAGGCAGTTCGGCGACTATCTGCGCCAGGCGCTGGCCGCCGTCGGCATCGATGCCGAGATCGTCAACAACGATTCTGCCGCCCACCAGAAGGCCGTCTACACCGAGCACGCCTTCGACATCGCCATCGCCCCGCCGGTGTTCCGCGGCGACCCGGCGATCTCGACGACGATCCTGGTGCAGTCGGGTATTCCTGACGGTGTGCCCTTCTCCAACCAGGGCGGCTACAAGAACGACGAACTCGACGCGCTGATCGCCAAGGCGGCGGAGACGCTGGATCCGGCGGCGCGCATCGAGCTCTACAAGCAGTTCCAGAAGAAGGTGGCGGCCGACCTGCCGCTGATCAATGTGGCCGAATGGGGCTTCATCACCGTCGCGCGCGACACGGTGAAGAATGTGTCGAACAACCCGCGCTGGGCGGTCTCGAACTGGGCGGACACCTATGTCGAAACGTGACATCATCGCCTGAGCTGGGATGATGATCCGTTACTGAGCATGCCCCTGGAAGTCGCAGTGACTGAACCTACCCCCACCCCTTACGCCTCCCCACAGAGCGTAAGGGGACATGATGCCGCGTGCCCTTCATTTGGCGCGCGGTTCATCTTGACGGGGCAGGCGACCCCAGAATTCCCCTTCCCCTTGTGGGGGGCTAGGGGTGGGGGCAATTTCTTCACTCCGGCAACCCCCAACGGGCTGCTCGGGGCACTTTCCCCACAAGGGGCAGGGTAATGAATCGCGCCTGGGGCCTGTTGAAGCGCCGGCTGATCGGCAGCATTCCGGTGCTGCTGATCGTGGTTGTCGGCTCGTTCCTGCTGCTCGAGGCGGCGCCCGGCGACGCTGTCGATGCTTACGTCGCCTCGGTCGGCGGCGACGCCGGCATGATCGAGGCGCTGCGGACAAGCTGGGGCCTCGATGCCTCGCCGATGACGCGGCTCGCCGCCTATCTCTGGGCGCTGCTGCATCTTGATCTCGGCCACTCGGTCGCCTTCTCCCGCCCGGTGCTCGACGTTGTGCTGGAGCGGCTGCCGAACACGCTGCTTTTGATGGGGGCGGCAACGGCGCTGTCCTTCGCGCTTGGCACCACGCTCGGCATCCTGGCTGGCGCGCGGCCAGGCAGCGCCCGCGACCGGCTTCTGTCGATCGGTTCGCTGGCGCTCTATGCCGTGCCCGGCTTCTGGCTGGCGCTGGTGCTGACCATCGTCTTTTCAGTCGAGTTGCGCTGGCTGCCGCTCTCGGGCATGGAGACCATCGCCTCCGGCAAGACCGGCATCGCCCGCATGCTCGACATCGCCAGGCACATGGTGCTGCCGGTGACGAGCCTCGGCCTGATCTATCTCGCGCTCTATCTCAGAATGATGCGGGCCGGCATGGCCGAGGTCTGGCGCATGGACTTTACCCTGGCCGCCCGTGCGCGCGGCATCCCCAGGCGGCGCATCGTGCTCGCCCATGTCGCGCGCAACGCGCTGCTGCCGCTGGTCACCATGCTCAGCCTGCAGTCGGCGCAGATGCTGGGTGGCAGCGTGGTGATCGAAAGCGTGTTTTCGGTGCCGGGTCTCGGCCGGCTGGCGCAAGAGGCCGTGGGCTCGCGTGACACGCCGCTGCTGATCGGCATCATTCTGGTCAGCGCCTTCCTGGTGATCGTCATCAACCTGCTTGTCGACATCGCCTATGCCGTGCTCGACCCGCGCGTTGGCGCGAGCGAGGTCAAAGCATGAGCCTCTCTCGTCTGTTTCGCACGCCGGAGGCCGCCGCCGGCCTGGTCATCCTTGGCCTGCTTGTCGCCATGGCTGTCGCCGCGCCGTGGCTGTTCCCACGCGACCCGCTGGCGATTGCCGGCCAGCCGCTCTTGCCCCCGTTCCAGGACTGGGCCCTGCCGCTCGGCACTGACCGCCTTGGCCGCGATGTGGTCGCTGGGCTGTTCCATGGCGCCCGCACCTCGCTGGCCGTCGGGCTTGCCGCCGCTGCCGCCTCGATCCTCGTCGGCAGCATCGTCGGCACGGTGGCCGGCTTTGCCGGCGGGCTTGTCGACGAAGTGCTGATGCGTATCACCGACGCCTTCCAGACAGTGCCGGGCTTCTTGCTGTCGCTGGCGCTGGTCAGTGTCGTCGGGCCGTCGCTTTCGGTCGTGGTGGCAGCGATCGCGCTCAGCGCCTGGACCGGCCCGACGCGCATCGCGCGTGCCGAAGTGCTGTCGATCCGCGAGCGCGACTATGTCGCTTCGGCGCGGGTGATCGGCATGCATCCGGTCGAGATCGCCTTCCGCGAGGTGCTGCCCAATGCGTTGCCACCGGTCTTGGCGCTGTCGTCGGTAATCGTTGCCGCCGCCATCCTGACCGAGGCGGCGCTGTCCTTCCTCGGTCTCGGCGACCCCAACCGCGTCACCTGGGGCGGCATGATCGCGGAGGGCAGGGCGGTGCTGCGGTCGGCGCCTTACCTCTCCGTCATCCCCGGTATCGCGCTGGTGCTTTCAGTCCTCGGCGTCTACCTCGCCGGCGAAGGCGTGGTTGAAGGCACGGCGGCACGGGAGGGGCAGGCATGAAGCCGCTGCTCGAACTGCGTGGTCTCGGCGTGTGCTACAACGGCGCAGTGGCGCCGGCGCTCGAAGGCGTCGACCTCGATCTGGCCGCCGGCGAAAGGCTGGCGATCATCGGCGAGAGTGGCTCGGGCAAAAGCACGCTGGCCCGGGCCATATCAGGGTTGCTGCCGCAGACGGCGAGACTTCAGGGCACCGTCGCATGGCCGGGGCTCGATCATCCGGCGCGCAACGGCCGCGACATCGGCTTCGTCTTCCAGGATCCAGCTTCGAGCCTCGATCCGGTCATGTCGGTCGGCGACCAGGTCGCCGAGGTGGCGCACGCCAATCTCGACATCGACTGGGGTGCTGCACGGCGGCTGGCGGTCGAACTGCTGGACAGGGTGAAATTGCCGGAGCCCGAGGCGCTGGCGCGGGCATATCCGCATCAGTTGTCGGGCGGACAGAAACAGCGCGTGGTGATCGCAGCGGCCATCGTGGCGTGTCCGAAACTGCTGATCGCCGACGAAGCGACGAGCGCGCTCGACACAATCGTCCAGGCCGAGATCGTGGCGCTGATCCGCCGGTTCGTGGCCGAGGATGGCATGGCGCTGCTGTTCGTCAGCCATGACATAGCACTTGCCGCCAACCTGGCCGACCGCATCGCCGTGTTCCGTCACGGCCGCATGGTCGAAATGGCGGCGACGGCCGAGTTGCTGGCGCGGCCAAGGAGCGACTACAGCCGCGCGCTGCTGGCGGCACATCTGGGGCTGAAAGCCCATTCTGGTGCCAGCCGATGAGCGCGCTGCTGCAGGTCGAGGGGCTGTCGAAGCGCTACTGGCGCGGCGACAGGGATTTCTCCGCCCTCGATGGCATTTCCTTTTCTATTGCGCCGGGGGAGACGCTGGCGCTGGTCGGACCCTCCGGCTCGGGCAAGTCGACGGTGGCGCGTATCCTGCTGCGGCTGGTCGAGCCCGATGCCGGCAGCATCCGCTTCAACGGCGAGGAATTGTTGGGATTGCGGGGGGCAGCCTTGAGGGCCACCCGGACGAAGCTGCAGATGGTGTTCCAGGATCCGCTGGCGGCATTCAACCCGCGCGCCACGGTGGCCCGCCTGATCGACGATCCGCTGCGCATTCACGGCATCGTCGGGCGCGCCGATCGACCCAAGGCAATCGCAGCGCTGCTGGAGCGTGTCGGTCTCGCCGCCGAGCTCGCCAGCCGTCGCGTGCACGAAATATCGGGCGGCCAGCGCCAGCGCGTGGCGATCGCGCGCGCGCTTGCTACCCGGCCGGCGCTGATCGTGCTCGACGAAGCGTTGTCGGCGCTGGACGTGCTGGTGCGCGGCGACATCCTCAACCTGCTTGCCGAGCTGCAACGGGACGAGGGCGTCGCCTATCTCTTCATCTCCCACGACCTTGGTGCGGTGCGCGCCGTAGCCCACCGCATCGCGATCATGGACAGCGGTCGTATCGTCGAAGAGGGCGACGCCGCCGCCGTGATAGCCGCGCCCGCCTCGGCCACGGGCCGGGCGCTGGTCGCGGCCACGCCGGAACTGCCTGTGTTCCCAAGGTTGCCTGTTTTCAAGGAGACCGTTTCGTGACCGAACATGCCATGCGCGCCGAAAAGCTCGCTGCCGAACTTGACTCCGCCTTTCGCAACCGCGCCGATCTCTACCGGCTGATGCTGGATGAACTTGCCGCCGAGCTTGGCGACGCCAAGGCGGAAGAAGTCCTGGTAAGGGCGATCGAGAAGCGCGGCCGCGAGGTCGCACAGGTGGCGTTCGCCAGCTTCGGGCCGAACGATGCGCGCGCCATCGGCGAGGCCTTCCTGGCCGTCAGCCCGGATGGCGGGCGCATGTACCCCACCGATGTCGAGCGCAGCGACCATCACATCGCCTTCAAGGTCAAGCGCTGTCCGCTCAAGGACGCCTGGGTGGAGGCCGGTGTCGGCGACGACAGGCTGGCGACCTTGTGCCGGATCGCCGGCGCTTTCGACCGCGGCCTGTTCGAGGCGACCGGTGTGCGCTTCGAAAACGTCACCTGGACGCCGGGCCATGGCTCCGGCTGCTGCCACATCTGCCTGACCGACTGCGACATCTGAGATCGCACTTGGCGCGGCTGACGGGTGCGGCGGCGATGTGCCTTGGCGGTTGTATTGGTGCGTTTGCGTCGCGAAAATCGCTTCGCGCTTTTCCTCGGGTTGCCGTCGTGCGACGATTCGTCAGCGGCGTGAGTCGCGGATCGGCACATACGGGGAAATGCGATGTACAAATTCGAGGTCTACAAGGACAAGGGCGGCGAGTTTCGGTTCCGCTTCAGGGCTTCCAATGGCGAGGTGATGTTCAGCTCGGAAGGCTATTCGGCCAAGGCATCGGCGCTGAAGGCGATCGAGTCGATCAAGAAGAACACGCCCGGCGCCACGGTGGAGGATCAGACCACGGCGGTCGCCTGACGGGCGGCATTTCCACGGCGGGCCGATAGGTCGGCCCGTCTCCAGCCTGTTGTTCCAGCATGATCTCTGGCTGCCTGCTTGTCGATCATGCGCTGGTCGTTGCAACTGCGCATCGTGGCTCGTGACGTGCTCCGGCCGATGCGCCAGAACCTGGAGAGACAAATGGGTATCGAAAGCTTGCTCGTCTTCCTGATCGTCGGCGCCGTTGCCGGCTGGCTCGCCGGCCAGTTGGTCAAGGGCTACGGCTTCGGCCTGATCGGCAACATCGTGGTCGGTATCGTCGGCGCGCTGATCGCCGGCTGGCTGCTTCCGACGATCGGCATCAGCCTGGGCTCGGGCATCATAGCTGCCATCATCCATGCCACCATCGGCGCGGTGATCCTGCTCGTACTGCTCAGACTGGTGAAACAAGCCTAGCGAAACCAACCCGAGACGTAGTTGCGATCGCCGGCAAGCACAGCTTCGCCGGCGATCTTTTTTGTCCCCTCTTGAAAAGGTCTGGCGGCGCTAGTCGGCGCGCTTCCGCGGCTCTGCGATCTTGCTCGCCAGTCCGAGCACGCCGAGCAACCTGATGGTCAGGTAGGTGACGTCGAATTCCCACCAGTGGTGGCCGTGGCGGGCCGAGCGCGGGTCGGCGTGGTGGTTGTTGTGCCAGCCCTCGCCATTGCTGAGCAGGCCGACGATGACGTTGTTGGTGCTGTCGTCTGTCGTGTCGTAGTTGCGGTAGCCCCAGACATGGGTGACCGAATTGACCGACCAGGTGATGTGCCAGGTAATCACGGTGCGCGCGAACACGCCCCAGACGAGCAGGCTGAGGCCGAACTGGATCGCCTCGTCAGTCGTGCCGCCGGTGATCAGGCTCGCGGCGACGCCGCCGCCGAAGAAAGCTGCCCAGGACGCGATGATGATGCCGAGATAGACATGCGGCTTGTCGAGCTTGCGGTAGAGCGGGTCGCGGACGATGTCCTTGGCGTAGCGCCCGTAGATCTGCATGCGCTCCATGTCGGGCGACTTGACCAGCAGCCAGCCGACATGGGCCCAGAGGAAGGTGACGATCGGGCTGTGCGGATCCGGCTCCTCGTCGGCGTGCTCATGGTGGCGGCGGTGCACCGCAACCCAGCGCGCCGGCGTGTCCTGGAAGGCGCAGACGGCGATGATCGCAAGCCCGTGCTCGAGCCATTTCGGGCAGGTGAAGCCGCGATGGGTGAGAAGCCTGTGGTAGCAGAGGTTGATGCCGAGCGTGCCGAAGACATAGATGCCGGCGATGCAGAGGACGACGCCGGTCCAGCTGAAGAACCAGGGCAGCAAGGCGTAGAGCGCGACGACATGATAGAAGGCGAGGCCGCTCAAATTGAGCCAGTCGATGCGGGCCAGAAGCGGTCGGCGCGCAATTGCGGGCGTGGCGGACGACGCCGCGATCTGGTCGGACATAGATGCTCCCATTTGCGGCCCGGATCGCTTCCCCACGATCGAGCCGCCTCCTCCGTTTCGGGCGAGGTTGCGCAGTTTCTAATTCAGGGTCAAGGCACGTTTGGAATTACCCCGAAATATGAGTGCGGACGGTGGGCCGTGGCGGCGACCTACTGCTATTGGGGATGCGGGTTTGGCCGGATCATCGGGGAAGGTAGATCGCCCAAGAATGTGCCTGGGACGCCGCGGACACGGAAGTTCCACAGCAGTCGATCCAGGCGCTGGAACTCCCGCAAAGGGAGCTGCGCTGGCTGGACAATCAGTCGTGATGCAGGCAGTCGTCGCAGAGGCCGAATTTCCAGGCGGCAGCGGTGACGCCGATGAAGCGATTATGACAATGGACGCATTCCATGTTGCCATATCCCCGCGGCGAAGGCGGTGACAGAGATCTCTGCGCCGCGATGTAAGTCTCGCGCCGACGCACCAACTCTTCGCGGACATCACGCCGCGAATAGGATACTTGAATTGCCATGACTGCCACCGCCCACTGAACTGATCTAGCCCTGCGCAATAGTCGCTGATGTTTCCCTTGGGTCAATTAGATCGATGGATTGACGTGGATCGCAACAGGCTGTGTCAGCCCATCGGACCTGTGCCCGACGACCCCAGGCGCCGCTGCCGCTGCTGAGCGTTTCAGCCTTGGCTTCCAGCCAGTTGCGGGTATCGGCGGGAACATCCGCCGATCCGTTGAGCAGCGGATTGCGCGCCGTGCCTGGTAAAGACGTCGTGATAGTGGACGATCGACAACGGCAAGCGTTGCTGTTCGGCCGGAATCGGGTCGAACAGGTGGTGCGGAAAGTTGTGCGGTGCCGACAAGGTGCGCATCGTCAGGCCGCTGCCCGGTATGGCCAACGACAGGCAGGCCTGCGAACTGTCCCACAGCTCGCTTCCCCGGGCGGAAACGCGCCGTGGCCCGCCTCGACACGATGGCTGACATTGGGCGCGAGCTTTGCTGCCACCGAACGCTCGAAATAGCCGAGTAGCCGAGGATACGGTCTTCTCGCCGAACCACGACGAGGCCGCCATCGTAGCTCGCTTTGACCCCAGCCTTGTCGACGGTGGTCTCGATCATTGGCACCAGGTCGTAGTCGACGCCCAAGGTCTGGGACGGCGCCTGCCAATAACCGTCCCGAGGATCGGTCGTCGCGGCCATATGTGCACAAGCCCTTGACGTCGACGGAGCCGAAGGGCGGCCGCAGCAACTTCCAGTGCCAGATCAGGTTCACGGCAGAACAGCATCTCGCTGTCCAGGCCGATAAAAGGCAGGGGCAAAAAGCAGGTGGTGGCGGAACGACACGATCCCCCTTGTTTTCAATGGGCCTTCACCGCAGCAACTGCTTGCGGCCGGTGGGGTGGTAGGCAAAGTCGTCGACCACCGCGCCGCCGAGCAGATGTTCGGTGACTATGCGGTCGACGGCGGCCTCGGTGACCCCGCCGTAATAGGTGCCTTCGGGAAAGACCTGCAGCACCGGTGCCAGGTTACAGGGGCCAAGGCAGGTCGATTTGGCGCTCATCGTGCCGTCGCCGGTCACGCGCAGCTTCTGGCGGTCCTGCTGGTTGCGCAGGTGGCCCCAGATCAGGTCCGCGCCGGCGGCATTGCACGGGCCGCCCTGGCAGACCAGCACGCGGCGTTTCTGCGCCGGCACGAGCGAGCCCTCCGGCGCCAGCCTGTCGAGCGGCGGGATGGGCGGCGTCGCATCGGCGCCGGTGACGAGGTCGGCCATCAATGCAGCTAGCAGCGGGCTTTCGGCGAGGCCATGCGCGATGCGCACCGTCGGCCAAGGTGCCGCGTCCTCGGCCTGCCACCGGCGCAGCGACTTGGTGAGCCAGGCATTGAAGCTGGGCTCGATCGGCAGCATCAGCGGCAGGATGAGGATATCGGAGAAATCCTGCTGGCGAAGTGCCGCAAGCGCCTCGCGCAGCGACGGCGTGCCTTGTTCGGTGAAGCCGAAGCTGGTGTGATCGACGCCGGGCAACGCCGCGGCGAGATCACAGAGCTGCTGCATCTGCCTGTAGGGCGCGGCAGCAAAGGCCGACCTGGCGACGAGCACGATGGCACGTCTGGCCTGGGACTGCGCGGTCTCAACTTCTGTATTGTGCAAACGATCGATCCCTGGCCTGACTGCGGTCGGGATTGTCGCAACGCATGTTGGTGGAAGGCGATGGCCGATAGCGCCGCCTGCACGAACCTGCGCTCCGGTGGTACACCCCGCCCACGGAACATCACTCGGTCAGGCAGGTCTCCTGGCTCGCGGGTCTCGGCTCATTGCCTGCCTTCCCGGCCGTCGGCCAGTGACACAATCGGCAATGCGGCTCACCGCTTACAGTTGCGGGGCAGCTTCGGTTTCGCACCGAATTCCCTCTTAGCTTCCGCCCGAAAGCAGAAGAACCATAACCGCGCGGCAAGCTATATGCGGGCAGACGCAAGTCAAGGGTTGTCGATGGACAAGTACCTAGGCCAGCAATGCGCTGCCTTGCGATCGCTTGGCGTTGCTGGACATGGTCCGGCGATGGACGACGATTGCCAAGCAGCCCTTCCGATCATGACCGTGCGCCATCGGGGCGCATTGGTAGAGACCGGAGATGGACATGCACCCCAAGCGGAATAAGCCCAGGAATGCCAGGGCCGGCTGCCTTCTGTGCAAACCGCACAAGGCGAACGGCGCCTGCCCGAGGCATATCGACATGAAAATCGGCAACCGGCGTCGATATGAAGCGGGAAGCTCGCAGTTGCGATGTGAAGGCGTCCGCGGCTGATAAGCTTGTCTGCGCGACATCGGATGTGCGAGGGGACGCGCCCGCCCATTGATTGGGGGGGGCAGGGCGGGCGCTAAGCTCGGGTGGTCCAAGGTGGGGTAAGGACGAGGTGAGCCTGTAGGTCGTTTAGAGGTTCCTAACGTAAGGTCAACCAACGCCAGCGAGCGGACGGCGCGGTCGTTCAACTTCTCGTGTAGAGCGGCTGGATCGCAAGCGGCGTCGAGCCCGTTCAGGGCAATCTGAGCGGCCGTCCACCGGTGCGTTGCCAGGACACCGGCGAGTGTCGTGAGTTACCGCCAACGTGAAGACGCTGGGAACGGCCACCAGGCGGGTCGCCAGAATGAGTGCAGAGCAGCTTTGGCCTGTTTTCGTGGGCACCCCACCAATGTGGCCCGGCATGCAATCGCGACAGCCACAGGCGAGGATCGGAGGTGTCGATGATGTGCGCGGCGGCGGCTCACCGCGTGGGCGAACGCTTCGCCGAAGGCGTTGGAGCAGGCGCGCGACGAGCTTGCCGCACATGCACGCCGTTGGCAGTGAGGACCGAAGTTACCGCTTCGCGGTGTCCGCGCTGCTCGCCAGGCTGGCAGGAAGGGACTTGCTCGAGCATTTCAGATGCATGTCCCGGGCGAATTTCTTGCGCATCTTGGCGCGATGCTCCTTGCCGGCCATGGCGATGCCGAGCCCGTATGGGCCAAGCAGCAGCCCTGCCGATACGCTCAGGGTTTCTTTCTCTTGCGCTGCGTAGTTCGCCGCCTCAGCTCGAGCTTTCGTGCAGTCCGCTGACCGCCATTTGGGATCCTTGGCAGAGAGTGTGGTGGCATAGTCGGCGGGCTGGGATGCACAGCCGGCAACTGCGAGCATCGTCACCGCAGCGAGCAGTTTGGCCTTCATCTATGAGTCCTTGCTAAACATCCGTCCATCAACACAGACAGGGCTGATTCCGCAAGGGGCGGCGGAAGAACACCAACATAGGAATATGCCTCTTTATCATAAGGAAACAAAGTTGCCTGAATTGAGGGCGTCGGCTATGCAGGGGTGTCTTAAGGGAGGAGAATGCCATGGCGAACAAAACAATCCTCAAATTTGGCCAGCCGGAAGGTGCAGATTCCAACGACCTACCGGGATGGGTGGTGGTCGACGGAAAGCCGACGATGAAAACGGCCGTCCAGCATACGACCGGGGATGGCAAGGTGCTGTCGGGAACGTGGCAGGCCACGCCAGGCACCTACCACGCCAGCTACACCGACTACGAGTTCGTCCACATGATCTCGGGTCGCATCATCATCACGCCGGATGGCGGCGCGCCCGTCGAGGTTGGGCCGGGCGACGCGTTCGTCGTGGAAGCGGATTTCAGGGGCACCTGGAAGATCATCGAGCCGGTGACGAAGCACTTCGTCGTTACGCTGGGATCGTAGGAAACACCGCGCAACCGGCGGGGATATCTCCATCGGCTGTCGAAGAAGGCTGCCGGCCGGCTCGTGCACGCGGGCGAACGCCTGATTGATTCGACCTGGTTCCGACAGTGAGCGGAACCAGGCGCACCGGTGATGCCTTGCTGGCTTAATTTCCTTGGGAAAAGGCTGGTGCAGCTTTGAATGATCAAACAACGCGAGATGCATCGCGCATGTTGCGTTCCCCGGCCGAGAATGAGCATTTTTCCAAGCTTTGCGGCCAGGACTATCGCTCGCTGCGCGACCACCACAACATCACCATCGACCTTGTCCGCGGCTGTTGCGGGCTACCACCTGTGCTTGCAGAAGGTTGACCTTTGCCCGATCTGGTTTATTTAGGCCCCGGGCAGGTATGGGGTGGTAATTCATGTTGGCAGTGGTGAATTCGCTGTGGATCGGCAACAGATTGGGGCCGGTCCACGCGGGGTGTCTGAGGTCGTTTCTTCGAAATGGGCATCGTGTCGTTCTGCATGTGTTTGACCGGCCGGAGGACGTGCCTGAAGGCGTCGAACTTTTCGACGCCCAACGGTTGATGGCTCGATCGGAAATCGTTGCGCATGAGACGACCGGTAGCCTGGCTTTGGCGTCGGATATCTATCGGTACCGCATCCTGCGGGCGGGCCTCGGCATATACGTGGATTGCGACGTCTATTGCCTGAGGCCGATCCAGCAGGAGGAATTCCTCTTCGGCTGGGAATCCGACAAGGCGATCAATGGCGCCGTGCTGGGGCTGCCTTCGCAGCATCCGGCGCTCAATGAGCTGATCACGGCATCCAGCGATCCTCATTTCATTCCATGGTGGTATCGAAGCACAAAGAGACGGTTACTGCGCCTGCGCAAGGCCATGCGCCTGCCTGTCCCGGTATCCCGCCATCGTTGGGGTGTCATTGGACCGCAGCTGTTGACCAACGTCACCCGGCGCCACGAAATTGCAGCTTCGGCCAAGCCGATCGATGTGTTCTATCCGGTCAGCTACCAGAACACCAACCTGCTCTTCGATCGCGGGCTGTCCTGGCCCGATGTAGCAACCAATCGGACGCTTGGCGTTCACTTGAGCGCGTCGGTCATATCAGGACGCGAAATCATACGCGGCAGCCTTCTGGACGCCGTTGTCACTCAATAGCTCGTTTCGAGACTGCACTGATGTCGCTGAAGAGCCGGCTAAGCTCCTTTCGTCGCGTGTATCTGGCTGCGCGCACCGTCGACACGCCGCCGACGCTTCTGTTCTGGTGGGGAAGCTACGGCTACAGGGGCGGTCCGACGATCGGCGACCTGATGGCGGTCGACAACCTGTCATCGAGGCTGCGTCTGCGCGGCGTCGAGCACGCCGTCATTTCGCATCCGGAACTGCAGATTCCGGGCCATCTGCCGGTTGATGATCTCTATGCCATCAAGCCTGCGAAAAAGCTCGTGTTCGTCTGTGGTCCGATCACCTACAGTCGCGACCTGAACGACCTTTTGTCTGTCCACAGGCTAGCGACCAAGATCGCGGCAGGCGTCAGCGTCCTTCCCAATCACGCCAGGATGAATCGCCGCTTCCATCACATTGTTGGCCGTGATGGCGTCGATCCACCGTATTTCGATCTCGCCGTTTCGGAGACCGTTGAACCCACTGGAAAGGAGAGGCTCGAGACCGCAGGTGTTTGCCTGCGTGGCCCTCAAGGCGAGTATGGCGCCAGGCGAGTTGCGATGGCACCTCAGGCATTGGCGATGTTCCAAGATGTGGTGCGCGGGTCGACGCTACACCCGATCGAGATCGACACGGTGCTATCACCTGAGAATGGTCCTGGGAAGATCCATGCCGGGTTCGCACGATCCGACATCGTGCTGACGACCCGCATGCACGGGGCGCTGTTGGCGCTCGCCGCAGGAAAGCCGGTGATTGCGATCGATCAGGTTCCCGGTGGAGCTAAGGTTTCAGCCGTGGTCGGCAGGACCGGTTGGCCATTTGTGTTCCAGGCGGAAAAGGTGTCTGCCGAAACGGTGCGTGCGGCTCTTGACGAATTGCGCGCCGGCAATTGGCGGGCCCATCTGGTCGGAGCCCAGGCCAGGATCCGTGCGCTTGTCGAAGATGCTCTCGCGGCAAGCGTCGACGCCATCACGGAGTGATCCGTCTGCACCTCGTGGGGCGAAGGACAGTCCCGAAATGGGCATAGATTTCCGGTGCCGCGTGGGCATCTGGAAGGAGCTGATTTTCCTGGGAAACTGGTGCCGCTTGCGTGACTCGAACACGCGACCCCATCATTACGAATGATGTGCTCTACCAACTGAGCTAAAGCGGCTTCCAGGCAACGCAGCCTGGCGGCCGCGCGACGGTGTGTGCCTGATAACTTCAAAGCGCTGCGATTGCAAGACGCCTTCTGAGGCTTTCGACAGGCGGGACAAACGTGCTGCCTGCCGGATATTCAGCGCGCCGGACGGCACCGGAACAGGTCGGGCGCCGACGGTTTACGGATGTTGTCAGCCCGTGATGCGGGCTTTGGCCGCAGCATATTCGGTGGCGAGGCGCTCGACCAACTCGGCGACGGGCACGACCTTGTCGACGGCGCCGATACCCTGGCCGCAGCCCCAGATGTCCTTCCAGGCCTTGTACTTGCCGGCTTCCTCGAAATCCATCTTGGAGGGATCTGAGACAGCGAGGTTGTCGGGGTCCATGCCGGCGGCGCGGACCGAGCCCTTGAGGTAGTTGCCGTGGATGCCGGTGAACAGATTGGAGTAGACGATGTCGGCGGCCTTGGATTCGACGATCATCTGCTTGTAGTCGTCGCCGGCGCGCGCCTCCTCGGTGGCGATGAAGGGCGAGCCGATATAGGCGAGATCAGCACCCATGGCCTGTGCCGCGAGCACCGCACCGCCATTGGCGATGGCTCCGGACAGAAGCAGCGGGCCGTCGAACCACTGGCGGATTTCCTGGATCAGGGCGAAGGGCGACAGCGTGCCGGCATGGCCGCCGGCACCGGCCGCGACCGCAATCAGGCCGTCGGCGCCCATCTTGATCGCCTTGCGGGCATGGCGGTCATGGATGATGTCGTGCAGCACGACGCCGCCATAGGAGTGTACCGCCTGGTTGACCTCCTCGACAGCACCCAGCGACGAGATGACGACCGGCACCTTGTACTTCACGCACAGGCGCAGATCGTGCTCGAGCCGCTTGTTGGACTTGTGGACGATCTGGTTGACGGCGAAGGGGGCTGCCGGACGGTCGGGATTGGCGGCGTCATGGGCGGCGAGATCTTCGGTCACCATCGCCAGCCATTCGTCGAGCTGGGCCTCTGGGCGGGCGTTGAGCGCCGGAAACGAGCCGACGATGCCGGCCTTGCATTGGGCCAGCACCAGTGGCGGATGCGAGATGATGAACAAAGGCGCGCCGATGACGGGAACACGCAGGTTTTTCTTGAGGATGTCAGGCAATGCCACGCGTCTCTCCCGGGTCTAGAAATTGACGTTTCCGTAAACGTCACTCCATATAGCAGATCGGGCACGATCGACAATGCACGAGTCTGGGCACGAGCCTGGGCACGAGTCCTGGACACCAGTCCGCCGGGGCTTGCCGTCGTCGGTTTCCGGCGTCCGCTGCGAGGCGCGACTTGTTTTGCCGGCCTTGCCGCCCATTGCACCCATTTTTGGCCGACATTTCGCTCGCGGTGCCGTTGATTGATGTCTTTTCTGCCGCTAACCATCTGGCAACACTGGCGCGTTGCGAGGAACATCGGTTGGATTCGATCGAAAAAGCGATCCGGAACGCTTTCGAAAAAGGCGATCCCGAGAATCGCGAGTTTCGCGAAAAGGTCTATCGTGCCGCCTTCGGTGCGCTCGACCGCGCGCTCAAGGCCAATCCGGCGATGACCGTGGAGGCGGCGATCGGCCGCCGCAAGTCGCTGCAGGCAAAGATCACCGAGATCGAATCGGAATTCATGCCCGCGGCCCCGGCGGTTTCGCTCGGCCAGGCCGGCGCGGCCCCGGCGCCTGATATCTCGCTCAACGGCAATGGCGCCGCCAGCGCACCGTCGGTTTCGATCGGCACCCCGGCGGCGGGTGTCACCCCCGTCGTGCCCGACATCATGCCCGACGCAGTGTTGCCCGGCGGACCGCCGATCGAAATCACGGAGAAGCGCAGCCGCGCGGAACGGCGCGCCGCCGACCGTGCCAGCGCGCGGGCCGAACGGCGCCGGCCTTATGCCGCGATGTTTCTTGCCGTGACCTTGCTTGCCATGGGCGGCATCGGCGCCTGGTGGGCGGTCCAGACCGGCCAGTTCAAGTCGGCGGCCGAGATCGACACCTCGGTGCACAATCCGCCCAAGCAGCTTGAAAGCGAGGACTTTTCGCCGACCGATGCCGGGCCGGCGCGGCCCGGCGAGGTCGACCAGTCGCGCAACTGGATCACCGTGTTCACGCCGACCGACCCGACCGATGTCAGCGCGCCGGGTGGTACCTCGGCCGAGGTTGCCAAGGACGACACCGGCAGCTTCCTGCGCATCCGCTCGGGCAACACAGGCTCGGCGATCGTCTTCGACGTCGGCCGCGGCGTGCTCGAACAGATCGCCGGAAAGCATGCGGTGTTCGACATCATTGCGCGCGCCGAGGACGGCAAGGAAACGCAGATGGCCGTCGACTGCAATTTTGGCGAGCTCGGCGACTGCGGCCGCAAGCGCTACCTCGTCGGCTACCAGCGCGGCGAGTACCTGTTCGAGATGGACGTGCCCGACAAGGAACCGGGTGCCGCCGGCACCATCGCCATCAACTCCGACCTGACCAAGGAAGGCAAGGCCGTCGACATCTACGAGATCAGGGTGTCGGTGACCGAGTAGTGCGGCCTCGCGGCGGCAACGATTTCGTTCGACGTCAGGTTTTCGGAACCGGGCCTCAGTCGAGCAGGGCCTGCAGCGTCTCGATGCGGTCGGCTTCGGCTGGTGGCTTGTCCCAGCGCAGCCGGGAGATTCTGGGAAAGCGCATGGCGACGCCCGATTTGTGGCGGGTCGAGCGGTTGAGGCCCTCGAAGGCGACCTCCAGCACCAAGCCGTTGGCCCTGTCGGCGCGCACCGAGCGCACCGGACCGAAACGCTCGACAGTGTTGTCGCGCACGAACTTGTCGATCTGCTTGAGCTCCTCGTCGGTAAAGCCGAAATAGGCTTTTCCCACCGGCACCAGCTCCTCAGCCCCCTCCGCGCCCGACCAGACGCCGAATGTGTAGTCGGAATAGAAGCTCGAACGCTTGCCGTGGCCGCGCTGGGCGTACATCAGCACGGTATCGACAATGTGCGGATCGCGCTTCCACTTGAACCACGGACCCTTGGGCCGACCGGCGAGATATGGTGAATCCAGCCGTTTCAGCATGACGCCTTCGATGATCGGATGCGGCGGTTCTCGTCGCATCGCCTCCAATTGATCCCAGCTGTCGAAGGCGACCAGCGGCGACAGGTCGAAGCGGTCGGGGTCGAGCGTGGCGATGAAGGCTTCAACACGGGCGCGGCGCGTCGTGAAGGGCAGCTCGCGCAGATCCTCGCCGTCGAGCTGGAGCAGGTCGTAGCAGCGCACGAAGGCGGGATAGCGGTCCTGCATCTTGGCTGACACGGTCTTGCGGTTCAGCCGCTGCTGCAGGTCGGAGAAGGTGCCGGTCGCCTCGCGGGGTGAGCCGACGAGTAGCTCGCCGTCGAGTGCCGCGTCGAACTCCATTGCCGCCACCACGTCGGGGAAGGCGCCGGAGACATCGTCGCCGGTGCGCGAATAGAGCCTGCGGATGCCGCCCTCCGACACCGCCTGGACACGGATGCCGTCCCATTTCCACTCGGCGGCGTAGTCGGTGGGGGCGAGTTTTTCGAGGTCGCCGTCGCCGACAGGATTGGACAGCATCACCGGCCGGAACAATGCGCGGGCAGCCTTTTCAGGCTTCGTCGCCTTGCCTTCCAGCCAGGCGAACAGGCTGGTGTAGGGTGGTGTCAGTCCGTGCCACAGCTCCTCGATCTCGGCGACGTCGACAGAACCGAGATCGGCCAGCGCCTGTTTGGCGAGGCGGGCCGAGACACCGATGCGCAAGCCACCGGTGACGAGCTTGATGATCGCGAAGCGGGCGGAGGTTTCGGCCTGATCGAGCAGCCGGGCGAGCACGGCTGGCCCGTCGGAACGGCTGGCGGATTGCAGTTTCTGCACGACCTCGGCGAGTGTGATGTCGTGGTTGGGCCGGCTTTCAGGCGCCTCCGGCCAGACCAGCGACACCGTCTCGGCAAGGTCGCCGACATAGTCGTAGGAATAGCCGAACAGGATAGGGTCCATGCGCTCGGAAACGAGCTGGCGCAGCATCGCCGGCTTGACCGAGGCGATGTCGAGTTCGCCGGTGATGGCGGCAAGGGCCAGCCCGCGATCGGGATCCTCGACCGCGCGGAAGTGGTCGGTGATGAGCTTCAGCTTGCCGTTGCGCGATGGCGTCAGCACCAGACGGTCGAGGAGTTCGGCGAAGCGGTTCATGGAAGAACCACGCCGCGCGAGGTCCGCGCTCTACGTTGCCCCCTGTCCTGCCGGACATCTCCCCCGCAAGGGGGGAGATCAGGCGCGCCTCCGGCGGCCCCATATCTTCGACGGTTGCGATTGGCCAAGGCCGCGATGAGGGCCGATCTCCCCCCTTGTGGGGGAGATGCCCGGCAGGGCAGAGGGGGGCGCTGTCCCGCAGTGTTTTCCGTCCTGTGACGGACAGCAGGCCAGACAGAGGAGCGAGCAATGCTACGGGGCTGGACCATCCTCAATCCCCCTCATCCTCATACCCCACCAGGTGCAGCGGCCTCGCAGCAATCCCGTTGAGCTCGCACCAGCGTACCAGCGCTTCCTCGCGGCCATGGGTGACCCAGACCTCGCCGGCGCCGGTTTCGGTGATGGTGGCGGTCAGCTCGTCCCAGTCGGAGTGGTCGGAGACAACGAGCGGCAGTTCGACGCCGCCTTGCTTGGCGCGCTGGCGGATGCGCATCCAGCCGGATGCGAAGGCGGCGAGCGGGTCGGGGAAGCGCCGCGCCCAGCGGTCGGCGAAGGTGGCGGAGGGGGCGACGATGATGGCGTCGGCGAAGTCGGCCTTGTCGCCATCCTCGACGGTTGCCGGTCGGAGGTCGCCGAGGTCGACACCCTGGCTCTGGTAGTATTCGCTGAGCCTGGTCAGTGCCCCGTGGATGTAGATCGGCTTGTCGTAGCCCTGGTCGCGCAGCAATCGCATCACCCGCTGGGCTTTGCCGAGTGCGTAGGCGCCGACGAGATGGGCGCGCTCGGGAAACTGCCGGGTCGATTTCAGCAGCTTGCCGATCTCCTGGGAGGCGTCGGGATGGTGGAAGACGGGCAGGGCGAAGGTGGCCTCTGATATGAACACGTCGCAGGGTACGACCTCGAAGGCAGTACAGGTCGGATCCCTGGCGCGCTTGTAGTCGCCGGAGGCGACGATGCGCATGCCGTTGCGCTCGACCGAAATCTGCGCCGAGCCGAGCACGTGGCCTGCGGGGTGGAATGACACGGTGACGTCGCCGAGCCGGATCTTCTCGCCCAATGGCATCGCTTGGGTGGTCCCGGCGAAGTCAGGCCCGCAGCGGATCGCCATGATGTCGAGCGTTTGGCGCGTCGCCAGCACCTTGGCGTGGCCAGGGCGGGCATGGTCGGAATGGCCGTGGGTGATGAGCGCGCGGTCGACCGGCCGCACGGGGTCGATGTAGAAATCGCCTGTCGGGCAGTAGAGCCCTTCGGGACGGGAATGGAGGAGGTCGCTCGGCCGCATCTCCTCAAGATAGGCATTTGCCGCTTGCGTGGAAGCCCGGTTTGGCAGTAATGCGCGCCACCCTCCTTGTCATGGATGTCGCGCTTGACGCCGTTGCAGCTCTCCTCCAACGACCTGCTTGCCGACCGGCGGGCGGACTATGCCGAAATGCTGTTCGCCTCAGGCGACCATGCCGCCGCCGCCGAACTGATGCTCGGCGCGCTGGAACTCGCCCCCGGCTGGGCCATGGGCTGGTTCCGGCTCGGCGAGATGCAGGAAGCTGCCGGCGAGATGCAGGCCGCCGCCGAGGCCTGGCGCATGTCGCTGAAGCTCGAGCCGGCCGATCGACCCGGTGCCGCGCTCAAGCTGCAGCTGATCGGGGCGGCACCTGCCGAGGACAGCCCGCCCAGCGCCTTCGTCGAAATGCTGTTCGACCAGTATGCGGAAAAGTTCGACCACGCGCTGGTCGAGACGCTGCATTATCGCGTGCCGGAACTGCTGACGGCGGCGATCGGCGCGACCGGGCGCAACACATTCGCGCACGCCGTCGATCTCGGCTGCGGCACCGGGCTGATGGGCGTGAAACTCCGGCCAGTGACGAAGCGCCTCGACGGCTACGACATCTCGGCCGAGATGCTCCGCAAGGCGCGCGACAAGGGCGTCTACGACTATCTGATCAAGGCCGACCTGCAGGAGTTGGAGCCGGTGGGGCAGACGGCCGATCTCGTCACCGCGGCCGACGTGTTCATGTATCTCGGCGCGCTCGACCGGGTGTTTGCGAGCGTGATGAAGATGCTGGCACCGGGTGGTGTGTTTGCGTTTTCGGTCGAGCGTCTTGCGGGCGAAGGGGTGTTCGATCTGCAGGAGTCCAGGCGCTATGCCCATTCCGAGGCCTATGTGCACGGGCTGATCGCCGCTGCTGGATTACGCCTGCTGTCGCTGGAGCACGCGGTCATACGCCAGGACCGCCGCACGCCGGTCGAGGGCTTGATCGTGGTGACGGATCTGGCGGTCTAGCGCCGACTGCTGCTCGGGCTGCCGAGCATGCCGCGCGAGCGCAGCGGCTTTTCAGCCGGTTTGGCAGTGGGGGCCACCTGATGCTGCAAGGCCGCCAATTGGGTCTGAAGGTCGCGGACGAGCTTTTCCAGCTCGGTGATGCGGGCTTCGTGGGAGGCGGTGTCTGTCATGGGCGAAGGCTCTCAGTTTTTGAGGCCATCTGATACGGCGGTGCCTGGAACGCAAGCCTGCTGCGTCGCGTTCCTTCCCACCCCCCTCTGCCCTGCCGGGCATCTCCCCCACAAGGAGGGAGATTAGTCGCTTCGGCGCCGTGCCATTCCTGCCGCGTCGAAGCGCGTCCAGTCTGATGAAGTATTTCCGCTCTGCTGTTGAAGACTGGACGAAGCGCTGGTGAAGGCCTGATCTCCCCCCTTGTGGGGGAGATGCCCGGCAGGGCAGAGGGGGGTGGGAGGGAACGAGACCTTGGCCGGTTGGCATACAGCTGTCCTTGATCCCTGTTTGTTCCAGATTTCGCTTGGCGCAGCCTGATCGCCGCGCTAGGCATGAGGCGTGACGAGCCAAGCGCGACTGGAGCCGAATTCGACTGCCGCGATGCTGCCGGAGCCATTCCTACGATGGTTCGCCGAGCGCGGCTGGTCGCCGCGTGCCCACCAGCTCGACCTGCTCACCAGTGCCCAGCAGGGCAATTCGGTGCTGCTGATCGCCCCCACCGGTGCCGGCAAGACGCTGGCCGGTTTCCTGCCTGCGCTGACCGATCTGGCGATCCGGCCGAAGAGGCGTCCCGGCGAGCCGAAACGCGGCGTGCATACACTGTACATTTCACCGCTCAAGGCGCTTGCCGTCGACATCGAACGCAATCTCGGCAGGCCTGTTGACGAGATGAACCTGCCGATCACGATGGAGACGCGCACCGGCGACACGCCGCAGCACAAGCGCACGCGCCAGAAGCTGTCACCGCCGGACATATTGCTGACGACACCCGAGCAACTGGCGTTGCTGATCGCATCGCCCGACGCAGACCGCTTCTTCAACGGGCTGCGCTACATCGTGCTCGACGAACTGCATTCGCTGGTCACCTCCAAGCGCGGGCACCTCTTGTCGCTCGGGCTGGCGCGGCTCAGGGCCTATGTGCCCGACCTGCAGGCGATCGGGCTGTCGGCGACGGTGGCCAAGCCGGACGAGCTCCGGCGCTGGCTGGTCAGGCAGAATCCGGCAGGCGAGATGGCCGACCTCATCACCGTGTCGGGCGGTGCCAGGCCAGAGATCACGATCCTCGATTCCGAGGAGCGTGTGCCGTGGTCGGGGCATTCGGCGCGATATGCCATTCCCGAAGTCTATGACGCGATCCGCCGGCACCAGACGACGCTTTTGTTCGTCAACACCCGGAGCCAGGCCGAGCTGTTGTTCCAGGAGCTGTGGCGCGTCAACGACGACAATCTGCCGATCGCCCTGCATCACGGCTCGCTCGACGTCGGCCAGCGCCGCAAGGTCGAAAAGGCGATGGCCGACAACGTGTTGCGTGCCGTCGTCGCAACCTCGACGCTCGATCTCGGCATCGACTGGGGCGACGTCGATCTCGTCGTCCATGTTGGCGCCCCCAAGGGCGCGAGCCGGCTCGCCCAGCGCATCGGCCGCGCCAACCACCGGATGGACGAGCCGAGCCGGGCGATCCTGGTGCCGGCCAATCGTTTCGAGGTGCTGGAGTGCCGGGCCGCACTCGAGGCCAATTATCTCGGCGCGCAGGACACCCCGCCGCTGATCGACGGCGCGCTCGACGTGCTGGCCCAGCATGTGCTGGGCTGCGCCTGTGGCGCGCCCTTCGTCGCAGACGAGCTTTACGCCGAAGTGACATGTGCTGCTCCCTATGCCGGGCTAGACCGCGACAGTTTCGACCGCGTCGTCGATTTCGTCGCCACCGGCGGCTACGCGCTGCGCAGCTACGAGCGCTACGCCCGCATCCGCAAGACCAAGGATGGTAAGTGGCGGGTGTCCAATCCGCGCATTGCCCAGCAATACAGGCTGAATGTCGGCACCATCATCGAAGCGCCGATGCTGAACGTCCGTTACACCAGGGCCAAGGGCAAGGTCGGCGCGGGCACGGCAGCAGCACTGACCCTGCGCGGCGGGCCGGTGCTCGGCAAGATCGAGGAGTATTTCGTCGAGACACTTTCGGTGGGCGACATGTTCATGTTCGCCGGCAAGGTGCTGCGCTTCGAGGGCATCCGCGAAAATGAGTGTTATGTCTCGACGGGCGGCGCCGGCAACGTTCTGGTGCCGTCTTATGCCGGCGGCAAGTTTCCGCTGTCGACCTATCTCGCCGACCAGGTGCGCGGCATGCTGGCCGACCCCGCGCGCTGGAAGGCGCTGCCTGAGCAGGTCGCAGACTGGCTGCGCATCCAGCAGGAGAAGTCGGTGCTGCCGCGCAAGGAGGACCTTCTGATCGAGACTTTTCCACGCGGCGAGCGCTTCTACATGGTGGCCTATCCCTTCGAGGGGCGGCTGGCGCACCAGACGCTCGGTATGCTTCTGACCCGCCGGCTGGAGCGCATGGGCGCGCGGCCGCTGGGCTTTGTCGCCACCGACTATTCGCTGGCCGTCTGGGCGCTGGGCGATCTGGGGGCGATGTTCAGGGCGAAAGAACCGTCGCTGGGCGAACTGTTCGACGAGGATATGCTGGGCGACGACCTCGAGGCCTGGTTGGCCGACAGCTGGCTGCTCAAGCGCACCTTCCGCAACTGTGCCGTCATCGCCGGCTTGATCGAGAAGCGGTTTCCCGGCCAGGAAAAGAGCGGCCGACAGGTGACTGTTTCGGCCGACCTCATTTACGACGTCTTGCGCAGCCATGAGCCCGACCACATTCTGCTCAAGGCGACGCGGGCGGATGCGGCCAGCGGGCTGCTCGATGTCAGGAGGCTTGCCGAGATGCTCTCGCGCATCCGCGGCCGAATCGTGCACAAGATGCTCGACCAGATTTCGCCGCTGGCGGTGCCTGTGATGCTTGAGATCGGCAAGGAGCCGGTCAATGGCGAGGCGCACGACTCCCTGCTTCTGGAGGCGGCGGATCTGATCGATGAGGCGATGGGAAGCGCATGAACATAGCCGCGCGCGAACTGACCAGGGCAGGCTGCGAGACGATCGCGGTCGCTGGTGTGCGCGCCGCCTGCGACTGGCGCGGCGTGGTGCATTTCCCTGAGCTCGACCTGCTCGTCGTCTCCGACCTGCATCTGGAGAAGGGCTCTTCGCATGCCCGCCGCGGCCGGCTGATCCCACCCTATGATACGGCAGCGACGCTTCAACGCCTGGCCGCGGTTGTGGATGACTACCAGCCGCGCACAATCGTCAGCCTCGGCGACAGTTTCCATGACGGCGAGGGCGCGGCGCGCCTGCCCGAACCATTCCGTGACAGCCTGATGGCGATGATGGCCGGGCGGAGCTGGTTCTGGATATCAGGCAATCACGACCCCGACGCGCCCGACGATCTGCCGGGCGAAACGGTAGAGGAATTGGCGGTCGCAGGCCTGGTGTTCCGCCACGAGCCGTCGAAGGGCCATGCCGAGGGCGAGGTCGCCGGCCACCTGCACCCCTGCGCCCGCATCGTCCAGCGCGGCCGCTCGGTCCGTCGCCGCTGCTTCGCCAGCGACGGAATGCGCCTCATCATGCCCGCCTTCGGCGCCTTCACCGGCTCGCTCAACGTGCTCGACCGGGCCTATCGCGGCATGTTCCGGGAAGGGGCGCCGACGGCTTACATGATCGGGACGAGCCGGGTCTATCCGATTGCAGGGTCGCTGCTCAGGCCGGGTTGATGTCGTTTTGACTGCTCGGCAGTCGCTCCTTGCCGTTCTCCAGGTCTTGCCAGTGACGGTGTAGGCTCACCGCGAATTCTGCGCTGCAAAACAGCCACCGCGGAGGGGAGCAACAGGGCGTCCGACGCCGGTGTCGAGGACTGCCGCCATATCAGGCACGGAAGCATCGGAAGAGACGGCACGCGGCCCTCAAACGTAAAACGACCCGGCACGGTCTCCCGCGCCGGGTCGTTTCGTCAACACGCAGTCGCCTTGTTAGCTGGCAGCACTTGCCTGCACGGCGGTGCGCTCAGCCAGGAGCTGGCGAACGACGGCCATGTGGTTGTTCAGTTCGCCGATCGCCTCATCGAGCAGCTGGCGCTGCTTCTGCAGGCGACCGAGCTGCTTGTCCGACTTGTCGAGCGTCAGGCGCAACTGCTTGGCGTTGGTGCCGGTCGGGTCGTAGAGGTCGATCATCTGCTTGACGTCGCGCAGCGAGAAGCCGACCTTCCTGCCGAGCAGGATAAGCTTCAGCCGGGCGCGGTCGCGGCGGGTGTAGAGGCGCGTCGCACCTTCGCGCTTGGGGTTGAGCAACCCCTTGTCTTCGTAAAAGCGCAAAGTACGGAGCGTTACGCCGTACTTCTTTGCCATTTCGCCGATGCGGACATAGTCCTCGCCGGAGAGATTGTTTTCATTGGCCGCAACATCGGCGACCGATACAAGTTTCATCATCTACTCTGCTATCCCCAATTGCGAGCAATGGCGGCAGGGCCGGCCGGTGCTCTGATGGAAGCCGGAGGGGGCAAGGCTTCCGATCGTGGTTTCTACGTAAATGCTACAAAAAGACGGCGATCTGTACACGTCTTACGTTTACGTAAATGCTATAACGATCTGGCCTACCCTACGCAAGGGAAATCTGGCCGAACCGACCGCCAAGGCGGGAACACAACGTCGCACTTTCTTAAGCTTGGTTAAGAGCTTGTTTACCACGTTGAGGGAAATGTAGCCGTGTCGGTTTCCCCCGTGGTCATCATGTACCGAATTGTTCACGGTTTCGGAAGGCGGCGAAATGCCCGAGGAGCCAAAACCCGCGGCAAATCGCAGCCTCCGTCCCGGCAAGGCTTGAGACTTCTGGTTCCGGCACCAGCACTCTGACCAACGGGCGATTCGATGAACAGCAAGCGGTCCTATCTCGATTCCCTCAATGACGGCAGGCAGCGCCGCCCGCTTGCCTCGCTCGACGAGCTCAATCGCTCGCTCGAAAATCTCGAGGCTCGGCTTGAGCGCCAGCGCAACGAGCAGCGCGATGCGCCTGCCGAACCGTATCGCGCGCCACAGCGCCATGCGCCGCCTGCCGGCTACACGCCGCGCGGCGAATATGGCCGCACCACACCCTATGAGCGCCCTTACCAGGCGATCGCCCGCGACATCGACCGCGCCCGCGGCCAGGAAGATGGCGTTGCCGCCGTCGGCAAGATCGCCGGCGAGCTCCGCGCCCTGCGTGAAGAGATGCGCCACCAGATGAGCACCGGGCTGCAGCGCGAATTCGACCTCCTGCGCAAGGACATCGACCGCGCCAGCCAGTCCGGCGCCGTCGGGTCGCAGGCCGTCGAGCTGGGCCTCGAGCTGGAGCGCCTGTCGGGCGCTATCCACACGCTCGCCGAACGCAGCGACGACAAAAGCGTCAACACGCTGCGCCTCGAACTCGAGCAGGTCCGCCGCTCGCTCGGCGAGCTGGCGCGCGAGGAGACCGTGCTTTCGGTCGACCGCCGCTGGGACGAGTTCGACCGCCGCTGGGACGCATTCGCCGACCGCATGTCGGAAGATGCTCGCCGGCGTCCCGAAGATCCGGCGCTTGCTGCCCTTGCCGGCCGCCTCGAACAGATCAACGACGCCGTCAACAACCTGCCCGAATCGCTGTCGCTGCTGTCGATCGAGGACAAGGTCCGCACGCTTGCGGGTGCGGTCGAGCAGTTCGTGCGCCAGCGCGACAGCCATGGCGACGAGATGTTCAGCCTGATCGACGAGCGCCTCGACGAAATCTCGCGCGCCATCGTCGCCTCGACGGTCGCCGCCCAGACGCCGCACTTCAACCCCGAGCCGTTCGAGCGGATCGAGGTGCGCATTGCGGCCCTTGCCCATCAGATCGAAGAGATCACCGCGGAGCAGCCGACCGCCGAGATCATCGACCGCCTCAACACACTGTCCGAGCGTGTCGACGACATCGCGCAGCGCAGCGACATCCCCGAGCAGGCTGTCGAGCGTCTGACGCGGCAGATCTCGCTGATCGCCGACAAGATCGAGCGCACGCCCGCCGCACCTGACGCCGGCCTGATCTTCCAGGGCATCGAACAGCGCTTCGACGCCCTGGCCGACGTGTTCGAGCGCCGCCAGGGCGATGCCTTCGAACATGGCAACACATTGTTCCGTGACCTCGAGCGTCGCCTCGAAGACCTGGGCGAGCGCCTCGATCGCCAATCGGCACAGCCCGCCGCCGATCATTCCGGCATCATGGAAGCGATCGATGCGCGCTTCACCGCCTTCGCCCAGCGCCTCGAGACCAATCGCCCCGACCCGGCGAATGAACTGGCGATGCGCGGGCTCGAAGCCCGGCTGGACGACATCTCCAACCGTCTGGAAATCTCGGCGGCACAGGTGGCGAGTATCGACCCCGACCTGATCCGCGGTCTCGAAGCCCAGGTCAGCGAGCTGTCGAACCATCTGGCGCGGCCTGGCTCGCCGCTGCCCGAGTTCGCAGACGTCCGCCCGCGCCTCGAGGAAATCGAGCGCGCGATTTCTGGCAATCATCATGCGCTGGTCGAAGCAGCCCGCCAGGCCGCCGAGGACGCGGTGCGTTCCTTCTCCGGCTCGACCACCGAAATCGCCGCGGTGACCGGCCTTGCTCAGGACCTGAAGGCGCTCGAAGCGCTGACCCGTCGTTCCGACGAGCGCAACGGCAAGACCTTCGAAGCGATCCACGACACGCTGCTGAAGATCGTTGACCGGCTTGGCTCGATCGAGACCAGCGAAGCGCCGGCGCCTGTCGAAGCCCCGCCCGCTTCCGTCGCAGAACTGCTGTCGACCACCATGCTGTCGCCGGCGCCGAAGCTTTCACTCAGCGAAACGCCGTCGCTGCAGCCGGAGGCGCCGGCACCGCTGCCCGAGGCCAATCACACGTTCGGTCGTCGCGCCAGTGACAGGCCCGACGACGATCGCCCGGCGCGCAGCCCGGCCCAAGCCGCCGCCGAAGCCGCTGCGGCAGTTGCAGCCCTTGACGGTGTCCGCACCGAAAAGAAGGAGCAGAAGCCGGCCAGAACTTCGATGCTGAGTGGTCTCGCCCGCGCTTTCACCAGCAAGAAGGCCAAGCCGCAGCCGCCGGTCGTCGAAGCTGCCGAACCCGTCGTCGAGGCACCGGCGCCCGGCATGGCGCTCGACGCGCCGCTCGATCCCAAGATCGCCAATCGTCCGCTGGAACCCGGTTCGGGCGCGCCCGACCTCAACGCCATCATGCGCCGCGTCCGCGACGAACGTGGCGACACGGTGCGCCCCAACGAGCCCGACGCTTCGAAGTCCGACTTCATTGCCGCCGCTCGCCGTGCCGCTCAGGCCGCGGCCGCTGAGGCGGATGCGGCCAAGCGCAGTTCCGACCTCAAGGGCCCGGTGCGCGCGCTGCGGATCGGCGACCTGATCAAGTCGCGGCGCAAGTCGGTGCTGATGGCCGTCGGCGCCGTGATGCTGGCGCTCGCCGGCATGCAGCTCGGCAAGGCCTTCATCAGCGACCCGATCGAGACGGCAGGCGTCACCGTCGCTCCGGCGGCATCGCAACCGGTCCAGACGGCAGCCGTGGTGCCGGCAAAGCCGGTTGTGACAGCCGCTGCGCCTGTCCGCAATGTCGACAAGCCGGAGACGGCGAGCGCGACCGTCGCCGAGCCCGAGCAGATCGCCGACGTGTCGGTCGACCAGTTGCCCGCCGCTGCCGCGCTCGACAAGACCAGCACCCAGTCGATACCTGCACAGCCTGTAACCACCGAGACGATCAAGCCCTCCGTCACCCCGGCAGCCTTCATGCCCGAGGCCGTTGGACCGGAGGCGTTGCGCCAGGCAGCGAACGCCGGTGACGCCAAGGCGCTCTATGAGATGGGCTCGCGTTATGCCGAGGCGCGTGGCGCCAACGCCGACATGAAGGCAGCTTCCCAGTGGTACGAAAAGGCCGCCGAGCTCGGTTTCGCGCCGGCACAATACCGCATCGGCAACATGTACGAGAAGGGCACCGGCGTCGAACGCGATGCCATCAAGGCCAAGACCTGGTACCAGCTCGCGGCTGCCCAGGGCAACGCCAGCGCCATGCACAATCTGGCGGTGCTGTTTGCCATGGGTGCCGACGGCACTGTCGACAACGACTCGGCCAATCGCTGGTTCACCAGCGCCGCCGAACTTGGCATCAAGGACAGCCAGTTCAATCTCGGCATCCTTGCTGCCAAGGGCGTCGGCATGAAGCAGAACCTCGAAGAATCCTATAAGTGGTTCGCCATTGTCGCCAAAGAGGGTGACAAGGATGCCGCCGCCAAGCGCGACGAGATCGCCAAGGCGCTCAGCCCCGAGCAGCTCAAGCGCGCCGAGGAGACGACGGCACTGTGGCAGCCCAAGCAGCTCGACGCAGCCGCCAATTCGGTCGTCGTGCCGGCTGCCTGGCAGGATGCACCGGCCGCCAACATCGACATGAAGCGGGCGGTGCAGAACATCCAGGCGATCCTCAACAAAAACGGCTACGAAGCCGGCAAGCCCGACGGCATGCTGGGTCAGAAGACCAAGGACGCGATCATGGCCTTCCAGAAGGACAATGCGCTGGCGCCCACCGGCACTGTCGACGAGCCGCTGGTCGAGGCGCTCCTGGCGCGCAAATAGTTAGCGACAGCTGATATCAGGTGACCCGCCTTTACCGGCGGGTTAACTGATTGAGTTATTTTTCGTTTTGTGTCCGGTGAAGTTTGACTTCGCCGCAATGTCGGCGCAAGTACCCGGTAGCCAACAAGCTCCCAGGGATGGGCGTCGGCAACAATTCGATTTGCAGAGTCTGACGGGTGGGCATTTATCTCCCGATTGCTGAGATGTCGGTCAATGTGTTCGTGCTCCTGGCGATGGGTGCGGCGGTCGGCTTCCTGTCTGGTATGTTCGGGGTCGGCGGCGGTTTCCTGATCACGCCGCTTCTGATCTTCTACAACATCCCGCCTGCCATCGCTGTCGCCACCGGCGCCAACCAGGTCATCGCCTCGTCCTTCTCCGGCGCGCTCGCCCATCTCAAGCGCGGCACGCTCGACTTCAAGCTCGGCACGGTGCTTTTGATCGGCGGTATCGCCGGCTCGGCGGCCGGCGGCTTCGTCTTTGCGCTGCTGCGCGCCATAGGCCAGCTCGACCTGTTCATCTCTTTGCTCTACGTCGTCTTCTTGGGCACCGTCGGCGGGCTGATGCTGATCGAAAGCGTCAATGCGCTGCGGCTCACCAAGGGCGGCGTGCCGCCGGCCCTGAAGAAGTCGGGCCAGCACAACTGGATCCACCGCCTGCCCTTCAAGATGCGCTTCCGCACCTCGAAGCTGTTCGTCTCGGTCATCCCGGTGCTCGGCATCGGCGCCGGTATCGGCTTCCTCTCCGCCATCATGGGCGTCGGCGGCGGCTTCATCATGGTGCCGGCGCTGATCTATCTGCTCAAGGTGCCGACCAACGTCGTCGTCGGCACCTCGCTGTTCCAGATCGTCGTCGTCTCGGCCTTCACCACCTTGGTGCACTCCTCGACCAACCAGACCGTCGACATCATCCTGGCGCTGGTCCTGATGGTCGGCGGCGTTGCCGGCGCCCAATACGGCGCCAAGGCCGGCCAGAAGCTGCGCGGCGAACAGCTGCGCGCGCTGCTCGCACTGCTGGTGCTGGCGGTTGCCTTGCGCCTCGGCTTCGACCTGTTCGTCAAGCCGCAGAACCTCTATTCGCTGACCGGCGTGAGCGGGCTGTTGTGATGCGGGTCGCGGCATGTCTCGCAGCCCTGATGCTCGCGGCAGCGGGGCCAGTGCGCGCCCAGGAGCCGGCGCATCCCGAAAGCATCCAGATCGGGCTTTCGACCGACCGCGTCGCCATCACCGCCGACTTCGCCGGTGCCGACCTCACCATCTTCGGGGCGCTCGAAAACGCCGACCCGCTGATCAACCGCCA
>NZ_JACJHY010000030.1 GCF_014138625.1 Aminobacter ciceronei
GAGAAATCGCGGGCCCCAAGCCAGGCATCGGCTTCTGAGCGGGCCTCGGGGGCTGGGGCATAATCCATGGCGTGGTATCGTTCGAGAATGTTCATTGGAATGTTCCCAGCAATTCGTTGCGAGGTCGGCGATCCTTCGCACCCCCCTCTGGCCCCATATTTGTCAAAGGGGCGGCCATCTCCCCCGCAAGGGGGGAGATCAGCCTGCGCTGACGTCGCCGCCAATCATCGAGGTTGGAGGAAAGGTGTGAGCGGCGAAGCTGCCAATCTCCCCCCTTGCGGCGGAGATGGCCGGCAGGCCAGAGGGGGGTGCGAAGAAGCTCCACGGCGATTGCTTTCGCGCCCATCGTCTCACGCCATGGCGTGGCGGTGGTTGGCCGAGTAGCGGCCGCTGATGTGGTGTTCGAGCTGGCGCTCGATGTCGGTCAAAAGGCTCGAGGCGCCGAAGCGGAACAGCTCCGGTTCGAGCCAGGGCCGGCCAAGTTCTTCCTTCATCAGCACCAGCCAGTCGAGCGAGACTTTTGCCGTCGAGATGCCGCCGGCCGGCTTGAAGCCGATGAAGTAGCCGGTCTGCTCGTGATAGGCGCGGATGGCCCTGACCATGGCGAGGCCGACGGGCAGCGTCGCATTGACGCTTTCCTTGCCGGTCGAGGTCTTGATGAAGTCGGCACCCGCCATCATCGCCACCATCGAGGCCAGCGTGACATTGCGCAAAGTCGCCAGATCGCCGGTGCCCAGGATGACCTTCAGATGCGCCTCGCCGCAGGCAGCACGCATCTGCCTGATCTCGTCATAGAGCTCCTGCCACTTCGCACCGAATACCAGTCCGCGCGGAATGACGACATCGATCTCGTCGGCGCCGTCCGATACCGACGCCTCGATCTCGGCAAGGCGTGTCGACAGGGGTGCCAGGCCATGCGGAAAGGCCGTCGACACCGCAGCGACATGGATACCCGACCCCTTCACCACTTCCACGGCGGTGGCCACGAACGGATGATAGACGCAGACCGCCGCCGGCCGGAGCAGCACCTCACCCAGTCCCAGCGCCTCGGTCAGGTCGCGGCGCAGCGGGTTCAGCGCCTTGGCGCAGAGCCGGCGCACACGCTCGTCAGTGTCGTTGGAGTTGAGCGTCGTCAGATCCATCAGCGAAATCGAACGCAGCAGCCAAGCCGCCTGGTTGTCGGCCTTGATCGAGCGACGCTTGGTCAGCGTGCCGACCCGCCGCTCCAGCGCCGAGCGGTTGACGCTGCGCATCGATTCCAGAACACCCAGATCCAGCACCATGCCGGGATTGCGCGCAATGGCGTGCCCGTCGGCCACATTCGCAGCCAGCCGCGCCGGCAAGGGGGTCACAATAGCGGACGACGGGTTCTCGGCTTCGCGCAGCTCGCCGCTCATGTGACTGCCTTTCCTCCGGACGCCTTGTCGTCGGCGCGACATCTCAAGAGCCGTCGACGGAAAGCCATGCTTTCGTCGCGGCAAAACAAGAATAGCCCGTGTAGCTATGCTCCACGAGTCCCCGGGGCGGAAGTTAGACGAAAAATCGAAACGGCGAAGCGTTATTTTGACCGGATGGTCAAAACGCCGGACCGCCAGGCGATCCGGCACTGAGGGAAGCGTCAGCCGACGAAGGCGCGCTCGACGACGAAGCTGCCCGGCTCATTCAGCGAGCCCTCGACGAAGCCGAGGCTCTCAGCCAGTTCCTTGACGTCCTTCAGCATGTGCATCGAGCCGCAGATCATGATGCGGTCGGTTTCGGGATCGAGCTTGTCGATGCCGAGGTCGCTGTAGAACTTGCCCGACGAAATGAGCGCGGTGATGCGGCCCATGCGCTCGGATTCCTCACGCGTCGTCGAATTGTAGAGCGTGACGCGGCCATGGGTCAGCTCGCCGATCAGCGGGTCGCTTTCGAGATTGGCGACCAGTTCCTGGCCATAGGTCAACTCGGCCACGTCGCGGCAGGTGTGGGTAAGGAAGACGTGCTCGTAGCGCTCATAGGTATCAGGATCGCGCAGCAGGCTGGCGAAGGGCGCGATGCCGGTGCCGGTCGAGATCATGAAAAGGCGCTTGCCCGGGGTCAGCGCGTCGAGCACCAGCGTGCCGGTCGACTTCTGGCGCATCAGGACCGTGTCGCCGGGAACGATCTTCTGCAATTCGGAGGTCAGAGGACCATCCGGCACCTTGATCGAGAAGAACTCAACTTCGTCGTCCCAGGACGGACTTGCCACCGAATAGGCACGGTAAACAGGCTTTTCGGCGTTGGGCAGGCCGATCATGACGAACTCGCCCGAACGGAAGCGCAGCGACTGCGGCCGGGTGATGCGGAAGGAAAAGAGGCGATCCGTGTAATGTTTCACCGAAACCACCGTTTCGGCGTAGACATTGGCAGGGATTGGGAACTGAAGCGGCTTGGCTTCGGCCGTCTTCAGCGCTGCTGCGGTGTTCATCGATCAAACCTCTCGCCCGGCGCGGCGACGTTTCCAGACCCGGCGCGCAGCGGAAATACAGGCAAATAATGGGACCTTGTTCGGGTTATTAATTAGTATACAAATGATATCAGCGTCAAGATTGTGGCATAAAACGCCTTTCTAAACTGGCACAGGAACGTAGTCCGGGCTTTTCGGGATTAGTCCATGGACGAGAATATTCCCGCAGAGGCGGGAAATGTCGTGGCAGGCATCGACGTCGGGGGGACCTTCACCGACCTGCTGCTGATCGACGGCAGGGATGGCGGGGCGGTCCGCATCGCAAAGACGCCGACAACGGTCGAGAACCAGGCCCATGGTGTGATCGCAGCGCTCACCGCAACAGGCTTTCCCGTCGCCGACATCGACCTCATCGTGCATGGCACGACCACCACCACCAACGCAGTCCTCGAGCGCAGGCTGGCCAAAACCGGCATGATCACGACGCGCGGCTTTCGCGACGTGATCGAACTCGGCAGGCGGACCCGGCCGCAGCCCTATGGCATGACCGGCGTGTTCGTGCCTGTCATCCCGCGCAATCTCCGGTTCGAGGTTACCGAACGCGTCGAAGCCTCGGGGCGGGTGCGCGAGCCGCTCGACGAGAACGAGGTGCGGCAGGCAGTCAAGCAGCTGGTCGCCGCCGGTTGCGAGGCGCTGGTCATCCATTTCCTGCATGCCTACGCCAACCCTGCGCATGAGCGACGCGCCGCGGAGATCGCGGCGGAGACCTGGCCAAATGGCCACATCACGACCGGGCACTCGCTGCTGTCGGAAGCACGCGAGTTCGAACGCGGGGTCACCGCCTCGGTCAACGCCGCCGTGCAGCCGATCCTCGAACGTTATGTCGGGCGGCTGCGCGACGAGCTGGCCACGCGCGGCTACGGCCGCGACTTCCTGATCATGAACGGCAATGGCGGCATGATCTCGGCGCACTTCGTCACCCGCGAGGCGGCAAAGACCGTCATGTCGGGGCCTGCCTCCGGCGTCATCGCCGCAGCCCATACCGGACGGCGTGCCGGCTTCGGGCATCTCGTCACCTATGACATGGGCGGCACCTCGACCGACGTCGCACTGATCCTCAATACCGAGCCCGCGGTCTCCAACGAGATCGAGATCGAATATGCGATGCCGATCCATGTGCCGATGGTGGCGGTGCACACAGTCGGTGCCGGCGGCGGCTCGATCGCGCGTGTCGACGCCTCCGGGCTGATCCAGGTCGGGCCGGAGAGCGCCGGCGCCAATCCCGGCCCTATCTGCTATGGTCGCGGCGGCACCGAGCCGACGATCACCGATGCCAATCTGGTGCTCGGGCGGCTCGACCCGAAAAGGCTGCTCGCAGTCGACGCGCCGGTGACGGCCGAGGCCGTGCGCCAGATCTTCGACGACAGGATCGGCAAGGCGACCGGGCTTGATGGTATTTCGGCGGCAGGGGCGGTGCTCCGGCTCGGCAACATCAAGATGGCAGGCGCCATCCGCATGGTGTCGGTGTCGCGCGGCCACGACCCGCGCGACTTCACGCTGTTTGCCTTCGGTGGCGCCGGCCCGCTTCATGCAACGGCGCTTGCCCGCGAACTCGGCCTGCCGCGGGTGCTGGTACCGGCGCGGCCCGGCATCACCAATGCGCTCGGCTGCGTCGTCGCCGATTTGCGCCACGACTTCGTCAACACGGTCAACCAGCCCGTCGCGCTGCTCGACGAGAAGCGGGCGCGGGACATTCTCGCCGGGCATCGCACGGCAGGCGAGGTGCTGATCGCCCAGGAGGCGGTGCGGCCGAACAGCATTCGCGTCAGCCACTCCGCCGACATGCAGTTCGTCGGGCAGACGCACATCGTCAACGTGCCGCTGCCCTCGGCGGATGTCGACCGCGCGACGTTGCAAGCGCTGTTCGAGAAGGCCTATTTCGCCCGTTTCAAGGTCGAACTGCCGGGGATCCGCGCCAATCTCGTCAACCTCAACACATCGGTGACGGGCGCCCGACCCGAGGTCGACCTCAGTCGCCTGATCGACCCGGCCGGACGGGCGGCGACGCTGGCGGAAGCGCTGCGCGAGATCAGGCCGGTGTGGTTCGACGGCAGCTGGCACGACACACCTGTCTATCTCAGGGAGAAACTGCCGCTCGACGCCGAGATCTTGGGACCGGCCATCCTCGAGCAGATGGACGCGACCACAGTGCTGGAACCAGGCGACCGGGCCTGCTCGGACCGGGATGGGAACATCATCATTGAGGTGGGGAGATGATTTCGCGCAAGCACCCCCACTCCGCCTCGCTGCGCTCGGCACCTCTCGCCCTGCCCGAGGGAGAGGAAAGACCGGCGGCGATCGGGGCGCTCGTCATCTCCTCAGCGACTCCGTTCCTTTCCCCCGTCGAAGCTCTTTTCCTCTCCCCCGTCGAACGGGGGAGAGGTGCCGAGCGCAGCGAGGCGGAGTGGGGGTCGACCTGCTTGGCGCCAAGCGAGCCCACGTCATGACCCTCGACGCCATCACTCTTTCCGTCATCCAGGCAGCGCTGCAGCAGACCTGCGACGAGATGGACCTGACGTTTTCGCGCGCGGCGTTTTCGCCCGTTATCGCCGAGGCCAACGACCGCTCGGATGGCATCTATTCGGCGATCGACGGCGCGCTGATCGCGCAAGGGTCGCAAGGGCTGCCGGTATTCGTCGGCGTCATGCAGCACTCGACCAAGACCATCATCGAGATGATAGCGGACGGATGTGTGCTGCGGCCCGAGCCAGGCGACATCTATGTTGTCAACGACCCCTATCTCGGCGGCACGCATCTGATGGACGTGCGTTTCGCCATGCCGGTGTGGCGTGCGGGAAAAGTCTTCTGCTGGCTGTCCAACACCGGTCACTGGCCGGATATCGGCGGTGCCGTGCCAGGCGGCTTTTCCGCCTCCGCGACGGCAGTGGAACAGGAGGGCCTGCGCCTGCCGCCGGTCAAGCTGTTCAAGAAAGGGGTGATGGACCCCGAGATCTACGCCATCATCTGCTCGAACATCCGGGTGGCCGACCAGCGCATCGGCGACATCCGCGCCCAGGCGGCGGCGCTCCATGTGGGGCAGGAGAGGCTGTTCCAGATTCTCGATCGTTACGGTGATGACACCGTCACGGCGGCGATCGCCGAACTGCGCCGACGCGCGGCGGAACAGATGCGGGCGCATATCGCTGCCCTGCCCGACGGCATCTACCGGTCAAAGGCCTTCGTCGATTCCGACGGCGTGGTCGATGCGCCGCTGACCATCGCGCTGTCGATCGCCAAGGCCGGCGACACGCTGACCTTCGACTTCGCCGGCTCGTCTGCACCTTGCGCCGGGCCGATGAACAGCGTGCTGGCGACGACATTGTCCTCGGTCTATCTCGCCATGCGGCACATCTTTCCCGATGTGCCGATCAGCGCGGGCGCCTTCGAGCCGTTGATCGTCAAGCGGCCGGAGGGCACGTTCTTGGATGCGCGCTACCCTCGCCCCGTCTCGGGCTGCGCGGCGGAAGTGTCGCAGCGCATCGCCGAGGCCGTCTTCGCCGCCATGGTGCAGGCGGCTCCCGACAAGGTGACGGCGGCACCCGCCGGTTCGAGCGGCAATTTCGCGCTCGGCGGCAATGATCCGGCGCGCGGCCGCGACTATGTCATGTACCAGATCTCGGGCGGCGGTTATGGCGGCAATTCAAGTCATGACGGGCTGTCCAACGGCTGTTCGACCATCGGCATCTCGAAATCGCCGCCGGTCGAGATCATGGAACAGGCCTATCCCGTGCTCTACCGACACTATGCCTTGCGCGAGGGATCTGGCGGCGCCGGCAAACAGCGCGGCGGGTTCGGCCTCGCCTACGAGATCGAGCTGCTGCGTGGCGCGGCGCGCGCCTCCTTCGTCATGGATCACGGCCGCACCGGCCCGCAGGGCGCGCTCGGCGGGCGCGATGGCATGGTCAATTCGGTGACCGTGTTTCGCGACGGTGCGGCGCATGTGCCGCCGCATCTGTCCAAGGAGCAGGACATTCCGCTGAAATCAGGCGACCGCGTGTCGGTCGGCACGCCGGGCGGCGGCGGTTATGGCGATCCGCTGGAGCGCGATCCCGACCTGGTGCTGCGTGATATCGGGCTCGGCTACTATACGCGCGAGCAGGCGGCTGACATGTTCGGAGTGGTGATTGGGAATGATGGGGTGGATGCCGAAGCGACTGCCCATCTGAGGCGGCGGTAACCGCCTCTCCGTTGAGGGGGCGAGGAACCGAGTTCTGGCAGATTGCGCCCTTCGAGATTGGCGTTTCCTCTCCCCCACGGAGTGGGGGAGGGTGGCACGGCGAAGCCGTGACGGAGAGGGGGTAGCCGCCCTCCCCGCCGCATCAAATCGTCAGCCCAGAACCTTGCCGTCTTCGCCGAAGCGATAGGTGCGGGCTGGCTCGGGCGTGGCATAAAGCGTGGCGCCGGGGCCGGTCTGGTACTCGCCGAACAGGCGAATGGTGATGAGGCCGGCCTTTTCGGTTTCGAGGAAGACGTTGGTGTCGGCGCCGAGATGCTCGGCATGGACCACCGTTCCTTTCCATGCGCCCTCGGTCTGACTGACCGAAATGTGCTCGGGGCGGACGCCGACCGTCTTGACGGTTTCGCCGAGGCGAGCACCTTCGATGAAGTTCATTTTTGGCGAGCCGATGAAACCGGCAACGAACAGGTTGGCCGGCTTGTTGTAGAGCTCCATCGGCGCACCGACCTGCTCGATGCGGCCAGCGTTGAGCACGACGATGCGATCAGCCAGCGTCATCGCCTCGACCTGGTCGTGAGTGACGTAGACCATCGTCGCCTTGAGGCGGTTGTGCAACTGGGCGATCTCGAGGCGCGTGTTGACGCGTAGGGCGGCGTCGAGGTTCGACAGCGGCTCATCGAAGAGGAACAGCTTGGGCTCGCGCACCAGGGCGCGGCCGATGGCGACGCGCTGGCGCTGGCCACCCGAGAGTTCGGCCGGACGACGCTTGAGGTAGGGCTCCAGCGACAGCATGGCCGAAGAAGCGGCAATGCGCTTGTCGATCTCGGCCGTCGGCGTGCCGGCCTGCTTGAGGCCGAGCGCCATGTTGTCGCGCACGGTAAGATGTGGGTAGAGCGCGTAGGTCTGGAACACCATGGCGATGCCGCGCTTCGACGGCGGGGCGTTGGTGACCCTGGCGTCGTCGATCAGCACATTGCCCGAGGTCGCGTCCTCGAGGCCGGCGATGATGCGCAGCAGCGTCGACTTTCCGCAGCCCGACGGGCCGACGAAGACAACGAACTCACCGTCCTTGACGTCGAGGTCGATGCCCTTCAGCACGTCGACAGGGCCAAAGGACTTCTTGACGTTTTCGATCTTGAGAGAACCCACAGGTCTTCCTTCCTGTTAAAGCTTGACCGGGCGGCCGGTGCGGACGCTTTCGTCCGCGGCGAGGCACACGCGCAGTGATTTGACGGCATCGTCCATGTGGCGGGTAAGGTCGATGTCCTCGCGGATGGCCTTCAGCACGAAGGCCTGCTCGCGATCACACAGGCCCTGATGGCCCGGCTCGTCCTTCATCGACAGGTCCTCGTCGGCATGGACGAAGCTGCCGTCTGCGCCGAGCTCGGCGCGGTGGACGCGGATCATGCTTGTCTTGGTGTGGGAATCGACGTCGTCCGACTTGGTGGCCGCCTCGTTGACGACGATCGAGACGCTGCCCTTGGGCGAGATCACATCCTTCACGAAGAACGCCGTCTCCGACATCATCGGGCCCCAGCCGGCCTCGTACCAGCCGACCGAACCGTCGGCGAACAGCACTTGCAGGTGACCGTAATTGTACATGTCGGGCGCGATCTCGTCGGTCATGCGCAGGCCCATGCCACGCACCTCGACCGGGTTGGCATCGGTGATCTGGCACATGACATCGAGATAGTGCACGCCGCAGTCGACGATCGGCGAGGTCGTCTTCATCAGCTGCTTGTGGGTATCCCACTTATGGGCCGAGGACTGCTGGTTGAGGTTCATGCGGAACACGTAGGGACCGCCAAGCGCACGGGCTTCGCCGATCAGGCGCATCCACGACGGGTGGTGGCGCAGGATGTAGCCGATCACCAGCTTGCGACCATTGGCCTTGGCGCAGGCGACGACCCGCTCGGCGTCGGCGACCGTTGTTGCCAGCGGCTTCTCCAGGAAGACGTGGCAGCCCATCTCCATTGCCATGACGGCATAATCGGCATGGCTGTCGGAATAGGTGTTGATCGAGGCGACGTCTGGTCTGAGTTCACGCAACGCGCCTTCGAAGGAGCGCTGGATGCCGTAACCCTCCATGCCCTCGGGCAGCGGCACGTCGGAGCGATTGACCAGGGCTGCGATCTCGAAGCCGGGGTTGTTGTGATAGGCCAGCGCGTGGCTGCGGCCCATGTTGCCGAGGCCGGCAACGACGACGCGAAGGGGCTTTTCAGTTGTCACTTGACGGCTCCGGAAGTGATGCCGCGGATCAGCTGCCGCGAGAAGAAGAAGTAGAGGATCAGCACCGGCAGGATCGCCAGCGAGAGTGCCGCCAGCACGGCGTTCCAGTTGGTGACGAACTGGCCAATGAACACCTGGGCGCCAAGGGTGACCGTCTTGGTCGCCTCGGACGGCGCCAGGATCAGCGGGAACCACAGGTCGTTCCAGATCGGGATCATGGTGAAGACCGCAACCGTCGCCATTGCCGGACGGACCAGCGGCAGGACGAGGCGGAAGAAGATGCGGTATTCGCTGAGACCGTCGATGCGGCCGGCGTTCTTCAGATCGTCCGACACCTGCTTCATGAATTCGGACAGGATGAAGACGGCGAGCGGCAGGCCTTGGGCGGTGTAGACCAGGATCAGCGCGGTCAGCGTGTTGACCAGGCCCGACGCCACCATCAGCTGCAGGATCGCGACCGTGCCGAGGCGGATCGGGATCATGATGCCGAGGGCCAGATAGAGGCCCATCATGGTGTTGCCCTTGAAGCGGTACTCCGACAGCGCAAACGCCGCCATGGCGCCGAACAGCAGCACGAAGAACAGCGAGGCAACCGTGACGATCAGGCTGTTCTGGAAATAGAGGAAGAAGTCGCCCTGCGCCATCACGGTGGTGTAGCCGATCAGGTCGAAGGTCTCTGATGTCGGCAGCGACAGCGGCGACCGGAAGATGGCGTTGCGCGACTTGAACGAGTTGACGACGATGACGGTCACCGGAAACAGCGCGATCGCGGTGTAGGTCAGCAGCACCGCATGGGCGCCGATGGTGCGTGGCAGGGAGGAGGCAGCCTTGCTCATGACGCCCTCAGAACTGGTAGCGGCGCAGCCGCGTCTGGATAAGGAACAGGTACAGGCAGACGCCGGCGAGGATGATGAAGAACATCATCGAGGCGATGGTGGCGCCCATGTTCTTGTCGCCGATCTGCAGCTGGAAGCCGAAGAAGGTACGGTAGAGGAACGTACCCAGGATGTCGGTGGCGTAGTTTGGACCGGCAAGCGCGCCCTGCGCCGAGTAGATCAGGTCGAACGCGTTGAAGTTGCCGACGAAGGTGAGGATCGAGATGATGCCGATGGAGGGCAGGATCAGCGGCAGCTGGATCTTCCAGAACTGCGAGAAACCGGTGACGCCGTCACATTCGGCGGCCTCGATGACCTCGTCGGGTATCGACAGCATGGCGGCGTAGATCAGCATCATCGGGATGCCGACGAACTGCCAGACCGAGATCAGGCTGAGCGCGGTCAGCGCGTATTCTTCCTTGCCGAGCCAGGGCACGAACAGGCTCTTCAGGCCGACGAGGTCGAGCAGATTGGGCGCGACGCCCCAGAGCGGGCTCAGGATCAGTTTCCAGGCGAAACCGACGATGACGAAGGACAGCAGCGTCGGGATGAAGATCGCCGTGCGGTAGAAGGCCGAGAAGCGCAGCTTGGGGCTCGACAGCAGGGCCGCAAGGACCACGCCGATCGGGTTCTGCACCAGCATATGGATGATGAAGAACCAGGTGTTGTTGCCGAGTGCGTTCCAGAACGAAGCCGACCAGCGCGGATCGCCGAACAGGGTGCGGAAATTGTCGAAGCCGGCAAAGACCTGGGCATTGTCGACATTGCGGAACAACGACAGCTGCAAGGTACCGAACAGCGGCAGGATCATCACCGCGGTGTAGACCAGCAGCGCAGGCGCCAGGAACACGGCGATGTGCCAACGCGTTGGTCTTCTGTCTTGGCTATGCTCTAGGCTTTGCTGCGACATGTCAAAATCCCTGGGTCCGGCCGTTTGGGAGGCCGTTGTTCATCATAGCGAGGATGGACCTCTGCGGGCTTCCCGCCAATGGCCTGGGAAGCAGTAGCGCATCTTTGTGCGCGAGCATTCAACCCCTCTTGCCGATTCCGCGAGGTTCGAAATCGCCGAGGGAATGGAGAGCGCCACCAAAGCGGCGCCCTCCCAAGCGAGCATCAAGCCCGCCGCATCTTACTTAGCCGGCTTGTACCAGCTGTCGAGGCCCTTCTGCAGTTCGGCAGAAGCAGCTTCCGGGGTCTCGGTGCCGTTGATGACGTTGGCCGACTTGACCCAGGTTTCGTTCTCGAGGTTCGGCGTGCCGCGCGACAGGACCTGGTAGGTCGAGCGGATCGTCGGCTTGCACTTCTCGCGCCAGGAGACGAATTCCTGGGCCAGCGGATCTTCCATCTTCACGGCGGCCGAGTTCAGGCTGAAGAAGCCCGGCAGCGCGTTGGCATAGATGGACGCGAATTCTGGCGAAGCCACCCAGGTCAGGAAGGTCTTGGCGGCTTCGGCATTCGCGCTCTTGGGGTTGAGGCCAATGCCGATGTCGTTGTGGTCCGAGATGTAGCAGGTGTCACCAGCCTTGCGGACCGGCGGCGGGAAGGCGCCCATCTTGAACTGAGCCTGGGTGTTGAAGGTCGCGATCTCCCACGAACCGGCCGGATAGATGGCGGCGCGACCGAGGGTGAACAGGTTCTGGCTGTCCGGATAGGTCTGGGCTTCGAAACCGTCGCCGAGGTAAGGCTTCCACTTGGCCAGCGTCGCATAAGGCGCAACCCAGTCGGCGTCGGTCAGCTTCTGATCGCCCTTGATCAGCGCCAGGCGGCCTTCCTCACCCTTCCAATAGTTCGGGCCGATGTTCTGATAGCCCATGGTCGCGGCTTCCCAGAGGTCCTTGGTGCCCATCGCCATCGGGATGTAGGTGCCGTCGGCCTTGATCTTGTCGAGCGCTGCGAAGAACTCGTCCTCGGTCGCCGGCACGGCAATGCCGAGCTTCTCGAAGGCGTCCTTGTTGTAGATGAAGCCGTGGATGACGGACGCCATCGGCACGCAGAAGCTGGCCTTGCCATCGTCGGTCTGCCAGGCGGACTTGGCGACGTCGGAGAAGTTCTCCATGCCCTTCAGCGAGGTCAGGTCGGCGAGGTGACCCTTCTTGAACAGCTCGAGCGAAGCGTCGAACGGACGGCAGGTGATCAGGTCACCAGCCGAGCCTGCGTCGAGCTTGGCGTTGAGGGCGGCGTTGTACTCGGTCGGAGCCGACGGCGAGAAGGTGACCTTGATACCCGGATTGGCCTTCTCGAAGGCCGGGATCAGCTTTTCCTGCCAGATGGCGAGGTCGTCGTTACGCCAGCTTTCGATCGTCAGCGTCTTGTCCTGGGCGAGAGCGATCCCGGCGGAGCCGAGAATGCTGGACGCCATCAGAAGTCCAGTAAGCAACCTGTTAGACATTTCAGTTCTCCCTGTTTTGTACTTTCTCTCGGGCCTCTACTGATGAGAGCCACTGCTCCCCTCGAGTTTCGAAAGTGCGGACCTGAGCCGTTGGTCCGCCCCTTCAAGAAGTTGGTTCGCCGCTTCCGGGCTGGACGCGCCGGAAGCCAAAAGGATGGCGAGCTTGACCGAACCGCCGCTCTTTGCGAGCAGGGCCTGGGCAGTCGCCGTATCGCAGCCTGAAATGGCCGAAACGATACGCGCCGCACGCTCGTGCAGCTTGATGTTGTCGGCGTGCAAATTGACCATGTAGCCGTCATGGACATGACCGAGATGAATCGCGGCCAGCGTCGACATCATGTTGAGCGCAATCTTCTGCGCCGTGCCGGCGCCCATGCGGGTCGAGCCGGCAACGACTTCCGGCGGCGTCGCCAGCAGCACGGAAACATCGGCGCGGTCAAACATCGGCGCGCCTGCATTGTTGGCGAAGGCGATGGTCGCGGCACCGCGGCGCCGCGCCTCTTCGAGCGCGCTCATTGCATAAGGCGTCGAGCCGCTGGCCGAGACAGCGACAAGGCAGTCGCCCGCTTCCAGGCCGGTCCCGGCAACGTCGCTGGCGGCCAGGGCAACATCGTCCTCGGGACCGCCGGCGAGATTGACCAGCGCCTCGCGGCCGCCAGCCAGAAGAATGAAGACACGCTCGCGCGGGATGCCGAAGGTGCCGGGCAGTTCGAGCGCATCGGCCAGCGCCATCAGGCCAGAGCTTCCGGCCGCCGCGTAGACGAGACGACCGCCGCGCGCCAGGCAGGCAGCAATCTTTTCAGCGGCTTGGGCAATTGCGGGGATGGCGGCGTGAACGGCGCGCGCAGCTTCGATCTGCGCATCGGCAAGCAGGCGAAGAACGGAATCGGGTGCCTGGGCATCAATGCCCCCGGCATCCTTGTGCACCGCTTCTGTACGCCTTGGCGCCATTCTGTCTCTCCCTTTCATCGACAATACCAAAAAAATACCACTTGTCCAGCGCCGTTAACAAATTCCTTTACTGCAGCGCAAGGCAATTCAAAAATCCCCTAAAATTCAATTGAATGGCCATCAGTCTCCGCCATCCGGAATTTAGCACTTGGCTATTGGTATTTTATTGGTATTATCAGCCTCGAGGAGAAAACACCGTGGATCTTGTGCTCGGGATAGATGGTGGCGGCACTGGCTGCCGGGCCGCTCTGGCCAATGCAAGCGGCGATATCATCGGCCGCGGGCGTGGCGGGCCGGCCAATATCCGCACCGACCTTGCCGGTGCGTGCAACAATATCGTCGAGGCAGCCCGCCAGGCATTCGTGGATGCCGGCCAGGACCCGGCATTGATCGCCAATGCCGACGCGGTGCTCGGCCTCGCAGGCGCCAATGTCGGCGACTACAAGCAGCGGCTTGAAGCCATGCTGCCGTTTCGAAACAGCTCCGTAGAGAATGACTCGCTGATTTCGTTGGAAGGCGCGCTCGGCGACCATGACGGCGCGATCGCGGCACTCGGCACCGGCACCGTCTACCTCGGTCGCAGGCTCGGCCAGTTCCACCCCCTCGGCGGCTGGGGCTTTCAGATCGGTGATCTCGGCAGTGGCGCGCGCATCGGCCGCGACCTGCTGCAGGAAAGCCTGCTGGTCTACGACAGGATCCATGCCGGCTCGGCACTGACCGACATCATGCTGGAGCGCTTCAACGACAACCCCAGCGACATTGTCGAGTTCACCACCAATGCGAAGCCCGGAGACTACGGCCAGTTTGCGCCGATGGTTTTCGAGCATGCAGCAAAAGGCGACGCTGTCGGACAGAGGCTTGTCGAGCGCGCCGTTGCCGACGTCGAGGAAACGCTCGCCGTTTTCGATCTCGCGCCCAGCGAACGACTCTGCCTTCTCGGCGGGCTCGCCGGCCTCTATGCACCGCTGCTTTCCAAGCGCTATCGCACCATCATGCATCCGCCGCTGCAGGACGCGCTCGGCGGCGCCGTGCAGATGGCGGTGAAGAAATTCCGCAAAGCGGGAGGTCACCATGGATGACGGTGCCGAACGCATTTTCGCCGCCCTGCGCGACGTCAGCCAGTCTGGCGCGCCACTGTACCTCCAGCTCAAGAAGAACATCGAGGAAGCGGTCAAGCGCGGCCTGATCGGTCCCGGCGACGCCCTGCCCTCGGAGCGCGATATTGCGGCCCAGGCCGACATTTCGCGCGTCACCGTGCGCAAGGCGGTGCAGGACCTTGTGAAGTCGGGCGTGCTGGTGCAGCGCCACGGCTCGGGCACATTCGTTGCCCCACGCATGGAGCGCGTCGAACAGTCGCTGTCGCGCCTGACCTCGTTCACCGAAGACATGGCACGGCGCGGCATGGCCGCGCGGTCGCAATGGCTCGACCGCGGCATCTACACCGCCTCACCGGACGAGATGATGGTGCTTGGGCTCTCGGCCAGCGAGCTGGTGTCCAGACTCAGCCGCCTGCGCATCGCCGACGAGACGCCGCTCGCCATCGAGCGCGCAACAATTTCGGCTTCGGTGCTGCCAGACCCTCACGAAGTGACATCTTCGCTCTATATGGCTCTTGGTAAGACCGGTCATCGCCCGGTCCGGGCCGTGCAGCGCATCTCCGCCGTCAATCTCGGCGAAGCCGAGGCACAGCTCCTGGCCGTGCCCATTGGCTCGGCCTGCCTGCAGATCGAGCGCATTTCGTACCTTGCCAGCGGCAAGGTGATCGAGTTCACCAAGTCGATCTATCGCGGCGACGCCTATGACTTCGTCGCGGAACTGAGATTGCCCGGCCCGGATGGGCAAGAAGGAGAAGCTACTTGAACGCGACTACCCATATGCGGCGCGAAATCGCCGAAATCCCAGAAGCGACCGCCCGCCTGCTGGAAGGCTCGGCCAAGGAACTGGCGGAGACCGGCCTGCACCTGAAGCGCGCCAATCCCCGTTTCGTCACGACGGTCGCCCGTGGCTCCTCCGACCACGCCGCCTCCTTCCTCAAATATGCGATCGAGCTCAATGCCGGCCTGCCGGTGGCATCCATCGGCCCGTCGATCTCGTCGATCTATGGCGCCAGGCTGAAGCTCGCCGACTCGGCCTGTCTCGCCATTTCGCAGTCGGGCAAGAGCCCCGATATCGTCGCCATGGCCGAGGGTGCCCGATCAGGCGGCGCGCTGACGATCGCGCTGACCAACACCGCCGGCTCACCGCTGGCCGAAGCGTCCGAGCACGCCATCGACATTCGCGCCGGTGTCGAGAAGAGCGTCGCTGCCACCAAGACCTTCGTCAACTCGGCTGTTGCGGGCCTTGCCGTGCTCGCCCACTGGACCGGCGACGACAAGCTGCTCGCCGCGCTGAACGCGCTGCCGGAGCACTTCGCCAAGGCTGTCGACTGCGACTGGATGGGCATTGCCGGCGAGCTGACCGAAGGCAATTCGCTGTTCATCCTCGGCCGCGGTCCGTCCTTTGCCATCGCCAACGAGGCGGCGCTGAAGTTCAAGGAAACCTGCGCCATGCACGCCGAGTCCTACAGCGCGGCGGAAGTGATGCACGGCCCTCTGGCGCTGGTGCACCCCGGTTTCCCGGTGCTGGCGCTGGCTGCCCGCGACGCCTCCGAGCCGTCGATAGCGGACGCCGCCGACGGCCTCGCCGAGCGTGGTGCAGCGATCCACATCACTTCGTCTCTGGCCAAGAAGGCCAAGGTGCTGGAGCATGTCGCCACCGGCCATCCGCTCACCGATCCGCTGATGCTGATCGCCTCGTTCTACGGTTTCGTCGAGGCCTTCGCCCGCCATCGCGGCCTCAATCCCGACACTCCGCCCAACCTGCGCAAAGTGACCGAAACGATATGAGCGACCGTCTTGCCATTGCAGCCGGGCGCATCTTCGACGGTGACGCCTGGCACCAGGACACCGCGCTGCTGATCGCGGACGGCGTCATCGAGGGCATCGTCGCGCGCCGCGACATTCCCGCGGGCGTGCAGGTCACGGAGGCGGGCGCAATGCTCGTCCCCGGCTTCATCGATCTGCAGGTCAATGGCGGCGGCGGGCTGATGCTCAATGACAAGCCCGACGTCGACACGCTCGAAATCGTCTGCAAAGCGCAGATGGCCTTCGGCACGACGGCGGTGCTGCCGACGCTGATCACCGACACGCGCGAGATCACCCGCTCGACGATCGCCGCCGGCGTGGAAGCCGCGAAGCGGAAAGTGCCGGGCTTCCTCGGCCTGCACCTCGAAGGTCCACATCTGTCGCTCGCCCGCAAGGGCGCGCACGACCCGCAACTGATCCGCCCGATGGATGCCGAAGACGAGGCAGCGCTGATTGCCGCGCGGCCGTCGATGCCGGTGCTTTTGACGACGATTGCGCCTGAATCGGTCAAGGCCGAGCAGGTCAAGCTGCTGTCGGATGCCGGCATCGTCATCAGCCTCGGCCACACCGACACCAGCTACCGCACCGCCAAGGACTATGCCGAGGCGGGCGCTTCGATGGCGACACATCTGTTCAACGCCATGAGCCAGATCGGCAACCGCGAGCCCGGGCTCGTCGGCGCTGCCGTCAACATTCCGACGCTTTCGGCCGGCCTGATCGCCGACGGCATCCATGTCGACCCGGCGGCAATGCACATTGCGCTCAAGGCCAAGAACGGCCCTGCCCGCATCTTCCTCGTCAGCGACGCCATGGCGACCATCGGCACCGACCTCACGTCGTTCCAGCTTAACGGCCGGACGATCAAGCGCGAAAACGGCCGCCTGACGCTGGAAAACGGCACGCTTGCGGGTGCCGATCTCGACATGATTTCGGCGGTGCGCTTCATGCACGAGAAGATGGGCTATTCCCTCGACGAAGCCATCCGCATGGCCTCGCTCTACCCGGCCGAAGCGGTCAAGCAGGAGCATCGCCTCGGACGACTCGCCAAGGGCTATGCGGCGAACGCCGTGCAGCTGACCGACGAGCTCGACGTGTCGGGAACGTGGATCGACGGCAAGAAGGTGTTTGAGGCTTAGCCAGCGGGCCGGGAAGCTCCCTCTCTCCGTCACGGCTTCGAAGCCGTGACGGAGAGAGGGAGCCTTTCCCCCCAAGTCTCAGATCACAGCCTTGTCGGCAGCAGCCCGGATCGCCTCGATGTTTGCCGCATAGGCCGAGGGTCCGCCCTTGAACACGGCATTGCCGGCGACGAGCACATTGGCGCCTGCGGCGGTGACCAGCGGTGCGGTTTCGGGCGTGACGCCGCCGTCGATTTCGATGTCGATCGGACGGTTGCCGATCATCGCCTTGACGCGCTTGACCTTATCGATCACCGCCGGGATGAAGGCCTGGCCGCCGAAACCCGGGTTGACCGTCATCAGCAACACCAGGTCGAGGCGGTCGAGCACGTATTCGATCACCGATTCCGGCGTCGACGGGTTGAGCGAGACGCCGGCCTTCTTGCCGAGATTGCGGATGGTCTGCAGCGAGCGGTCGAGATGCGGGCCGGCCTCGGCGTGAACCGTGATGATGTCGCAGCCGGCATCGGCAAAGGCCGCGAGATACGGGTCGGCGGGCTGGATCATCAGATGGCAGTCGAACACCTTGTCGGTGCGGTTGCGGATCGCCTTGATAACAGGCGGGCCGAAGGTGATGTTGGGGACGAAATGTCCGTCCATGACGTCGAGATGGATCCAGTCGGCGCCGGCGGCGACGATCGCCTCGACCTCATCGCCGAGCTTGGAGAAATCGGACGACAGCACCGACGGCGCGATCAGGGTCTTGTTGCTCACGTTCAGGCCTTTCGAAAGGGGCAGAGCCGGTTTTCCGGACTGCCTAATGGCAGCGGCCGCCCTTGTCGAGCCGAGAATCCCGCCACATCGCAGCCAAGAGCAATTCCGGGGAGATGTGCGGCGGTTTTCCGACCGTAGTTGCGGAAAAGAAGCCAAGCAGGCCGCCACTCAAAGAATGGTGCCCCTCAGGCCTGAAAAGCAGACCCCCGCCGGCCAAGGCCGGCGGGGGTCCATGCGTTCGCTCCGATCACTGCGGAATGATCTTGTTGTTGCTGGGCCGTTGAGGCTGCTGCTGCCTCTGCGGGATCAGGCCGCGCAACACATCCGGGTTGATCGGCATGATCTCGAGCGTCGGACGTTGGCGCGGGCGGCAGTTCGGATACTGGCCGACCGTGCCGCGCGGGCATTCACGCTCGATTGTCATGCACTGGCCGTTGACCAGCACCTCGCCGCGGCGGCAGACGGTGTCCCGACGATCAGGCACGCAGCGGCCACGCACCAGCGACGTGCCATCGGGGCACTGCGCCGTCGGTGCCTTGCGGCACGCGCCCCTGATCAGCTCGGTACCGCGCGGGCAGATGCAGCGCCCGTCCTTGGTCCGGATCTGGCCAGGCAGCAGCGTGCACTGACGTACCGGCGGCACATCCCTGACGCAGCGGCCGTTCTTCAGCTCGGTGCCGCGCGGGCAGATGCAACGTCCGTCCTGCGTCCGGATCTGGCCCGGAAGCAGCGTGCACTGGCGCACCGGAGGCACATCCTTGACGCAGCGGCCGTTCTTGAGCTCGGTGCCACGCGGGCAGATGCAGCTTCCGTCCTGTGTCCGGATCTGGCCGGGCAGCAGCTTGCACTGCCGTTCCGGCGGCTGCTCCGGCCGCACGCATTTGCCATTCGACAGTTCCGTGCCGCGCGGGCAGATGCAGCGTCCGTCTTCGGTGCGGATCTGGCCCGGCAACAGGCGGCATTGCGGTTTGACCGGCGGAACCGGCGTCACCGTGCCGCCATCGGGCACGCACTGGCCATTGCGGAAGTTCGTCCCCTCCGGGCAAACGCAGCGGCCTGCCTGGTTGAGCACGAAGCCTTCCGAGCACTGCTGCTTTTCTTCATGGTGGATCAGGAAGCGGTGGCAGGCATAGGGGCTGCCGCCAAGGCCGCCCGGAACTGCCGTGCCACCGGCCATATCGAGCCCGCGAACCGGCGTGTCGGGCGGAAGCACGGCAACGCAGTTCTGGGCCGGCGCCGGCCGCGGGAAGTTGGCAAGGCGACCATCGTCCGGGATTACCACCGTCACCCTGTGGAAACGGCTTTCGCCGGCGCCGAGGCTGACGTTGGCGACACAGGACAGCGGCAGCGTCGTCGGTTCCGGCGAGCAGCCGAAGGGCGGTTCGATCGAGCTGATAGCAACGCCGTCCAGCCGGCCGAGCCCGTCCACGCCGATCGCATCGCCGATGCGGACCGAGCCATTGAAGGGACCGGTGCCGCTGTTGGTGATGGTGATCTCGAACGTGCAGGGCTGGCCGGTCCGGCACAGCCGATCGCCGGTCTTCTGGACGCTCAGCTTCGGGCGCCCCGGATGCGGGATGCGCATCTCGGCACAGGCCTTGTTGTTGGCCAGCACCGTTTCATCAGGGATCGCCTGCACTTCACCGCAGTTGCGGATCGTGTCGGACTGGTAGTCCGCCGGCACGATGGCAACCACGGAGAGCGGCACAGACGCGCCCGGCACCAGCGCCACGCCGGGATGATCGCAGCGGAACTGACCGGGGCCGGCTGGACCGCAGGCCCAGGGCGGGGTTGGTCCGAAGGTCGAGGACGCCGGCGCTCCCGTGGGATAGTCGTCGATCACGGTCAGCGGGCCGACATAGTTTTGGGTGCCGTTGTTGTAGACACGGATCAGGAAGCTGCAGACACCGGCGGCGCTGCAGGACACCGAACGTGGGTCCTTGGTGATGCGCAGGTCGACCTTCTTCTCGACAGGCGGACGGCAATCGGGATCGCCGCGCTTGCAGATCGGAATGGTGGCGCAGGCCTTGTCGTTGTCGGTACGGCCAAACGCCTCGGGCTTGCCGCTCGCCGTGTAGTCGTACTCGGCGCAGTTGCGGATGAAGCGTGCCTCCCAGCCTGGTCCGGGCTTGAAGCCGATCTTGAGTTCGACAAACTCGCCGGGATCGAGTGTGGTCGCGGGATGCTCGCAGCTCATCGGGCTGGTTGCCGGCAGACAGGTCCAGGGCGGATTGGGCCCGGAATCTATCGTCGCATTGCCTGGCAAGGTCACTTCGTCGAGCACGATCTTGCCGTTGTAAGGGCCGTCGCCGACATTGGTAACGCGGATGGTGAAGTTGCAGCCGCCAAGATAGGTGCAGCGGGCAACGTCGGCACGCTTCTCGACCTTGATGTCGGGCTGCTTTTCGGGCGGGCACCTGAGGTCGGGCGGAATGACGATATCGACGGTCTGGGTGCAGCACAGGCCGACACCTTCTTCCGGACCGGCATAGGTCTCGATGCCGGTGACGATCAGATGCACGACATCACCTGGGCCGGCACCTTCGATCTTCCAGTGCAGCACGCCGCCACCAGGCGGAACGAGCTGCAGCGGCGGATCGATGGTGATGCCGGGCGTGGTGGTGCGAAGCTGCACCCAGCGGCCGGCCATCTCGGGTCCGACAGGCATGTTGTAGATGTAGGCGCCGCCGCCGGGCACGCAATCGACATCGCCGCGTTCGACTTTGAAGCACGGCCCGTCACCGCCAGGAGGCGGGGGCGGAGGCGGCTCGCAGTCGGTGACGTCGATGCGGATAGAGGTCTTTTCGCCGGTACGGAAGTCGCCGTCGTCGGGCTTGGACGGATCGTGCGAGGGGATTTCTATCGAGCCGGGGCCTGCCGAAAGCTTGACGAAGCCCTGATTGTCGACGACCGCGGGCGCCGGGAAGGCGGCGTGGTCGATCAGAGCCGTGATGCGGATGTCGATGTAGCGCTCGTTGGGTGCACCGACGCCGTCGAGATCGGTCGCCGACAGGCGGAAGTCGGAAATCGTGGCCGTATCGTTGGGGTTGGTCGTGGTGCCGATGGTCGCTGCCGGCAATGGACCGCCGACGGCATCGGTGCCGTCACCTGATGCCTGGACGTCGACGATCGTCAACCCTGCGGCGACCTGGTCGCGGAAGTCCATCCGCAACGCCTTGAGGCCGTTGGCGAAGGCCGGATCAAAGAATTTCTCCGGATTGCCGCGGGCGCCGAAACGCAGGTTGTAGATGACATAGTCGCAATTGCGCTGGACGCCCTTCTTGGTGAAGAACGGCACGACGTCGTCGTGGCCGGGATGCGGTACGGCATGGTCGAGCCTCAATTCAGGCACGACCTCGGGCAGCGGTTGGGCTGCTGCCGGCGACAAGGGCATGGCGGCGAGCGCGATCCCTGCTGCCACCAGCCAGCGCGCGCCGCGCCTGGCAAAGGACAGGGGTTTCATGATCGTCTCCATGACGGTTGGGTTGCTCTGCGTGGCGAGCGGGGCGGAGGTGTGAAGTGTCATCTCTCCCTCCCTCACGGTTCGCAGCTTGCGGCGGGCGTTGCCAGCGGCACCACCACCTTGCAGCAAGGGTAATAGCCACCCTTGTCGGCGTCGGACTGCTTGTAGAAGCACAGGCCGACATTGACCGTGTCGCCGGGGAAGTGCCCCGTCACCCCGATGGTGAACGGCGCGCCCGGAGCCTTGGTCTGCTGAAGCGGTGTGACGCCAACGCCCGGCGTCCTGGAATCGGCCTTGACGGAATCGCCGCCGATGCCTGCAACGTCACGGACATAGAGATCGGCCTCGAGCCCGGCCGGGGTGCAGAAATACTCGACCGCCTCGACGTCGAGGCAAGGCGGGATGTTGCCCGGCGGCGGGAAATCCGGCGGCCACAGCGGCGTCGGGTAATCGCCCGGATAGGGCAGCTGCTCGTAATAGCCGGCGCGGCCTTCGCAAGGACGCCAGATCTCGACGTCGCCGACATGGCCTTCGACCTCGGGGTCTTCATAGAAGCTGTCGAAGTCGACGAACCACGATCCGAAGGGCGGAACGTTGGCCGGCTTCACAAGCGAGGTCGAGGTGATCTGCACGCCATGGACGGCGAACGGGCCGCCCGCGGCGAGCTGCTCGGCCAGGGCCGGATTGTCCCTCAGCTTGTCGCCCGTCTTGACGATGGTGTCGGTGCAGGCGTTGGGGTTGAGGAAGCCCTGCGCGTCATAGCCATATTGCAGGTCGATGCCGCCGGCCGACTGGCGATTGCCCTCGGGGAAACCGACGGCATATTCCTGCGGCACCGGCACCCAGATGCTTTCGGTCGCCGGATCGTCGGGGCTTTCGCGCCAGTAGCGGATGACCTCGCCATCGCCGGTGTCGGCGAACTGGCTGTAGTCGTAGCGGTTTTCGATCTCGCCGCGCTGGGCCAGATACATGAAGCCCTTGTTGTCGAAGGCGATGTCGGTGACCGGAAGGTCCTTGTCGGCCGTAACCGTCAGCTCCCAGCGCGGATCGCCGGCGAATTTGCCGTCGCGGGCGATACCGACCGACCAGATCTCGGCCTTGTCACCGACCGCGTAGTAGACGCGGCCGCCATAAAAGGCTGTGCCCCAGACCCGACGTTCGTCCTGGGTGTAGCCCCAGGTGCCTGCGTCCTCGCTGTCGAAGGCGGCACCTTCGATATCCATCACCGCGCCGTCGTCGGCCGTCGGCGCCAGTCCGCGCACCGGACGCCCCTCAACACCGTGGTCGAAGGTGTCGACCGCGGCGCCCGTTGCGTCGATGCGGTGGATCAGGCCGGTGTCGAGATCGGAGGCGAAGAACTGGCGATGAACCTTGTCGAAGGTGACGTCGCCAATGCCGGGACCGCTGTTTGTGTCGATGTCGGCGAATTTGCTGACGGCACCCGAAATGCCGTCGATGCGCCAGATGGTGCCGGGTCCGCCGCCATTCTCCTCGCCGAACTGGCCGGCCATGAAAGTGGCGCCGGCCTTGCCGCGACGCTCGCGCTCGGGCCGACCGTCGGCGTCGGCGTCGGGCGTGACGATGCGAATGCCGTGCAGCGAGGTCGCGCCCGCGTAGAGGTCGGGTACGCCTGACGGGGTACCGTTGCGGACGCCATCGTCAAAGGTCAGGGCGAAGACCTGGCCGATCTGGCTGGCCAGGACCTCGAAGGGCTGCGGCGTGTTGACGAGTTGGCCGGAGGGTGGTCCGCCAAGTGCCGTGACGTCGAAAACGCGCAAGGTCGCGCGCTCGGTGTCGATGAAGGTTTCGTCGACCGGATCGACGCCGGGTGGCAGCCCTTCCTCGAACCCAGGGATCACGGTGCCGGAAAAGCCGGTCACCGCCATCGATCCGGGATTGATGATCTGCGTTTCCTGGGCCTGTGCGGGTGGCGCCAGCCACAGGCCGGCGGCAAGCGCCAGGGCGGCCATGCCGGCATTGAGCGCCAGTGCCCTCAGGCGGAGGCTGGACGGTTCGGCAGGTCGCGCGAGCGCGCCGGAACCACCACGAAAGCACGGCATGGCACCTCTCCCGAGTTGGGTGGAAGAAGGTGCTGGCGCGCAAGCAAGTGCAAAGCGCTGATACCCGGCACTTTCCTCCCTTGCAGTCCTTAGAATGTCCCTCGGCGCGACGATACGCCGGGGCTTACCTTGGGTCAATGGAACAAGCCCGAAGCCCAACGCGTCCACCCTCTCCCTGAGGCGGTGGTCGCGCCGTGCTCCGGGTGCTCGCGGTGACCCGCAACACCTGGTGTCTGTGGTCATTGGCTTCTTTCCTTTGCTGACGCCGCATCATGCGGGGCCTGCGCATGGGTCGCGGCCGAGCAGGGAAAGGTTCACGCCGGATTGGACCGGGGTCGACGTTTTTCAGCCTGGACGGCGTGACGTGATCGCCAGCGCGACACCTGACAGGATGCAGATGCTGGCAAGCACCAGGCGCGCCGACAGAACCTCGGACAGGAATACCGTGGCGCCCGCCGCCGCAATGACCGGGACCGTCAGCTGGACGACGGCGGCCTGGGTCGGCGTGAGCCCGGGCAAGGCGCGGTACCAGATCGCATAGCCCAATCCGGAAGCAACGACGCCTGAGGCGGCGGCGAGGTAGACGCCGCGCGCGGTCACACCGGCGCCGAAGGTGGGCAGCAGGGCGAGTGGGATGCAGATCAAGGCGGCGCGCAGGAAATTGCCGGCGGTATCGCCAAGGGGGCTCGCCGAGCCACGGCCACGCAGCGAGTAGATGCCCCACGCAATGCCCGAAACCACCATCAGCACGCTGCCGATGGCATCAGGAGCGTTGAGGCCGGGCAGCACGAGATAGAGGAAAGCCGCAAAGGCAATGACCAACCCGGCAAGCTCGCGCAGGGTTGGCCGGGTTCGCCTGATAATGCCCCAAAAGATCATGGTGCCCTGGACGGACGCGAAAAGCACAAGCGCCCCCACCGCGGCGCCAAGGCGGAGATAGGCAAGCGAAAACGCCAAGGCATAAGCGAACAGGGCGACAGCCGACGGCCAGTTGCCGGGCGGGGCTCGAAAGATGCTGCGGCCGCGCTGCCAGGAGATCAGCAGCAGCAACGCCGCCGCGCCGGAGCACAGGCGAATCGCGGTGTAGGCAACCGCATCGATCGCGCCGCCGTCGAGAGCTGAACGCGCCAGCAGCGAGTTGGCCGCAAAAGCGATCATCGCCAGCACCGTCAGCAGAATGGTCACGGAACGGACCTCGTCTGTATTTGGCGACTGCATCGACGCCGCCGGATCCGCCATTGGACCAGCTGCGCGAACGTAACATGCCGGGAGCGACTGGTCGCGGTCGGCGTTTCGACATCACCCCGCCAGAATGCCGGAAAATCGCGATTGAAATCGATTACATTTTCAGCATATGATCCCTTGCAGCAGTTTTTCTGTGCATCGGGAGGAGTTCATGAGGAAATTTTCAGCACTGGCGCTCACCACCGTCGCGGCACTGGCCGTATCGGCGTTCTCGACCCAGGCGGCCGACTACAAGATCGGCCTGTCCAATGGTTGGGTCGGCTCGGAGTGGCGCACGCAGATGATCGAGGAAGCCCAGGCCGCAGCGGCTGCCTGGAAGGACAAGGGCGTCAATGTCGAGGTCGTGGTGCAGAGCGCCAATGTCGACGTGCCCGGCCAGATCGCGCATGTCCGCAACTTCATCAGCGAAGGCGTCAACGCCATCATCATCAACCCGAACAGCCCGACGGCGTTCGACCCGGTCTTCGCCCAGGCCAAGGAAGCCGGCATCCTGGTAATCTCGACCGACGCCGAAGTGTCGTCGCCTGACGCCACCTATGTCGGCATCGACCAGAAGGCATGGGGTGCGGCCGGCGCCAAGTGGCTCGCCGAAACGCTCGGCGGCAAGGGCAATGTCGTTGCGATCAACGGCGTCGCCGGCCACCCGGCCAACGAGATGCGCGTCGCCGGCTACAAGGAAGTGTTCGGACAGTATCCCGACATCAAGATCGTCAACGAAGTCAACGCCAACTGGGATCAGGCCCAGGGCCAGCAGGCGATGCAGAACCTGCTCGCCACCTACCCCGACATCAACGGCGTCTGGGTGCAGGACGGCATGGCGGCGGGCGCCTGGAAGTCGATCATCGATGCCAAGAAGGAATCGTCGATCGCCGCCACCGGCGAGATCCGCAAGGACTTCATCGACATCTGGACCAAGGACAAGCTCAACTCGGGCGCCTCGGTGAACCCGCCCGGCGTCATGGCCTCGGCACTCAACGTCGCCGTGCTGATGCTGCAGGGCAAGGAACTGAAGGAGCCGGCAACGGCTGGCCAGTACAAGAACGCCATGTACCTGCCGATCCCGTTCATCGACAGCAAGAACCTCGCTGACGCTGCGAAGGCGGTAGACGGCAAGCCGGGCTACTATTCCTACACCAGCCAGCTTTCCATCGAAGACGCCGAAAAGCTCTTCAAGTAAGCTTCCTCCCAAGACGGGGGACGCGGCACCTGCACACAGGCCCGCGTCCCCGCGACCGACGAAGCACCGGGAAGCCACCACCATGTCGAAACTCATCATGCGCGGCGTAAGCAAGGCTTACGGCGCTACCTTGGCCTTGCGCCGCGGCGACCTAACGGTCGAGGCAGGCGAAGTGCATGTGCTGATCGGCTCGAACGGTTCGGGCAAGAGCACCTTGTGCAAGGTGCTGGCCGGCAGCGTGCGGCCGGACGGCGGCGAGATCCTGATCGACAACAAGCCGGTCACCATCACCGGCCCGCATTCCGCACGCGCATCAGGCATCGGCATCTTCTACCAGGAGCTCAGCCTGGCCGGACATCGGACAGTTGCAGAAAACATCTGCCTGCCCGACATGCCGGGCGGCATCTTCGTCGACCGCGCAGCCCTGGAGAGCCGGGCACAGCGTTACATCGCTTTGTTCGACACCGTTTCCGGCGAAGGCTTCTCGGCCGAGGCAGTGGTCGAGAACCTGCGCGCCGACCAGCGCCAATTGGTCGAGATCATGAAGGCGCTGGCGACCGAAGCACCCATCACCATCTTCGACGAACCGACATCGGCACTCGACCGGGCCCAGGTCGACCGCTTCTTCGACATCCTGCGCGACCTCAAGGCCGCGGGCCGCAGCATCATCTTCATCTCGCACCGCATGGATGAGATCTTCGCCATCGGTGACCGCGTCACCGTCATCCGCGACGGCGAGACGGTCGGCACCAAGAACATCGCCGACACCAATCCCGGCGAGGTCATCAGGCTGATGGTCGGCGGCCAGGACGAGCTGGCGCCCGGCGCCAGCGCACCGCCGGCCGAGGCCGCCGATCGCAAGGCACCGGTGCTGACGGTCTCCCGTTTCTTCGGCAAGGGTTTCGCCAATGTCGGCTTCGAGGTCGCCAAAGGTGAGATTCTTGGTTTCGGCGGCCTGCATGGCCAGGGCCAGTCGGCGGTGCTGCGCGCCATCTTCGGCGCCACTCCCTCGAATGGCGGCACGCTCACATTGGCGGGTTCGACTTTTACGCCATCTGACCCACGCGCGGCGATCCGACGCGGCCTCGCCTATGTCTCCGGCGACCGCAGCCGCGATGGCGTGATCCAGGGCCGGCCGATCCTCGAAAACGTCACGCCGATCCATTATCTCCGCCAGAAGCTGTTCCTCGCCCGACCCTCGGCATTGGCCGAGCGGGTCAAGCCGGCGCTCGAGGCGCTGCACACCAAATTTGCCGGGCTCGGCTACTCGATCAATTCGCTGTCGGGCGGCAACCAGCAGAAGATCGTCATCGCCCGTTGGCTGATCGACCGGCCCGACGTGCTGTTGCTCGATGATCCGACCAAGGGTATCGACCTGTCGGCTAAGGCAGATCTGTTCGCGCTGATCCGCCAGCTCGCCGCCGAGGGCATGGGCATCGTGCTCTATTCCTCGGAGGATGCCGAGCTGCTCAACAATGCCGACCGCATCCTCGTCTTCAACGGCGGTGCGGTGCGCCGCGAACTCACCGGCGCCGAGAGAACGCGCTACAATCTCTACCAGGCAGCTTACGAGGCCGCGTGATGACAGCCGCGTCCCTTCCCTCCAGCAAGCCGGGCGGATTGAAGCGCCTCGTCGAGCGCCATCCGTTCCTGCCGGCGCTGGTCATCGCCATCGTCTTGCTTGCGCTCAACGGCCTCTACCAGCCGCGCAGCGTAAGCTTTGCCGGCATCACCGGCCTGACCAAGACCTATCTGGCGCTGATGATGCTCGCCATCGCCCAGACCTATGTCGTCTATGCCGGCGACATCGACCTGTCGGCAGGCGCCATCGTCTCTTTGGTCAATGTCGTCATCGTGGTGACGATGGAGAAGCTGGGCGGCAGCGGCTTCTCGGTGGTTGCAGCGCTCGGCATCGGGCTCTTCGTTGGCCTCGCCTGTGGCATTATCAATGGCATCGTGGTTGCGGCGCTCCGGCTGCAGGCGATCGTCGCCACCTTCGCCACCTCGATCTTCTTCACCGGGCTGGCGCTCTACGTCATGCCGGTGGCCGGCACGCCGGCGCCCGCCGCCTTCTGGCGTACCTATGGCGGACGCTTCTTTGAGATTCCGTTTGTCTATTTCGCCGTGGCTCTGCTGGCGATCGTGCTCTACGTGCTTGCCCGCACAAGGCTCGCAACGCAGTTGCTCGCGGTCGGCGACGATGCGCAGGCTGCCTACCAGAGCGGCCTGCCGGTGACGAAGACCCGCGTCCAGGGCTACGCGCTCTGCGGCCTGTTTGCGGCGCTCGCCGCCTTCTGTATCACCGGCGACACGGCCAGCGGCGACCCACTTGTCGGCGGCAAGATGACCTTGTTCTCTGTGGCGGCGGTGGTGCTAGGCGGCAGCGCGCTGTCGGGCGGTTTCGGCACCGTCGTCGGCTCGATCATCGGTGCGCTGATCATCGGGCTGATCAACTCGCTGGTGTTCTTCGTCGGCACGCCGTCGGAATGGCAGAACCTGGTCCAGGGCCTCGCCATTCTCGTCGCCCTGATGGCGGGCATCCTTGTCGGACGGAGGGCACGCGCATGACCGCAGCAACCCAAACGCCAGCGGCAGCCCCCTCGCCGGTGCTGACCTTCCTCAAGCAGCCGCTGGTCGTGGCGCTGACCCTCATCGCCGCGCTCTTGCTGCTCGGCGAGGCGCTGTCGCCCGGCTTCGCCTCGGGTCAGCAGATCCTGCGCCTGCTCATCGTCGCCGCCCTGCTCGGCATCGTCGCCGCCGGCCAGAACCTGGTCATCCTTGGCGGCCGCGAAGGCATCGACCTGTCGGTCGGCGGCGTCGTCTCGCTCAGCGCCATCATCGGCGGCAATCTGATGAACGGTGCGGATAGCGGCATCCTGCCGGCGATCCTCGGCTGCATCGCCGCGGGTGCAGTGATCGGCCTGTTCAACGGCCTCGGCGTGACGCTGCTGCGCATCCCGCCGCTGGTCATGACGCTCGGCATGCTCGGCGTGCTGCAAGGTCTTCTCGTCGTCATCCGCAACGGCATCCCCTCGGGACGCGCCGCGCCCGGTCTGTCGCAGTTCGTCACCCAGCCTTTCCTCTTCGGCCTGCCCGGTATCATCTGGCTGTGGGTGGCGATCGGCCTGCTGATGGCCTTCATGCTCGGCCGCACCGTGTTCGGCCACCGTATCTACGCCATCGGCTCGAACGAGCAGGCGGCCTTCATGGCCGGCGTCCCGGTGAAGCGCACCCGCATCGCCCTGTTCATGCTGTCGGGCGCCTTCGCCGCGGTCGCCGGCATGTGCCTGATCGGCTATTCCGGCTCGTCCTTCGCCAATGTCGGCGAGCAGTACATGCTGCCTTCGATCATTGCGGTGGTGTTCGGCGGCACACCGCTGTCGGGCGGCAAGGGCGGCTACACGGGCACGATGGCGGGCGCCGTGCTGCTGGTCGTTCTCCAGAGCATCCTGACGACAGTGCATATCGATGAATCCGGGCGGCAGATGGTGTTCGGCGCGACCTTGCTGATCCTGATGCTCTTCTACGGCCGTGGCAGAGCGATGCGCGCATGAACGAGCGACCCAAGATCAAGGACATCGCCGAGCGGCTGGGCGTTTCCGCAGCCACCGTGTCGCGCGCGCTTTCCGACAGCGGCCTCGTCGCCGAGCCGACGCTGAGCCGCATTCGCGACATGGCGCGCGAGATGAATTACCGGCCCAATGTCAGCGCCCGCAACCTGCGCACGCAGAAGGCGATGGCGGTGCTGATGGTGGTACGCGACGTGGGCAACCCGTTCTACCTCGAGATCCTCAAGGGTGTCGAAGCGACCGCCCGCGCCGCCGGCTATTCGGTACTGATGGGCAACACCGAAAACGACTCCGACCGCGAAATCGAGTATTTCGACATGCTGCGCGACGGCCATGCCGACGGCATGATCCTGATGACCGGCAAGCTGCCCCGGCGCGAGGGTTTTGTCGCCTCGGTCGAAGGCGGCGCGCCGATCGTGGTGGCGCTGGAGGAAATCCAGGACGCCGCCTTCCCGCATGTGATGATCGACAACGCGGCGGCCGCCCGCAACGCCGTCGAGCATCTGATCGGCCTTGGCCACAGGCGCATTGCCCATGTCTCCGGCCCGGTGCCGGAGATCATGAGCGTCGACCGCCGCGACGGCTATCGCGCCGCAATGCAGGCCGCAGGCCTCGCCATCCCGGACGGCTACGAGCAGCGCGGCGACTATCTGCTGCACACCGGCCAGCGCCTGTGCCGGGCGCTGTTCGAACTGCCCGAGCCGCCAACGGCGATCTTCGTCGCCAACGACGAAATGGCCTTCGGCGTGATCCACGAATTGCGCAAGCTCGGCCTCGACGTGCCCGGCCAGGTCTCGGTCGTCGGCTTCGACGACCTGTTCCTGAGCGAAGCCTTCTATCCGCCGCTGACGACAGTCAGCCAGCCGCGCACCGACATCGGCCGCGCCGCCATGACCATGCTGCTCGACCTGCTGTCGGGCGGTGCCACGCCGCGCAAGCCGGTGATGCTGCCGACAACGCTCAAGGTCCGCGGCACCACGGCGCCGGCGCCGAAATGATTTCAGTCTAGGGGACCTCACATGACCGGATTGCCCAAACAGCGGCTGCGCGTCGGCTTCGTCGGAAGCGGCTTCATCGCGGAATTCCACCTCAAGGGCATGCTCGGCGTGCGCAATGTCGATGTCACCGGCGTGTTCAGCCGCAAGGCCGAGAACCGCGCCCGCTTCGCCAGCCGCGTTGCCGAACTCGGCTTGGGCGACTGCACCAGCCACGATAGCCTGGAATCGCTCGTCAACGCCGACAATGTCGACGCGATCTGGATCCTGTCGCCCAACTACACCCGCCTCGACGTGATGCGCACATTGCATGCCGAGGTGAAGGCCGGCCGCAGCAAGGTGATTGCGGTTGCCTGCGAAAAGCCGCTGGCGCGGACCATCGCCGAGGCGCGCGAGATGCTGCGCCTGGCTGAGGACGCCGGCCTCAATCACGGCTATCTTGAAAATCAGGTGTTCTGCACGCCGGTCATCCGCGGCAAGGACATTATCTGGCGCCGCGCCGCCTCGGCCACCGGTCGGCCCTATCTGGCACGCGCGGCCGAAGAGCATTCCGGTGCGCACGAGCCGTGGTTCTGGCAGGGCGACAAGCAGGGCGGCGGCGTGCTGTCCGACATGATGTGCCACAGTGTCGAGGTCGCCCGCCATCTGCTGACCAAGCCGGGTGCCCCGCGCAAGTCGCTGACCATCAAGCAGGTGAGCGGCACCGTCGCCAATCTCAAATGGACGCGACCCAACTATGCCGACCAGCTGCGCAAGCGCTTCGGCAGCGAGGTGGACTACCGCAACCGCCCGTCCGAAGATTTCGCCCGCGGCACCATCCTGCTCGAGGACGAGGACGGCAACGAGCTGGTGATCGAGGCGACGACCTCCTGGGCCTATGTCGGTGCCGGCCTGCGGATCCAGCTCGAACTGCTCGGGCCGGAATATGCGATGGAGTTCAACTCGCTCAACACCGGCCTCAAGATATTCATGTCGCGGGAGGTCAAGGGCGAAGAAGGCGAGGACCTTGTCGAGAAGCAGAATGCCGAACAGGGTCTGATGCCGGTGCTGGAAGACGAAGCGGGCGTCTATGGCTACACCGACGAGAACCGACACATGGTCGAGTGCTTCCGCAAGGGCGAGACGCCGATGGAAACCTTCCATGACGGGCTCGCCGTGGTCGAGATCCTGATGGGGCTCTACCGCTCGGCGGAGATTTCCGGTTCGGTCAGCTTCCCGGCTCCGGAACTCGAAAACTATGTCCCGGTCGTGGCCCGCATTGGTGCCTGACCAGACCATTCGGCGGCCGGGCCATGTGTGTGGCCGCTCTCTTGCATCACAGGCCATCCCATGACCGTTCCGCCGCTGCTGGTTCTCGGCAATGTCAATGTCGACCTCGTGCTCGGCGAGGTCGACGGCTGGCCTGCCGTCGGCACCGAAGTGATGGTCGACCGCTCGGAGATGCGGCCGGGCGGCTCGGCCGGCAACACCGCGCTGGCGCTGTCAGGCATGCAGGTCGCACACCGCATGATCGCCTCGGTCGGCAACGACTCGAACGGCGCGTGGCTGAGCGGCCAGTTCGACCAGCCATCGACCGAATGGATCGTCGAACCCTGCGAGACGACGCTCACCGTCGGCATCGTCCACAAGGGTGGCGACCGAGTGTTTTTCACCACGCCCGGACATTTGCAGCGCGCCAGCCTCGACGACCTTATTGAACGCCTGCCCGGGGCGCCAGGCGAAAACGCCTTCGCGTTGATCTCGGGCGGCTTCCTGATGCCCGCCATCGAGGCAGGCACCATCAAGCTTCTGGCGGCGCTTGCGGCCAGAGGCTGGCGCACGGCGATCGATCCGGGCTGGCCACCCGCCGGCTGGAGCGCGACCAACATGCAGCGTCTGGGCGAATGGATTGCCGCTGCCGACGTGTCGCTGATCAATGCCGAGGAAGCCAAGGGGCTTGCCGGCATGGACGATCTCGAAGGCGCGGCCGAGCTTCTGGCCGGGCGTATCGGCCCTTCGCATACGCTCGTCATCAAGGACGGAGCCGAAGGCGCGCATGCCTATGCCGACGGGGCACATTTCCACGCCGCATCGCCGAAGGTCCAGGTGATCGACACCGTCGGCGCCGGCGACACCTTCAACGCTGCCTTCCTCGCGGCGCTCGCCAAGGGCCGGACGCTTGCCGAAGCTCTGGCGCGCGGCACCGACATCGCCGCGCGGGCGATCTCGACCTTTCCGCGCCGCTATTGCAGCTGACGCCAGAACGCCTCCACGCACTCTGCCTGGACCGCTTCGGCGGCGGGCAAAGCCACCTTGTTCGATGACCTTTGCGTGAGCCATCAGCTGCACGGTCGCGCAGGGTCGTCAAATCTCTCGAAGCACGCTATGATTTGTCCAGGTGAAGGTCGCGGTTTGGCGTGACCACTCATGCCAAGCGCAGGCCGCGACCCACCCCAACGGAGGAGTGGTCATGGCAAGTTTCCATGTGTACGCAGGCGCCACCAATACGATCGAGCATCCCGCCATCCGGCGGATAACGGTCGCTGATGTGTTCGACGCGCTGCGACGTGGCTTGGACGACTTTTGGGACAAGCCGTCGCATTACGTTTTCCTGTGCCTGATCTACCCGATCGTCGGGGTGTTCCTGATCACATGGACGTCGGGCGGCAACGCCCTGCAGCTCATTTTCCCGCTGATGTCCGGCTTTGCCTTACTGGGTCCCTTCTTCGGCATCGGCCTCTACGAGATCAGCCGAAGGCGTGAGCAGGGCCTCGACACATCCTGGAGGCATGCCTTCGATGTCAGGCATTCGCCGGCCATCCCGGCAATGGTGGCCATCGGCATCATGCTGCTCGCGCTGTTCGTCGCCTGGCTTTTTGTCGCGCAGGCGCTCTACAGCTGGCTTTACGGAGCCGACGCCCCGCTGTCGATGGCAGCGTTCTTCAGCGATCTCTTCACCACCCAGCGCGGCTGGACGCTGATTCTCCTCGGCAATCTGATCGGCTTCCTGTTCGCCCTGGTCGTGCTCTGCACCACCGTCGTCGCCTTTCCGCTGCTGCTCGACGCCGATGTCGGTGCCTATGCCGCGATCGAGACGTCGGCACGGGCGGTGCGGGACAATCCAGTGCCAATGCTTCTGTGGGGCCTGATCGTCGCCGTCGCGCTGCTGATCGGGTCGCTGCCGTTCCTGGCTGGCCTCGCCGTCGTCATTCCGGTGCTCGGTCATGCGACCTGGCACCTCTATCGCAAGGTCGTGGACGTTCCGGCCGACAAGAAGACGCCGCTGCCTCCGTCTCCCGAGCAGGGGGAAGACAGGCACTTCCCGTACTGGCTGCGCGGGTCTTAGCCGAATCTGACGCAACCTTCTCCCCGTAACGGGGGAGAAGGTTGTCTGCTGTGATGGGCTGAGGGTGCTGGCGCGCGGCATCGACATCGCCGCGTGGATACTTGGACCCGCGCGACTAATGCAGCTGACGGCTTGGCGCCTTGGCCTTCGGCTTCGCTGCCGGCGACGGCACTGAGAGCCGATCGAGATGCATGCGGATGTGGGCGGCTTCAGCTGCGGTGTTGGCCAGTGCGATCGCCCTGTCGAAGGCTTCGCGCGCTTCGTCGGTGCGGCCGAGCTGCATCAGCAACCCACCCCTCACACCGAAGAAGTGGAAGTAGCCCGACAGCTTCGGCGCCAGCGGCTCGATCAGCTTCAGCGCCGCCTCAGGTCCGCGCAGCTTGGCAAAAGCAACCGCGCGATTGAGCGTGACGACAGGCGACGGCGTCATCGATTCCAGCACCGAATAAAGCAGGTCGATCTCGGCCCAGTCGGTATCCTCGGGCCGGGCGGCGCGGGCATGGAGTGCTGCGATCGCCGACTGGATCTGGTAGGGGCCGGGTCGACGGTGGCGCATCGCCTTGTCGATCAACGCCAGGCCTTCGTCGATCAGCGCCTTGTTCCACAGCGTGCGGTCCTGATCCTCCATCAGCACGAGCTCGCCCTCGGCATTGAAGCGGGCGGCAGCGCGGGCATGCTGGAGCAAAAGCAGCGCGGTCAGGCCCATCACCTCGGGCTCGGTCTGGAACAGGCGCAGCAACAGCCGCGCCAGCCTGATCGCTTCCTCGCACAGCGGCGCGCGGTTGGCGATCTCGGTGGCACCGGCGGAATAGCCTTCGTTGAAGACGAGATAGACCATGGCAAGTACGGCCGCGACGCGCTCCGAGCGCTCCGCCGGGCCAGGCGCCTCGAACGGCACGTCGGCATTGGCGATGCGCGCCTTGGCGCGGGTGATGCGTTGTTCCATGGCGCTTTCGCCGACGAGGAAGGCGCGGGCGATCTGCTTGACCGACAGGCCGGAAACGATGCGCAGGGCGAGCGCCACCTGCTGCGTCGCCGGCAGATCGGGATGGCAGCAGATGAACAGCAGGCGCAGGATGTCGTCGCGATAGTGCTGGCCGTCGAGCCGTTCGGCGATGTCGGCCTCGGCGTCCTCGAGGTCGGACACCAGCTCTTCGGCCGGCAGCGGCGCCTGCTTGCTCTGGCGGCGGGCAGCATCGATGCCGGAATTGCGGCCGACGAAGATCAGCCAGGCGGCCGGATCACGCGGCGGTCCCTTCTCCGGCCATGTGCGCAAGGCGCGCAGGCAGGCCTCCTGGAACGCTTCTTCCGCCGTGTCGAGGTTGCGGAAATAGCGAAGCAAGGCTGCCACGGCCTGCGGCCGGGCGGAAGAAAGTGCCGTGTTGATCCAGGCCGGGTCGGTCATGCTGCCTCTTTTCCGGGGAAAAATGCGCCTATCGGGCGCAGTTCGTAAGAGCCGCCGCCAGGATTGGCTTCCGCCAGGTCCTTGGCCACGGCCACGGCGTCGTCGAGCGTCTCGCAATCGACGACGTAGAAACCGAGGAACTGCTCCTTGGTTTCGGCAAAGGGCCCGTCGATGATCAATGGTTCGTCCTTGGTCTTGCGCAGGGTGGTGGCAGCCGTCGTCGGCATCAGCCGGGCCACCGGCCCCAGCCTGCCCTGGTCGCGCAGCTTGCCGGTGACCACCTGCAGGCGCGCCATCACCTCGTCGTCCTGCTCCTTGGACCAGGCGCAGACGACGTCTTCGTTGTTGTAGCAAAGGATGGCGTAGAGCATCTTTTCAGTTCCTTCATGACTAGGACGCGCGAGAATGTGCAATTCCGACAAGGCGTCGGCAACTTTTTTTGCCGTCGGCGAGGACCAATGCCTGCGATCACCGTGACGGCTTGTGAAAAACCGGGAGAGGTGCAGATATGACGCCGGTTTGGCGCCTGCAAGGTGCCGGCGAGGTTGGAGGATCACCGATGAAAAACGCCGAAATTTCACAGCGCAAGATGCAGACCATTGCCCGCGGCGTCGGCATGACGACGCAGGTCTATGCCGACCGCGCCGAGAACTCCGAGATCTGGGATGTCGAAGGCCGCCGCTACATCGACTTCTCTTCCGGCATCGCCGTCGTCAACACCGGCCATCGCCACCCGCGCGTCATCGAGGCGGTCAAGGCACAGCTCGACCGCTTCACCCATACCTGCCATCAGGTCGTGCCCTATGAAAGCTATGTCAGGCTCGGCGAAAGGCTGAACGCGATCGCGCCGATGAAGGGCGACAAGCGCACGATCTTCGTCACGACAGGCGCCGAAGCCGTCGAGAACGCCGTCAAGATCGCCCGCAACGCCACCGGCCGCCAGGCCGTCATCGCCTTTGCCGGCGGCTTCCACGGCCGCACATTCATGGGCATGGCGCTGACCGGAAAGGTGCAGCCCTACAAGGCAGGCTTCGGCGCCATGCCGGCCGATGTGTTCCATGCGCCCTTCCCGGTGCCGCTGCATGGCGTCACCACGGCCGATGCGCTGGCGGCGCTCGACCGGCTGTTCAAGGCAGATGTCGACCCGGCGCGGGTGGCGGCCATCATCATCGAGCCGGTGCAGGGCGAAGGCGGCTTCTACGAGGTGCCGCGCGACTTCATGACGGCGCTGCGCAAGATCTGCGACCAGCACGGCATGCTCTTGATCGCCGACGAGGTTCAGACCGGCTTTGCGCGCACCGGCAAGATGTTCGCCATGGACCATCATGACGTCGCGCCCGACCTGATGACGATGGCGAAAAGCCTCGCCGGTGGCTTCCCGCTGGCCGCCGTCACCGGCCGCGCCGAACTGATGGACGCGCCCAATCCCGGCGGCCTCGGCGGCACCTATGGCGGCAGCCCGATCGGTGTCGCGGCAGCACACGCCGTGCTCGACGTCATCGAGGACGAAAAACTCTGCGACCGCGCCAATCAGCTCGGCGCGCGGCTCAAGCAGCGGCTGGAATCCTTGCGCGACGACGTGCCGGAGATATCAGACATCCGCGGTCTCGGCTTCATGAATGCTGTCGAGTTCAACGACGCAAAGACCAAGCTGCCCTCGGCCGACTTCGCCAACGCCGTCAGGCTCAAGGCGCTCGACAAGGGCCTGATCCTGCTCACCTGCGGCGTCCACGGCAACGTCATCCGTTTCCTCGCGCCAATCACCATCCAGGACGACGTCCTGACCGAGGCGCTCGATATTCTGGAGGCGTCGATCCGGGAAGTGCGGACATAAGCTGCTTGCCGATGCAAAAGGTCTCCTCCGGCATCACATGAATGGTGCCGGAGCCGCCGTTCAGTCCGCAACTGTGAGATAGGCCCGCACCAGCCGGATCAGCTCTTGTTTCAGCTCCTCGGAGCCGAGCAAGCCGCGACGGGCGGCGTTGTGAACCACGCCGTCCATCAGGTCGGAAAGGACCATGCCGGCAACCCGCTCATTCGCCCCCGATCGCGAGGTCCGATAAGCGGCGACAGCGGCGGTGTAGTGACCGAGATACTCGGCTTCGAAAGCACTGTTGGGATCCCTCATGCTCTCGGAGCTCTGAGCCTCGTCGAGAAGCTTGCGATGCAGCCCCGGATTGATGCTGTGCGCCGCGAACATGTCGCGCACGAGATCCTCGGCAAATTGCTCGACAGCCTTTCCCTCGCGCAGCGACCCGCGCATGACGGCAAGGCAATCGTCGAGATGGCGGCGCCGAATGGCCTCGACCAGCGACTGCTTGTCGGGAAAATACTGGTAGAGCGATCCGATGCTCACACCCGCCAGTTCGGCAACCTTGTTGGTGCTGAAGTCGTCCCAGCCCTTCTCGCCCAGAATGTGAGCCCCGGCCTCGATGATCGCCTCGACGGTCGCTTGCGAACGGCCCTGCCGCGGCAGCTTGCGCATCGGGGAGTTCGATTTCGCAATGCGAGTAGACACTTGGGCTGCTCCGGACGATCATCAGGACGTTACTCACATTTGCACACAGACAAAAGGAGCCTCGCGATGAGCGGTCTTCTGCACACCTTGTTCGGCTATCACACCTGGGCCAATGCAGATCTGTTCGGCAAGCTCGAAGAACTCGACCCGGAGCGGCAGGGGGCGGAGCTGGCCAGGGCGTTGCGGCTGATCAGCCATTACCATGTCGTCGCCCGGATTTTTGCCGCGCATCTGAGCGGCGAGACGCACCGTTACACCTCGGACAATGTCGCGCAAACACCGGCCCTTGCGGACTTGCGGTCGGCCGTCACTGACTCGGACCGGTGGTATCTCGACTATGTCGCGCATGTACCATCAGGCCGACTGACCGAGCGGTTGGCATTCATGTTCACCGACGGCGACAAGGGATACATGTCGCGGGAAGAAATGCTGGGCCATGTCATCCTGCACGGCGGCTATCACCGCGGCGAGGTCGGCCGCATCCTGTCGCAGCTGTCCATCATGCCGCCATGGGATACGCTCGCCGTCTATCTCCACCAGACGGAACCGGCGCGCCGCCTGCAAGGCAGCCAAGCACCGACATCCGCCACAACAGCAGCAGTCTCAGGCTAGCGCGGGTCCTCAAATCCACGGGTCGATTGGCTTGCCAGCGGGGTTCTCGAGCGATTACCCCGCCGGCAGCGCCGCCAGTGCAGCCTTGAGCGCTTCGGCCCCACCCGCCACCTGCTCCGTCGTCGGCGAGAAGCCGAGGCCGAGCATCTTGCGGCCGAGCATGTGGTCGGCGGGACGATTGACGGATTCGATGGCGACAAGGCGGTCGCCGATGAAATGGAACACCGAGAAGCGGTTCTCGGCCGGATCGCCCGACAGGATCTGGCGGTCGCTGCCGGCGGTCAGGCCAACCATCTGCAACTTCATGTCGCCAATGTCGGACCAGAACCACGGTACGGCGACGTAGTCACCGGGATGGCCAAGAACCGTGCGGGCGGCGAGCTTGGCCTGGTCAGTGGCGTTCTGCACCGATTCCAGGCGCACGTCGCTGCCGGTCTGCCAATGGCGGTAGCTGGCGTTGTCGCCGATGGCGAGAATGTTCTCGACCGAGCTGCGCATGGCCGTGTCGATGCGGATGCCGTTGGCGATCGCCAGCCCCGCCGTCTCGGCCAGTTCGACATTGGGCACGACGCCGATGCCTGTTATCACCATCTTCGCCGGCAGATGCTCGCCGGAAGAGGTCAGCACGCTCGCGACATGGCCGTCCTCACCTTCGATGCGCTCGATGGTGGTCTTGAGCAGGATGCGGACACCCGATGCCGTCAGGCGCTGGCGCACATGTTCGGCGATCAGGGGTGCCACGGCGCGGCCGAGCAGGCGGTCGAGCGCCTCGATCACCGTCACCTTGCGGCCGCCGGCGGCGAGCGTGGCGGCGATCTCCAGGCCGATGAAGCCTCCGCCGATGACGACGACTTCCTCGCAGGCAGCGCTCTGCTCGCGGATCAGCCGGGCATCGGCCACAGAGCGAAGCGACAGCACGCCTGCAAGATGGGCCCCCGGCAGCGGCAGCAAGCGCGGGCGCGAACCCGTGGCAAGGATCAGCTGGTCATAGGCAAGGTCACCGCCGCCGGCGAGTTCGAGCCGGCGCGCCGCGGCATCGATGCGTTCGACCAGGGTTCCGGGCCGGAAGTCGATGGTGTGGCCGGTGTAAAACACCTCGCCGCGCAAGGGCTGCGGTTGGGCGGCAGCATCCTTGATGAAGGTCTTGGACAGCGGCGGCTTGTGGTAGGGCAGCTCCTTCTCGTCGCCGAGCAGAATGACCGGCCCGTCGTAGCCCTCCTCGCGAAGGCTGGCTGCAGCCTGCACGCCGGCATGGCCGGCCCCGACAATCACCACACCGTTCTTCATGCTCGCCTCTGCAACACCGGAAACCTCTACCGAAATGACCGCTAGGGGCTCCCGCCGCAAGGGGTCATGACGTGATTTCATGGCCGACAGGCAGGATTTCATATCGTACAGGCGGGCCAGATAGTGCCAGGCGTGGCCCCCTGATCATCCCGCGTCGTGGCGCTACCTGATGTCGCAGCGGGTGCCGGGTGCTGCTCGGCAGGTCCCGCGCCATGTCTCGACAAATCAACAGCTTGGCCTCAAGAAGCTCTGCAAAAAACTGGACAGAAACAGTTTAGAATCATTCCAAACTATTGATACCGCTACGCTTTTAGCCGAAATTGCGTTGACTTTTGATGGCGCTCGGCTTTTATGAAGTCGTGCTTTACAGCGCCTGTCTTTGATGTCTGGGCCTTTAACCCTTTCGATTGGAGCTATCTGGGTGCCTGCCTTCGTCGAACCGCGCCATGGCGCGGCTGTTTGCAGCTTGGTCGCGCTGCGCCCTATCAGGGCCTCGAACCACGCGCATATCCGAGGCCGGATCGCCCCTGAGCTTTCTTTCGATGCCATGCCGCCGATCCAGCAAGAAATGCTGACGGCACACGATTTCCAGGCGCTTGCCGGCGCCAACTGGTTCACTGAGGAGAGACCATGCCTGCATCCATCTCGCACAACCGTCACTACGGCAGGCTCGCCGCCATTGCCGCGACGACCGCGCTGACCGCCGCGATCTTCGTGCTGCCGGCCAAGGCCGCAACCGACGCCAAGGCCGTTCTCACCACCTATTCCGACATTGCGCTTGCCAAATACGAAGACTCGCTGACATCAGCCAAGGCACTCGACACAGCCATCGAAGCGCTGATCGCCAAGCCGTCGGACGAGACGCTGAAGGCAGCGCGCGAAGCCTGGAAGGCTGCCCGCATCCCCTACCAGCAGACGGAAGTCTACCGCTTCGGCAACGCGATCGTCGACGACTGGGAAGGCCGCGTCAACGCATGGCCGCTGGATGAAGGCCTGATCGACTATGTCGACAAGGGCTATGGCACCGAGTCCGACGAGAACTCGCTCTACACCGCCAACGTCATCGCCAACCCGTCGATCGAGATCAACGGCCAGAAGGTCGATGCCTCCAAGATCACGCCCGAGTTGCTGGCCGGCACGCTGCAGGAAGCCGGTGGCATCGAGGCCAACGTCGCCAGCGGCTATCATGCCATCGAGTTCCTGCTCTGGGGCCAGGATTTGAACGGCACCGGACCCGGCGCCGGCAACCGTCCCTACACCGACTATGACACCGCCAATTGCACCGGCGGTAACTGCGACCGCCGCGGCCAGTATCTGAACGCCGCTTCCGACCTGCTCGTCGCCGATCTCGAGGAGATGGTCGGCAACTGGAAGGCCGACGGCGCGGCCCGCAAGGCGCTTCTCGACGGCGACGCCAAGGCTGGCATTTCGACCATCCTGACCGGCATGGGCTCGTTGTCCTACGGCGAATTGGCCGGCGAACGCATGAAGCTCGGCCTTTTGCTCCACGATCCGGAAGAGGAGCATGACTGCTTCTCCGACAACACCCATATCTCGCATCTCTATGACGCCGTCGGCATCCGCAACGCCTATCACGGCAGCTACAAGCGCATCGACGGCTCGACCGTCGAGGGCCCGTCGGTCTCCGACATGGTCAAGGAAGCGGACGCAGGGCTCGACACCGAGCTCAGCGGCAAGCTCGACACCACGGTCGCCAAGATGGAAGCGATCCAGGCCCGCGCCGTCGGCGGCGAGGCCTATGACCAGCAGATCGGCGAAGGCAACACCGAAGGCAACGCCACGGTGCAGGCGGCCATCGACGCGCTGGTCGACCAGACCAAGTCGATCGAGCGCGCGGTTGCCGCGCTCAAGCTCGACGCCATCGCATTCGAAGGTTCGGACAGCCTGGATTCGCCTGACAAGGTCTTCCAGTGAGGGCTTGCCGCGCCTAAGTTTCTCTAGCCAAACGGCGCGCCAAAGGGAGCGCGCCGTCAGCCACGGTCGTTCGAAACCATGCTTATCTGCCATTGCAATCTGATTACCCAAAAGGAGATCGAAGACACAATCGTCGAGCTTTTGGATCGGGACCCGTGGACACTGATCGTGCCCGCGAAGGTCTATCATACGCTGCAGAAGCGCGGACGTTGTTGCGGCTGCTTCCCAAATGTGGTCGAAACGATAATTCGGATTACCGAAGCTTATCATGCTCGTTCGGAATCGGGCGAGGTGGATGTCGTTTCACACCTGGACCGCGTCAGAGAGTTGCGCGTTCAATTTGGGAGCAAGGCAAATGAAGGGCGAAAAACAGGTCATCGAGCGGCTTAACGAGGCGCTTTTCCTCGAGCTCGGCGCCGTCAACCAGTATTGGGTGCATTACCGCCTGCTTGAAGACTGGGGTTACGGCAAGCTCGCCAAGAAAGAGCGTGAGGAATCGATCGAGGAGATGCACCACGCCGACAAGCTGATCGCGCGCATCATCTTCCTCGAAGGTCATCCCAACCTGCAGTCCATCTCGCCGCTGCGTATCGGCCAGAACCTCAAGGAAGTGCTCGAGAGCGATCTCGCCGGAGAGTATGACGCCCGCACTTCCTACAAAAAATCCCGGGATATCTGCTCGCAGCATGGCGACTACGTATCGATGAAGCTCTTCGAGGAACTGCTCGCCGATGAGGAAGGTCACATCGACTTCCTCGAGACGCAGTTGCAGTTGCTCGCCGAGATCGGCGACGAGAAGTACGGCCAGCTCAACGCCGAACCAGCTGACAAGGCCGAATAGGACATGCCGGAATGCGGCGCACTTTTCTGACCACGCGCCGCGCACGTACCGGCAAGTTTCCCGACGACAAGATAAAACGACAGCGGAGCGCGACAGCGCTTCGCCTCCTGCTGTTGGCCGGCCTGATAGCGGCCCTGCCGGCAACGGTGGTGATTTCAGGCGAAGCGGTCCCCGCCGGCCTGGCCACCGAACGCACCGACCTCGATCCCAAGGACAAGGCGCGCGTCGACAACATCGTCCGGCCGACCACCGACTTCAGCAAACCCGAACAGTTCGAGCGCATGCAGGGCGGAGCCGGTACTTCGGAAAAGCGCGTCAACCAGGATGCGTTCTCGCAATCCTCGGCCAACATCACCTTCGAGGAAGAAGGCACCTTCAAGCTCGGCAACGGCATGTTCCGCAAGCTATGGGTGTCGTCGCCGTCGTCGACCCAGGCCTCCGACGGGCTGGGGCCGCTGTTCAACGCCCGCGCCTGCCAGAGCTGCCACCTCAAGGACGGCCGCGGCCATCCGCCGGAAGGCAATTCCGACGCCACCTCAATGTTCCTGAGGCTCGCCCGCACGGCAGAAACGGCAGAAGAAAATGCCGCGATCGTCGAGCGCAAGGTGCTGAACTTCCCCGATCCCACCTATGGCGGCCAGTTCCAGGATCTTGCCGTGCCCGGCCTCAAGAGCGAAGGCCGGATGGTGATTTCCTACCAGCAGTTTCCGGTCCAGCTTTCCGACACCATGACGACGCTGCGCTGGCCGATCTATTCGGTGACCGACCTCGGCTATGGTGCGATGGACCCGAAGACGACATTGTCGCCACGCATCACGCCGCCGATGATCGGCCTGGGCCTCGTCGAGCAGATCCATCCCGCCGACATCCTTGCCAATGCCGATCCCGACGACAAGGACGGCGACGGCATTTCGGGCAAGGCCTCCATCGTGCGCGACCACAAATCAGGCGAGCTGACGCTCGGCCGCTTCGGCTGGAAGGCGTCGGCGCCGTCGATCCGCCAGCAATCGGCCGATGCCTTTGCCGGCGACATCGGCATCTCGACGCCCGACGTGCCCAGGCACTGGGGCGACTGCACCGACGCCCAGACGGCGTGTCTCGAGAAGCCCAATGGCGTGCAGGAGCGGCTCGGCAGCAGCGAAGCCCCCGACCCGATCATGGATCTGGTCACCTTCTATTCGCAGAACCTGGCCGTCCCGGCTCGGCGCGACATCGACGACCGCCAAGTGCTGCGCGGCAAGCAGATGTTCTACGAGGCCGGCTGCGCGTCCTGCCACATGCCGAAATTCGTCACGCGCCGCGATGCGCCCAACAAGGCGCAGAAATTCCAGCTGATCTGGCCCTATTCCGACTTCCTGCTGCACGACATGGGCGACGAACTCGGCGACGGCCAGCAGGTCGGCGACGCCAGCGGCAACGAATGGCGCACGCCGCCGCTGTGGGGCATCGGCCTGACCAAGACGGTCAACGGCCATACCTTCTTCCTGCACGATGGTCGGGCCCGCAATCTGGCCGAGGCGATCCTTTGGCATGGTGGCGAAGGCCAGAAGTCACGAGACCACTTTGCCGCGCTGCCGCCGCAGGACCGCGATGCGTTGATCAAGTTCCTGGAGTCGCTGTGATGGCTGGACGTCCCCTGGCTGCTGTCCTCGCTTTTTGCCTGTTCGTGCCGTCGACCGCCGCTTACGCCAGCGAGGCGTCGGCCAAGGTGATCACTGACGCCATCGACGGTTTCATCCGCCCGGCCTATGGCCGGCTGGTCGGCACGACTGCCGATCTCAGTAAGTCTATGGTTACGCTTTGTGCAAAACCGTCTTCCGACACGCTTGCTGCAGCGCGCGCGGCATTCGCCAGAACCACGGCGACCTGGTCGGAGATCGAGATCATCCGCTTCGGACCAATCACCGAGCAGAACCGGCTGGAGCGCCTGCTGTTCTGGCCAGACCGCAAGGGAACCGGGCTGAAGCAGGTGCAGTCGGCCCTTGCCGACAAGGATGCCACCGCCACCGACGCAGCCACTCTCGGCCAGAAGAGCGTTGCCATGCAGGGGCTCGGCGCGTTGGAATTCGTGCTGTTCGGCACCGCCGCCGATGAGCTTTCCGGCACCTCGGCCGCCTATCGCTGCGCCTATGGCCAGGCGATATCAGGCAACATCGGGGCCATTGCCGCCGAGGTCGACGCCGCATGGCGCGACGACAAGGGTTTTGCCAGCCAGTGGAAGAACCCGGGTGCTGCCAATCCGCTCTACCGCGACGACACCGAAGCGCTGACCGAACTGCTCGAAGTCTATGTCAACGGGCTCGAGCTGGTGCGCGACGTGCGCCTCAATGGCTTTTTCGGCAAGAATGCCGCGTCCGACAAGCCGAAGCAGGCGCTTTATTGGCGCTCTCAAGGCACGGGCGCCTCGCTTGCCGGCAACATCGCGGGCATGGAAGCGCTTTTCGCCGCTTCGAAATTCGGCGAGCTGGTGCCGGCCGACGAGCGCTGGGTTGCCGAGTCGATCGGCTTCGAATTCGCCAATGCACAGGCAGCGGCGGCTGCGGTCACCGGCCCGATCGATGCGGCCCTTGCCGACCCCGCCAAACGCGAGAAGCTCGGCTATTTCGCGCTGGTGACGTCGAGCCTGTCGGAGCAGTTCGGCACCAGGCTTTCCGGGGCCCTCGGACTGACTGCCGGTTTCTCGTCGCTCGACGGCGACTGAAGAGCCAGGACAATGCGCACACCGCTGTTCGACCGTCGCGATTTCCTCAAGGCAGCTGGAGCAGGCTTCGTGCTTTCGCTCAGCCCCGCCAGGCGCGCACTGGCACTCGAAACCGACGCAATGTTCGCCACAGCTTACCAGTCCAGGACCGGCGAGTATGGCGTGGCGATCCTGTCGGAGGCCGGCAAGATCCTGCACAGCGTCACCCTGCCAGAGCGCGGACACGACGTGACATTCGATCCCGTCTCGCGCAAGTCGGTGGTGTTTGCGCGCCAGCCCGGCACCTTCATGCTGGTGTTCGACCACACCGGCAAAGACACGCCGCTGACCATCCCGAGCATCGCCGGCCGCCACTATTACGGCCATGGCGTATTCTCGCCCGATGGCGCGCTGCTCTACGTCACCGAAAACGACTTCGACAACGCCGCCGGCATGGTCGGCGTCTATGACGCGCGCGACGGCTTCCGCCGCCTCAGCGAATTCCCGACCCATGGCGTCGGCCCGCATGAGCTGATCCTGCTTGGCGACGGGCGCACGCTCGCCATCTGCAATGGCGGCATCGAGACCCATCCGGATTTCGGCCGCGCCAAGCTCAACATTCCAACCATGAAGCCGTCCTTCGTGCTTGTCGACCGCGTCTCGGGCGATCTGATCGAGAAACACGAACTGCCGGAAAAGCTTCACCAACTGTCGATCCGGCATATGGACATCGACGCCCACGGCACCGTCTGGTTCGGCTGCCAGCACGAGGGGCCGGCAACGGAAAAGCCACTGTTGATCGGCCGAGCCGCGCGCGGCAAGGAGCTGGAAATGCTTGACATGCCCGAGGACATCCTCGGCGGTTTCCGCAACTATATCGGCTCGGTCGCGGCCAATCGCGACGCCGGGCTGATCGCCGTCTCTTCGCCGCAAGGCAACGCCTGGGCAATGATCGAGGCCAAGACGGGCAAGGTCGTGGCCAATGCCGATCTGGTCGAGGTTTGCGGGTTGGCGCCGGACCGCGATGGTTTCCTCGCCACCACGGGCGCCGGCCTTGTCGTCGATCCCGACGGCAAAAAGACCGACGATCCCCAGCATGTCTGGGACAACCACATGCTGCGGATCGATCCGCGAAATACGTAAGTCTTTACTTACCTATATCATGCCGGATACGTCGGAGAAGGCGACGGCCTTGCGCAACACGGCAAGGAAGCGTTCGCCGGCGATTTCAGCCGGGCCGCTGTTGTCGATCACCACATGGCCGGGACCACTGAGATCATGCGGAGCGGTACGCGCCAGTCTCGCCAGCACCTCGCCGCGCGATTCACGGCCGCGCGCGGCAAGCCGGGTGGCCAGGATTTCGGGTGCTGCGGTGATTTCGACGACGGCGACATTGGCGTAGCGCTGGCGTAGCGCCGGGATGACCCCGCGCGAGGTGTTGGCAACGACGACGTGGCCGACCGAAATGGCATCGTCGACGGAAGCTGGAATGCCGTAGCGCAAACCATGCGCCTCCCAGGACAGCGCAAAGGCGCCCGATGCGTCAGCCTCGATGAAGGCGGCGTCGGCCAGCGTGTCGTGATCCTCGGTCGCGCCGTCGCTGTGGCGGGTGATGACGCGGCGGGCGAACTCGACATGGTCGTCGTCGGTCAGGCGCTCTCGGACATAGGCAATCAGCGTGTCCTTGCCGGCACCGCTGGGTCCAACGACGGCGACGAAGACGCCGTAGCGGACAGGAGAGCCAACGCGGGTCAGTTCACGCTCGATCAATGCTGAAACCATCATGCGACGTCATTTCCTCCATGTCCGCGCATCGGCCCGAAAATCGCTCTCGATTTTCGGAAAGCACGATGCGCCACTTTAAGCCTTGGAGCGTCCTTTGTGCGTCCACCCGGACGCACGGCGCTCAAGTGCCCCCGCGCCCTGGCGGCGCCGGCCCTTTTCAGCAAGCTCGGCGCATTGAACATCTCCAGTGCTGACCTGTCACGCCCCATGGCTTGGACCACGGGCAGGCGGCGGCACTGCGATGCCATTAGGCGATTTACATGACGGAATGACGAAACGAGATGCAGGGCGGCAAATCCGCCCCTGGCACCCTTGTTCAGGCGACCTTGTCGCGGACCTGATAGTCCTTGATCGCGGCGAAGCGGATCATCTTCCAGCGCTCGGCCTCGTAATTGAGCGAGAATTCGTGCTGAGCGAGGAACACCGGGTCGTTATCGAGATCGCGCGCGATGTCGCCGCGATGGCTTTCGATGAAGCGGTGCAGGTCGGCCTTGTCGTCGGCATCAATCCAGCGGCAGACAGAGAAGCGCGCCATCTCGAAATCGACGGGCAGGGTATATTCCACCGACAGGCGCTCCTTGAGCACGTCGATCTGCAGCGCACCGACGACGCCGACGATGGCAGGCGAGCCGTCCTCGGGCTGGAACAGCTGGACGACGCCTTCCTCGGCCATCTGGTGCAGCGCTTCCTTCAGCTTCTTGGCCTTCATCGCATCGCCGAGGCGGACGCGGCGCAGGATTTCGGGCGCAAAGTTGGGAACGCCGCGGAACAGGATGTCCTCGCCCTCGGTCAGCGTGTCGCCGATGCGCAACGTGCCGTGGTTTGGGATGCCGACGACGTCGCCGGCATAAGCCTCGTCGGCGGTGATGCGCGAACGGGCGAAGAAGAACTGCGGCGCTGACAGGCTCATCTGCTTGCCGGTGCGGACCAGCTTGGCCTTCATGCCGCGCTTGAGCTCGCCGGAGCAGACACGCACGAAGGCGATACGGTCGCGGTGGTTCGGGTCCATATTGGCCTGGATCTTGAAGACGAAGGACGTCATCTTCTCTTCCGTCGCCTCGACCTTGCGCGTGTCGGCCTCCTGAGCCCGAGGCGCGGGGCCGAAGTCGCCAAGCGCCTCAATCAGGTCGCGGACGCCGAAATTGCGCAGGGCCGAACCGAAATAGACCGGCGTCAGATGGCCTTCGCGGAAGGCCTGCAGGTCGAACGGGCGGCAGGCCTCGCGGGCAAGCTCCAGTTCCTCGATAAACGCCGGGCGCTCATTGTCCGGCAACAGGCCGGCGGCGCGGTTGGAATCGGGACCATGCACCGGCGTGCGCTCGGCCTCGGCGTCGCCACGGCGCACCGCGTTCTGGGCGAGGTGATAGGTGCCGGAGAAGGTCTTGCCCTGACCGATCGGCCATGTGATCGGGGCGGTGTCGAGCGCCAGCTTCTCTTCGATCTCGTCGAGAATCTCGAAGGTGTTGCGCGCCTCGCGGTCCATCTTGTTGACGAAGGTGATGATCGGGATGTCGCGCAGGCGGCAGACCTCGAACAGCTTCAGCGTGCGCGGCTCGATACCCTTGGCCGCGTCGATGACCATGACAGCACTGTCGACCGCAGACAACGTTCTATAGGTATCGTCGGCGAAGTCCTCGTGGCCGGGCGTGTCGAGCAGGTTGAAGACGTTGTCGCCATATTCGAAGGTCATCACCGAGGTGACGACCGAAATGCCGCGCTCGCGCTCGATCTTCATCCAGTCGGAGCGCGTCTGGATCTTGTCCTTCTTGGCCTTGACCTCGCCGGCGAGCTGGATCGCGCCGCCGAACAACAGCAGCTTTTCGGTCAGCGTCGTCTTGCCGGCGTCAGGGTGGGCGATGATCGCGAACGTACGGCGGCGCGCCACCGCCTTTTCGATGTCTTCAGCCATCGGGGGTTCCTTGTGATGGCGGGCTTCTAACAGCCGAGGCCGTGCCTGTCGAGGAATTGGAGCAATGACCTCCTCCCTCCCCCTTGAGGAGAGGGACAGAGGGGTGCGGTAGGTCGCAGGGCGCGCTATTCGCAGCCCCGCTAACTCCTCCCCACGAGGGGGAAATCCCGAGCCCTCATCCCTTCAGCTCGAAGCCGCCCTCGGCCACCGTCTCGCCATTGACGATCAGCTCGATCAAGTGATGGCCGGGATAGTGCTTGCGTGTGGTGAAGTCGCGCACCGCCTGGCTGATCGAGAGTTCCTTCTGGCTGCCCGGCGCAAGGTTGATCTCCTTGAGCTTGAACACTTTCTTCGAGCTGCCGCCGCTTTTCTTGACGTAGTGCACGGCATAGTCGACCACCAGCTGCTGCGCCGTCTCGGCGGTCGAGGCGATGTTGGCCTTGAGCGTGATGCGGCCGCCGAGCAGGATCGCCGCCGGCTGGACCGCGAAGGTGTCGACACGCACCATCGGCTTGCCCGTCGTGCCGATCGCGCCAAGTGCGCGGGGATCGCCCTTCTTGATCATCGTCCGCAGCGCGTGCTTGACGATCCAGGCAGTGTTCCTGTCGTCCATGTCCCATGCCGAGATGCGGTCGATCACCCGGTCGGGATGGTCCTTGGATATGTCGTTGAGGTGGTTGGCCACGGATTTGCGCACATAGAGGCTGGGATCGCTGCGCAGCGTCTCGAGGATGGGTGCCGTCGGCGACGGATCCTTGATCAGCTGCTTGAGCTGGAACGACCACGGTAGCCGCGGGCGCGATCCCTCGCTGGCCAGGCGGCGCACATGCTCGTTGTCGTCGAGTGCCCAGCGGCGCATCACCTTCAGCGTGCCATCGAAATCCATGGCCAGGAAATGCCGGATGGCGAATTCGGCCGAACCAAAGCGGGTGAAATAGTGCAGTGCCTGCATCGACAGGTCGACATGGCCCTTGCCGTAAAGCGCGACATATTCCGACAGAACGATCGAGGCGAAGCTGTGCTGGATGCGCGGCGCCAGCTCGTAAAGCACATCGACGCCACGCTCGAAGCTGCCCGGCAGGGCGCCGTGCAGGCTGGTCGCCGTCTGTCGCAGCCGCTGCATGATACCGAGATCGTCGAGATTGGCGGTCGCCAGCGCCATGAACTTTTCCGCATCGAAAGCAGCCGAGATGGACGCCGTCTCGGTGGCAATGTGGCGAAGGCGGTCGCGATCGAAGATTTCCTTGAGTGCCGGGGCGGCTAGCGTCTGGTCTTCCGTCATCTGTTTCCGTCCTGCATGGCGCCCCCGCGCCGGCCCTTGGGCGTCCATTCGGACGAAGGGCTCGTTGCGCAGATACGAATCGGACCTCGAAACTACAATCCCTCTCCTGCCAAGGCACTGTCAGGAGACAGTCGACGACGGCGCTTTCGTCGTCGCAAACCGCCGTTGACGTTACTGCCGGACGGGCGGAAAATATTCTCAACGCGCGTGACACATCGCGCCTTTCCAGGAGGTCGACATGACCATCCACCAGGAAGTGCATCTCAAGGGCTCACCCAGAAACATCTATGAACTGCTGCTCGATTCCGCCCGCTTTCAGGCCATGACGGGTGGCCGGGCGGCCCATATCTCGCCCCATGAGGGCGGCGAAGTCTCGATGTTCGGCGGCGATATCGAGGCGCGCAATGTCGAACTGGTGCCCAACCGCCGCATCGTCCAGGCTTGGCGTTCCCGCGTCTGGCCCGAAGGCACCTATTCGATCGTGCGCTTCGAACTGCAGGCCGACGGCACCGGCACGAGACTGACCTTCGACCAGGCCGGCTACCCACGCTCGGCGCATGCAGCGCTCGATGAAGGTTGGGCGAAAATGTACTGGGAGCCGATGAACCGCGCCCTGACGCATCATTGACGGCAGCGCGGCTAACGCCTTTCAGGCGTCTGCGGCCTGGCGCGCCAGCGCGACATAGTGAGTGACATGCCGGTCCTCGATGTCCGACACCGAGAAGAGCTTGATGTGGCGTCGCAGTTTGCCTTGCCCCAGAAGCACGCCGTGCGTGTCCGGCAAAGCCGCACCTTGGCTGAGTTCCAGCGTAACATGACCGGCATATGAGAAGACGCCGCAAAACGGCGTACGCGCCGAAAACAGGATGCCGCCGTATTTGACCTCCTCGGAGATGGACGGACCGGCCTGCAGCACGATCTCGCGCAGCCGCGACACAATAGCGAAGTGATCTGCCCGCTGATCCTGCAGCTCGTCCAGGAAGGCTAGAACGCGATCACAGGCCATGGTCAATCCGTGGCGCATAGAACTGCCTGAACTCGTGGGATGGTTCGCGGTTGGAGTAGATGCAGAGCGTGATGCCGTTGGGGTCCTGGATCGCAAAGCCGCGATCGCCCCAGGGATGGTCTTCGATCGGCATGACAGGCACCAGCCCCACAGCCGTCATTGCGCGATGCTCGCCATCGACGTCGTCGACGCAGAAATTGTAAGTCAGGCCCGCCGTGTCGCATGTGGGTTGTTCTCCCCGCGGCTCCATGAATTGCAGCGAAAGCCCTGTCTCAAATTCAAGGCTGACATACCAGCCGCAATCGAAGACAGGATGCACGCCAAAATGCCTGATGTAGAAGTCGCGTGTCTCGACGACGCGTTTGGTCGTGATGCAGAGAGATGCAGTTGTCGGGCGCATTGTGCAAGCTCGCGGTGAGTTGACTGGCGAGATCTGCTGTCTTCGAGGCTTCGCCAAACGCAGCGGCAACAAGCCAAGGCTGGCAGCAGAAATCCCTTCGGATGTCCCTGGAAAATACACTTCGGCCCGCTTCGATCTTGAACAAATCGGACAGCGGCCGGTCAAACTGACACTTGGGACAGCCGCGCAGACATTGGGCAAAGCGCAAGTGCCGACGCATTGGTCTGGACACGTCTACGCGTAGGCGTCGATCTCGTTCCGCCTAAACGTCGCCTGCAGGCCGCCGGTTTCAGCCGGCCAGTGCGAGTTGCGCCAATGCCGGCTGGAACGGGCGGACGGTCATTTCATCAGGCGTCATGGCGACAAAACTCGACGGCGGCACCGCCTGCCAGCTCTGTCCTTCGCGGTCGAAGGGTTCGGAGACGATACAGCGACCGGTTTCGCCGTCGCGGGTGTAGAGCGTCGGCGCATGTCCGTCGGTGGCAAAGCGCACGGCAAACAGGCTTGTGCCGTCACTGAAAGCGGCAGTCAGCTTCAGCTGCGGATCAATGCCGGCGCCATGTGCGGCAGCAACCACACGGCCGGTGGCACGGGTGACCGCGCCCTGCGGATCAGCGTCGAGCCCCTCTTCCAGCATCAGCATGAAAAACAGCTCGGAATCGGTCGTGCCCTGGCGCTGCTCGTAGAGATCGTCGTTGATGCTGGCCTCGAGCCGGCGCCGGATCTTCTCGAAGCCCGAGATCTGGCCGTTGTGCATGAAGCTCCAGCGTCCCGAAATGAAGGGGTGGCAGTTGGCGCGGCTGGTGGCGCCGCCGGTCGATGCCCGGACATGGGCGAGAAACAGGCCCGACTTGATCTGCCGGCACAGGCTTTTCAGATTGGGGTCCGACCAGGCCGGCAGGATGTCGCGATAGAGGCCCGGCTCCGGCCTGTCGCCATACCAGGCAAGCCCGAAACCGTCGCCATTGGTCGGCGACTTGGCCTCCTGCGCGCAATGACTCTGTGCGATCAGCGAATGGCACGGCGCCGTCACGATGTCTTCGAGGAAGACCTCTTCACCGATATAGGCAGCCCACCGGCACATGCGCTTCAACGTCCCCGATTGTGTGTCCGCTCGTACAGCCGGCGGATGATCGTGCTGGCAGTAGATTCGAACAGGAAGGGTAACAAAGCGTGAATGAGTGCCGCGCCCGCTGCCAGGAACAGCTGACCGGCGAACCAGCCGGCAAAACGCATGTGCTCGAAATAGCTCTCGTCGACCGCCTCGGGGTGAGCCGTGAACAGCTTTGCGATGCGTGCGGACATGAGAACCTCCCTGGCTGACATGAGTATCGTCGCACGGGAGAGAGGTTCATCGGTCCCAATCTGTCCTTGCCATTCACCAAGTTTTGGGACATTTATCCCAAGATGTCTGGAGAACTCGATACGATTGATCGAAGAATACTCGCCGAACTGCAGCGCGACGGCACGCTTTCGGTCGACCAGCTGTCCGAGCGCGTCGGCCTGTCGCGCAATGCCTGCTGGCGCCGTGTCAAAAGGCTCGACGATGAGCGCTTCATCACCGGCCGGGTGGCGCTCGTCGATGCCGACAAGCTCGGCCTCGGCCTGTCGGTGTTCATCCTGGTGCGGACGTCGAGCCACGACCCCGAATGGCTGGCCAAGTTCCGCGCCGGCGTGACATCGTTTCCCGAGATCACCGGCGTCTATCGCATGTCGGGTGACCTCGACTATGTCTTGCGTGCCCGCGTCGCCGATGTGAAAGCGTATGACCGTCTTTACCAGCGCCTCATCGCCAAGGTGCCGCTGTCGGATGTCTCGGCCTCCTTCGTCATGGAGGAGATCCGCGAAACAACAGTGGTGCCGGTGGAAATTCGCTGAGTGCGACCTCTTGTGAATTGACCTCATCTGGACGCTGTCCCATAGGATCGCCGCCATGACATCGACCGCCGCAACCTCTTCCGCCCCCGTCATCGGGATCGTCCGCTTGCCGCATTCGGGCGAGCTGCCCCTGCCGTCCTACGAAACGTCGGGTGCCGCCGGCATGGACCTGCGCGCCGCGGTGCCGGATGACCGGCCGCTTTTGATCCTGCCCGGCAAGCGCGCCTTGGTGCCGACCGGCCTGATCTTCGAAATACCGGAAGGTTTCGAAGGTCAAATTCGCCCGCGCTCCGGCCTTGCCTTCAAGGACGGCATCACCTGCCTCAACACGCCGGGTACCATCGACAGCGACTATCGCGGCGAGGTCAAGGTGCTGTTGATCAACCATGGCGACGAAGACTTCTATGTCGAGCGCGGCATGCGCATCGCCCAGATCGTCATCGCATCGGTGACCCGCGCCGGGGTCGAGGAGCGCACGCTTGCCGGCGACACGTCGCGCGGCGCCGGCGGCTTCGGCTCCACGGGCACCGCGTGAACAAGCCGAATCTCGTCATCTTCGACTGCGACGGCGTGCTGGTCGACACAGAGCCGCTGGCCAACCAGCGGCTCGCGGCCTGGCTGACCGAGGCGGGTTATCCCGTCAGCTACGCGGACTGCCGCCGCCAGTTCGTCGGCCGCAGTCTGGTGTCGGTGCAGAAGGAGGTCGAGGCGACGGGCGTCAGCCTTGGGCCTGACTTCGTCGAGCGCTGGTACCGCGAGCTGCCGGAGCTGTTTGCGTCAGGCGTCCAGGCGATCCCGCACGTCGAGACCTTCGTCACCGCCGTGCAGGCCGCCGGCATCGCCTATTGCGTGGCGTCGTCGGCACGGGTCAACAAGATGCATATGACGCTCGGCCAGACCGGGCTGCTGCCCTATTTCCACGACGTGCTGTTCTCGGCCACCATGGTCGAGCGCGGCAAGCCGTTTCCAGACCTGTTCCTGCACGCCGCCGGCACGATGGGCTTTGCCCCAGCCGACTGTATCGTCATCGAGGACAGCGTCGCCGGCGCCCAGGCCGGGCGTGCCGCCGGCATGCGGGTGTTCGGCTATCACCGCGACCCGCACTCCGACTGCGATGGCCTCAAGGCGGCGGGCGCCGTGCTGTTCGACGACATGCGCAAACTGGCAGGACTGATCCCGATCGCCTGAAACAGGGTTTGAGCCCTCCGGCGCGCCGGTCTAATATTGCCCGTCGGTTCGGATCGAGGGCGATGACATGGACAAGGGCGCGGTCTTCCGGAAACTTCACGAGGCGCCGGGCGCCTTCATCATTCCCAATCCGTGGGACATCGGCACATCAAAGCTTCTGGCTTCCTTCGGTTTCGAGGCGCTGGCGACAACCAGCGCCGGCTATGCCTTCTCGCGCGGACGGCCCGACGGTGATGTCGGCTTCGAGGAGATGATCCACCACTGCCGCGATCTGGCGCATGCCACCGGCCTGCCTGTGTCGGCCGACCTCGAGAAGGGCAAGGGCGACAGCCCCGAAAGCTCAGGTGAAACAGTCTTTGCCGCCGAGGCAGCAGGCCTTGCCGGCTGCTCGCTCGAGGACCACACCGGCGAGCCTGACCGGCCGATCTACGATTTTTCGCATGCCGTCGAGCGCGTCACCGCGGCAGCCGAGGCTGCGCGGGCGCTGAAGGGTGACTTCGTCCTGACGGCGCGGTCGGAAAACTTTCTCTGGAACCGCCCCGATCTCGATGACACGATCAAGCGGCTGCAGGCCTTCGAGAAGGCCGGGGCCGACGTGCTTTATGCGCCCGGGATATCAGACATCGAAATGATCCGGACGCTGTGCAGCTCTGTCACGAAACCGGTCAACGTTCTGGCGGTGCCGGGCTTCTCGGTCGCGGTGCTGGCCGAGGCCGGCGCCAAGCGCATCTCGCTCGGCTCCAAGCTGACCGCCTACGCCTTCGGCATGATGGAGCGGGCGTCGCGCGAGATGCTGGGCCAGGGCACGTTCGAATTCGCCCGCGACGGCATCGCCTATGCCAAGCTGCAGGCGATGTTCGGCCGCGAGAGCTGAACGCCCCTTATCATCTTCACGCCCGCGCCATTTCAGGCCGGCGCTCGGCCGCCGACACGCTCTTGTGCAGATGCACCATCATCGCCGCGGCAAAGAGCGGGGTGAGCAGGTTGAGGATCGGCACGGCGAGGAAGGCCGCGATGACCAGACCTGCCATGAACACCATGCCGGCGTTGCGGCGGCGCAAATCCTTGGCGTCCTGCTCGGAGCGGAAGCGCATGGCGGCGAACTCGAAGAACTCGCGGCCCAGCAGGTAGCCGTTGACCAGGAAGAAGGCGCCGATGTTGACGATGGGGATGAACATCAGAAGCAGCGCCAACAAATTGCCCAATATGACGATGCCGAAGAACTTGATCGCCAGCACCAGCGAACGCAAGGCCGGCACCGGCTGCCCCGGGCGCTCCGCGGGATAGTTGGTCTTTTCGACGACCTCGGCGACATCGTCCAGAAACAGGCCGGCGACGATCGCCGTCACCGGCGCGATCAGCAAGGCGAGCCCCAGCGCCAGACCTATGCCGGCAATGATCGCGGCGATCAGGCCGAGCCAGCCGGTCCAGGCGGGCAGGCCGGGCAGCATGGCGTCGATCCATGGCCAGGCCAGCCAGTCGAACAGCTCGCGGATGCCGAACCACAGCGCGACGAGCGTAAGCAGCGTCAGCCCCAGCGTCTTCAGGAACACCGTGCGGAACTCGGCCGAAAAGAGTTGGCTTGCAGCAATGCGGGCGGCGTCGAGGATCATGTTGGCGTGGCGTCTCCCTGTTTCCGCGCTGAGATAAGGTGCCGCGGGGCCGGCCTCAAGCGCCTGCTGCCAATTTGCCGGTAGGCAAACGCGCCGCGAGCCGCTAAACGCAATCCGTTTTGCCGACCCCTCGGCCCCTTTTTACGGCCAAAGCGCCGCGGAGACCCTGATGAGCCAATATGACGTGCTGTGCATCGGCAACGCCATCGTCGACATCATCGCACAATGCGACGAGGCCTTTCTCACCGACAACGGCATCATCAAGGGGGCGATGAACCTGATCGACGCCGAGCGCGCCGAACTGCTCTATTCCCGCATGGGCCCGGCGATCGAGGCCTCGGGCGGCTCGGCCGGCAACACCGCTGCCGGCATCGCCAGCTTCGGCGGCCGCTCGGCCTATTTCGGCAAGGTTTCCCGCGACCACCTCGGCGAGGTCTTCACGCACGACATCCGCGCCCAGGGCGTCGCCTTCGACACAACGCCGCTTGAAGGAGGGCCGCTCGACGGCACGCCGCCGACGGCACGCTCGATGATCCTCGTCACCCCCGACGGCGAGCGTTCGATGAACACCTATCTCGGCGCCTGCGTCGAGCTCGGGCCGGACGATGTCGAGGCCGACAAGGCAAGCGGAGCCAAGGTCACCTATTTCGAAGGCTATCTGTGGGATCCGCCGCTGGCCAAGGAAGCGATCCGCATGACCGCAGCCCACGCGCATGCCGCCGGCCGCGAAGTGTCGATGACGCTGTCGGATTCGTTCTGCGTCGACCGCTACCGCGCCGAGTTCCTCGAGCTGATGCGCTCGGGCACCGTCGACATCGTCTTTGCCAACAGCCACGAGATCAAGTCGCTCTACGAGACGTCGTCGTTCGACGAGGCACTGTCGCTGATCCGCAAGGACTGCAAGATTGCCGCTGTCACCCGCTCGGAGAAGGGCTCGGTCATCGTGCGCGGCGACGAGACGGTGGTGATCCAGGCGACCGAGATCCGCGAGCTGGTCGACACGACAGGCGCCGGCGACCTCTATGCCGCCGGTTTCCTCTATGGCTACACGCAAGGCCGTTCGCTCAAGGATTGCGGCGACCTCGGCTCGCTGGCCGCCGGCCTGGTGATCCAGCAGATCGGCCCACGCCCACGACAAAATTTGAAGCGCGAGGCCGAACAGGCGGGATTGCTCTGAGGTCTTCCTTCGCCCCGTTTACGGGGAGAAGGTGCCCCGCAGGGGCGGATGAGGGGCGGCGGAAACCTGCCCGCTCTCATTCCTCCCCCCCCTCTGTCCTGCCGGACATCTCCCCCGCAAGGGGGGAGATCAGCCTTCACTTCAGCCTTCGCCAATCACCAACTTCCTGTTGATTGCCGCCATTTCAGAACGGGCGTCACGGAAGCGGGGCCGTACCCTCAATATTGCATCGTCCCGCGCACCCCGTCCGAAGGTGAACCTTCGGACGGCCCGGGCAGCAGGCTACGTCAGCCACCTGTCGGAACCGCCGGCTCCTTCCCGATCGGGACTCAAATCAGGCTTGCCTGCGCATATAGCGCCGATGCGGCCCCCGCGATCCTTCGCCCCCCTCTGCCCTGCCGGGCATCTCCCCCGCAAGGAGGGAGATCAGCAGCTTCGACGCTTCGCCCAATCGGCAGACGGCGCAAGGAGGGCGGCGGCGCCAGCCCTTCGCTACCGCTCAGGGCCTTTAGCCGCTCGAAAAGCCCATTTGGGGGCTTTTCGTTCGCTGCGCGAACCGCGCCTCAAGCCCCCGCGTTATACGCCGCGATTGCCGCCATGTTGACGATGTCTGAGTCCTTGGCATTCAGCGGCACGATCTGGACCGGCTTGTTGAGACCGACCAGCAACGGGCCGATGACGGTGGAGCCGCCGAGTTCCTGCAGCATCTTGGTCGAGATCGCCGCCGAGTGGAAGGCCGGCATGACCAGCACGTTGGCGGCACCGGAGAGGCGGCAGAAGGGGTATTGCTGCTGCATCAGGCGATGGTTGAGGGCGACGTCGGCGGCCATTTCGCCGTCATATTCGAAATCGACGCGGCGCTTGTCGAGGATCTTGACCGCTTCCTGGACACGCTCGGAGCGCTCGCCGGCCGGATGGCCGAAGGTCGAGTAGGCGAGCATCGCCACGCGCGGCTCGTAGCCCATGCGCCGTGCGAAATGCGCGGCTTCCTCGGCAATGTCGGCGATCTGCTCGGCATTGGGCATGTCGTGAACGGCGGTGTCGGCAACGATGACGGTGCGCCCGCGGGCGAGCACGATCGACACGCCGATGACGCGGTGGCCGGGCTTGGCGTCGATGACGCGGCGGACGTCTTCGAGCACCGTCGAGTAATTGCGGGTGACGCCTGTCACGACCCCGTCGGCATCGCCGAGCGCCACCATGCAGGCGGCGAAATGGTTGCGGTCGTTGTTGATCAGGCGCTGGCAGTCGCGCAAAAGGTAGCCCTTGCGCTGCAACCGCTCGTAGAGAAAGTCGGCATAGATGGCGTTGCGGCGTGACAGCCGCGCATTGATGATCTCGAGACCCGGCTTGTTGAGGTCGATGCCGGCCTGGCGAGCGTTTTCCTTGATGATGTCGTCGCGACCGAGAAGGATGGCGGTGCCGAGCTTCTGGTTCACATAAGACACGGCGGCGCGCATGACCTGCTCTTCCTCGCCCTCGGCGAAGACGATGCGCTTGGGCTGGCGCCGGACCCGGTCATAGATGCGCTGCAAGGTCGAGGCGATCGGGTCGCGGCGGGCGGAGAGCTCGTTGGCGTATTTGTCGAGATCGAGGATCGGCCGGCCGGCGACGCCCGATTCCATGGCGGCCTTGGCGACCGCGATCGGGATCGCCGAGATCAGGCGCGGGTCGAACGGCACCGGGATGATGTAGTTGGGACCGAATTTCGGCCGGTTGCCCTGATAGGCGGCGGCGACGTCGTCGGGTACATCCTGGCGGGCGAGCTCGGCCAGCGCGTTGGCGGCGGCGACCTTCATGGCGTCGTTGATGGTTGTCGCGCGGACATCGAGCGCGCCGCGGAAGATGTAGGGGAAGCCGAGCACGTTGTTGACCTGGTTCGGATAGTCCGAACGGCCGGTCGCCATGATGGCGTCGGTGCGGATCTCGGCGACTTCCTCGGGCGTGATCTCCGGATCGGGATTGGCCATGGCGAAGATGATCGGGTTCTTGGCCATGGACTGGATCATGGCCGGTGTCAGCGCGCCCTTGGCCGAGAGGCCGAAGACGATGTCGGCACCGTCCATGGCGTCGGCCAGCGAACGCGCCTCGGTCTTGACCGCATGCGCCGACTTCCACTGGTTCATGCCTTCGGTGCGGCCCTGGTAGACCACGCCCTTGGTGTCGCACAAAATGACATTGTCAGGCGTGAAGCCCATCGACTTGATCAGCTCGATGCAGGCAATGCCGGCGGAACCGGCGCCATTGCAGACCAGCTTGGCCGTCTTCATGTCGCGGCCGGTGATTTCGAGCGCGTTGATCAGGCCGGCGGCGGCGATGATGGCGGTGCCGTGCTGGTCGTCATGGAAGACGGGGATGTCCATCAGCTCGCGCAGGCGCTGCTCGATGATGAAGCATTCGGGCGCCTTGATGTCCTCGAGATTGATGCCGCCGAAGGACGGCCCGAGGAAACGCACGCAGTTGATGAATTCGTCGGCGTCCTCGGTGTCGACCTCGAGGTCGATGGAATCGACGTCGGCGAAGCGCTTGAACAGCACCGCCTTGCCCTCCATGACCGGCTTGGAGGCCAGCGCGCCGAGATTGCCCAAGCCGAGGATGGCGGTGCCGTTGGAGATGACGGCGACCATGTTGCCGCGGGTGGTGTAGTCATAGGCGCGCGAGGGATCCTCGGCGATGGCCTTCACCGGCACGGCGACGCCGGGCGAATAGGCGAGGCTGAGGTCGCGCTGCGTCGCCATCGGCTTGGTCGGATTGATCTCGAGCTTGCCCGGGCGGCCCATGGCATGGAAGTCGAGCGCTTCCTGAGCGGAGACGGAGGGACCGGAATTGTCGGGTTTCCTGGTAGTTGCCATGGTGAGAAGCGTTCCTGTCCCTTAAATTTCTTTTTGTGGAGCGTTTTGGATTAAGGCTACACATCAGCGCTGTAAACCGCCAAGCAGACGAGGGAATTTCCTTTTTTCGAAGGTTCAGGCGTGAACGACCGACCGATAATCGCTGCGGAAGCTGACTTTGCGGAAGCCGGAGGGGAAAGCCGGGCCGAAGCCCCGGTGCATGCCGCGCCGACGCCGATGATGGAACAGTATATGGAGATCAAGGCGGCGAACCCGGATTCGCTGCTGTTCTATCGCATGGGCGACTTCTACGAGCTGTTCTTCGACGACGCCGAGAAGGCCTCGCGCGCGCTCGGCATCGTGCTGACCAAGCGCGGCAAGCACCAGGGCCAGGACATCCCGATGTGCGGGGTGCCGATCCATGCCGCCGACGACTATCTGCAGAAGCTGATCGGGCAAGGCTACCGGGTCGCCGTGTGCGAGCAGGTGGAAGACCCGGCCGAGGCCAAGAAGCGCGGCTCGAAGTCAGTGGTCAAGCGCGACGTGGTGCGGCTGGTGACGCCTGGCACCATCACCGAAGACAAGCTTTTGGCGCCGCAGGAATCGAATTTCCTGATGGCGCTGGGGCGGGTCAAGGGCGCGGGCGAAGCCAGCCTGGCGATCGCCTGGATCGAGATCTCGACCGGCATCTTCCGCGTCGCCGAGACGACGCCGGAACGGCTTTCGGCCGACATCTTCCGCGTCGACCCGCGCGAGCTGATCGTCGCCGAACCTGCCTTCCATGACGAGGAGCTGCGCCCGAGCTTCGATCTGGTCGGCCGCATCGTCAACCCGCAGCCGCCGAGCCTGTTCGATTCGACCTCGGCGCCCAGCCGCATCGCCCGTTTCTACGACGTGGCGACGCCGGACAGTTTTGGCGCGTTTTCGCGCGCCGAACTGTCGGCCATCTCCGGCGTCATCGCCTATGTCGAAAAGACCCAAAAGGCCGAGCGGCCGCCTTTGTCGCGGCCCGAGCGCGAGCAGTCGGGCACCACGCTGTTCATCGACCCGGCGACACGCGCCAATCTCGAATTGTTGCGCACCCTGTCGGGCGGCCGCGACGGCTCGCTGTTCCGCGCCATCGACCGTACGGTGACGGGCGGCGGCGCGCGCCTGCTCGCCGACCGGCTGATGTCGCCGCTGACAGATCCCGAAGCCATCGGCGCCAGGCTGGACGCAGTGTCGTTCTTCACCGGCGAAATGCGGCTGACCGATGCGCTCAGGCTCAGCCTGAAGGGCGTCGCCGACATGCCGCGCGCGCTGTCGCGGCTGGCGCTCAACCGCGGCGGGCCGCGCGATCTCGGCGCGCTGCGTTCGGGATTCTCGGCGGCGCGCACCATTGCCGGGTTGTTTGCGGGCGCTTCCCTGCCGAAGCAGCTGGCGGCGGCGATCGCGGCGATATCGGCCCTGCCCACAGGCTTGGCCGACCATCTCGACGTGGCGCTGGGCGAGGAGCTGCCGCTTCTCAAGCGCGACGGCGGTTTTGTCCGCGCCGGCTATCATCCGGAACTCGATGAGATGCGGGCGCTGCGCGACCAGTCGCGCCGGGTGATCGCCGGCATGGAGCGCGACCTGATCGAGGAGACGGGCATCCGCTCGCTCAAGATCCGCCACAACAACGTGCTCGGCTACTACATCGAGGTGACGGCGAACAACCAGACGGCCCTGAACGGCAGCGACGAGGCCAAGGCGCGCTTCATCCACCGCCAGACCATGGCGAATGCGATGCGCTTCACCACCACCGAGCTCGCCGGCCTCGAGACCAAGATCGCCAATGCCGCCGACCGGGCGCTGACCATCGAACTCCAGGCCTTCGACCAGTTGGTCGGCGAGGCAGTGACCCACGCCCAGGCGATCCGGTCAGGCGCCGACGCGCTGTCCGTGCTCGACGTGTCGGCGGCGCTCGCCGTGCTCGCCCAGAACGAGGCGTGGTGCCGGCCCGAGGTCGACGCCAGCCTCGCCTTCGACATTTTTGGTGGACGCCACCCGGTGGTCGAGCAGTCGCTGAGGCGCGAGGCGGCAGCCCCCTTCGTCGCCAATGACTGTACGCTGTCGCCTGACGGCAACGACAGGAACGGCGCCATCTGGCTGCTCACCGGCCCGAACATGGGTGGTAAGTCGACCTTCCTGCGCCAGAACGCGCTGATCGCCATCCTCGCCCAGATGGGGTCGTTCGTACCCGCCGAGCGTGCGCATATCGGCGTGGTCGATCGGCTGTTCTCCCGCGTCGGCGCCTCGGACGATCTGGCGCGCGGGCGCTCGACCTTCATGGTCGAGATGGTCGAGACCGCCGCCATCCTCAACCAGGCGGGCGAGCGCACGCTTGTCATCCTCGACGAGATCGGTCGGGGTACCGCCACCTTCGACGGCCTGTCGATCGCCTGGGCGGCAGTCGAATATCTGCACGAGAAGAACCGCTGCCGCGCCATCTTCGCCACCCATTTCCACGAACTGACGGCACTTTCCGGCAAGCTCGGCCGCCTGCACAATGTGACGATGCGGGTAAAGGAGTGGGAAGGCGAAGTGGTGTTCCTGCACGAGGTCGGCAAGGGGGCCGCCGACCGCTCCTACGGCGTGCAGGTGGCCCGCCTCGCCGGCCTGCCCGATGTCGTGGTGGCGCGCGCCAAGGAGGTGCTGCACCAGCTCGAGGAAAGCGAGACGTCAGGCAAAGCCGACCGCCTTGTCGACGACCTGCCGCTGTTCTCGGTGGCGGTGAGACGCGAGGCGACGAAACCCGTCGCCAATGACGCACTGACCAAGGCACTGGAGGGGCTGAGCCCCGACGAAATGACCCCGCGCGAGGCACTGGACGCGCTGTATAGGCTGAAGGGGCTGGCGGCGAGCTAAGCAGCGGTTAGTAGCGGAGACGGCATGCTTCATCACATTTCGCTCGGTGTCTCCGACATCGACCGCGCAGCAGCCTTCTACGACGCGGCCCTTGCCCCGCTCGGTTATGTCAGGGTCTGGGAAGACCTCTCGCCCGACGCCGACGACCAGGCCGTCGGCTACGGTGTCGCAGGCGGCGGCGACAAGCTGGCGCTCAAGCAGCGTAGCATCGGCCAGCGCCCGCCGGGTCCCGGCTTCCACCTTGCCTTTGCCGCGCCCGACCGACAGGCGGTCGCGGCGTTCCATGCGGCAGCACTTGCCCATGGTGGCACCGACAATGGCGGCCCCGGCCTGCGGGCGCATTACGGCCCGACCTATTTTGCCGCCTTCGTGATCGATCCGGACGGGCATCCTATCGAGGCGGTGTTCAACCAGGCCGTCTAGGCGGGCGCCGGACGCGCCTGCAATTCAAGCGCCGGTATTCTGCCGGAACATCTTGCGAACAACCCCGACCGGGCATGTCCGGTTTGGCCTCAATCGCCGTGACCTGGGCAAACTTGCCACCGATGGTAGCAGGCGGTCCATTGGGTCATTGACGTTCCCCCTGCCGCGGCGCCAATGCTGACATTGCGCGCGCTGGCAATCTTGCCAGCCAACCAACCCCATGGAGGACGCATGCCCAAGGTCAGAGGTCAGAGCGCTCTCGACAAGGAGCGCGCCAAAACGGAGAAGCTTCTCAAAAAGGTAGGCTACACCGCCCTGAAGGAGGCCGGGGTGAAATCCAGGCGGCCCGACCTTCCGAACCTGAAGACCGAAAAGCGAGAGAAATAACGCGGCCCTCTACGCTGCCCGCAGCCTCCCGGTTGAACCCGCTCTGCCGAACTGCTCAAGTCGGCGCTGGATCGCGAAAGGGCCGTGGCATGGTGGATTCTGGCCGGATCGACAAGCTGATCGTACGGTGCCCCCTGCCTTGGCATTTTCACCCGACTTGGCGGCAGCGCGGCGAGTGCACACAGCCTTGAGGCTGCGCTCAGCATCGCGCCCGATCGTCTGTCGCGACTGCTTTGTCATCTTCAGGAATGCCGACACCACCACCGTGCTGCGCACCGGCCTGACCGCCGCCGCTGTCACCCACGACTATGCCGCCGGCGACGCGGTTTTGGAGCCGAGCGGCTTCCGGCCTCAGGCTTGATTGAGCCGGAGGGTCGCGGATGCTACCGTCAGCGTCACCGCGAACATCGTGGCCGTCACGACGATCAGCGCGCTCGACAGGGACGCTGCCGTCAGCACCGCACTGGCAAAAATGATGCCTATGGCACTCGACGTGCGCAGCAAGGCGAACACTTCGGGTCGCCTGCGTGGCGGGGCCAGCCGGTCGAGAACGAGCGAGTAGTAGGTGCCGAGAGGCGCCAGGACCAATCCGATGAGGACGGCGCCGACGACCGTGGTCACAAGCGATGGTCCGAGGGCGGCGAGTGCGGCTCCAAGCGTCAAGACGCACAGCAGCAAAACGACGGCCCTGCTGCTTACCATGCGGTTGCGCACGCTGACCCAGATACCACCCGCGACCGAGGCCAGGCACAGCGGCACCGTGAACAGGATGGCCAGCGTCGGTGGGTAGCCGAATTTCAGCGCGAGCGCGACGGCTCCGATTTCGATGGCCGCGACGGTGGACGAACCTGCAGCCGCACAGACGAGCCACAGCAGGATGGAGGGGCTGAGCACCGAACCCTCTGCATGTGGCACGTGCTCGACATGGCTCTTGCCCGCCTTTGGCACCAGCAGGGCCGGAATGGCACCGAGCAGTGTCAGCGCGAGCAGGGCAAAGACGGGCGAGACGGCGCCAAGGGCGGACGCCACCACCGGACCAAGAACAAAGGTCAGCTCATTGAGGGTGGCTGCAATGCCGAGCGTTCGGGGCAGATGCGAAGCAGACGTGAAGTGATTGAGCAACGCGCGCAAATATCCGAATGCCGCGCCGTTGACCAAGCCGGCCACAGCCGCGAAGACGACAAGCAAGGCAAACGGCGCCTGGTAATGCGCGCACAAAACCACAGCAGCCAAGGCGAGCGTGCGGAAGGCCACCAACAGCCTCAGGAAGGTCGCGGCTGAACGGTTCGTACCGAGCCGTGTAATCGGGATGGCGCCGACGACCTGTGCAAGGGTCATGGCCAGGATCATGGCGGCGCCGCCCCGTGCGTCGCCGGTGAGGCCCAAGGCGACGAGCGAGAACGCCACCGGCGCGGAAGCCTGGGGAACGTTCAATGTCGCCGATGAGGCAAACCAGCGGAGCAGCGGCCAGCGGCTCAGAGGCCTGTCGAGAGGCTCAGAAGCGACGTCACTGGAGGGAGGGGCGCCAAGTTCGGTCATCTCGAAGCTGATACCACCGACATCATCGGACGCGGTTCATGCCCGGCAGCACGATAAGCGGGCCGGAGTTCCCGAAGCGTCTCAGCCATGAGGCGGCCGTTTTCAGGACAAGGCGCGAGGACAGGATGATGACGGCACATGAACAAGCCCTTTGATTGGGCCGGGCCGTTCCCGGACATTCTTTCCCTGGCGGGAGAGGACGTTACCTCGCGGGCAGGAAACTACCCGCCGTCACCGGCGTGTCAAGCTGCGGCCGGCGTCCGAAAAGGCTTGAGCCAACAGCTATCGGCCGTAGCCCCAACGGTGTCGACCAGCGCCACCTCGGGGCCAGTGCACCCTTGCCTCATCAGCCAACTCCGGCGACACTGCCCCCGCGAGGAGCGCGGCGGCTGACATGCATGAGGTCGTGACACTGGAAGGCTGGTCGTCGCCGTTCGTCGAGTCGGTGACGCGGACAAGCTTTGCGACCGGCGGCTCGATGCAGATCCAGCCGGATGGCTGCTGGGACGTGGTCATTTTCAGGAATGCCGACACCACCACCGTGCTGCGCACCGGGCTGACCACCGCTGCCGTCTGCCATGACTATGCCGCCGGCGACGAAATCCTTTCCATCGCCTTCAAGCCGAGCAGCTTCATGCCGCTGATGCCGGGCGAGGTCATGCGCGACCAGGGTGTGGTGCTGGACTTGATCGGCAAGGACCGCTTCCGGCTCGGCTCCGACGTGCTGGAGATCCCGACCTTCGAAACGGTCGACGGCTTCGTCCGCAAGCTGGTGCGCAACTCCATCGTCGAGGACAACCGGGTGGTCGCCTCAATCGTCTCGGGCCATCCGATGGCAATGTCGGAGCGGACGCTGCAGCGGCATTTCCTGAAGACAACCGGCGTCACCTACAAGACCTTCACGCAGATCGAACGCGCCCAGAAGGCGGTGGTGCTGCTGCAACAGGGCCGGCCGGCGGCGGACGTCGCCTTTGCGCTGGGTTATGCCGACCAGCCGCACATGATCCGCTCGGTCAAGGCGATCATGGGCGTCACCCCCGGACAGGCCGCGCGCAGCTGAAACTGTCGGAAATCTTCAATCCGCAAGACCATGCCGCCGGCTAGAAAGGATGCACTTTCAACCCTGTGAACGGCCCCCTGAGATCGCACGATTTTCGCTGGGGTCATGCACATAGCAAAAATGGACACGCGGCAATGTCTGACATCACCCCTTTCAAGATCGCCATTTCTGAAGCCGATCTGGCCGACCTCAAGGCGCGGCTCGCCAACACTCGGCTCGCCAACGAGATTCCAGGCACCGGCTGGAGCTACGGCATGGCATCCAGTTTCGTCACCCGTGCGATCGAGCGGCTGAAGAACGGCTTCGACTGGCGCACGCAGGAGGCAGAGATCAACGCCAACGCGCAGTTCGTCACCGAGATCGACGGCCAGACCATCCATTTCCTGCATGTGAAGTCGGGGGTTATCGATGCCGTACCGCTGCTCCTGCTGCATGGCTGGCCGAGCTCGTTCGTCGAGTTCCTCGGCGCGATCGGGCCGCTGACTAAGGCTGGCTTCGATCTCGTCATCCCGTCGCTGCCCGGCTTCGGTTTCTCCGGCCCGACGCGCGCGACAGGCTGGAATGACGGCCGCATCGCCAGCGCCATGCTCGAGCTGATGTCGCGCCTCGGCTACAAGCGCTTCGGCGTGCAGGGCGGCGATGCCGGTGCGATCATCGCCCCTGCCATCGGCCGGGCAGCACCTGACCGGATCATCGGCGTGCATGTCAACGCGGCAACGATGGGCTTCATTCCGCTTGGGCCCATCGATGCCAGCGAGATCGCCACGTTCAGCGATGCCGAGAAGAGCCGATTGCAGCGCCTGCAACAGTTCATGGCCGAACGCTTCGGCTTCAATGCGCTGCAGTCGAGCCGGCCCCAGACGCTGGCCTATGGCATTTCAGACTCGCCGGCCGGTCTCATCGCCTGGCTGGGCGACATGTTTGCCGGCTTCGGCGACAGCCCTGATGCCGTCGAGCTCGACCGGTTCCTGACCAATGTGCTGGTCTACTGGTTCACCGGCACCGCAGCCTCGTCGATCCGGCTCTATTATGAAAACGCCCACGATCCCGAAGCCTGGTCGCCGAAGCCGAATTCTGGCGTGCCGACGGGCGTTGCCGTCTTTGCCCGCGACGAGGTCGCCATCCGCCGCTACGGCGAAGAAGGCAACACGATCCTGCGCTGGACGGAGCTTGCCAGCGGCGGCCATTTTGCGGCGATGGAAGTGCCCGAGGTCTGGGCGGAAGAGGTCGCCGCCTTCTTTGTCGGGCTGCAGCGCTAGCTGCCTGAGATTGCGGAATGCGACAGCGCGCGGCCAATGAAATGGCCGCGCGCTGTGGGTATCTGTCGTTCCCGTGCGTCCTCGGGTCAGGACCGCAACGGAGGAGACGGCGATGAGAGAGCTGGTGTTGAAGATGTCGATGTCGGTCGACGGTTTCGTCAGCGACCTGGACGGGCGAAACGGCTGGATGTTCGGCACCGACCAGGAGGCCAAGGCGTGGAGCGTGGAGTTCCTGTGGAACGCCAGCCTGCACATCAAGGGCAGCCGCACCTTCCATGGCATGGCTGCCTGGTGGCCAACTTCCACCGACCAGTTCGCGGCACCGATGAACCAGATCCCCAAGGCGGTGTTCTCGCGGCGGGGGCCGCCAATCCTGGCGAACGCCACAACGGCGACCACGCAGGCTGCGCTGCAAGCCGGCGCGGAGAGCTGGGCGCAGGCCTATGTGGCGAGCGGTGACCTCGCGGAGGAAATCGCCAGGCTGAAGGCGCAGGAGGGCAAGCCGATCGTCGCCCATGGCGGGGTCAGCTTTGCCCGCAGCCTCGTCGCCGGCCGGCTGGTCGACCGCTTCGCGTTGCTGGTCGTCCCTGTGGCGCTTGGCCAGGGCCTGCCGCTGTTTTCCGAACTCGCCGCGCCGGCCCGGCTCGAGCTGGTGAGTTCGAGAGCCATTCCAGGCGGTGCCGTGGCGCAGACCTACCGCGCGGCGTGACGATGGCGGCCGCTCAAGCGGCGTTCGCGGCCCTGCGCCGGTTCTGCTCGCGCCAGGAGGCGGGGCTCAGCGTGGTGACGCGGCGGAACTCGCGGTTGAAGTTGGACTTGGTCTGGAAGCCGGCATCGAGCATGGCCGATGTGACCGACATGTCGGTGTCCCTGAGCAGGCGGCAGGCTTCCGAAATCCTGACGTCGTTGATGTACTGCGAAACATTCTTGCCGGCGAGGCGGTTGATGGCGCCCGAGATCTGTCGCGCCGGCACGCCCGCGCGGCGGGCCAGCCTGGACAGGGTCAAATTGTCGTCGCGATAGAGCTTCTGGTCGATCAGCAGGCGCTGGACCTGATCGAGCACCTCGCGGTCCTGCTCGGACGGCGACGGCTCGGGTGGATTGGTCTGGGTCGGTGTCGAGGGATGGGCGCGCGAGGCGACGAAGGCAGTCAGGCCAATGAAGAACAGGCCGAGCAGATTGGCGTTGCTGGCAATGACGGCGGCGTTTTCGCCCTGCCATTTTTCGAAGGCGAGCAAAACGCCGAGGTCGAACAGGGCCGACAGGCAGAGCGCGACAGCGGCGATGATGAGCGCGCGGTGGGCGGCGACCGCGCTGTCGAGGCGCGCCTCGACCAGAGCGTCCGGGCCGCTGCGTCCGAGGTGCAGCACGGCGATTGCATAGCCGACGAACAGCACGACAAGTGCTGCATCGATAAAGGCGGGCGCGAACAGCACGATGGCAGTCATGACCAGAGGCGGCAAGGCGTGCAGCCAGCGTGTGGCACCGCCCTGGGTATCATCGCGCTGGAGCAAGGTGCGGAAACTGAACAGCACCAAAGGCGGCAGGCCGGCAGCCAGGATCGGCTGGACATAGCGCGCCGCCTCGACATGATAGCCCCAGCGCAGACCGACGACGACCGACTGCACGGCGCAGAGCGCGACGAGGACGAGGAAGGCGGTGTTGCCGCCTGATGTTTCGCGGGCGCGCAATGCTGCGACGAGCAGGATGACCAGCAACAGGGCGGCGACGAAGGACAAGGGCACGAAGATCAAGGCGAATCCCACGGGAGAGCAGACAGCCGATCATGGCCTCTATCGCGATCGAGCACGACCTGAATCGCGATCGAGGACGCCGATAAAGGTCAATTTCGCCATTGCTCGCTCGTCTTCATCCGCAAACAGAGCGAGGTTCCCGTGCTCCAGTTACTCACCACCATTCCCGCCCTCATCGGCTTCGTCTCCGCCTGCTTCGCTTCGGAAGCGGGCATCAAAGAGATGTCGGTGCCGCAGACCGGCCGCGATCTATCCGTGACCGTCTGGTATCCGGCAGCCGTCGGCGGCAAGCCGACAATTGTCGGCGACAACAAGGTGTTCAAGGGCGCGGCAGCCAGCATTGATGCACCCGTAGTGCCGGGCCGCCATCCGCTGGTGCTGCTGTCGCATGGATCGGGCAGCCGCGTGCAGGCGATGAGCTGGCTCGCCACCGAGCTTGCCAAGGCGGGTTTCGTCGTTGCCGGCCCCAACCATCCGGGCACGACCAGCGGTTTTTCCACCCCGGCCGAAACGCCGAAGCTGTGGCAGCGCACGGCCGATCTGTCCGCCGTCATCGACGCACTGGCCAGGGATCCGGCCTGGAGCAGCGTCATCGATGCCGACAGGATCGGCATCGTCGGCTTCTCGCTCGGTGGTGCCAGTGCCATGGAGCTTTCGGGCGCGCGCGCCAATCTCGAGGCCTATGCCCGCTATTGCGACAGCTACAAGAAGTGGGACTGCGCCTGGTTTGTAAGCGGCGTCGGCTACGTCAATGACGAGAAGATTACAGTCGACAAGGTAGACCTGCGCCGCATCGATCAGGCGCGCTTCGAGCAGTCGAACCTCGACCAGCGGATCAAGACGGCGGTGCTGGCCGATCCCGGCCTCGCCCAGGCCTATGACCCCGACAGCCTGAAGGACATCGCGATCCCGATGCACTTCATCAATCTCGGCGAGGGTGAAGGCATTCCGCTGGCTGTCATCTCCGATGGACTCGCGAAGCTGACGTCCAAGGGGACCTATGCGACCGTGGCGGGTGCGACGCATTTCAGCTTCCTGCCCGAGTGCAAGGACGGTGCGGCCGAACTGCTCAAGTCGTTTGGCGAGTTCGATCCGATCTGTTCGGACGAGGCCGGCCGACCACGCGGCGAACTGCATGCCGAGCTGATCGGGCTGGTGAAGGACGCGCTGGTGCGCGACCTGATGGCATCAGGTCAATGAACCCTGCGGCGCCGGCCACCAGCCGGCGCCTATGCCCGATGCGTGGCGCGCGGGCCGAAGGCAGCGAGGAAGATGCGCACGCTTTCGGCAGCGTGGCCGCGGCAGGCCGCGGCGGGCAGGATGGCGTCGTCGCCCAGAAGCATGGCGTCGTTGACGGGGGCCCCCATCACCAGCCAGTTGAAGAACGACGCCGCGGCCTCGAGGTCGTCGGCCTCGATCTGGCCGAGCCTGCGGTAGCGCTCGAAGGCGCGCGACAGGCGGGTAATCGAGCGCTGCGGGCCGAGCGCATGCAGCGCCCTGCCCAGTTCCGGAAAGCGCTCGACCTCGCCGATGACCAGCCGCCGCAGTTGCATCAGCTTCGGCGTCATGACGATGGTGAGCTGAAGTTCGGCAAATTCCTGGAGGTAATCGGCGATCGGGCGGTCGTCGACGGGGTCGGCGACCTGCTCCTGGTGGACGTCGCCGGCAACGCCGGTCAGCCCCCTGACGACATCGAGGAACAAGGCTTCCTTGCTGTGGAAATGGGCATAGACGGTCTGCTTGGAAACGTCGGCGACCGCTGCGATCTCGTCCATATTGGCGCCAAGGAAACCGTTGCGGAGAAACAGGCCGGCGGCGGCATCGAGGATGGTGTCGCGTGTCCGTTCCTGGCGCGTTTTGGCGGTCTTCATCAATGCACGTCCCTGTATCGGCAGCTGCGATGTCGAGCATAAGCCGAAGCCGTTGACAAATCAAACTGGACGGTCCAGTTTAGTTTTAAATCGACGGACGAGGTGATGAGATGGCTGACATGCGACGGATCGCCTGCAGATGCGGACAGGTGGCATTCGAGGCGAGCGGCACGCCGATCGTCGGCGCGATCTGCTATTGCTCCAGCTGCCAGAAGGCAGGCGGGATTTTCGCCGCGCTACCCGGCGGCGCGCCGGTGCTCGAAAGCGACGGCGGCACGAACTACACGCTCTACCGCAAAGACCGGATCCGCTGTGCGCATGGCGCCGAGCTGTTGCGCGAACACCGGCTGAGCCGGACGGCGCCGACCCGGCGCGTGGTGGCTTCCTGTTGCAACTCGCCGATGTTTCTGGAGTTCAAGGGCGGGCATTGGCTGTCGGTCTATCGCGAGCGCATCGACCCCGCCGACCGGCCACCGGCCGAGATGCGCACGATGACCGCCGACCGCAGGTCCGGCGTCGAATTCACAGACAGCCTGCCGAGTTATGCCAAGCATTCCGGCCGCTTCATGTGGCGGCTTTTGTCTGCCTGGGCGGCGATGGGTTTTCGCGCCCCCAAGATCGAATATGTAAAGGGAGAGCTCGATGTCCAAGGCGGCTGAGAAGATCGAGATCCGCAACATCGTCTCGCCCAACCATGTCGTGCGTGTCGACAAGGCAAAATACACCGCCATGCGCGACGCGTTGCTTGAGGTGCTGCCGGCAACCACGCCGGGCCTGACCGTGGCGGAAACCAAGGCGGCGGTGCTGCCGATCCTGTCCGAGGAGCTGTTTCCCGGCGGCGACAAGGCCGGCTGGTGGCTGAAGGCAGCCCAGCTCGACCTCGAAGCACAAGGCGTCATCCAGCGCGAGGCGACCAAGCCGCTCCGGCTTCACCGGGCGAAGTGAGCGCGTCCCGGCTCAGGGACGCGCATCGGCGCCGGCGACAGCTTCGGCGGCGGATCTGAGTTGGGCAAGGTCGATGCCCATCGCCCGCAAGGCGCGGGCGGCAACGCCGTGCGGCATGCCGGCAACGATGGCAACGACATGCGCGCCGAGCAGCGGGCCGTGCTGGCTTCGGCTTGCCGCCAGCGCCTGCATGACCTCCTGCCCGGAGGCCGACGCATTGAATGCGCCGGGGCGTGCGGCCAGCCGCTCCGACCCGGCCGACGACGACGAAGCGATATCCAGGCCGATGGCGGCAAGGGCGTCGCCATACTGACGGGCGATGGCTTGGTGCAGCGCCGCGGGATCCGCGCCGACCGCTGCGAAGGCTTGCCGCGCCGTGCTGTCGGGCAGGTCGAGCGCGGCGAGCAGGAAGTGCTCGGCGCCCGGCTCGCGCTGATGATCCCGCAACGCATGTTGCTCCGCCCCGGTGCATAGCGTGCCGATCGTGCCGATGTCGTTGAAACGCGCCTTGATGCGGCTGAACATTCTCGTCTCCTAGCTCTCCGGCCCATCGCCGATGTCGGACAGCCGCTTGTGGGCGGCCTGCTTGCTGACGCCGAGTGCCTGGGCGATCCGCGCCCATGACCAGCCCTGCCCGAGCGCCGACCTGACCGCGCGCCGCTCGAGCGTGTCGGCCAGCCGTCGCAAGGCAACCACCGCGGCCAGCGCTTCGTCGGGATCATCGGGCAAATGCAGGGCGTTCAGATCAACCATTCGTCAACATTAGTTGACGTAGGCAATTCCGTCAACCCAAGTTGACGGAAGATCGCTGGCAGCAGGCCGGAAATACCTTACCCTACGTCAATGTACTGGATAGTGCTTTGAACCTTACAGGGAAAGGAATTTTAAAGCTTGCTCATATAGGTATTGCAACTATTCGCGCCGCAAACGCGAGGAGAACAAGCTGGGGGGCGAGTTCGTTCGCCATACATGTGACGAGACAACGCGACATCAGATCCAGGTTTCAGCTCATCGGGCTGCTGTGGCCCTTCATCGCCGTTGTCCTGATACAGACCGTCATTGCCGGTGCCAGTCTCTATACCTTGTCTGCCGTGCGCGCCTATGCTGCAGGCGAAAGCGCCTGGTCGAAAGGCCACAAGGACGCGATCTACTATCTGACGCTTTATGCCAATTCCGGCGATGCCAACTATTTCGAACGCTTCCGCCACGCCATTGCGGTGCCGCTTGCCGACCGCGACGCGCGCCTGGCGATGGAAAAACCGCTGTTCGACTATGACGCCGCCTATGACGGCTTCCTTCGCGGCGGCAACCATCCCAACGACAATCCCGGCCTGATCTGGCTGTTCAAGAACTTCCGCCACGTGCCTTACCTGTCCAATGCCGTCGACCGCTGGATCGACGCCGATCCGAAGATCCTGGAGATCGCGGCACTCGGCGAGGCCATGCATGCCGGCATCTCGAGCGGCAGTGCCTCGGCAGAACAGCTCGCGGCGTGGAAGAAGGACATCCATCGTCTGCACGAAGAGACGGCACCGCTGGCTGAGGCCTTCTCCGTCTCGCTCGGGCGCGGCTCGCGCGACATCACCGTGCTGCTGCTCTGCGTCAACGTGGTAACCGCAGGCGCCCTGATCCTTTTGGCGATGCGGCGCACGGGCAATCTGCTGGAGCAGCGCCGGGCGTTTGAAAGCGCTTTGAATGCCGAGCGGGAGCGCGCTCAGATCACGCTGGCCTCGATCGGCCAGGCCGTCGTTGCAACCGACGCCGAGGGCCGGCTCGACTATATGAACGAAGCGGCCGAGGCGATGCTCGACTGGCATGGCGCCAGCGCCAAGGGCAAGCCACTCGACCAGCTGTTCCGGCTGGTCAGCGAAGAGAGCGACGAAGAAGACAACGGCTTCATCGCACGCGTCCTTTCGGGCGAAGCGGTCGGCGGCAGCGGCGTGCCGCAGCAACTGATGCGGCCGGACCTTTCGAGCGTCGCAGTGTCGCTGGTGGCAGCGCCGCTCTATGTCGACGGCAAGGTGGCGGGCGCGGTGCTGGTGTTCCACGACCGCACCAAGGAACAGGAATTCATGGCGCAGCTGTCGTGGCAGGCGAGCCATGACACGCTGACCTCGCTGGCCAACCGCCGCGAATTCGAGGCGCGGCTGAACGCGTCGCTGGCAGCCCTGGCCAAGCGCCCGGCGGTGCACGCGCTGATGTATCTCGACCTCGACCAGTTCAAGATCGTCAACGACACCTGCGGCCATGCGGCCGGCGACGAACTCCTGCGCAAGGTGTCGGCGGCACTGCACAGCCGGTTGCGCCCGACCGATCTTCTGGCACGGCTGGGTGGCGACGAATTCGGCATCCTGATGGAGAACTGCCCCGAGGAGCTCGCGGCAAGCACCGCCGAGAGCCTGCGCCAGGCCGTCGACGAGCTGAACTTCGTCTGGGCGGGACGCGCTTTCAAGATCAGCGTCAGCATCGGCGTGGTTGGAATGTCGGATGCCAGCATGACGCTGGAAGAGATTCTGCGCAGCGTCGACGTCGCCTGCTACATGGCCAAGGAGCGCGGCCGCAATCGCATCCAGATCCAGCAGATCGGCGACATGGAGGTGGAGCAGCGGCTGAGCGAGATGGCCTGGGTGCAGCGCCTGCGCGAAGCGCTGGAGCAGAACCGTTTCCGCATCTTCGCCCAGGAGATCGTGCCGTTGCATGGCGATGGCGCGGCAGGCGCCCATGTCGAGCTGTTGGTCCGGCTGGCCGATGCCGAGGACAAGCTGATTGCACCAGGCGAATTCATCCCTGCGGCCGAGCGCTACGGGCTGATGCCGCTGATCGACCGCTGGATGGTGCGCCAGGCCTTCGGCATCCTGGCCCGGCAGACGGCCGACGCTTCACCGATCACCACCTGCGCCATCAACCTGTCGGGCGCGAGCTTCGGCGACGACAGCTTTGCCGACTACGTATTGGAGCAGTTTGCCCGCAGCGGCATTTCGCCCGCGACCATCTGCTTCGAGATCACCGAGACCAGCGCGATCGCCGACCTCGACCGGGCGGCCCGCTTCATCGCCACGCTGCAGGCGCATGGCTGCCGCTTCTCGCTCGACGATTTCGGTGCGGGCATGTCGTCGTTCAGCTATCTCAAGGCCCTGCCCGTCGACTACCTCAAGATCGACGGCGGCTTCGTCAAGGACATGCTTGTCGACCGCATCGACCGCGCCATGGTCGAGATGATCCAGCATATCGGCGAAGTGACGGGCAAGCGCACCATCGCCGAGTTCGTCGAGAACGACGACATTGCCAGGGCGTTGCGCGACATCGGCGTCGATTATGCGCAAGGCTTTGGCATCGCCAAGCCGCGGCCATTTGGCGAGCACTATGTCGGCATCAAGAGCCGCAGCTTCGAGGCAAGGATCGGTGCGCCCGACGTGGCGCTGGCAAGCTGAGCCCATGTGCGCTTGCGGCACGGTCGCAGCAGCGCAACAATGCCTGATGTCGTCCAGACATGGGGGAATGAAATGAACAAGACTTTGGCTGGTGTGTCTGCCCTGGCGGCAGCCCTTGAGCTTGCAACGCCGGCGCATGCGTCGATCCCGCTTCTCAACGCCACCTGCCCCGGCAACATCGAGGTCCATGCCGACCAAGGCGGGCCGGTCTACATCAACGGCAAGGAAGGCGCGCTGAAGAAGTTCAACGACAACTACTTCGAGATCAAGGGCGCCGGCGTGACCATCTCGCTGAGCATCAATCCCGATGGCTCGCCGAGCGTCTCCTACACCGGCAAGGGCGGCGCCAACGGTATCTGTTCCGTCAAGGCGAGCTGACAGACGCCGGCCAAAACGGTCAGATCATCTCCAGAGGACGCTTGCGCGATGGCGGCGGGAACAGGCGGTCGAGTTCGGCCAGATCCTGCCCGGTCAGCCTGATATCGCGCGCAGCGGCGTTCTGCCTGACATGCTCGAGGCGCGTCGCCTTGGGGATTGCTATGACGCCTGACTGGGCCAGGACCCAGGCGAGCGCGATCTGCGCGGCGGTCGCCTCATGGCGGGCGGCGATGCCTTGGAGACCCTTGTTGCCGGCGAGCGCACCCTGCTCGACGGGCGAATAGGCCATGACAGGCATGCCGAGGCCCCGGCACTGCGGCAACAGATCGAACTCGATGCCGCGGCGGGTGAGGTTGTAGAGCACCTGGTTGGACTGGCAGGCGCCGCCCTTGGACAGACGGCTCATCTCTTCCATGTCATCGGCATCGAAATTGCTGACGCCCCAGTGGCGAATCTTGCCCGACTGACGCAGCTCCTCGAAGACGGCGATGGTTTCCGACAGCGGCACGCCGCCGCGCCAGTGCAACAGGTACAGATCGATCCGGTCGGTGTGCATGCGCCTTAGGCTCGCCTCGCAGGCGCGGATGACGCCATTGCGCGAAGCGTTGGACGGCAGCACCTTGGAGACGAGGAACACCTCGTCGCGGCGCCCTGCAATGGCCTCGCCCACCACCTTTTCCGCACCGCCGGTGCCATACATTTCGGCGGTGTCGATCAAGGTGACGCCAAGATCGAGCCCAAGCTGAAGTGCGGCGACTTCGTCGGCGACGCGGCTGCGGTCCTCGCCCATCATCCAGGTGCCCTGGCCGAGGGTCGGCACGGCCTCGCCCGAGGGCAGCGTCGTGATTGCGGACGGTGAAGGCATGGCAGTCTCCTCGGCGATTTGTGTCAGCTTACCGCACCGGGCCACGTTGGCTACAGCGTCGACGCGTTGCTCGTCTTTTCAAACCGCTTTGCAGGATGACGACCGATGCCGCGCAGTTACGGCAACAAAGCCTATGGGTTCGTCTTCAGCGGCTGTCTCAGGCAGCTGGAAGGCACTGATATAGCCGTCCGCATGCGCCTGTGGGCGACGCAAAATCGCCTCGCATAAAACTTGACTACAAATATCAAGTTAATGTAGCTCAGCTTCATGGCCGTCGACCGGCCAACGGGGTGGTCAAACAACATACTGAAATTTCGATGTCTTCTCTCGGATGCCTGGACGAGAGGCCGACCGCCTGTGTTTGGGCGCTCATTGCCAGTGTTTTCAATGGCGCGTTGAGAGCCTGGGCTCATCCCATCAATCAGGCGCCAAGTCGTCTTCCGAGAAGACGCGCATCAGAAGCTAGCAGTTCTTTCTCCAGAGCAAGCCACTGATTCCCAGCATTCCGAGGAACACAGTGAACAATCATCACATCATCCGTTGCAGCACTGTCGCGTTGGCGGCCGTGTGCAGCGCCATTGCCCTCAGCGTGGCGAATGCCCAGTCCCCCAACGGCGCCGAGCAGCCGCCCAAGCCGGTCAAGTCAGACCGGAAGGCGCCGGCAACGAGCCCATTGGTGCTGCCACCCATCACGGTCAGCGCCGGCAGCGATACGAAAGCGCCCTTCCAGACATCAGGTGGCGTCAGCGTCATCGACGGCAAGATCGTCCAGGAGAAATTTGGCGGTGACGCCAATGCCATCGTTCGCAGCATGCCGGGCACGTTCACCCGCATGTCGTCGAGCCAGCCCGGCGTGTCGGTGAACATCCGCGGCTTCGAAGCCGATGGCCGCGTTAACACGATGATCGACGGAGTGCCCCAGACCTTCAGGAACACCGCAGGCCACGCCTCCACCGGCGGCGAGTTGCTCTACATCGACACCAACCTTCTTGCCGGCATCGGCGCGGAACGCGGCGCGGTCAATGGCGCCTATGGCATGGGCTCGCTGGCAGGTGCGGTCAATTTCCGCACCATCGAGTTCGACGACGTCGTGCTCGAAGGCCAGGACCGGGGCGTCAAGACGACCGTCAAGGCAGGCAGCAATGGCTATGGCGCTTCGGGGATGGCCGCGGCAGGTGTCCAGACCGAATTGGCCGGAGGTGGCCAAGCCTCTATCCTGGGCGCGTTCAGCTATGGCGAGCATGGCAACTACCAGCGTGGCGACGGCACCTACAACAGGCCCGACGCCAGCAACAAGCCCGGGTCCGGCCTGGTGAAGCTGCACTTCCAGCCCGACGACGTGCACGACCTAAGGCTGGGCGCGCGCTGGTACAAGAACGACTTCCTGGTTTCGGGCTACAACTGGGGTGTCGACAACGCGACCTATACGGCCAACTACAAATACCAGCCCGGCGGCGACTGGATCGACCTCAGGATCAACGGCTACTACAACCGCACCGACATGTCTTACGATCCGACGACGGGCGGATCGTACCGCAAGCGCAACACGCGCGACTTCGGCTTCGGCTTCGACATCGCCAATACCAGCCGGTTCGACATTACCGACGAGCTCAGCGCGCGCTGGGACTATGGCGCGGCCTATTCGTCCAACGACTACAAGGTCAACCTGTTCCGCGGCGCCAATCCGCCCGGGCACATGCAGAAGGCGCGCGCCTTCTCCGACCTCACCCTGTCACAGGGTATCTTCGAGCTGAACGCCGGCCTCAACTACGACTACTGGGACCTGAGCGGTCGCCAGAGCCCGTGCAAACCGAATATCGGCTTCTGCCCGCCGACCGGTGGCAATGTCGATGTCTCCAGGCACGAATCCGCGCTGAACCCGAAGATCACGCTGTCGGCAAAGCCGCTCGACTGGCTGCAGCCCTATGTGACCTACTCACACACCTTCAGGCCGCCCTCGGCGCGCGAGGCGCTGTGGGCGCTGGTTCCGATCGGATCTGGCGTCGGCGGTGGCCAGTACTCCAACTTCCACCTCAACCCGGAAACATCAAGGGGCTGGGAGATCGGCGCCAATATCGTCAGGAACGACCTGCTTTATGGCGGCGACGAGCTGCGGCTTAAGGTGAACTACTTCAACAACGCCATCGACAACTACATCGTCAACAATCTGATCAATATCCCGGGCGACCCTTACGAACGGGCGATCTGGGTCAACGTTCCCGGAACGACGCACTCACGGGGCTTCGAGGTCGAGGGCGGTTATGATGCCGGCATCGCCTACGTCAATCTCTCCTACACCCAGGCGAGCAACAACCAGCCGGTTGGCTGGGGCGCCGGCATCGGCAATGGCGATTCGACTTTCCTGCCGGAGAGCAAGGTCTCCGTCGATGTCGGCATCCGCGCCTTCGAGGAAGCACTGACAATCGGCGCGACGATGAACCATGTCGGCGGCAGCCGCTATGCGGTTGGCTTCGGCGATACTGCAACCAAGGAGGCCTATACGCTGTTCAACGCCTATGCCTCGTACAAGGTCAACAAGAACGCCACGGCGTTCCTGAACGTCGAGAACCTGACCAACGTGGCCTACAGCCCGGCGGTGTCGGGCGAGATGGGCGACAAGACCGGCCGAGGGCGCACCATCACGGTGGGGCTGACGACCCAGTTCTGACGGCGCCGCCAACCGGCGAGGAGCGGGGTGCCCCTGCTCCTCAGCTTCGGCGCTGGCCGCCTGCGGATGATGCCGCAGGCAACGTCGACACCGGTTGGGTCAGACCGGCGCGGTTTCGAGCAGAACGGCAACCAGCATTCCCGTCGCCATCAGGGCGAGCACGATCTTTCTGAACACTCACATCTCCTCGTTGGAGGCCGCATCTCAGAGTTTGATCGCCCTCAGCCGCAGCGCGTTGGCAATGACCGACACCGACGACAGGCTCATCGCGGCGGCGGCAATCATCGGCGACAGAAGCGTGCCGAGGACCGGAAATAGGACGCCTGCGGCGACGGGAACACCCAGCACGTTGTAGATGAAGGCGAAGAACAGGTTTTCCTTGATGTTGCGGATGGTGCCCCGGGCGAGCTTGCGCGCCCGGACGATGCCGCCGAGGTCGCCCTTGACCAGGGTGATGCCGGCACTCTCCATGGCGACGTCGGCGCCGGTGCCCATGGCGATGCCGACATCGGCGGCAGCAAGTGCGGGCGCGTCGTTGACGCCGTCGCCGGCCATGGCCACACCCTGCCCCTTGGCGCGCAACTCGTCGACCAGCGCCTTCTTGCTCTCCGGCAGCATGTCGGCACGAACCTCGTCGATTCCGAGCTTTTCAGCGACAGCTTTTGCCGTGCGGGCATTGTCGCCGGTGGCCATGATGATCCTGAGGCCGAGGTCGTGCAGCTCGCGGATGGCGACAGCCGCCGATGTCTTGATCGGGTCGGCGACAGCGACGATGCCGGCCGGCTTGCCGTCGACGGCAACGAACATCGCCGTCTTGCCCTCGGCGCGCAGGCTGTCGGCGCGGGAAGCGAGGCCAGCGAATTCAAGCCCGAGATCGGCCATCATGGCGGCATTGCCGAGCGCCACCTTGCGGCCGGAGACCGTGCCCGAAACGCCCTTGCCGGTGATCGATTCGAAGTCCTGCGCGTCCGGCACGGTGACACCACGCTTGGATGCACCGTCGACGATGGCCTCGGCAAGTGGGTGCTCGGATCCCTTTTCGAGCCCGGCGGCGAGCGACAGCAACTCATCGCCCGAGATGCCGTCGGCGGCGACCACGTCGGTCAACTGCGGCCGCCCCTCGGTCAGCGTGCCTGTCTTGTCGACGATCAGCGTATCGACCTTGGCGAAACGCTCCAGCGCCTCGGCATCCTTGATCAGCACGCCGGCCTGGGCGCCGCGACCGGTGGCGGTCATGACCGACATCGGCGTGGCGAGGCCGAGCGCGCAGGGGCAGGCGATGATCAGCACCGACACCGCCGAGACGATGGCAAAGACCATGCTCGGCTCGGGCCCGATCAGCGCCCAGACGATGAAGGCGATGATCGCGATGACCACTACCGCAGGGACGAAATAGAACGAGATGCGGTCGGCGAGCCCCTGGATTGGCGCGCGGCTGCGCTGGGCCTTGGCGACCATGTCGACGATCTGCGACAGCACCGTGTCGGCACCGACCTTGTCGGCGCGCATGATCAGCGAGCCGTTCTTGTTGAGCGTGCCGCCGGTGACGCGCTCGCCCTCGACCTTTTCGACCGGAACCGGCTCGCCCGTGATCATCGATTCGTCGACCGACGAGCGGCCCTCGAGCACGATGCCGTCGACCGGAACGCCGTCACCGGGGCGGATGCGCAGGCGGTCGCCGCTGACGACCTCCTCAAGTGGGACCTCGGTTTCCGAGCCGTCGGCGGCGATGCGACGCGCCGTCTTGGGCGCCAGGTCGAGAAGCGCGCGGATGGCCGAACCGGTGCGCTCGCGCGCCCTGAGCTCCAGCACCTGGCCAAGGAAGACGAGCGCGACGATGACGCTGGCCGCCTCGAAATAGACCGGCACCGAGCCGCCATGGCCGCGGAACTGGTGTGGAAAGAGGTCGGGAAACAGCGTGGCCACGACCGAATAGAGATAGGCCGCGCCGACGCCGAGCGAGATCAGCGTCCACATGTTGGGGCTGCGGTTGCGGAACGAATCCAGGCCGCGATGAAAGAAGGGCAGCGCTGCCCAGAGCACAACGGGCGTTGCCAGGATCAGCTCGAGCCAGGAAGCGAGCGGCTCGCCGATCCAGTCACGTGTCGGCAGGCCGACCATCGGCCCCATGGTGATGATCAAAAGTGGGATGGACAGGACCGCGCTGATCCAGAAACGCCTGGTGAAGTCGACAAGCTCGGGATTTGGACCGTCGTCGGCGGACGGCATCATCGGCTCGAGCGCCATGCCGCATATCGGGCAGGAGCCGGGCTTGTCCCTGACGATCTCGGGATGCATCGGGCAGGTGTATTGTGACCCCTTGGGCGCCGGCGCCGCGGCCGGCTTGCCGGAGGTGTATTTTGCCGGCTCGACTGTGAACTTGCCCGCGCAGGAGGACGAGCAGAAGTAATAACCGGAACCTTCGTGCTTGAGAAAGTGTCTGGCCGAGTCGCGGGCGACGTCCAAGCCGCAGACCGGGTCCTTGGCGCTCACATATTTGTCGGGCGCCGCCTGGAACTTGCCACGACACGAGGCGCTGCAGAAATGGAACAGGCGGCCGCCATGTTCGAGCGACGGCTTGCCGGCAGCGGGATCGACGGTCATGCCGCAGACGGCGTCGCGAACCACCGTTTCGGGCGCCGCGCCGTGACCGTGGCCATGGTGGGTGTGTCCGGCGTGATCTTCAGTATGTTTCATCTCAAGAAATCCAGTATATGCAGCGGCATGGGCCAGTAAGGTAGATGTTCCACCTGCTGGAAGGTCAAGGCTTCCACAGGATGGAACGTCGGCCGGGCTGCGCGATGCCGGGGCGACCTTACGCGAGTACAGATGCAGCATGACCGATAGAGCCGTAACCAGCGCGACGTCCCTGCCCGGCCAAGCCGTGGTGAAGGTCCATTGCTGCCATTTCTGGCAGGACATGCCGCCGCGTCGCGCCGTCGAGAGCTATGTCGCGCCGTGGGCGCAGGCCTGCGGCGTGGCGATCGAATATTGCGACGAGCTCGATCAGGCCGACCTCGTGCTGATCGGACCGTTCGCGCCCAAGAATCAGAATGTCGGCCGCACCCGCATGCCCGACGTGCCCGCCGGCGACTATGAGCGCGTCTTCCTGACGGGCGAAAACGCAACGCCGCTGATGGACCATTGCGAGTGGGCGCTGGCCTTCGACTACGAAGCCGATATCGGCAACGAGCGCTACATGCGCTACCCGCTTTACGTCTGGAGCAGCGGCGGCGATTCGATCCTGCACTGCCTGACGGGACTGCCGCCCGAGACACCCGAACAGCGCGCCAACAGGCCACATTTCTGCGCCTTCATCTATGGCAACAAGCGCGCCAAGCTGCGCCGCTGGCTGTTCCGGGCCCTGTCGCTCTACCGCCGGGTCGACGCACCTGGCCGGGTGCAGCGCAACTGCGCGCCGATCGGCAACTCGCGCGACGACAAGCTGGCGTTTCTCAGGGACAGGCGCTTCACCATCGCCTTCGAAAACAGCAGCGCTGCCGGCTACACGACCGAGAAGCTCGTCGACGCTATGCTCGCCGGCAGCGTGCCGATCTACTGGGGCAACCCGCGGGTCGCAGAGGATTTCGACGAGCGCTGCTTCATCAACTGGCATGCGCATGAAAAGCGCATCTGCGACGGGCTTGCCTTCGGCTGGCAGCCGCTGGCACGGTCGCCCCTGATGCGCAAGCTGGCCGTGCCGCTGACGCTGATTTCGGTGGCGCGGCGGACGGTGAGGGCCGATCGCGACCCGGCGCTCTATGAAGCGTTCTTCGCGCAAAGCCCGCTGACGGCGTATTCGCGAGCGTTCCTGGACGAGACGGCGATCGCAGGGCGGTGGGCAACAATTCTGCGCGCCGCGCTGGGGCGGGCCACAGCCAAGCAGCGCGCGGCCGCAGGTTGAACGGGGCCCCGACGTCGGCCATACACATGGCTGGAAAATCACGCTATAGACGCCGCCACAAGGGCGAGGCCAGCCGAGGCAGATGAACAAAGTTCCGCTCAAACTCGAAGAGCTGATCGACGCGGACGCGCTGCGCCGCGAACTGACGGCGCAGACCAGCGACGGCGACGGTACCGACCCGGCCGTGCGCGCCAAGGCGCTGCAGCTGTTCAAGGACCACATCGCCGCCGGCAAGAAGATCGCCGAGAACATGCTGATGGACGATGGCGGCGGCACACTCTGTGCCGTGCGGATCTCGCACCTGATGGACGAGATCATCCGCGTCCTCTACGATTTCGCCGTCACCCACGTCTACCGCGCCAAGAACCCGTCCTCGGCGGAGCGCATGGCTGTCGTCGCCGTTGGCGGCTATGGCCGCGGCACGCTGGCGCCCGGCTCCGACATCGACCTGTTGTTCCTGCTGCCCTACAAGCAGACGCCGTGGGGCGAGCAGATCGTCGAATATATGCTCTACATGCTGTGGGACATGGGGCTGAAGGTCGGCCACGCCACCCGCAACATCGATGAATGCATCCGCCTGTCGCGCAGCGACATCACCATCCGCACGGCGATCCTGGAAGCGCGCTTCATCTGGGGCGAGCAGAAGCTCTGCGACGAACTGATCGACCGCTTCGACAAGGAGCTGGTGAAAGGCACCGGCCCCGAATACGTGCAGGCAAAGCTCGCCGAGCGTGATGGCCGCCACGCCAAGGCGGGCGAGAGCCGCTATCTGGTCGAACCCAACATCAAGGACGGCAAGGGCGGCTTGCGCGACCTGCACACGCTGTTCTGGATCGCCAAATATTACTACCGCGTGCGCACCGGCGCCGAGCTGATCAACAAGGGCGTGTTCACCGAGGGCGAATACGGCCAGTTCGTCGAGGCCGAGGATTTTCTCTGGGCGGTGCGTTGCCACATGCATTTCCTGACCGGCAAGCCCGAGGAAAGGCTGCATTTCGACATCCAGCGGGAGATCGCCCAGCGCCTCGGCTACACCACCCAGCCCGGGCTTTCGGCGGTCGAACGCTTCATGAAGGACTACTTCCTGGTGGCCAAGGAAGTGGGCGACCTGACTCGCATCTTTTGCGCCGCCCTGGAAGAGGAACAGGCCAAAGACGCGCCGGGCTTCCACGGGCTGCTGCAGGGCTTTTCCAGGCGACGGCGCAAGCTCGCCGGCACCAGCGACTTCATCATCGACAACCAGCGCATCAACGTCGCCGACGACAAGGTGTTTTCGCGCGACCCGGTCAACATGCTGCGCTTCTTCTGGTTCGCGGACCGGCACGGGCTGGAGCTGCATCCCAATGCGCTCAAGCTTCTGACCCGCTCGCTCGGTCTCGTCGACAAGGGCCTGCGCCGCAACGAGGAAGCCAACCGCTATTTCCTCGACATCCTGACCTCGGACCGCAGCCCCGAGCTCAACATGCGGCGCATGAACGAGGCCGGACTGCTGGGCCGGCTGATCCCCGACTTCGGCAAGATCGTCGCGATGATGCAGTTCTCGATGTATCACCACTACACCGTCGACGAGCACCTCTTGCGCTGCATCGGCGTGCTCTCCGAGATAGAGCATGGCGACGGCGCCAAGATCCATCCGCTCAGCCATTCGCTGATCGGCGGCCTGAAGAAGCAGCGCGAGGTGCTCTATGTCGCGGTGCTGCTGCACGACATCGCCAAGGGCCGGCCGGAGGACCATTCGGAGGCCGGCGGCAAGATCGCCCGCCGCATCTGCCCGCATATGGGACTGTCGCCGACCGACACGGAGACCGTCGCCTGGCTGGTCGAGAACCACCTGGTGATGTCGATGACGGCGCAGACGCGCGACCTCAACGACCGCAAGACCATCGACGATTTCGCCGACGTCGTGCAGTCGGTCGAGCGGCTGAAGCTGCTCTTGATCCTGACCGTCTGTGACATCCGCGGCGTCGGCCCGGGCGTGTGGAACGGCTGGAAGGGCCAGTTGCTGCGCACGCTGTATTACGAGACCGAGCTCCTCCTGACCGGTGGCTTTTCCGAGCTGTCGCGGGCCGAGCGCACGGCGGCGGCACGCGAGACTTTGGCCGCGGCACTTTCCGACTGGCCGGAGGCGGCGCGGCGGAAATACGTCAAGCTGCATTATGACAACTACCTGCTGACCGTCGACCTGGAAGACCAGAAGCGTCATGCCGAGTTCATCCGCGGCGCCGATGCGGCCGGCAAGCAGTTGTCGACAATGGTGCGGACCCACGAATTCGAGGCCGTCACCGAGATCACCATCCTGGCGCAGGATCATCCGCGCCTGCTGTCGGTGATCGCAGGCGCCTGTGCGGCTGCCGGCGGCAACATCGTCGACGCGCAGATCTTCACCACCGCCGATGGGCGGGCGCTCGACATCATCCTGATCAGCCGCGAATTCGACCGCGACGAGGACGAGCGTCGGCGCGCCGAACGTGTCGGCCAGCTGATCGAGGACGTGCTGTCGGGCCGGGCCTGGCTGCCGGAGATGATCGCCAAGCGGGCCAAGCCGAAGCGCGGCCAGAAGACCTTCCGCATCCAGCCGCGTGCGGAAATCCGCAATGCGCTGTCGAACCGTTTCTCGGTGATCGAGGTCGAAGGCCTCGACCGCCCCGGCTTCCTGTCGGAGATCACGGGCGCGCTGTCCGACCTGTCGCTCGACATCGCCTCGGCACACATCACCACCTTCGGCGAGAAGGTGATCGACACCTTCTACGTCACCGACCTGACCGGCCAGAAGATCGACAACCCGACACGGCTCGAGAATATCCGTACCCGCCTGATCGCCACCCTCGAGGGCGCAAGCGCCGAGCGGACCAAGGCCAAGGCGGCGGCGGCCGAATGACGCCAGCCATGATCCCGCCCAAATCCGCAAGGCATCGTCGCGCCCCATGTCACTGATCAAGAAATTCGCGACCGTTGCCTCGGGCACGCTGATGAGCCGGGTGCTGGGCTTTGCGCGCGAGATGCTGATGGCGGCGGCCCTCGGCACCGGGCCGGTGGCCGACGCCTTCTATGCCGCATTCCAGTTCCCCAACACCTTCCGCCGGCTGTTTGCCGAGGGCGCTTTCAACGCCGCCTTCGTGCCGCTGTTTGCCAAGGAGATCGAGGCCAACGGCACGGAGGGCGCCAAGCGCTTTTCGGAGGAAGTGTTCGGCGTATTGTTTTCGGCCCTTTTGGTACTGACCATCGCCATGGAACTGGCGATGCCGCTGATCGTGCGTTTCGTCGTGGCTCCCGGCTTCGCCGACAATCCCGAGAAGTACGACCTGACGGTGGCGCTCGCCACCATCATGTTCCCCTATCTGATCTGCATGTCGCTGGCGGCGATGATGAGCGGCATGCTGAACTCGCTGCGCCGCTATTTCGCCGCGGCGATCGCGCCGGTGTTTCTCAACATCATCCTCGTCGGCGTCCTGGCCAATGCCTGGTATCGCGGCCATGACGGGCTGACCGTCGGCTACGCGCTGGCTTGGGGCGTCCTGGCCGCCGGTCTGGTGCAGCTGATCATCGTCTGGATCGCGGTGCGCCATGCCGGCATATCGATCGGCTTCCGCCGGCCCAGGCTGACGCCCAACGTCAAGCGCCTGCTGTGGCTGGCGCTGCCGGCGGCGATCACTGGCGGCATCACCCAGATCAACACGCTGATCGGGACGGCCATCGCCTCGGGCCAGGATAGTGCCGTGTCGTCGCTGAACCTTGCCGACCGCGTCTACCAGTTGCCGCTCGGCGTCGTCGGCGTCGCCGTTGCCATCGTGCTGTTGCCGGAGCTGTCGCGGGCGCTGAAGGCAGGCAACAAGGTCGAGGCAGCCAACCTGCAGAACCGCTCGGTCGAGTTCACGCTGTTCCTGACGCTCCCCGCTGCCGCGGCCCTGCTGGTCATGTCGGAGCCGATAGTGCGTGTGCTCTATGAGCGCGGCGCCTTCGCCGCCTCGAACAGCACGCCGGTGGTGGCATCGATCCTCGCCATCTTCGGCCTTGGCCTGCCGGCATTCGTGTTGATCAAGGCGTTCACGCCCGGCTTCTTCGCACGCGAGGACACACGCACGCCGATGTATTTCGCCGCCATTTCGGTGGCGGTGAACATTTCGGTCGCGCTGACCTTGTTTCCGTCCTGGGGTGCGCCCGGCATTGCTGCGGCATCGGCAATCGCCGGCTGGGTCAACGCGGCGATGCTGCTCGGCACGCTGGTCTGGCGCGGCCAGTGGGATCGCGACGCAGCACTGATGAAACGGATACCGCGCCTTGTCGTCGCCTCCGCGATCATGGCCGGCGGACTGTGGTTCGCCACGGGCGAGGCCGATCAATGGCTGGGGTCGGCGGCCCCCGTCTATACCCAGGCAGCGGCGCTCGGCGTGCTGGTGGCTGCTGCGATGATCATCTATTTCAGCGTCGCCTTCGGCATCGGCGGCGCGGATGCCCGCATGATCCGGCGCAACATCAAACGCAATCGCGCCAAGCCTGCGCCAACGCCGGCCGAATCTGAGTGATTGCCGTGCCTACGTAAGCCTACGGGCCGATTGAGCATTGCTTTCTGCATCGACCGGACAGATACAGACGCTGGGAGTCACGACGCGCGGCATGGCAAGAGCTGCGCCAGGGGCAGTGGGGAAGCATAGCGATGATCAAACTTCCGCTGGGATGCGTTGTTCGCGACCTGAAGACCCATGACGACGATCGCGGGAACCTGACGGAAATCTTCCGCCAGGAATGGGATGCCGGCATCGAGCCCGTGCAGTGGAATTTCGTACGTAGCCAGGCCAACGTTCTGCGCGGCGTACATGTGCACGTGATCCACTCCGACTATCTCGTCTGCCTAGAAGGCACGCTGGTGCTCGCGCTCTCGGACATTCGCCCGGAATCGCCGACTCATGGCATGGCAACGACGGTGACGCTCAAGGGTTCGAAAATGCAGGCAGCACTAGTCCCGCCCGGCGTCGCCCATGGCTTCCATTTTCCTGAAGTTTCCAGCCTTTGCTATTCGGTTTCGCACTACTGGAACACTGTGGACGAAATCGGCTGCCGCTGGGACGATCCGGCGCTCGGCCTTGACTGGGACATCCGCGATCCTGCCCTGTCGCCGCGTGATACGACTGCGGGTTCCGCCGCCGAGATGACGCAACAGTACTTGGCTGTGCGCGCGCAAATGAGCGCCAGCCGTGCGTGAGGCCCCGCATCTCGGTCTGATCGGCTGCGGCGGTTGGGGCAAGCTGATCCTGCGCGACCTGAAAGCGCTGGGTGCCAAGGTCACATGCGTGGCACCTGGCGAAAGATCGCGCGCCAATGCCGTAGCCAACGGTGCAGACCACATTGTCCCGACGCTGGATGAACTGCCCGAGGTCGAGGGCGCCGTTGTTGCCACGCCGAGTGACAGCCATGGCGCGGTGCTGCTCAGCCTCCTGCCGCGCAACATTCCGCTGTTTGTCGAAAAGCCGCTGACCTCGGACCGGGCGACGGCCCGATTGCTGGCTGAGAAGGCTGCCGACCGCCTCTTCGTCATGGACAAATGGCGCTATCACGCCGGAATCGAACGCATCGCCCGATTTGCGAAAAGCGGCGAGATCGGCGACGTCCTGGGACTCAGGCTGTACCGGCTCGGCTGGTCGATGACCCACAACGAGGTCGACCCGATCTGGAACCTGCTGCCGCATGACTTGTCGATATGCCTGCATGTCCTTGGCGAGGTCCCACCTGTAGCAACGGCGTTCGCGGACGGACTTGGACCGGCGTCCAGCGGTCTCGTCGCCGTGCTCGGCCGCGACGGCGGGCCGCGCGTGGTGATCGAGACCTCGGCGCACCACCCGGTCAACCGGCGGTCGGTGATCCTGTCCTGTACCAATGGCACGGTGACGCTGAACGGCAGCTTCGACGACCATCTGATCCTGCGCCAGGGAAGCCCTAACGATCTGAATGCGCCGGAGGTCGAGGTTGCGATCCAGAACAATATGCCGCTCGAGGCGGAACTCGCCGCCTTCCTCCGCCACCTCAATGGTGGACCGGCGCCGATGAGTTCGGCCGCCGAAGGCGCCGCGATCGTCGAGCGCGTCTGCGATATCAGGCGCATGGCCGGGCTGCCCGAGTGAACCGCAAGCCCTTTGCCACCGTGCTGGTGCCGACGCACAACCATGCGCATCTGATTGGATACGCAATCCGCAGCATCCAGGACCAGAGCTTTTCCGATTTCGAGCTCTTCGTGGTCGGCGACGGCGCATCCGCAGAGACACGCGACGTCGTCGGCGACCTTGCCCGGAGCGACCCGCGCATCCGCTACTTCGACTTTCCCAAAGGCCAGCGCCACGGGGAGGCGCACCGGCACGTGGCTCTGCAGGAGGCGCGCGGCGAGATCGTCGCCTATTGTGGCGACGATGACCTGTGGCTGCGCAGCCACCTTGCCAGCCTGGCCAAGCTGCTGAAGCGGCATGATTTCGGCCACATGGTGCAGATCAACGTGCACGGCCGAAACGAGTTCGTGGTCTATGGCGGCAGTTTCGCCGAGCCCGGCTGCTGGCAAAAGGTGCGCGATGGCGAGAAGGCCTTTTTTGGCCTGACCGTAGGCGGCCATCGCATGAGCGCCTATCGTGCCCTGCCCGTCGGCTGGAGCCCGGCACCAGCCGGGACCTACACGGACCAGTTCATGTGGCGGAAGTTTCTGCGCCAGCCCGGCCTGCGCTTCGCATCTGGACTGGAAGCGACCTCGATACATATCGCCTCGCCGGCACGAACCGACTGGACAGCACAGGAGCGCGTTGCCGAGCTCAAGGATCTGTTCGAGCGTCGCGACAGCGCCGAATTGCGAGTTGCGCTCGAACAGGCGATCCGCACTGCGCACCACGGATGGACCTCGCCCGACGATCCGCTGCTTGTGCGCCTCGCCGGCCAGGCGAAGCTACTCGGCGCGCATGTCGAGAACCTCGTTCACAGGTGGCGCCGACCCTCTTGATAGCCCCGCCCTCTTGATAGCAAGAGCGCCATCGTTCATAAGCGCCACTCGAATTTCGCCGCGCGCGAAACGGCCCTCCACAAGCCACGGGATCCATCATGACCGCCTTCAAACCGCTCATCTTCTCCGGCGTCCAGCCGACCGGCAATCTCCATCTCGGCAACTATCTCGGCGCCATTCGCAAGTTTGTCGCCCTGCAGGATACCAACGAATGCATCTACTGCGTCGTCGACCTGCACTCGCTGACCGCCCAGCTCGTCCATAACGACCTCCAGAGCCAGACACGCTCGATCACCGCAGCGTTCCTGGCCTCAGGCATCGATCCCAAGAAGCACATCGTCTTCAACCAGGCGCGCGTGCTGCAGCATGCCGAGCTGGCATGGATCTTCAATTGCGTGGCGCGCATCGGCTGGATGAACCGGATGACGCAGTTCAAGGACAAGGCCGGCAAGGACCGCGAGAACGCCTCGCTGGGCCTGCTCGCCTATCCGAGCCTGATGGCTGCCGACATCCTGCTCTACCGCGCCACACACGTGCCCGTCGGCGAGGACCAGAAACAGCATCTGGAGCTGACCCGCGACATCGCCCAGAAGTTCAACAACGATTTCTCGACCCGCATCGCCGATCTCGGCATCGGCGTCGAGATGCAGGTGGGCGAAGAGACGGTCAACGGCTACTTCCCGATCACCGAGCCGATCATCGGCGGGCCGGCGGCGCGTATCATGAGCCTGCGCGACGGCTCGAAGAAGATGTCGAAGTCGGACCCGTCGGATCTTTCGCGCATCAACCTGACCGACGATGCCGACACCATCTCGAAGAAGATCCGCAAGGCCAAGACCGACCCGGCGCCGCTGCCGAGCGAGCTCGACGAACTGAAGGATCGCCCCGAGGCGGAAAACCTGGTCGGCATCTATGCCGGCCTGGCCGACATGACCAAGGAAGAGGTGCTCAGCCAGTTTGCCGGCCAGCAGTTCTCGGTGTTCAAGCCAGCCCTTGCCGACCTCGCTGTCGAGAAGCTGTCGCCGATCGCCAGCGAGATGCGCCGCCTGATGGCCGACCCCGGCCATATCGACGCCGTGCTGCGTGACGGCGGCGACCGCGCCCGCGCCATCGCCGAAACGACGATGAAGGACGTGCGCAACATCATCGGCCTGCTCGGCGACTGACAGCATCATCGGCGCTGGCTGCTTGCGGGCAGCCGACGCCGGTGGCAGATTGGAGCCGGTTCCATTCCGAAAAGTTCGAAATGGGGCTCATTTGTCTGAGCATGATCTAGTCCGAAAATGGGCTTCCACTTTTCGGGGTCGTGCTCTGGGACGCGGCGCAACACGGGTAGAACATGGTCTCCAAACGCCTCAGCAAGGAAGCCGGCCACCGGCGCAAATTCCTGGCGATCATCGACGACACGCCGGAATGCGAGCGCGCCGTGGCCTACGCCTCCAAGCGCGCCAGAAGCACCAGCGGCGTGCTGGTCTTGCTCTACGTCATTGAGCCCGATGACTTCCAGCACTGGCTGGGCGTCGAGAAGATCATGCGCGAGGAGGCAACCGCTGCCGCCAACGCAGCCCTCGACAGCCACGCCGCGAAGGTGCGCGAGACACTCGGCATCGAGCCGGAGCTCGTCGTGCGTGAAGGCCGGCCGGCGGAAGAGATCCACAAGCTGATTGAAGACGACCAGGATATCGCTATCCTGGTCCTGGCGGCAGGTGCCGGCAAGGAAGGCCCCGGCCCGCTTGTCGCCTCGATCGCCGGCAAGGCTGCTGCCTTCCCCATCCCGGTGACGGTGGTGCCGCAGAACCTGTCGGACGAGGATATCGACAGCCTGGCCTAGGCGTCTGGCCCGATAGCTGCCTGGCCTCATGGACTTGTGGCCCAATAGTCTGGGCGCAACATATTGGCGCGGAGGCGCGCCAGCGGCTTGAATGTCGGCCGTGCAAAGCTTAATTAGAACTATTCCAAACTGAGACATCCCGCGCGCGCGGGCACGGAGACACGTCCATGTTCATCCAGACCGAAGCGACCCCCAATCCGGCGACGCTGAAGTTCCTGCCGGGCAAGGAAGTTTTGCTCGAAGGCACGGCCGATTTCCGCGACGCCGACAGCGCGCGTGCGGCGTCGCCGCTGGCCGGCCGGCTGTTCGAAATCCCCGGCGTCACCGGCGTGTTCTTCGGCTACGACTTCATTACCGTTACCAAGGACGGCCCCGACTGGCAGCACCTCAAGCCGGCGATCCTCGGCTCGATCATGGAACATTTCATGTCGGGCGTGCCTGTCATGGCCGGTCAGGCAGCCGGCGGCGGCGGCCATCATGACGACGAGAACGAGTTCTTCGACCAGGCCGACGCCGAGATCGTTGTGACGATCAAGGAACTGCTCGATACGCGCGTGCGCCCGGCTGTTGCCCAGGACGGCGGCGACATCACCTTCCGCGGCTACGAGAACGGCACCGTGTTCCTGCACATGAAGGGCGCCTGCGCTGGCTGCCCGTCGTCGACGGCGACGCTGAAGCACGGGATCCAGAACCTGCTTCGCCATTTCGTACCCGAAGTGCAGCAGGTCGAGCAGGTTTCCTGATCGAGGCCACCAGCCCGGCCGGTTGACGCAACCGGTACTCAAGACAACAAAAAACCGGGCCAAAGTGCCCGGTTCAGACTGCTGACAAACCCCTGGCGAGAGTTGGGGGTTTGTGATTCAGTGGGTGATGTTGAAGCGAGCCGGCCCTGAACAAACCGCACTTGAGAT
>NZ_JACJHY010000031.1 GCF_014138625.1 Aminobacter ciceronei
AAGTGCGGTTTGTTCAGGGCCGGCTCGCTTCAACATCACCCACTGAATCACAAACCCCCAACTCTCGCCAGGGGTTTGTCAGCAGTCTGAGGCCGCCTTCGGGCGGCCTTTTTCTTTTCCGCATGCTGTTCCGGCCGGCCTGGCTTATGCTTGGAAGCGCAACTTCAAGCCGCCCGGTGGAAATCACCATGGTCCGCATGCTCGCACTGGCAGTCGCCATAGTCTTTGCCGCTGGCCCAGCAGAGGCCGCGTCGAACAAGTTTCTCAAGCGGGCAACCTCGTTCGACAGTTGCTGGATGCGCGCCTATGACAAGGCGATCGAAAAGGGTGCCGACGCGCGAAAGGCCGCCGGCAAAGCCGACAGCCACTGCAAGAAAAAGGGCAAGAGACTTCTCAAGGAGGGCGGCTCGAAATATTCGCTCAAGGACCGGCGCAAGGCGCTTCGGGGCTCGAGAGCGTATTAGCCCCTTCCCGCGGCATCAGTTGGTCGGCGGCTGGGACGCGCCCGCCTGGCCTGCGACAGAGGCCACGGGTTTCTCGACCTCGGCGTAAGGCACACGATAGCCGTTGGCGGCCAGCCAGTTGATGGCTGCACGCGGCTCGTCGGTCTGGATCATCGTCGCGCCGCGTTCGGCCCAGAAGCCGAACACTTCGTTGGGAAACCCGGCGGCCACCGCCAGTTCGTCGCCGCGGCCGCCGGCGAGATAGCCACCCGGCTTGTTGACGATGGCATGAGTGTCAACCCAGATGTGCCAGTTGCCGCGAATGGCCGCTGCCTTGACCCTGGCCGAAAACAACGGCCCGCCAGATACGGTCATTGTTTCGGTGTCGCCGCGCCAGGCAATCATCTCCACGGCATTTGCGGCGAAAGCCTTGCCCGATGCCTCGACGAAAGCGGGGTCGCGCACGGCGTCGTCAGCCATGATCGGCATGAACTGGAAGCCTTGCCCCACCCGCGCCATCACCGCCTTCACGGTGGCGACACGCTCGGCATTCCACAGGTTCGCCTTGACCACCACCTGCTCTTCCATCTCCATGGCGCGCGCCAGCGCAACCATGTCGATGAGGTCGGCGGTGTCGAGCTTGTTGTCGAGATTGACCAGGATCCTGCCCTTGGCGACCGACAGATATTCCCGCAGCGTCGGCACTGTTTCGGCGGTGACAGTGCCGGTGCCCTCGACGACGAGTCGGCATGTCCTGAGCTCGTCCATGGCGCGGGTTACGACCTCGCCCGTGCAGTCGGTGGTGCGGTCGAGCCAGCTGTCATGCATGACGATCAGTTCGCCGTCGGCGGAGCGGCGGATGTCGATCTCGACCATTTCGGCGCCGAGAGAGATCGCATCGCGCAGGGCGGCGATGGAGTTTTCGGCAAAGCGCCGCTTGCCGTCCTGCAGGCCGCCTGCCCTGTGCGCCACGACCATCACATGGTCACGCCACTGATTGGCATTTTCGAAGCGCGCGAGGATATCTTCGGAACGAGAACCGGCATGGCCAGACGTCGCCAGAGCGAGGGTCAGCAAGACCGAGACTGCGCCTGCCAGAACTGTCCGCATGGGAATCGCTCCATGGCTTGATATGCCTGGAGCGACCTAAAAGGCGGCGATGACATGGGCGTGAAAGACAGATGACAGGGCGATGAATGCAGCTGTCACACGCAATTCGCCATGGGGCTGGCATGTTGGTTCAGGCTTCTGTAGTTCTTGCGCCTCGCAATTCTGAACGACCGAATTCCGAAAGACCGAATAAGGAAACTGCCCATGCCCTCTTCGTCGATCGATCACGCCTTTACCGCACGCGGCCCCAAGGGTCGCTCGGGTGATCCGACCTATGCAGGGGCATTGTCCTTCATGCGCCGCAAGTATTCGAAGAATGTCGCCGGGGCCGAGGCGGTGGTCTGGGGCATCCCCTTCGACGCCGCCGTCACCAACCGGCCGGGCGCACGCTTCGGCCCGCAGGCCATCCGTCGCGCCTCGGCGATCTTCGATTGCGACCCGCAATACCCGTTCAACCGCGACCTGTTCGACGACCTCGCCGTCATCGACTATGGCGACTGCCTGCTCGACAGCGGCAACCACCAGAAGACCCCTGTTGCAATCGAGCGCGAAGCAGCCAAGATCCTGAAATCGGGCGCCTTCCTTTTGACGCTCGGCGGCGACCATTTCGTCACCTGGCCCGTGCTGAAGGCGCATGCGGCGATCCACGGCCCGATGGCGCTGGTGCAGTTCGATGCCCACCAGGACACCTGGCCTGACGACGGCAAGCGCATCGATCACGGATCGTTCGTGGCGCGCGCCGTCAAGGACGGCATCATCGACCCCGATCGCTCGATACAGATCGGCATCCGTACGCACGCGCCCGACGATTGCGGCATCAAGATCCTCTACGGCCACGAGGTCGAGGAGATGCGCGCTGCCGACATCGCCTATGCGATCGCCGAACGCACCGGCGGCAAGAAGACCTATGTCACCTTCGACATCGACTGCCTCGACCCGGCCTTTGCGCCCGGAACCGGCACGCCGGTGGCCGGCGGCCCGTCCTCGGCCAAGATCCTGTCGGTGCTGCGCCAGATGACCCAGATCGACATCGTCGGCGCCGACATCGTCGAGGTTGCACCGGCCTATGACCATGCCGATATTACGGCTATCGCCGGCTCGACGGTCGCCATGCATTATCTCGGCCTGTTGGCCGAGAAGAAGGCGCGCGACAAGGCCTGAGGCATTGAATCAACGGCTTGCGGACGAGAGTCCGAATTTGGCCATAACCACCTGAAATAACGAATTTTTCGACGGACGGCAGACAATGAAACCGAAAATCTTCATCGACGGCGAACACGGTACCACGGGCCTCCAGATCCGCACGCGCCTCGCCGCCCGCGACGACCTCGCCGTGCTGTCGATCCCGGAAGCCGAACGCCGCAACGTCGACCTCAGGGCCGAGCGCCTGCACGAGGCGGATGTCGCCATCCTGTGCCTGCCCGACGATGCCTCGAAGGAAGCCGTCCGCATTCTCGAAGGCAACAACTCGACCCGCATCATCGATACGTCGACGGCGCATCGCGTCCACCCCGACTGGGCCTATGGCTTTGCCGAGATGGACGCTGCCCAGCGCAAGCGCATCGCCGATGCACGGCTCGTCGCCAACCCGGGCTGCTATCCGACCGGCGCGATCTCGCTGATCCGTCCGCTGGTCGCGGCCGGCACCTTGCCGGCCGACTACCCAGTCAGCGTCAACGCCGTTTCCGGCTACACCGGCGGCGGCAAGCAGATGATCGGCCAGATGGAGGACGCCTCGCGCCCCGACCACATAGCTGCGCCGCACTTCCTCTACGGCCTGCCGCTGATGCACAAACACGTTGCCGAGATGAAGCAGCATGGCCTGCTCGAGCGCCGCCCGATCTTTGCGCCCTCGGTCGGCCGCTTTGCCCAGGGCATGATCGTCCAGGTGCCGCTGCATCTCGCCGACCTCAATGGCTCGGCCTCGATCGCCGACATCCACGCAACGCTTGCCGCGCACTATGCCGGACAGGAAATCGTCGAGGTCGTGCCGCTTGAGGTCAGCGCCAAGCTCGACCGGCTTGACCCGACCGAGCTTGCCGACACCGACCGCATGAAGCTCTATGTCTTCGGCACCGAAGGCCAGGGCCAGGTCAACCTCGTGGCGCTGCTCGACAATCTCGGCAAGGGTGCCTCGGGTGCCGCTGTCCAGAACATGGACCTGATGCTCGGGCTCAAGCACTAGGAATGGATCAGGCTGGCATTTCCGATCGCGGGCCGGAACGGTGGCCAAAGAACTGGAATGTCAGCGATCCCCAGCTGATTGCCGAGACGTTTTCCAGCCGCATCTGGAAGGTGCGGCTGGCCGACGGCAAACCGGCCGTGGTCAAGGCGCTCAAGCCGTTCGACGATGTCGCCGACGAATTGCGCGGCGCACATTATCTCAGCTGGCGCGACGGCGTCGGCGCCGTGCGCCTGCTCGGCTTCGAGGGGCACGACATGCTGCTCGAATATGCCGGCGAGCGACTGCTCGTCGATGAACTGAACGAACACGGCGACCGCCACGCCACCGACATCGCCAACGAGGTGATGGCGCAGCTGTTTTCGCCATCCGACGTCCCGCCTCCTGCCGATCTGCAGCCGCTGCGGCAGCGCTTCGACAGCCTGTTCAAGAAGGCCGAACTCGATCGCGACGCCGGGCTTGCAAGCCCCTACCAGGACGCATCAGTCATTGCCGAGCGGCTGCTGTCCGATCCGCACGAGCTGCGCGTGCTGCATGGCGATCTGCATCACGACAACATCCTTTTCGGCGAGCGCGGCTGGCTGGTCATCGACCCCAAGGGCATCCTTGGCGATCCCGGTTTCGACGCGGCGAACTTCTTCTACAACCCGCTTGACCGGCACGACGACCTCTGCGTCGATCCTCAGCGCATCGCCTACATGGCCGAGGTCTTCGCCAGGACGCTGGGGCAGCGCCCTGACACGATCCTGGATCACGCCATCGCCTGGGGCTGCCTGTCGTCGTCCTGGCACGCCGAGGACAAGAACGACGAGGACGAGGCGAGCGAACTCGCCGTCGTCGCAGCCGTCAGAGCTGTTCGCGCTAGCTTCTGACCGCGACGTCGTTTTCAAGGGGATATGCCCCCTTGGTCGCGCGCCAATGCGCCGTGGCAAAGATCAGCACGATCAGCGCAAAACCCTGATGCAGCAGCGCCCAGTGCATATGCGCCTGCATCAGCAAGGTGCCGACGCCGATTGCCGCCTGCGCAACGATCAGCAAAGCCAGCACCCAGGCCCGGCGGGAATGGGTCGTGCGCGACGCCTGCGTCATTGTCGTGAACGCATGCCAGAACGCCACGACCAGCACCGTATAGGCGAACATGCGGTGGACGAACTGCACGGTCTTCGGGCTTTCGAAGAAGTTGCGCCAGACGGGCTCGATGACCAAAAGGTCGCCGGGGATGATGGCGCCGTCCATCAGCGGCCAGGTGTTGTAGGAAAGGCCGGCATGCAGGCCGGCAACCAGGGCGCCGAGATAGATCTGCAACATCACCAGCAGCACCATGATGCCCGCGAAGCGCTGAATGCGCCGGTCCGCCGGCGCCTCCGAATAGGTCGCAAGGCCCCGCGCGATGTAGGCGACAGCGGTAACGATGATGCAGGCGAAGGTGAGATGGATCGCCAGCCGGTACTGGCTGACCGAGACACGCTCCGACAACCCCGAGGCGACCATCCACCAGCCGATGAACCCCTGGAACCCGCCGAGCGCCAGCAGGCCGACGAGGCGCGGTTTCAGCCGCCGCTCGAGGCGGCCCGAGATCCAGAAGAAGGCGAGCGGAATGGCAACGAGGAAGCCGACGCCGCGGGCGAGCAGGCGATGAGCCCATTCCCACCAGAAAATGCCCTTGAACTCGTCAACGGTCATGCCCTTGTTGATCTGCTCATATTGCGGGATCTGCTGATACTTCTCGAACTCCTCCTGCCATTCGGCCTGGTTGAGCGGCGGAATGACGCCGTGGATCGGCTTCCATTCGGTGATGGAGAGACCGGAGCCGGTCATGCGGGTGGCGCCGCCGACCATGACAAGCGCAAACAGCACCAGCAGCACGAGATAAAGCCAGCCGCGAACCAGCGTGCGGTTGCGCAGCTCCCTGTTGCGCTCGGCAAGCGGTGCGGCAGTGTTGGTCATGGCTGACATTACAATCTTTCCCGGCAATCGTTCCCGGCTCATCGAAACCGCGGGACTGGTGGACCATGATGGCCCCGCTGGCAAGTTCGGCCCACGCGACACGCAGTCGCGCCGGCCACCCTACCCGGTTGCACCGGCTGGCCAGAGCGACTATGCGAAGCCTGGACAAAGGATGAAGAAATGCCCGTGCGCGTCAAGAAGCTGATCGGAACCGTGCTGCTGGTGCTGCTGGTCGTCGTCTACGCGCTGATCGCGACCATGGTGGCTGTTGCCCAGCTGTCGCAATCAGGCCCTGTCACCCACCTGCTGTTCTTCTTCCTCAGCGGCCTGCTCTGGATCCTGCCTGCGATGCTGATCATCAAATGGATGGTCAAGCCATCCAAGACCGCCGGTCACTGAACCTACACAGTCACGAGCTTGCGACCGCCATTGGTGATCAATGTCGTCGCGCCCGACAGCATGGCGCGCATCGATGCGAGATCCTGGTAGCGGCCGTTGACCGAAATCCGCGGCAAAGCATGCATATGCGCGGCATGGCCGGGCACAAGAACGCCGTGCCGGGTCGTGACCGCCGACACGAAGCCGGCCTGGCGCGCCAGATGGGTCTCGCGCATGCCAGCCGCCGCCGCATAGCCGTAAGGATAGGCGAAATGCTGCGGTGCCTCGCCCAATTCGGCCTCGATCAGACTGCGCGAGCGGTGCATCTCGCGCAGCGCCTTGCCGGCTTCGAGGCGCTTGAGATTGCAGTGATGGACCGTGTGGGCCCCGATCGTGACCAGCTTGTGGCTGGCGGCTCGCCTGATCTCGGTCCAATCCATCAACAGGTCGCGGTTCGGCGCCGAGGCGTCGACGCCAACCTGCTCGGCCAGGCCGCGCAGCACCTGCCGCTGATCTTCTTCCGACACTTCCGACGTCAGCCAGTCGGACAGTTCAAGGAAAGCGCCTTTGCGGTCACGCGGCGTGGTGCATTCGAATGTGCGTTGTTCGCCCATGACCGTGGCCGTCACCGGCTTGCCGGCTTCGACGATGTCGTCGAGAACCTCCCACCACAGGTCGGCAGCACCCGAGGTGAGCCCCGGCGCGACATAGATGGTGATGGGCGCGCCATGGCTCTCGAGAACCGGCAAGGCCTCGATGAGATTGTCGCGATAGGCGTCGTCGGCAGTGAGCGCTGCGAAGGGCCCCGTCGTGCGGCCGGAGCTCAGGCGGCCGACAACCTCATCCATGGAGACGAAGGCATAACCGAGCCGCTTCATCTCGCCGATGAGCACGTCGAGAAAGCCGGGCGTTATGGTCAGATGACGATTGGGGCCGTCGGGCCGGTCGAGCAGCGCACTGACCCGGTGCAGCATGAGGATAACGCCGACGCCGCCCACCAGCGGCTTGGCCAGAGCGCCAAGCCCACCATATCCGATCAGCAGGAAAGCCAGCTTTCTGGCTATGTCGATCATTCCTTCACCTTTGGCGCCTAGGCTCGGTGGCGTCGAGCATACCGAGGAATGCTCCATATATGCCGACCAATAGCCGGCAAGGATTGAAGTATGGTTGACGCTACTGCCCCCAGCGAAAACAATGCCTTGCTCCGTCATGCTGCCGCCACCGGCAACGCGACGACGGCAGTTGTGCTGGCGGCTTCGTGCGATGCGTTGAGCGCCTACGGCAAGTTCACCACCATCCATGCGCCGGCCCAGAGCCCGGAATGGGTTGCCGCCTGGATCGAGACCAGCAAACCCGACGCCATCCTGGCCACTTTGAGCGCCAATGGCCGGCCGGTCATGTCGCTTGCCCTTGAAGTCGTCCGCGAAGGGCCGTTTCGCATTGCCAGGTTCCTGGGCGGCAAACATGCCAACGGCAACTTTCCGGCTGCCGACAGGAACTGGCTTGCGGCGGCCAGTGCCGATGACATCAGCCTCCTCGTCCGCGCAATCGGCACGGCCCGGCCGGATATCGACCTCGTTGCCTTCGACCGCCTGTTCAGCGACCTCGATGGCCTGCCCAATCCATTGCTGAGGCTGCCGTCGGCGCCGAGCCCGAATCTCGCACTTGCCGTCGATCTCGACGGCGGCTTCGAGCGCGTGCTGACGCGAACCAGCGGCAAGAAGAAGCGCAAGCGGCATCGCAGCCAGGAGCGAAAATACGAAGCTCTCGGCGGCGCACGGCGCACAATGGCAACGACGACCGTCGAGGCCAATGCCATGCTCGACGCGTTCTTCGCCATGAAAGAGCAGCGCTTTGGCGCGATGGGCATCACCGACGTGTTTGCCGAGACCAACGTACGCACATTCTTCCGCAAGCTGTTCGTCGACGCGCTGGCAAGCGAACATCCATCCTTCGTCCTGCACGGGCTCGAGGTCGGCGGCAAGTATCGCGCGGTGACCGGCTCGAGCCGTGCCGGAAATCGACTGATCTGCGAGTTCGGCGCCATATCAGACGACGAACTGGCCCATGCCAGCCCAGGCGAATACCTGTTCTTCGACAACATATCAGAAGCCTGCGGCCAGGGCTTCGGTGTCTACGATTTCAGCGTCGGCGACGAGCCTTACAAGCGGCAGTGGTGCGACCTCGAGATCCAGCATGCCGATGTGCTGGCGCCGCTGACGGCCAAGGGCCGCGTCTATGCCCTTGGCCTGAGGTCGCTGTCGCGCGCCAAAAGCGTCGTCAAGAACAACGACAGGATGTGGGCGCTGATCAAACGCTTGCGTTCAGGCGTGCGCGGCAAGCCGGCCGCGGCGGCGCCCCCCGAAGAAGATTAGCTCAGGCAGCCGTCCGCGTCGGCTGCGGCGTCGTCGGCAAGTGATGGCCGACCGGGGTCACCAGGATGACGTCCTCGTAGCCGCCGGCGCGCAGGCCGTCGGCGACATAGGCAATCTCATCGTCATGGCGGAGGAAGCTGACCAGCACCTCGGTGCCGTCGCCGACCAGCCGCGTGATTTCGCCGGCGTCGGCCGGGCCGCATTCGACGACGACGAGGTCATAGGCGGTCGTCAGCGAGTCCATGATGATCGGCAGACGGTCGGCGGCACGCATGGCGCGCGCCGGATCGGCTGTGCCGACCGGCATGACATCGCAATCGGAATAATGGTCGGCGCGGATGACATCGGTGAACTGGGCTTCGGAGGCGAGCAGGTTGGTGATACCGGGATAACGGCCACCATCGAGCATCGGCCCTGCCGCGGCACCCGAAGCGGTCAAATCGAGCAGCAGCACGCGCAGGCCGGAATCTGCCACTTCGCGGGCAACCAGTACCGCCGTTGCTGCCGCATCGTCGCCCTCGGGTGAAACGAAGATGGCACGCGCGGCACCCCCGGCAATCAGCCTTTCCGCCGCCATCTCGATGCTGATGCCGCCATGGGTCGGCGCTTGCATGGGTTCTGCAGCAGGCTCATCGGCGACGGCAAGATCGTCCTGCGTATCGACCATCTCCTGCGGCTCGCCGTCGACGTCGGCAAGCGGAGCTGCAACCGCCGGCTCTTCTGCTTCAACCCAGGCCCTGGGCGCGTCATCTTCCGGCAGCTCGGCGGCGTGGCGCGCCGGCATCGCCACCGTCACAGGTGTAACGCGGGCGCCGGCGGCGGGGCGCATGGCGCGACCGGAGAACAACTCCTGCAGCAGGGTGAAGATCGCCATCAGCAGCAGCGAACCGACGAAGGCGGCGCCGACGATCGGGACGACCTTGGGAAAGTAGGATTCGGACGGAACGATCGCTGTTGAAAACACGCGCGCGTCGACCGGCAGATAGTTGCGGTCCTGACGCGATGCGGCCTCGCGATAGCGGGTGAGATAGGATTCGAGCAGCGCGCGCTGGGCCGCGGCCTCGCGCTCCAAGGCGCGCAGTTCGACCTCCTCCTCGGAGACGCGGGCCGACTCGACCTTCAGCCGGTTGAGGTCGGCGACAAGCTGCTTTTCGCGCAGGTCGGCGCTGCTGGCCTCGTTGACCAGTCCGACAAGCACCTTTTCAGCCTGCGAGCGGATCTGCGCGTCGAGGTCCGAAAGCTGGGAATTCAGCGCCCGGATGCGCGGATGATTGGGCAAAAGCGATGTCGAAAGATCGGCGATATCGGCGCGCAGCTGAATCTGGCGCTCGCGCAGGCGCTGGATCAGGCCAGATGACAGCACCTCCGGGATGGCGTCGATCGACCCGCCGCCCTTCAAGGCCTGGCGCACGCTCTGCGCCGTGGCCTCGGCGGCCGAACGGCCGGCACGGACACGCGACAGTTCGCTCGAAAGTTCGGACAGCTGCTGGGTGGCAAGTGCGGAATTGTTCTGCCCGACGAGCAGGTCGGATTGCGAGCGGAAGCTGGCGACCTTGGCCTCGGCATCCTTGACGCGCTTGTTGAGGTCGGCGATCTCCGGCTTCAGCCAATCGGTCGCCTCGGTGCTCGACTCGAGCTTCGAGCCGCGCTGGAATTCGAGATAGGCCTCTGCGATCGCATTGGGCACCGCTGCCGCAAGCTTGGGATCGGCCGAAGAGAACTGGATGACGATGACGCGCGATTTTTCGACGCGATAGACGGTCAGCTGTTCGCGGAATGCCTTGAGCACGCGCTCTTCGGGCGGCAGCTCGCTGGGATCGCTCTTCAGCCCGGCAATCACCAGCAGGCGCGATATCGTCGACATCTCCGAAGCGGCGTCGAACTCCGGCAGGCTGGCGAGGTCGAGCTTCCTGGCAACCTGCTTGAGGATGTCGGTCGAACCGATGACCTCGACCTGGCTCGTCACCCCCTCCTCGTCGAGGATCGGACGTTCGTTGTCGCCGCTGCCGTCGGGCCGGGTGAAGACGGACTCGCGCGTTTCGATCAGAAGTCGGGTCTCGGCGCGGTATTTCGGCGTCGCCAGCGAAGTCAGCACGAAGGCAAGAGCAGTGACGGCAACCGAAAACAGCAGCAGGCGCAGCCAGTTCCTCGCAAGACTGGCGAAGAGCTGACGCAGATCGACATCGACATCACCGGCAGTGGATTGGACGCCAGACATGCAGTTCCTACTCCGAGGCTGAGCAGACTGCACGGTAAACAAACATGGTAACCCATGCGTTAACGGCGCAACCTCGTATACAACCCAGGCCATGCAAGATGGGCCACGTCCTTTACCGGGCATTAACCCTAACAAGTCGATAACTGGCGCGAACCAATACTCCGCTGCACGGCGGCAAGCCGTCGAAGGTGTGTCTGCAGAAATGAAAAGCTCCCTTCCCATTTGCCATGCGCTTCTCGCAGCCATGCTGGTCGTCAGCGGCTGCTCGAGCTACCGCCCCGCGCCTGCTGCCTTTCATGAAGTGCTCGACCAGCCTTACCGTCTCGGCGCCGGCGACCGCATCCGCGTCACCGTCTTCGAGCAGGAAAGCCTGACCAACACCTACAGCGTCGACCAGTCGGGCTACATCTCCTTCCCGCTCGTCGGCGGCGTCCCGGCGCGCGGCTATACTGCGCAGGAGGTCGAAAAGGCGCTGGCCGCCAAGCTGCGCCAGGGCTATCTGCGCGATCCCGACGTTTCCGTCGAGGTCGATCGCTACCGGCCGATCTTCGTCATGGGCGAAGTGGGTGCGGCCGGCCAGTACTCCTATGTTCCCGGCCTGACCGTCCAGAAGGCCGTGGCCATGGCCGGCGGCTACAGCGCCCGCGCCAACCAGGGCAATGTCGACATCACCCGCGACATCAACGGCAAGGTGATGACCGGCCGCGTGCTGACCACGGACCCGCTTCTGCCCGGCGACACGATCTACGTGCGCGAGCGGCTGTTCTAAGCCGCCGTGCAGCAGACCCCGCCCCGCCAGCTCAGGATCGTCCATTGCTTCAGGTCGCCGGTCGGCGGCATCTTCAGGCATGTGCGTGATCTGACCGAAGCGCAGGTGGCCGCCGGCCATCAGGTCGGCATCATCTGCGACTCGACCACCGGCGGCGAGCATGAGGAGCGCCTGTTCGAGGCGATCCGGCCGATGCTGGCGCTCGGCATCAGGCGCACGTCGATGCAGCGTCATATCGGGCCAGGCGACATCGCGGCGGGCTGGCGCACCTACAAGATCATCAAGGAATTGCGGCCGGACGTGCTGCACGGGCATGGCGCCAAAGGTGGTGCCTATGCGCGTGCGTTCGGCTCACTGTTGCGGGTTTCAAGGTATTGCGTGGCCCGCCTCTATTCGCCGCATGGCGGCACTCTGCACTATGACGAAAGGACGATGACCGGAAAGCTGTTCTTCGGGCTCGAACGCCTGATGGAGCGTTTCACCGATCATCTGCTGTTCGTCTCCGACTACGAACGCCGCACCTTCATCCGCAAGGTCGGTGAGCCGCGCGTGCCCAACAGCCTGGTCTATAACGGCCTGCGCGACGCGGAATTCGAACCGGTAGCGGCTCAGCCCGATGCCGCCGACTTTCTCTACATCGGCATGATGCGCGACCTGAAGGGTCCCGACATGTTCATCGACGCGGTGAAGGCGGCAAGGCAGGAACTCGACAAGGACGTCACCGCTGTCATGGTCGGCGACGGCGAGGATCTGCCGCGCTACCACGCGCAGGTCGAAAGCCTCGAGCTCGACGGCAAGATCCGATTCCTTGCGCCGATGCCGGCGCGCCAGGCATTTGCGCTTGCCCGCTTCGTCGTCGTGCCGTCGCGCGCCGAGGCGATGCCTTACATCGTGCTCGAGACACTTGCCGCCGCAAAGCCGATCGTGGCGACCGCCGTGGGCGGCATTCCGGAGATTCTCGGAGCCCGGTCGCCGGCGCTGGTCAATCCGGACGCTGGCGAAATCAGCCTGAAGATGATCGAGGCCTTCCGGTCGCCTGCTGCCTATGCCGCCGCGATGCCCGACACCGCCGAGCTCAAGGCCCGTTTCGGCGTCGACGTGATGGCCCGCGAAGTCGAGAAAGCCTACTTCTCCGCGCTGCCGAAAAAACGCGCCTGAAATACGCTACAAGACAATTTTGTTGCTCAAGGGTTTCTTAGCTCATCTTTGATATGTCAATCTGGCAAACGGGCGACCGGCCAACAGATCGACGACGATGAACAACTTCGACCCAAAGCGCCGCTTCACCCCGGAAGCCGTGAAGGCGGCTGACGGCGACGGCAAATCGACCGACAAGGCCAAGCTGAGCAATGTCGCGCAAGAGGTGGCAGCGCAGTACCGTCGCGACACCATGTCCCCGGTCATGCTCAGCGGCATCCTGCGCCTGACCGAATTCGGCATGCTTTTCGTCACGGGCTTGGCACTCTATGCCTATCACGTCGGATTCCTCGGCCATCTGAGCTGGCAATATCCGCTGGTCATCCTCGCCGCCTCGCTGGCCGCGATCGTCCTTTTCGAGATCATGGACTGCTACCAGCTGCAGTCGCTGATGCGGCCGGGCGTCTCGCTGGGACGGATGGCGCTGTGCTGGGCCACCACCTTCGCCCTGATGGCGGTCACCGCCTTCTTCATGAAGGTTTCGGCGGAGTTTTCGCGCCTGCTGTTCGGCAGCTGGTTCGTCATCGGGCTGGCGCTGCTCGTCGTCCAGCGCCTGATCATGGCACGGGTCATCCGGCGCTGGGCCCGCAACGGCCGCATGGAGCGGCGGGCAGTCATCGTCGGCGGCGGCAAGGCAGCCGAAGTGCTGATCCGCTCGATCGAGCAGCACCCCTACAACGACATCCGCATTTGCGGCATCTTCGACGACCGCGACGACCGGCGCTCGCCGCCGATCGTCGCCGGCTATCCCAAGCTCGGCACCGTCTCGGAACTGTTGGAATTCGCCCGCATCGCGCGCATCGACATGCTGATCGTGTCGCTGCCGCTGACGGCCGAAACCCGGGTTCTGCAGCTGCTCAAGAAGCTCTGGGTGCTGCCCGTCGACATCCGCCTGTCGGCGCACTCCAACCAGTTGCAGTTCCGGCCGCGCTCCTATTCCTATATCGGCGCGGTGCCGATGCTCGACATTTTCGACAAGCCGATCAACGACTGGGATTCGGTCGCCAAGCGCGCCTTCGACATCATCTTCAGCCTGTTCGGCATCGTCGTCTTTTCGCCCGTCATGCTGGCAACCGCGATCGCCATCAAGCTCGACAGCAAGGGCCCGGTGCTGTTCAAGCAGAAGCGCCACGGCTTCAACAACGAGGTGATCGAGGTCTACAAGTTCCGCTCGATGTTCACCGAGCTGTCCGACCCCTCGGCGAAAAAGACGGTGACCAAGAACGACCCGCGCGTCACCCGCGTCGGCCGCATCATCCGCAAGACCTCGATCGATGAGCTGCCACAGTTCTTCAATTCGCTGTTCGGCAGCCTGTCCCTGGTCGGCCCGCGCCCGCATGCGATTGCGGCGCAGTCGCACAACCTGCTCTACAATGAAGTGGTCGACGGCTACTTCGCCCGCCACAAGGTCAAGCCCGGCGTCACCGGCTGGGCCCAGATCAATGGCTGGCGCGGCGAGATGGACACCGACGAGAAGATCCGCAAGCGCACCGAGTTCGACCTCTACTACATCGAGAACTGGTCGCTCTGGTTCGACATCAAGATCCTGTTCCTGACGCCGATCCGCCTGCTCGACACGGAAAACGCCTATTGAGTGCGATCAGCTATGATCTGCCGCGGGCCGCGATCAACGCCAAGCTGATCGGGCTCATCTCCACCGGCGCCATTGCGCTGGGCGTATTGCTGTCGGGTTTCGTCATCCGCGAGCCGGCGCCTTACGAACTCTACATGGCCGGGCTGATCGCGGTGTGGTCGCTGTTTGGCCTGCGCATTTCGCGTGCCATCACCCCGTTGCTGGTGCTAATCGTGACCTTCAACATCGGCGGCATGATTGCGATGACGCAGATGGCGGAGCTGATGAACACGCCGCTCTATCTCGCCGTGTCGCTGTTCCTCGGCTTCACCGCCATCTTCTTCGCCGCGGTCACCGAAGCCGATCCGAGGCTGTTCAGGGTGATCTTCCTGTCCTGGGTGGCGTCGGCAGTGGTTACCTCGGTGCTCGGCATGCTCGGCTATTTCGGCGCCGTGCCCGGGGCGGAGATGTTCACCAAATATGGCCGCGCCGCCGGCGCCTTCCAGGACCCGAACGTCTTCGGGCCCTTCCTCACCTTGCCCGGCATCTACCTGCTCTACCGCGTGCTGACCGGCAATCCGCTCAAGATGGCGATCTATGCGGTGCCGCTGCTCATCGTCACCGGCGGCATCTTCCTGTCGTTCTCGCGCGGCGCCTGGGGGCTGTTCGGCGCCTCGGCCATCCTGCTCACCGGCTTCCTGTTCCTGCAAAGCGACAGCGGCAGGTTCCGGCTGCGGATCGTGGTGATGAGCATTGCCGCCATCGCGCTGCTGACCGTCGCACTGCTGATCGTGCTGCAGATCCCCAGCATCGCAGAACTGTTCACCACACGCGCCCAGCTCGTCCAGGATTACGACGGCGCGCGGCTCGGCCGCTTCGCCCGCTATGCCATCGGCTTCCTCCTGGCGACGGAGAAACCCTTCGGCATCGGACCGCTGGTGTTCGGCCAGATCTATGGCGAGGACACTCACAACATCTGGCTCAAGACGCTGATGGACTATGGCTGGCTCGGTTTTGCCAGTTACCTCCTGCTGATCGTCTGGACCGTCGCCGCTGGGTTCCGCATCCTGCTGCGCAACCGGCCGTGGCAGCCCTATCTGCTGTCGGCCTATGTCGTCTTCCTCGGCCATATCGCGCTCGGCACCGTCATCGACACCGACCATTGGCGCCACTTCTACCTGCTGCTCGGCCTGATCTGGGGCTCGATCGCGCTCGAAGCCCGCCACCAGCGTGCCCAGACCTCGCCCGCCTACTGACGCCTCGCCCGGTTTCTGACTCGCCGGCGACGGGCCCCGTTGCACACAAGATTCGCGTTTTGTGAACGGTCCGGCACCGTTTTGCCGGCTCAACTCAGCGTGACCGCTTTGTGAATCAGAGTGACCGATCAGCCTATGGCAATCGGAAAGGTAGGCGCCTATCTCACAGTTGTCAGCGAGATGGCAAAAACAACAACCGCCGCTTTGCTACCGAAAAAGAAAGGAATACCCACATGAAGAAGATCATCCTCGCCGCTTCGGCAATCACTCTGATGTCTGGTGCGGCATTTGCTTCGTCCGCAGAAGGTGTTGTTGCCAAGTTCGACCCGGCCGTTCGCGTCATTACGCTCGAAAGCGGCCATAGCTACTCGGTTCCGCGTGACGTTGCTATCCCGTCGATCCAGACCGGCGAGAAGGTTTCGATCCAGCTCAACGACGAAGGCGACAAGGTACAGGGCGTGCTCCGCTAAGCGGAAACCGCGATATCCCTGAACTGCCGATACCACCGAAAAAGCCACGGGCCCTCCCACCCGTGGCTTTTTTTCGTTTGCGACGCCTGGCTCGCGGCACGAAGCGCAGATCCGCCCCATCGACCGCTACCTTGCCTCACACAGCATACACGGACGCACAGTTTCGCTCCACAAGCCTCCACAATCCACACACGCACGACAATCCGGACACGCAGGGCCTGGCTGCGACCACAGCCATCCGCACAACGGCGCAACCAGACTCGATGTTGCGCCAGGGTCGTTGCGCACAACTGCGCCGATTTGTGAACGGTCCGGCACCGGTTTGCCGGCTCAACTCGGCGTGACTGCTTTGTGACCGAGAGTGACCGCTCCAGCTATGGAAATCTAAAAGTTAGGTGCCTATCTATCAGTGGTAAGCGAAACGACAAAACAACGAACCGTCGATCCGCTACCGAACATTGAAAGGACTAAAACAATGAAGAAGATCATCCTCGCCGCTTCGGCTGTCGCAATGATGTCAGGTGCTGCATTTGCTTCCTCCGCGAACGGCGTTGTTTCTCAGTTCAACGAGCAGGCGCGCGTCATTACGCTCGAGAGCGGCCAGAGCTACACCGTCCCGCGCGACGTCGCCATCCCGGCGATCCAGGCTGGCGAAAAGGTATCGATCCAGCTCAACGACGAAGGCGACAAGGTCAATGCCGTTCTCCGCTAAGGCGGAACAGCCTTGACGGCCTGACTTGCCTCACAAGCTGGCCACTTCAGCAAAAAGCCATGGGTCCTCCCACCCATGGCTTTTTTTTGCGCTTCAAGACATGCCTGACACGGGGTCCGTAGGCGAAAACAATCGCGCGAACGGCCGTTCGCCATCGGAGTTTCAACGATCCCGCGGCACGTTCGCGTGATCGAAACGTGTCTCGAGTTTACCTGTCAGCGTGTAACAAGCACGGCCAGCCGATCGTAGTTGACGGTATCAGCAAGGTGCCCCGCAGCAAAAGCAGCACCTCGCACAACCCCATCAGGAGAACGATCATGAACAAGCTCATCTTGGCTGCCGCCGCATTCGCACTCTTCTCCGGCTCGGCTCTCGCCTCTGACGCCAGCGGCGTCGTCACCCGCTTCAACGCCGACACCCGCGTCATCACGCTCCAGGGCGGCGACAGCTACACCATCCCGCGCGATGTCGCCCTGCCCTCGGTCAAGGTCGGCGACAAGATCTCGATCCTCTTCAACGACGAAGGCGACCAGATCCGCAACGTGCTGGCCGGCCCTGACATGATGTAAGCCCGCCACGGCAAGACGACAGTGAAGCCATGGGCGCACTCCACGCCCATGGCTTTTTGTTGCACCCGGTCACGCCTGTTGCGCCCGGCCCGGCCGCGGCCGACCTCTCTCTGCCCGAAAGTTCTCGGGCGATCGGAACTTCAAGCCGGTGCGACACCGTGACAGCGACAAAAGCGCGTGAGCTATTCGTGTTAGTTGTTTACCGAACCAAACCAACGGCAGGCCGTTTCTTCTCTGCACAAAGCAATTGGCGTCTCCCTCCCGGATCCATGCTTTGGTCATCAAGCAACAGGAGAAGTACAATGAGAAAGCTCATCCTTGCCGCCTCCGCCCTCGCCCTCATGTCGGGCGCAGCCCTTGCCACCGAGGTCGATGGCACCGTTGCCAAGTTCAACCCGGCGGTCCGCGTCATCACGCTCACCAATGGCGAGAGCTTCACCATCCCGCGCGACGTCGCGATCCCGCCGCAGCTGGCTCCCGGCAAGCGGGTGGCCATCGACCAGCATGACAACGGCGCCAAGATCGAATCCGTGATGGTGGGCGCGGCAAGCTAGCGTCCGGCCCATCCTCCCACCCCGCAGGTAGCAGACAACGCCATGGACGCCAGCCAGCGTCCGTGGCGTTCTTCCTTTCGACAAGAGGTGCGGACCACGAATCAAGGGCCACCGCCCTTGCCGCGGTCGGCAATTCGAACCTCAGGTGCCATCTAGGGCAGCGAAAAATGGGCACGGTGTCTGGATTCGAGCCGCCCAGTCCGGGGCCTGCTGCAATCCCACACGCCCTCTGATACGGTCAAAGGTACCGCCATTCCCGCCGGCAGGAGAAGCCATGAGCGACCTGACTACTGCGATCCTTGTTGCGGCAAACGCGCATCATGGCCAGGTCGACAAGGCGAGGCAGCCCTATATCCTGCATCCGCTCCGGGTGATGATTGCGGTCAACAGCGACGAAGAACGGATAGCCGCCGTCCTGCATGATGTCGTCGAAGACACTGATGTCACTTTGGACGAACTGCGGAGCAAGGGGTTCGGTGTTGTGGTTGTCCAAGCGGTCGACGCGCTCACACGCCGGGATGATGAGCCCTATGTCGACTTCATCAAGCGGGCGCGCGCCAACGAGATCGCGCGACGCGTCAAGATCGCCGACATCCTTGACAACACCAACCCCGACCGCGTGCGGGCCGCCGGGCTTGGGGAGCAACATCTCGATCGCTACCGCGAAGCACTTCAAATGCTGACAGACGCCGAGAGCCAATCCTGATCGCCGACCACCTGCACCACCGCAGTCGACGGCAACACCGTCCGCTGCAACGGCCCTGCGCCTGACAGCACGGCTCGGACAAACCATTCTCGACGCCGAAAAGATCGAAGCGAGATGATAAATTTAAACCTTGGGGAAATCGGCAAACCGCAACCTGGGGGATGGCGGTTAAGTCTTTGTTCTAATGGTCGGAGTGGCCGGATTCGAACCGACGACCCCTTGACCCCCAGTCAAGTGCGCTACCGGGCTGCGCTACACTCCGGACCGGTCGCGATGTATCTTGATATGACCGCTTCGGTCAACCCAATTCGTCGGCTTTCCCGCCAACTTCTTCATTCGCGAGCAGAATATTCTAGTCGGCCTGACCGGCCTCAGCGAACCTGGTCGAGCAGGCGCTTGCATTCGAGCAGGTCAAACAGCGCCTCCTGCAGCAAGGCGCGGTTGTCGCGCGACAGCTTGCCGGAATCGGCTGCCACCGGCCCCTCGTCGTCGCCCTTGCCCAGGCCGAAGAAGCGGCGGCTCGGCTTGGCGCGAGCCTCACCGACCAGCATCTCCTCATCGGGGCCGCGCGGCTGCGCTGCCGGCGTCAGCGGCGCCTCGGCCTGCTTGCGCTGGGCGATTGCCTCGACGGCCTTCATGTCGCCGCTGCCGATGGCGACCAGGAACTGGTTGCCATTGTCGCGCAACAGCTTCTGCACGCCCTTGATGGTGTAGCCCTGTTCGTAGAGCATGTGGCGGATGCCCTTGATCAACTCGACATCCTGCGGCCGGTAATAGCGCCGGCCGCCGCCGCGCTTCATCGGCTTGATCTGGGTGAAACGGGTTTCCCAGAAGCGCAGCACATGCTGCGGCAGATCAAGGTCTTCGGCAACTTCGCTGATGGTGCGGAAGGCGTCGGGGCTCTTGTCCATGGTCGCCACTTTCGCAAAAAACGATTCGTGATCCATTTCAGCGCTTTGGGCAACAACATTCAAGCCCGGTGCGAATCACGCACCAGGCTATCAACCGGATTATCGGGAGCTGGCTGCCTACTTCGAGGCCTTGGACTTGCCGTTCTGGTGAGCCCGCAGGATGCGGCTCTTGAGCACGTTGGATGCCTTGAAGGTCATCACCCGGCGCGGCAGGATCGGCACTTCTTCACCCGTCTTGGGGTTGCGGCCGACACGTTCGTTCTTGTCGCGAACGTGGAAGGTGGCGAAAGACGACAATTTCACCGTCTCGCCACGCACGATTGCTTCGCAGATTTCGTCGAGAACGGTTTCGACCAGCTGCGCCGATTCCGTGCGCGACAGGCCGACTTTCCGATAGACGGATTCAGCGAGGTCGGCACGTGTCAGTGTCTTTCCCCCCATGCGACGGGCCCCATCCTCAATATCTGAAATCCAGCAACGCGCCGGAGGTTAAGTAATTGATCCGTCAAGGTCAAGGACCGATCCGATGACCTTTTCAAGACACCGCGCGGAGGCCTGAGCCTGCGCGCTCACCACCTCACGAGCACGGCGCCCCAGGTGAAACCGCCGCCCATCGCCTCGAGCATGACAAGGTCGCCCTTCTTGATGCGTCCGTCGGCAACGGCAGCCGAAAGCGCCAGCGGCACCGAGGCGGCCGACGTGTTGCCGTGCAGATGCACCGTCACGACGGCCTTTTCCTCGGCAATGCCGAGCTTCTTGGCCGAGGCATCGATGATGCGCTTGTTGGCCTGGTGCGGCACGAACCAGTCAAGTGTGTCGGCTGATACACCGGTCTGGGCGAAGACGTCCTCGATCACGTCGGTGATCATGCCCACCGCATGCTTGAAGACCTCGCGGCCTTCCATCTTGAGATGGCCGACGGTGCCGGTGGTGGACGGACCGCCATCGACATAAAGCTTGTCCTTGTGCGTTCCGTCGGAGCGCAGGCTGGCGGCCAGCACGCCGCGGTCGGCGATGGTGCCCGCACTTTCTTCAGCTTCCAGCACCAGCGCTCCGGCGCCGTCGCCAAAAAGCACGCAGGTCGAGCGGTCGGTCCAGTCGAGAATGCGCGAAAACGTCTCGGAGCCGATCACCAGCACGCGCCTGGCAAGGCCGCCCTTGATATAGAGGTCGGCGGTGGTGACGGCGTAGACGAATCCACTGCACACGGCCTGCATGTCGAAGGCGAAGCCATGGCGCATGCCGAGCCGGTTCTGGATCTCGACGGCTGTGGCGGGAAAGGTGTTGTTCGGCGTCGAGGTGGCGAGCACGATCAGGTCGATGTCGTCAGGCGTCAGGCCGGCATTGTCGAGCGCTGCGCGGGCCGCAGCCTCACCGAGCGAGGCCGTCGTCTCGTCGTCGGCGGCGATGTGGCGCTGGCGGATGCCGGTGCGCTGGGCGATCCACTCGTCCGAGGTCTCGACCATGCCTTCGAAATCGGCGTTCTTCATGATGCGGCGGGGCAGCGCCGAACCAATGCCGCGCACAACTGATCTGATCACGTTGAAAAAATCCTATTCCTGATCTTCGACCGCGGCCGCGGGGCGACCCATTGCAGCATGCGGGTTGCGTGCATGAAACAGGTCGAGGTCGGCTTCGATACGGTCGAGCAGCCGGTTCCGGACCATATCATAGGCCATTTCGATGGCAGCGGCGAAGCCGTCGGCGTCAGCGCCGCCATGGCTTTTCACCACGATACCGTTGAGGCCGAGGAAGACGCCGCCATTGGCGCGGCGCACGTCCATCTTCTCGCGCAGCCGGTCGAAAGCGCCCTTGGCAAAGAGATAGCCGATCTTGGCCATCAGCGTGCGGCTCATCGCTTCGCGTAGATAGCCGGCGATCTGGCGTGCCGTGCCTTCGGCGGTCTTGAGCGCGATGTTGCCGGAAAAGCCCTCGGTGACGACCACGTCGGTGGTGCCCTTGCCGATGTCGTCGCCTTCGACGAAACCCTGGTAGTTCATCGAGGCCATGTTGGCCTCGCGCAGCATGCGCCCGGCTTCCTTGACCTCTTCCTGGCCCTTGATCTCTTCGACGCCGACATTGAGCAAGCCGACAGTCGGCCGATCGATGCCGAACAGGGCGCGCGCCATGCCGGTGCCCAGAATGGCGAAATCGGTGAGCTGGTGCGCATCCGCGCCAATGGTGGCGCCGACGTCGAGCACGACGCTCTCGCCGCGCGCCGTCGGCCACAGGGCGGCGATTGCCGGGCGGTCGATCGTCGCCATGGTGCGCAAGCAGAATTTCGACATCGCCATCAGTGCGCCGGTGTTGCCGGCGGAGACGCAGGCGTCCGACGTGCCCGACTTGACCGCTTCGATCGCCTTCCACATCGACGACTTCCAGCGCCCCTGGCGCAGCGCCTGGCTCGGCTTGTCGTCCATGCGCACGGCGACCTCGCAGTGCACGAACTCGCTGACGGCAGCAAGCTTGGGATACTTGGCCAGCTCGGGACGGACCACTTCTTCGCGGCCATAGATGATGAAGCGAATATCGGTGCGCCTGATGGCGACCTTGGCCAGGGCAGGAATGATCACGGAAGGGCCGTGATCGCCACCCATGGCATCAATGGAAATCTTGATCACGCGTCGGTCATCTCACTGTTGGCGTAGCTGGGCACGCAAAAGTCCGGCGAAAGTAACGGTTTTGGGCAACCGCACAACCGGGATTACGCGAAACGGCAGGCGTTTTCAAAGCTTCTTGGATATTAGGCGGAGCTTTTTCTGGAATTCGCTCTCGACTGGCTCGACATCGTCATCGTCAGTACTGGCGACCGCGACGCCGGTCTTGCGCGGATAAGGGTCGATGGCGAGGCCGAAGAACTCCTCGGCCAGCGCGCCCGCATCGATGGTGTCGCCGGTGAAGGTTTCGGGCGCGTCGGGGCCCTCGGCGTCGAGCAGGATTTCGCCGGCCGCGTTGAAGCCCTGCCTGGCAAGCTTGGAGTCCTCGGGCAGGAAAACGCCCTCGACATCCTCGTCGATCACCGCCTCGACAGGCTCAAGCGTGACGACGCAGGCCTGGGTGATCGCTGCCTGGACCCGACCGCGGACCTTGACGCCATTGCGCTTCCACTTGGTGACAAGCAGGTCCGCCTTGTAGCGTTCGACCGACGTCAGGCCATGCACCTCAGCCAATGCGGCACGCTGGGCGGCATCGGCATCGACTGTTACAGCCATGCCCTTCTGCGGCAGCCTGGCGACATTGACCTTGAAGGAAACCGGACTCTGGGTCTCGTCAGGCATCATGGGGTGGCCTCCTTCAGGCTGCCTGTGGCGCCGGATATGACAATTTGCCGGCACATATGTCTTCCGATGGCTGCTCGGCAAGAGCGCGATTCGCCGCAAAGACATATTCGGCGAGTGCTGCGGCTTCCGGCCAGTCCTGCACCTCGGGGCGGACATTGCGCAAAAGTGCTGCGGCAAGCGCCGGATGATCGTCGCCTTCGAGCGCGTTCTTGTAGGATTCTGTGCGGCCGTAAAACATCTTGGCCAGCTTCTTCATGCGCTTGGGCACGCCGACGTCGCTGATGCCGAGCTCGCGCAGCGAATGGTCGACATCGAGGAAGAACTCGTCGATCAGGCGCTGGGCGATGTCGGCCGCAGCCCCCGGCTCGCCGCGCAAACGATGCTGAAACAGGAACATGTGCAGCGAAAGCATCTCGAAACGGCCAAGCGGCGTGTCGGGAACATTCCATGCGGAATAAAAAGGTTCCTGCCGCGCGGCTGCCACGATTCGTGTATAGAGCGCCTCGGTGATGGCGCGATTGGCCTGGCGTTCACGGCCAAACAGACGCTTAAACATTTTGAGGGCGGTCTCCCGGGGACCCGTTTCGCTTAGTGGCCTTGTTGCATCGGCGCGCAAGCTGGTTTACCGGTTTTGCGGCTTCGCGCAAGCAGGGGCTCTGGCACGACAGGATGGAGTTGTTGTTGCACTCGCTGAAATTCAAGATGCCATTTTCGTTGCGTCCGGCTGGCGCCGTGTCGCTGATCGTGGCCGCTGCCGCGCTGTCGGCATGCAACACCTCGAAGACGTTCGGTGACCTGACCCCCAGCGAGACGCTGACCCAGGGCTATGTCATCGACCAGCAGTCGATCGACTCCGTGCCGGTGGGTTCGAGCCGCGAGCAGGTGCTGCTCGCTCTCGGCACGCCGTCGACGACGGCGACCTTCGACAATGAGGTGTTCTACTACATCTCCCAGACGCGCCGGCGCGCCGTCGCCTTCGCCAAGCCGAAGCTGATCGAACAGCGCGTGCTGGCCGTCTATTTCGGCGCCGACGGCCGCGTCTCGAACATCGCCAATTACGGCCTGCAGGAAGGCAAGGTGTTCGACTTCATCTCGCGCACGACGCCGACCGGCGGCAAGGACCAGAACTTCCTCGGCCAGCTGCTTTCGGGCGCCGGCAAGATGGGGTCGAGTGCTGCCAGCAGCATCTTCGGCAGCTGATCCGCCCACTGAGGTTCAGAAATCTCAGGCAACAGGACCCGCGGAAGCAATTCCGCGGGTTTTTCTTTGGGCTGGACAAGGCCTACGAAAAACCCCGCCCGCAGAGGCTGCGGACGGGGTCCCTGGATCTGCCTCAGAGAGGCAGGCAGTTCGGCAGGATCAGCCGCCGCTGTGCGCGAGCACGGCAAGCAGCAGAAGGGCGACGATGTTGGTGATCTTGATCGCCGGGTTCACTGCCGGGCCGGCAGTGTCCTTGTAGGGATCGCCGACGGTATCGCCTGTCACCGAGGCCTTGTGGGCCTCGGAGCCCTTCAGGTGCTTGACGCCGTCCTTGTCGGTGAAGCCGTCCTCGAACGACTTTTTGGCGTTGTCCCAGGCACCGCCGCCTGAAGTCATCGAAATCGCAACGAACAGGCCGTTGACGATGACGCCGAGCAGCGAGGCACCGAGGGCGGCAAAGGCCGAGGCCTTGGAGCCCGAGATCAGCAGCACGCCGAAATAGACGACGAGCGGCGCCAGCACCGGCAGCAGCGACGGAATGATCATTTCCTTGATCGCCGCCTTGGTCAGAAGGTCGACGGCGCGGGCGTAATTGGGCTTCGAGGTGCCCTTCATGATGCCCGGATCCTCGCGGAACTGCTTGCGCACCTCCTCGACGATCGAGCCTGCGGCACGGCCGACGGCGGTCATTGCGATGCCGCCGAACAGATAAGGAATGAGGCCGCCGAAGATCAGGCCGGCGACGACGTAAGGGTTGGACAGATCGAACGACACCGTGCCGATGTCGGCGAAATACGGGAACTGCGCGCTGTTGGCGGCAAAGTACTGCAGGTCGTAGCTGTAGGCGGCAAACAGCACCAGAGCGCCGAGACCGGCCGAGCCGATGGCGTAGCCCTTGGTGACGGCCTTGGTGGTGTTGCCGACCGCATCAAGCGCGTCGGTCGAATGACGCACTTCCTTGGGCAGGCCGGCCATTTCGGCAATGCCGCCGGCATTGTCGGTGACCGGGCCGAAGGCATCGAGCGCCACGATCATGCCGGCAAGGCCGAGCATGGTGGTGACGGCAATGGCCGTGCCGAACAGGCCGGCAAGCTGGAAGGTGGCGATGATGCCGCCGACGATGACGATGGCCGGCAGCGCCGTCGATTCGAGCGATACGGCCAGGCCCTGGATCACGTTGGTGCCGTGACCCGTGACCGACGCCTGGGCGATCGAATTGACCGGGCGCTTGTTGGTACCGGTGTAGTATTCGGTGATGACGACGATCAGCCCTGTTACCACCAGGCCGATCAGGCCGCAGATGAACAGGTTCTGACCCGTGATCACGACACCACCGCCGGTGCCGATTTCACCCCAGCCGACAGTCAGCGAGGTCGCCGCCCCCAGGCCGACGATCGAGAGAAGGCCAGTGACGATCAGCCCCTTGTAGAGCGCGCCCATGATCGAGCCGTTGGAGCCGAGCTTGACGAAGAACGTGCCGACGATCGAGGTGATGATGCAGGCGCCGCAGATGGCGAGCGGGTAAAGCATCACGTTGGAGAGAACCTCGGTTCCGCCGAAGAAGATGGCGCCGAGCACCATGGTGGCGACGACGGTCACGGCATAGGTTTCAAACAGATCGGCGGCCATGCCGGCGCAGTCGCCGACATTGTCGCCGACATTGTCGGCGATGGTTGCGGGGTTGCGCGGATCATCCTCGGGGATGCCGGCTTCCACCTTGCCGACGAGATCGCCGCCGACATCGGCACCCTTGGTGAAGATGCCGCCGCCGAGACGGGCAAAGATCGAGATCAGGGAAGCGCCGAAACCGAGCGCCACCAGCGAATCGATGACGACGCGGTCGGCAGGCGCATGGCCCATCGGGCCGGTCAGAACGAGGTAGTAGACGGAGACGCCAAGCAGAGCGAGGCCGGCCACCAGCATGCCGGTGATGGCGCCCGACTTGAAGGCGATGTCGAGGCCGGCGGCGAGGCTGTTGGAGGCGGCCTGCGCAGTGCGCACATTGGCCCGGACCGAAACATGCATGCCGATGAAGCCGGCAGCACCTGAAAGCACTGCACCAATCAAAAAGCCGATCGCCGCGGTCGCGGAAAGCAGCCACCATGCGAGCAGGAACACGACGACGCCGACGATGGCGATGGTGGTGTATTGGCGCGCCAGATATGCCTGCGCACCTTCTCGGATGGCGGCGGAGATTTCCTGCATGCGCGCATTGCCCTGGTCGGATGCAAGCACCGACTGAGTCGCCCAGATGGCGTACAGGACAGATAGCAGGCCGCAGGCGATGACGACGTAAAGCATTGTCATTGCCAATTTCTCTTCCCTGATTGTGCCCGGAATTCCCCTCCCCGGGCTAGTGAACGAGACCGGCAGCCTCTCATTGGTTTCCGGCCCCTGGCGAACAATCCGAAACAGGGCAGCGCACGTCAAGATATCGAAAAGGTGTTTCTCGGCTTTCGCCGCCCCGTTATTGCCGACAACAGAGCTTTGGAGCGCCGTGCGTCCGGATAGACGCACAAACAACGCGCCAACTCATCAACTCTGCGCATCATGCTTTCCGAACATCGATTCCGATTTTCGGAGCATCAGGCCAGATCACGATCCGGCTGATTGACGAAGATCAGCACCGCCAGCATGGTCATGTAGAATTTGAAGGCGGCGTCCTGGCCGTTCCATGTGCTCGACTGCCACATGGCGAACCATTCGCCGCCAATGACCATGAAGCCCAGGAACCAGACCAGGAACCCCATGGTGGCGCCGATGACGACGAAGCCCTTGGCGTCATCGAACTGCCGGCCCGAACCTTTGCGTGCCTGCCAGAGTTGCAGCGCGGCGATCAGGAACAGCACGCAGGTCAGCGCCTCGCCGAAGATGATCAACCAGTAGCCGACGGTCCACAATGTCGGACTGGTGATCGAGCGATACATCAGCGCGTTGCCCGGGAAAGTGGTGTCCATGCTCAGGACGTGCTGGACGAAGGCGAAGTTGGAGCCGTAGTCGGTGATATTGCCGAACGCCACCAGAAAGGCGAAAGCTGCAAGACAAAGACACATCACGATCTTAGAGAGACGCCAAACCATGGCAAAAACTCCTTCAAATGGCAGACCGGGGCATCAGCCAGATCAATCACCGAGTCTCGGCGGCGGCGCAACTGCCGAGACGATCGACGTGACGTTGACCGGCTCGGCGCGGATCCATGCCGGCAAGGCGGGGTTGGAGGGTGTGCTCGGCACGCTTGCGCTTTCGCCACAGTGCCAGACGGGCGACGTGGTGACGGTGTCGGCAAACGGCGCCAGTCACGACTTTGCCGTGCTGCGCCGCCGCTGGATCGTTGGTGCAGCGGGCAACCGGCTCGAGATCACGCTCGACTATCCGGCGCGTGGCCGGTAGGCCGCTCAGGCCACCTGCCCCATGCGCCGCGCCGCCATGCGCTCCAGCGCCGACAGCGCGTCATAGATCAGAACGGCAAGGGCCGCGACGATCAGCCCGCCCTGCAGGACGAAGGCCAGATTGTTGGATTGCAGCCCGGCGATGATGACCTCGCCGAGGGTCTTTGCGGCAACGGTCGAGCCGATGGTGGCAGTGGCGAGACTGATGACGACCGACAGCCGGATGCCGGCGAGCATGACCGGCAGGCAAAGCGGCAGCTCGACCTTGGTGAGGCGCTGCCAGCCGGTCATGCCGGCGCCGCGGGCCGCCTCGACGATGCTGGGCGGCGTGGTGGTGAGGCCGGTCAGCGTGTTTTCGAAGATCGGCAGCAGGCCGTAGAGGAACAGCGCAATCAGCGTCGGCTTCTCGCCGAAGCCGACGGCGGGAACGGCAAGCGCCAGCACCGCGACCGGCGGAAATGTCTGGCCGATATTCACCAGGCTGCGCGACAGGGGCAGGAATTCGGCGCCGATTGGCCGGGTGACAAGGATGGCGAGTGCAACCGCAACGACGATCGCCGCAGCGGTGGCGATGGCGACGGTGCGCAGGTGCAGCAGCGCCAGAGACAGCAGGCTGCCCTGGTTGTAGACCGCCGGCGCGCCATTCTGGGTCAGCGGCCTGAGCAGCGGCTCGAACCACAGCGGATTGCTCAGGAACGCCACCAGCAGCGCCAGCAGGCACAGGCGCAGCAGCAGCGGAAGCCAGGCCCTCATTGCGGCCTCGCGGCACGTTTCACAAGGCCTTCGACCGTCACGCGGCCAAGGGCAGCACCATTTTCGCCCGTCACCGGCATGGCGGGGCGTCCCGACCACAACAGCTCGGCGAGCGCGTCGCGCTGGCTTGCCCCGGCACGGATGCCCTCGCCTGCCGCCGGTCCCGGCTCGACGGCATCACCGACGGTGCCGAGCGACAGAAGCTTGAACGGACGGTCGGAGGCGCCAATCAGCGTCTCGACGAAATCGCTGGCGGGATTGGCCAGGATATCGGCCGGTGTCGCATACTGGACGAGCTTGCCGGCATCCATGACGGCGATGCGGTCGCCGAGGTGAACCGCCTCCTCCATGTCGTGGGTGACGAGGATGATGGTGGTGCCGAAGCGCTTCTGGATCGCGAGCAGGTCTTCCTGCGCCTTGGTGCGGATGATCGGGTCGAGCGCGCCGAAAGGTTCGTCCATCAGAAGCACGTTGGGCTCGGCGGCGAGCGCGCGGGCGACGCCGACACGCTGCTGCTGGCCACCCGACAACTCATGCGGATAACGCGGGCCAAAGGCTGCGGGATCGAGCTGCAGCAAGGCCAGCAACTCGTCGACCCGCGCCTTGATGCGCGCGGCGTCCCAGCCGAGCAGCGCGGGAACGGTGGCGATGTTCTGCGCCACGGTACGGTGCGGAAACAGACCATTGCCCTGGATGGCGTAGCCGATGGAGCGGCGAAGCTCATGGCCCGGCACCGAGCGGTTGTCTATGCCGTCGAGCCTGATCGTGCCGGAGCTCGGCTCGACCAGACGGTTGATCATGCGCAACAGCGTCGTCTTGCCCGAACCGGAGGTGCCGACGATCACGGTGACCGTGCGCGGCTCGATGACCATCGAGACGTCGTCGACGACAGTGGTCTCGCCGTAGCGCTTGGTGATGTGGTCGATTTCGATCATGCGGCAGCCACTTCGGTGGATTTGCGGGTCGCGACTGTTTCGACCACTGCGTCGAGAATGATGGCGGCGGCAAAGGCAAGCGCCACCGTCGGCACGGCGCCGAGCAGGACGAGATCCATCGCCGTCTGGCCGACGCCCTGGAAAACGAAGACCCCGAAACCGCCGCCGCCGATCAGCGCGGCGATGGTGGCAAGGCCGATGTTCTGGACCAACACGATTCGGATGCCGGTCAGGATGACGGGAAAGGCGAGCGGGAACTCGACGCCGCTCAGCCGCTGCCAGCCCGTCATGCCCATGCCGCGCGCCGCGTCATTGGCTGCACGCGGCACGCCGGCAAGACCGACGACGGTGTTGGCGACCACCGGCAGCAGCGAATAGAGAAACAGCGCGACGAAGGCCGGTGCAGCACCTATGCCGCGAATGCCGAGCACTGAGGCGCCGGGAACATTGGCGGCGACCCAGCCGAGCGGCGCGATCAGGATGCCGAACAGCGCAATCGACGGAATGGTCTGTATGATGTTGAGCACGTTGAGCACGCCGTCCCGCAGCGCCTGGACACGGTGACACAGGATGCCGAGCGGCAGGCCGACAAGGGTGGCGGCAAAAAGCGAGCCGAGGGCCAGTTCGACATGACGCCGCGCCTCGTTCCAGAAACTGTCAGCGCGATTGGCGTATTCCTTGAGGATCGACAGACTGTCCCATTGGCCCGAGGCGAGCAGAAGCCAGATTGCCGCGGCGCCGATGCCGAGCACGACAACGCGCCCGACCGGCGACAGTTGTAGTCGGGTCAGGACATCGGCGAGCAGAAGCGTGAAGGCAAAGATCAGCAGCCAGAAGCCGGAGGCCGGCGATATCCGGGCAAAGGTGTTGCCTTCAGGGGTCAGGTGGCTGCCGGCGACGCCGATGAGCAATGCGAGCGACGCAAGCGTCACAGCGGCGGCGCCAAGCCGTGCCACCAGGGGCGTCCTGAACAGGGCAATGAGGCCGGCTGCAACCAGAACGGCAAGCAGAACCGCGCCGAGCGGCTGCGGCAGGGCCTCGATGATCGAACGCGGCTCGCCAGCGACGATGCGGTTGGCGCGGAAAATGGCAAATGGCGCCGAGAAGGCGCCATAACAGGCGATCAGGGCGATCACCACGCCAAGCTTGTCGAACCTGATGCTCACGACTGCGATGCGTCCCCGGCTCCCCTGGCGCGCACCCCGATGCATGACCCCGACAATCGATGGCGATTGTCGCACGGGATCATTCACCGAGTTCCTGTCTTGCAGTGCCGTGCGTCCGGAAAGGACGCTCGGCGCCGTAAGAGAGCACGCGCCGGAAGAGCTTACTTCAGAAAGCCGTTCTTCTTCAGGAAATCTTCGGCGACGGCCTTGGCTGGCTCACCGCCGACCTGGACGCGGCCGTTGAGCTCCTGCAGCGTGACCAGATCGAGCTTCTCGAACACCGGCTTGAGCAGCGTTTCGATCTCCGGATGCTCCTTCAGCACGGCCTCTCGGATGATCGGCGCCGGCTGGTAGACCGGCTGCACCCCCTTGTCGTCGTCGAGCACGACGAGGCCGGACGGCGCGATGCCGCCGTCGGTGCCATAGACCATGGCAGCATTGGCGCCGTTGGTCTGGTTGGCGGCCGCACCGATCGTGGCAGCAGTATCACCGCCGGAGAGCGTGATCAGCTGTTCGGGCTTGAGGGTGAAGCCATAGGTGGTCTGGAAGGCCGGAAGGGCTGCGGCCGAGTTGACGAATTCGGACGACGCGGCCAGCACGACGGTGCCGCCGCCGGCGACATATTTGCCGAAGTCGCTGAGCGTGGCGAGCTTGTTGGCCTCGGCCACGTCCTTGCGCAGGGCGATCGCCCAGGTGTTGTTGGCGGGCGACGGCGACAGCCAGACGATTTTGTTGGCGTCATAGTCGAGCTTCTTGGCGGTCTCGAAACCCTTGGCGGCATCCTTCCACAGCGGATCGTCGGCCTTTTCGAAGAAGAAGCCCGCATTGCCGGTGTATTCGGGATAGATGTCGATCTCGCCTGCGGTGATCGCCTTGCGCACAACGGGCGTCGCCCCGAGCTGGATGCGGTCGGTGGTGGCGATGTTGTTGGCGTCGAGCACTGCCTTGATGATGTTGCCGAGCACGCCGCCTTCGGTGTCGATCTTGGAAGACACCACCACCTGGGCGCTCGCGGCACCCGTGGCGAGGCCGAGCGCGATCGCCGCAGCCGCGATGGATTTCTTGTACATAATGAAAAGCCCCTTCTCACTTCAGGATTCCGGTGGCCGCATATGAGCATGGCGACCCAGCGTCCGTCGGGGCATACGGTTTCACAATGCGCAGGGGCAGCGCAATATTTTTCTGAATATCAAAGAAAATCGGGAGGACCTCCTCCCGACAACGTCTTGTCAGGAGCAGCCTGTCAGGTGGGCTGCCGGCGCTGCGCCAGGGACAGCGTGGCCAGCGCCGCGAGACAGATGGCGCTGACCGGGAAGACGATCCAGTTGAGCGTGTCCCAGCCATAGGCGTTGTAGACCGCGCCCGACATCAGCGAGGCGAAGGCAACGGCGCCGAACAGGACGAAGTCGTGGAAACCCTGGACCTTGCTCTTCTCGGACGGGCGATAGGCCGTCGAGACGATGGCCGTTGCACCGATGAAACCGAAATTCCAGCCGAGACCGAGCAGGATCAGAGCCGTCCAGAACTGCCACAGTGCGATGCCCGACAGGGCGACGATGGCGCAGGCGATCAGCAGCAGAAGGCCAAAGGCAACGACACGCTCGGCGCCGAAACGCTGGATGACGCGGCCGGTGAAGAAGCTGGGACCGAACATCGCCATGACGTGCCAGGAAATGCCCAGCGTCGCCTCGTCAGGCGAGAAACCGCAGCCGACCATGGCCAAGGGCGCGCCGGTCATGACGAAGCTCATCAGCGTGTAGCTGCCGACGGCGCAGGTGAGTGCAGCGGCGAAACGTGGTTCGGTGACGATCTCCTTCAGCGGCCGCGCGCCGGCCTCCGAAGCCGCCTGGTGATCGTGAACCGGTTCCTTGACCCTGAGGAAGGACAGGATGATGGCGCCGACGGCGGCCAGGCCGATGATCGAGGCGAAGGAGCCGGCAAACATCACAGGCGCGAACAGCTCGCGCGTGAAGATGACGATCTGCGGCCCGATAATGGCGGTGATGATGCCGCCAGCGAGCACGAAGGAGATCGCATTGGCCTTGAACTGGGGCGGCGCATTGTCGGCGGCGGCGAAGCGGAATTGCTGGACGAAGGCACCGCCGGCGCCAAGCAGCACGAGGCCGAAGACGAAGAGCCAGAACTCGGCACGGAACAGCGCGAGCGTGGCGACCGCGCCGCCGATGGCGGTGACGGCGGTGCCGAACATGAAGCCGCTGCGCTGGCCGATCCTGCGGATGATGGCCGCCGCTGGCAAGGCGCCGATCGCCAGACCCAGGCTGAAGCCGGTGATGGGAAGGGTCGCCAGCGACTTGTCGGCGTCGAGCAGATAGTAGCCGGCGAGACCGCCGATGGCGAAGGAGATCGGGGCGGCGGAACCGATGATGGCTTGCGATGCGGCGAGAATATAGGCAGTTCGCCGCGCTTCGCGTTCGCCACCGGTCATAATGCGTCCTTGCCCTTGCCTTCGCCGCGCAGCTTGCGCGAGACACGATCCAGTACGGCGTTGACGAGCTTGGGCTCGTCTTCGATGTAGAATGCCTTGGCGATGTCGACATATTCCGACACGATCACCGCCACCGGCACGTCCTGGCGCTTCATCAATTCATAGACGCCGGCGCGCAGGATGGCGCGTAGTGTCGAGTCGAGACGCGACAGCGGCCAGTCCTCGGTCAGCGACTGGCGGATGACAGGATCGACGACCTTCTGATTTTCGACGACGCCGGCAAGGATGGCGCGGAACCACTGGGCGTCGGCCTCGCGGTAGAGCGCGCCGTCGACTTCCTTGCCGAGGCGGAACGCCTCGTATTCGGCGGTAATTTCGAGCAGGCCGCTGCCGGCCACGTCCATCTGGTAGAGCGCCTGGACGGCGGCCAGACGGGCAGCGCCGCGCTTGTTGGCGTGGCGGACTGGCGGCTGGCCGTTATCTTCGGAAGACGTCACGAGCGGGCTGCTCCGAGTTTTTCGCGCACGGCGATCATAGTCAGGGCCGCGCGCGCGGCAAAGCCACCCTTGTCGCCTTCGGTGCGGCGGGCACGCGCCCAGGCCTGGTCGTCGTTTTCGACCGTCAGAATGCCATTGCCGATGGCAATCGACTCGCCGACCGACAGATCCATGATGGCGCGGCAGGATTCGTTGGCGACGATGTCGAAATGATAGGTCTCGCCGCGGATGACGGTGCCGAGGGCGACGTAACCGTCATAATGGGTGCCTTCGTCGTCGGCCGCATCGAGCGCGAACGAGATCACGGCCGGGATTTCAAGCGCGCCGGGAACCGTGATCACGTCATAGCCCGCGCCGGCGGCATCGAGTGCGGCCTTGGCGCCGTCCAGCAGCGCGTCCGAAAGGTCGTCGTAGAAGCGCGCCTCGACGATGAGGAGCTTCAGTTTCTTGTCGTTGGCCATGCAAAATCTCCGGCAGGAGCGGCTGACTTAGGCCGAACCGGATGAGTTCGCAAGCGAAGTGTTAAGGCCTGTGGCAGGAAACCGCTGTCCAGCGAGCGGCGCCAGTGTCCGGCGTCAGCGCCCGGCGTCAGAGCCCTTCCCTTGCCGCCTCGGCCAGGCGCGCGGCATAACGCGCCATGGTGTCGATCTCGAGATTGACCCGGTCGCCGACCTTGCGCTCGCCCCAGGTCGTCACCTGCAACGAATGATTTATCAGCAGCACGTCGAAGCGGGTGGCCTCGACCTTGTTGACGGTCAGCGACGTTCCGTCGAGCGCAACCGAGCCCTTGGGTGCGATGAACCTGGCCAGCTCGCGCGGCGCCTCGAGGCGGAAGCGCACCGCTTCGCCCTCGTCCTCGCGGGCGATGATCTCGGCCATGCCGTCGACATGGCCCGAGACGATGTGGCCGCCGAGCTCGTCGCCGATCTTCAGCGCCCGCTCGAGATTGATCCTGCTGCCGGCCTTCCAGTCGCTCGCCGTGGTCAGTCGCAGCGCCTCTTCCCAGGCCTCGACCTCGAACCAGCGGGCGTTTGAGGTTGCCTCGGGCAGCGCGACCACGGTCAGGCAGACGCCGGAGCAGGCGATCGAGGCGCCGATGTCGATGGTCTTCGGATCATAGGCGGTGTCGATACGCAGGCGCACGCCCTGGTCGAGCTGGGCTGCGGACGCGACTGTGGCCACGTCGGTGACGATCCCGGTAAACATCAGATTTCCCTTATCCATTCGGCGAAGCTGTCCTCGCCGTAGCGCGCCTCGCGCACGAGCGTGAACTCTGCCGGTATATGGTCGCGGCCAATGGGGGCCGCAATACCGTCGGCGCCGATGGCCTCGGGGCCGTAGAACAGTGCGATACGGTCGACCAGCCCCTCGTCGAGGAAGGCGCGCGCGGTGTCGGCGCCGCCTTCGACGATGATGCGCGACATGCCCTGGTTGCCGAGATCCTCGAGCAGCTCCGGAAGGGCGACGCGGCCATCATAGGTCTCGGTGGCCAGGAACTTCACCCCGGCGCGTTCCAGCTCCGCCCTGTTGGCGGCGTGGCTCTCGGAACAGGCGGCGACGATGACCGGAACGTCGGAGGCCGAGCGCGCCAGTTTCGAAGTCGCGGGCAGCCGGATGAGCCGGTCGAGCACGATGCGGGCCGGCGAACGGCCGCGCAGCCCGGGCAGGCGCACGGTGAGCTCGGGGTCGTCTGCGATGGCGGTGCCGATGCCGATCAGGATGGCTTCGCATTCGGCGCGCATGACATGGACCTGGCGGCGGGCGATCTCGCCAGTGATGCCGATCTGCCCCTCGCCGCGGCGGCCGATCATGCCATCGGCGGAAAGCGCAAGCTTCAGAATCACTTCCGGGCGCTTTCTCATCGAACGATTCATGTAACCGGCGAGCTGGTCGGCGGCCTCGCGGGCCAGAACGCCCTCTTTGACCTCGATGCCGGCTGAGCGAAGGATCGCGTAGCCCTTGCCGGAAACACGCGGGTCGGGATCGCTGGCGGCGCCGACGACACGGGTAATGCCCGCGTTGACAAGCGCGTTGGCGCAAGGCGGGGTGCGACCGTGATGGGCACAGGGCTCGAGCGTGACATAGGCGGTGGCGCCGCGCGCCAGCTGACCCGCCTCGGCGAGTGCTTCGGCTTCCGCATGCGGCCGCCCGCCAATGGCGGTGACGCCGCGGCCGACGATGACGGGCCCATTGCCGTCATCACGGACGATGAGCGTGCCGACCGCCGGATTTGTCGATGTCAGTCCGAGATGCTTGCGCGACAGCCTGATTGCGGCTGCCATGAAACGGCGGTCTGTCCTGTCTTGCCCGGATGCACTGATATCGACCATCGTTCAGCTGGCTTCCTCGTCGCCCTTCAGTTCGCCCAGCACCTCATGGAAGTCCTTGGCCTCGCGGAAATTGCGGTAGACGGATGCAAACCTGACATAGGCGACGTCGTCGAGCGTCTTCAGCGCCTCCATCACCAGGCGACCAATCTCGCCCGACGGAATCTCGGTTTCGCCGGAGCTTTCGAGCTGGCGGACGATGCCGGTCACGGCGCGCTCGATGCGCTCGGGATCGACATTGCGCTTGCGCACCGCGATCTCGACCGAGCGAGCCAGCTTGTCGCGGTCGAAAGGCACCTTGCGGCCGGTCTTCTTGAGCACGACGAGGTCGCGCAGCTGGACCCGCTCGAAGGTGGTGAAGCGGCCGCCGCAGACCGGGCAGATGCGCCGGCGACGGATCGCGGCACCATCCTCGGCCGGACGCGAGTCCTTCACCTGCGTGTCTTCAGACTGGCAATATGGGCAGCGCATCGTTCAGCCTTGTCATTCGAATCCCCGACCGGAAAAGGCTTAATGCATCCTCCGGAAAAGCAGAAGCCCCATGCCGGGATGACCGGCACGGGGCTTCGAAATGTGGAAGGCCCTTATGGCCCCGGATCAGCCGAGATAGGGATAGAGCGGGAAGCGCTCGGTCAGGCTGACGACCTTCTGCTTGACCGCCGCTTCGACGGCAGCGTTGCCCTCGTCCGAATTGGCGACCTTGAGGCCGTCCAGCACTTCGGTGATCAGCTGGCCGATCTCGCGGAACTCGGCTTCGCCGAAGCCACGCGTGGTGCCTGCCGGGGTGCCGAGACGCACTCCCGAGGTGACGAAGGGCTTTTCCGGGTCGAATGGAATGCCGTTCTTGTTGCAGGTGATGTTGGCGCGGCCCAAAGCTGCCTCGGCGCGCTTGCCGGTGGCATTCTTGGGGCGCAGGTCGACCAGCATCAGATGGTTGTCGGTGCCGCCCGAAACGATGTCGAGGCCGGTGTCCTTGAGGCTTGCGGCCAGCGCCTTGGCGTTGGCAACGACATTGGCGGCATAGGTCTTGAACTCGGGCTTCAGCGCTTCGCCGAAGGCAACGGCCTTGGCGGCGATGACATGCATCAGCGGGCCGCCCTGCAGGCCGGGGAACACGGCCGAGTTCATCTTCTTGGCGATGTCCTCGTCATTGGTCAGGATCATGCCGCCGCGCGGACCGCGCAGCGACTTGTGCGTGGTGGTGGTGACGACATGGGCGTGCGGCAGCGGCGACGGATGCACGCCGCCGGCGACGAGACCGGCGATGTGGGCCATGTCGACCATCAGATACGCGCCGACTTCATCGGCGATCTCGCGGAAGCGCTTCCAGTCCCAGATGCGGGAATAGGCAGTGCCGCCGGCGAGGATCAGCTTCGGCTTGTTCTCGCGGGCAAGGCGCGCGACCTCGTCCATGTCGAGCAGGTTGTCGTCCTTGCGCACGCCATAGGAGACGACCTTGAACCACTTGCCGGACATGTTGACCGGCGAGCCGTGGGTCAGGTGACCGCCCGAATTCAGGTCGAGGCCCATGAAGGTGTCGCCCGGCTGCAGCAGCGCCAGGAACACCGCCTGGTTCATCTGGCTGCCGGAGTTCGGCTGGACGTTGGCGAACTTGCAGTCGAACAGCTTCTTGGCGCGCTCGATGGCGAGCTCTTCGGCGACGTCGACGAACTGGCAGCCGCCATAATAGCGCTTGCCGGGATAACCCTCGGCATATTTGTTTGTCATGATCGAGCCCTGGGCCTCGAGCACGGCGCGGGAAACAATGTTTTCCGAGGCGATCAGCTCGATCTCGTGGCGCTGGCGACCGAGCTCGTTGCGGATCGAGCCGAAGATCTCGGGATCAGCCTCCTCGAGCGGGGTTCCAAAGAAGGTTTCGAGGTGTTTCGAAGCGGCCATCGGTTCTGATCCTTGCTGTTCCGGGGACTGGTCCGGAGGGGCATCGGGGAAGTTCGGCGGCCATTAACATACTTGCCCCAGCGTCGCCACGTGCGGTGCGAAATTTCGTGGTCGCATTTGGACCAAACGGCCACTGCGACCGAAAAAGGGGCGGGTCCACGGAGCGATAGCGCGGGATAACACCGGCACCGCCTTGCGATGAGCTTGACCTGCAAGGCCCGCCAAGCAGTATGCCGCCATGCAAAAGATGTCGCTCGAATTGATGCTGCGCGGCGAGCAGCAAAGCCCGCTCTGGCCTGACAGCACGCTGGGGAAAATCGGGTACTTCCTCGGAACACCCGATCGCTGGGACTTTGCGAACGAAAGCTTCTTCTCGTGCCAGCTTGGTTACGCTGACTTCGAGATCAATCTTCAGGCACGCGACAACCAGGTTGTCGTGACTAGGTTCTGGGTGGAACTTTGGGACACGCCGGAAGGCGAACCGTCACCCAAGAAGACACGCATCCGCCTCGCACGCGGGATCAAGGTGGAGCTGGGCCGCGTCCAGCCCGGGCTTGCGCTTGCCGATGCCCGGACCTTGCTGGACTCTCTTGGCGTCAAGTTTCAGGAGTTCGATCGCAACGACGCATCCGAAATTGTCAAAGAGTTCAGGACAGCGTCAAACGCCGGGCTGTTGTTCTTCCGGGGTCCGGATGGGCCGGTGCTGATGGAAGTGCACTTCTTCTCGGCGGACGAGCAGCAGCATCCATTCGCCAATGTCGGCACCGATACGAAAAAGGCCGCCCCGAGGGACGGCCTTTCGAAAGGTCGCTGCGGCCCGGTCAGAGAGCCGAGGTGATCTGCAGCTCGTCGACGCCGTCGCGGCCATAGATGTCGTCGCGGAACTGCACGACACCATCGCCGGTCGACCATGCCGAGACGTAGGTGAAATAGACCGGCACGGGGTTGGTGACGGGGACCGGGGTGTTTTCGCCCGACTTGATGGCCTGCTCGAAATGCGAGCGGCTCCAGCCCGGCGTGTCGCGCAGGATCCAGGTGACGAGGTCGCGCACGTTCTGGACGCGGACGCAGCCCGAGGAATCGAAGCGCATCAGCTTGCCGAACAGGCTCTGCTGCGGCGTATCGTGCATGTAGACGCCATCCGGGCTCGGGAAGTTGATCTTCACCGACGCCATGGCGTTGTTGGCGCCCGGATCCTGGCGGAAGCGGTACTTGGCTGCCTCTTCGGTCGACCAGTCGACATTCATCGGATCGACCTCGCTGCCGTCCGGCGCAAACAGGCGGATCTTGTTGTCGGTCAGATAGTTCGGGTTCTTGCGCATCAGCGGGATGATGTCCTTGCGGACGATCGACACCGGGGCATTCCAATATGGATTGACGATGATCTCGTTGATCTTCGAATTGACGATCGGCGACTGGCGGTCGACCTTGCCGACGATTGCGGTGTGGCGCAGCACGACGCGGTCGTTCTCGACCGCTTCGACCTGGGCGGCCGGAATGTTGACGTTGACATAGCGCTGGCCGAGCGTGCCGGCCTGGGCCTGGATGCGGCCGAGATTGGTCTCGAGCTGGCCGAGGCGGATCTGGGCGCTGATGTTCATCGCCGCATAGGTGTACTGGCCCATGACGCCATCGTCAGGCAGGCCGTGGCGTGCCTGGAAGCGCTTGAGGGCGGCATCGACATAGGTGTCGAACGAATCGGAAAGGCCGGCGCGCGGCGACAGGTCGCCCGAAATCATCAGGCGCTTGCGCAACACCTGGACATCGGGATCCTCGACGCCGAGGCGGAGCTTCTTGGTCGCCGGAACGACCGGCCAGCCGCCCTGGGCGACGATGTTCTGATACTGGGCAATCGCCTGCTGGGTAAAGGCTGCCGTCTGCGCGGTGAACACCGGCAGCGTGCTGGCGACCTTGGCGCCCTGGCTGACGCGGGCATCGAACTGGTCGTCCCAGTTGCCGCGGCGCGACGAGCCGAGAACTTCGCCGATCACGTCCTGGGCACTGGCTGCCCCCGACAAGGCTGCCATGGCGATCGCGCCGGCACCGGAGAGAAAGAAACGGCGGCTAGTTTTCATGGACGTTCCAGACATATTCGCGCAACACAACCGGCAGGAAAACTCCCGCGACGACGATATGACGGCCATACTTAACAATTAGCCAACCATAACCCGGCATCACCGACACGTGAAACGCGACTTCATCGCACGGGTTGCTGACGGCCGAACAGGCAGATCTGGCACATCACAGCTTTTCCGATAGTCATTCGAATATGGCGGCAACATGGCTGGCGCACCTTCCATTGGATGTCGGCGCGCTAAAAAAGGAAGGACCGGTGCATTTCTGCAACCGGCCCTGCGACTGGAGGTCGTTCCTTTTGGGTGGAAACGCTTACATGCGGTAAGCGATGGTGTCGTTCCAGAAGCGGTCGAGGCGCTGCAGGGCGCGGTTCATCTGCTTGAACTCGTCGGTGTTGATACCGCCGACATGCTCGATCGAACCGACATGGCGGTCATAGAGGCCGGCAACGACCTCGGCCACGTCCTGGCCCTTCGGCGTCAGGCTGACACGGACCGAGCGACGGTCGATGCGCGAGCGCTGGTGATTGATGAAGCCGAGCTCGACAAGCTTCTTGAGATTGTAGGAGACGTTCGAGCCGAGATAGTAGCCGCGTGAGCGCAATTCGCCGGCGGTCAGTTCCGCATTGCCGATGTTGAAGAGCAGCAGAGCCTGGATCGCATTGATGTCGCTGCGGCCGTTGCGATCGAACTCATCCTTGATAACGTCAAGAAGACGACGATGAAGTCTTTCAACAAGCTGCAGGGATTCCATGTAAAGCGAACGGATCGCTTCGTTACGGTCCTCGGAAACCATGGCGGGCTTGGCCGCCTGACGCGAATTGATCATTGTCTTTGCCTCTCTGTTTTCGCCTGGTGACTTTTTTGTTTGATGTCACCTTGATCGCGAACTTATCGAATACCCATAAAATTCGACTTAAACGTCAGGCTTAACAAGGGCTTACCGAGGACAGGTTTCGAAAGAGGGTTAACGAAACCCACTTCGAGTAAGAATAATTAACCTTGTATTTTACGGAGTGTCGGCCAACGCACTGAAAGCGTTGGCCGGAGCAATTCCAGGAAAGCCGTGAGGCGGCATTCCGCCCGGAGTTGCGCGAAACAAAAAATGACGGAGATCGTCCGCGGTCCGAAGGAAAGCGGAAACGCCCTAATGCGCGGCGCGGCGCCTTTTCAGGTGCAGGACAACGCGGAAGGCCGCGTAGATCAATGCCACCGCGACGTGGGAGACGACGATCAGCGGCCTGTTGCCGAACAGTTCGGGGAAACCGGCATACATCACGACTTCGGTCGCAGCGCAGATGAACCAGATGACCGGCCCCCAGGATGACAGCATCCACAGGCCGATGGCGGCAAAGGGGAAAAACACCGACAGCGTCACCGCCGCGACCTGCCAGTGGATCGGCATCAGGTCGAAACGCCAGAGCGGGCCGTCATAGAGACCGATCAGGCGCACCCAGTAGAGGATGCCGAACAGCAGGCAGTAGCCGGCCACCACACGCAGGAACAGGGCGAAGGCGCTTTCTATCGCCGACGGATGCATCTCGCGCAGGCGGCTTGCACTGTCGGTCACAGGGCAAGTTCCCGGTCGCCGAGCGTTTCGAAATAACGGTCGATGTCGAGCGGGTCGACATCCTCGAGCCGGGCCGGATGCCATTGCGGCGTCGAGCCCTTGTCGATGAGCACCGCGCGGATGCCTTCATAGAAGTCGCGGCCGGCGAGCATGCGGTTGAGGATGCGGAACTCCATCCGCATGCAGTCCTTCATCGACATGGTCAGGCCGGCCCTGACCTGCCGGAAGGCGACCGACAGGCTGGTGGGCGAACGCTGCAGGATGGTGGCGAGCGTCTTTTTGGCGAACTCGCTCGAATCCGTCTCCAGGCTGGCGATGACGTCGGACAGCGTGGGCGCGGAGAAATGCCGGGCAATCGCTTCCAGCGTCTCGCGCTCGGTCTCGCGCTTGGCCGGCCGGAAGAAGTTGCGCAGCACCGCCTCCGTGTCGCCGGTCTCGCACAGCCGCTCCAAGAGCCCGATCTGGCCGTCGGCCGAGATCGTGTGCGTCGCCAGCCCCGACCACAGCGCGTCGCCGTAGCGGATCCTGTTGCCGGTCAGCGCCAGATACATGCCGAAATGGCCGCCGAGGTCGGGCAGAAGATGGCTGCCGCCGACGTCGGGGAAGAAGCCGATTCCGACTTCGGGCATGGCGAACTGCGCATTTTCGGTCATCACCCGGTGCGAGCCGTGACAGGAGATGCCGACCCCGCCGCCCATGACGATGCCGTCGATGAGCGAGATGTAAGGCTTGGGATAGCTCTGGATCTGGGTGTTGAGCCGATATTCGTCGGCGAAGAAGTCGACCGGCGGATTGCCGGCGAGACCGGCGTGATAGACGTGCAGAATGTCCCCCCCGGCGCAAAATGCCCTGCCCTCGGCCTTGACCACGACGATGGCCACGCTGGGGTCGACTTGCCAGGCGGTGAGCGCGCGCGACAGCGCCAGGACCATCTTGTGGGTCAGCGCGTTCAGCGCCTGCGGCCGCGTCAGGGTGACGATGCCGGCGGCTCCGGAGCGCTCGAAGCGGATTTCGTCGTCGCCGCCAAAGTCCATGTCCACTGGAATCCCTCACATCAGGCTGAGTGTGCAGAGCTAATGGGCAGCGCATGGGTGCGTCAATGCCGCAGGTCACATCCTGCATCTTGGTCTTGGGCAAACCGGCATGCTAAAAACTGCACAATTGCCGGAGAGTGCCGATGAACAAGTTTACCCCAGCCAAGCCAGCGGGCGCCCGCAGCGTCGACGAGATCACCGGCAGCCGCCGCCTGCGCCGCATGCGCAAGGCCGACTGGTCGCGCCGGCTCGTCCAGGAAAACCGCCTGACGGTCGACGACCTGATCTGGCCGATCTTCATCATCGACGGTGAGAATCGCAAGGAAACGATCCCGGCCATGCCCGGTGTCTATCGCATGTCGGTCGATCTCGCCGTCAAGGAAGCGGAGCGCGCGGCAAAGCTCGGCATTCCGGCACTCGCCACCTTCCCCAATGTCGAGATGGAGCTGCGCGACCAGACCGGCGCGCACATATTGGAGCCCGACAACATCATCAACCGCGCCACCCGCGCCATCAAGGCAGCGGTGCCGGAGATCGGCATCATCACCGACGTCGCGCTCGACCCGTTCACCAGCCACGGCCATGACGGCATCCTGCGCGACGGCATCATCGTCAATGACGAAACTGTCGCCCAGGTGGCAGCCGCCGCCGTGCTGCAGGCCGCGGCCGGCTCCGACATCATCGCCCCTTCCGACATGATGGACGGCCGCATCGGCGCCATCCGCGACGCGCTCGACGACAACGGTTTCCATGATGTCGCGATCATGTCCTATGCGACCAAGTTCGCGTCAGCCTTCTATGGCCCCTATCGCGAGGCGATCGGCACGCAGGGCCTGCTCAAGGGCGACAAGAAGACCTACTACATCGACCACGCCAATTCGGACGAAGCGGTGCGCGAGGCCGAGCAGGACCTCGCCGAGGGCGCCGACATGCTGATGGTCAAGCCCGGCCTGCCTTATCTCGACATCATCCGCCGGCTGAAGGACGAGTTCCGCGTGCCGACCTTCGCCTATCAGGTGTCGGGCGAATATTCGATGATCAAGGCAGCCAGCGCCAATGGCTGGATCGACGGCGAAAAGGCGATGCTCGAAAGCCTGCTCGCCTTCAAGCGCGCCGGCTGCGACGGCATCCTGACCTATTTCGCGCCCGAAGTGGCCGAGATGCTGAAGGGCTGAGGCGAGAGCTTCCCCGACAGGATTTCTGCCCTCGCGCGCCGGGATTCTTGAATCCGGCGCGGCAATTCCCATTTGTTTTCCGGCGCGGGCAATCTCGTCCGCCGATAGAGGAAGTCATGACCGCACGCGTTCTGGACGGTGAAATCATCAACAGCAGGCTCGACGACAGCCGCGCCTATGACGGCGTGCGCACCCGCCGCATCCTGGCGTTCCTGGTCGACTATCTGATCGTCGGTCTCCTGATGATCCCCTTTGCCATCGTCATCTTCTTTCTTGGCGTGCTGACGCTCGGCCTCGGCTGGGCGCTGTTCGGCATCCTGTTTCCGGCTGTGGCCCTCATCTACATCTGGATGACGCTCGGCGGCCCGAACCAGGCTACCACAGGCATGCGCATGATGGGCATCCGGCTCGACCGCCTCGACGGCAGGCCGATCGACGGCCTTCTGGCGGTGGTTCACTCGGTGCTGTTCTGGGCCGGCAATGTCGTTCTGACGCCGCTGGTGCTCCTGGTGTCGCTGTTTTCCGACCGCAAGCGCACGCTGCATGACCTGCTGCTCGGCACGGTGGTCAGCCGCAGCGACAGCTAAAATGGCCATTCGGCGAGTCAAAACCGGCACTTGCGCCAAAATGTGAAGGCAAAGATTGGGCCTGCCTTCACATTCATGTTGAATTTTTCGCCGGCAGCGCCAAGCTAGGGAACATTGATTGGGAGTCTTCCTGACGCTCGATGACGCAGCATCCGACCCATTCCCCTCAGTTCTTCCTGACGGCGCCGTCCCCCTGCCCCTATCTCGAGGGTCAATTCGAGCGGAAGGTCTTTACCCATCTCGTCGGTGACAAGGCGCCCGAGATGAACGACCTGCTGACGCAAGGCGGCTTCCGCCGCTCGCAGAACATCGCCTATCGCCCGGCCTGCGAGACCTGCCGCGCCTGCGTCTCGGTCCGCATCCTGGCTCAGGAATTCAAGGCCACGCGCAACATGCGCCGGGTGATCGAACGCAACTCCGACCTCGTCGGGGCGATGCACGACGCCGAACCCTCGACCGAGCAATATTCGCTGTTCCGTTCCTATCTCGATGCCCGCCACCGCAGGGGCGGCATGTCCGACATGACGGTGCTCGACTATGCCATGATGGTCGAGGACACCCATGTCACCACCAAGGTGATCGAATATCGCCGCCGCGGCCCCGATACCTTCATCACCGGCCAGGGCCAGGGCGAGCTGATGGCAGTGGCATTGACCGACCAGATGTCGGACGGCCTGTCGATGGTCTATTCCTACTACAATCCGGAAATGGACGAACGCTCGCTTGGCACCTTCATGATCCTCGATCATATTGCCCGCGCGCGCGCCATGGGCCTGCCCCACGTCTATCTGGGCTACTGGGTCAACGGTTCGCGCAAGATGAACTATAAGGTGCGCTTCACACCTCAGGAGCATCTCGGCATGAAGGGCTGGGAGCGCTTCGAAGGCGACATCTGAGCACGTCCGGCCCGTTTCCACGCTGCCGTCGACCATCTGGCAGGGGAAAACAGTGGCGGACACCCAATCGAACCACTCCAAGGGACTGCTGCTGACCGGCATCGGCGGACTGGCGCTGACCGTCGACATCCCGCTGATCAAGCTCGCCGACGGCAACAACTGGTCGATCCTGCTGATGCGCAGCGGCACGACCTTCATCGCCGCCATCATCATCTGGCTGGTCTGGCGCGCGCTGAGCCCGAAGGCGCCGCAGCTCATCCCGGGCCGCGCCGGCCTCCTCGTCGCCGGCCTCTACGGCATCGGCTCGATCACCTTCATCACCGCCGTCTACAACACCTCGACCGCCAATCTGGTGTTCATCCTCGCCTTCAACACGGTATTTGCCGCCGTGCTGTCGTGGATGTTTCTGCGGGAAAGGCCGCGGCCGGCAACGCTGCTGGCCATGCTGGCGATGGTCGGCGGGGTGTCGATCATCGTCGGCAGCTCGATCGGCACCGGCCACCTGTTCGGCGACCTGATGGCGGTGTGTTCGGCCTTCTGCATCGCCTCGGCCATCACCATCTCCCGCTCCAGCGGCAAGGACATGGGTTTTACCGCGCTTGTCGGCGTGCTGCTGCCGGGGCTGGTGGCGGCCTATATGGTGTCCAAGACCGGCTTCAGGGTCGATGCACCGTGGTGGATCATCTTCAACGGCGCGGTGATCATGCCGATCTCGTTCTTCTGCCTCGCCAACGGCCCGAAATACATTTCCGGGCCGGAGGTTGCGATGTTCTACCTGCTCGAGACGGTCATGGCGCCGATCTGGGTGTGGATGATCTTCGCCGAGGTGCCGACTCGCAACAGCCTGATCGGCGGGGCGATCCTGATCATCACGCTGATCGCCCACTCGGCCTGGCAATTGTCCGAGGGGCGCAGGCGCCGGGCGAGCCTGGCACGACAGCTGGCGTAGCCAGCCGGCCCTTTCAATGCCGGGACCGCAGGAACTGCCCGCCCCTAGCCGGCCTGATTGGTCGGCACGTCGTTGCGGATCGCCTCGATGCTGCGCGGCGTGTCGCTCTCAGGCAAGGCGTTGGCTGCGGCCAGCATCGCCGCTTCGTCGGTCAGCTCGACCTCGCGCAGCCATTCGCGCCAGATCGCGACAAGCAGCGCCATCAGCACCGGGCCGATGAACAGCCCGAGAAAGCCCATCGTCTTGACGCCGCCGATGAGGCCGAAAAAGGTGGGCAGGAACGGCAGCTTGATCGGCCCGCCGACAAGCTTGGGGCGCAGCGTCTTGTCGACGATGAACAGCTCGATCGAGCCCCAGGCAAACAGCGCGACACCGGCAATCGGCGAGCCGCTGGCAACCAGATAGACCGAGACGAGGGTGAACGACAAAGGCGCGCCGCCGGGGATCAGCGCCATGAAGCCGGTGAGCACGCCGAGCGTCACCGGCGACGGCACGCCGGCCACCCAATAGGCAAGGCCCAGCACCACACCCTCGCCGATGGCGATCAGCGTCATGCCGGTGACGGTGGCGCTGATGGTCTTGGGCACGACGCGCGAAATGCGCTCCCAGCGCATCGGCAGGATGCGCTCGCCGAGCCGGTCGAGTTGGCCGACGAAGGTTTCACCGTCGCGATAGGTGAAGAACAAAGCGATCAGCATGAACAGCAGCGTCAAGAGGATGCCGAAGGCGCTGCCGCCGGCAGCAAGCACGCCGCGATAGATGCTGCCGATGTTGGCGCCGCTGAGCAGTTGGGCCAGTTCGCCGATGGCGCCGGGATGGCCGACATAACGCGTCCATTGCTCGTTCAGCCACTCGCCGACAACCGGCAGGTTGTTGATCCATTGCGGCGTCGTCGCGCCGTGACGATTGGTTTCGACAGCCCAGCCAACCCAGTCGCGGATTTCGTTGACGGCGTAGGTCGCAGCAAATGAGATCGGCACGACGAGGAAGGCGATGATGAACAGCAGCGCAAGCGTGGCGCCAATGGTCCTGTTGCCGTCGACGGCGACGAGCAGCCTGCGGTAGAGCGGCCAGCTGGCGAAGGCAATGACGAGCGCTGCCAGCACCGGCACCAGGAAGCCATGGAAGAAATAGATACCCGCCGCGACGATCAGCACGAGCAGCCAGCGCGCCGCCGAAAGCGGCGGCACCAAAGCGGCACGCATCGGCTGGGCCGGGCCGAACAGCCTCTGCTCTCGCTCCGGCTTACGGGGATTGGTCACGTTCAAGAGCCTGGATCTCCTCGGCCCTGAAGTGGACCCGATTGATGCCCGGCGCGCGGTTCGGCGCCGGTGGGGAGATCATAGAGGCTAATGCGGTGCCGCGCACGAAAACTTTGCCGCACCGCACGCGTTCATTCCCTCATTCCGGCCCTCATTCCGGATTTCTTGTCCTTGCGCAATTCCCAGGAAACCCGCGGCTCGGTTTTCCCAGGACTTGCGCTAGCCGAAGCGGCCGGTGCGCGGAAAGCCCTTGGGGACCATGCGTCCGGCGGTGGCGCGGGTGCCAATCCACTCGAGCAGTTCCTCGCGCGACCGGGTGAAGGTGCGCTCCGCCGAATCCAGCCAGCTCAGGCCGGCCTCCATCGTGAAGGTCTTCACGTCGAGCACGCCGCCGTCCTTGTACTTCTGGAGCCTGACGCCCTTGCCACGCGTCATCTCGGGGATCTGCTCGAGCGGGAACACCAGCATCTTGCGGTTCTCGCCGACGATGGCGAGATGATCGCCAGTCAGCGGGATGCAGCGCTTGGCTTCGTCGGGCGCCTTGACGTTCATCACCTGCTTGCCCTTGCGGGTGTTGGCGATGACCTCTTCCTCGGGCACGGTGAAGCCGTTGCCTTCATGGCTGACCAGCAGGAGCTTGCGCTTGGGCTCGTGGACGAAGGCGGTGACGATGTCCTGGTCGTTGTCCATGTCGACGATGATGCGGATCGGCTCGCCATGGCCGCGCCCGCCTGGCAGACGGTCAGCGCCGATGGTGTAGAACTTGCCGCCCGTGGTGAAGACCAGGATCTTGTCGGTGGTCTGGGCCGGGAACGCCAGCTTGAGGCTGTCGCCCTCCTTGAAGGTGAGCTGGGAATAGTCGGCCAGATGCCCCTTCATCGCGCGCAGCCAGCCCTTTTCCGAGACGACGACCGTTACCGGCTCCTTCTCGATCATGGCGTGGTGGATGTCGGTCAGGTCATGGTCCGGCGCTTCGGCAAAAACGGTACGGCGCTTGCCCAGCTCGGTCTCGGGACCGTAATGCTTGCGGACCTCGCTCACTTCCCACTTGATCGTCGCCCACTGCTTGGCATCGGACGCCAAGAGTGCCTCGATCTGCTTCTTCTCAGTGCTGAGCGCGTCATGCTCCTTGCGGATCTCGAATTCCTCGAGCTTGCGCAGCGCCCTGAGGCGCATGTTGAGGATGGCTTCGGCCTGATTGTCGGTCAGGTCCCAGCGCGCCATCATCGTGCGCTTCGGCTCATCCTCCTCGCGGATGATGCGGATCACCTCGTCGATGTTGAGGTAGGCGATCAGGTAGCCGCCGAGAATCTCGAGGCGCTTTTCGATCTCGCCGAGGCGGAACTTCGAGCGGCGGACGAGCACCTCGCGCCTGTGGTCGAGCCATTCGCGCAAGACGCTCTTCAGCGACAGCACGTTCGGCACCTTGCCGCGCGACAGCACGTTCATGTTGAGCGGGAAGCGGCTTTCGAGCTCGGTGAGCTTGTAGAGCGATTCCATCAGCAGGCCCGGATCGACGGTGCGGCTCTTGGGCACCAGGACGACACGGATGTCTTCGGCCGACTCGTCGCGGATGTCTTCGAGCAGTGGCAATTTGCGGGCGATCAGAAGCTCTGCGATCTTCTCGATCAGACGCGCCTTCTGGACGCCGTAGGGGATCTCGGTGACGACAAGGTTCCAGGTGCCCCTGCCCTGGTCTTCCTGCTTCCACATCGCGCGCACGCGGAAGCCGCCGCGTCCGGTCTCATAGGCATTGACGATCGCCGCCCAGTCGTCGTCGATGCTGCCGCCGGTGGGGAAATCGGGCCCACGCACCTTGCAGGCGAAACGCAGCTCCGCATCGTCCTTGATACGCTCCCACTCGCCCGGCGAGGTCATCAGGTCGGTGACCGAGGCATCGGGATTGTCGATCAGGTGAAGGGCGGCACTGCACAGCTCGGCTGCGTTGTGCGGCGGGATCGACGTCGCCATGCCGACGGCGATGCCGGACGAGCCGTTGGCGAGAAGGTTCGGAAACGCGCCCGGCAGGACGACGGGTTCTTCGTCTTCTTCGTTATAGGTAAGGCGATAGTCGACGGCATCCTCGGTGATGCCTTCGAGCAGCGACACCGACACATCGGTCATGCGTGCTTCGGTATAGCGCATCGCGGCAGCACTATCGCCGTCGATGTTGCCGAAATTGCCCTGGCCGTCGATGAGCGGGTAGCGGACCGAAAAATCCTGTGCCAGGCGCACCAGCGCGTCATAGATCGACTGGTCGCCATGCGGGTGGAACTTGCCCATGACCTCGCCGACGATGCGGGCACATTTGGCGAATCCCTGGTCGGGATTGAGCCTGAGCAGCCGCATGGCGTGCATGATGCGGCGATGGACCGGTTTCAGTCCGTCGCGAACGTCAGGCAGTGCCCGGTGCATGATGGTCGACAGCGCATAGGCAAGATAGCGCTCTTCGAGCGCCTTCTTCAGATCGACCGGTTCAATATTGTCGCCGCCACCGTTTCCGGGCGGCACAAGCCCTTTTCCCATGGCTTGGGACTAGCGGAACGGGCGATTCGCGACAAGCCTTATCGCCCAATGCAAGAGCCGTCGGCGTCGGAGTGCGACAAATCTGCCCGCTCGCTAAAGTAGCAATCACGCGATCAGGGGGTCATTCACCATTTTTGCGCGTGTTGCACTGCGGTGATTGCCTTTTGGATCGAATTGCGGCCATTGTCGTTACGTCGCCTTCTTCCGGTCCAGTTCGTGGCTGACGTAAGGCTGAATCATTTCAAAGTCTCAGGGATCTATGATGACGCAACACCGCTCTGCATTCCGCAAGCTCGCACTCACGACCTTCCTGTTCTCGCTTCCGCTCAATGCAGCGATGGCCCAGGATGCCACCGCTGTCGCCGAGCGGCTCAAGTCGGTGCTGGCCGGCCAGAGCCTGACGCTTGGCTGGAGCAGCGTCTCCGGCGACGCGTCCGAAGCGGTCATCGAAGGTGCGACCATCGCCATGGACGGCGAAGGCAAGCCGCTGTCGATCGGCAAGCTCACGCTCAGCGGCATCACCGAGGAGAATCGCGGCTTCAAGATCGAGACGATCACCACCGAGCCCTACAGCCTCAACGAAGGCCCGACCAAGGTCGAGGTCAGCCCGCTGACGCTCGGCAATGTCACGCTGCCGGCCACCGACTCGACCGACATCCTGGCCTCGTTCCTGATGTATGAGACCGCCAATCTCGACACTGTCAGCGTCAAGGTCGGCGACAAGCAGGCCTTCCAGATGACCAATTTCGCAGCCGAGGTGACGCCTCCGGCCGACGGCAACGCCATGGAGTTCACCGGTTCGGCCGAAAAGTTCACCGCCGACCTGACCCTGGTGGAAGACCCGCAGTCGAAGGCTGCGATCGAGGCGCTCGGCTACCAGAACATCTCGGGCGACTTCCAGATGGAAGGCACCTGGCAGCCAACAGACGGCCGCATGGCACTGTCGAGCTACGACATCACCGTCGACAATGCCGGCACGCTCGGCATGACCTTCGACCTCGGCGGCTACACCGTGGAATTCCTGAAGTCGGTGCAGGAACTGCAGAAGAAGATGGCCGCCCAGCCGGAAGGCGCCGACAACTCGGCCCAGGGCATGGCCATGCTCGGCCTGATGCAGCAGCTGACCTTCAATGGCGCAACCGTGCGCTTCGACGACGATTCGGTGACCAACAAGGTTCTCGAATACGTCGCCAAGCAGCAGAACATGACGGCCAAGGACATTGCCAACCAGGCCAAGGCGATCGTGCCGTTCCTGATGATGGAACTGAACAATCCGGAGCTGTCGACCCAGGTGACGGCGGCCGTCACCGCCTATCTCGACGCGCCCAAGTCGATCGAGATCGCCGCCAAGCCAGCCTCGCCGGTCCCGTTCGCCCTGCTCGCCGCAAGCGGCATGTCGAACCCCAAGGACCTGCCCAAGACGCTCGGCCTGACGGTGACCGCAAACCAGGACTGATCCTGGCCGCGACATCAGAAACGCAAAAGCCCGGCAGCGATGCCGGGCTTGTTTGTTGAGTCAAAAGAGTCGCTTGCGCGGATCGCCTAAGCCTCTTTCTTGGCCACCGCGACACGCAGCGACAGCTCGCGCAGCTGCTGCGGGGTGGCTTCCGACGGCGCGTTCATCAACAGGTCCTGCGCCTGCTGATTCATCGGGAACAAAGTCACTTCACGCAGGTTCTTGGCGCCGACGAGCAGCATGATGACGCGGTCGACGCCGGCAGCCATGCCGCCATGCGGCGGGGCACCGTACTGGAAGGCGCGGTAGAGGCCGCCGAACTGCTCCTCGACCTCCTCGCGCGTCTTGCCGGTCAGCTCGAACGCCTTGACCATCAGCTCGGGCAGCTGGTTGCGGATCGAACCGGAGGCGATTTCGAAGCCGTTGCAGACCATGTCGTACTGGTAGGCCTTGATGGTCAGCGGATCCTGGTTGTTCAGCGCATCCAGGCCGCCCTGCGGCATCGAGAACGGGTTGTGGGCGAAATCGATCTTCTTTTCTTCTTCCAGCCATTCGTAGAACGGGAAGTCGATGATCCAGCACAGCTCGAAGCGGTCGCGGTCGACGAGGTTCAGCTCCTCGCCGGCGCGGGTGCGGGCAGCACCAGCAAACGAGACGAACTTCTTGGGATCGCCGGCGACGAAGAAGGCAGCATCGCCGTCGGACAGGCCAAGCTGCTGGCGGATGGCTTCGGTGCGCTCCTCGCCGATGTTCTTGGCGATCGGGCCGGCGCCTTCGAGCTTGTCGCCTTCCTTGCGCCAGAAGATGTAGCCGAGACCCGGCTGGCCCTCGCCCTGCGCCCACGAGTTCATGCGGTCGCAGAAGGCGCGGCTGCCGCCTGTCCTGGCCGGGATCGCCCAGACCTCGACCTTCGGGTTCGAGGCGATCATGCCGGCGAACACCTTGAAGCCAGAGCCGTCGAAATGGCTGGTGACTTCCTGGATCTCGATCGGGTTGCGCAGGTCGGGCTTATCGGTGCCGTAGGTGCGCAGCGCGGTGTCATAGGGAATGCGGCGGAACTGTTGAGTGACCGGCTTGCCGTCGGCAAACTTCTCGAACACGCCGCGCATCACCGGCTCCATCGTGTTCCAGACGTCTTCCTGGGTCACGAAGCTCATTTCGAGGTCGAGCTGGTAGAATTCGCCCGGCAGGCGGTCAGCGCGCGGGTCTTCGTCGCGGAAGCAAGGCGCGATCTGGAAGTACCGGTCGAAGCCGGCGACCATCAGCAGCTGCTTGTACTGCTGCGGCGCCTGCGGCAGCGCGAAGAACTTGCCGGGATGGATGCGCGACGGCACCAGGAAGTCGCGCGCGCCTTCCGGCGACGAGGCCGTCAGGATCGGCGTCGAATATTCAGTGAAACCCTCGCCGGTCATGCGATTGCGCATTTCGGCGATGATCTTGGTACGGGCGACGATGTTCTTGTGCAGCGTTTCGCGGCGCAGATCGAGGAAGCGGTACTTCAAGCGAATGTCTTCTGGATAGTCCGGCTCGCCGAACACCGGCAGCGGCAATTCCTTGGAGGCCGACAGAACCTCGATTTCCTGGGCAAAGACTTCGATCTCGCCGGTCGGCAGGTTGCCGTTGACGGCTTCCGCCATGCGCGCCTTGACCTCGCCGTCGACGCGGATGACCCACTCGCCGCGCACCGTTTCGGCGGCCTTGAAGGCGGGCGAATCGGGATCGGCGACGATCTGGGTCAGGCCGTAATGGTCGCGCAGGTCGATGAACAGCAGGCCGCCGTGATCTCGCACGCGATGCACCCAGCCGGACAGGCGAACGGCGGCGCCGACGTCGGATTTCCTCAATTGAGCGCAGGTGTGGCTGCGGTAACGATGCATGGCAAATTTTCCGGTTCAGGCTGTTTGGACGTCACGCCGGGGCGACAGCTGCGCCCGGGCCTAAAATTTGGCGCGAAAAGCGCATGGGTGCCCGGTTTTGTCAAGGTAAAGCGGTTTTAAGACCGCTCAGGCGCAGGGTCAAAACCGCTTCTTCAGCCAAACCCTGGAATGTCCGGCCGGGTAATCGTCGATGCGGCCGAACTCTTGATATCCCAATCGCTTGTAGAACTCCGGCGCCTGGAACGTATACGAATCGAGGTGAACGCCGATGCAGCCGCGCTGCCGTGCCACCTCCTCGGCCCGGGCAATCAGCCGCTGGCCAAGGCCCTCGCCGCGATGAGCGCTGCTGATCCACAGCCATTCGACGAACAGCCAGGTGTATTCGGACGACCCTTTGAGGCCGCCGGCGACCGAGCCATCCTTGCCATGGGCGACGATCCAGAGATCCTGGTCGTTGTGCGGACCGGCGGTGTCGAAATTATAGGCGTTCAGCCCCTCGCCGATGAAGCGGGCCGTTTCCTCGTCGATGCTGGTGCTCACTGTCAATGTCGTCATCGCGGCCTCGTCTGTCCCTCACAATCCAGCCAGCGGTCCACTTGTCAGGGATGAACCGGGCCGCGCGCGCACGCTAGACGCTGCCGCGGCAGCGACGTTGGCGCAGTCGACGGAATATGTCGCACCAGCGGCTGTCCGGCATTGACCGATCGGGCAAACTGTAGCCACCTCAGCTTTTGTACTGCGTTGCCTGATGTCCTCCATACGCCCCCTCATCCCGCTCCTGATCACCGCCGGCATCCTGTTGGGCGGCAACGGCCTGCAAAGCACCTTGATTGCGCTGCGCGGAGCACAGGAGGGATTTACTGCCTCGACCATCGGCCTGATGGGGACCTGCTATTTCGTCGGGTTCCTGCTCGGCTGCCTGTTCATCTCACGCATCATGAAGGCCGTCGGCCACGTCCGGGCTTTCGCGGCACTCGCCGCCATCGCCGCCTCGGCAACGCTGACTTTGGTTCTCGTCATCGACCCGGTGATGTGGTCAGTGATCCGCTTTGCCACCGGCTTCTGCTTCGCCGGACTGTTCACGGTCATGGAGAGCTGGCTCAATTCAGGCGTCTCCAACCACGACCGCGCCCGAATCCTGGCGATCTACCGCATCATCGACATCGGCTCGGTGACTGGCGCGCAGTTCATGATCCCGGTCTTCGGCGCCGGCGGCTTCACCATCTTCGCCATCATGTCGATCATGATCACACTGTCGTTGGTGCCGGTCTCGCTGGGCGACCGCTCCAATCCGACACCGCCCGAAGACGTCAAGCTCGACCTCAAACGCGCCTGGCAGATTTCGCCACTCGGCAGCATCGGCTGCATCTTCGTCGGCGTCACCAACAGCGCCTTCCGCACGCTGAGCCCGATCTATGCCGAGCAGATCGGCCTGTCGGTGACCGACGTCGTCACCTTCGTCAGTGTCGGCATCATCGGCGGTGCGCTGGTCCAGTACCCGCTCGGCTACATGTCCGACCTGTGGGACCGTCGCAAGGTGCTGCTCGTCACCACTGCCGGCGCCATGGCCTCCGCGCTGATGCTGGTCTTCCTCGCCGGCAATTCGCCGCTGGCCAACTTCGTCTTCGTCTTCATCTTCGGATCGTTCGCCATGCCGCTCTATTCGCTGTCGGCAGCACATGCCAACGACCGCGCCGAAAAAGGCGAATTCGTGCTGATCAACGCGGCATTGATGCTGTTCTATTCCGTCGGTGCCATCGCGGGACCCTTCGTCGCCTCACTGGTGATGGAAAAGTTCGGCCCGCATTCGCTGTTCAGCTTCAGTGCGGCCGTCTATGTCGTGTTCGTCGCCGTCATCATCTACCGTATGGGCTCGCGCTCGCCGGTGCCGGCCGGCCACCGCGGACGCTTCATCGCCCTGTTGAGGACGTCCCCGATCTTTGCCCGGCTTGCAGGCCGAAACAGCGCTGCAAACGGCAGCGATGAGGGCTAGACTCCGTGATCGGACGTGCAAGTGCTTGACGAAAGGGCGCTCGGCTGAAATGGAAAGACAACGCGTTCTGATAAAAGCAATATTATGCATGTAATAACGACCCAGGACGAACTCGAAACCGTCATAGCCGCTCTCGAAAAGTCCAACTTCGTCACGGTAGACACCGAGTTCATTCGCGAAACCACTTTCTGGCCCGAGCTCTGCCTGATCCAGATGGCAGCGCCCGGCGTTTCCGCACTGGTCGATCCCCTGGCGCCCGACCTCGACCTCAAGCCATTCTTCCGGCTAATGGCCAATGAGGCGGTGACCAAGGTTTTCCATGCCGCCCGCCAGGACATCGAAATCATCTTCCATCTCGGCGCACTGATCCCGCACCCGGTGTTCGATACCCAGGTCGCCGCCATGGTCTGTGGCTTCGGCGACAGCGTCTCCTACGAACAGATCGTGCAGAAGATCACCGGCGGACGCATCGACAAGTCATCGCGCTTCACCGACTGGCGCCACCGCCCGCTGTCGGAAAAGCAGCTCGACTATGCGCTGGCCGACGTCACACACCTGATCGACGTCTACAAGCATCTCGTCACCGAGCTCGAGCGCGAGAATCGCGCCCACTGGCTCAATGAAGAGATGGAGGTCCTGACCTCACGCGAGACCTACGACCCGCATCCCGAGGACGCCTGGAAGCGGCTGAAGATGCGCCTGCGCAAGCCGCAGGAACTGGCCATCGTGCAGGCAGTGGCTGCCTGGCGTGAGCGCGAGGCGCGCGAGCGCAACGTGCCGCGTGGCCGCGTGCTCAAGGACGACGCGATCTACGAAGTCGCCCAGCAGGCGCCACGCGATGCAACCGCACTTGCCCGACTGCGCACCACGCCCAAGGGCTGGGAACGTTCGTCGTCGGCGACGGCGCTGCTCACCGTCGTCAACGCGGCGCTCGAAATTCCGCGCGACCAGATACCCAAGCTGCCCAAGACATTCCAGCCGCCGGAGGGCTCCAGTGCCGCCTCCGAGCTGCTCAAGGTGCTGCTGCGGCTCGTCTCGGAGAAGGAAGGCGTTGCCCCCAAGGTGCTCGCTTCGGGCGACGATATCGACCGTATCGCCGCAGAAGGCGAAGCTGCCGACGTCCCTGCCCTGCAGGGCTGGCGCCGTTCGGTGTTCGGCGAGGCAGCACTGAAGCTGGTGCGCGGCGAACTGGCCATCCGCTTCGACAAGCGCCGCATTTCGGTGTTCGAGGTCAACAGCTGAACGGCCTGTTCGGCGCGGTCAGACCGCGCCGGCAAGGTGCAGCGCAAACCAGATCCAGATCAGCGCGAGAAGCAGCGCGCCAAGAATGAAGGCCCTGCTGCGATACTTGACCCTGTTGGCGGTCAGGTGGAACCAGGCATGCGTATAGCGCGACGCCACGAACAGCCAGGCCAGCAACAGCGCCACATATGAAACGCCCGACGTCACATAGAGCGACAGGCAGGCGGCGTAGAGCAGCACCGGCAGTTCGAACTGGTTAATGATGTTGTTGGCGGCGGTGACGCTGGATTCAGGTTCGGTGGACCGCGTCTTGAACTGATTGATCCGCGCTTCGCCGGACCGGACAGCATTCCTGCGCCTGGCCGAAAGTACGGCATAGACGATGTAGACCAGCAGGACCTGGGCAAGCATGGGCCAGAAAATCGTGGCCTGGTTCATAAGCATCCCCTGAATAAAAGCAGATAATCACAAGAATATCCGTCACAACACTTCATCTTGATTAACGGAGAATTCACTGGCGCGGACGAGACTAGGGACGAAAAGCACAGTCCCATGATCGGCCAAACATGATGCTTCCCGCAACCGCCAATCGCTTTCAGCCGGCCCTTTCGGTCATCCAGCCCCACGAACGCACGATGCGCGAGGATTGACGGCCACGAACCGCCCGGGGGCGAAGGCACGTCACGGCTTGCTCGCCCGCTACCGAGTCTCCGAGCCGGTCGAATCCGAGAAGAAACAGAAATGCTCGATACGGCTCTAAGCCTGTCAGCCAGCCCTGTGGCTTCCAACGTCGGCCGAATTTGATCGGTTGCGCTTCGCCGCCAGGGCAAAGGCAGCGATGACGACAACCGGCACCGCCAGAAATGCGAACTTGGTCACGACAAGCGCCGAGGCCAGCGACATCGACCTTGAGCCGGCCGATGCCGGGTCGGACAGGATGCGCGCAACGACGATGTTCTGGGCATAGTCTGATATCATATAGGGCAGCACCAGGGTCAAAGCCGTGACCGAGCGCATGGTTTCGGACAAGCTCGAAAAACGCTTGAGACGCTCGCCTGATTTCAGCATCAGGCTGACCAAAGTGGCTGACAGCAGTGCCGGGAAGATCAGATCGAAGGTCAGATAGTGCCAGACGAGAATGATCTCGGCACCCGGCCGCCCCATGGCCGCGATCCAGGCAAAACCCTCGGCCTCGGAGAAACCGAGAAAACGCAGGTCGAGCGACGGCAGGCCGCCGCTCAGGCTGCGGAAATAGAGGAACTCCAGCATCGTCATGGCGGCGAAGACCGCCGCCGTGGCGACACATAATGCGGCCGCGTGGCGCCGCAGCCGCAGCACCATCAAATCACATGCCGCCCGGATAGTTCGGGCTTTCGCGGGTGATGGTCACGTCATGCGCGTGGCTCTCGCGCAGGCCGGCGTTGGAGATGCGCACGAAGGTGGCGCGCTCGCGGAAATCGGCCAGGGTGCGACCGCCGACATAACCCATGGCAGCCTTGAGGCCGCCGGCGAGCTGGTGCAGCACACCGCCGACCGGGCCCTTGTAGGGCACCTGACCCTCGATGCCCTCAGGCACCAGCTTGAGCGTGTCGCGCACCTCGGCCTGGAAGTAGCGGTCGGCCGAGCCGCGCGCCATGGCGCCCACCGAGCCCATGCCGCGATAGGCCTTGAACGAGCGGCCCTGGTGCAGATAGACCTCGCCCGGGCTTTCCTCGGTGCCGGCAAGCAGCGAGCCGATCATCGCAGCGCCGGCGCCAGCGGCAAGCGCCTTGGCCAGATCGCCCGAATATTTGATGCCGCCGTCGGCAATGACGGTGACGCCGGACTTCTGGGCAGCCTCGACGGCCGACATGATGGCCGAAAGCTGCGGCACGCCGACGCCTGCGACGATGCGCGTGGTGCAGATCGAGCCTGGTCCGATACCGACCTTGACGGCGTCGGCTCCTGCATCGATCAGCGCCTGGGCGCCGTCGGCGGTGGCGACGTTGCCGGCCATGATGCGGACCGAGTTGGAAATCTTCTTGGCGCGGGCAACTGCGTCGAGCACGCGCTGCGAATGGCCATGCGCTGTGTCGATGACGAGCAGGTCGACGCCGGCATCGATCAGCCGTTCGGCGCGCTCGAAGCCGTCATCGCCGACGCTGGTGGCCGCTGCCGCCCTGAGGCGTCCCTGCGCATCCTTGGAAGCGTTCGGGTTGAGCTGTGACTTCTCCATATCCTTGACGGTGATGAGGCCGACGCAATTGCCATGCTTGTCGACGACGAGCAGTTTTTCGATGCGGTGCTGGTGCAGCAGGCGCTTGGCTTCGTCCTGCTCGACCGTCTCCTTGACGGTGATCAGGTTCTCGCGGGTCATCAGCTCGTAGACCTTCTGCGCCGGGTCGGAGGCAAAACGCACGTCGCGATTGGTCAGGATGCCGACAAGACGGCCGGTCTGGTGACCGCCGGTGCCGCCATTCTCGACGACCGGAATGCCTGAAATGCCATGCGTGCGCATCAAGGTGAGCGCGTCGGCCAGCGTGGCATCCGGGCCGATCGTGACGGGATTGACCACCATGCCGGATTCGAACTTCTTGACCTGGCGGACCTGCTCGGCCTGTTCGACCGGGGTGAAGTTGCGGTGGATGACGCCGATGCCGCCGGCCTGGGCCATGGCAATCGCCAGCCGCGCCTCGGTCACTGTGTCCATGGCCGCCGAAATGATCGGCACGTTGAGGTCGATGTCGCCGGCAATGCGGGTGCTGATGTCGGTCTCGCCGGGCATGACCTCGGAATGGCCGGGCTGCAGCAGCACGTCGTCAAAGGTCAGCGCCAGAGCGCCGGTGGAGGATTCGATGATTTTTGCCATGGCCAACCTCGGAATGCGTGAAGGGACGCTGGAACCATTGGTATGCAGCGTCGACTCGTCTTTTCCCTTTCAGGATTGGCGGTGGCTGGTACCACGTCTTCGAAGCGATGAAAAGCGCATGATGACGGCCAATTGCACGCCGCGCAGATCGGCCGGCTTGCGCCCGGCACGACAAACATGGCGGCAAGGACGACAACGACTTCCTGTCGACACATCCGCCAACCTCGGAACGCATCGCCGAGACGATGCGTTATGCCCGCGAGGCCGGCACCTCGAAGTATCTGGCCCTGAATTGCAAAAGGCGCTGGCTACGGACATATCAAGGCATCCGTGATAACGCTCGGTTGCGGTCGAACCAGCGACCGCCTTGCGTCAGACTTCCTGCCCCCCGGACTTGCCCCGCGTGAACAGAACCACCCCGCTGATCCTTGCCGTCGCCCTGTTCATGGAGAACATGGATTCGACCGTCATCGCAACGTCCTTGCCGGCGATCGCCACCGACATCGGTACGAGCCCGATCGCGCTCAAGCTGGCGCTGACGGCCTATCTCGTCTCGCTCGCCATCTTCATCCCGATCAGCGCCTGGATGGCCGACCGCTTCGGCGCCAAGCTGGTCTTCCGCGTCGCCATCGGCGTGTTCATGCTGGGCTCGGTCGCCTGCGCCGTCTCTGGTTCCCTAGGCGAGTTCGTGCTGGCGCGCTTCCTGCAGGGCATGGGCGGATCGATGATGACGCCGGTGGCGCGCCTGGTGCTGGTGCGCACAACTGAGAAGAGCGGGCTGGTGTCGGCCATGGCGACGCTGACCATCCCTGCCCTCATCGGCCCACTGATCGGCCCGCCGGTCGGCGGCTTCATCACCACCTTCTTTGCCTGGCATTGGATCTTCCTGATCAACATCCCGATCGGCGCGATCGGCATCTGGCTGTCCGGGCGTTTCCTGCCTGAAATCCCGCCCGAGCCGACACGCCCGCTCGACGTCACAGGCTTCTTCCTCTCGGCCATCGCCGCCTCGGGCATCGTCTTCGGCCTGTCGGTCGTCAGCCTGCCGGCATTGCCGCCGGTCGTTGGCGTCGTGACCATCGGCATCGGCGTGATCAGCGCCCTGCTCTATGTCAGGCACGCCAGGGGCAGGGATTACCCGCTGCTGCAGCTCAAGCTGTTTTCCAACCCGGTGTTCCGGACGGCCATTGCGGGCGGATCGCTGTTCCGCATCGGCGTCGGCGCGACGCCGTTCCTCTTGCCGCTGCTGTTCCAGCTCGGCTTCGGGCTGACGCCGTTCCAGTCCGGCATGATCACCTTCGCAACCGCTGCGGGCGCGCTGACGATGAAATTCGTGGCGCCGCGCATCCTGCGCACTGTCGGCTTCCGCACCGTGCTTCTGGTCGCCTCGGGCTGCTCGGCCTGCCTGATCGCCGCCAACGGCTTTTTCACGGCCGAGACGCCTTACCTGCTGATCCTGTCGGTGCTGTTCCTCGCCGGCTTCCTGCGCTCGATGTTCTTCACCTCCACCAACGCTCTGGTGTTCGCCGATATCGAGCCGGCGCAGAGCGGCCAGGCAACGGCGATTTCGGCGGCCGCCCAGCAGATCACGGTGGCGCTCGGCGTTGCCGTCGGCGGCGGCGCGCTGGAGTTGTGGAGCGTGTTCACAGGCCAGGCCATCGGCGGCGCAGGCTTCACCTTCGCCTTCCTGGTCATTGCCGTCATCACGGCCCTGCCGATGCTTTTGTTTGTGCGGCTGGCGCCCGACGCCGGCAAGGCCATTTCAGGTCATGGCGGGCCGAGGCCCACAGCCGAAGAGCCGCAACAGCTATGACGGGTCGGCGGCAGCCCTGCCCTTGAAGTCCTTGGCGAGCAAATAAAGCTCGGCCGATTCGTCGCGCGAGGCCGGCGGCTTGACGTGATGGACGCTGCGGAAATTCTGCTTGAGCAGGTTCAAGAGCTCGGCCTCGGTGCCGCCCTGGAAGGTCTTGGCCAGGAAGTGGCCGCCCGGCTTGAGCACCGAAATGGCAAAATCGGCGGCGACCTCGCACAGATGCATGGTGCGGATGTGGTCGGTGCGGCGGTGGCCCGTCGTCGGCGCCGCCATGTCGGAGAGCACGACGTCGGGGGCGCCGCCGAGCGTTTCCGAAAGCCGCTGCGGCGCGGCGTCATCCAGAAAATCCATCAGCAGCACGGGCGCACCGGGCACGGCATCCATTTCGAGATAGTCGATGCCGACGACATGCGGGTTCTCGGCGGTCGAGCCGGTGCGGGCCGCCGCCACCTGGCACCAGCCGCCGGGCGCGGCACCGAGATCGATGATCTTCATGCCGGGCTTGAGCAGATGATGCTTGTCGTCGATCTCGATCAGCTTGTAGGCCGCGCGCGAGCGGTAGCCGTCGGCCTTGGAGCGCTGGACATAAGGATCGTTCATGTGGCGCTCGAGCCAGCGGCGCGACGATTCCTTGAGGCCGCGCTTCTTCTTGATCTTGGTGCGCATCACGCGTGTCGCGCCTGCCGCCACCTCCGGCTTAGTCGGCTTCTTGGTCATCTCATTTGTCCGTTTCGCCAGTTGCGGCGCCACACGCCGTCATCGGCCATCAATTCGCTCAATATGCCTTCGCGCAAGCCCCTGTCGGCGACACGCAGCCTTTCCGACGGCCACACCGCGCGGATCGCCTCGAGAATGGCGCAGCCGGCGAGCACCAGGTCGGCCCGGTCGGCACCGATGCAGGGATTGGCGACGCGCTGCTGGAAATCCCAGCCGAGCACTTTTTCGACCATGCGGTCGACGCTTGAGCCGTCCATCCACAGGCCGTCGACGCGGCGACGGTCGTAGCGGTCGAGTTCGAGATGCACGCCGGCCAGCGTGGTCACCGTTCCAGACGTTCCCAGGAGGTGGAATTTCGGGCTGGAGACGATGTGGCTCAGGCGGTCGCGCCCGTCGAAGGCGCGCAGCCGCGTCGCGACATCCTCGACCATGGCGGCAAAGATCTCGCGCGTCACCGTGCGGCCGCCGAATCGCTCGGCGAGCGAGACGACGCCGACAGGCAGCGAGGTCCACGAGACGATATGATTCGCCAGGCGCGGCGAACGATGGCGCGAGACGTCGATCAGCGCGATCTCGGACGAGCCGCCGCCAATGTCGAACAGGACGACGCCGTCGGTGTCGCGCTCGACCAGCGAGCCGCAGCCGGAAACGGCAAGCCGCGCCTCGGTCTGGCGGTCGATGATCTCGAGCTTGAGGCCCGCTTCGCGTTCGACGCGGTCGATGAACTCGGCCCCGTTCGCTGCCGTGCGGCAGGCTTCGGTGGCGATCAGCCGCGCCTGCCGGATCTTGCGGTTGCGCAGCTTGTCGCTGCAGACCTTGAGCGCCTCGACGGCGCGGTCCATCGCCGGCTGGCCCAGCCGCCCCGATGCCGACAGTCCCTCGCCCAGCCTGACGATGCGCGAGAAGGCATCGATGACACGGAACTGCCCGGGCCTGCCTGGTACGGCGACCAGCAAGCGGCAATTGTTGGTGCCGAGGTCGAGCGCGGCAAAGACCGGCAGCTCGGCCGTCGGCACGCGACGTGCCAGCTCGGCCTGATCCGGCCTGGGTGCGGGACCAGGTTTTGCCGGCGGCATGTTCGGCTTGAGTGCGGCCGGCGGGATGGCTGTTTCAGCCTGTCCGCCGCCGGCAACGGGTTGTGCGCCATCGCGCGCAAAAACCTTGCGCCCGCGCCGGCGCTTGCGCCTTTTCCGGGTCTTTGTCTTGTGTTGCGCAGCGTCCCCTTGGCCGTGACCGTTGACCGGTCGTGCGGCGGCCTGACGGCCCTTTTGAGATCGGCCGGCGCTGTGACGCGACGACCCATCCCGGGAGACACCCGCATCCGACGCGTCAGCGCCGGGCTCGCGGTCCTTCACCTTGCAACTTCCTTCTGGCGCCGCGCGAACCTTTCGGACGCTGCACGCGCATCTCATCTTGTGTTGCGGCCACAGTATCAGCGTGCGCGCCGATCACCAAGGCCGCCCGCGTCGTAATTTGCCGCCCGGCATGCCGGACGCGCCGGGCTTGCGCACAGAAAACCGCAGCTCGGGTTGAATAGCCGGCTTTGATGGGGCAAAGCTGGAACCCCACCCGGTCGTGCGAGCGGACGCATAGCCACAATACGAGGTATCGAAACGCCAGACCGAAAGGAGTGGGCAAGCGCAGCCGCATGAGAATCAAGGACTTTATCTGGCCCGTCATCGGGCTCGGCGCCGTCGCCGTTTCTGCCTGGCTGCTCTACAATGAGTGGCGCGAAATCTCCCTCGACGATGTCTGGAGCGGGCTCGCCGCCATCCCGCCGCATGGCTGGATCCTGTCGGCATTGAGCTCCGTCGTCGCTTATGCCGCGCTTGCCGGCTATGACCACATCGCCCTTCTGCACCTGCGCAAACGCGTGTCGTGGTTCTTCGTCACCGTCTGTTCCTTCACCACCTATGCGCTGTCGCACAATATCGGCGGCTCGGTGTTTTCGGGCGCCGTCATCCGCTATCGCGCCTATGCCAGCAAGGGTTTGACCGGCCAGGACGTAGGCGTCCTTGTCGGCATCTGCTGGTTCACCTTCGTGCTGTCGAGCGTCTTTGTCGGCGCCGTGGTGATTCTGCTCGAGCCCGGCCTGCTCGACCGCTACACCGAAGGCAGCCATGAAGGCTGGTGGATCGCACTCGGCATTGCCATGCTCGTATCAGTCGCGGCTTACGTCTTCGGCAGCTGGCTGCATCTCAAGCCGCTCGCCATCCGCAGCTTCCGCCTCTATTACCCGTCCCTGCCCATCGTCGCGCGCCAGCTGATCATCGGCCCTCTGGAAATCCTGGCAGCGGCTGCGATCATCTATTTCGCCCTGCCCACTGAGAACAATCCCGGCTACCTGATCGTGCTCGGCATCTTCCTGGTCTCGTTTGCGGTGGCGCAGGCATCACATGCGCCGGGCGGCCTCGGCGTGCTCGAAGTGGTTTTCCTCACCGGCCTGCCGGAAATGGACCCGGCGACAGTGCTTGCCGCGCTTTTGGTTTTCCGCCTGTTTTATCTCATCATTCCGCTCATTCTCGGCATCGTCGCCGTGCTTGGGTTCGAGCATTCGCAGTTCGGACGCAGCGGCAACACGGACAAGAGCTGAAAACCAAAATTGCCGCCGCCTGTGGGGTTGACTATTTCCCGGCGGCGGCTAAAAGGCGCGCACCGGCGGCGTTGAACAAGCGTCGCGGCCGACACCAGATCGGCCTTGCTGGGGAATAGGTTAACGGTAGACCCACGGACTCTGACTCCGTTAGTCCTGGTTCGAATCCAGGTTCCCCAGCCAAATTTTCTCTAAAAGCCTTTAATCCCTAAATTCATTCCAGTACTGCCGGCCCCCGTTTTGGTTGCTCACCAAAGCCTAATACCAATCCTCCCCCTTTATCTCCATCAGCATCTTGGGGGGCACTCCGCTGAGCCCGGCGACACGAGGCTTACACGGCTTTGCTGGAGGAATGCCCCGCCAGGCGCTTGTCTCACCCTGCACGCCATGGAGCGGCACCTTCCTTCCGCATAGTCAGCAGGCGGCCGTCTCGGCCGCTGGCAACTTCGCAGCCATGTACTTCGTGGCGCAGATTGCCTTCTGAGCGAGCTGATCTGGTTATGCCCGCGTGGACATCGTCCAACCCGCCTTGAACGCGACAGCATGTCTACTTCAAAGGAGATGTAGAGAGCCGAGAACGCCTAAGTTTGGTAAGTTGCAATCCGTGGCAAATACAATTTTGATCAAGCAATCTGGGATTATGTCGGCAGGTTCAAACGCTAAGCTGGCGTCCGCTGCCGGGTTTCGGGCTGGGGGAGCGATGTTCGGTTGGATTCGGAAGGCAAATGCCGTCAACGTGGCGACAGAAGCTTGCGTGCAACTGGTACGACTGAAGGAAATGGATGGCGGCATCCCGCCGGGGTTTTGGCGTGACCCCTATGTACTTGGATATTTTGGCGGGATGATCCGGGTGCTGGCTGCGTTCAGCTCCAACAGTAAACTCGCCGGCGAAGATTTGGGGAGAGTGATCACGAGCACGCTGGCGAAGCTGACAGGAGCTCGCGGCAGGGAGGTCGTACAGAATTACCTGACGGCGACGAGGGAGATGGACGACGATTTTAAGCTGGGCGTGCTCCACGCACAGAAGGTCATGATGATCCTGTACGGATCAAACCATTTCGACGATGATGCCGACGTCATCATCGCGAAACATGCATCAAAGTACATGGCGGATGCCGGTGCGATCGTCGGTGTAAAGCTGAGCGAGCAGGGGCAGATATCGAGCTATCTGACGCGGAAATACTTCCTCGACGGAGTCAAGCAACGGCTAGGCGCGACCTGAAGAGTTCAGCCGGTTGCCTATGATGCACCCTGCTGTGATCGGCTGTCTGTCGGCACCGAAGCGAGGCGATGCAATGCATTGGAGAGGCGATTGCCCGCCTGGCTGGCCCTGCCCCACGCCCGGCGCACCGCCCTCGTCCTGCTCCCGCACCTCACCGCGCGCGCAGCACGCTCGGCAGGATGCCGAAATGTTCCTTGAAGCTTTTCGAGAAGTAGGACGCCGAATCGAAGCCGCAGGCGATGGCGATGTCGGTGACCGACATGTCGGTCATTTCGATCAGCTGCCGGGCGCGACGGAGCTTGAGTCTGAGGTAATGCTGACGCGGCGTGGTCGACAGATGGCGCTCGAACAGGCGTTCGATCTGGCGCCTGGACAATGACACCTCGCGGGCGATGTCCTCAAGCGACAGCGGGTCCTCGATGTTCCGCTCCATCAGCTGCAGGATGCGCGACAGCTTCTTGCCGCCGCTGCCGAAACGCAAGCCGGGCAGCAGCGACTGGGCGCTCGCCCCGTCGCGCCAGCGGTCGGCGGCGAGATGCTGGCAGATGGTGCGCACCAGCTCGACGTCGCCATGCTGCCCCACCAGATCCATCGCCAGGTCGAAGCCGGCAAACGCGCCGGCGCAGGTGACGATGGAGCCGTCGCGGACAAACAGTGCATCGTCGATGGCAAGGCCGTAAAAGGTCTCGTACAGCGCCGCCATCTTGCCCCAGTGGATGGTGCAGCGGGCCTCGTCGAGCAGCCTGGCGTCGGCGAGCAGCCAGGTCGCGGTGCCCAAGGCATAGATCGGCACGGCGGCGCGGTGGATGCGGCGCAGGAAATTGCGCAGTTCGCAGGTAGCGTGCTGCTCGACGCCCTCGCCGGCGCAGACCAGCACGGCTGTGTGGCGGCACGCGGTGACCGCCGCCTCCTCGGCAAAGATATTGCCGGCCACGTCAAGCGCCATGCCGCTGGCGCAGACCACCTGACAGCCGTCGAGGCTTGCCAGCTGCCAGCGGAACAGCTCCCTGCCCGACAATGAATTGGCGAGCCTGAGCGGCTCGATCATCGATGCCAGGCAGAGCTGCGAGAAACCGGGCAAGAGCAGGATCTGGAAGCTCGACACCTCGGATGTCGTGGACGCGCCGGAGGAGAGAGCCCGTGCGGCGCGTGGCCGGGCTTCAGGATCAAACGATGCGGGCCTGTGAGCGATGTTCACGTGCCTCTCCTCCCGAGGTCGTTATGTGCCGTCGTCAACCTTTCGAGCGGCGGATTTCGATGAACGGCAAGGAGACAACAGTGGCCGGGACCCGCCCGATGGCCGCACCCTCGTCGTCCTTCAGCTCGACATCGACAACCGTGCCCGGTGACGACAGCTCGGCGGGCAGGAAAGCGAAGCTGATGGCGCGCTTCAGCGTCGGGCTGAAGGCAAGGCTCGAGGCGCGGCCCACCGGTTTGCCGGCGTGGGAGGTACCCTTGTGGAAGATGGGCACCGAGCCCCAATACACCCGGGACAGTGCGGTGCCGCAAGCGCTGTTTTCGGCAGCCGCGGTGACGATCGCGCTGGCGTCATAGTGCAACCCGACGAAGCGCCGCCCCGGCTCGGCCGCGGCGGCCTGAAGCGCCTGCTTGCCGACAAAATCGCTGCCGAAATCGATCAGCCGCCCAAGGCCGGCCTCGATCGGCGTGATGTTCAATTCGTCTGTGACGTCGACGCGCGCGGTGCGGGGATCGGGACCGGCGCCGTTGTAATCGGCCGAGACCAGGATCAGGCCGGCCTCGATGCGGGCGACGTCAACGGCATATTCGCCCGCCGGCAAAACGCCGAATGGCTGGCCGACGGCCTGGAGTTCTTGCCAGACTGCGGCACCCGCTGCCCTCGGCACCCAGAGCTCGAAGCCGAGTTCGCCGGTGAAGCCCTGCCGGGCAACAAGAATGTCATGGCCGGCAATGGCGGCGCGCCCGATCTGCGAAAATTTGAGGCCGGACCAGTCGCGGCCGGTCGCCGCCTGCATCAGGTCGAAGGCGCGCGGCCCCTGCAGCGAGAGGATGCCATAGTCGTCGGAGGCGTTGCGGATCGTAACCTGCAGGCCGCCGGCCTGACTGGCAAACCATGCGTGGCTTGTTTCACCCGAGACGATGAACCAGTCGTCCGCGAGGCGGAAAACCAGGCCGTCGCCGACCAGAAGGCCGTCGCGGTTGCACCATGGCGCATACATCACGTGGTCGACCGCGAGCCGCGTCATGTCGCGGGTCATCAGCCGGTCGACGAGGCGATGCGCGTCGGGGCCACGCAGCTCCATCTTGGGCAGCGGCGACATGTCGATCATGGCTACCGCGTTGCGGATCGCCGCCAGTTCCTGCGGCATGCTCGTATAGACGTCGGGGACGATGTATTTGTCCCACTGATACCACCAGGTGGTCCGCATCTCGGCGCTCGTCGCAGCATGGAACGGTGTGCCGTTGCCTGCCAGTTCAGCCTTGTCCTGCACTGTCTTTCTCCTCCTGACGTGAGTGTCTTGACTGTGCAGCCAGCGGGGCGCGGAGAGAATACCGCGCCAACGGCAATGCATATCCCTGATTAAAGCCGGGATGGAATTTATCCAACAGCGATCTTACTATGCTTTACCTGAACAAAGCAGAGGGTGTGCTGGCATGGACTCCATCGTCGACGTCGGCCACGGTTTCGCCTTCGGCGAGGCGACCTATTCCCGCGGCGGCGTCTATGGACCTTTGTCGAGGCAGTATGTCAGCCTGATCTTCGTCCATGAGGGGTTGATCAGGGTCACCTGCGACGACGAGAAAACGACCCTTGCGGGTGGCCAAGCCGCCTTCTTCAAGAATGACCGCCTGTTCCTGATCGAGATGGAACGCGACATCCTGCACCGGGTGGGATGGTGCGAAGGCGTACCCGGCAAGATCTGGGCAAGCGGGCCCTCGCCGCTCGCCGGCGCCTCGCCTGTCGTCGCTCTGACCGAAAGACTGGCCGCTTTGCTGCGCATCGGCGTCGAGCTCGGCTTTTCCTCGAGCACCGGCCTCAACGACGTGCGCAATGCCGTTGGCTACGCGCTCTACACCGCCTTCTTCCATGAGGCGCGGCTCAGCGAACGCGACCGCTTCGTTCCCAGGCAGATCCTCAGGGTGAAGCGACACATGGATGAAAACATAGACAAGGACATCACCGGCGGCGCGCTCGCGGCCATCGCCAACCTGTCGCCGCAACAGCTGATCTCATCGTTCCGCAAGCACCTTGGCGTCACGCCGATGCGCTATCTCTGGCAGATGCGGGCCAATCGCGGCCGGGCCCTGCTGCTGCAAAGCGGCCTGTCGGTTTCCGAGATCGCCTATCAGTGCGGCTACAAGAACCCGTTTCATTTCTCGCGTCATATCAGGCAGAATTTTGCGATGACGCCGACCGAAATCCGCGCGAACAAAGGCTATCGCGCTCCCAGCGACGTGCTGGAGAACCCGGGCAATACGGCGTTCTGACCATCATAACGAAACAGGCGACATGCCGGCCGCATGTCGCCTGTTGAAGATGCCGGTGGAAGCGACAACCCTCGGGTCATTCCCTGGCGTAGGGGATGCCGAGCCTCGCCGGCTGGCCCGAGCGGAAGCGCAGGCCCATCAAGAGGCCGATCGAGGCGAGATAGGGCAGCGCGAGCAGCAGCTGGTGCGGAACCTGGGCGCCGACCACCTGCAGGTGGGTGGCGAGCGACTCCAGGAAAGCGAAAGCCGTCACCGCGATCAGAACGCCCCTTGGCCGCCAATTGCCGGCGATGAGCGCGACGATGACGATCCAGCCGCGACCGGCGGTGAAATCGGCCAGGAAGCGGTCGGAAAAGCCGAGCATGAGGAAGCCGCCGCCCAGCCCGGTCATCGCACTTCCCAGCATGACGGCCAGATATTGCCGGGCCGAAACGCTTAGGCCCTTGACGTCGAGCGCCTTGGGATTTTCGCCGAGGCAGCGCAGTTCGAGGCCGTAGCGGCTGCGATAGAGCAGGAACCAGACGACTGGTACGACCAGCAGGGCGACATAGGTGAGCGCCCGCTGCGAAAACAGCACCGGGCCGATGACGGGAATGTCGGACAGCAGCGGGATGTCGACGTCCTGAAAGCCGGAGAAGATCGGCTGGGCGCGGCCCTGGATGTAACTCTGGAACCAGTAGAGCGTCAGGCCGCCGGCCAGAAGGTTGAGGCCGAGACCGGCGATGAAATGGTCGACGCGCAGGGTCGCGGTCATGAAGGCGATGACGAGGCCCATCAAGGCGCCGGCAACGATTGCCGCAAGTACCGCCAGCCACAACGAACCGGTCAGCGTGGCCACCAGATAGGCGGCAAAGGCGCCGGTCAGCATCGTGCCCTCGACGCCCATGTTCCAGATTCCGGCACGCTGGGTGATCAGCTCGCCCATCGCCGAGAACAGCAAAGGCGTCATGATACGGATGGTCGAGGCGAGGATGCTGATGATGATCGCTTCCTGGAACAGCTGGCTCATTGGACGGCAACCTCCATGACGATGCGATAACGCGCCAGCACACCGGCGCAGAGGAAGAAGAACAAGGTGATGCCTTGCATGGCCGGCACCAGCGAAGCCGGCACGTCGCCGAGCACCCGCATATAGACGGCGCCGCTCGCCAGGCCGCCGAAGAACAGCCCAGCAAAGACGGTTCCTATCGGCTCAGGCCGCCGATCATGCCGACGATTATGCCGGCATAACCAAGGCCGATGAGATTGTCGGCGCGCAGGCGGTGAGAAACGCCGAAAAGCTCGATGGCGCCGGCTAGGGCGGCAAGTGCTGCACTCGCCATCATGATCACGCTCACCGTGCGGGCGATGTCGACGCCCTTGTGGCGCAAGGCCTCGGGATTGTAGCCCAGGCCGCGGATCTCATAACCCAAAGGCGTGCGCGACATGACCAGCGCGCAGATGGCGGCAGCGAGGAAGGGCAAAAGCACCCCGGCATGCAGTCGGCTGCTGCCGAACAGCGCTGGCAGGAAGGCCGTATCCGGCAGCATCGGCGACTGGTGGTAGGAGATCGTGCCGCCCGTCTCGCCCCAGGGGCCGCCCTGCAGCAGCCATGACAGCAGGTAGACGACGAGATAATTGAGCATGACCGTCGAGATGATCTCGTTGACGGCAAAGCGGTTGCGCAGCACCGCAGCGATCCAGCCGAGCCCCATGCCGGCCGCCATGCCAAGTGCGAGCACGCCGGGGAAAAACAGCAGCGGCGGCAGGCCGGCAAGCAATTGCGCGCCGAGATAGCCGCCCATCGCCCCGGCAAAGACCTGCCCTTCCTGGCCAATGCTCCAGATCTGGGCGCGGAAGGCGATGACAGTCGCAAGGCCTGTCAGGATCAGCGGTGTTGCCTTGACCAGCGTCGTTGCCAGCGCCTTGGGCGAGCCGACAGAGCCTTGCAGCAATGCGCCGAAGACATCAGGCACATTGGCGCCCGTCGACGCGATCAATACGGCCGAAGCCGCCAGGCCGGCGACAATGGCCATGATGAAGGACGACAGCGTCCAGAGCGCATTCGCCTCCATCCTGCGTTCGAAGACGATCATGCCGAAACCCTTTCCTTGCTGGCCGCAATGTCCCCACGGCGGCCGGCCATCATCACGCCGACCTCGGCGACCGTGACCTTCCTGGGGTCGACGATGCCCATGATCTCGCCCTTGAACATCACCGCGATGCGGTCGGCGAGGCTGAACAGATCGCTGAGCTCCTCCGAGGCCAGCACGATGGCAAAGCCCTCGGCGCGCTTCTTCAGGAGTTGCGTCTGCACATATTCGATGACGCCGACGTCGAGGCCGCGCGTCGGCTGGTTGGCGAGCACCAGGCCCGAGGCATGCAGGAACTCGCGGGCGATGATGATCTTCTGGGCGTTGCCGCCTGAGAGTTTTCCGGCCGACACATGCTCGTCGCGCGTGGTGATCTGGTATTCGCCGATCATCTCCCGCGCCAGGCCGGTGATCGCCTCGCGGTCCATCAGCGGGCCGTTGCAGTATTTCGGGCTGCGCTGCCAGCCGAGCACGACGTTCTCGGCGACGCTGAACTCGGGAACCAGTCCTTCGCGGAAACGGTCGTCGGGAATGTGGCCGACGCCGCGGTCCATCATCGCCCGCGGCGACATGCCGGCCACCTCCTCGCCCTTGAAGCGGATCGAACCGGCGGCGGGCCTGCGCACGCCGCAAAGCACCTCGAACAGTTCCTTCTGGCCGTTGCCGGCAACACCGGCAATGCCGAGAATCTCATGCTGCGCGACCGAGAAGGAGACGTCCTTCAGCACCGCATCGCCCCAGAAGCCGCGCGCCGACAGGCCCTCAACGGCGAGGATGGTTTCGCCGGGAGCCAGTTCGGGCTTGGTGACAGTGAAGGAGACGTCGCGGCCGACCATCAGCCTGGCCAGCTCGTCGGGCGTGGTGGCGGGCGTGTCGAGCGTCGCCACCACCCTGCCCTTGCGCAGCACCGTGACCCGGTCCGACTGCATCACCTCGACCAGCTTGTGGGTGATCAGGATGATCGACATGCCGCGGGCGCACATCTTGCGGACGATGTCGAACAGCACCTTCGACTCGCCCGGCGTCAGCACCGCCGTGGGTTCGTCGAGGATCAGGATCTGCGCATCGAGATACAGGGCCTTCAGGATTTCGACCCATTGCTGGCGCCCGACAGGCAGCTCCCAGACATAGGCGTCGAGGTCGAGATCGATGCCGTAGCCGTCGCAGATGCCCCTCAGCTTCTGGCGCGCCTCGGCGGCGTTCAGCCGCCAGCCCGAGCGCTGCGTGCCGACGATGATGTTTTCGAGCACGGTGAATTCGGGAACGAGCACGAAATGCTGGTGCACCATGCCGATGCCGTGACGGATGGCGTCCATCGGCGAGGCAATCTGCACAGGCTGATCGCGCAGCAGGATCTCGCCCTTGTCAGGTCGGTAGAAGCCGAAGATGCAGGACGAAAGCGTCGACTTGCCGGCGCCATTCTCGCCGAACAGGCAATGGATCTCGCCGCGGCGCAGGTCGAAGTCGACATCGTCGTTGGCGGTGACCCCGGCGAACCGCTTGGTCAGGCCTTCGACACGCAAGGCAGTGGACATGGGAGGCACCCAATTTCGAGTGAGCGAGGGCCGCGGCAGGCGGAAGCGCCCGTCGCGGCCGGGCTTGCAATGGACTTACTTGGCCTTCGGATCGGAGACGTCGACAGGCACCTCGAAACTGCCGGCCATGATCCTGGCCTTGAGCGCGTCGAGGTCGGTCTGGACCGCGGCGGGCACGTTGGCTTGCAAGTCGGCGTTGGGCACGACGGCCGAGCCGCCGTCCTTCATGGCGAACCAGCGCTTGTCTGTGTTGCCCTGATAAGACTTTCCTTCCGCCTTGTGCGCCCACCATTCGTCGACGATCCAGCTGACATCGGGATCCCACTGCGCCACGGCGCTGGACAGCACGGTCGACGGCGAGAACGATTTCTGGTCCTGGAAATTGCCGAAGCACAGGATCTTGGCTTCCTCGCACGGCTTGAAATTGCCGGTGAGCTGGAAGATCAGGTCGGCGCCCGTGGCGATCTGCGCCTTGGTGTATTCACCTGCCTTGGCCGGGTCGTACCAGGATTCGATGAAGGCGACGGTGCGCTCGACGGCTGGGTTTGCCGCCTTGGCACCAGCGAAGAAGGCATTGATCTCGTCGTTGACGTCATCGGCCGGGAAGGTTCCGACGGCGCCCAGCCTGTTCGACTTGGTCAGCTTTCCAGCGGCATATCCAAGCAGATAGGCCGGCTCGTGGACACGCTTGTAGACCCAGTACTGATTGCCGCCGAGCCCTTCATTGCCCGAGCCGACGACGACGAAGAGAATGTCGGGAAACTCTTCCCGCAGCTTCTTGACCTGGTCGGAATAGGTGCTGTGGGCCCAGATGACGTCATATTCGCCACTTTCGGCAAAAAGCCGCATGGCATCGCCGGCATCGTCGCCCCACAGCGGGTCGGTGTATTTCCAGGTGATGTCGAGCCCGTGCGGCTTGGCCACTTTTGCGCGTTCTAGCGCCTCGATCAACGTGCCGTCCCAGGCACTCTCGATGCCGGCCGACAGGATGACGGCGATGTTGAGCTTGTCAGGGTCGGCTGCCGCTGCGCGCTCGGGACTGCCTGTCATGGCTGATATGGCAAGCATCGCCAAGATCGCCAGCCTTCTCGCGAGATGTTTCAACATAGGATCGTACCTTTCCCTCTGGTGTTATTGTCCGGGTTCTATCCCGTCTGTTCTTGTTGGTTGGGCCGCCTCCTCCTCGAGCCGGCCTGGTCTCAATTGGTGACGTGCGCCTCCTCCGGCTCGGCCATCAACAGGTCGATATCCCTGGTCCACTCGGCCCGCCAGGCGCGCCTGGTGCTGTCGTCGAGCCAGGCCGCATCGAGAGAATTCAGCGCCAGCGCGGCAAGGCTCGCCCGGTCGAGCGACATGGTTTCGGCAAGCAGCCGGTATTCCTTGGCAAGGTCGGTCTGCAGCATGGGCGGGTCGTCGGTATCGACCACCAGCTTGAGACCGGCATCGAGCATGGTGCGGATCGGGTGGTCGGCGGCGGTAAGGTCGCGCCAATGTGTGAGGATGACTGTCGAGCTCGGGCAGACGGTGAAGGCGATGTCCTCGGCGATGCAGCGCGCGACGAGATCGGGATCTTCCATGACGCGGTAGCCATGGTCGATGCGCTCGACGCCGAGCAAGTCGAGCGCGTCACGCACATTGGCCGCAGGGCCGCCCTCGCCGGCATGGGCGGTCAGCCGCATGCCCGCCTTCTTCGCCTTGTCGTAGACCGGTTTGAACGGCGCCGGCGGAAACGGCTCCTCGTCATAGTCGAGGCCGATGCCGATGACCTTGTCGGAGCGGAACGGCAAAATCAGCTCGAGGAATTCGAGGCTGCGATCGAGGCTCAGCTCGCGATTGATCGCCGGAATGAGCCGCGACACCAGGCCGAAGTCGCGCTCGGCGTCGTCCATCGCCTGGAGGATGCCGGAAAACATGGTCTGGTAGCTGATGCCGGCATCCTGATGCACCTGCGGGCTGAAGAAGAATTCGGTGTAGCGGCCGCCGGCTTTGGCGACATGTTCCAGCGCCTCATAGGCAATCAGGTGGAAATCGTCTGCGTCGACGACGGAGCGCGCGACGAGATCATAGACGTCGAGGAAATCGACAAGATTGTCGTAGCGGTAGAGGTCCTCGACCTCGTCGAAATCAGGCAGCGCAACATTGTTCTTGTGCGCCAGCTTGAGGAAGGTCCGGGCGTTGACCGCACCGGCAAGATGCAGATGAAGCTCCGCCTTGGGCAGGGTCCGCACGAATTGTTCCAGTTGCATCATCTTTTCCTCGGTGGCTTTTCCTTTTCGGGCCAACAGCCCTCGCGCTTCGCTGCCTGGTCGACATTCAGTGCCGCATGGAAAACGTCCTTCCGGCCTAGAGATCGAGGATCAGCTCGGCGCTCAGGGCGCGCGAGCAGCACAGCGTCATGTGGTCGGCACGCTGCCTGTCGGTCAGAACGAGATCGCGATGGTCGGGCTCGCCCGACACCACCCGCGTCACGCAGGTGCCGCAGATGCCCTGTTCACACGACACCGGAATGTCGATGCCGTTGTCGGCCAGCACCTCGACGATGCTGCGCCCAGAGGCGACGTCGAAGCTGCGGCCGGTGCTCGCCAGCGTGATCCTGAACGGCTGGTCGGATTGCGCCTTTGGTGCCGCGTTGGCGAAATACTCGCGATGCACGGCATCCGCCGGCCAGCCTGGCTTGGCCCTGGAGACCACGGCGTCGAGAAACCCCGATGGACCGCAGGCGTAGAGATGCGCACCCGCAGGCCGATAGGCCAACAACCTGTCCAGGCTCAGCCGCTGCACCTCGGGGCCATCGTCGAGATGGAACCTGACCTTGCCGGCAAAAGCCGAGGCCTCGATCTCATCGCGAAAGGCGAGCCGGTCGGCGCTGCGGGCGCAATAATGGAACTCGAAATCCCGCCCCAGCGACGATAGCCGATAAGCCATGGCCAGGATCGGCGTGACGCCGATGCCGCCGGCCAGCAGCAGCGAAAACGGCGCGGTTTCATCGAGCTCGAAGGCGTTGCGCGGCCTGCTCGTGTCGATAAGGTCGCCGACGTTCAGCCTGTCGTGGACATAGGCCGAACCGCCGCGACCACCTGGCTCGCGCAGCACGCCGATCGCATAGCGGTGACGCTCGCGCGGATCGTTGCGAAGCGAATATTGACGCGTGAAGCCACCGGGCAGGAACAGATCGATGTGAGACCCTGCCGTAAAGGCCGGCAGGGGCGCGCCATCGGAGGCCGTGAGATCGATTGCGACGATGCCCTCGGCAGAAGTCCACTTGCGCGCGATCTTAAGCTTCAGCCTGGTGTCGGCCGGCGCTGCTGATGTAAGCCCGTTTCTTGGAAACGCCATGGTCAAGACGCCCTCCTCTCTTGCCGGGCTGTCCGGCCGTCATCCTGTCCCGCCCGGGTGCCAAGCCCGGTGTAGCGGTGGAAGCGGGTTGCGAGACGGATCGGCATCGATATTCCTGATATCTGCGGTTGCGACATTGTTCCGAGATCAACTCGCGATCGGCGCACCGAGGCCAAATCTGCGGACCAGCCCGCGGCGATATTCGAGCGACATGCGATCCGACGGCACATGGATCTCCTCGGTCAGATCGAGCGGCAGCTCCTCGGGATGCTGCTCCTCGACCATCGGCTTGTCCTCGTCGTTGATCAGCAGCGCATCCTTGACCCAGTAGTCGGTGTCGGGATTGCCCGAGGTGTCGGTCATCAGTTGGAAGATGCGCGTCTCGCGCGCCGAGACCGGGCAGACGGTGTCGGCGAAATAGACGACGTAGTCGGAGCCCTGCGGATCGATCTTGATCAGGGTGGAGAACGGATAGGTCAGCTCGTAGGTGTAGACCACGTCGCGCTCGTCGCCTTCGACGCCGTCGTCGAAGCGGTTGAAGCCTTCATGATAAGGCAGCTCGAAGCGCAGGCCATAGTCCGTCTGCTCGACGTCGTAAGGCGGGATCGGATCGGCCGTGCTGCCGCCGAAGCTCTGGGTGTGAACCCAGGGAAAATGGGCAACGTCGTTGAAGTTCTCGACATGCCGGCTTGCTGCCGCATACCAGGTGCCTTCGGGCACATAAACCTTGCGCAGGGCCGGGTTGGAAATGCCGTCCCACTCCGGCAGCCGCCAGATCGCCTCACCCTTCAGGCAGGTCCAGACGATGCCGTAGCGCTCGACCGAGGCGTAGGTTTCGAGGCGCAGCTTGGGAGGTATGCGCCCTTCGGAATTGGCGATCGACGGGATCTTCGAACAGGCGCCGTCATGACCGAAATGCAGCCCGTGCATCGGACAGACGATCTGGTCGTCAGCCATCCAGCCGGCGCTGATGCGGGTGCCGCGATGCGGGCACAGATCGCGCGCCACAGTGATTCCGGCGGATGTCTTGTAGATCACAAGGTCGACGTCGAGCAGCTTTGCCCGCACCGGCTTGTCGGCGATGTCGTGAACGAAGGCGATCGGATGCCAGAACGAGGCGAGGATATGCCAGTCGCTGGCGGCAAATGTGCAGCCACGCGGCAGCTCGTCTCTCGTCTTGGAATGGTCGGCGGGCAGAAACACGTTTTCCTCCAGAGGATGCGTCTTGCTGGCATGTCCAGGCGGCGTGACCGGCTCGCCCGTTGATGTCTGGAGTATTCCGCAGCCCCTGTTTTCACGGAATGCCTGCGTCGGCCGAAAACATATCTGACGTTAAGGCCACATTCTTCTTATCTTTGACGACGCATTGAGCCGTGTTAGGAAAACGCATGGCACGGCAAGCGAGGCCTTGGCTATGCGCGCATTCATCGACAATGGAAGAGGCTTCGCCTTCGGTGAGGCTATATATCCGGCAGGCGGCGTCTATGGCCCGCTCAAGGAGCGTTATGTGACCTTGCTGATCATCCATGAAGGCAAGGCAAAGGTCATCTGCGACGACGAGGAGACGGTGCTGGGTGCAAGAAGCTGCGGCTTCTTCCGCAACGAACGCGGCCTGTCCATGGAATATAGCGAGGGGCGGCACACCAGGGTGAGCTGGTGCGAGGGCTATGCCGGCGACGTCAGCGAGGCGCTTGCCTCGCGGCTGCGTTCGCTGCCGACCCGTATTCCCCTGCCACAGCGCATCGAGAGCATCCAGCGGCTCGGGGTGGAGCTCGGTGCCGGCTCGAGCTCCAACCTCAACCAGTTGCGCAATGCGCTGGGAGAGTCGATCTTTCTTGCCTATTTCCATGAAGCGCAGATGTCCGAGCAGGAGCGGCAGACGCCGCGTTCGGTTCTGCGCGCCCGCTTCTATATCGACGAGAACTACGAGAAGGAGATCACGGTCGACCGCCTCGCCGCGCTCGTCGGCGTCACGCCGCAGCATCTGGTTTCGTCGTTCCGCAAGCATATCGGCGTCACGCCGGTGCGCTATCTCTGGCAGGTCAGGGCCTCTCGCGGCCACTTCCTGCTGCTGCAGACCGGCCTGCCGATCTCCGACATCGCCTATCAGTGCGGCTACAAGAACCCGTTCCACTTCTCCAGGCAGATATCCGAACAGTTCGGCCTGTCGCCGCGCCAGGTGCGCGAAAACAAGGGCTACCGCATGGCAAGCGACGTCGCCGAAGGCGCCGGCGACACGGCCTATGGCATGGCGCTTTCAGACAAGACGGTGCTGCAGCCCGAGGCGTCAGCGACGATGACGCCAATCGAGGACCCGAGCGACCCCACGGGTGCACGGGAGGTCTAACCGACCGCCGCGCCGGCGCCGGCCACCGGGCAAACAGGTCCAGCCAGGCGATGACTTCCCGTGGTGGACGTCATCTGGAGCGCGGGAAAGACCGACGGACCCGGATCACGGCCGGCGCAGGCGGGCCTGCCTGGCGATGTCCGGCCGCAGTCCGGATCTGGCGGCAGCCCGACTGGTCGCGAGATAGGAACGGCTAGCTTCTGAGTTGGCTGGGAAGGCTGCCAAAATGCTCCTTGAAGCTCTTCGAGAAGTAGGACGGCGAGGCAAAGCCACAGGCAATGGCAATTTCGGTCACCGGCATTTCGGTGAGCTCCAACAGCTGCCGGGCCCGCCCGAGGCGCAGCTTGATGTAGTATTGGCGCGGCGTCGTCGACAGCAGTCTCTCGAACAGGCGCTCGACCTGGCGGCGTGACAATGACGCCCAGCGGGCGATGTCGATCAGCGGCAGTGGATCCTCGATGTTGCGCTCCATCAGCTGGATGATCTGGAGCAGCTTGCGTCCGGTGGCGCCATGGCGGAGGCCCGGCGGGGCCGACTGACAGCTTGCGCCGTCGCGCCAGCGGTCGGCGGTCAGGTGCTGGCAGATGGTTCGGGCAATCTCGATGCCGCAATGTTGCTGGATGAGATCGATCGCCAGGTCGAAGGCAGCGAAATCGCCGGCACAGGTGACGACCTGGCGATCGCGTATGAACAGGGCGTCATCGATTTCGATGTCGTGGAAGCGCTCGGCGAAAGCCGCCATCTTGTTCCAGTGGATGGTACAGCGCTTGTCACCGAGCAGCCCGGCATCGGCCAGCAGCCAACTGGCGGTGCCCATGGCATAGACGGGCACCCGACGCCTGGCGGCATGGCGCAGCATGCTCCTCAGATGTGGACCGCCCTGCCCCTCCACCTCCTGCCCGGCGCAAATCAGCAGCGCCGGCGGCCGATCAGACTGGACGGCGACCCCGTCGAAGCATCCTTGAACACCAATTGAAATGCCGCTGGCACTCACCACCGGCAAGCCATCGAGACTTGTAAGCCGCCACGTGAACGGCGACCTGCCGGACAAGCTGTTGGCGAGATTGAGCGGTTCGGTCAGCGCTGCGAGCGACAATTGCGAGAACCCGACCAACAGCAGGATTTCCATGTCGACCCCATCGCCTGGCTCAGGCACGAGACCGGAGAGTGGGCTGCTCGCCGGCCTGAAATCCGTTTGCTTGCAGGGCGCGTTCATCGCTTGCTCCTCCTGGCTGCCCCTCTCTTGCTTCGTCAGTTCGCCCGCCGGCGTCGAAACTCCTCAAGCCACGACAGCGATTTCTCCCAACCGCCGAAGGGGAAGATATGCAGGAAGGTCTGTGCGCCGCAGTTTGATGCCAGGCCGGTCTCGATGGCTTCGACCAGGTCGCCGGGATCCTTATCGGCAAGGACGTTGAACAGCCCGACGCCGGAGCGGCGAAGAGCTGCCAGCGATGGCCCGACACCGCACATCATGGCGAACTTGATCAGCTTGGTCAGCGACGTGACGCCGGCCACTCCGAGATGGACCGGAATGCCCGGGTAGGCGCGATGCAGATCGTTTGTCCAGGCCGCCATCATCGCCCCGTCGAAGGCGAATTGCGAGACGATGCGCGGAGCAAGGTCGCGGTCATGGCAGATGGCGATCTTGCGCAGCAGCGCATGGGCGAGCGCGCTCCGGCCGATTGCGGGATGGCCCTCAGGGTAACCGCCGATGAAGGCCGTCCGGATCGTGCTGTCGGCGATGACGGGATGGGCAAGCAGGTCGGCAGCATCCTCAAGCGGCCCGTTGGCGGCAAGCGGGTTGCCGCCGACAAACAAGGCCTCGGTGACGCCGTTGCGGCTATGGGCGCCGACGAGGTCGACGAACTCCTTCGGTGACGCGAAATGCCTCGCCCCGAAATGCGGCACGGGCACGAAACCTGCCTGCCTGAGCTGCCTCGCCGCCTCGACCTGCAAGGCCAGAGGCTTGCCTTCGAGATGGGTCAGGAAGACACGTGAGCCCTCGGGAAAAGCCGTTTCGAGCGGCAGGAATCCCGCGGCCTGCGCCGGCGCCAGCTCGAGTGACACGCCCTCGGCGACAAGGTTCGGCGAATTCTCGGGTGAAAGGCGATGCTTGGGTTCGGGCATTTCGGATCTCCGGGCAAAGAGGGAGCAAGCGCCGGCTTGGGGGCCGCGGCGGGGACTGTGAAGGCGCAGGAGGTTCAGCCCGGGATCAGGGCGGGGAGAAGTCGTAGGCGCATTTCGGCCGGGCCGGCGCAACGCCCGTCCACATCTCGCCGGCCATGTCGGAGGTGTTGCTCATGACCTGCTGTAGCTTTCGCCAAGTGCTGCCGGCTGCCGGCTCTTTCCCCTGGCCATGACGATGATGGCGATGGAGATGACGTAGGGCAGCGCCAGCAGCAGCTGGTAGGGAACCGCCGCACCGATCGCCTGGCTGTGGGTCGCCACGGACTCCAGGAAGGAGAAGGCAAGCACGGCTGATGTCACCCGAAGCGGATGCCAGTTGCCGGCGATCAGCGCGACGACGACGAGCCAGCCACGGCCGGCGGAAAGCTCGGGAACGAAACGGTCAGAAAAGCCGAGCATCAGGAATGCGCCGCCAAGGCCGGTCAAGGCACTGCCGAAGATGGTCGCGGCATATTGCCGGGCCACGACGTTGAGCCCCATCGTGTCGAGTGCCGCCGGGTTCTCGCCCAGCGCCCGGAGTTCAAGCCCGGTCCTGGTACGGTACAGGAATGCCCAGACGACGGGCACCAGCGCGAAGGCGGCGTAGGTCAGAAGTCGCTGGTCGAACAGCACGGAGCCGATGACGGGGATATCCGAGAGATAGGGAAACGGCACGGTGCCGATGCTGTCGAAGGTCGGCTGCGCCTTGCCCTTCACGAAGCTGCGGAACCAGAACAGGGTGAGCCCGCTGGCGAGCAGGTTGATGCCCAGCCCGGTGATGAAATGATCGACCCGGAGCGTCACACTGAGGAAAGCGGTGATGGCCCCCAGCACCATGGCAGCTGAGATCGCCAATGCGAATGCGGTGAGGTGATCGCCGCTGACGGCGTAGGCGATGTAGGCGATGAAGGCACCGGTCAGCATGGTGCCCTCGACGCCGACGTTCCAGATGCCGGCGCGCTGGGTGACCAGCTCGCCCATGGCCGACAACAGCAGCGGCGTGGCGATGCGGATGGTCGCCGCGAGCAGGCTGACGAAGATGGCTTCCTGAAACAGTCCGCTCATTTGGCCGAGCTCCATGTGAGGCGGTAGCGGGCCAGTGCCGTGCCGCAAAGGACGAAGAGAAGGATGGTGCCCTGCATCGCCTGGATCAGGGAATCCGGGACGCCGCTCTGGATGCGCATGTCGACGGCGCCCGAGGACAGGCCGCCGAACAGGATGGCGACCGCCACGGTTCCGGCCGGCCGCAGGCCGCCGACCATGGCAACGATGATGCCGCCATAGCCGAGGCCGAAGAGATAGTCGGCCTTCAGCCGATGCTGGACGCCGAGCAGCTCCACGCCACCCGCAAGCCCGGCAAGCGCACCGGACAACAGCATGGTGACCAGCACGATGCGCGGCACATCCATGCCCATGAAGCGCAAGGCGGTCTGGTTGGCGCCGAGCGCCCGCATGTCATATCCCGATGACGTGCGTTCGAGCAGGAGATGGACGGCAATCGCAGCCAGAAGCGCAATCAGGATGCCGGCATGCAATGGCCCGGCCAGATGCGGCAGCCAGGCCGTCTGCGCCAGCAGCGGCGTCTGGTGGTAGGCGACCGTGGTGCCCGCTTCCGTCCATGGTCCGCCCGACAGCAGAAAGGACAGCAGATAGACGATGATGTAGTTCAGCATCACCGTCGAGAAAATCTCGTTGACCTCGTAGCGGTTGCGCAGAAGCGCTGCGATGCCGGACATCGTCGCGCCGCCGAGCATGGCGCCGGCAATCGCCAGCGGCCCGACGACAACAAGCGGCGCATCGGCCAGCGACGACGCGACCCAATAGGCCCCCATCGCGCCGGCATAGACCTGGCCTTCCTGGCCGATGCTCCAGATCCGGGCGCGGAAGACGACGACAGCGGCGAGCCCGGTGAGGATCAGCGGCGTGGCGGCGACGAGCGTGCGCAGCATGGCGCGCTGGCTGCCAAGGGCGCCGCGAAAAAGCGCCTCGAAGGCGGTCGTCACGTCGGCCGAGGACAGTTTCAGCAACATTGCGGTGGCGACGAAACCCGCCAGTATCGCCAGGCCATACGAAGCGCCCTGCCAGAGCAGGCTGGAACCATGGCGTTGTTCGAGCTTAATGTGCATGGGCGTCTCCTCCCGAAACTGCCTGGCCGGCCATCATCAGGCCGAGATGCTGCGGAGTGGTGCCTGAAGGGTCGACCACGCCGACGATCTTGCCGCGGTGGATCACGGCGATGCGGTCGCAGAGGGTCATCAGGTCGTCGAGCTCTTCCGAAGCCAGGAGGATGCCGAACCCCTCGGCCTTCTTGGCCAGAAGCTGGCGGTAGACATAGTCGATGACGCCGATGTCGAGGCCGCGCGTCGGCTGGTTGGCAAGCAGCAGCGACGTGCTGCGCTGCAGCTCGCGCGCCAGGATCACCTTCTGCGCATTGCCGCCGGACAGGCGGTCGACACGAGTGCCGCTGTCCCTCGCCGCGACGCGGTACTCGGACATGCTGTCGGCGGCAAAGGAACTGATCGCCTTGCGGTCGAGGAACGGCCCCTTGCGAAAGGCGCAGTCGTGGTGCCTGCCGAGCACGATGTTGTCGGCGATGGTGAAGCTGCCGATCAGCCCCTGCAGATAGCGGTCGTCAGGAATATGGCCGACACCGAGATCGATGACGTCCCTTGTCGATCCCGCAGTTACGTCCTTGCCGTCGATGCTGATGCGCCCGGCCTCGAGCGGACGCACCCTCATGATGGTCTCGAACAGCTCGCGCTGGCCGTTGCCGGCAACACCGGCGAGGCCGACGATCTCGTGCGCGCGCACGTGGATGCTCAATCCGTCGAGGACGCGGTGGCCGCGCTCGCCATTGACGTAGACGTCGCTCAGATCGAGCACGATCTCGCCCGGCGTCTCCCTGTTGTGGTCGTAGGACGGCGAAACCTTGCGTCCGACCATCAGCACCGAAAGTTCTTCAGGAGATGTCTCGGCGGTCTTGAGGGATGCGACCAGCTTGCCGGCGCGCAGGACGGTGACACGGTCCGAACGCATCACCTCGCGCAGCTTGTGGGAGATCAGCACGATCGCCATGCCGGCGTCGCGCATGCGCTCCAGTGCCGCCATCAGGCGGTCGGATTCCTGTGGCGTCAGAACCGCCGTCGGTTCGTCGAGGATCAGGACCCGCACGCCCAGGAACAGAACCTTGATGATCTCGACCCACTGCTGCAGGCCGACCGGCAGTTCCTCGACGATGGCGTCAGGAGAAAGCGCAACGCCGTAGTCGGCGCACAAAGCTGCCAGCCGCCGCCGCGCTGCCCTGGTGTCCAGGAACAGCCCCCGGCCGCCGGCACCAACCAGAATGTTTTCGATGACGCTCAGCCGTCCAACGAGCTTGAAATGCTGGTGGATCATGCCGATGCCGAGGCGCAGCGCTTCGGCCGGCGAACGCAGCCGCATCGGCCTGCCGTCGATGGCGAGCGCGCCGCTATCGGGCTGGACATAGCCGTAAAGGCAACCGGACAGCGTGGATTTGCCGGCGCCGTTCTCGCCGAACAGGCAATGGATCTCGCCGGCATGTATGTCGAGCGACACGTCGTCCAGCGCAACGACGTCGCCATATCTCTTGCTCAATCCGCTGGCCTGCAACGCAACAGTCATTTGCCTAGAACTCCTCCGGCGCATCAGTGCAGTTCGTCGCGCCCCGCCGGTCTCCTCACCGGCGGGGCGCCCCAGGTCCGCCTATTGCGAAACCGGCAGGGCGGTATCGAGCGGCACCTTGAAGATGCCGTCGCGAATGGATTTCTCGGTTTCGGCAACCTTCGCCTTCAGCTCGTCCGGGACCTTTTCGGCGAGCGCGTGGTAGGGCGCGAGCGCCACGCCGCCTTCGGCCACGGAAAACCAGCGCGGCTCTGCGTTGCCCTGGTACGGCTCGCCCTTGGTGGCGTGGTTCCACCACTCGTCGATGATCCAGTTGATGTCGGGGTCCCAGAGCGCGACCGCGCTGGTCACCACGTTGTCAGGGGCAAAGTAGTTCTCGTCGGCCTTGCTGCCGAAGCAGTAGATCTTGTTGAGCTTGCAGGCCTCGAAATTCCCGGTGAGCTGGAGGATGCCGTCGACGCCGGTTGCGACCTGAGCATTCGTGTATTCGGCTGCTTTGCCCGGGTCGTACCAGGACTCGACGAAGGCAACGCGCTGCTTGATGTCGGCACGCATCTGCCGGGCGCCAGCGAAGAAGGCGTTGATCTCGTCATTGATGTCGTCGCCGGGGAAGGTGCCGACCACGCCGAGCGAGCCCGACTTGCTCATGCCGCCGGCCAGCATGCCGCCGAGGTAAGATGCCTCGTGGACACGCTTGTAGATCCAGTACTGGTTGCCGCCCAGCGGCTGGTTGCCCGAGCCGACGACGGCAAAGGCCATGTCGGGGAACTCATCCTTGACCTTGGCGACCTGGTCCGAATAGGGCCCGTGGCCCCAGATGATCTGGTAGTCGCCCGACTCGGCATATATGCGCATCGCCTCGGCGGCATCGTCGTCGAACACCGGGTCGCCGACGGTCCATTCCACCTCCAGCCCGTGCGGCTTCTGCGCCTTCACCCGCTCCAGCGCGGCAATCAGGCTGCTCTGCCATGACGACTCGACGCCGCCGGTGAGCACCAGCGCAATCTTCACCTTTGTCGGCTCATCGGCGAAGGCCGAGCCGGCAGCGACAGCGCAGACGGCCGCGACTACCGCAATTGTTGCTTTGCGAAGCATCGACATTTCCAAGGTTCCTCCCTTTGTCGTTCGCGGACGGGCCCTTTCCGGGCTCCGGCCGCATTTTTTGCAGGCTCAGGCGGAGCGCTTCAGCGCGGTGAACGGTGTCGCGACCTGGCGGGTCGATACCAGCCCGAGCACGCGCCCGGTCTCGTCGGTCCATTCGGCCTGGATGTCGGTGCGCCCGACTTCGATCAGCTCGGCGCCCAGGCAGGCGAAGCCGATGATCGCCCCGACCGTCGGGCTCCAGGTGACGCTGGTGGCGCGGCCGACGACGCGTCCCTCGTGGACAAGCTTCATCGCCTGCCAGCGGACACGCGGGCACAGATTCGGCGAGGCGTTGGCGCGGCGATAGAGCGCGTAGATCTCGTCGGTGTCGAAGACCAGTCCGGTAAAGCCGTTGGCGGCGTGACCATTGGCCCCCTGCACTTCAAGCGCTGCCTTGCCGACGAAGTCGGCCTTGCCGAGATCGACGAGGCGTTCAAGCCCAAGCTCGCCTGGCGTGACCAGGTTCTCGCCGTCGAGAACGCCATGGGCGAACTGCAACTGTGGGCCTGCGCCGGTGTAGTCGGCGCGGATCAGGATGATGCCAGCCTCGACGCGGGCGATGTCGGCCGCGTACTCGCCAGCCGGAACGATGCCAAAATCCTGCCCGGCGCGGCGCACCGCGGCCCAGACGGCCGCGCCATCCTGCCGGTTCAGCCAGATCTCGTAGCCGAGTTCGCCGGTGAAACCCTGTCTGACCACCTCGACCTCGGCACCGCCGATGATGGCCTTGCGGATCCTGGAGAAACGGAACTTTTCCCAGCTCTCGCTCGTCGCCTTCTCAAGCGTCAAAGTCGAGTTTGGTCCCTGCAACGACAAGATGCCGATCTCGTCGGTCACGTCGCGGATGGTAACGTCGAAGCCCTCGGCGTGACGCTCGCACCATTCCACCGCCGAGTCGCCCGACAGGCGGTAAACGTTCTCGGCGATGCGCAGCACCAGCCCGTCGGAAACGACATGGCCGCTTTCGGCGCATAGCGGCGTGTAGATGGCATGGCCGATCTCCATGCTGGCGATGGACCGTGTGATCAGGCGATCGAGCAAGGCAGCGGCGCCCGGACCGGCAATCTCGGCCTTGGGCAGCGGCGACATGTCGATCATTGCACCGGTGGTGCGGATCGCCCGGATCTCGTCTTCGACGTCGCTGAACATGTCGGGCACGAGGTAGCGGTCCCATGCGTACCACCAGCGTGTCGCATTGTTCGCACTCGAATGGCTGTGAAACGGGGTACCCTTGAATTCCATGGTGGCTCCTGCCCTCTGCTGTCCGTTCATTAGCCGGACGATATGAAAGGGTGGGCGGAGCGTGAATGACTTTGGGACCTAGAAACATGTCTGCGTGTCAGATATTCTTCGACCCGCGGCACTGACTGGCAGCGATACCCAAACCGGGAGGCTTGCATGAGTTCGATCGTCTTCGCCGGAGGGCACACCTTCTCGTTCGGCGAGGCCGCCTACGAAAACGGCGGCTTCTTCGGCCCGATGAAACTTGCCTATCTGCAGATTCTCGCGGTGTTCGAGGGACAGGCGAAAGTCGGCAGCGATGAAGGCGACTTCGAGGTCAATGCCGGCGAAGCGGCGCTGATCCTCAATCGCACGCCGATTTCCTTCCTCTATCCACGCGACAGGCACACACGCGTCGCCTGGTGCGAAACTGCGCCGTCGGCGGTCTCGAGCCTGATCATGAAATCCTGGCGCAGCGGACCCGACATCGTGCCGCTCGACAACCGCATCCACCAGCTGATGCTGCTCGGCGTGGAACTTGGGGGATCATCGCGCAGCGGCGTCAACGAGGTACGCAACGCCATCGGCCAGGCGCTCTGCAGCTCATTCACCCTGGCCGTACAGGACAAGGAGAACCTCGGCGCCCTGCCCGATGTCGTGCAGCGCGCCAGGGCTTTCGTCGACGCCAATTTCAAGAACCAGATCACCGTGACCGACGTCGCCGAAGCGGCCATCGTCAGCCGCCAGCACCTGACCTTGCTGTTCGTCAGGCATATGGGCCTGACCCCTGCCCGCTACATCTGGCACGTCCGGGCCTCGCAAGGCGCTGCCATGCTGATGAACAGCGGCACGCCCATCGCTCGCATCGCCTATGAATGCGGCTACCAGGACCCGTTCCATTTCTCGCGCCACATCCGCAAGGCCTTTGGCCAAACGCCGCGCGAACTCAGAAGCGGCAAGGGCTTCCGCATGTCCTCGATCGACGCCGAGGAGCTTGAAAGCACGACGTTCTAGTCAATCATGCCGCGCGGCCACTGTGCGGTTCGGCGATCTCACTCATCTTACATCTGGATATGTCTTCATGCCTTCGCGGCATGTCACAGGCATGCACGCTGTCATAGTGTATAAAAGCCGCGCCTAACAAGCCCAGACAACAAGTGGCGTCCCGGATCCGCCCTGCACATCCCCAGCCATGTCGCGGGGGTCGAACCCTTCGTTCGTGTTGCATCAGGCGAGGACAGGAGGTGCGGCGCCGGCAGCGATTGCCGGCCCGACAACCAAACGAGGGGACCTGGAATGCGATTGAACAGACTTGCGCCCGCGCTTGCCGGCGCCACCCTTCTGGCTGCCTGCGGCACGTCTGCCGCGCTGGCCACTGAGGCCGAAAGCGTTGAATATGTTCGCGTCTGCGACGTCTACGGCACCGGCTTCTACTACATCCCCGGCACCGAAACCTGCCTCAGGGTCGGCGGCTATCTCAGACTCGAAACCGGCTTCGGCCCGCTGTTCGGCGTCGATGTCGATAGCGACGGCGACCGTGACACCTATTACACGCTAGCCCGCTTCCAGTTGCAGACCGACGCCAGGGCCGAGACCGAATTCGGCACTTTCCGCACCTATTCCTACATCAACTTCCAGCACAAGCGCGACGCCGCGGAGGCGGTGCAGAGCGCTGAAATCGAAATGGCGATGATCGAGCTCGGCGGCTTCTTCGCTGGCGTAAACGACTCGCTGTTCATCACCCAGACCTACTATGCCGGCGGCGTATCCAACGACGCCATCGTCGGCTACGGCCCGTTCACCACCACCATGCTCGGCTACAAATGGGCCGGCTCCAACGGGCTGTCGCTGGCGCTTGCGCTCGAAGGCGGCTGGAACGGCGACGTCATCGACAGCTACATGCCGCGCGTCGTGCTCGGTGGCGGCTACGCCAAGGACTGGGGCGGCGTCACGGCGGTTGTGGGATACGATTCCGTCGCCGAGGAATGGGCCGGCAAGCTCAGGCTCGACGTGACAGTCAACGACAGCATCTCGCTCTGGGCGATGGCCGGCGCCAAGACCGACGACAGCGCCCCCTACTCCCAGTTCTACGGCGTCTGGGGCGGGCGCTGGGCCGTCTGGGGCGGCGGCGCTGCCAAGCTCGGCGACAAGGCGACCTTCAACCTGCAGCTCGGCTATGACGCGCAGGAGAATTTCGCCGCCGTGGCCAACATCGCCTGGAAGGTCGTCGACGGCCTGACCGTCTCGCCCGAGATCGGCTACTACGACAATTTCGACATGACTGACGCCGACGCCATCGGCGGCTTCGTCCGCATGCAGGCGGATTTCTGACGGCAGCATCCTCCCTTGCTGTCCGTCACGGCGTCCGGTTCCTGCACCGGACGCCGTTTTCGTTCAGTCCCTGGAGAGCGGTCTGCCGGCCTTGCTGACGGATATGCCAGGCTCAAGACGTTGCGTCTCTCCTGTCGCCGCAGCTTGAAGCTGCCGGTCCGCTGCCGGCCTGCAGGCAAATACTAAGGCATCTACCTTATTTTCCTTGACCGGCGTTTTCGGTTCGATTACTAAGGCAGATGCCTTACCATTCCACACCACTCGACCTCGCCTTTCACGCGCTCAGCGACCCGACCCGCCGCGCGGTGGTGTCGCGGCTGGCTGCCGGCGAAGTGGCGGTCAGCGCACTGGCCGAACCTTTCGACATGGCGCTGCCCTCCTTCGCCCAGCATCTCAAGGTGCTGGAGGAGTGCGGGCTGATCGTCAGCGAAAAGCGCGGGCGCAGCCGCTGGTGCCGGCTGGTGCCACAGCGCTTCGACGAGGCGGCGGACTGGATGGAAGCGGAGCGCCGGCGCTGGGCCGAGCGCCTGGATCGGCTGGAAACGTATCTGGACAAGACGGAAGGATGATGAAGAGCATGGAAAAGCTGTTTGAGACCTGGTCGCTCGACCGCGAAATCGTGCTGGTCAAGCTGCTCAACCACCCGCGCGAAAAGGTCTTTGCCGCCTGGATGGACCCCAAGGCGCTGGCGCAATGGTACGGGCCGGCCGGCCTCGCCATCGAGAGCCACGAAGCCGATATCCGCGAGGGCGGGGTCTGGCACTTCGACATGGTCGGCGTCTTCGAGGGCAAGCAGCAACGCTTCCCCAACCTGATGCGATTTCTGGAAATCGTGCCGAACGAGCGCATCGTGATGGATTATGGCACGCCCGCTTCAGAGGATCCCGACCGTTTCCGCGTCACCGTGACCTTCGACGAGCAGGGCGACGGCAAGACGGTGCTGACCATGCGCCAGCTCCACCCCAGCGCCAAGCGGCGTCAGGAGGTCATCGGCTTCGGCGCGGTCGAATACGGGCTGCAGACGCTGGACGGCCTCGCCGCCTGGCTGGACCGCTAGGCCTTTGGCGGCGCAGTGCATCTATCGACGACGGTGGATGCGGGGATGAGCCCCGCCTCGTCATTCGTGTGTTGCGATCACCTCGAGGAAGGCCGGGCCATAGCGGTCGAGCTTGGCTTCGCCGACACCCGGCACGCTGGCCATCTCAGCGCGTGAGGCCGGCCTGGCTGCGGCCAGCTCGATCAACGTCTTGTCATGGAAGATGACATAGGGCGGCACGTTCTGGGCCCGCGCGATCTCGGTGCGCTTCCGCCTGAGCGCCTGGAACAGGTCCTGGTCCGCATCGCTGACGGCAGCCTGGGCCGCACCGCGCGCGACCTTGCCGCGCCTGGCGCGCACTGGAGCCGGCACGCGCAGCATCAGCGTTGGCTTGTCGCGCAGGAATTCGCGGCCGGCTGATGCAATCGACAGGCCGCTATGGCCGGAAAGGTCGACGTCGACGAGGCGCAGCGCAATCAGCTGGCGCAGGATCGCCCGCCAGGTGCGGTTGTCATGTTCGGTGCCGATGCCGAAGGTGGAAATCCTGTCATGGCCGAACTGGGCGATGCGCTCGTTGTCGACGCCCAGAAGCACGTCGACGACATAGGCCTGCCCGAAACGCTCGCCGGTGCGGTAGATGCATGACAGCGCCTTTTGCGCCGAAATGGCGCCGTCGAACAATTTCGGCGGCTCGGCACAGGTGTCGCAATTGCCGCACGGTTCGCACTCGTCGCCGAAATAGGACAGCAAAACCTGCCGCCGGCAGCTTGCCGTCTCGGCCAGGCCCAATAGCGCATCGAGCTTCTGCCGCTCCATGCGCTTGCGCTGGTCGGGTGCATCAGACTCCTCGATGAAGCGGCTGCGCAGCGCGATATCGTCATAGCCATAGAGCATCAGCGTGTCGGACGGCAGGCCGTCGCGGCCGGCGCGACCGGTCTCCTGATAATAGGCCTCGATGCTGCCGGGCAGGTCGATATGGGCGACGAAGCGCACATCCGGCTTGTCGATGCCCATGCCGAAGGCAACGGTGGCGACCATGATCACCGCCTCGCCATGCTGGAAGCGCATCTGGTTGGCTTCGCGCGCCGCCTTGTCCATGCCGGCGTGATAGGCCAGCGCATCATAGCCGAGGCCCTTGAGCCAGGCGGCGGTTTCTTCGGTCCGGCGTTTCGACAGGCAATAGACGATGCCGCTCTCGCCCTCGTAGCGCTTGAGGAACTCCTTGAGCTGGGCGCGCGGATTGTCCTTTTCCTCGATGGCGTAGCGGATGTTGGGCCGGTCGAAACCGGCGATGAAGGCGTCAGCCGCGTCGATTTCGAGATGCGACAGGATTTCCGCGCGCGTCGGCTCGTCGGCGGTGGCGGTCAATGCCATGCGCGGGGTGCCGGCTAAGCGCGAGACAATCGCGTCGAGCTGGCGATAAGAGGGACGGAAGTCGTGCCCCCACTGCGACAGGCAGTGCGCCTCGTCGATGGCGATCAGCGACAGCTTCACGCTCTCCAGCAGTTCCAGCACATCAGGCCGCAGCAAGGTTTCAGGCGAGACATAAAGCAGGTCGAGCGCACCGGAACGGATATCCCGCCACAGCGCGCGGCGGTCGTCGGGCGACAGGTCGGAGTTCAGCCCGGCCGCCCGCACGCCTGCCTGCCTGAGCGCTGTCACCTGGTCGGCCATCAGCGCCAGCAGCGGCGACACGACGAGCCCCATGCCGGGACGGACGATCGCGGGAATCTGGTAGCAGAGCGACTTGCCGCCGCCGGTCGGCATCAGCACGAAGGCATTGTTGCCGGCGATGACATGCTCGACGATCCGCGCCTGCGGTCCCCTGAACGCATCATAGCCGTAGACGGTCTTGAGGATGTCGAGAGCGGTGGCGGTCATCGGGCAGCACGGAGAATCATCTTGACCTCGTTCATAGCAGCTTCGCCGCCCTGACGATCATCGCTGCGCCTTTTTGTCGGTCTGCCTGTTGGTGGTGTCCTCAACCTGTCCATCTGTACCGCAGGGCAAGCCGCCACCCCAGGCACCGGCCTTTTCTCCCGGTTCCCATTCCTTCCTGGAATACCGTTAGTCCCAGTCGCTATGCGTGATGCACCCTCGATGCTGATAGCGTGTCCCCACTCTCAACCGATCGACCCAACTGATCGACCCAAACTGATCGACAAAGTCCGATGCCATCGCTTCACAAACTGATCGTCCTGAAGAGGATCTTCGCCGAATTGCTCGGCGCGTGCATGCGCGAACGGTATCACCCGGAACGGCACTATATGCGCGGCCCCGGCCCCGCCACGCTGAGCAAGGCGATGTCCGCCGACATGCGGCTTCGAGGTGGTCCGCGACAAGCCGAGCAGGCCTAGCAGCCTTAAATAGCGGGCTTCCAGCCGAACCCCGAGCAGCCATTTCATGAGAAGTATCGCGGGTGGGCATTTATCTCCCGATTGCTGAGATGTCGGTCAATGTGTTCGTGCTCCTGGCGATGGGTGCGGCGGTCGGCTTTCTGTCTGGTATGTTCGGGGTCGGCGGCGGTTTCCTGATCACGCCGCTTCTGATCTTCTACAACATCCCGCCTGCCATCGCTGTCGCCACCGGCGC
>NZ_JACJHY010000032.1 GCF_014138625.1 Aminobacter ciceronei
AACTGAAACTGAAAGGGCTGGCCCCTGTGCAATACAGGACCCAGCCCTTAAATCTACCAGCTCAATGAACCGTCCAACTTTACGGGGTCAGTTCATCACCGCCGGGCTTTTCCAATTCCGATGGTCTTGTCGGCTTAGAGCAGCTGGCTCAGGCCCATGGCCACCGACATGTCGCCCTCGACCTTGATCTTGCCGGTCATGAACGCCATCGTCGGGTTGAGCTCGCCTGCGATCAGCGACTCGAGATCGTCGAGCGACAGCTTGATGGTGCAGTCGGCCGGGCCATCGGTCGTCGACAGGGTGGTGCCATCGATGACGATGACGCCGTCGCTGCCGGTGTCGAACTTGATCGAGCGGCCAAAGCCGGCGCTCTCCACCTTCGCCTTGATCTTGTCTGCGACTGCCTGAATGCTCATGGCTCTCTCCTGGTCTTTCCTGAAAGGCGCTTTGCGCCCGGCCTCCCCGGACCAATCCGGACGAGCCGGCCATGTCACAGGACTGCAATTCCTATAACTGGCATCTTACGTTTACGTCAACGTAGAATTGGCTGGCGATGGTCACGCGACGTGGCGCGAAAGGCAGCCAATTTGGCTGCCTGTCGGGTTCAATGTGCTTTGGCCGGGCCTGCTTCGGCTGGCTTTGCCGCCTCGGCCTCTGCTGCGGCAGCAGCCGATTCACGCTGGCGCACGGCATTGTCGCGGACATCGTCGGGGGTCAGGAAGTCGATCTGCTCGACCATTACCTCGTGGATCAGCTTCGAACCGACACGGGCGTTGATGGCGTCGCGGATGCCGTTGCGAAAGCCGTCCAGATCGAGCTTCTCATATGCGGTGAAGTCGATCTGCGGATTGCCGTAGAGATAGGAATAGACCTGATCGACAAGCAGCGAGGCCATCGGCACCGATAGCTTTCCGACTTCCTTGGGTTCGACCGTGTACACGAGGCGCGTCAGGAAATAGCCGTGCACGCGCTCACCTTTGAGCAACGGCACCGAAATGACGTCGGTCTTGACATAGTCGAGACCGCCGAGCAGCGGCATCTGCTCTTCGGTCGCCGGCAGGTTGGCGGCGGCCTGGAACGAATAGAAGACCGAGCCGAGGGTCACGGCGACAATCCACAGCGCCGCCGCGATGAACTTGATCACCGCGCCCACCCGAATTCGTTTGCCGAATAGGTGCCGTCCGCTTCGGAGCGCTGGATGGCGTCGCGGAGCAGGGAGGCGACTTCACTGACGGCGCTGAGATGAGCGAGGATCGCACGTTCATTGGCGACGAGCTTGTCGCGCAGGCGTTCGACACCGACCTTGAGCTCGCTCGGGTAGTCGCCCTCGACCAGGCCCTTGGTGGCGCGGGTCAGTTCGTAGAGATAGCGGCTCTTGCGGGCGTTCGATGCCTTGATGTCGAAATGGACGTCGGTGCGGATCGCAGCGGTCTCTTCTTCGACCGCATCCTCGATCCGGCTGATGATGGCCGCGACGTTGCCCGGGCGGGCAGCGTCGATGAGATCGGCCGTCACCGGCAGGTTCGTCCTGTATTCGGAGAGATCCGACATATCTTATCCTCTACGATTTTGTGTCAGTGGCGGAGGCGGCATCGTCGCTTCCCAGCGAGCGCACCATCTTCCGCTGCAATTCCTGAATGAGCGCAGTGGCCTGGCTCATTTGTTCATCGAGTGCCGCCTTTTCAGGCCCGCCAGCGACGCCGCTGACCGGCACCACCTGCTCGTCCTTGATGTAGTGGTCGCGCATAACGGTCTTGGCGATACCGATGCCGCCGGCTTCGGCGGTCTGGTTGGCGAGATGCTCGGCCATCATCGACTTCCACATGTCGCCGGCCATGCCCTTGCCGTACACGCTTTCGGTGTTCTTCGGCATCATGTTGCCGATGAAGGTTTGCAGGACCATTGCCTCGAACTTCTTCATCGACGCATCGGCCGAGGTCTTGTCCGGCTGGCGCGTGACACCGCCGGTGACGGCGGCTTCGGTGAGCGAAAATGTTCCGGCCGGGGCCGCGCTGGCGGTCCGGTTGGCAAGCGCCGCGCGCGCAGCCTGGATGCCTGATGGCTCGACGGCCTTGGCTACATCCAGAATGATGTCGCTGGGTGGGGAGATGGCCAAAGCGGCTCGCCTTTCCGGGTTTACGTTACTGCTGATTGTGGAGGGTCAAGCTTGCGGCAACCTTACTTGTCTTCAGCCGACTTTCTTTCAATGATTTCGAGACGTTCGCGGTCGGCGCTGTCACGCTCATCCTGACGGCGGACCTCGCGGTAGGCGCGCTCGACCATGTTGGTGCGGGCGGTGGCAGTGGCGATCTTGCCGACCTCGACATTGGCGAGGCCGAGATTGAGCTGCTTCTTGTCGATCGCCTCCTTGATGCGGCGATGGTAGAGCTCAGGGAACAGCTGGGAGATGCCTTCGGTGCTGTCGAAGCTGTCCGACAGCGATTGCGCCTCGGCTTCGGCGGCAATCGCATTGGCGACAAAACCGGCGTGGCGCGTCTCGTGCAGCGCCTTGAGCTGCTCCTGCACGGCTACCAGCTTCTTCAGGCGATCCCTGCGCGACGCGGCCATTCCTTACCTTCCCACGGTGATGTCGACGAAGCCGTCGGCAAACAGGCTGAGCATGGTGGCGATGCCGAAATACATCAGCACCAGGCCACCGGCGACGACGAAGGGCAGCGAGATGAAGTAGACCGGGATCTGCGGCGTCAGCTTGTTGACGAAGCCGATCGTCAGGTTGATCAGGATGGCATAGGCGACGAAGGGGCTGCCCAGCCTCAGCACCACCATGAAGCTTTCCGACAGCGTGTCGGTGACGTCGACGAGGGCTGCCTGCGGATTGAAGAACATGTTGACCGGCGCGACCTGGTAGGAGGCGACCAGTGCGCGGATGATCTCGTGGTGGAAATTGAAGGCAAACAGCAGGATCAGCGCCGCGATCGAGATGATCGAGGCAAGCGCTGCCTGGGGCTCGTTTTCCTCGATCGCGTGGCCGCCGACACCGCCGAAGCCGATCAGCATGGCGATCGCCGAGCCCATGAACATCAGCGCCAGGATGTAGAGCCTGGCCATCAGCCCGATCAGGCCGCCGATCAGAAGCTCGGATGCGATCATCGGCATCAGCACGCCGGGACGAGCGTCGACGAACGGGAAGATCTGGTCCCAGAGGTGGATCAGCAACCCGCCGGTGGCGGCGACGGCGACGAACAGCCTGACATGCATCGGCACGCGCACGCTGGAGATTCCGGGCATCAGCATGAAACAGGCGCCGATGCGACAGAAGGCCAGGAACGCCGCAAGGACCATGCCTTGCGCGGCGGCATTCATGAGACGGTACCGAGCACGCGCAGTTCGACGCCCTTGGCGATCTCGACATGGCTGAGCACCGGCAGGGTCGGAAACAGCCTTTCGATGATCATGCGGACATAGGGACGTGCGTCGGGTGCGGTGACGATCACGAAACGCTCACCGGTTTCGAGATGCGTGCGGATCGCCTTGGAGGCTTCCTGGCCGAATTCCTCGAGCTGGCGCGGATCGATGTCGAACTCGCGCACTTCGCCCTTGGCGTCGCGCTTGAGGCTCTGGTGGAAAGCGAGATCCCAGCGGTTGCCGAGGCGCAGCACCTTGAGCACGCCGCCTTCGCTCAAGTCGCCGCAGATCTGCTGCGCCATGCGGATGCGGACGTGCTCGACGATCTGCTCGGTGCGGCGGACATGCGGCGAGATCTCGGCGATTGCCTCGATGATGAGGTGCAGGTTGCGGATCGAGACGCGCTCGGCGAGCAGAAGCTTGAGCACCGCCTGCAGGCCGGGATAGGTGATGTGCGAGGTGCAGATCTCGTCGGCGAGCTTGCGGTATTCGGGGTCCTGGCGCTCGAGCAGCGCCTTCATGTCCTTGTAGGACAGGAGCTGCGGCAGGTTGTTGCGGATCACCTCGGAGAGATGGGTGAGCAGCACCGACATGTTGTCGGCGAAGGTGAACTGCTCGCGCTTCAGGTCCTCGGCGAAGGAATCGAGCACCGAGAAGGCGCGCATACCGAAAGCCGGTTCGCGCACTTCCTCGCCCGGAATGTCTGGCAGATCCCGCGAGCCGAGCAGCACCATGATTTCGCCGACGCGCATCTGGTATTCGGCGACGACGGTGCCGTGCACCTTGATCTGGTAGCTCTTGGGCGGAATCGAGAAGTCGTCGGTCATGCGCACTTCCGGCACGACGAAGCCGTACTGGGTGGCGAACTTCTTGCGCATCTTCGACATGCGGAAGGCGAGTTCCTGATGGGTAGCGAGCAGGCGCGTCGACAGCTGCTTGCCGATCAGCAGCTCGATCTCGGCGGTGGCGAGCGATGCCTTGACCGAGTTCTTTTCCTCTTCGACCTTGTCGGCCTTGACCTGCTCCCTTTCAGCGTCGACCTCGGCCATGCGGCGCTTATGCTGCATCGGGATGAAGTAGCCGAGTGCTGCCATGGCAACGGCAAGCGAGAGGAACGGCAACATCGGCAGACCGGGCACGAGCGAGAGCAGAAACAGCAGGCCGGCGGCGACATAGAGCGCGCGTGGATAGGCGCCGAGCTGGCCGAACACCGCCTGGTCGGCCGATCCACGGGTGCCGCCCTTGGAGACGAGCAGGCCGGCGGCGAGCGAGACGATGAGCGCCGGGATCTGGGTGACGAGGCCGTCGCCGACCGACAGCTTGATGAACACGTCAGCGGCTTCGCCCATGCCCATGTCGTGGCGGAAATAGCCGATAGCGATACCGCCGACGATGTTGATGGCGGTGATCATCAGGCCGGCGATGGCGTCGCCTCGGACGAATTTCGAGGCACCGTCCATCGAGCCGAAGAAGGAGCTTTCTTCTTCCAGTTCGCGGCGGCGCAACTGCGCTGTCTTGTCGTCGATCATCCCGGCCGACAGGTCGGCGTCGATCGACATCTGCTTGCCGGGAATGGCGTCGAGGGTGAAACGGGCGCCGACTTCGGCGATACGCGTCGCACCCTTGGTGATGACGATGAAGTTCACCACGATCAGGATCAGGAACACGATCAGGCCGATGACGAAGTCGCCGGACATGACGAGGTTCGAGAAGCCCGAGATGACGTAGCCGGCGGCATGCGTGCCTTCATTGCCATGCGACAGAATCATGCGCGTGGTGGCGATGTTGAGCGACAGGCGCAGCATCGTGGCGATCAGCAGGATGGTCGGGAACGACGAGAAGTCGAGCGGGCGCTGGATCCACAGCGCGACCATCAGAATCAGCACCGAAATGGCGATCGAGAAGGCAAGGCCGACGTCGATCAGGAAGGCCGGGATCGGCAGGAACAGGACGGCGAGGATGATGACGATGCCGACGGCGAAGAAGACGTCGCGTCCGTTCCTGGCTGGAACGCCTGCGCCTGAAATGGTTTCGCTGATCGCCATTGATGCTTCCGATCGAATCCCGCCGCGCGCCAATGCCACGGCTTCCTGACCCTATTGCGCCAAGCTTGCGCGAGGGTGGGAGGCAGGCGAAAAGATGCGGCAGCTGGCACGCAACGGAGCTTCGACGGGCGCTTTTTATGCCAATCTTCGGCGTCGAAGGACCGCGCGATGGAGCTGGCAAGGAGGGCAGGCTTCGCGACGGTCGCTGCGGCCTTACGCCTAATGCAGCTCGATATGCCCCTTGTGACTGCCGAGGGCTGCCGCCAGGCTGGTGGGGCGTTCGATCAGGCGGTGGACGCGGGGTGGCTGGGGGCCGCTGTGCAAGGCGCGCAGCTTGTCGCCGATGACGGCGTCGGCGTGGGTGGCGCGCTGGTTGTGGCGGATGTATTCGAGCCAGGTCGGGGTGTGGTAGGTTTCGACCCAGATCTCGGGGTTTTCAAGGTCGCGCGCCAGCACCCAGTTGCGGGCGCCGTCACGGCGGCGGACACGGCGGCGCTCGGTCATGGCGTCGAGGAAGGCCGGTACATCTTCTTCGCGGATGATGAATTCGATCGAGATGACGATGGGCCCCGAACGCGGCCGGACGTCGAGCGCCAGGTGTGGTTCGCGGAAGCGGTTGAGCGGGTCGAGGTTGAGCGCTGTGTGCTCGGGCAGCGGCAGCAGGAAGCCGATCGCCGCACCGACCAGCATGACGATGCCGGCAACGATCAGGGCGGTGGCCGCGCCGTTGCTTTCGGCGACGAGACCCCAGATCCAACTGCCCAGCGCCATGCCGCCGAAGGTTGCCATCTGGTAGATCGACAGCGCCCGGCCGACGACCCAGCGTGGGGTCGACATCTGCACGGTGATGTTGAAGTGCGAAAGCGCAAGCACCCAGCAGGCGCCGCCGACGAGCAGGCCGGCCGAGGTGAGCCAGGCATTGGAGCTGAAGGCGGCGATCCAGCTGCAGAGGGCGAAGCCGAGAAAGGCCGAGCGCACGATGGTTTCGCTCGTCATGCTGCTGCGGATGCGGCCGCTGATCAGCGCGCCGCCGACCGCGCCGACACCGAAGGCGCCGAGCATGATGCCGTAGGTCAGCGGGCCGCCGGCGACGAGGTCGCGGGCAACCAGCGGCAGCAGTGCCTGGATGACGACGGCGGTGAAGCCGAAGGCGAAGCTGCGCAGCAGCACCTTGCCGATGTTGGGCGACATGGCGACGTAGCGCAGGCCTGCACCCATGGCCTGGCCGAGCGTTTCGCGTGGCAGCGGGTTTGCCGGATATTGCGGGCGCCAGCGAAACAGTACGAAGATGATGGCGAAGTAGCTCAGCGTGTTGACGGCGAAGGCGGCCGCAGCACCTGCGGTGGCGACGATGATGCCGCCGATGGCCGGGCCGACGCTGCGCGTCATGTTGAAGCCCATCGAGTTGAGCGCGACGGCCGCCGGCATCACCGTGCGGGGCACCATGTCGCCGACGGAGGCCTGCCAGGACGGGTTGTTAAGTGCGGTGCCGCAACCAATGAGGAAGGTGAAGGTGAGCAGCAGCCAGGGCGTGATCAGGCCGAGATAGGCAAACAGCGTCAGCGCCGCCGAGACGGCGAACATGAAGCACTGCGCGGTCAGCATGACGCGGCGGCGGTCGTAGCTGTCGGCGAGTGCGCCCGACGCGAGCGAAAACAGCATGATCGGCAGGGAGATCGAGGCCTGGACCAGCGCCACCATGTCGGAGGAGGTGGCGATCGAGGTCATCAACCAGGCGGCTCCGACAGACTGGATCAGACTGCCGAAATTCGAAGCCAGGCTGGCGAACCAGACGGAACGGAAAATGCCGTGCTTGAAGGGCGCGAGCGCCGAACCTTGCTCGTACTGGTGGTCGTCGTCCATGCGCCAAGCCGGCTGAGCCGGGTGCCCTCGTGTGATTTGCCGCTACGGCGCCAAGCCTCCTTCGGGAGGCGCAAAGGACGCCGTGGCCCTCCTGTGGATGCACGACCTGTTCGGGGAATCGATTTCGATCATGCAGGAATGACTAGACCATGATCGGCTGGCCGGGTGAACCCATTTGTACGATGCCGGCATGGTCCAGTGGCGGCGCGGCTAAGGTCCACAGGGACGGTCTCAGGTCGCGGTGCGCGAACAGGCTTGCCACGCAGCCATCAGAAGCCGTTTTCGATGCGCTCGAAGATGACGTTGGTGAAGCTGGAAATCTGGGCGCCGATAAACGGGCCGGTCAGCGCCACCACCAGGAAGATGGCGACGATCTTAGGCACGAAGGTGAGCGTGATTTCCTGGATCTGGGTCAGGGCCTGGATCAGGGCGATGCCGACGCCAACCAGCATGGCTGCCGCCACCGCGGGCGCGGAGGCAGTCAGCACCGTCCAGATGGCGAACTGGACAAGGTCGAGGGCATCGGCTTCGTTCACGCGGCAGCCTTGACCTTGACGCCCGCGACGACCGCGACGGTCTTGCCGTCGGACAGCACGGCGGTGACGCCGTCCTTGGCGAGACGGACCTCGGTGACCGTGCCCGACGTCTTGCCGTCGGCCGAAGTGATGTTGCGGCCGATCAGGGCGTCTGCCTGGGCGAGCGCCGAGGACTGCAGGATCTGGTCGAGGCGCGCATTCATCTGCACCGACTGCTCGACCTGCGAGAAGGTGGCGAGCTGCGCCACATATTCGGTCGATTCCATCGGCTTGGTCGGGTCCTGGTTCTTCATCTGCGCCATGAGCAGCTTGAGGAAGGACTGGTAGTCGACCTGCGTCTTGGAGCCGGTCGACTTGTTGGCGCCGGTGTTGGAGCCGACAGGCGGCGTCACGGAGAAATCGATGGGCATCAGAATCTGCCTCCGGCTGCGCGGGCGGGTTGCACCGTTGCCGTCTCTTCGCCGGCGATGATGCGCTGTTCGAGTGGATAGAGGGAGCGGATGGTCTTCAGCGCCTCGTAGACATGATCCTCGGCAACGAGGCGGTCGACATGCTTCAGGCTGGAGAGGATTTCCGCATTGTCGAAGGTGGCGAGCAGCAGCGGCAGCGAGCGGCGGAACATGTCGCGCGCCTGGACCGCGCCGATCGGATCGACCAGCATGACCTGCAGGATGAAGTAGAGCTGGCGCAGCGGCGTCGAGGCCTGCTCGGGTTGCAGCACATGGCTTTCGAGCAGGAACTGCACGTCGTTGAGCAGTTCGAGCGAGACCTTGCGGTCGGCGCGCACCACGGCACCGTTGATGTAGATCTTCTCGTTGGCCTTCAGCGAGATCTTGAGCGTGTTTTTCATTGTATGCCGTCGCGGATGATTTGCGAGACCTCGATCAGGCCCTCGAAGCTTTCGGAGCGGCCCTGGCGGATGTCTTCTGACTCGCGTAGCAGCCACAGGCCGATCGAAATGAGGTTGGCGCGGAGCTCCTTGGGGAGAGCATTCTCGGGGTTGCCGAGATCGTCCATCAGGGAGGTCCAGACGCGGTTGGTGAAGTTCAGTGCGGCGATCGCCTCGTTGGAATTGGCTCCGGCTTCGCTGGCCCTTATCAGCATGTCGATTGAGCGGCTGAGAAGCTGACGTTCGCGATCCCGCGCATCGGCGACGGAGTCGGTCTGAATGTCGGCATAGGAGAATTGATACATATGCGTCCCGTTTGTTGCCGTTCAGGTCAGAGGTAATTCATCAGGCTGAGCTTCTGGATACGTGCCGTCAATGCGTAGGATCTCTCGATCATCGAAATCAGGTCGCTGACGCGTGTCGCCGCCTTTTCGGGGTTGACGCCCTCGGTGTTGATGATGTGGCGCTCGAACAGGTCCATCTGCATCTTGATGCGATCGGTGGCGTTGGTGACGCGCTGCTCGATGATGCCGGTCTGCGATTCCAGCTGGCCTATGTCGCTGATGGCGCTGCCGATAATCGACACGGCGCGGGTGACCAGCGCGCCGCGGGCCGCAGCGCCGACATTGGAATCGAGCAGGTCGCTGACCATGGCGGCGGCCATGGCGACCTTACGGATGCCGGCATTGTTGGCGCTGACCGAGGACTCGGTGGTTTCGTTGAGCGTGATGCGGCTGGTGATGCCCTGGTCGGTGGCATTGGAGAAATTGGCCTGCCAGCCGGCGCCGAGGAACATCGGCTCGACGACCGAGGTCATGAAAGTGTCCATCTGGGTGGCCGAGATCGACTGCGCCGCCGGATCGTTCTGCGTGAAGCCGAAATGTGTCTGGAAGGCAGTGTCGAATGCCGCCTTGGCCGGCGAGCCGGCCTTGAATTCGTTGATCGGCTTGACGTCGGTGTTGGTGCCGGCAAACAGATATTCGCCGTTGAGGCTGGTGTTGAGCACCGAGGTCAACGTGTCGAGCGTGCCGCGCGCCGCCTTCTGGGTCAGCGCGTAGGCGGCATCACCGGAGGAACTGCTGGTCAGGCTGGCAAGGAAGGTCTGTGCGGCCTTGCCGACCTCGTTGAGCGACTTCTGCGTCGCTGACAGGCGCGACGACACCAGGCCGTTGCTGTCGACAATGCCATCGAGGCGCTCGAGGTCGCGATGGAGTGTGACCGACTGCGCGGTGCGGGCGCCAAGTGCCAAGCCGGTGTCGGCGACAAAGCCGGAGCTGGCCTCCTTCTGCGCCTTGATGAGCTCGGACTGCTGGCGCAGCATCGAGTAGCGCAGGGCGCTGGTGACCGCGGAGGAGGAGACGAACGTCGCTTTCATCGCGCTATCTCACCGCGCCCAGGAGGGCTGCCAGCATGTCGTCGACCGCCTTCAACAGCCGGGCTGTGGCCTGATAGGACTGCTCGAGTTCCAGCATCTTCGACATCTCGATGTCGACATTGACAGCGGTATCGTTTGACAGGGCCTCGGCGGTGCGGATAGCCAGCGCTTCCTTGGTCTGGGCGGCGGTGTCCGCCTGCTTGCGCATGCCCTCGAACCAACCGATCGAATTGGTCGAGAAGGTGCTGAGGCTCGAGCTTGTGGCGATACCCGCGGCCGGATCGAAAGTCATCGTCTGGTCGATGCGGTTGCCATAAGAGATCAGCAGGTCGGCATAAGAAGCGTTGCTGGCGGGATTCTTGACATAGGCCGCGCCGTTGATGCCGCCATCGCGCAACAGCTTGGGATTGCCGCCGATCTGCGGGTCGACCGCCGGATTGATCTTGATCGAGCGCGCAAGGCCATTGACCAGTACGCCCGCCGGCGGGACCGCCGGGCCGCCGGACCAGGTGAACAGGCCGGCCTGGTCGGCAAGGGCTGGTGCCGTCTCCGAGAAGGCGGTGATCAGTCCGCGCGCCATCTCGTCGAGCTGCGCTTGCATCGTGGTGGTGACACTGTCGCGGAGCTGTATCATGCCGGCGAGCTTGCCGCCGGCGTTGGTGTTGGCGCCGACGCCTGGCTGAAGCGGCACGCCGTCGATGAGAATCTTGTTGCCGGTCACGCCGGCGGAGTAACCCGCCAGCGGCTGGAAGGTGACCGCCCGTGGGACGGTCTCGAACAGGGTGGTGCCATCACCTGTGGTGATGACCATGTCGTTGTCGCCGCGCTTGAAGGTCGAGATCGGCACGATCTCGGAAATCTTCTTCAGGATTGCGTCGCGCTGGTCGAGGGAGTCGTTGACGTCGCGGCCGGCGCGGGTGCCCTGGATGATCGTCTTGTTGGCCTGCTCGAAATCGGCGAGAAGCCTGTTGAGATCATCGACGGTGGTCGCGATCTCGCTGTCGGTCTCGGTGCGGATGCGCTGAATGGCATCGCTGCCGTCGTTGAGCGAGCGCACCACCTGGCGGGCGGCGTCGATCGCCGCCGTGCCGAGGTTCTGGTTGGAGGGGGCTGCCGCGTAAAGCTGCAGCGCTTGCTGGAACTTGCCGAGCTGGGTTGCGACCGAGCCCTTGTTTTCCGAGCCGTTGACGTCGAGTGAAAGTTTCTGCAGCCCCTCCAGGAGGGTGTTCTGGCCGGTGAAGTCGGCCAGGGCAGACAGGTTCTGGCGAAACAGCTGCTCGTTGGTCGCACGCTGGATTTCGACCACGCGCGCCCCGGGGCCGGTGCTGGCGAGCACGGCTGTGCGGCGCACGTAGTCAGGATTTGATGCATCCGCGACGTTGCGGGAAACAGTGCTTGTCTGGCGCGACGTGTTGCGAAGCGCAGATTGGGCTATGCTAATGGCAGACGACAGCGACATGCTATGTTTTTCCAGCGGGCGATAAGCCCGTCAGTCCTATCTCTTCAGGTTGACGAGGATATCCATCAGGTCCGCTCCGGTTTGGAAGACCTTGGAATTGGCAGTGTAGTTACGCTGGGACTCGATCATCGCGGTGAGTTCCTCGGCGATGTCGACGTTGGAGTTTTCGAGCGCGCCCGAGATCATCTTACCGAGGCCGCCCGAGTCGGCGAAGCCGATCTGGACCGGGCCGGAGTCGGCGCTCTCGCGGAACACGTTACCCGAAAGGCTGTTGAGACGGTCGGGGCTTGCCACGTCGGCCAGAGGAATCTTGAACAGAGGCTTCATCGAACCGTCCGCGTACTGGGCGTACATGGTGCCGTCGGTGTCGATCTCGACACGTTCGATGGTGCTCGGTCCGTTGCCGTCGGCAACGGCCTTGGTCACGGTGTAGGGCGATGCCAGCTGCGTCATCTTGGAGATGTCGAGGGTCACCGGCGCACCGTTCGGGACGGTGAAGCTGAGGCTGCCGGCACTGGTCAGCTTGCCGGTGGTGCCGTCGAAGGTCATGGTGCTGTTGGTCAGCAGACCGCCTGCGGCATAGGGGAATGAGGTTCCGGCCGCCGCCTTGGACTGGTCGTACACGGCGACGTCCCAGGTATTGGCGCCGGTCTTGGTGTAGTAGATGTCGACGATCTTCTTGGCGCCCAGATTGTCGTACATGACCATCGACGATTTCGACGTATAGGTCGCGCCGGCGGCATTCGTGCTCGGGAGCGGGCCGGCGGAGACGGCAGCGTCGCTCTGCAGGTTGGCCGTGAAGGTGGCGTTCTTGGTCGGCAGCGCGGTGAGCTCGGAGCTCGAGATCTGGACGGGCACCAGGCCATCGAAGCCGTTGGCGGTGGCGGCCGGAATGCCATTTGCGTAGCTGTAGCCCATCAGCTGGTAACCGGCGGCATTGATGAGGCGACCCTGGCCGTCGGGCACGAACGAACCGGCGCGGGTGAGGTAGGGCGAACCAGACGCGTCTTGGACGACGAAGAAGCCGTTGCCCTGGACCGCGAGGTCGGTGCCCGACGTCGTGTACTGGAGCGTGCCGTCCTTGGCGACTGCGTTTAGAACCTTGGTGGTGACGCCGCCGGAATTGTAGGCGCCGGGCGTGCTGGGCAGCACCAGCGACGAGAATTCGGTATAGGCGCGCTTGTAGCCGGTCGTGCTCGAGTTAGCGATGTTGTCGGCGACCGTCGACAGCCGGTTCGCCTGGGCATTCATGCCCGAAACGCCGGTTCGCATCATTCCGTAAAGGCTCATCGGTGGTCTCCTCAAATCTCATGCCACGCTGGTGAAGTTACGTGGCATGTCTTGCGCGAGGCTGGTCAGACGATCAGCCGGTAGCCGAGGAAACGCTTCGAATCGATCGGGTCGTGGCCAAGACGCTCACGCAATTTCTTGCGCAGCTTCGAGATGTGGCTTTCGACGACATTTTCTTCGACTTCTTCGTCGAAGACACCGTAGATCGCGTTGAAGACCTGGGTCTTGGTGACGCGACGGCCGCTGTTGCTTGCCAAATACTCGAGGATGCGACGCTCACGGCGCGGCAGCGGCATCGGCTCGCCGTCGATCTCGGGGTCGCGGCCGTCCATGAAGATGCGCATTGCGCCGATCTGGGTGAAGCCGGTGTCTTCCTGGGCGCGACGGCGGATGGCCGAGATGCGGGCAAGGATCTCACGAATGTGGACGGGTTTGCGGATGACGTCGTCGACACCCGACTCGAAAAGCTTGAGCGTGTTTTCGAGATTGTTCTGTTCGCTGAGGGCGATGACCGGGGCTTTGGTACGGTCTCGCAGCTGACGCGGCGAGATCGAACCCTCGTTGCAGTCGCCGATGAGGAAGGCGCGAACGGAACGCAGATCCTCGTCGGGAGCGCTGGAAACCCATTCGCCGAATTCGGTCGAACGGAAGCCTGCGCACGCCACACCTTCCCGGTCGAAGAGTGAATTATATCCGTTGGTGACGAGCTCTCGCTCGTCCACGATTACGATCATGATTCCGCCCCCGAATCAGTAAAAATGCCCTGTTAACCAATCGGTAATGGGTCGGGACCAAGGCGACCAATCGTGAATTCTTGCCGCTATTTTTTAGGGAGTCTGGAATCGCATGGGTTGAACAGGTTGCACGATATGCGTGCATCCTTGCGCAAGCCTGTAATGAGGGGCGGGGTAACGGCCCGTGTCTGGTTCGGTTCGGCTGGAAACGCCTATGGGTTGCAGAAGGTCCGGGCGTTTTCCGTCCAGCGGCCGAAGCCGGTGGCGACCATGTTGGCGATGACGCGACAGACGTAGCGTTTTTGTGCAGGGTCGTTGTTGGGGCCGGCATGATAACGCGCGACCGCCATCGACCAGGACTCATGACGCGAGTGCAGGCTGACGAGAAAGCGCGCGGCATAGTCGACATTGAGGCGCGGATTGAGCATGTCGCGCACCGAGCGGAATTCGGTTGCGTGGTATCGGTGGTTGATCTGCATGCAGCCGAGATCGATCAGTGTCTTGCCTTCGCGACGCGCAGTCTCGAAGGCCGCAACGGCTTCGGCCTCATTCCTGGGAAAGACGGCTTTTCCCTCTATGTTCAAGGCGTTAGGCTGCAAGCTGCCCTTCTTTCCGGTTTCGGTCAGACCAACGGCATAGAGAATGCCCACCGGCACGCCGTAGCGGTCGGCGGCGCGCAGGATCTCAGGCTCGCACGGATTGGCCGCAGCTGCAGCGATCGTGGTGGCGGCGCTAGATGTAGCGGCTGCTGCCAGGGCGATCAGCGCCAGACGACGAGATGTTGCGCGAATTGCTTTCGTCATTTGCAGCGTTCCCACTCTGACGCCCATTGCTGGAATTGCCACCTTCACCACCTGTCCCGCCCGACTGGGCGGATGCCTGGTCACGGCCTGCGAAGCCGTTGGCAGCGCCGCCGTCAGCGCGGGCATTCGTCGACTGCGGCTGCAGGATGGTGACGCGGTCAACGTCGAAACCGAGGCCGCGAAGGGCGCTGTTGATCGCCTCGCGGTCGGACGAAAGCCTGTTGTAGGCCTCGGTGTTCTCAACCTCGATTTCAACCGACAGTTGCTCGCCGGCGAGGTGAAGATTGGCTGTGACCATGCCCAGTTCGACGGGGCGCAGTTGGATCTTGAGAGCCTGCGCGCCGGGTGTGCTGGATGCGCTGTTTTGGAGCTGCTGGACCGATGATACGGCAGCGACATGGCGCGTAGCCGCGGAGGCGATGTCGAGCGCCAGCGCACCCGCGGTGCTGCCCGCGCCAGTGCTCGCCGGTGCGGGGATCGACTGCTCCGACATGACGGTGACGGTGTTGCCGACGGAGGGTTGTTCGGCTTGCCTGACAGGTGTCGGTCGTGCCGGTTTGTCGGCCCTGGCTGCGACGTCGCTGGCGGTTTCCGGCGTGCCGGATTGTGCTGCCTGCTGCGTCTCGGGCGTGGAGCCTGTCGCGGGTGCCGAAACAGGTGCCGCGGACTGCGGCGCGGCTCCGGTGGTAGCTTGGCGCGCGGTCTTGCCGCTCGTGACGAGGGCTGCGAGTTCCGGCTCAGACGCATCGCCTGCAGCCTCTGGCTGTGCGCTGGCCTTGCTCTCCTCGACTTCGGTCGCGTCGGCGGAACCAGCCTTTGCCGGCTGGGCGCCCGCCTTGCGTAATTCGCTCAGTGCAAGCACCAGCGGCAATGCAGGCTCTTCGGTCTTTTCTGCTTTGACGTCCTTCGTCGTGGCATCCGGCTGTGGCTCGGCTATTTCGGGTGTCGCGTCCTCGGCAGCTTCGCCGATCCTGGGTGTTTTGCCCTCGGCTTCGGCGAGCGCGTCACGTGCGGCAAGCCGCTCTGCGAGCTTGTTCAGGCCCTTTTGGCGCGGGGCATCGTGATCGGCGGCATGACCTTTCGATTTCGGCTCGCCCTTGTTCGGTGAGCCCAGCGCCTGGCCGAAATCAGGCTGGTCGTCATTGCTGGCGAGGGCATTGCGCTCATGGCCGGATGAATGGCGCGCGAGCGGGCTCACCAGGGCCGCGCTGATGGCGTCGGTCATTTGGGGGAGCCTCCTAGCAGTTCGTCAATGGATTCAAGCGTGCGGCGCGCTTCAGTGATCTTGGGATCTTCCGGTTCCGCTGGTTCCGGTTGCTGTTCCGCTGTCAGTGGCACGACCCTGGGCGCCGCGACCGTTGCCGGCTGCTCAGCCGGAGGCGACGCGGGTGCTGCTGCCGGGACCTCGGGGGCCGCCGACTGGGCGGGCGCAGCCTCTGCAGATGCCTCGACGGCGTCGGGGATCATCGGATCCGCCGGTGGCGGCGTGATCTCGATCGCCGCCGGCGGCAGATCGCCGATATCCAGCGGTTTCGATGCGCTTGCGGGTGCCGCCGGAACAGCCGACGTCAGCTCCGAGGCAACGGCCTCGACGGCGTCGAGCAAGGCGCGGTCGCCCTTGGACAGCTTGTCGCGATCGATGCCGCCGAGCTTGCCAAGTATGTCTGCGGCGGTGCCGGAAGTGACCGACGACAGGCCGGAATAAAGCTGGGCGCGCGGGTCAGCACCGCCGGGTGCGCCGTCACGACTCTTCACGGCCCTGGCAGCGGCAAAGGTGGACAGTTCGGTCAGGCCGTCGATGGCGGCACGGCGGGCGATACGGAGATAGACGACCCGTTCCTGCTCGGCGTCCATCATCGCGGTGATTTCGGCGAGCGTGTCGAGATTGATCGACTTGTGCAGGGCAACGACGCCGCCAACGAAGGCATCGGCAAACTGGCTGGCATAAGGCGAGCGCAGGTAGCTGCGAACATATTGCGTCGAGTTGCGCAGGAAGCGGCCGCCATCTTCAAGCCGGGTAGCGAGCGCAACCGAGCGGCGCAGGGCGGCTTCCTCGACCAGCGTGCCGGGGCTGAGCAGTCTGGCCTGGTCGAACAGCTTCATCGCCTGCTCGGGCTGTTCGGCGATGCTGACCGAACCCTTGACCAGCGCCAGAAAGGCACCGAGTTCAGAAATCTGCGTCAGCGGGTCGACCGCGGCCAGCGCCTCCACCGTGCCCTTGGGCTTGCCTCGGAGATAATCGATGACGCCTTGCGCCAGCTTCTGGTCGGCCTCTTCAAGCTCCAGACGCGAAACCACCTGCTCGATGGTCAGCGGGTTGCCGCCGCTCATCGCATAGATCAGCAGGGCGCGAAAATTCTTGGGATCTTTGAATGCGTCGACATCGGCGGTTCGCATGCGCTCGTCGGTCATTTCGAGCAGCCGGCGCTGCAACGGCAGCGAAGCCTGATCGCCGGAGGCGATGCGGTCCTGCAACAGCTGCAGGCAGCGCACCAGCTGGTAAGGCTCGAGCGCCGGCGCCTCGCTGGCCACGGCACGGCCGGGTACGCCCGCGACTAGCAGGGCGATCAGCGCGGCACCGGACAGGGTTGCCGCCAGCCTCATTCGGCGCGCTCCAGCAGGATTTCGATACGCCGATTGGTGGCCGAGAACGGTTCGGCCTTATCCTTCAGCTTGCGGTCGGCGAAACCGGCGACCTCGACGATACGCTTTTCGTCAAGCCCGGCGCGGGCGAGCATGTAGTAGGCTGAGTGGGCGCGCGAGGTGGACAGGCGCCAGTTGTCATAGCCGCCGCCACGGAACGGACGCGCGTCGGTGTGTCCGTTGATCGAGATGTTGCCCTCGTGGGTGGCAAGCGTCTTGGCGATCTTTTCCATGGCGAGCACAAGCTGCTTGCGCGGCACGGCGGAGCCGATTTCGAACATGCCGAAATCGAACTGCTCGGTGACCGAGATGACGACGCCCTTGTCTGTGGCGACGACCGAGAGACCGTCGGGCAGGGCGCCGCCCGACTTGATCGCCTCGGCGAGTTCGCGGCGGATGGCGTCGGCATCGTTGACGGTTTCGCGTGTCGGTGCCTCGTCCCTGGGCTTTGGCGCCTCGGCCAATTCTCCAGCTTCGTTGGTGTCGCGCTCGGGAGCATCGCCCGGCTTGGCGGCGGTTTCGCGCGCTGCGGGAGCCGGTGCTGCCTGGACTGGTGGCGCCTGCTCGGCGGGCTTGGCTTGTTGTTCTTCGGCCTTCACCGGATCGGTCTTGGCCGAACGCTCGGTCTTGTCGCCGGGCTTTGCCGGTTCGCCTTCGATCGCGGCGCGCTCGGCACTTGCTTCGGCGGCAGGCGTTGCCACCTGCTCGGTCCAGAAATCGGGTGCGAACGGATCGCGATAGGCTTCTCCGCCAGAGGCGCCGCTGGCCGGACCGGCATTCTGGGCACCGCCTTCGTTGCGTTCCGAGATGTTGGCCTTGGCGCCGGTGTCCTGGGCGATTTCGGCGAGCACAGCGTAGGGGTCGGCAAACAGGTGCTCGTCGGAGCGGTTGGCGGCAGGGCTGGCGTCAGCGGAGTTTTTCTCCGTCGACGGGCCGGCATTGCCGCGGCCATCGGAGCCTGCCTTGGCGCTGGCTTCCTGCGGGTTCTCGGCAGTCAGGCCGACCGAATTGGGACCGTCACCGAGTTCTTCGAGGCCCTTGCGGCTGGCATTGCGGTCGACCAGCTTGACGGGGTTGAAGTAGCTGGCGACAGCCGCCTTGGTCTGCTCGTTGGCGGCACTGATCAGCCACATGACGAGGAAGAAGCACATCATCGCCGTCATGAAGTCGGCGAAGGCGATCTTCCAGGCGCCGCCATGGTGGCCGTCGTCATGGTCGGAATGGGCTCGCCTGACGATGACGATCTCGTGGCGTGGCTCGGCGCCGTCAGGACCGTTCATGGCAAGGTCTCGGAAAGCGCCGAAGACCATTCGCCGAGGCGGGTCTCGAACAGGTTGTCGTCGATCGCGACGCTGAGATCGAAGCCGACTGCTTCGATGAAGTCGACATTGTCGATGCGATGGCCGATGGCTGCAGCGAGCGCGTCGAACAAGAACTGTGGGCCGCTGACCTTGATGCGCACCGCTTCGCGGTCGGCACAGGCGGCAATGATGGCGCTGGACAGGGCATCGATCGAGCGCTGGCGGATGTCGTCACTGACCAGCGTCGCGACAACGCGGGCGGCGGCGTCGGTGGTGAGGTGGACGATACGCGTCTCCATCTCGGCGATGCGCTTGGCGATGACCTCGCCGGCCTCGCTGCCGAAGCGGGCGCCAAGCGAGGCGACCTCCTCGGCGTGGCGCTGGCGCTCGGCCTCGAGCACCATCTCGTACTCCTCGCTCAGGCGTGTGGTCAAATCGGCCTCGGCCTGGGCGACGGCTTCGGCGATGATTGCCGGGATATCCAGATCCGGAACCGCCTTGGGATATTCCGTGGCCGAGGTTTCGGGCTGGCCGGCATGCGGATGCGGATTTGGCGCGAGCGGTGCGAAATCGGTCAGCCGTTCAAAAAGCGCTGCGATCGACATTACGCGGCAACCTCGTTACCGGCCCATTTGCGCAGGATCAGTGCGGTGCGCTCTTCATTGATGTCGACCATGCGGGCGAGGCGGTCCTGCGGGGCAGGGCGCAGCTTGTTGCGCAGGTCGTCCATGGCGTGCGGCCGCTGGTCGGACAATGCGGCGGGCTCTTCCTCGAACGAGGCCATGCCCTCTGCATTCGGCAAGGCGCGCTGCATCTCCTCGAAGCTCGGCCCGGCGAAGGTGGGCAGGGCAGGAGCTGCGGACGAACCGGACAGTGCGGCTGCCATCGGCCTCAGACCGAAGAAGGCGACGAGGAAAACGACGACGATGAAGGCTGCGGCGTTGATCATCGTTCCTGCGTGCTGGCCGATCGAGGCCATGATGCCGGGGCTCTCGATGACCTCGCCGTCGAGGCCGTCGATGAACTCGACCGCCGAGACGTTGATCAGGTCGCCGCGCTTTTCGTCGAAGCCGGTGGCCGAGGTCACCATCTTCTGGATGTCGGCGACGCGGGCGGCGATGGCCTCGGGCGTCGCGTCCTTGCCGAGGATGGCTGCCAGGCGCTGCTGGTTGACAACCACGGCGATCGACATCTTGGTTACCGAATAGCCATTCGACACCGTGGCGATGCGCTTGGAGTTCATCTCGTAATTGGTGATCTCTTCCTTGCGGTCGCTGGCCGAGGTCGACTGCGGGCCGCCGGTGGCAGCGGCCTCGGCATCGGGCAAGTTTTGCTCGACGGTGGCAGGTGTCGACGACTGCTTCTGGTTGGAATTCTCGTTGGCGCGGACCACCTGGACGGAGCGCTCGACGCGTGATTCCGGATCGAAGATCGTCTCTTCGGTCTGGCGCGAGTCGGTGTTGACGTCAGCCTTGACGCTGGCGCGGAAATTGTCCGGCCCGAGATAGGCTGCCAGCGCACGGCGGATGTTGTCCTCGATCTGGGTTTCGACGGTGCGCTCGACGCCGATGGAGCGGGCGGCGCTCGAATTGTTGGGGTCGTCGCCGGCGGCGAGCAAATTGCCGCTCGAATCGAGAACCGTCACACGCTCGGCATCGAGGCCGGGGACGGCTGCGGCAACGAGATGGCGGATCGACATGGCGCTCTTGTCGGCATCCATGCTGGCGGCGCGGATGACGACCGAGGCCGACGGCTTCTGCTCGTCGCGGCGGAAATTGGCGCGCTCGGACATGACGATGTGAACACGGGCGGCCTTTATGCCTGATATCGACTGGATGGTGCGGGCGATCTCGCCTTCCAATGCGCGGACACGGGTGACCTGCTGCATGAAGGAGGTGAGGCCGAGCGAGCCGACATTGTCGAACAGCTCGTAGCCGGCATTGGCGCTGGTGGGCAGGCCTTTTTCGGCGAGCAGCATGCGGGCTTGCGCGGTGCTGCCGGCAGGGACCAGCACGGTGGTGCCGTCGGAGGCGACGTCGAAGCCGATGCCCGCTTCGCCCAGCACCATGCCGATCTGGTTCACGTCGGAGCGTTCGAGGCCGACATAGAGCGTCTCGTAGGCAGGACGGTTGAGATAGACGGATGCCACGCCGACGATGGCGATCACCAGTGCTGCGATACCACCCAGCATGGCGAGACGGCGTGGGCCGAAACTCCTGAGATTGGCGACGATGCTCTGTAGCTGTTCGGGCACGTGCGTAAGTTCCCCGCAATACTTTCCGGAGAGACCCTAGCCCGCGAAGCTTGTGCGAAAATGTTATGGGCCGCGCAAGTTGCGCGGCCCATGGCATTTCGTCGGGATTGTTGTTGCCGAAGTGCAACCTGGATTCAGGCGTTTCCGAACGCCGAAACCGGCTTTCGGGGCCGAGGCGTCAGCTCTTGAACAGCGACAGGATGTTCTGCGAGTTCGAATTGGCGATCGACAACGCCTGGATGCCGAGCTGCTGCTGGACCTGAAGGGCCTGCAGGCGGGTCGATTCCTTGTTCATGTCTGCGTCGACGAGCTGACCGACGCCGCGGTCGATGGAGTCCATCAGGCTGGTGGTGAAGGTCTTCTGAAGGTCGATCTGGCTCTTGGCCGCGCCGAGCGTGGTGGCGGCGTCGGTCATCTCGGCGAGGGTCGTTTCGGTGACCTTCACCATCTGCAGGATCTGGTCGAAGCTGAAGCCCTTCACCGAAAGGGTCGCAACGGCGTAGCCGTCTGTGGCGGCAACCGCTGCACCCGGGGTCGTCGGGTTGACGGCGGTGTTGTCGCGCACGCCCGTGGTGCCGAGGCGAAGGCCTTCGAGGATGCCTTTGTTGACGTTGTTGGTGGCTGCGGCGTCGTAGAGCTTCACGCTCTGGACCTTGATGTCGATCGTTGCCAGCGTGACTGTGCCCGAGTTGTCGCGGATGAAGCCCGAAACGATCTTGGCGTCATTGTGGACGCCGGCCGCCGAATGGCCGGCAGCTGTCGTCGAATTGACCGAAAGCCAGTTGGCTCCGGAGAAGCTGGCGCTGTCGGCATAGCTCTTGAGCTGTGCCTGCAGCGCCTTGATCTCGACGTCGATCTTGTTCTTGTCGGCGTCCGAGCCATTGGCGGCGGCGACAAGCTTGACCTTGATGTCGTTGAGAGTGTCGATCGACTTGTGCATCGCGGTATATGCGGTGTCGACCTTCGAGGCGCCGAGGCCGAGCGCGTCCTGGACCGTCGAGAGTGCCCTGTTGTCGGAGCGCATGGTGGTGGCGATCGACCAGTAGGCGGCGTTGTCGGAGGCTTCCGCGACGCGGAAGCCGGTCGAGATGCGGGCCTGGGTGGTGTTCAAAGCCTTGTTCGTGGTGTTGAGGCTCTGAAGCGCCGTCAACGCCGAAGCATTGGTCATAATACTGGACATCGAAATAAACCCCTCTGTCAGAGCCGCGCGATCTGCCGCCGCGAACCGGTTGCGGATGCCGTACGTTCTGCCCGTGGCAGCCGAACCGTCATAGCAATTGGTTAACCATAACTACGAACTTATGGTTAACGGCAGATTAAAGACCACACGACGACAGGCCTTCGCATTTACCGTTACGTGGCGGAATCTATGCTCGCCGTAACTTGCGCGAAGCTATCCGGCGCCGCCAGGCGAGGAGAAGGCGGCGGACAGGGCAAAATGAAATCGGGCCGCACCCATGGGGTACGGCCCGATTTCACGACTGGAGATGTTTTGGCGCCGGGGCATCAGCCCTTGAACAGCGACATGATCGACTGCGAGTTGCCGTTGGCGATCGACAGCGCCTGAATACCGAGCTGCTGCTGGACCTGGAGGGCCTGCAGACGGGTCGATTCCTTGTTCATGTCGGCATCGACGAGCTGGCCCACACCGCGGTCGATGGAGTCCATCAGGCTGGAGGTGAAGGCCTTCTGCAGTTCGATGCGGCTCTTGGCAGCGCCGAGGTTGGTAGCGGCCGTCGTCATTTCCTTGAGTGCTGCTTCGACAACGCCAAGCTGCTTGGTGAGCTGCGCATCGGAGTAGCCTTTGACCGAAACTGTCATGACCGAGTAGGTGTCGGTTGCGGCATCGGTGCCGGGGGTCGGGGCGGACAGGGCGGCACGGACGCCGGTGGTGCCGAGACGCTGGCCATCCAGGATGCCGGTCTTGATGGCGGCAGCACCGCCGGTCTCGAACAGCTTGATGTCATCGACCTTGACGTCGATGGTCGACACAGAAGCGGAGCCGGCGCCGTCGCGGTTGAAGGCGGAGACGATCTTGACGTCGTCGGCTGCGGTTGCAGCAGCACCGCTCTTGACCGAGAGCATGTTGGTACCGGAGAAGGTGGCGCCGTCGGAATAGGCCTGGAGTTGCTTCTGGAGGGCCTTGATCTCGGTGTCGATCTTTTCCTTGTCGGCAGCCGATGCGCCGTTGGCGGCGACCAGCTTGACCTTGATGTCGTTGAGCGTGTCGATGGCCTTGTTCATGCCGGTATAGGCGGTGTCGACCTTCGAAGCGCCGAGGCCAAGCGAATCCTGCACGGTCGAGAGCGCCTTGTTGTCCGAACGCATGGTGGTTGCGATCGACCAGTAGGCCGCGTTGTCGGAAGCTTCAGCAACGCGCAGACCTGTGGCGATGCGGCCCTGGGTGGTGCTCAGCGACTTGTTGGTGGCGGAAAGCGTCTGCAGCGCCGTCATTGCCGACGCGTTGGTGTTGATGCTGGACATGGGAATTACGCCCCTAGGAAAAAGCAATACTGGAACATACCGGATCGACCGGTATGGCGGCGTGGCATCATGCCTATGATCGCCAAGAAGGGGTCACCCGCCATGCCAAGGACTATCGCATCTTAACCTTACCGAACTGCTAACAACCGTATGAGGTTCGTTTGTTAGAACATTGAAATATTTGGAGTTTCCTCGATCTTTCAGCGCGACAACACGGGTGCGGACCCAAACGCAAGCGGGCCGCACTGAGGTGCGGCCCGCTCTGATGCAAAATGCCAGAGACGATTCGATCAGCCGCGGAACAGCGACATGATCGACTGCGAGTTGCCGTTGGCGATCGACAGCGCCTGGATGCCGAGCTGCTGCTGGACCTGGAGGGCCTGCAGACGAGTCGATTCCTTGTTCATGTCGGCATCGACGAGCTGGCCGACGCCGCGATCGATGGAGTCCATCAAGCTCGAGGTGAACGACTTCTGCAGCTCGATGCGGCTCTTGGCGGCGCCGAGGTCGGTGGCGGCCGTGTTCATGTCCTTGAGCGCGCTTTCGACAACGCCGAGCATCTGGGTCAGCTGCTGGTCGTTGGCGAACAGCGTGCCGTCCGTCAGCTTCATCGTGGCGACCTGGAAGGTGTCGGCGGCATCGTAAGTGCCGAGGGTGACGGCATTGGCCGTGCCTTCGACGCCAGCAGAGGTACGCTCGGAGTCGAGAATGCCCTTGCCGGTGGTGGCGACGCCAGTGCCGGCTTCATAAAGCTTGATGCTCTCGACCTTGATGTCGATGGTCGAGATCGAGGCCGTGCCCGATGCATCGCGGTTGAAGGCCGAAACGACCTTGACGTCGGGAGAAGCGGCGGCGCCGCTGTTGACCGACAGCATGTTGGTGCCGGAGAAGGTCGCGCCGTCAGCATAGGACTTGAGCTGGTCCTGCAGGGCCTTCACTTCGGTCTGGATCTTGGCCTTGTCGGCGTTCGACGCGCCATTGGCGGCGACGAGCTTGACCTTGATCTCGTTGAGCGTGTCGATGGCCTTGTTCATGCCGGTGTAGGCGGTGTCGACCTTCGACGCGCCGAGGCCGAGCGAATCCTGGACCGTCGACAGGGCCTTGTTGTCCGAACGCATGGTGGTGGCGATCGACCAGTAAGCGGCGTTGTCGGAAGCTTCCGCGACGCGGAGACCCGTTGCGATACGGCCCTGGGTGGTGTTGAGAGCTTTGTTGGTGGCAGACAGGGTCTGCAGCGCGGTCATTGCCGACGCGTTGGTATTGATGCTGGACATGGGAAAATACGCCCCGAAAAAACAACAAAAAACAGGGACATACCGGACCGACCGGTATGGCGGAGCGGCATCATGCCCATGATCGTTGTCGATCACCCGCCATGAAGCATCAATGTCGTATAGACATTTCTAAAACTCTAACTTTCGAGAAAATGGCCGATTAACCAACGCCGATTTGTAGAATATTTGGCTGACCGGGCTGCCCGGTGGCGTGTCGAGCGGAAGAAGATCCGAAATAAAAATGGGCCGCACCGAAGTGCAGCCCATTTTCCCAAGATGTGCCTGAGACGGTTCGATCAGCCGCGGAACAGCGACATGATCGACTGCGAGTTGCCATTGGCGATCGACAGCGCCTGGATACCGAGCTGCTGCTGGACCTGGAGGGCCTGCAGACGGGTCGATTCCTTGTTCATGTCGGCATCGACGAGCTGGCCGACGCCGCGATCGATGGAGTCCATCAGGCTCGAGGTGAAGGCCTTCTGCAGCTCGATGCGGCTCTTGGCAGCGCCGAGGTTGGTTGCAGCGGTCGTCATCGACTTGAGCGCGCCTTCGACCTTGCTCAGCATCGAGCCGATGAAGGCGTCGGTGACGCCGGCAGCGGTGATGTCGAGGTTGGCGACGGAGACGCCAGCGATGGACGTAGCCGTGCCGTCAGCTGCTGCGGCCGCGGTTGCGGCAGCCGTCGCCGATGCGGTGTCGGTGCCGCCACCTGCCACCGAGGCAGCATAGGCGCTGTCGTAGGCAGTCTGGGCAGCCTTTGAGCTCCAGATTGCGGTCTGGCGGTCGAGGATACCGGCGTTCTTGACGTTGGCCGGGGTGCCGGCACCCGAATCATAGAGCTTGATGCCTTCGACGTTGACGTCGATGGTCGAGATCGACGCGGTGCCCGACGCGTCGCGGTTGAAGGCCGAAACGATCTTGGCATCCTGCTGGACACCGGTGTCGGCGGCTGCTGCGGCGCCCGCGGCGTTCTTGTCGGAGGCAACCGAGAGGTAGTTGGCACCCGAGAAGGTCGCGCCGTCGGCATAGGCCTTCAGCTGGCCCTGCAGCGCCTTGATTTCGGTCTGGATCTTGGCCTTGTCGGCGGCAGACGCGCCGTTGGCGGCGACCAGCTTGACCTTGATGTCATTGAGCGTGTCGATGGCCTTGTTCATGCCGGTGTAGGCGGTGTCGACCTTCGACGCGCCGAGACCGAGCGAATCCTGAACGGTGGAAAGCGCCTTGTTGTCCGAACGCATGGTGGTGGCGATCGACCAGTAGGCGGCGTTGTCGGAGGCTTCTGCAACGCGGAGACCCGTGGCGATACGGCCCTGGGTGACGTTGAGCGACTTGTTGGTGGCTGCAAGCGTCTGCAGCGCCGTCATTGCTGACGCGTTGGTATTGATGCTGGACATGGGAATTACGCCCCTAGGAAATGCAAAGGTACAGGGACATACCGGATCGACCGGTATGGCGGAGCGGCATCATGCCCATGATCCCCGAGGGATCACCCGCCATGCCGGGTAATCTCTCCGATACTCCCTACCAAATCGCTAAGCGTTAGAAACATTGCGGATAATCTTGGGATTTATTTTGAATGCTCCGGGCAGACGCAAAACGGGCCGCACCTGAGGTGCGGCCCGTCCTGATACGGAATGCCTGAGACGGTTCGGTCAGCCGCGGAACAGCGACATGATCGACTGCGAGTTGCCATTCGCAATCGACAGCGCCTGGATGCCGAGCTGCTGCTGGACCTGGAGGGCCTGCAGGCGGGTCGATTCCTTGTTCATGTCGGCATCGACGAGCTGGCCGACGCCGCGGTCGATCGAGTCCATCAGGCTGGACGTAAAGGCCTTCTGCAGCTCGATGCGGCTCTTGGCGGCGCCGAGGTTGGTGGCGGCAGTCGTCATTTCCTTCAGCGCGCCTTCGACAACGCCGAGCATGGCGCCGATCTGGGTATCGCTGAAGCCCTTAACCGAAAGCGTCGCCACGGTGTAGGTGTCGGTGCCGACAGCGGCAGCGCCGGCCGTCGGGTTCGAGGCGGCAGCGACGCGCGCGCCGGTGCCGAGGCGGTGTGCATCGAGGATACCATCGGTCAGGCCGGTGGAGGCAGCCGAGGCGTCATAGAGCTTGATGTCCTGAACCTTGACGTCGATGGTCGAGATCGAGGCCGTGCCCGATGCATCGCGGTTGAAGGCCGAAACGATCTTGACGTCGTCGGCGGTGCCGGCGACGGCATGGCCGGTCGTCGTGTCGACCGAAAGCATGTTCGAGCCCGAGAAGGTGGCGCCGTCGGCATAGGCCTTCAGCTGGCTCTGCAGCGCCTTGATTTCGGTGTCGATCTTTTCCTTGTCGGCAGCCGAAGCGCCGTTGGCGGCGACCAGCTTGACCTTGATGTCGTTGAGCGTGTCGATGGCCTTGTTCATGCCGGTGTAGGCGGTGTCGACCTTCGAAGCGCCAAGGCCGAGCGAATCCTGGACCGTCGAGAGGGCCTTGTTGTCCGAACGCATCGTGGTGGCGATCGACCAGTAGGCGGCGTTGTCGGAAGCTTCTGCGACGCGGAGACCCGTGGCGATGCGGCCCTGGGTGACGTTGAGCGACTTGTTGGTGGCTGCGAGGGTCTGCAGCGCGGTCATTGCTGACGCGTTGGTATTGATGCTGGACATGGGAATTACGCCCCTAGGATATGCTGAAGTACAGGGACATACCGGACCGACCGGTATGGCGGAGCGGCATCATGCCCATGATCTCTCCGTGAGGATCACCCGCCATGCCCGGCAATCTCCACGATAGAAGCTACCAAAGGTCTAAGCGGTATGGTTAACGCGCATTAACTTGCTGATTTTCCCGGGATTTGTGCGCGCCCCAAAAACACGTTGGCCGCAGTTCGCGCAAAGCGGACTGCGGCCGTCATCCCGGATTCCGGTGATGGCGCGCCCGCAAGCGGACGCGCGGTGATCTAGGTGAAAGATCGAACGAGGCTGCCGACGAGCAGGTTCCAGCCGTCGATGAGCACGAAGAACAATATCTTGAATGGCAACGACACCACTGTCGGCGGCAGCATCATCATGCCCATCGCCATGGTGATGGTGGCGACGATCAGGTCGATGACGAGGAAGGGCAGCACGATCAGGAAGCCGATCTCGAAGCCGCGGCGGATTTCGGAGATCATGAAGGCCGGGACCAGGATGCGCAGGTCGACCTTGTCTTCCGACACCGTCTGGCCGCGTTCGCGGGCGAGGTCGGCGAACAGGCTGAAGTCCTTGTCGCGGACATTGCGCATCATGAAGGTGCGGAACGGGTCGGAAATGCGGTCGACAGCTTCAACCTGGGTGATCTGGTTGTCCATCAGCGGCTTGACGCCGTTCTGCCAGGCCTGATCGAAGGTCGGCGCCATGACGTAGAAGGTCATGAACAAAGACAGCGAGATCAGGATCAGGTTGGCCGGCGTCGACTGCAAGCCGATGCCGGTGCGCAGGATCGAGAAGGCGATGACGAAGCGGGTGAAGCTGGTCACCATGATCAGCAGGCCCGGTGCCACCGAAAGCACGGTGAGCAGGCCGAACATCTGGATGATGTAACCGATGGTGGCGCCATCGGTGTTGCCGAGCTGGCTCAGGTCGAGCTGCTGCGCGCTCGCCGGCGCAATTGCGCCAGCGAGGATGGCTGCGGTGGCCAGGAACTTTTTCATTCGAAGAGCAACGTTCTGATCAGCACTTCCTTGACGTGGCCATCGCTGCGGATCGCGGCGCGTTCGTCGAGGTCGGTCTTGAGGTGGCGGAAAGCGCTGGCGCCCTGGACCTGGTGGATCCGGAGCGTGCGCACGTAGGCGAGCAGGTCCTGGTGGACGCGCTCGGCGAGGTCTGCGGATTGCGGCGCGTCGAGCACCAGCGAGACCTCGAGGCGAATCCACATCGTGTCGGGTGCCGCGAGATTGGCGGTGATGGCCGGCAATTGCACCAGAGTGCCTGCAGCTTCGCTGGCCGGACCATGCTCGGCCGGCGCTTCTTCCTTGGCGGCGTGGGCCTTGGGCGCTTCGGGAGCAGCTTGCTCGACAGGTGTGCTCTCGCCCTTGAGGTAGCCACCCGACAGCCAGCCCATGCCGATGGCTCCGACGGTCAGCACCGCCAGGATGCCGAGCTGGACGACCAGCGAGGGGCCGGGCTTCTGGGGGAGGAACTGATCTATGTCTGACATGTCCCGGACCTAGAAGGGGAGGACCTGATCGAGGAACTGCTGGCCGTATGGCGGCTGCTGGACCTCGGTGATGCGGCCGCGGCCACCATAAGAGATGCGGGCTTCGGCGATACGCTCGTAGGGAATAGTGTTTTCCGGACCGATGTCGGACGGACGGACGATGCCGGCGATGGTCAAGACGCGCAGCTCGGCGTTGACGCGCACCTCCTGCGAGCCCCGGATCATCATATTGCCGTTGGGCAGCACGTCGGTGACGACGGCGGCGAGGAGCAGGTTGAGCTTCTCGGACCGCGTGGTGGCGCCGTCGCCGGAATAAATCGACTTGGAGCCGGCGCTGCCATCGCCCTTGCCACCGGTCTTGGCACCGTCCCATTCGACATTGAGGCCAGCGGCAATGGTCCGGTTGGTGACGCGGTTGCGCTCGGACTCGTTCTGGAAACGGGCCCTGTCGTCGATCTCGATCTTGACGGTCAGGATGTCGCCCGGCTGCAGCGCGCGCGGGTCGGTGAACATGCGACTCTGCTTGTCCTGCCACAGCGAAAAGCGCTTCGGCGGTGCGGCAGGCGATTCAGGATAGCGGTACATCGACGAGCTGCCATCCTCGATGCCGGAGCCGACGGCCGACATCGTCGGCTCCTTGCCGATTTCCTTGAGGTTGGAGCCACAGCCGGCAAGGCTGGCCATGGCTGCGGCGAGGAGGGCTTTTCTGATCATGTGGGGTCTTCCCGGCGTGCGGCGCTCGCGATGATGCGGGTCAGTTCCGCCGCGACCTTGCTTTCCATTTCATTCAGGATGACGCTCGCCTTGCGCGCGTCGAGCTTCATCATGATGGCGGCGGCGAGGTCGGTGTTCATCACCGCCAGGCGCTCGGCGGCGGCATCGGGCTTCATGCGTGAATAGATCTGGACGACACCTTCCTCGGCGCGGGCGAGGAAGACCTCGCGGCGCTTCAGCCAGGTTTCGTATTCGGTCTTGCGCTCCTCGAGCAGGGCGATGCGCTTGTCGACCTCGGCCTGCAGCTTCTTCAACTCCTCGGCCTGCAACTGGTAACGGCGGTCGCGGGCAGCGTCGGCAATGTTGGAACAGAAGCGCTCGACCTCGCTCTGTTCGACCGGCGGCACGGCAGCCTCGACGGGTTCCTTCGGGGCCTCGCGCTCGATGACCCGCGTCGGCGTGCCCTGGACCACGGGCGCCTTCGGCGCGGCCTGTTCGGCGGATGCGGCACCGGCAAAGACGACGCCGAGTGCTGCCGCGGCAAGTGCGTGGCGACGGATGTGCGAGAGGGCGTTGGTCATGGCCATGGCTTACTGGACCACCAGGTCGGCCTGCAGCGCGCCTGCCGACTTGATGCCCTGGAGGATTGCGATGATGCCATCCGGCTTGACGCCGAGGCGATTGAGGCCGGCGACCAGCGTCTGCAGATCCGGGCCGTCGAGCAAGGCGAGCTTGGAATCGGCACGCTCTGTCTCGATGACTGTAGCATCTTCGACCGCAGTTTCGCCGCGCGAGAACGGCTCGGGCTGGACGACGCGCGGCTGCTCGGTGATGCGAACCGTGAGCGTGCCGTGGCTGATCGCGACGCGCGAGATCTTGACCTCGTTGCCGATGACGATGGTGCCGGTACGCTCGTCGACGACGACCCGCGCGGGGACGTCCGACATGATCATCAGGTTCTCAAGCTCGGCATAGAAGCGTGCGGTCGAAACGCCTTCGGGCTTGCGGATGACGACGACACGCGAATCCTGCTCGCCAGCGACACGCTTGCCGAAGCGGTGGCGGGCATAGTCGTTGATGGCGTCGGCAATGCGCACCGAGGTCGAGAAGTCAGGATTGAACAGCTGCAGCGTGAGCACGTTCTCGTCGGCGAAGCGGGCCTTGACCTCGCGTTCGACGATGGCACCGTTGGGAACGCGGCCGGAGGTCGGAACGCCTTGCGTGACCTGCTCGGCCTTGCCCTGCGCGTTGAAGCCGGAGACCAGCACCGACCCTTGGGCGACGGCGTAGATCTCGCCATCGGGCGCCTTGAGCGGGGTCATCACAAGTGTGCCACCGGCCAGCGATGAGGCGTCGCCGAGCGAGGAAACGTTGATGTCGATGCGTGCGCCGGCCTGGACGAAGGCCGGCAGGTTGGCGGTGACGATGACGGCGGCAACGTTGCGAACGCGCGCCCGGCCATCCTCGGAGGCGATGCCGAGATTTTCGAGCATGGCGCGGATCGACTGCTCGGTGAAGGGCGAATTGCGCAGGCTGTCGCCCGAGCCGTTCAGGCCGATGACGAGACCGTAACCGACAACCTGGTTGTCGCGGGCTTCCTGGAGCGAGGCGACGTCCTTGATGCGGACATTGACGAGATTGGCGGCGGTGCCCGAATTGAGCGTGGTCTGACGGCCGCCATCGCCCGAGGTGGCGATGAAGTCGCCGTCGCCGCCATTGCCGCCGCCGAATTCGGTTGTGGCGTAACCGCCGGCAGCCGCCTTGCCGCCGGCCTTCAGCTGACCGGCCGGAACGCCATCGGGGCCGTCGGCATAAGCGGTTTGCAGGCCGAACACGGCGATTGCGGCGAGCAACAGTCTACGGATCATATGGCACCCACGCGGATCGAGCCGTCGGCCATGACCGTGCCCGTGAAGACCTTGCCGCTGTCGAGGTTGCGGACCTTGACGACGTCGCCGGCTGCACCTGGCTCGAGCGTCACGGCCGCGGCCGAGATCATCAGCGGGCCGGAGGCGAAGACGACCTGAACGGAAGCGCCGCGGTCGACCAGCCAGGCCTCGCGCAGCGCGGTGATCGGAACATAGCGGCCGGGCAAAAGCGTACGCTTGGCGATGCGGCCGTCGAGCTCGTCGGCCATGGTGGCGACTGCGTCGGGGCGCACCTTGCCCGGCTTGAGGGTGACTTCCTTGAGCGAGGACAAGGCGATCGTCTCGCCGGGATAGATGACGCGGTTGGGAACGAGCACGACCTCCTGGTCGGCAGCCTGCGCTGCGCCGCCAAGCATGGCGAAAGCAAGGACTGCCGAGCGGATGTAGAGGAGGGCGTGCCGTCGCCGCATAATCTTCACCGGATGTTCTTGGAGACGACGGCGGCCATTTCGTCGGCCGCCTGGATGACCTTGGAGTTCATCTCGTAGGCGCGCTGTGCCGAAATCAGCTCGGTGATTTCCTTGACCGGATCGACGTTGGAGCTTTCGAGGTAGCCCTGGCGGATGGTGGCGTAGCCGGGGTCGCCGGGAATGCCGACATTGGCCGCGCCCGACGCTTCGGTTTCGGCGAAGAGATTGTCGCCGAGCGGCGCGAGGCCGGCCTCGTTGGCGAAGTTGGCAAGCGTCAGCTGCCCGAGCGGCTGGAGCGCCGTCTGGTTGTCGAGCCGGGCGAAGACCTGGCCGGAATTGTTGACGATGACCTCGACGGCGTCCTGCGGCACGTTGATCGCTGGGATGACGTTGAAGCCGTCGACGGTGACGAGCTGGCCGGTGGCGTTCTTGTTGAAGGAGCCGGCGCGGGTGTAGAGCGTCTGACCGTCGGCGCCTTCGATCTGGAACCAGCCCTTGCCGGTCAGCGCGAGATCGTACTCGTTGCCGGTGTTGGTCGGCACGCCCTGGATGTGGACGTTGCGCACCGCAGATGTCTTGACGCCGAGGCCGATCGAGACGCCTTCCGGCACGATCGCCGAATTGGCCCGGTTGGGCACGCCCTGGGTGCGGTCGACCTGGTAGAGCAGGTCGGAGAACTCGGCGCGGGCGCGCTTGTAGCCGGTCGTGTTGATGTTCGCGATGTTGTTCGCGATCACCTCGAGATTTGTCTGTTGGGCATTCATGCCCGTGGCGGCAATTGCAAGCGCTTTCATCGGGTTGTTCCTCAGATGCCCATGCGGCTGACTTCGAGATAGGCCGTGACGATCTTGTCGCGGATGGCGACGGCGGCCTGCAGGGCCTGCTCGGCGCTCATCACGGCATCGACAACCTCACGCGTGTCGGCCTTGCCCTGAAGGCCGGAGAGCGACAGCTGCTCGGCCTGGCGCAAGGTGTTGTGCGCTTCGGTCGCTGCGTCGGCGAGGGCGGCGGCGAAGGACGAGGCGACACCGCCGCCTGCCGCAGCCGCGCCGGCCTCGGGCACAACGCTGGTCGGCTTGGACAGTAGCTGGGTGCCGACTGGGCTGATGGAGCCGATCATTACTGATTCCTCATAAGATCAATCGTCATGGAAATGAGTTCGCGCGCCTGCTTGACGACCTGCAGGTTGGCTTCATAGGAGCGGTTGGCCTCGGTCATGTCGGCCATTTCGATGATGACATTGACGTTGGGCATCTTGACGAAACCGGCGGCGTCGGCGGCCTCGTTGCCGGGCTGGAACTCCAGCGGAAAAGCCGTCTGGTCGTGGCCGATCGAGGCGATCTCGACGGTCGAGGCTCCGGTGGCGCGGTCGAGTTCGGCGGCGAAGCTGACGGTCTTGCGACGATAGGGATCGGCGCCCGGCGTGTTGCCGGTCGACTGGGCATTGGCGAGGTTTTCCGAAACGATGCGCAGGCGTTCCGACTGGGCTCCGAGACCGGAACCGGCGACCTTGAGGGCGGCGACGAGCGGATCCATCCCGGTCAGGCCTTCGTGCTCAGCATGATCATGCGGTGGAAGGCCTTGACGATGGCCGTGTTGAGTTCGAACGAGCGGCGGACTTCGCCGGCTTTCATGAGCTCTTCCTCGACGGCAACTGTATTGTCCGAAGGCAGAACGGCGTGCTTGGGATCCTCCGGCCTGATGGCGTAACCGGCTTCGGTGGCGCCGCCGGTGAGGTGGCCCGTCTGGGTCGACGCCATGGCGACGCGCGAACGGTCGAGCACTTTCTCGAAGGGCTCGATGTCGTTGGTCCGATAGCCGGGCGTGTTGGCGTTGGCGACGTTACCGGCGATGGCGTTCTGGCGCACTGAGAGCCAGCGAGCCTGCTGGGCAGCCAGATCGAACAGGTTGACGGGGTCCATGGAAATCTCCGAGCAGATTTCCAAACACTATGGCCTCAGTCTTGCGCGGGCCTTGCGCGGGGCCCGGCCGCTACTGCGCGACCTGGAAGACCTCTTCGCGCGAGGTGACAAGCACCCATTTACCGTCGCGCTGTTCGATCGATGCAACGCGGCTCGAATCGGGCAGCACGGAGCCGCGTTGCACCACCCAGACACCGGCGTCGTCCTCGACCATGGCGCGGCCATTGGCGATGTGCACGAGCTTGAATTCGATCTTCGGTCCGGGAAAGGGCTGTTCGGCTATGCCGGCAAGACCAGCTTCATCCTTGTTGGGGCGCAGCGAGCCGGTGGCAAACAGGTCGAGCTTCATCGGCGGAATGTCTTCGGCCGTCATCGGCGCGCCGACACGTTCGACCTGCTCGCCCATGACAAGCGGGACCGCCTGGTCGTTCTGACCGCCGCCGGAGAATTTCATCGCCCGGATGCCGAACTTGTCCTGATTGAAGAAGATGTACCAGGGAAACAGCGCGCAGGTGAGCCCGAGTGCGATGCCGAGGGCGGCGATGATGAAATCGCTGCGGTGATCACGCTTTTTCTCGTGCTTCGGCGTGATGGTCAGCGGCCCGCGCTTCAGGCCGAGCCGCTGCATCAGCGTGCGCGGCTCATCCTTGGAGCCGATCATCTCCAGGAATTCGCTTGCCGGGTCATTCCGCCTGAACATGTGTTCTATCCCTGGATTTCAGATGGCGTGCGAGGTCGGAGAACGGATCGAGCGAGGGCCCGTCGGCAGGCGACTGGCCGAGCGCTTCGTAGATTACCGGCACCTGCTTCACGGCGAGGTCGAGGTCGGGATCGGCGCCCGGCTGGTAGGCGCCGAGCAGACGGATGTCGCGCGTGTCCTCGAAGCGCGAGATCAGTGCCTTGAGTTTGCTGACGAGCTGGCGCTGCTCCGGCGTCCAGGCCTTGGAGGCGAGACGGGAGATCGAAGCCAGTGGATTGACCGGCGGATAGCGACCTTGCTCGGCGATGGAACGGTCGAGCACCACGTGGCCATCGAGAATGCCGCGCACGGAATCGGCGACGGGATCGTTGTGGTCGTCGCCGTCGACAAGCACGGAGATGATGGCGGTGATCGATCCCGTGCCCTCCATGCCGGGGCCGGCGCGTTCGAGCAGCTTGGGCAGTTCGGTGAAGACGGAGGCGGGATAGCCGCGCGCCACCGGCGGCTCGCCGGCGCCGATGGCGACCTCGCGCAGGGCATGGGCAAAACGGGTGATGGAATCGAGCACCAGCAGGACGCGGTGGCCCTTGTCGCGGAAATGCTCGGCGACACGCATCGCGGTGTCGGGCGCGCGGCGGCGCATCATCGCGCTCTCGTCCGAGGTGGCGACGACCGCGACCGTCTTGGCCATGGCAGCGACGCCGATGGTGTCTTCGAGGAATTCGCGCACCTCGCGGCCGCGTTCGCCAATCAGGGCGACGACGACGGTGTCGAAGGCATCCGCACCGGCGAGCATGGCAAGCAGCGTCGACTTGCCGACGCCGGAGCCGGCGAAGATGCCCATGCGCTGGCCGAAACACAGCGGGGTGAAGATGTCGATGACGCGGACGCCGGTCAGGAAGCCTGTTTCGACGCGTTGGCGGGCGAGCGCCGCAGGCGGGATCGCTTCGGTGGCATCGTTCCTGGCACTGCGGACCAACGGTGCGCCGCCGTCTATGGGGCGGCCGAGCGCGTCGATGGCACGGCCGCGCCAGCTCGGATGCGGCGTGATGGCGATCGGCCCACGCGTGAAGACGGCATCGCCGACGCCGACCTCGCCGCTGCTTTCATAAGGCGCCACCAGCACCTCGTCGCGGCCGATCTGCACGATCTCGCCGCGCCGGTTGCGGCCATGGCCACGGTGTTCGACGATGTCGCCGAGGCGCGCGCTGAGCGACAGGCCGCCGACCTTGTAGTGGGTAGATGCGATCTCGGTCACTTGCCCGCCGCGTCTGACCAGCAGGCGGTCGTCGGCGAAGCGGTGCTGGATCCGCTCGAGCGCTTCGAGCCGGTTGTCGTGGACCGCCTGGGGCTCGTCGCGGATGTTGGCCAGCGCGTTGCTCACTTACTTCGAGCCGAGCGTCTTGATGGCGTCGGAGAACGACGCTTCGGTTTGGCGCATCAGAGCGGCGGTGTTCTCGAAGGCGCGCTGCACCATGATGAGCTTGCTCATCTCCTTGATCGGATTGACGTTGGACTCCTCGACGAAGCCCTGGACGATGCCGGCGTCCATGCGGTCGACCACCGGCTCGGGCGCCGTCGGCGGAATGACGCCGGAGTTGCCGTAACGGACGAAATTGGTACCAGGGTTGAACTCATAGAGGCCGATGGCGCCGACGAGGCGTCCGTCCTGGCGCAGCGAGCCGTCGGAACCCGCGGTGGGCGGTCCGGCACGTGGGTCAAGCTGCATCGGCGCGCCGCCGGCGTCGAGCACCGGATGGCCCTCGACGGTGACGAGCTGGCCTTCCGCCGTCATCGAGAAGCGGCCGTCGCGCGTCATCACGACGCCAGCAGGCGTTTCGATGCCGAACCATGCGTCGCCGCGAATGGCGAAGTCGAACGGGTTGCCGGTTTCACGCATCGCGCCATGCTGGGTCGACAGGTAGGTATCACCCGGCGAGGTGAAGGAGACGGATTTCGGGCCGAGGCCGGAAACGACGTCCTCGAACTTCACACCGGTGGCACGGAAGCCGACAGTCGAGGCGTTGGCGACGTTGTCGGCAATGGTGTTGAGACGCTTTTCCAGAGCCACCTGGGCGGAAAGGGCGACGTAAAGACCGTTCTGCATGATGTTCTCAGAACCTCAGTTTCTGCATGGCAAACAGCACGTCAGTCGAAACGCCGTAGGCCGGCGACGACGAGCCGAACAGGGTGCCGACGGAGGCCTGCACCGGGGAGGACGGATTGTTGATTTCCCAGAGGCTGGTGAAGCGCTTGAGGAATTCGCCGAGCTTCTTGGGATTGGCAAAGGTCTCGATCTTCAGCTTGTCCTCGAACAGCTTGACCTGACGGTCGATGTTGGCCGAGGCGAATGATTCAGGCAGGCCGAGCGCGGTGCGCACGACCTTGGCCAGCGCTGGGTCGGCGAGCACTTCGTAGAAGCTGGTGATCGAGGGGGCCTTGCGCTCGAAATAGAGCGCGAGGCGCACGCCCTCATTGTCCTTGCCGGCGTCCTCTTCCAGGGTCTGGCGGACATACTTGTCGACCGCCGGACGCTGCGCGGCATTGTAGGTCGTCGCATCCTTGCCGAGTGCTTCGAAGTTATAGGTGCTGGCAAACGCGGCGTAGCGCTTGTCCGTCATCTGGTTGGCGTAGCTCTTCGGGTCGCGAACGCCGCCGGCCAGTACCTTTTCCATCATCTCCTTGTTGGGGATCGACCCTTCGATGCCGAAGGATTTCATGGCGAAGGTGTAGAGCCTGGTGTCGGACATAAGGTCCTTGGCCGATGTCACCTTGACGATGTTGTCGAGGTAATACTTGACCTCCTTCTTGACCGCTTCGGAGTTGGGGTCGACACCATCGAGCTTGACCCGGATCAGGTATTTGTCGACCGCGCCCTGCTGCGCCTTGGTGTAGACGGTGGCCTTGTCACCGAGCTCGGCAAAGTTGAAGCTCTTGACGAATTCGGCGTAGCGCTTGTCGGTCAGCTTGTTGGCGAAGCTGTCTTCCTTGGCCACGCCTTCCTTCAGGGCCTTGACCATGAAGGCCTTGGCGTAGGCCATGTCCTGCAGGCCGTGCGCCTTCATGGCGTATTTGAACAGACGGTCGTTCTTGACGAACTCGTCGATGCTTTTCACCTTGGTGATGTTCTTGAGATAGTACTCGGTGTCGCGCTCGACAGTGGGCTGGTTCTCCACGCGATCCAAGGCCTTGCCGAGATCCCGCGCGATCAGGTGGTAGCTTGTATAGGTATTGAGCACGACAACAGCCCTTCCGCCGCAGCATAGACGGTGAAGGCTACGCCCCATTGCTTGCGCGAGGCTGAATGGCATTGCGATGATCCTTCAAGCCTCACACAAGGCACGGCCGCTATCTGTGCCTGTATGTTGCTTTGAAAGTGCGGAAGGACCTGCTGTGGGCATTCTGATCGGACTCGTCGTGACGCTGGGCTGTGTGCTCGGCGGCTTCATGGCGATGGGTGGACACCTGGACGTCCTGATGCAGCCTTGGGAACTCGTCATCATTGGCGGTGCGGCCCTCGGTACGTTCCTGGTTGCCAACCCGATGGCCACCGTCAAGGATACCGGCAAGGCGATCGTCGAAGCGCTCAAGCAGGCAGTGCCGAAAGAGCAGGACTATCTCGAGACGCTGGGCGTGCTGCATTCGCTGATGCGCGAGTTGCGCACCAAGACCCGGTCCGAGGTCGAGGCGCATATCGACAACCCCGACGACTCGCCGATCTTCCAGGCCTATCCGCTGGTGCTCAAGAACTACGACCTGACGCATTTCATCTGCGACTATTGCCGCATCATCATCATCGGCAATGCCCGTTCGCACGAGATCGAGGCGCTGATGGACGAGGAAATCCAGACCATCCGCGCCGACAAGCTCAAGTCCTATCACGCGCTGATCGCCGTTGGTGACGGCCTGCCGGCGCTGGGCATCGTTGCTGCGGTGCTTGGCGTGGTCAAGGCGATGGGCGCGCTCGACCAGTCTCCCGAAATCCTCGGCGGCCTGATCGGTGCGGCACTGGTCGGCACCTTCCTCGGCATCTTCCTGTCCTATGCCGTGGTCGCGCCGATCGCCACCAAGATCAAGACGGTGCGCGAGAAGAAGAACCGCCTCTACATCGTCGTGAAGCAGACGCTGCTTGCCTACATGAACGGCTCGCTGCCGCAGGTTGCAATCGAGTTCGGCCGCAAGACGATCTCGTCTTATGATCGTCCGTCGATCGATTCGGTGGAGCAGAGCACGCTGAACACGGCGATCGTCGAGAAGAAGGCCGCCTGAGCCAATGCGGGACGCTGACAAAGGGCATCGCCAGTCATGAATACCACCGCAAGCCCGGCGGAACCGCGGGATGTCGTCATCGAGCGCCTGCTGGGCGATACCGGCGAGCCGGAGAAAGTGCTTGCCGCTGCGCGCCGCCTTGCCGAACGCGCGGCAACCGCTATTGCCGAGGCCATCAACCACGCACTGCCAACGTCTGTCTTCGTCGAGGTTGGCGAGATCAAGCTTGGCCGCATGACGGATGCCAAGGCAGGCAAGAGCAACCAGGCGATGACCGTCGCCCCGACCAAGCTTTCGCCCGATGGCCTGGTGATGACGTTTGATCCGCAGGCGATCGCCATCCTGGTCAACCTGATGTTCGGCGGTGATGCCGGCCGCGACATTGCCCCGATCGACCGCGATCTGTCGTCGATCGAGCTTGGCGTTGTCTCGCTGCTGATCCAGGATGTGGCGCGCGCGATGAACGCGCAGGGGCCGGACGGTGGCCTTGGCGTCAAGCTGCCGGCGCCCGACGCGATCACCGGCGCGATGATGAAGAAGCATGTGTTTCGCGACGGGCCGTCGGCGCGCATCGTGCTGACCGTGTCGACGATGGCTTCGCGCGGTACGCTGACGCTGACGCTGCCGCAGCGCGTGCTGGTTTCGGATCGCCGCCCGGCAGAGGTCGAGACGAGTGCTGCTCCGACCACCGAATGGCGCTCGCGCTTCTCCGACGAGCTGATGCGCTCGACCGTGAGGCTGGAGGCCTCGATGCCGATCGGGCGCATGACGCTTGGCGAACTGACTGGTCTCCAGGTCGGGCAGGTCATCGAGCTCGCCGAGAACACCCAGTCCAACGCTGTCATCGCCGCTCGCGGCAAGACACTGTTTGCCTGCGAGTTCGGCAAGCTCGGCCAGAATTACACAGTACGCATCCGGCGTCCGTTCGACTCTACAGAAGAAACAATTGAAGGGATCGTCGCGGGTTGAGCTGCTGCCCAGCAGCACCAGCCGCCGCGAACGACAGAACTGGAGAACACCGATGAGCAAGGCACAGTCCAAGCCCGAGGTCGAAAAGCCCGAAATCGAAGAAGTCGAGGACGATCAGCTCAATCGTGCCATCGAAGAATTGCGCGGCGTGCTGAGCGAAGAGGAAAAGCGGCCAAGCGCCGGCGGTGCAGCGGCGGCAGCCGGCAACAGCAGCGTGATCTTCGGCATTCCGGTCGAAGTGCAGATCGTGCTCGGCAGCACCGAAATGCCGGTGTCGGAGCTGATGGCGCTGCAGAAGGGCTCGACGGTTGCGCTCGACCGCCGCATCGGCGAACCTGTCGACGTCGTGGTCAACGGAAGGCGTATCGCACGTGGCGAAATCACGGTACTTGAGAGCGATCCGTCGCGTTTCGGCATCCGCCTGACCGAAATCGTAGCGGCGACGAAGAGCGCCTGAGGACTGGACTTTTGACTGTGCTTACCCCTGCTTCCAGAGAGACCTCCGCATGACCACGTCGCTGGCGTCGCTGACGCGGCCACAGAAGGCTGCGGCTATTTTGGTGGCCATGGGCAAGCCCTCGGCCAGCCGTCTGCTGAAGTTCTTCAAGCAGGAGGAGCTCAAGGCGCTCATCGAAGGCGCGCGGCTGCTGCGTACGATTCCCCAGGCCGATCTCGAACGGATCGTCGCCGAGTTCGAGGCCGAGTTCACCGAAGGTGCCGGCCTGCTCGATTCCGCCGACAAGATGGACACCATCCTCAACGAGTCGCTGTCGCCGGAAGAAATGAACGCCCTGATGGGCAATGGCGAACCCTTGATGATCAAGGATAACCTGCCGCCGGTGTGGCCGCAGGTCGAAAGGCTCGAAGCAACGCAGATCGGCACTTTCCTTGCGAATGAGCATCCGCAGACCGCGGCGATGATCCTGTCCAACCTGGCGCCGACCTATGCGGCACGCGTGGTGTTGTCGATGGAAAAGCCGGTGCGCAGCGAGATCATCAAGCGCATGATGGAATTGGCCAACGTGCCCGAGGCGGCGACCAAGCTGGTCGAGCAGCAGCTGCGCAACCACGTGCTGACCGAGAGCGCCCAGAAGGATACATCGGTCGGACAAACGCGCGTCGCCAGCGTCCTCAACGAACTGGACAAGTCGCAGCTCGAAGAGGTGATGAGCGACCTGCGGGAAGTCGGCATGGCCGATCTCGATGCCATCCGCGCCCGCCTGTTCTCCTTCGAAGACATCACGTCGATGTCGCAGAAGGCGCGCGTGGCTCTGTTCGATGGACTCTCGACCGAACTCATCACCATGGCCCTGCGTGGAACGCCGCTGCCGCTCGCCGAGGCCGTGCTGTCGTCGATCAGCGCGCGCTCGCGCCGCATGATCGAGTCCGAACTGAGCCAGGGATCGGAAGGCATTCAACCGGCCGACATCCTGCGTGCCCGCAAGACCATCGCTTCTACTGCCTTGCGCATGTCAAACGAGGGCCTCCTCGAATTGCCATCCGCGCAAGACGCCGCCTGACCTTATCCGACGCGGTCTGCTGAGCAATGTCGGACGAGGACAAAGACTCCAAAACAGAAGAGCCGACAGAGAAGAAAATCCGCGACACGATGGAGAAGGGCAAGCTGCCCGTCTCCAAGGAAGTCGCGATCTTCACCTCGTTCCTGGCGATCATGGTCTATGCCGTGTTCTTTGCCAGCTCGTCGGTCGCCGAACTCGGCGTCTTCCTGTCCAATTTCCTCGAAAAGCCCGAGGCCTGGCCGCTCGGCACCGAGCGCGACGTCATCGAACTCTACCAGGCGGTGGCGGTCGAGATCGCACGCGCGGTCGCCAGCCTGTTCGTGATGCTGATCGTGGCGGGCGTCGGTGCGTCGCTGATCCAGAACGTGCCGCAGTTCGTCGGCGAGCGCATCCGCCCGCAAGCCGAACGCATTTCCCTGACCAAGGGCTGGAAGCGCATGTTCGGCGCCCAGGGCCTTGTCGAATTCCTGAAGTCGCTGGGCAAGCTCGGCTTCGTGATGATCGTGCTTTACTTCGTGCTGTCGGACGATCATCGCCGGCTGCTGGCCGGTATGATCACCAATCCGGTGGCCTTTGGCGACGTCATCCGCGGCATCACCGTCGACATCCTGGTGGCGATCGTCTTCGTCATGGGGGTGATCGGCGTCGCCGACATCGTGTGGTCACGCTTCCACTGGTTCCAGGAACAGCGCATGACCAAGCAGGAGGTCAAGGACGAGATGAAGCAGTCGGAAGGCGATCCGATCGTCAAGGCCCGGCTGCGCTCGATCGCCCGCGACCGCGCTCGCCAGCGCATGATGACCGCGGTGCCCAAGGCGACGCTGGTGATCGCCAATCCGACTCACTTCGCCATCGCGTTGCGCTACGTCCGCAACGAGGATGCAGCACCTGTCGTGCTCGCCAAGGGGCAGGACCTGGTCGCTTTGAAGATCCGCGAAATAGCCGAACTGAACGGCATTCCAGTGTTCGAAGACGTGGCGCTCGCCCGCTCCATGTACAAGCAAGTTTCAGTGGATAGTGTCATTCCATCGCAGTTCTACCAGGCCGTCGCCGAACTGGTGCGGATCGTTTACGGAAACAAGGCTCAGCGCAATCCGTCATGAAAAATCAGCAGTACGCTTCGACCCGTGAAGTACTTGTTGCAACGGCGATCCAGCCGGTGGTGCGCGAATTGCGCCTCGTCGACCTTGCCGACTACATCGCCTTCATCAGGCTCGAGCATTTTGCCAACGTGGCCGACCTGGTCGATTCTGCGGCGGAGCTCTATTTCATGCCGGGCGCGCTGCGCCTCGGACTGGGCGGTGAGGCGCATGTCAGCTGGACGGGTAGCCCGCGCATCGTTCTTGACCTCGAGCTCAGGCCGGAAGGGGCGGTGGTCTATTTCCAGCTGTCGATGACGGCGACCAACGCGTCAGTGGAAGTCCACTATGTGTCGTTCGAGAAACCGGATCCGGAGCCGGAAAAGAACACGGAATATCTCGCCGCCGCCATCCAGCATGCGATGATCAGGCGGACTCCGCAGGCTGAAGCTGCCTAGATTCGAGTGATGCCGGCCTGCGAATGCCTGCTCCCTTCGCTTCCGGTGCTCACGTAGGTTGAATGTACGCTCCGGTTCTCGGTACCGGCCATTTTTGGCTCGGCCTGACCCGAAACCCCGACCAGCGCTAGTCGATCAGGCCCAGCCGCAGCGCCTTGGCGACCGCATGCATGCGGTTGACGGCGTTGAGCTTCTGCGTCGTCTGGGTGAGATACTGGTTGGCGGTGTGCACCGAAAGCTTGAGCAGCTTGGCGATCTCTTCGCTGGTGTAGCCGCGAGAGGTCAGCTTCAGGCACTCGATCTCGCGGCGCGACATCGACGGGAGGTCGCGTGACTGGGGCGAGATGATGCGCGACACCGCATCGAACAGCGCAAAGCAGCGGCCGTGCAGGTCGTGCAGCGTCTGCGGGTTGGGTGAAAGCTCCGGGCCGCCGAAGATGAAGAGGCCGACCTGGCCGCGATCGGTGTAAACAGGAAATGCGATGCCGCGGCCACTCTGGGCGAGTGGTTCGATGCGGCTGGTCCAGGTGAGTGCTGAAAAGACCTCAGGGGCATCAGCGTCATCCGTCCACCAGCATGGCGCGGTCGACTGGCGCGCATGGCGCATCAGGTGTTCGCCGATGCCGCCGCCGAGCAGGCGGGCAGCCGACATGGAGCCGGGATAGTCGGAATCAAAGCATGCCGTCAGCCGGCCGCTTTCTGCGGGTGGACCTGCCAGGCACAGCGCGAAATCGCGCGCGCCGAGATCGACCGAGATCCAGCGGCAGCGCTTGGCGGCGTCCGCGAGCGTTACGGCTTGCAAGCCGATCGGGTGAGGGGCGGACGGAACATCCTGTTCATAATCGCGTGCGCGGCTCAGCTGCTTTGCCTGGGCGTAGCTCAAATGATGCCGCTCCTGATTGCGGTCGCAATCGCCATGGCGCGATTGGAGGCCGACAGTTTCTGGATCGCGTGGGTGATGTAGCTGTTGACGGTGTTGGACGACACGCCGAGGATCAGCGCCACCTCGTCGGTGGTCTTGCCCTCGGAGACCCAGAACAGGCACTCCCGCTCGCGGTCCGACAAGGGGTCCTGCATTGTCGCTGCGGCCAGCACGCTGGGCGCCTGCGACAGGGCATAGCAACATTCGAGCTGGGTGCGCGGCATGACGTTCGGATCGATGCGACCGGCCTCGGCAGCCGAGAACAATACGAACAGGCGTTGGCGGCCGACATGCAGGCGAAGTGCGAAGATTTCGGCATGGCCGAGCACGTCGAGCAGGCGGGCTTCCTCGCCGCCGAGAATGGCGGGCGCCTGGGAGGCCAGCACGCTCTGCGGGCGTGCGCCCGGCGCACTGGCGAACGGGCCCTGAGCCAGACCGGCGATCAGTGCATGGCCGGCGAGCTGGATGGCGTCGTAGATCCAGTTCGAGGCGATGATCTGGAGATTGTCGCGCTCCTGATCCTGGGCGATGGCGACCAGCATGTAGCCGTCTGCACCGATCTCGTCGGTCAGGTTCATGAAAAAAGCGGTGAGATCGCTTCTGGATGCGAGCCTTGCTGCGACGGTGGTCTGTTCGTTGCGAGCGGCGAGGGCGGTCATTTCAGAAACTTCTGCCGGAATCCATAAGGGTACCTGGTCTGGGCGGCGCCCGAACCGGTCGAAATACTCGTGACTATGACGCTAGAAACGCGACGCGGACGCCTTATGCATCCATCGGCCGAATCCGTGCGGGTCGCGCGAAGCCTGACGCGCTCTCAACCGAGAAAAATCCCGGTATTTCAGAGAGTTGGTGGTTCGCCGCGCCCCCCGTGGACCGGCTGATTCGGGTTCAATTTAACCCCTCGCGAATCGCTCCGCAAACAGAATTGACAAAAAGTTAATTCAGAGTCCTTCGACAGACTCAAGGCAGCCGGAAACGCTGCGGAAACCTTCGGGAAAGCTTCGCGAGAATGGCCATTGATCGCCTGGCCCGTTCGGCTTAACGCTGCGTCGCGTGGGGCAGGGATAGCAGATGAGCGATCAGTTTCGTGAAGTGACCAGCGTGTCGTGGTTCGGGCGCATCAGGCGCTCGGTCGGAGGCGTGCTGGTCGGGTTTGTCCTCGTCCTTGCCATGGTCGTGGTGCTGTTCTGGAACGAGGGCCGGGCGGTGACCACGGCGCGCTCGCTGGCGGAGGGCGCCGGTGCGGTTGTGTCGGTGCCCGTCGACAAGATCGACGCCGCCAATGAGGGCGAGCTGGTGCACACCACGGGGCCCGTGATGACCTCTGACGCAGTCAGCGATCCGGACTTTGCCATCGAGGCCAAGGGCGTGCGGCTGGTGCGCACCGTCGAGATGTTCCAGTGGGTGGAGAATTCCAAATCGGAGACCAACACCAAGCTGGGCGGTGGCGAGGAAACCGTCACCACTTACAGCTACGCCAAGGAATGGCAGGACCGGCCGATCGACTCGGCCGAGTTCAAGCAGCCGGCCAATCATCAGAACCCCGCCATGGCGCTCGGCTCGCGCACGTTTCAGATCCGTGAAGGCAAGCTTGGCGCCTTTACGCTTGACGAGCCGGTGTTCGACCGCATCGGCGACAGCAATCCGCTGACCATCACGCCGAGCCAGTTGCCGGACATTGCCGCCGCCTATCCCGGCACCGAGCGCGTCAACGTCTTGGACGGGCGCATCTATCTCGGCGCAAATCCGGCTTCTCCAGCCATCGGTGACTACCGCATCGAGTACCGGCTGGTACCGCTCGGCGACATCAGTGTCATCGGCCGCCAGACGGGCGAGCGGTTTGCGCCCTACCAGACGGTGGCCGGCGACGAGCTGCTGCTTGTCGACAGCGGCAGGGTGCCGGCGGAAAAGATGTTCGCCGACGCAGTCAGTGCCAACACCATCATCACCTGGCTGGTGCGCGTCGGCTGCCTGCTGTTGCTGGCAATCGGCTTCGGGCTGCTGCTGGCGCCACTCGGCGTGATTGCCGATGTGATCCCCTTCATAGGCTCGATGGTGCGCATGGGCACCGGGCTTGTCGCCTTCGTACTGGCCTTGCTGGTGGGCACTGCAACGATCGCGGTCGCATGGTTCTGGTACCGGCCGCTGCTGGCGATAGGCATCGCGCTTGGCGGGCTTGCGGTTGCCTGGCTGCTGACGCGGCTTGGACGGAAGAAGGCAGCGGCACTGGCGGCTGCGGGAACTGTTTCGGCGCAGTGACCTGAGAACGGCTGGGCAGCCCGGTGCTGCCTCTGATCCGCTCCTTCTGGGCACCTTCTCCCCGCAAGCGGGGAGAAGGGAGAGCTTGAGGATTACCGTCCCTCGAAGCCGGTCAGCACGCCGACGGCATTGACGCCGATCTCGTCGACGGCGTAACCGCCTTCCATGACGAACAAGGTCGGCAGGCCGAGCTTGGCGATGCGGGCACCGATCTTCGGATAGTCGGCGCTGGTCAGCTTGAAGTGGCTGATCGGGTCCTTCTCGAAGGTGTCGACGCCGAGCGAGACCACGACCACGTCAGGCGCATAGGCAGCGAGCTTCCGGCAGGCGTCTTCCAGTGCCTCGTTCCATTTGTCGAAGGTGGTGCCGAAGGGCATCGGGTAGTTGATGTTGAAGCCTTCGCCTTCGCCCGAACCGCGTTCGTCGGCATGGCCGAGGAAGAACGGATACTCGGTCATCGGGTCGCCATGCAGGTTGATGACCTGGATGTCGGCGCGTGAGTAGAAAATCTCCTGAGTGCCGTTGCCGTGGTGATAGTCGACGTCGAGCACGGCGACGCGCTTTGCGCCCTGGTCGCGGAACCACTGGGCGGCGACGGCGGCGTTGTTGATGAAACAGTAGCCGCCCATGAAGGCGGCACCGGCGTGGTGGCCCGGCGGACGGCAGAGCGCGAAGGCGGCACGTTCGCCGGCCTTGACGAGTTGAGCTGCTGTCAGCGCCACGTCATAGGATGACTTGATGGCATCCCAGGTCCCCTTCACGAAGCTCGCGCCGCCGTCGAAGGAATAGTAGCCGAGCAATGCCTCGATGGTCTGCGGGCGCACGTCGCCGCGCAGGCCGCGTGTCGGCCAGGCGAAGGGGATGGCCGAGCCGGTTTTCTCTGCTGCTTCCCATTCCGGCCAGACGGTCGGCAGGAAATCGATATAGTCGGCCGCGTGCACGCGCTTGGCGGCGGCGAGGTCATGTATCTCGGGCGCCAGGATATCGCCGAGCTTCTGGTCTTCGACCCGCGCCTTGATGATCTCGGCCCGCGAGGGTTTTTCGAAGCCGGGCACGATGGCGCCGGCGACAAGCTCCATCTGGCCGCTGTGGCCGGCGTGAAGCGGCGAAAAGACTGTCTTCATGAAAATCCTTCCTGGTTCTAGTTGAGGTCGAGATAGGGGTCGACGAGGGCAAGCCACATGGTCTTGACGTCGTCCTGGATGAGATCGAAGGCCTTGCGGTCGCGCTTGAGCCCGACGAGACGGCAGACGTGGCCGACTTCCATCATCACCACGCCGAGCCGGCTGGCGATGCCGTCGTCGAGCGCCGGGTTCACATGCTGCAGCCAGGCTGCATAGAGCGCGATGATCTGGTCGTCATACTCGTTCTGGATCGGACGGAGGTCGGGATTGCCGGTGATCGCCTCGATGACCGGCATCAGCGTGGCGTTGTCGAGATAGAGCCGGGAGGTGTCGACGAAGAGCTTGTCCACCTCCTGCTGGAATTCGTCGCGATTGGTCGGGCGGGGAGCCGCAATGCGCTTGGCGATCACTTCCGGGAAGGCACCGAGCCAGCGCCGGGCAAGGTCGAGCAGGATGGCTTCCTTGTTGGGGAAGTACTGGTAGATCGAGCCGACCGACAGGCCGGCGCGCTGGGCGATGGCCAGCGTCGTCGGCGTCTTGGTTCCCTGTTCCCTGGTCAGGATCAGGGCGGCGTCGAGGATCCTGTCGACGACCTTGCTCGACCGTTCCTGTCGCGGCTGTTTGCGCGGGCTAAGCGCCGTCGTGGCCTTCTTTGTGAGACTGCTCTTCACGGACTGGACTTCTCGCTCCCTGCTCGTCGCCAGCATACACCAGGGGCGTCCTCCACAACGCATCCCCGGAAAACCCGCATATTGACAAACGCGAATAATTAGTCGCATTTTTTCTCGATGCTGTCTTTAGGGAAAGAGGAATTCCTTGGGACAGCGAACCGGCCTCAGCCTGCTGTCTGGTTGCGCCACTCCTTGGGACGGGGCAGCCGGTGCGGGCGTGAACGGTATCAGTCAGTCAAGTGCGCGGAGTCGCGATGTCTGTCCAACCGGTTCGCAATGCCGATCTGATCGTCATCAACGGCCGCGTGCTGACCATGGACTCGACCCGGCCCACGGCCGAAGCGGTGGCAGTCGTAGATGGACTGATCGCGGCCGTTGGCGACAACGCCACCGTTGAAGCGCTGCGCGGCCCCGACACAAAGATTATCGACGCGCGCGGCGGATCGGTGGTTCCTGGCTTCATCGAAGCGCACATGCATCTCTTCTCGGGTGCGGCCGAACTGGCGCATCTTCAGCTTGCCGGCGTGAGTGGCCTTGATGCTCTGCGCGAAGCGGTGCTGGCCTATGCGGCTGCTCGCCCGAACCAGCGCATGCTTGTCGGCCAAGGCGCCGACTACACCATTCTCGGCAGCGAGCGCGTGACGCGCCATCACCTCGACGCCATCTTGCCCGACCGGGCCTTCATCATGGCGGCCCCCGACCATCACACCTATTGGGCGAACACCAAGGCGCTCGAAATGGCCGATGTGTTGCACGGGCGGGAACTTACGCCCGGCAACGAGATCGTCATGGGCGACGATGGCCTGGCCGAGGGCGAGCTGCGCGAGAACGAGGCGTTCAACCCGGTGCTCAAGCTTGCCGGCGAGGAGCGTGTGCGGCTCGGCCTGTCGACCGGCGGCGAGCCCGATCCTGTGCCCGAAGGCGACGAGCGCGCTGGCGACCGCGCCATCATGCGCCGCGGCCTCGATTGGTGCGCGCGCCACGGCATCACCTCGATCCAGAACATGGACGGCAATTTCTACCAGTTGGAGCTGCTGTCGGAAGTCCAGGCAGAGGGCGATCTGATCTGCCGGGTGCAGATCCCGTTCCACTACAAGAACTTCATGACGCCAGACGCGCTGGACAAGGCGTCCGTCATGGCCGAGCGCTACGACGGCGACTGGCTGTCGTCGGGTCTCGTCAAGATGTTCTATGACGGCGTGCTGGACTCCTGGACGGCCGTGATGATCGAGCCCTATGCGGATCGTCCCGACTGGGTCGGCGAGCCGCTGTTTTCGCCCGAGGAGTTCAAACGTATCGCCACCGAGATCGACCGGCGCGGCCTGCAGATCGCCGTGCATTCGATCGGTGATGGCGCGACACGCGCCGTACTAGACGGCTACGAGGCGGCCGCGAAGGTCAATGGCAAGCGCGACAGCCGCCACCGTGTCGAGCATGTCGAGCTGACCACGGCCAGCGACATCCAGCGTTTCGTCGACCTCGGCGTGATCGCTTCGATGCAGCCTCCGCACCCGCCGGGTGCGATGAGCTTTCCTCTTGAGCCGACGGTATCGCGCATCGGTCGCCAGCGCTGGCCCTATGCCTATCCGACCCGGACCTTGATCGAGGCAGGCGCGCATGTGGTGTTTGCCTCCGACTGGCCAGTGGCGCCGATCGATCCGATCGAGGGCATGCAGGCAGCGATGCTGCGAAAGCCATGGGCTGAAGACATGCCCGACCAGAGCGTTTCGCTGCACCAGGCGCTGGCCGGCTACACCGTCGAGGGCGCCTACGCCGAGTTCAAGGAAGACCGCAAGGGCCAGCTGAAACCAGGCTATTTCGGCGACCTGGTGGTGCTCTCGGCCGACATCGAGGCAACCGATCCGGCGGTGTTGCACCAGGTGCGGCCTGTGACGACCATCTGCGGAGGGCGGGTGAGCTACCAGGCATGAGCCGCAGGGCGGATGCCTGGCGACATGACGACGAGCCGTTGTTGCCAAGCCTGACGGGGTGTGGTGACAATTGAACGGGGAAAAAAGTTTCACTGCAAAAGTGGACGAAACAAATGGGGCGTTTGCGTGCCGGACACACCGGGTAAGAATGCGATCGAAGTTCGTGGGGTTCGTAAAGTATTCGGGACGGGAGAGGCGCAGGTCGCAGCGCTGGATACCGTTTCGGTTTCGATCAGGGAAAACGAGTTCTTCACGCTGCTTGGACCTTCCGGCTGCGGCAAGACCACGCTGCTTCGCCTGATCGCCGGCTTCGATTTTCCTTCGGAAGGCGAGATCCTGCTCTATGGCAGCGATATCGCGCCGCTGCCGCCATTCAAGCGGCCGGTCAACACGGTGTTCCAGTCCTACGCACTATTTCCGCATATGACGGTGGCCGAGAACATCGGCTTCGGCCTTGAGATGCTGGGCAAGCCACGCGCCGAGATCGACGCCCGCGTCGCCGAGATGTTGAAGCTGGTGCGCATGGAAAAGCTCGCCAAGCGCCGCACCAGCCAGATCTCCGGCGGTCAGCAACAGCGCGTGGCGCTGGCCCGCGCGCTCGCGCCGCAGCCCAAGGTGCTGTTGCTCGACGAGCCGCTGTCGGCGCTCGATTACAAGCTGCGCAAGGAAATGCAGATCGAACTCAAGCGTCTGCAGCACGAGACCGGCATCACCTTCATCTTCGTCACCCATGACCAGGAAGAAGCGCTGACCATGTCCGATCGCATCGCTGTGATGTCGTCGGGCAAGATCCTGCAGGTCGGGTCGGCGCGCGAGATCTACGACCGGCCGGCGGTTCGCTTCGTCGCCGACTTCATCGGCGAAACCAATTTCCTCGACGCCAGCATCGACAGCATCGACGGCGGCAAGGCCAAGGTGACGCTGAAGTCTGGCGCGACGATCTCGGCGACGGTCGCCGATGGCTTCAAGCCCGACGGCGATGCCACCGTCGTCATCCGGCCCGAGCACGCCAAGGCGGTGAAGGGCAAGGGCGACATTTCGGGCCTGGTCGAAAACGTCGTCTATTTCGGCACCGACACGCATGTGCATGTCAGGCTGGATGACGGCGAGGCTTTCACCGTGCGCCAGCAGAACACGCGCGGCGCGATGGTGGAATTCGAGCGCGGCGAGCGCGTCGGCATCGTCCTGGGCGACGATGCGGCCCAGATCCTGAAGGACTGAGCCATGGCGACCGCAGCCGAAATCGAAAAGCAGGCAGAGGCGCGGGAGATCAGGACCCGCTGGTATCTCTCGGCGCCGGCGCTGATCATCATCCTTCTGGCCGCATCCGGCCCGCTCTTGATCGTGCTTCTCTATTCGTTCCTGACGCCCGGACCCTACGGCGACGTCCAGTGGAAGTTCTCGACCGAGGGCTGGGTCTCGGTTTTCCTCGAACGCGACATCTTCGACGACACGCTGTCCTTTGCCAGCGCCCATCTCACCATCTTCTGGCGCTCGCTGAAACTCGCTCTCATGGCGACGGTGGCGACGCTGGTCTTCGGTTTTCCGACGGCCTATTTCATCGCAACACGGTCGGAGCGGACGCGCGACATCTGGTTGTTCCTGATCACCATTCCGTTCTGGACCAACCTGCTGATCCGCACCTTTGCCGTGCTGCAGGTGATCCGCAACGAAGGCCTGATCAACACGGCGCTGATCAATCTCGGCATCATCGACCAGCCGATCCAGATGCTCTACACCGACTTCGCCATCATGGTGGGCATGGTCTATGTCTACCTGCCGCTGATGGTGCTGCCGCTCTATGCCAGCATGGAAAAGCTCGACTTCCGCCTCGTCGAGGCCGGCTACGATCTTTATGCCACGCGCTGGCAGGTGCTGAAGCGGATCATCTTCCCGCTGGTCAGGCCCGGTGTCGTCGCTGGCTCGATCCTGGTGTTCATCCCGGCCATCGGCGCCTATGTGACACCGAGCGTTCTGGGTGGCGGCAAGAACATGATGTTTGCCAACCTGATCGAGCTGCAGTTCGGGCAAGGGCGCAACTGGCCACTGGGGGCAGCACTTTCGATCACCGTCATGGCGATCGTGATGATGGCGCTTCTCGTCTACGTCCGCAACACCGCAGGCTCGGAGGTGCGTCATGGCTAAGCGCTTCTCGATCAGGCAGCAGACCGGTTTTACGACGATCGCCTGCGCATGCTTCTTCCTGCTTTACCTGCCGATTGCCGTGCTGGTGATCTTCGCCTTCAACGAGTCGAGCTCGGTGTCCGACTGGGGCGGCTTCTCGCTGCGCTGGTTCGTCGCCGCCTGGTCCAACCAGCAGGTCGTCGACGCCTCCTGGCGGTCGCTGAAGATCGCCTCCTCGGCGGCGATCATCGCCACCATCGCGGCAACGATGGCGGCACTGGCGACGACGCGGACGCGCACCTATCGCGGCCTGACGTTCAAATACGCCTTCATCAACCAGCCGCTGATGGTGCCGGAGATCGTCACCGGCGTGGCGCTGCTGATCTTCTTTGCGCAGATCAAGATCGCCAGCGGCTACAACGGCCTCGGCTACCTGATCGCGGCGCACACGGCGTTCTGCATTCCCTTTGCCTATCTGCCGATCCGGGCGCGCCTCGAGAACATGGACCTGACGCTTGAACGGGCTGCGGCCGATCTCTACGCCACGCCATGGAAAGCGTTCCGCCGCGTGACGCTGCCACTGCTCTGGCCGGGAATCATAGCCGGCCTGATGCTCGCCTTCGTCATCTCGCTCGACGACGTGGTCATTACCGAATTCGTCAAGTCGGGCGGGCAGGACACCTTGCCAACCTACATGCTGGGGCAGATCCGCCGCGGCATCACGCCGGAGGTCAATGCGATATCGACCGTCTTCCTGCTCTTGTCGGTCGTCATCGTCACGCTGTTCTTCTTCTTGAGCAGGAAACGGGATTAATCAACGGGAGTGGAATGATGAATCTGAAATCCATGTCGATGGCCGCCGGCCTTGCGCTGCTTGCCTCGACCAGCCTCGCCTCCGCAGCCGGCGAGCTGAACATCTACAACTGGGGCAACTACATCAGCCCCGACATGATCAAGAAGTTCGAGAAGCAGTTCGACGTCAAGGTAACAGTGACCGACTACGACTCGAACGACACCGCACTTGCCAAGGTGCGCCAGGGCGGCACCGGCTTCGACGTCGCCATGCCGTCGCAGACCTACGTGCCGATCTGGATCCAGGAAGGGCTCATCCTCGAGACCAATCCCGGTGGCATGGAGAACTTCAAGAACGTCGCGCCCCAATGGGCCAACCCGGCCTTCGATCCGGGCCGCAAGTACACCGTGCCGTGGGCTTGGGGCACCGTCGGCGTGGTCGTCAACACCGACGTCTACCAGGGCGACATCAACACCTGGAAGATCGTCTTCGACACGCCGGACGAGTTGAAGGGCAAGGTCAACGTCGTTCCCGAGATGAACGACGTCTTGCATGCCGCGATCAAGTATGTCGGCGGCGAGCAGTGCACCGGCGACAAGGAAGTGCTGAAGAAGGTGCGCGACGTTCTCGTTGCCGCCAAGCCGAACTGGATCGCCATGGAATACAACACCATCGAAAAGATGGGCGCCGGCGACTTCAAGGCAACCAGCGACTGGAACGGCTCGGCCCTGCGCCAGCGGCTGAAGAACCCGGCCATCCACTACGGCTATCCGACCGAAGGTTTCCAGTACTGGTCCGACAACGTGGTGGTGCTGAAGGAAGCCAAGAACGTCGAGAACGCCAAGCTGTTCCAGAACTTCATGATGGATCCGGAAAACGCGGCGATGAACTCGGCTTTCCATCGCTATGCCAACGGCATCGCCGGTTCGGAGAAGTTCATGCCAGCCGACATGACGTCCGCGCCGGAAGTAGTGGTGCCAGAGGAGTTCAAGAAGAACGGCGAAATCCTCCAGACCTGCGCGCCCGAGGTGACCGCCCTGTACACCAAGATCTGGACCGAACTGCAGAAGTAAGTTCTGCCCGATCAGAAACAATCACGGCCGGACCCGGTCCGGCCGTGATGTTGATGTAGCCTGCCACTGGCAGGGTGCTCACAGTCTGAAATGAAGAGGAGACCTGCTGTGAAACCAATGATGTCCACTGCCGTCGCGGCGATCGCGCTGTTTGCGGCGACCGGCTTTGCCCGCGCCGAAGGCCAGCTCAACATCTACAACTGGGGCAACTACACCAACCCCGAGGTGATCAAGAAGTTCGAGGAAAAGTACAAGGTCAAGGTGACGATCACCGACTACGACTCGAACGACACCGCACTCGCCAAGGTGCGCCAGGGCGGCAGCGGTTTCGACATCGCGGTTCCCTCCCAGACGCATCTGCCGATCTGGATCAAGGAAGGTCTGCTGCTCGAGACCAATCCGGGCGGCATGGAGAACTTCAAGAACGTGTCGCCCGACTGGGCCAACCCCGAATTCGACCCCGGCCGCAAATATTCGGTGCCCTGGGCTTGGGGCACGGTCGGCACGGTTGTCAACACCAGCACCTACAAGGGCGACATCAACACCTGGAAGATCATCTTCGAGACGCCCGACGAGCTGAAGGGCAAGGTCAATGTCGTCCCCGAGATGAAGGACGTGGTGACGGCGGCGATCCGCTATGTCGGCGGCCAGCAATGCACCGACGACAAGGAGGTGCTGAAGAAGGCGCGCGACCTGCTGGTGGCGGCGAAACCGAACTGGGTCGCTATGGAGTATGGCGCGATCGACAAGATGAAGGCCGGCGACTTCCAGGCCTCGACAACCTGGAACGGGGCCGCGCTGCGCATCCGGCTGGCGCGTCCTGAGGTGAATTTCGGCTATCCGAAGGAAGGCTTCACCTACTGGAGCGACAACGTGGTGGTGTTGAAGGACGCCAAGAACGTCGAGAACGCCAAGCTGTTCCAGAACTTCATCATGGATCCCGAAATCGCGGCGGGGCTTTCCGCCTATCACCGCTATGCCAACGGCATTGCAGGCTCGGAAAAGTTCATGCCCGCCGAGATGAAGGACGCGCCTGAAATCGTTATTCCGGAAGCGAGCAAGGCGCATGGCACGATGGCCTTGATGTGCCCGCCGGAGGTCGATGCGATCTACACCAAGATCTGGACCGACCTGCAGAAGTAGGGGCTGTCCCTGCTCCCCGTTTGCGGGAGGAGGTGCCCCGAAGGGCGGATGAGGGGCAGCACCAGGCCTTGAAGCGTTTGTGCCGTCCCGCATCTGGTTTTGAGTTTTTCGAAGGGCCGACATCGTCTCCACCATGGGTGGCGAAGAGACAAGGTTGAGAGACATGAGCTCCTACAGAAACAGCGATGCGCCGCCACCCATCATGCAGGGCTCGCCACCGGCGATGAAGGTACCGAAGGCGCGATGGGACATGCCGCCGTGGAACCGCTGGGCGTTTCAGCACGTGCGCGAGATCGTGACGACGGCGGAGGTATGGCGCGGCGAAGGTCCGGTTCGTGAATTGCTGCGCGCCGAGACAGATCTCGACGGCCTGGCGGTCGTGGACAGCGGGGGCAAACCGACGACGCTTTCGGGGCTGCTCGACGAGACCTACACCGATGGCTTCCTCGTGCTTAAGGACGGCAAGATCGCCTATGAGCGCTACTTCAACGGCATGACGCCACGCACGCTGCATCTGTCGCAATCGGTGGCGAAATCGGTGACGGGCACGGTATGCGGCATTCTTGCGGGGCGAGGTATCGTCGACCCGAAGAAGCTGGTGACCGACTATCTGCCGGAGCTGGCAACGACCGGCTGGAAGGGGGCGACCGTTCAGCAGGTGCTCGACATGACCACGGGTGTCCGTTTCAGCGAGGCTTATACCGACCCCTATTCCGACATCGGCCAGGTCGACGTCGCCGGCGGCTGGAAGCCGGTCCCCGCGGATGCCGACCCCAGCTTCCACTGGCCACGGCATATGTTCGAGTTGATCCAGCGCCTGACCGAAACGACCAGGCCGCATGGCGCTGCCTTCGAGTACCGCTCGATCGAGACTGATGTGCTCGCCTTCATCATGGAGCGGGCGACCGGCAGGCGGCTGCCGCAACTGGTGTCCGAAGAGCTGTGGCAGAAGATCGGCGCCGAGGAGAGCGCCTGTTTCACCGTCGACAGCGCCGGTTACGCCATTGCCGACGGCGGCTTCAACGCGACGCTGCGCGACTATGCCCGCTTCGGCCAGACGATCCTGGAGGACGGCGCCGACATCGTGCCTGCCGGCTGGATCGCCGAGACCCGGCGGGGAATGCATGGCCCCAACTTCAGCACCTCGATGCCCGAGGCCAGCTATCGCAACCAGTTCTGGATCGAGGACCCGCGCTCGCGGACGCTGATGTGCCGCGGCGTGTTCGGGCAACTGATCCATATCAATTTCGACGCCGGCATGGTCACGGTGAAGCTGTCGACCTGGCCCGACTTCACTTCGGTTCCCTATTCGGTGGCGACCCTGAAGGCTGTGCACACCATCGCAGCCGCACTCGCCTGACCGGAACATAGCAGCAAGGACATATCATGACGTCATCAAACGCCTTCGAGCAGGCATTCGGTTTTGCGCGCCAGGACGTGACGCTCGGCAACTGGCGCGAGAAGCCGTTCAACCGCTGGGCTTTCCAGAATGTCGGCGAGATGGTGCGCAGCACGCGAATCCCGGCCCTGGAGGGCAAGGTCGAGAGCGCGCCCGTCGATCTCGCCGGGCTTCTGACGGAAATCGTTGATATCAACGGCCGAAACGAGAGCGTGGCCGGTTTCCTCGAGCGCTCGTCGACGGATGCGCTTGCGGTGATGAAGAAGGGGCGCTTCGTCGGCGATTGGTTCGCGCCCGAGATGCGGCCCGAGGCACGGCACATCATCTTTTCGATCTCGAAGTCGCTGACGGCGGTCCTTGCCGGCAGCCTCGAAGGCGAGGGCAAGCTCGACCCGAATGCGCCGGTGACCGACTACGTGCCCGAAGCGACCGGCTCGGTCTACGCCAAAGCCACTGTGCGTCACGTGCTCGACATGACCGTCAGCCTCGATTTCGAGGAGGCTTATCTCGACCCCGAAAGCGCCTTTGCCCGTTATCGCCGCGCCACGATGTGGAACCCGGGCGGCGGATCGGAAACTTTGCGCGAGTTCCTCGTCTCACTGCAGCCGCTGGACGAGCCGCACGGCCAGACCTTCCGCTACCGCTCGCCCAATTCAGACCTGCTCGGCATCATCGTCGAGCGCGCCTCTGGCCAGCGTTATGCCGAGCTGATGGCGGACAAGCTGTGGCAGCCGCTGGGCGCGGTGCGCGATGCCTTCGTCAGCGTCGATGCGGAAGGCTCGGCGCGCGCGGCGGGCGGCGTATCGGTGGCGGTGCGCGACCTCGCGCGTGTCGGCGAGATGATGCGGCAGGGCGGTGTTGCCGAAGGCGGCCGGATCGTGCCGCAGGCCTGGGTCGAAGACACCATCCATGGCGGCGATGCAGTGGCCTGGCAGCGCGGTACGATGACCAACCTGTTCGCCCACGGGCGCTATCGCAACAAGTGGTACCAGAGCGCCAATGCTGCCCAAGCCTATTGCGGCATCGGCATCCACGGCCAGTGGCTCTACATTGACCCCAAGGCCGAGGTGGTGATCTCCAAGATGTCGTCGCAGGCGCTGCCGGTCGACGATCCGCTCGACCTCGACAATGTCGCGTTCTTCGAGGCGATCTGCGCCAGGGTGTGAGGGCCGAACTCTCGAGTGTCCATCCGTCACGGTTTCGCGGGGCTAACTCTCCTCACTTCCTGGGGGCAAGGCACTCCGGTCCCGTGAGGTCGCCTATGCGATCTCACGCAGGATGTGGTCGTGCAGCAACTGGGCTGTCGGTGACAGTATGCGGCCGCGCACGGTGATCAGGCTGTAGGGCTGGACGTTGATGTCGAAGGCGATCGGCAGGATCTCGATCGTGCCGTCGAGACCGCTCTTGGCGTTGACGAAATTGGCGACGTCAGTCGCGATTGGCGCGATGGCGTCCGACTGCGCCACCATCACCAGCGTCAAGAGCAATGAGCTGGTGTTGAGGATGCGGTCGGGCATGCGGACGTTTCGGCTCATGAAGATGCCCTGTACCGTCTGACGTAGCAGCGAACCGCCGGGCTGGAAAACCCAGTCGAATTCGGCAAGGCGTTCCAGCGGAACAGTGCCGGAGCCGGCCAGGGGATGGCCGCGGCGAACGATGAGGCAGGCCTTCTCAATGCCTATGATGCGGCTTTCGAACAAACGCGGATCGAGATCGTCGGGGACGCGGGCGACGATGAAATCGTGGCGCGAGGCGAGGAGTTCGCGTGCCAGGACGGCACTTGTCTCGATCTGCACGCTGATCTCGATGCGCGGATAGCGCTCGCGGATCTTGCGGATGGCAGGTACCGCCAGCTCGATCGCGGGTGCGGTCACCGCGCCCATGGCGACCGAGCCGCCCTTGCCGGACTTGAGGTCGGAGATCTCACGGTCGACCTGCTGCATCTCGAGCAGGATGGCGCGGCCACGGCGGGCAAGGGCTGCGCCATAGGGCGTCAGCCGGACGCCTCGTGGCAGCCGCTCGCAGACCTCGACGCCGAGGATGTCCTCGATCTCGGAGATCATGCGCGAGGCAGCGGGCTGGGAGATGTTCATGACCTGGGCGGCGGCGCTGATCTGGCCGTGATCCTCCAGCGCCACCACCATGCGCATATGGCGCAGCTTGAGGCCGCTGCGCAGCAAGGTTTCGTTGTCGTTGATGCGCAGGCTGGTGCCGCTTGCCCTGGCGTCCTCCCGGATGTCGACCATCGCGTCCTTCCCTCCTGCGCAGCCTTGAACTGGCTTTGAAGCATACCAGAAATGATATGCCGTGCAGCCGATTTTGCATTTGACTGTTATGCCACATTCCCCGACGTTGAGACCGTCGCGAGTTCGATGTCAGCCAGCCGGGCGCTGGAGCATCGAGCGGAGGAAACGCAGGGCTCGCGGCCTTTTGGAGGAATACGCATCATACCTGGCTTTGCCGCGCCGTTCATGGCGGGGCCACGCGCGAGCGCTTGCGTCCGCGCGCCGGCACTTCACAAGGGAGAGAGAAGGTGAAGATCATCAAGACGTTCGTAGCCGCCCTCGCGGTTGGCCTCGCCGCCATGTCCTATCAGGCCCATGCCCAGGACAAGGGGACGATCGGCATCGCCATGCCGACCAAGTCGTCGCTGCGCTGGATCAATGATGGCGACGCGCTCAAGGCGGCCCTCGAAGCCAAGGGCTACACCATCGACATGCAGTATGCCGAAGACGATATCCCGAACCAGCTCGCCCAGATCGAGAACATGGTGACCAAGGACGCCAAGGCCCTGATCATCGCTTCGATCGACGGAACCACGCTGTCGGCGGTGCTGCAGCAGGCGGCCGACAAGGGCGTCAAGGTCATCGCCTATGACCGCCTGATCCGCGACAGCGGCAATGTCGACTATTACACCACCTTCGACAACTTCAAGGTCGGCGTGCTCCAGGCAGACTCTCTGCTCAAGGGCCTCGGCTATCCTGACAAGCCAGGTCCGTTCAACATCGAACTGTTCGGCGGTTCGCCCGACGACAACAACGCCTTCTTCTTCTACGACGGCGCCATGTCGGTGCTGCAGCCGCTGATCGACAAGGGCACGCTGGTCGTCAAGTCGGGCCAGATGGGCATGGAAAAGGTCGGCACGCTGCGCTGGGATGCGGCGGTGGCGCAGGCCCGCATGGACAACATCCTGTCGGCCAACTACTCCGACGGCAGCCGTGTCGATGCGGTGCTCGCGCCCTATGACGGCCTGTCGCGCGGTATCATCTCGTCGCTGCGCGGCGTCGGCTACGGCACGGCCGAACAGCCATGGCCTGTTATCTCCGGTCAGGATGCCGAGGTGCCTTCGGTCAAGGCGATGATCGCCGGCGAGCAGTACTCGACGGTGTTCAAGGACACCCGCGAACTGGCCAAGGTAACCGCGAACCTAGTCGATGCGGCGTTGTCCGGCGGCAAGCCCGAGATCAACGACGAGAAGACCTACAACAACGGCGTCAAGGTGGTTCCGTCCTACCTGCTGGTGCCCGTGTCGGTGGTCAAGGACGACATCCAGAAGGTCCTGGTAGACTCCGGCTACATCAAGGCCGAGGAGATAAAGTAAGCCTTCCGCCTTGCCGCTCCCCGTGCAATTGCGGGGAGCGGTTCAAGGGACCGGACACCCGCTTGGCGGGCTCCCCGCATCAACGCCGAAGGCAGCCAATGCCGGGCGCGGGCGCGTGTCGAGACCCGCGCAAGGTGGGGGTGGAGCTCCGTTCCAAAGAGAGTACGCTACCTCCGTTTCCGGGTGCATTTTCCTGGACAGGCGGGGCGCCACTTCGAGCGAGGGACCATGAGTGACGACATCATTCTGGAAATGCGCGACATCACCAAGACCTTCCCGGGCGTCAAGGCGCTCGAGAACGTCAATCTCAAGGTGAGGCGCGGCGACATCCACGCCATTTGCGGCGAGAACGGCGCCGGCAAGTCGACGCTGATGAAGGTCCTCTCCGGCGTCTATCCCTTCGGCAGCTATTCCGGCGACATCCGCTATGAAGGCCAGCAATGCCATTTCAACGGCATCCATGATTCCGAAAAACGCGGCATCGTCATCATCCATCAGGAGCTTGCGCTCGTGCCGATGCTGTCGATCGCCGAGAACATGTTCCTGGGCAACGAGCAGGCAACAAACGGCATCATCAACTGGGACAAGGTGCGCCGCCGTGCCGCCGAGCTGTTGAAGAAGGTCGGCCTGCGCGAGGATCCCGACACGCTGATCACCAACATCGGTACCGGCAAGCAGCAACTGGTGGAAATCGCCAAGGCGCTGGCCAAGGACGTCCGGCTTCTGATCCTCGACGAGCCGACGGCCTCGCTGTCGGAGAAGGACAGCCAGTCGCTGCTCGACCTGCTCGTCGAGTTCAAGGCGCAAGGCATGACCTCGATCATGATTTCGCACAAGCTGAACGAGATCAAGCGCATCGCCGACCAGATCACCATCATCCGCGACGGCCAGTCGATCGAGACGATGGACAAGGCCGATATCACCGAGGACCGCATCGTCACCTCGATGGTCGGGCGCAGCCTTGAGAACCGCTATCCACACCGCGAGCCGAACATCGGCGAGACCATCTTCGAAGTGAAAAACTGGTCGGTGCACCACCCGCTGCATCCGGAGCGGCAGATCATCAAGAGCGTCAACCTGTCGGTGCGCAAGGGCGAGGTCGTCGGTATTGCGGGCCTGATGGGGGCCGGGCGCACCGAGTTCGCGATGAGCGTGTTCGGCAGGTCCTACGGCACCAACATCACCGGCGATGTGCTGCTGCACGGCAAGAAAGCCGACACCTCGACGGTCGGCAAGGCGGTCAAGGCAGGCCTCGCCTATGCCACCGAGGACCGCAAGGTCTACGGCCTCAACCTGATCGACCACATCAAGCACAATGTGACGGTCGCCAACCTGCCAAGCGTCTCGTCGAAGCTGGGCGTGATCGACGACAATGCCGAACTGAGGGCCGCCAACGAGTATCGCAAGAAGACCAACATCCGCTCGTCCAGCGTCTACCAGATCACCGGCAACCTTTCCGGCGGCAACCAGCAGAAAGTGGTGCTGTCGAAGTGGCTGTTTGCCAACCCAGACGTGCTGATCCTCGACGAGCCGACGCGCGGCATCGATGTCGGCGCCAAGTATGAAATCTACACGATCATCAACAAGCTCGCCGACGAGGGTAAGGGCATCTTGGTGATATCGTCGGAAATGCCGGAACTTCTCGGCATCTGCGATCGCATCTATGTGCTCAACGAGGGACGCATAGTCGCTGAGATGAAGGCCAGCGAAGCCAGCCAGGAAAAGATCATGCGGGCGATCGTCCGCGGCGAGGAGAAAGCCGCATGAGCACGGAAACAGCTGCCCCGACGGTCAATTCCGCCAAGGCGACGGCGCAAGATGCCATCAAGGCGAACCTGCGCGAATACGGGCTGGTGCTTGCCCTGATCGCTATCATGATCTTCTTCCAGTTCACCACCAGCGGTGTGCTGTTCAAACCGGTCAACCTGACCAACCTGATCCTGCAGAATTCCTACATCATCGTCATGGCGCTCGGCATGCTGCTGGTCATCGTCGCCGGGCATATCGACCTGTCGGTCGGCTCGGTCGCGGGCTTCATCGGCGCGGTCGCGGCGGTGCTGATGGTCGATTTCGGCTTCAACCCGTTTCTTGCCGGACTGATATGCATATGCGTCGGCGCCGTCATCGGTGGCGTCCAGGGCTACTTCATCGCCTATATGAAAATCCCGTCCTTCATCGTCACACTTGCCGGCATGCTGGTGTTCAAGGGGCTGGCACTGTGGTTGCTCGGCGGACGCTCGGTCGGGCCTTTCCAGCCGGAATTCCAGATGCTGTCGGCGGGCTTCATCCCCGACCCGATCGGACCGTGGACGATCGGCGGGGTCAAGCTGCACGCTACCACCATCGTCATTGCCTTGCTGATCGTCGCCGGAATGCTCTTTGCGGCGCTGAAAAGCCGGCGCAACCGCGAGAGCCACGGTTATGATGCCGAGCCCTTCGGCTTCTTCGTGCTGAAGAATGCCGTCATGGCCGGTATCGTGCTGTTCCTGCTCTATATGCTGGCGTCCTATCGCGGCCTGCCCAACGTGCTTGTCGTGATGGGCGTGCTCATCGCCGCATTCGTTTTCGTGACCAAGCGTATGACCTTTGGCCGGCGCATCTATGCGATGGGTGGCAACGTCAAGGCGGCTGCTCTCTCGGGCATCCACACCGAGCGGCTGACATTCTACATCTTCGCCATCATGGGGGCGTTGGCAGCACTTGCCGGACTGATCTTTGCCGCCCGTCTGAACATGGCGACGCCCAAGGCAGGTGCCGGCATGGAGCTCGACGTGATTGCTGCGGTGTTCATCGGTGGTGCTTCGGCGTTGGGCGGTGTCGGTCAGGTGGCGGGCGCGGTCATCGGCGCCTTCATCATGGGCGTAATGAACAACGGCATGTCGATCATGGGCATCAACATCGACTGGCAGCAGGTGATCAAGGGCCTGGTTCTGCTCGGTGCTGTCGCCTTCGACCTCTACAACAAGAAGAAGGCCTAGGCCGCAGGGAGCGACCGGCCGCGGCGCCCGGGGGAGCGGGCCCGCAATCTCGAAGACAACAGGCAAGGCGTGCTGCGCATGTGCGTGGCGCGACGGGAAAGTCTTGCCGGGCGCCGGAAACGAGGCCGGCCGGGGCGAGACGGAAGGAGTGCAGGAATGTTGATGTCCCAGATAATCCTGGCCGACGGCAAGAGCCGTGTGGCGGTGCGGGAAGGCGGGACCGCGCGGCTGGTCAACGACGCCAAGTCGATCTACGCGCTGGCGCTGGAGGCGGTGCGCGCCGGAACCACGCTTGCGGCCATCGTCGCCGACCGCGGCCTTGGCGAGGCCGTCGACATCGAGGCCGCCGGCCGCGCCGGCCAGGTGCTGTCGCCGGTCAGGCATCCCGATCCGGCGCATCTGCATCTGACCGGCACCGGGCTCACCCATCTGGGCTCGGCGGCGACGCGGGACAGCATGCACAAGAAGCTGGACGCCAGTGGCGAGGAGATGCTGACCGATTCCATGAAGATGTTCCGCATGGGGCTGGAGGGCGGCAGGCCGGCGCGAGGCCAGGTCGGTGTGCAGCCGGAATGGTTCTACAAGGGCAACGGCAACATGGTCGTCGATCCCGGCAAGCCGCTGGTGTCGCCGCACTTCGCGCTCGATGCCGGAGAGGAGCCGGAGATTGCAGGCGTCTATCTCGTCGGCGACGACGGCACGCCCTATCGCATCGGCTTCACGCTCGCCAACGAGTTCTCCGACCACGTCACCGAGCGTATCAACTATCTCTATCTCGCCCATTCAAAACTGCGGAATGCCTCGTTTGGCCCGGAAATCCTCGTCGGCGAACTGCCTGCCGACATCAAGGGTGCCTCGCGTATCATTCGCGCCGGCAAGCCGATCTGGGAAAAGCCGTTCCTGTCCGGCGAGGCCAACATGTCCCACACCATCGCCAATCTCGAACATCATCACTTCAAATATGGTGTCTTCCGCCAACCGGGCGACGTGCACGTGCACATGTTCGGAACGGCGACGCTGTCATTCGCTGACGGGGTGAAGACGGAGCCCGGTGACGTGTTCGAGATCGAGGCGGCGGAATTCGGACTGCCGCTGCGCAATCCGCTGAAACAGGCGCGGGCAGCGGCCCCCATCGCGGTCAGGACATTGTAAGGAGATGGCGATGAGCGACGACATGATGGCTAGATATCCGAGCCTGGCCGGGCGGCCGGTGCTCGTCTCCGGCGGAGCGACAGGGATTGGCGAGGCGATGGTGCGGGCCTTTGCCGCTCAGGGAGCGAAAGTCGGATTTGTCGACCTTGCCGAAGCCGAGGGCATGGCGCTTGCCGAGGAGTTGGCGGGCATGGGCGCTTCCGTCGCCTTCCATGCCTGCGACATCACCGATATCGCGGCCTACCGCGAGGCGATAGCCGCGATCGAGGCCTTGCAGGGTCCGACCATGGCGCTGGTCAACAACGCCGCGAGCGACACCCGCCACGACTGGCGCGCGGTGACGCCGGAGTATTTCGATGCGCGTGTTGCGGTCAATCTGCGCCACTCGTTCTTCGCCATCCAGGCGGTGGCACCCGGCATGATCGCCGCCGGCGGCGGTGCGATCGTCAATCTCGGCTCTATCGGCTGGATGAAGGCCTCGGGCGGCTATCCTGCCTATGCCGCTTCCAAGGCTGCCGTGCACGGCATGACGCGCTCCTTCGCCCGCGATCTCGGCAAGCATGGCATCCGGGTCAATACGCTGGTACCGGGCTGGGTGATGACCAAGCGCCAGCTTGAGCTCTGGGTTGACGATGCAGCCAATGCCGAGATCGATGCAAATCAGTGCCTGGCAGGGCGGGTGCTGCCCGACGACATCGCGCGCATGGCGCTGTTTCTTTCGGCCGACGATTCCATGATGTGCACGGCACAGAATTTTGTCGTCGATGGCGGTTGGGTGTAACGGTCACTCGACCATCGAAAAGCGATATTCGGTGACCTGCGAATAGATCTCGTCAGGCCTCAGCACGGCACTCGGGAAGTGCGGGTGGTGGATGGCGTCGGGGAAGCGTTGCGGCTCGAGGCACAGCGCGCCGTGGCGGACGGGCGCGATGCCGCCGCGCAAGGGCGGGACAACCGGCAGGAAGGCGCCGTCATAGAGCTGCAGTCCTGGCTCGGTGGTCCAGAGATCGAGCCGGATGCCGGACAGCGGGCCTTCGAGCCTCGCCGCATGCCACGGCTCGGGCGCCGGCTGCATGGCAAGTACCCAGTTGTGGTCATAAGGGCTGTGTGCCTCGTCCATTCCGTTGCGGACCGGGCGAAGCTCACGGAAATCGAACGGCGTGCCGTCGACGGCAGGCACCTCGCCGGTGGGGATGTTGTTCGCGTCGACAGGTGTGTAGGCCTCGGCGGCGATCTTCAGACGATGGTCGAGGATCGAGCCGCCACCATCGAGATTGAAATAGGCGTGGGCGGCGAGGTTGACCAATGTGGGGGCATCGGCACGGGCGCCGAGCGCAATGGTGAGGCGTCCGGCGTCGAGTGAATAGCGGCAGGTGGCGATAACCTTGCCGGGGTAGCCCTGATCGCCTGCCTGCGAGATCAGCGCCAGCAGCACCGAACTGTCGTTGGCGTCGACGACGAGCCAGTTGCGGCGGAAGAAGCCGTCGCTGCCGCCATGGAGATGCGTGCGCTCCGCCTCGTTGAGATCGAGCTCGAACGTCTGTCCGTCGAGCTCGAAGCTGCCGCCGGCGATGCGGTTGGCGCAACGTCCGGCAATAGCGCCGAAATAGCCGCCATGGTTGAGATAACCGTCAAGATCGTCGAAGCCGAGGATGACCGAGCGCGGGCCGTCAGGCGTTGCGACGACGAGGTCGGCAAGTGTCGCGCCGAAGGTGAGGATCCTTGCCTCGATGCCTTCGGCGGCGATGTCGATCGCTTGCACCACCGTGCCGTCGGCCATCTGACCGAATTCGCTGATCGGCATTGTCGTTTGCTCCGCGCGGCCCTCGCGCCCAGCGCAGGTTCCTGCAAACCGGCACGATTCTCAAGCGGCTTTTGCCAGCTGCCTTGCGCGTCCTGACGGGTGCGTGCTCCGTGTCACGCGGCGAGCAGACTCTTGAGCTTGACCGAGGGCGCGGCCAGCGCGCCGATGTCGGGGCGGGCGGATTTTGCGATCAGCATTTCGGCGAGGCGAATGTCGCGCGCAACCGCATTGCCCGGGCCGATGCCGCTGGCGGCGACGAGTCGGCCGTCCTCTTTGAGATGGAACAGGATGAAGGCGCCGTCGTCGAGGTCGCGGCGGACGGTGCGCTCGCCTTCGTCGGGCAAGCCGGCGATCTGCAGGCTGAGCCCGTACTGGTCGGACCAGAACCAGGGAACGCAGGCAAGGGCTTCCTCTGATCCGAGCATGTTGCGCGCGGCGAGCGCGCCGTGCTCCTGGGCGCTGCGCCAGGCCTCCAGCCGGACGCGGCGGCCGCCATAGACGGCAAGCGGGAACGAACAGCAGTCGCCGGCGGCGAAGATCAGAGGGTCGCTGGTGCGTAGCTGCGCGTCGACGGCGATACCGTTGTTGAGGGTGAGGCCCGCGGTTTCGGCAAGTGTCGTGACCGGCACGGCGCCGATGCCGATGATGGCGAGATCGGCCGTGACCTGCAGGCCGCTGGCAAGCGTGATGCGTACCCCGTCAGCCCTGTCGTTGATGGTCGCAATGCCGTCGCCGCAGACGATGTCGACGCCTTCGGTTGCGTGCGTCTCGTGGACGACGGTTGCGATGTCTTCCGGCACGCCGCGCATCAGGATGCGTGACTGAGCCTCGATGACGGTGACGTCCGCGCCGAGCTTGCGGGCGGATGCCGCGAGTTCGAGGCCGATGAAGCCGCCGCCGACGATGGCTATCCGGCAGCCGGGACCGAGATGCGAACGGATGGCGAGCGCATCATCGAAGGTCCGGAGATAGACGCAGCGCGAGCCGAGACCGGCAAGCGGCAGCCGGCGCGGTGTGGCTCCGGTGGCGATCAACAGCTTGTCGTATTCTAGGTCGGAGCCGTTGGTGAGACGGACCGAGCGGTTGGCGCGGTCGATCGATGTCGCGGTGGTGGTGCCGACCAGGTCAATGCGATGTTCCTTGAGGCGTGCGGCGTCGGCGATCGCCTTGATGGCGGGTGCATCGGTCGATGTCATCGCCTCCTTGGACAGCGGTGGACGCTCGTAAGGCAGATGCCTCTCCGCGCCGACAAGCGTGATGGTGCCGTCATAGCCGGCTTCCCGCAGGGCGAAGGCGGCCCGCGTGCCGCCTTCGCCGGCGCCGATGATGATCATTCCCGCCGCCATGTCAGTCAGCCCAGCTGGATGAAGACCTTGCCGGCGTCGATTTTCACCGGATAGGTCCTGAGGTTGACGCAGACGGGCGCGCCGCGCGCCGCACCGGTCTTGTAGTTGAAGCGGCCATTGTGCTTGGGGCATTCGATGATGTCGCCCATGACCAGGCCCTGCGACAGATGGATCTGCTCGTGGGTGCACAAGCCGTCAGTGGCGAAGAACTCGTCCTCCGGGCTACGGTAAAGCGCGAAGGTGCGCCCGGCATGGTCGAAGCGGATCACGTCTTCCTCGTCGATGTCGTCGGCCGCGCAGGCCTCGATCCAGTCGCTCATGTCTCTCTCCCTGGGTTTCGAACGGCTATTCGGCAGCCAGCGCCGTCTCGCTATGGAAGTCCTCGCGGTAGGGCCGTGCCGTCGGCGGCAGCTCGCGCTTGACGAAGTAGTCCTCGTTGCGGAGCTGGCGGACGAAGGCCGGCAGCATCTCGCGGTAGCCGTCCCACATGGAGGGGCTAGGCGCAGGCAGGTCGTGCTTGATCAGCTCATGCAGCTTCGGCAGCGCGTGATAGGGCACCATCGGGAACATATGATGTTCGACGTGGTAGTTCATGTTCCAGTAGATGAAGCGGCTGACGGGGTTCATCAGCACCGTGCGGCTGTTGAGGCGGTGGTCGATGACGTTGTCGGCGAGGCCGCCATGCTGCAAAAGGCCGGTGAGCACGTGATGCCAGGCGCCGTAGAGGCGAGGCAGGCCGACAAGCATCAAAGGCAGCCATGAGCCGAGATAAAGTGCCAGCATGATGGTGGCCACATAGATGGCGAGCCAGATTCGGGCGATGCGGATGGCGCGGGGCTGCTCGCTCTCGGGGATGAAGGTCTTTTCCTCCGCGCCGATGATGCCGGCCGCGTTGCGGACCATGTCAACCATGGCGTGCCAGGCATCGAGCAGGCCGAAGAAATTGAGCGCGACGCGCAGAAGGTCTGGCGGGCGCATGACCGCTATCTCTGGATCGCGGCCGACGATGACGGTGTCGGTGTGGTGGCGGGTGTGGCTCCAGCGCCAGGTCACCGGATTGCGCATGATCATGAAGCAGGCGATCTGATAGACCGCGTCGTTCATCCACTGCGTCTTGAAGGCGGTGCCGTGGCCGCATTCGTGCCAGCGCGAGTCGGTTGCCGAGCCGTAGAGCACGCCGTACCAGAGGAAGAAGGGCACGCACCACCAGCTGCCCCACAGCGCCGCGCCGGCAGTACCGAAGGCGATGAGCAGGCCGAGCCAGATTGCGGTGTCGCGGATGGCCGGACCGTCGGAGCGCTGCATCAGCTCCTTCATCTGCTTGCGCGGAATGTCGGTGTGGTACCACTCGGCAGCCGCAAGGCCGCTTTCGACGGCGCGATGCGCGCTTTCTCCCACAAGGCTGTAGTCGCGCGCCAAAGGCGTCACGGTCATGGCTCTCTCCCTGGAAGTCGGAAACAGGTCCGCGATGGGCGCTGGACATCGTTCACTGGAAGAATGCTAACTCATGATGCAATATTTTCAATCATTGCATGATGGTTTCTATCATTTTCTATCATGATGCGCTAAGCTGCGACAAAACCCAGGGATTGGACATGAGCAAGCGCCCGACAATCGCCGATCTCGCCCACGCCTCGGGCGTCAGCGTTGCAACCATCGACCGTGTGCTGAACGGGCGCCTGCCGGTGCGCGAGGAAACGCAGCGCCGCGTCTACGAGGCGGCGACATCCATCGGCTATCATGCGGCCGGGCTGATCGCGCAGCGCATGCGCAAGGAACTGCCGGTGTATCGGCTCGGCTTCGTGCTGCTGCGGCCGAAAGACGTGTTTTACCGTGCCTTCGCCGGTGAACTGGAGAAGGCGATAACCCAGGCGACGGGGGTTCGCGGTGCTGGTGTCATCGAATTTGCCGAGACGCTCTCGCCGGAGGAGATTCTGGAACGGCTGCGGCGGCTGGCGGCAAGCTGCGATGCAGTGGCGCTGGTAAGCCCCGACCATCCCAGCGTGACGGCGGCGGTTGCTGAACTCAAGCAGCGCGGCATTCCCGTCTTCGCGCTGCTGTCGGACTTCGCGACGGGCATTCGCGAGGGGTACGTTGGCATCGACAACCTCAAGGTCGGACGCACCGCCGCGTGGATGATCTCCAAATGCGCGCGGGGGCCGGGCAAGGTGGCGTTGTTCGTCGGCAGCCATCGCTTCCATGGCCACGAATTGCGCGAGATCGGCTTTCGCGCTTTCTTCCGCGAACATGCGCCCGACTTCACGCTGCTCGAAACCATCGTCAACAACGAGTCCTGGGAAGCCACCCACGAGGTCGTCGACGACCTGCTCCGCAAGCATGACAATCTCGTCGGTTGTTACGTTGCCGGCGGTGGCATCGAAGGGGCGATCTCGGCGCTACGCCAGGCTAAGCCCGATCCGTTGCCGGTGCTGATCTGCAACGAGATCACCTTGGACACACGCGTGGCATTGGCCGACAACCTTGCAACGATGGTGATTGCGACGCCGCTGGCGTCGTTGTGCCGCGAACTTGTCGGGCTGATGGCGCATGCGATCGAGGAGGGGGCGGCCAACGCCCCCGGTCAGACCTTCCTGCCGTTCGACATCTTCCTGCCGGAGAATATCTGACGGTGTGGCCTGCCGGCCATGCGAATCTATCATCAAATGATAGATTCGCATCATATTTCGGATTGACTGTTCTATTTTATAGGTAGATTGGAGCATAAATATCGATGCGCCGCCCCGCGATCCCGGAGGAGAAATTCGGCATGCCCAGCAAGCTCACATTCGCGCTGAACCATATGGTGGCACCCGGGCTGAAGCCGGCAGCGTTCTTCGCATTGTGCCGGGACCTTGGCCTGAGCGATGTCGAAATCCGCAACGACCTCTCAGGCAACGCCATCATCGACGGCACGCCGGCTGCGGCCATCAAGGCGCAGGCAGCGGAAAATGGAATGTCCATTGCAACCATCAACGCCCTGCAGCGCTTCAACGAATGGAGCGCCGCGCGCGAAGCCGAGGCGATCGAACTCGCCGACTATGCCCGCGACGCCGGTGCTGCGGCGCTGGTCCTGGTTCCGGTCAATGACGGCACGGGGAAGGCCGATGGCGAGCGCCAGCGTAACCTCAGGACGGCGCTGACGGCGCTGACCGCGATCCTCGGCGATCGCGGCGTGCGTGGACTTGTCGAGCCGCTCGGCTTCGAGATCTGCTCGCTGCGCTCCAAGCGCGAGGCGGCCGAAGCGATCGAGGATGTCGATGGAACTGACACTTTTCGAATGGTGCACGACACGTTCCATCATCATCTTGCCGGCGAGCCCGACATCTTCCCAGGCATGACCGGCCTAGTGCACATTTCAGGCGTCGACGACCCTGCGGTGACGGTCTCCGACATGCGCGACCCGCACCGGGTCTTGGTCGATGCAGCCGACCGGCTCGACAATGTCGGCCAGATCCGTGCGCTGGTGTCTGGCGGCTATCAGGGGCTGCTCTCCTTCGAGCCGTTTTCGCCTGTCGTGCAGAAGCTTACCGAGCCGCGCGCAGCGCTTGCCGAGAGCATTGCGTTCATCCGCTCGCGGGTCTGACGCAACGGCTCCATCCAGCGAAATAGCCGTCATCTCCAGCGCCGCCCGGGCGACCGGGCGGCGCAATTCGTTGCTCCCCGAAGGATTGATAGGCAGGCAATGGAATGTCTCTTGACGTCTGGCCTCAATATGGAATAAACATTTCATATACAAAAAACACGGCCCGAACATTCTGAATTTGGGCCGGCATCGGGAAGCGAGTGGCGCATCTTGCATCGCGGAGGAGCGATGGTGCCTCTCGTAGAGACGAGCCTGCGGCCGACCGCGGGCTTCCGGCACGTCGGGGTGCAGCCGGGCACCATTGTTGGAGGAGAGTGAACATGAGGAAATTCCTGCTCGGCGTAGCCATGACCGCGCTGATGTCCGGCACTGCGTTTGCCGGCGATATCGGCGTCAGCATGGCCAATTCTGACACCTTCCTGACCGTCCTGCGCAAGGGTATCGAGAAGTCCGCGGCTGACGCCAGCCAGCCGGTCGTCATCGAGATCGCCGACGACGACGTCAACAAGCAGCTCAGCCAGGTCCAGAACTTCATCGCCGCCAAGGTCGACGCCATCATCGTCAATCCGGTCGACACCTCGGCCACCGGGCCGATGACCAAGCTTGCCACCGACGCCGGCATTCCGATCGTCTACGTCAACCGCGAGCCGATCGACGTCGGCGCGCTCGGTGCCAAGGGTGCTTTCGTCGGTTCGAACGAAGTCGATTCCGGCACGCTTGAGACCAAGGAAGTCTGCCGCATCCTCAAGGAAGCCGGCAAGACCGAGGCTGGCATCCTGATCATGGTCGGTGACCTCGCCAACCAGGCGGCTGTGATGCGCACCAAGGACATCCATGATGTCAACGCCGGCAGCGACTGCGGCGTCAAGCTGAACGTCATCGACGAACAGACCGCTGGCTGGGATCCGGTCAAGGCACAGGACCTGATGACCAACTGGATCGCCGCCGGCCACAAGCCGGACGCCGTCATCTCGAACAACGACAACATGGCCATCGGCGCCATCAACGCCATGAAGGCGGCCGGTTGGGACATGAAGACCGTGATCGTGGCCGGCGTCGATGCGACCCAGGAAGCGCTCGCCTACATGAAGGCCGGCGACCTCGATGTGACCGTGTTCCAGAACGCCGCCGCCCAGGGTGGTGGTGCGGTCGAAACCGCCATGAAGCTCGCCAAGGGCGAATCCGTGACGTCGCCCGTCTGGGTGCCGTTCGAGCTGGTGACCCCGGCGAATATGGACCAGTACACCACCAAGAACTGATATGATCTGACCAATGCGCCGTCGCAAACGGCGGCGCATTTTCCCCAAGAGGACCTTGACCCGCGCAACAGTCGGGCCGGCCTGGGAGGACCAATCATGCAAAGCACCGGTACGATGGAAGCGGCGCCTGCGGGCGGTGCCGCGGTGGATGGCGGCTATCTTCTCGAGGTCGAAAACGTTCGTAAGGAATTCCCGGGTGTCGTCGCCCTCGACAACGTCCAGCTGCGTCTGAAACGCGGCAGCGTACATGCGCTGATGGGCGAGAACGGCGCCGGCAAGTCGACGCTGATGAAGATCGTGGCCGGAATCTACACGCCCGACTCCGGCAGCTTCAAGCTGCGCGGCGAAGACATCAAGCTGCGGGGGCCGCTCGATGCGCTCGAACACGGCATCGCCATGATCCACCAGGAACTCAACCTGATGGCGCCGATGACGGTGGCCGAGAACATCTGGATCCGCCGCGAGCCGCTGACCCGGCTTGGCTTCGTCGACCATGGCGAGATGCGCCGCAAGACATCAGACCTGTTCAAGCGCCTCAACATCGACATCGATCCCGAGGTTCAGGTGGGTACGTTGACCGTCGCCAGCCGCCAGATGGTCGAGATCGCCAAGGCGGTGTCCTACGAATCCGACGTGCTGATCATGGACGAGCCGACCTCGGCGCTGACCGAGCGCGAGGTCGACCACCTGTTCACCATCATCCGTGCGCTGCGCGCCCAGGGCAAAGGCATCATCTACATCACCCACAAGATGAACGAGCTGTTCGAGATCGCCGACGAGTTCTCGGTGTTTCGCGACGGCAAGTACATCGCCACCAAGGCGTCGACCGAGGTGACCCGCGACGACATCATCCGCATGATGGTGGGGCGCGAGATCACCCAGATGTTCCCCAAGGAGGAGGTGCCGATCGGCGACGTCGTGCTGTCGGTGAAGGGGCTCACGCTGAAGGGCGTCTTCTCCGACGTTTCATTCGACGTGCGTTCAGGCGAAATCCTCGGCATTGCCGGTCTCGTCGGCTCGGGCCGCTCCAACATCGCCGAAACGATCTTTGGCGTGACGCCGTCGGACGCCGGCACCATCGAGCTGTTCGGCAAGACGGTCCGTGTCGACAGCCCGGCCACGGCTATGAAGCACGGCATGGCTTTCCTGACCGAGGACCGCAAGGAAACCGGCTGCTTCCTCTTGCTCGACATCCAGGAAAACACCCAGATGGCGGTGCTGCAGTCAGACTACGTCAAGAACGGTTTCGTGCAGCAAAAACAACTCGGCAAGGATTCGGTCGAGATCAGCGCGGCGCTGAGGGTGAAGACCCCAGACATGGCCGAGCCGATCATCAACCTGTCCGGCGGCAACCAGCAGAAGGTGCTGATCGCGCGCTGGCTTTTGACCAAGCCGAAGATCCTCATCCTCGACGAGCCGACGCGCGGCATCGATGTCGGCGCGAAGGCCGAAATCCATCGCCTGATCTCGAAGCTCGCCGGGCAGGGGGTGGCGGTGGTCATGATCTCGTCCGAGATGCCCGAGTGCCTGGGCATGAGCGACCGCATCATGGTCGTGCATGAGGGCCGCGTCACCGGCTTCCTCGACCGCGCCGAGGCCAGTCAGGTCAAGATCATGGAACTCGCGTCGCACTGACGCCAATCAGCTCAAGGGTGGAAGAACCATGTCGACGAACGAGATTGCGGGTCCCGCAAACGTCATCGGAAGCAAGAAGCGCCTGCCGCCGGAGGTGTCCATCCTCGGCGTGTTGATCGGTATCGCCATCGTCTTCGAGATTCTTGGCTGGATCTTCGTCGGCGACAGCTTCCTCGCCAACAAGCAGCGCCTGTCGATCATCATCCTGCAGGTGTCGGTGATCGGCATCATCGCGGTCGGAGTGACCCAGGTCATCATCACCGCCGGCGTCGACCTGTCGTCGGGCTCGGTCGTCGGTCTCGCCGCCATGGTCGCGGCGAGCCTGGCGCAGACATCGGCCAATCCGCGCGCCGTCTATCCCGCGCTGACCGACATGTCGCCGATCTGGGCGATCCTCGCCGGCCTCGGCGTCGGCCTTCTCGCCGGCATCGTCAACGGCTCCCTGGTAGCACGGACCAAGATACCGCCCTTCATCGCCACGCTCGGCATGATGGTGTCGGCGCGCGGCCTCGCCAAATGGTATACGCTCGGCCAGCCGGTGGCGCTGCTCGACGACAGCTTCACCTGGTTTGGCAAGAGCTTCAACATCCTCGGCTTTCCGCTGCCGCTGCCGGTCATCATCTTCCTCTTGGTTGCCGTCATCTGCCACATCGCGCTGACCTACACACGCTACGGCAAGTTCACCTATGCCATCGGCGCCAACCCGCAGGCGGCACGCGTTTCGGGCATCAATATCGGCGGCCACCTGATCAAGGTCTATGCCATTGCCGGTCTGCTGTCGGGACTGGCCGGCGTGATGACCGCGGCCCGCGCCGCCTCAGGCCAGCCGGGCATGGGCGTGGCCTATGAACTCGACGCCATCGCTGCTGCGGTCATCGGCGGCACCTCGCTCTCGGGCGGCGTCGGCCGCATCACCGGCACTGTGATCGGCACGATCATCCTCGGCGTGCTGACTTCGGGCTTCACCTTCCTCAAGGTCGGCGCCTACTATCAGGAAATCATCAAGGGCATCATCATCGTTGCGGCCGTGATCATCGACCAGCATCGCCAGAACAAGCGCAAGAAGGCGTAAAGAGTGCTTTGGACATGATCTTATCCGAAAACCGGTTTCCACTTTTCGGGATCATGTCAGAATCAGGCCGCCCGGCTTCCCGTCGGCGGGCGGCCCCTCCCCAAAGATCAAGATTGCAGGCCCGGACGGCGCGGGCCAAGGAAATGAGGTTGTCATGACAGTTCGGTTCGGTGTCCTCGGCGCAGGCCGCATCGGCAAGGTCCACGCCAAGGCCGTGGCCTCCAACCCGCAGGCCAAGCTCGTTGCGGTGGCCGATGCCTTCGAAAAGGCGGCCAACGATCTCGCCGAGGCTTACGGCTGCGACGTACGTACGATCGAACAGATCGAGGAAGCGGCCGACATCGACGCGGTGGTGATCTGCACGCCGACCGACACCCATGCCGACCTGATCGAGCGCTTCGTGCTCGCCGGCAAGGCGGTGTTCTGCGAAAAGCCAATCGACCTCGACGCCAAGCGTGTCGAAAAGTGCCTTGCCGTGGTCGAGAAGGCCCGCGGCACGCTGATGGTCGGTTTCAACAGGCGTTTCGACCCGCATTTCGCCGCTGTGCGCAAGGCGATCGACGACGGCGCCATCGGCAAGGTCGAGCAGGTGGTGATCACCTCGCGCGATCCCGGCGCGCCGCCGGCCGAATACATCACGCGTTCGGGCGGCATCTTCCGCGACATGACCATCCACGACTTCGACATGGCCCGCTTCCTGCTCGGTGCCGAACCGGTGGCGGTGACGGCAACCGCCTCGGTGCTGGTCGACAAGAAGATTGGCGAGCTCGGTGATTTCGACAGCGTCAGTGTCATTCTGGAGACCGCGACCGGCCAGCAATGCGTCATCACCAATTCGCGTCGGGCAACCTATGGCTATGACCAGCGCATCGAGGTGCATGGTTCGGATGGCATGGTGGCGGCGGAGAACCAGCGCGCCGTTTCAATCGAGGTCGCCAACGGCAAGGGCTATACTCGCCCGCCGCTGCACGACTTCTTCATGACCCGCTACACCGAAGCCTATGCCGCCGAGATCGCCGCCTTCGTCGCTTCGGTGACCAAGGGTGCCAGGATCTCGCCCGACGGCAAGGACGGCCTGATGGCGCTGAAGCTGGCCGATGCGGCGCTGAAGTCGGCCAAGGACGGCAAGACCGTACGGCTCTAAGCCAACGGGCGGACAGTCGCCTCGGGGCAATTGGCCTCGGGGCGCACAGCCACAATCTGTTGATGGAATAAAAATTCCTGATGACAGACAATTGGAATTGAAATTGCATTGTGTGGCCTGCTAACTGATCTGCGGGCAGGCCGGCGCGGCGGAGCGACCGGGAGGACAAAATGACCGACCCCAAGAACCAGCCTACACTCGACGTCATCACCATCGGGCGCGCCTCGGTCGATCTCTACGGCCAGCAGACCGGATCGCGGCTGGAGGACGTGGCGTCCTTCGCCAAGTCTGTCGGCGGCTGCCCCGCCAACATCGCCATCGGCACGGCGCGGCTCGGGCTGCGCTCGGCGCTTTTGACCCGCGTCGGCGATGAGCATATGGGCCGCTACATCCGCGAGCAGATGCTGCGCGAGGGTGTATCAGACGGCGGCATCGTCACCGACAAGGAGCGGCTGACGGCGCTGGTGCTTCTTTCGGTCGAGAACGACAAGACGTTTCCGCTGATCTTTTATCGCGAAAACTGCGCCGACATGGCGTTGTCGGAAGCCGACATCGCCCCCGATTTCATCAAGTCGGCGCGGGCGATCGTCGTCACGGGCACGCATTTCTCGCGGCCCAACACCGATGCCGCCCAGCGCAAGGCGATGAAGCTGATCAAGGAAAGCGGCGGCAAGGTGGTGTTCGACATCGACTACCGCCCGAACCTCTGGGGCCTTGCCGGCCACGCCGCCGGTGAAAGCCGCTACATCGCGTCCGACAAGGTGTCGAACCATATCAAGGGTGTGCTGGCCGACTGCGACCTGATCGTCGGCACTGAGGAAGAGGTGATGATCGCGTCGGGCGAAAGCGAGCTGCTCGCCGCGCTGAAGACCATCCGTTCGCTGTCCAGCGCGACGATCGTGCTGAAGCGCGGGCCGATGGGCTGCATCGTCTATGACGGGGCGATCTCGGACGATCTCGAGGCTGGCATCGTCGGCAAGGGGTTTCCGATCGAGGTCTACAATGTGCTGGGTGCGGGCGATGCCTTCATGTCCGGTTTCCTGCGTGGCTGGCTGGGCGGCGAGAGCCTGGCGACATCGGCGACCTGGGCCAATGCCTGTGGCGCCTTCGCCGTGTCGCGTCTGCTCTGCTCGCCGGAGATTCCGACCTTCGATGAGCTGCAATTCTTCCTCAGGAACGGCAGCAAGGAACGCGCGCTGCGCAAGGACGAGGCGATCAACCACGTGCATTGGGCAACCACGCGCCGGCATGAGATCCCGTCAATGATGGCGCTCGCCTGCGACCACCGCATCCAGCTGGAAGACATCGCCGCTCGCACGGGTGCGGATGCTCAGCGTGTCCGAGACTTCAAGGTGCTGGCTGTGCAAGCGGCGGCCAAGGTTGCCGATGGCCGCGACGGCTACGGCATGTTGATCGACGAGAAGTTCGGTCGCGATGCGATGTTCGAATTCGCCCGCCATCCCTTCTCCTGGCTGGGACGGCCGGTGGAACTGCCGGGTTCGCGGCCGCTGCGTTTCGAATTCTCGCAGGACATCGGCTCGCAGCTGGTGGAGTGGCCGGTCGAGCACTGCATCAAGTGCCTGTGCTTCTACCATCCCGACGATTCCGCTGAGCTCAAGGCCGAGCAGCAGCAGAAGCTGCGCACCCTGTTCGAGGCCGCGCGAAAGGTCGGCCGTGAGCTGTTGATCGAAATCATCGCCGGCAAGCACGGCAAGCTCGACGAGAACACCATTCCGCGCGCGCTGGCAGAACTCTACGCGCTCGGCATCAAGCCCGACTGGTGGAAGCTCGAGCCGCAGGCTTCGGCCGCCGCGTGGCAGAAGATCGAGGCGGTCATCACCACCAACGATCCCTACTGCCGGGGCGTGGTGCTGCTTGGGCTCGAGGCACCGCTGGCCGAGCTCGAAGTGGCCTTCGCCGCGACGTCTGACGCATCCATTGTCAAGGGGTTCGCCGTCGGGCGCAGCATCTTTGCCCACGCGGCGGAAGAGTGGATGGCCGGCCGCATGGACGGCAAGGCGGCAGTCGACGACATGGCCCAGCGTTTCGAGCAGCTGACCAAGGCATGGCTTGCCGCGCGCGACCGTCGGGCGGCATAAACAGACAGCTGAGGCGAGGCCGGCATCTCAGGATGCGCCGCTGAAGCGGGAGGAGAAGACGATGACCAAGACCGTTCGCCTGACCATGGCGCAGGCGCTGACGCGCTATCTCACACGGCAGATGACCGTGATCGACGGCAAGATGGTGCCTTTGTTCGGTGGCGTGTGGGCGATCTTCGGCCACGGCAACGTCGCCGGTCTCGGCGAAGCGCTCTACCAGGTGCGCGAGGAACTGCCGACCTATCGCGCCCACAACGAGCAGGCGATGGCGCATGCGGCGATCGCCTTTGCCAAGACCAACTTTCGGCGGCGCGTGATGGCGGCGACGAGCTCCATCGGCCCGGGCGCGGTCAACATGGTGACGGCGGCGGCACTCGCCCATGTCAACCGCCTGCCGGTTTTGCTTCTGCCCGGCGACGTCTTTGCCAACCGCGTGCCCGACCCGGTTCTGCAGCAGGTCGAGGATTTCGGCGATGGCACGGTATCCGCCAATGACTGCTTCCGTCCGGTGTCGCGCTATTTCGACCGCATCACCCGTCCAGAGCAGATCATCCCGGCGCTGGCGCGCGCCATGCAGGTGCTGACCGATCCGGCCGAGTGCGGGCCGGTGACGCTGTCGCTCTGCCAGGACGTTCAGGCCGAGGCCTATGACTATCCCGAGAGCTTTTTTGCCGAGCGCGTGTGGACGCCACGCCGGCCGCGTCCGGACCGCGACGAACTGGCTGTCGCTGCCGAGGTGCTTCAAGCGGCGAAGAAGCCGCTGATCGTCGCCGGTGGCGGCGTGCTCTATTCCGGTGCTTCGGAAGAACTCGACCGCTTCGTCCAGGCGACCGGCATCCCGGTCTGTGAGACGCAAGGCGGCAAGTCGGCGCTATCAGACGAGCATGGGCTGAACATGGCGGCGGTCGGCGTCACCGGCACAGCGGCGGCCAATCGGCTTGCCGAGGAGGCGGACGTCGTTCTGGCCGTAGGCACGCGGCTGCAGGACTTTACCACCGGCTCATGGGCGCTGTTCAAGAACGCGGGCAAGACCATCATCGGGCTCAACGTCCAGTCCTTCGACGCGGGCAAACACATGGCCCTGCCGCTGGTGGCGGATGCCAGGGAAGGTCTCATTGAGCTCGGTGCCGCCGTCGCCGGCTACAAGGCGCCTGTGACCTGGACAGAGAACGCCAAGTCAGCCAAGGCCGAGTGGCGCAAGGCAGCCGCCAAGGTGACGGCGGCGACCAATGCCACATTGCCTTCAGACGCTCAGGTGATCGGCGCCGTGCAGCGCACGCTGGGCAGCGATGTCATCGTGCTGCATGCGGCTGGCGGCCTGCCGGGCGAGATGCACAAGCTGTGGCAGGCGGGCGAACCCGGCTCTTACCATTCCGAATACGGCTTCTCCTGCATGGGCTACGAGATTGCGGGCGGCCTGGGCGCTAAGATGGCGCGGCCTGACAAGGAGGTCGTCATCATGATCGGCGACGGCTCCTATCTGATGCTGAACTCCGAGATTGCGACGTCTGTCATGCTGGGTCTCAAGCTCACCATCGTGCTGCTCGACAACAGGGGCTATGGCTGCATCAATCGGCTGCAGATGGCCACTGGCGGCGCCAACTTCAACAACCTCTTGCGCGACTCCAGGCATGAGATATTGCCTGATATCGACTTCGTCGCGCATGCGAAAAGCCTGGGCGCCAATGCGGAGAAGGCAGCGTCGATTGCCGACCTGGAGGCCGCGCTCGACCGCGCCCGCAAGAGCGACAGGACGACGGTTGTGTTGATCGACACAGACCCGCTGATCTCGACCGGCGAGGGTGGGCACTGGTGGGACGTTGCCGTGCCCGAGGTGAGCGCACGCGCCGAGGTCAATGCCGCGCGTAAGGGCTATGAGGAAAAACTGAAGCTGCAGCGGGTGGGGGATTGAGGGGTTGTGATTGGACCTGTGATGTTGGCGCTGATGGTAGCGAATTGAGGCTGTCTTTTGCGACGGCAGAGAATGACACTGGAGAGCTGAAGTGAAAGCCAAACTGGGCATGTCCCCCATCGCGTGGTGGAACGACGACCTTCCGGAACTGAGCGATGACGTGTCGCTGGAGGAATGCTTGGCGCAATCGCGCTCGGCTGGATTTACCGGCATGGAGCAGGGACGCCGGTTTCCGAGCACGCCTGAGGAGATGCTGCCGATCCTGAAGAAGGCGGACGTGACTTTGTGCGGCGGCTGGTTCTCGGGCACGCTCGTCAACGACGACCTCGCCGCCAACAAGGATCGCATCCAGCCGATGATCGAGCTGTTCAAGGCGGTCGATGCCCCCTGCATCGTCTATGGCGAGGTCGGCCGCTCGATCCAGGGCGACCGCTCGAAGCCGCTGGCAACCAAGGCTGTACTCTCCGACGACGAGATGAAGGCCTATGCCCGAAAGCTGACCGCATTCGGCGAGTGGTGCGCCGAGCAGGGCATGCCTTTGTCCTATCACCACCACATGGCTGCGGTGGTGCAGTTCGAACACGAGCTCGATGCCTTCATGAAGCAGTCGGGCGAGGGCATCCCGCTCCTGCTCGATGCCGGCCATCTCGCCTTTGCCGGTGGCGACGTGTTGCGTGCCATCGACAGCCACCACAAGCGCATCAGCCACGTCCATGTAAAGGACGTGCGTCTGGACGTCATCAAGGCGCTCGACTGGACCAGGCAGTCCTTTCTCGACGCGGTGGCCCTGGGCGCTTTCACCGTGCCGGGCGACGGCTCGCTCGATTTCGGTGCGATCGTGCAGAAGTTCGCCGACCATGGCTATGAGGGCTGGTTCGTCGTCGAGGCAGAGCAGGATCCGAAGAAGAGCCCGCCGCTGAAGATGGCTCAGGTCGGTCATGCCGAGTTGATGCGGGTGATGACTGCGGCGGGCTACACGGTGGAAACACAGGGCTTTCCCGCCGCATGACCCCGAAAGTCGGCGTCGATTTGTCGGGATGGCTGCCTCCATCACGGCGTCCTTTGCGGGGCTCCGACGCGCGGCGCGTAGTGCTTGAGCGTCGCGCGGGGGCCGGCTACCATCCGCAGAAATTGATCGGCGAGGCAACACACAATTGATGAACGACCAGAACCATCCGTTCCTTCGCCCGTTGTGGAGGCGCATAGCGCTGGTCGGCTTCTGCGCCGCCTGGTCGATCTTCGAGTTTGCCACCGGATCCGCATTCTGGGGCACGCTCGCGGGTGGCATGGCTGCGCTCGGTGCCTACCAGTTCCTCATCGCCTACAAGCCTGGCGACGACGCCGCCACCGACAAGGAGTGACGAGATGTCGAGACTGCTGATCAAGCCGAAGCACGGCACCGGGCGCGTCACGCACGTCACGCCTGAATCCGCCGGCTGGACTTATGTCGGTTTCGACCTGCACAAGCTGGAACCCGGCGATACCTTCGGCGACTGGACGGCCGACCGCGAAACCTGCCTGGTGCTGGTTTCGGGAAAGGCGCATGTGCGGGTCGGCGAGGACGATCTCGGCATGCTCGGCGAGCGCATGTCGCCCTTCGAAGGCAAGCCCTGGTCGGTCTATGTGCCGGCTGGCGGCGACTGGTCGGTCAGGGCCGACACGAATGTCGAGCTCGCCGTCTGCACGGCTCCCGGCCTCGGCGGAAACCTGCCGGTACGGGTGATCGGTCCCGACGACGTCAAGCAGGAAACGCGCGGCAAGGGCACCAACACACGCTACGTCACCAACATTCTGCCCGAAGGCGATCCGGCGGATTCGCTGTTGGTGGTCGAGGTCATCACACCAGGCGGCCACACCTCGAGCTATCCGCCGCACAAGCACGACGAGGACAATCTCCCCGCTGAATCACTGCTGGAGGAGACCTATTACCATCGGCTCAACCCGCCGCAGGGTTTTGCCTTCCAGCGCGTCTACACCGAGTTCAACGATGCCGGGCATCGCGAGATCGACGAGGCGATGGCAGTGGAGGATGGTGACGTGACGCTGGTGCCCAAGGGCTATCACCCTTGCGCTGCCTGCCACGGCTACGACCTTTATTATCTCAATGTCATGGCGGGGCCGAAGCGGACCTGGAAGTTCCACAACGCCAAAGAGCACGAGTGGCTTCTGAAGGCCTGAGGCGTCAGAAAGCCCAATATATTCCAGGAGCGAGGACGAAACGATGGCACGCAACAGGCCAACGGTCGCGGATCTGCGCGCGTTGAAGGGCAAGAGGCAACTGTCGAAGCTGCGGGTGACGTCGCTGGAGGAGGCGGAGGCGGCCGAGCGCGCCGGCATCGACCTGTTGTCCGTCACCTATGCGCTGATGCTCGACCCGCGCTTCCGCGATGCGGCCCCAACATGTTTTGCCGTGCCCGGCGACGAGTACGGCATGATGGGGGCGACATCAGACGAGATCCTGCGCACGGCGGTGAAGCTCAAGGCGGCGAGCGCCGATGCGGTCTACTGCTCGGCGAGCGACCGGACCATCCGCCGGCTGGCGGACGAACATATCCCGGTCTGCGGCCATGTCGGGCTGATCCCGACGCATTCGACCTGGACGGGCGGCTTCAAGGCGGTCGGCAAGACGGCAGAAACGGCCGAGCTCGTCTGGCGGCAGGTCAAGGCGCTGGAGCAGGCGGGCGCTTTTGCAGCCGAGATCGAGGTGGTGCCGGCCGAAGTGGCGAGCGCGATCTCCAGGCGCAGCTCGCTGGTGCTGATCTCGATGGGCGCCGGTGCGGGCTGCGATGCGCAATACCTGTTTGCAGAGGACGTGCTCGGGCTCAATCGCGGCCATTATCCGCGCCACGCCAAGGTGTATCGCAACCTCGCGGCTGAGCATGACCGCATCCAGCAGGAGCGGATTGCGGCGTTCAAAGAATATGCCGGCGACATTGCCAGCGGCGCCTATCCGGCGGCGAACCATATGGTCGGCGTCGACGCCGGAGAGATGCGCAAGTTCGAGGATTTTCTGAGCGGGCAGGCCTAGGTGTCGAAGCTATGAAGGTTGTTCATTCGAGGAGGGACTGAGAAGCTGGGGTTGCGAAGCCAACCAACCTTCAGTGGAGCTCCCCGAATGAACGTC
>NZ_JACJHY010000033.1 GCF_014138625.1 Aminobacter ciceronei
AACTGAAACTGAAAGGGCTGGCCCCTGTGCAATACAGGACCCAGCCCTTAAATCTACCAGCTCAATGAACCGTCCAACTTTACGGGGTCAGTTCAAAAAAGCGGGGCGTTTTTTGTTTTCTGCCCGCTGCTTTGCGTAGCGAGACGGAAAACGCCCTCGCACTTCCCGGAATTGCTTCTGGAGTCCCCGACATGAAGGACTGGTCCGCCGCGCAATATCTCAAATTCGAGGACGAGCGGACGCGGCCGTCCCGGGACCTTCTGGCGCAAATCCCGCTGGAGCGGCCGAGAAGAGTGGTCGACATCGGCTGTGGGCCGGGCAATTCGACCGAGCTTCTGGTCGAGCGCTGGCCGGATTCGACGGTTTCCGGCTTCGACACGTCGCCCGACATGATCGAGCAGGCCAGGCGTCGGCTGCCCGATGTAGAGTTCCAGCTCGCCAATGCGCGCGACTGGACGCCCGACGAGCCCGTCGACGTGATGTTCGCCAATGCCGTGTTCCAGTGGCTGCCGGACCATCAGGCCGTTCTGGCACGCCTGATGACGCTGCTCGCCCCGGGCGGGTACCTCGCAGTGCAGATGCCCGACAATATCGGCGAGCCGTCGCATATGGCGATGCGCGAGACCGCAGCCGCAGTGCCCTTCGCCGCCAGGATCGCAGGCGCCGCCCGCGCGCAATTGCCATCGGTCGTTTCATATTATGACCTGCTCGTGCCGCTGTCGGCGCGGGTCGACATCTGGCACACCGTCTACAACCACCCGCTGGCGGACGCCGCGGCGATCGTCGAGTGGGTCAAGGGAACGGGGCTCAAGCCCTTCGTCGATCCGCTCGAACCGGCCGAGCGCGAAGCCTATCTCGCCGCCTACACGGCGCGCATCGCCGCTGCCTATCCGCCCGCCGCCGACGGCAAGGTGCTGTTGCGCTTTCCCAGGATCTTCCTGGTGGCACAGCGAGCATAGGGCGGGATATCGGGGCGAGTGTTGCGTTCAGGGCGTATTCGAACGCCTCCATGTGACGTAATCTGCACTTGGCGAGTCTGCTGGAGACGGGGGCAGGATGCGCCGGGGCCTGATGGCTCCATTTTCGTCGCTGGAGCATGGGTTTTTCCGAAGCGGTAACTGCTATCGGGCATGCTGCGGAAATTCAGGCATGGACGGTCTTATGCATCGCGTCATCATCAGTGGCATCGGCGTCGAAATTCCCCAGGCAACGATCAGCAACGACGAACTTGTCGAGAGCTTCAACGCCTGGGCCGACATCGAGAACATCAAGCGCGAAGCCGCAGGGCAGGAGCCGATCAAGAGATCGGACAGCGACTTCATCGTCTATGCCTCCGGCGTGAAGAATCGGCACGTCCACACGCTCGACGGCATTCTCGACCCTGAGCGGATGACGCCGCGCATCGCGCCGCGCGCCGACGACGTCCTTTCGGTCGAGGCCGAGTTCGGTGTTGCCTCGGCACGCGAGGCGCTCGCCCATGCCGGGCTCACCGGCGCCGACATCGACATGGTGATCTGCGCCGCCTCGCACCAGCAGCGACCTTATCCGGCGATCTCGATCGAGATCCAGAAGGAGCTCGGCATCGAGGGTGCTGCCTTCGACATGAGCCTCGGCTGCTCGTCGGCGGCGGCCGCCCTGCACGTCGCTTTCAATCTCGTCCGCTCGGGCGGACAGAAGCGCGTGCTGATCGTGACGCCCGAGATCATCACCGGGCACCTCAATTTCCGTGACCGCCAGACGCATTTCATCTTCGGCGACGCCTCGGTGGCGATGGTCGTCGAGGCAATTGGACCCAAGGAGACCCGGCCGGGGCGCTTCGAGATGCTCGACACGCGCAACTGGACGCAGTTCTCCAACAATATCCGCACCAATTTCGGCTTCCTGCTGCGTGCCGGACAGGAAAACACCTCCGTCGTCGAGATGGAGGGCAACATGATCAAGCAGGTCGGCAACAAGGTGTTCAAGGAGGTGACCCATGCGGCGCATCGCTTCATCACCGCCTTTCTCGCCGACCACGGCATGACACCGTCCGACATCAGGCGCTACTGGCTGCACCAGGCCAATGCGCGGATGAACGCGATGATCCTGAAGCTGGCGCTCGGCCATGATGCCGACCACGACAAGGCGCCGATGGTGCTGGAGCGGCTGGGCAACACGGCGGCGGCCGGTGCGGTCATCGCGCTCAAGGAAAACCACGAGGACATGAAGGCGGGCGACCACGGGTTGATCTGCGCCTTCGGCGCCGGCTACTCGATCGGCGGCGCGCTGGTCCGCATGATGTGAAGGGGCGACCAGGGGATCGATCAGTTCGGATGATCGCCGGGATCAGGCTTTTTGTCTAGATTTCCCGGGTCATGCCGTTCAAAGCAGCAGTCCTAAACCGAGAAGGCTAAAGATGCTCGACCCGACCATGCACCGCGAGGGCGAACCTGAAATCCTGCCGGGCCGCAAATTCGCGGCGCGCGTTGCCGGTGTCTACACCGCGCCGGAAGACCATTTCGTCACCTGGGCGGTGGAAACGCTGCCGCTGACCTTCGAGGGCATCGTCGGCGATGTCCATGCTGGTCACACCAGGCGCTCCGGCGGGCGCGAGCCGTGGTATCCGCGAGGCACCGAGATGCGCAACGAGCGGCAGCTGTCGATCGTCGCACCCGACGAGATGGCAATCGTCGCCGAGCGCATGGGCCTTGCCGAGATCAAACCGGAGTGGATCGGCGCCAATCTCCTGCTCGAGGGCGTGCCAATGCTGTCGATGCTGCCCTCGGGCACCATGCTGTTCTTCAAGGGTGGCGTGACGATCAAGATCGACGGCCAGAACGCGCCGTGCCGCGTTGCCGGTCGCTCGATCGCCGAGCATGCCGGCATGGTCGACCACGACGCCGGCTCGCTGCTGTTTCCGAAAGTGTCGCGCCGGCTGCGCGGGCTCGTCGGCTGGGTCGAGAAGCCCGGTGTGATTGCGGCCGGCGAAGAGGTCTCGGTGCGGGTGCCCGAGCAGTGGATCTACAGGGCGTGAGCACAGCCCCTACCGGTCAGGGATAGGTGACCGGCATCGACCAGTCGGGGTCGTCGTGTTTCGCCCAATAGGCGTCTTTCAACCTTGTGGTAACAGGGCCAACCTTGCCATTGGCAACGTCAGTCCCGTCGATCTTGGTCACCGGCATGATTCCGCCGGCGGTCGAGGTGATGAACACCTCGTCGGCGCCAAGCAATGCATCGACGCTGACGATAACGGCTTCGGCGACAAGGCCGGCTTCGGCACAGAGGTCGAAGACGCTGCGCCGGGTGATGCCGGGCAGGACGCCGGTTGCCGGCGTCGCCAGGCGCCCGTTCTTCACGGCAAAGACATTGAAGCCCGGGCCCTCGGCGACATTGCCGTTGAAGTCGAGCAGCAGTGCCGTCTCGGCGTTGTTGTCATAGGCATCGTAGAGGCCACACACGAGGTCGAGCCAGTGGTAGTTCTTGATTGCGGGGTCGATCGAGGCCGGCGGGATCCGCACGCGCTGGCTGATCGACACATGCAGGCCGCGCTCTAGCTGCTCAGGATTGGCGACAGAGCCGAACGGCACGGCGAAGGCCATGAAACGGTTGGTGGCGTCGCGCGGGTCGCGGCTGAAGTTCGGCGAGGCGCCGCGGGTGCACAGCATCTCGACATAGGCCGAGCGATGCCCCGACAGCGCCACGCAATTGTGCAGGATCTCGGTGACGCCAGCCCGGTCGAAGGGGATCGACATACGCAGCCGCTCCAACCCGCTGAAAAAGCGCTCGATATGCAGGTCGAGCCGGAAGAAGGCGCCGTTCCAGACATGGACAGTGTCGTAGGTCGCGTCCGAATGCAGGAAGCCCCAGTCGAGTACCGAGATCTTGGCTTCCGACATCGGCAGATATTGGCCGTCGAGGAAGGCGATGCCTTGGGGATAGGCATGCGGATCCACGTGGCGGGGTTCGATCGCCGGCAATTGCTGTGGCTTGACGTCCATTGTCGCTGGTTCTCCGCGTCCAGGATGATTGACCGGAGTATGCCGCCTCGCGATACGCCATCTCGGTCAAAATGCCGGGCCAGATGACGCAGGCTGATCAAAATCCCGGCCTTGCTGAAACAAGAGCAATGCAGTCGAGCCGTTTGAAGAGCGAATGCAGTTATACGGCGACGCGCGGTTCGAACTTGACGCGGTCCAGCATGATCATCGAGCGGAACTTGCGTATATTGGGATTGGAGTAGAGCCACTTGCGGGTGAATGCCTCATAAGCGTCGATGTCTTCGACGTTGACGATCACCACGAAATCGGCGCCGCCCGTCACCATGTAGCATTGGGTCACTTCGGGCGCTGCGCGCATCTGCCGCTTGAACGCGTCGACAAGATCGCGCTGCTCGGCCTCGAGGTCGATGTTGATCACCGCTGTCAGCGATTTGCCGACGGCTACAGGATCGAGGATCGAAACGTCGGCGATGATGACACCGGCATCGCGCAGGCGCTTGACCCGTCGCATGCAGGAGGCTGCCGACGAGGCGACCCGCTCGGCAAGTTCGGCGAAGGACAGCCGGTTGTCCTGTTGCAGAGCGGCCAGGATACGGCGGTCGAGCTCGTCGAGCGGCACAGCACTTCGGCTGTTGGGCTGCGTTCCGGTCATTCCAAATCCTCGTCTGCGTCGAGCAGGCGGGTAGCGCGCCAGCGGGTGAGGGTGGCGTTGACCTGGTCGATGACGAAGAAGCGGGCGGAATCGCGGTCGTAACCCTCCGACAGCAGCTTCTCGTAGTCGGTATGGGCATGGCGGACATGGGCGACGGTCGCCAGCCACACGGCGATCGACGGCGGCAGCGTCTTCAGATGCACAGCGAGCGCGTCGGCGCGGATGGCTTCCGTGTCGGCATAAGGCGCGAGTGGCAGGAGCGCGGTCAGCGATTTGGCCACTGCACGTTGGCGGCCAGTGGAGGCTGGCATGGTCAGGCGTCCTTGCTCGGACGCGTCGCGTCGGGAATGGCGTCGACTGAAGCGAAGTAGGGTTTCAGGTCGATGACCGGTGTGCCATCCAACGCATCGATGGCATCGAGCTCGATCACGCCGTTTTCCATGTCGAGCGAGACGATCGCCGCGACGTGAAGGCCGATAGGGTTCGGTCGGGCAGGCGAGCGCAGGGCAAAAACGCCTTTCGCGTCAGAGGCATGGCGCGGTTTCTGGACAATCAGATTCCGCGGCGCCTGTTCGAACCAGCTAAGCACGACGACATGGCTGAAGCCGGCAAGGCCGGCGAGCCCGGCACGGTAGGGGACGTCGACGGTGACGGTCGCGCCACCGCCACGCTCGCGGGCGGCGTTCATGTTCTTGGGGCAGTGCTCGCGCTGCTTCCAGGGCGAGGCGATGCGGCCGATATAGGCGAGGCGGGCGTCGTCGGCGTCAGCCGCCGGATCGCCGGCGAGCGGGATTTCGCCCTCGCGCTGTTCGAACATCTTCATGCCGCCTCCCACGGTCGCGCCATTTTCTTGCCCGCATGCGACATTGGGCGTTGCAATCATTCGCTGCGTCACATAAAGATATGTTTATGTCTTTTGGCGAGAACCAAAGCCGATGCATGTGACGCTCGACACCATGGTAGATACCTTGAAGGCGGCGGCCGAATCCAGCCGGCTTCGCATCCTGACGCTGCTTTCACGTGGCGACCTGACGGTTTCCGACCTGACCGAGATCCTCGGCCAGTCGCAGCCGCGCGTTTCGCGTCATCTCAAGCTGTTGCTCGAGGCGGGGCTGATCGATCGCTACCAGGAAGGATCCTGGGCGTTCTTCCGGCTTTCCGACGCCGACCAGGCGCGTGGCTTCGTGCAGGGGCTGGTATCAAGCATCGATACGTCAGATAGCCAGGTGGTGCGCGATTTCGAGCGTCTTGATGACGTCAAGCACAAGCGCCAGGAGCGCGCGGCCCGTTACTTCAGCGCCAATGCCGCGAGCTGGGACGAATTGCGCTCGCTGCATGCACCTGATCGCGCCGTGGAAGCCGCACTCGTCAAGCTGGTCGGCAAGCGGCCGTTCCAGTCGATGCTCGACCTCGGTACCGGCACGGGGCGCCTGCTCGAAATTTTCGCCCCGATCTATCGCCGCGGCGTCGGCATCGATCAGTCGCGCGAAATGCTGGCCGTTGCCCGCGCCAATCTCGACAAGGCAGGAATTGCCAACGCGCAGGTGCGCCAGGGCGACATCTTCTCGCCGCCGGTCGAGCGCGATGCCTTCGACCTCGTGACCATCCACCAGGTGCTGCACTATCTCGACGATCCCGCCCGCGCCATCCAGGAGGCGGCGCGGCTGCTGCGCCCTTCGGGCCGGCTGGTGATCGTCGACTTCGCCCCGCACGGGCTCGACTTCCTGCGCTCCGAGCATGCGCATGCGCGCCTCGGCTTCTCCGATCGGCAGATCGAAGACTGGCTGTCCGAGGCCGGGCTCGAACTCGAGGAGACCCAAGAATTCGAACCACGCGGCTCGGCCAAGGCCAGCCTGACCGTCAAACTCTGGCTGGCGCGCGACAAGCGCCTGCTGATCGCCGATCCCAATCCTGAACTGCAAGTCCAAAGGGAAACTGCCTGATGAACCAATTTCCGCTCTCCAGGCGTTCCGACATCGGCAACAAGATCCGTGTTTCCTTCGAGTTCTTCCCGCCCAAGAACGACGACATGGAGGCGCGTCTCTGGGAGACTGTGACCCGGCTCGAGCCGCTGCGTCCGCAGTTCGTTTCGGTAACTTACGGTGCCGGTGGCTCGACCCGCGAGCGTACCGCCCGCACGGTCAAGCGCATCCTTGAGGAATCGACGCTGACGCCCGCCGCGCACATGACCTGCGTCGACGCGACCCGCGAGGAAGTCGACCAGGTGATCGCAGAGTTCGCCGCCATGGGCGTGAAGCGCTTCGTGGCGCTGCGCGGCGATCCTAAGGAGGGCGTAGGTGCTGCCTACCAGCCGCATCCCGGCGGCTACGCCAACGGCGCCGAGCTGGTCGGCGCGCTGAAGGCGCAGGGCGATTTCGACATCTCGGTTTCGGCCTACCCGGAAAAGCATCCGGAAAGCCCTGATTTCGTCACCGATTTCGACATGCTGAAGCGCAAGGTCGACAATGGCGCGACGCGCGCGGTGACCCAGTTCTTCTTCGACAACGATCTTTACGAGCGTTACGTCGAGCGCGCCCGCAAGGCCGGCATCTACATTCCGATCGTGCCGGGTGTGCTGCCGATCCACAGCTTCACCCAGGTTGCCAACTTTGCCTCGCGCTGCGGCGCCCATGTGCCGGGCTGGCTGGCCGAGCGCTTCGAAGGCCTCGACAAGGATCCGCAGACCCATGCGCTGGTGGCGTCGGCCGTGGCGGTGGAACAGGTGCTCGACCTGGTCGAGCGCGGCGTCAACGACTTCCATTTCTACACCATGAACCGGGCCGACCTGGTGGTGGCGGTGTGCCACATGATCGGCATCCGGCCGCAGCCAGTTGTGCAGGGATCGGCAGCCGCCTGACGGCAATCCGACTGGGCGGAATCAAAAAGGCCGGGAGGGTGATCCCGGCCTTCTCGAAGCTTCCACCTTGGAGGTGCTTTGGTCTTCCGCCGTTGAACGGCCTATGGAAGAACTCCGACAATAAGCGCGCCGATGAAGGCAAAGGCAGCGCAAATCATGACTGCATTGATTGACCTAGTCAGTCCCATGCATAGCCTCCTGTTTGCAAGCCACAGGCCGGAATCTAGGGGCATTTCGGTCACACACAAGCGAAAAATGTGCTGCATTGCGACAAGATTGTGGAAAATGCGACGCGTTTCTCACGCTTAGCCGTTGGATTTGCTTGGTAAACACACCGGCAAGGGTTGTGGAGAAATTGTGGCAAATCGATTAGCCACGACAGTGCCCAATCACCTTTTCGGAAGGCGAAAGACGGCGCTGCAGCAATCCCGAACTGGGCATTGCTCATTCCCAATGACGACCCGATTTCGCTCACGCGCCAGCCGGCTGGCGCCGCTTGAACAGACGTCCGTCGATGGTGACGAGCCCGAGCGCGATCAGCGCCATGCCGCCCAGTTCGAAGGCCTCGAGCCGCTCGCCGAGGAAGCTTACCGACAAGAGCATGGCGCTCGCCGGCACGATCAGCGTCACCAGCGAGGTGTTGGTGGCGCCGGCCGAAGCCACCAGCTTGAAGAACAGGATGTAGGCGAAGGCGGTGGCGACCAGCGCCAAGGCAAACGTTGCCAGCCACGCATTGGTGCTGGCGGCAAACAGGCCAGAGGTGCCGTACAGTATCAAGACCAGCGGGATCATGATGACCGATGAGGCCGTCAGCTGGCCGGTGGCGATGATTGCCGGCGGCACGCCCCTCAGCCGGCGCGCCACCATCAGCGCGAAGGCGTAGGAGAGAGAGGCGCCGACAAGGGCGAACTTGGCCCAGACCGGGCCGCCGAGCCCGGCGACGATGCCCGGGCCGACCATGATGGCGGTGCCGGCGATACCCAGTCCTATGCCGGCCAGCTTGTTCCAGTTCAATTTCTCGTCGTTGGTGACGATGTTGGCGATGACCAGCGTCCAGAATGGCGTCGTGGCGTTGAGCACCGAGGCCAGGCCCGCGCCGATCTCGGTCTGGCCGAGGCAGATCAACGTGAACGGGATGACGTTGTTGAGCACTGCGAGCACGAACAGCGTGCCGAGGTGGGGGAAAGCAAGGCGGAAGGAGGGGCCGCGGAGCAGCAGGAACAGCTGCAGTGCCGCTCCCGCGATGAGCACCCGGAACAGCACCAGTTTCAGCGGCGCGATCTCGGCGACCGCGATGTGCACGCAGAAGAACGACCCGCCCCAGATCGCCCCCAGAAGCAAAAGCCTGGCCCAGTCGCGTGCACTCATGTCCGCTTCCTTCTTCGCTTCGTCACATTCGACAGCTACGCGCGATTCCTGGGTAGGGCCACCCGATTCCTTTGGCTGACGCAACACTCCTGCCAAGCCCTGTCGGGTTGCATCGCGGACCGCTTGGTTTAGATTTTGGCCGGCAAACGAGGAGCTTCCATGCAGCGATTCGAGAATGCACGCGAGGCAGCCCTCGCTCTTCGCCCCGATGCACCGGTCTATTGCTTCCGACCGGAAGTGCTGAAGACCGATGCACGCGCCTTCATGGAGATGTTCCCCGGCAGAACCGCCTATGCGGTGAAGACCAATGGCGAACTGATCGTGCTCAAGGCGCTTGTCGAGGCCGGCGTGACCATGTTCGACGTGGCGTCTCCAGGCGAATTCGCCGCGGTGAGGGAAGTCTCCACTGAGGCCGAGATGATCTACATGCATCCGGTCAAGGCGCAGTCCGACATCCGCCTGGCGCTTGAGACCTATGGCATCAGAGTGATCGCGGTCGACCACGAAGACGAGATCATGAAGCTGAACCGTGTCGTGCGGGCGCTCGACATCGACCCCGGCGCGATCACCGTCTTCGTGCGTGTCCAGACCAAGGGCTCGGCGGCATATGAGCTGTCGAAGAAGTTCGGCGCCGGGCCGGCCAATGCTGTCGAGCTGTGCGAGCGGCTCAACCGCAACGGCTACAAGGTCGGCCTGTGTTTCCATGTCGGCAGCCAGATCGAGGACCCCGACACATATGAGCGGGCGCTCGCCTCGGTCGACTGGGTGCGTAATCGTGTGTCGTTTGACCTCGCCGGACTCGATGTCGGCGGCGGCTTCCCGGCCGAATACGGCCACGATCCGAATTCCAAGAAGCCGGCCATGCCTTCGATCGGGCAGATCATGTCGCGCTTGCGCGGCGACCTCAACGAATACAATTTCGACGAAATGCCGCTCGTTGCCGAGCCGGGTCGGGTGATTGTGGCGCGGTGCCTTTCGCTGATCGTGCGGGTGCTGTTGCGCAAGGGCAGGCGGCTCTACATCAATGACGGCATCTGGGCGTCGCTGTCGGATTCATGGACCGGCAAGATCACGCTGCCGGCGCGCTTCATCCCCGATCCCGCGATACGCGCCCGCAACGGTGACGCCGACAAGATCGTTCCGTTCAAGGTCTGCGGCGCGACCTGCGATTCCGTCGACATCCTGTCACGGCCGTTCTGGCTGCCCGAGACCATCGACACCGGCGACTGGATCGAAATCGGCCATATCGGCGCCTACTCTTTGTCGCTGCGCACCCGTTTCAACGGCTTCTACCCCGACACCTTCGTCGAGGTGACGACGCCGTTCGACGAAGGCGACGCGCCGCAAGGCTTCGCCAGCCTGGAGACGATGGCGGCGGAGTGAGGGAAGGGAAGAGCGAACAGGCAAACAATGATCGTGGCTTGAATAGCCTTGGGCGCGTCCCGATCTACGCATCTCACCACTCGTTGCCCACCATTCGCTAAGTGACTATTCCCATGCATGTTTTCCTTCTCGGCGGCACCGGCTTCATCGGTCGCCATATCCTGCAGCGCCTGGTGGAGGGCGGCCACGATGTGATCGGCCTCGCTCGTTCCCAAGCGTCGGCTGAACGCCTCAAGTCTGCAGGTGCCACGCCGCTGCTCGGCGACCTGCGCACTCCGCGCGAATGGGCCGGCAAGCTTCCACCAGTCGATGCCGTGATCCATGCCGCTGCCGACTTCGGCGACGACATGGGCGAGGTCGAGACGGCCTTGCTTGACGCGCTGCTGCCGGTGCTCGGTGCGATGCCGAAGCGGCCGCGCTTCGTCTATACCGGCGGCTGCTGGCTGTTCGGTGCAACTGGGGAGCGGGCCGCGACTGAAGACAGCCCGTTCGATCCGCTGCCGGCCTTCGGCTGGATGATCGAGAACATGAACCGCGTGCTCTTGGCGCCGGAGGTGGAAAGCACCGTGGTTCATCCGGCGATGGTCTATTCCGGCGAGGGCGGGGTGTTCTCGTCCTACATGGATGCTCTGCGCAAGGACGGCACCGTCGACGTCATCGGATCGACAGATGTCGTCTGGCCGCTCGTCCATGCCGAGGACCTTGCCGACCTCTATGTGCGGGTCATGGAGAAAGCGCGGCCTGGCTCCGTCTACAACGGTTCGGCTATTGAAGGCATGAGCGTGGGCGACATCGCCTCAGCCGTGGCGCAGTACCTGGGAATGGGGCAACCGGCAGTCCGCGCTACTGCCGTCGATGAGGCTGCGGAGCGGCTCGGCGAGTGGGCACGCGGCTATGCCATCAGCCAGCGGCTGGGCGGCGACAAGGCGCGAGCCGAGCTTGGCTGGAAACCAAGGCACGGCAGCGTGGCGGAGTTGTTTGGAAGCGAATAGCGAATAGAGAGGTTCCAACGGCAAGGCGTTGGTATCCCTCCCTATTCCCTCACAGATCCGCCAGCAGCTCGTCTGTCGGCCAACCGTCGACGGGCAGCTTGAGGCGCATCTGCTCCTGGCGGATGGCTTCACGGGTGTTGGTGCCCAAAATGCCGTCGATGCCGCCGACGTCGTAGCCTCTGTCGTGAAGCTTCTGCTGTAACGCCTTCATGGCGTCGCCCGTCAGGCCGGCGTCGGGATTGCCGCGGTCGAAGGCCGGCTGGCCGGCGAGGCGGGCGGCGAGGTGGGCTGCCGTCAGCGTGTAGGTCGCCGACTGGTTCCATTCGAGATAGACGTCGTAATTGTCATAGGTCAGGAAGGCTGGGCCCTTGCGGCCCATCGGCAGCACGATGCCTGCCTTGAGGCCGGTGTCCTTGAGCGGCGTGCCGTCGCGCATTGTGACACCCATAGCCGCCCATTTCGACAGCGGCTGTTTGTTGGTGCGGCCGGTTTCTTCCCAGGCCATTTCGGCCGGTACCCGAACCTCTTCGATCCACGGCTCGCCGCGCTTCCAGCCGCGCGACTGAATCTTCTTGCCGGTCGTCAGGATGACGTCGGCGGGGGTGTTGCGCAGGTCGACGATGCCGTCGCCGTCACCGTCGACACCGCGCGCCAGATAGTCGGACGGCAGGATCTGAGTCTGGCCGATTTCGCCGGCCCAGGCGCCCTGGACGTCGGCCGGCAGCACGTTGCGGTCGATCAGCGTGATCAGCGGGATGACCTGCGGCCGGAACAGGTCCGGGCGGCGGCAGTCATGCGCCAGCGTCACCAGCGCGTTGAGCGAGTTGAAGTTGCCCTGCACCGCGCCGAAATCGGTCTCCAGCGCCCAGAAGGCGGCGATGACCGGGCCGGGCACGCCGAATTCCTGTTCGGCCATGGTGAAATACTGGCCGTATTTCTGCAGGTTGGCGGCACCATGCTTCAGCCGGTAGTCGCTGATCATGCGCTCGGAGAACTGGGTGAAGGTCTGAGCGAACACGCCCTGGGCGCGGTCGCGCTCGAGCACCTTGGGGTCGAGGGTGGCATTCGCCAGAGCCGAAACGCCCTTTTCACCAACGCCTGCGGCCCGGGCTTCGTTGGCAAGGTTCTGTTTCCAGGTGGCGAAGTCGTCGCCGCATTCCAGCGTCGCTGCCGGCGCGGCAGGGGTGACGGCAGCGGTATTCTGCGCGTTTGCCGGCATAACGGCGGTGGCGAAAAGGGCGGCGACCATCGCCTTGCTCAGCAAATTCATGGGCAGCTCTCCTGCTTGACCGGTCAGGCCTTCGCGGAACGGCGAAAGCAGGCAGACGGCCAGCTCAATGTCTTGCCGCGCCTTCTACAGAACCCGGGCGAGGGCCGCACCCCCTCTTCTTGTCGCATCTGCCATGCGAAATGCGCAGCCCGGAGGTGCAGTCCGGACTATCTGGTGTTGGCGGCGAGCCACTTCCTCCAGTGGGCTTCGCTGCCGTTGAAGACGTTGATGTCGGCGTCGCCCCTGATCCCAGGCACGACACCGGTGCCGGTGTACTGCCAGAAGGTGAAGGGGTGACTGCCATAACGCGACGTCGGGTGGCCTGCGACCGAGCGCAGCCAGTATGGATAGCCGCGGAACGTAGCGAGGTTGTTGTCGTCGAAGAAGTCGATCGAGGTGTAGATGATCGGCTTCTTGCCGTAGTGCTGCTCGACCATTTCGAGGAAGATCTTCATCTCGCTGCGCACGGTGGCGGCAGGCGGACGCAGCTTGCAGCTCGGCGACTGCGGGTTCCATTCCATGTCGAGGATCGGCGGCAGCGACGAGCGCTCATTCGGTACGTTCTGGATGAACCAGCGCGCCTGCTCGGCGGCAGGCCTGCAGAAATAATAGAAATGGTAGGCGCCGCGCGGCACGCCGGCGGACTTGGTTTCGCGCCAGTGCTCGGCGAAATAGTCGTCGACGCGGTCGCCGCCCTCGGTGGCCTTGATGAAGGCAAACGAAATGCCGCTGCCCTTGGCCTGGTGCCAGTCGATCGAGGTCTGGTACTTGGAGACATCGGTGCCATGGATGGCGTAGGTCCACGGGGCGCCGCTTTCCCACTGGTGCGGATCGCTGTCGCTGAAGCGTGGGTTCTTGACCGAAACGGAGGCCATGTTGCCGGCATTGCCGACGGGGCCAAGCGACAGGGTGTCGGAGGTCGAGCAAGCGCCGAGGAAGGCGAGCAGCACAAGAGCCGAAGCGCGGCGCATTACTTCTCCTTGCGGCCGGCAGGAACCGGCCAGAGCATATCGTTCATGGGGCAGGCCCTGCGGCCCGGATACTATTCCGATGGATCAGCGGTTTCCCCGAGACACCGCACATCCCCCTCTGTGATCGCCGATCATGGTTGATAAACCGTTGATCGCGCTCGACAGCCTCAGAGATTTGGCGGAGGAATGACGGCAATTCCATGGCGGACGCATGACGTAGGGGGCGGGGAAAGCTATGCGCATCATCGGCAAGATCCTGAAATGGCTGGTCGCCCTCATTGTCCTTGTGGTTGCCGGCTTGTCGGCCTGGTTGTACTTTGCGCCCCCGGCGCTGATCCGTGTCGGCTCCGGCTATGCCGCCAAGATCGTCTGTTCCAATGTCTTCTTCGCCGGCCGCGACGCCAATCAGGTGCTGGCCGACGATGTCCAGGCACCGGGTCATCCATTGCTCCGGCTGATGTCGGTGAGCGTCGACCAGAGCGCCGGCACGGTGCGCGCGGGCCTGTTCGGCGTCTTCGGCAGAGGACTTGCCGTTGCCCATGACGGCGCCGGTTGCAGCAGCGTGCCGGACGGTGACATCGCCGCCGCTGCGCTGGGTTCCGTACCGGTCGCACCCGCGGCCGATGCCGAGGCGCTGTGGCCGGAGGGCGAGAAGGTCGATGCCTCGCAGAACCCGGCGATCACGGCCGTACTTGACGATGCGGCACTGGCCGGCCCCGGCATGCGCGCCATCGTCGTCGTGCAGAACGGCCGGATCGTCGGCGAACGTTATGGCGAGGGTTTTGCTTCTTCGACCCCGCTGCTCGGCTGGTCGATGACCAAGACTGTGACGGCCGCGATCATCGGCACGCTCGTCGCCGACGGCAAGATGTCGGTCGACAAGACGAAGCTGTTCGAGCCGTGGAAGGCCGATGGCCGCGCCGAAATCAGCCTGGCCGACCTCATGGCAATGTCGAGCGGGCTGGAGTTCAACGAGGATTACGGCGACGTCACCGACGTCACGCGCATGCTCTATCTCGAGCCAGACATGGCAAGCTTCGCCGCGGCCAAGCCTCTGGCCGCCGAAGTCGGCAAGAAATTCTCCTATTCCAGCGGCACGACCTTGCTTTTGTCGCGCCTCTGGCAGGACGCCGTCGGCGATCCGGCCAAGGCCCTGTCCTGGCCACGCGAAAAACTGTTCGGTCCACTCGGCATGACCAGTGCGGTGCTGGAGGCCGATGCGCGCGGCACCTTCGCCGGATCGTCCTATCTCTACGCCACGGCGCATGATTGGGCGCGCTTCGGCCAGTTCCTGCTGCAGGATGGTGTCTGGAACGGCGCGCGCATCCTGCCCGAAGGCTATGTCGCCTGGATGCGCGAGAAGGCTCCTGCAGCCCCGATAGGTGAGTATGGCCGCGGCCAGTTGTGGCTGCAGGGGCCGGAAGGCGGCACGCCGGAAGGCGAGGATCCCGATGTCGGCTTCGATCTTCCCGACGACACCTTCTGGATGCAGGGCCATGACGGCCAGACTGTGGCGATGGTGCCTTCGGCCAATCTGGTGGTCGTCCGGCTCGGCCTGACGCCGTCCAAGCTGCGCTACAAGCCGCAGGCGATGCTGTCGGCTTTGGTGGCAGCACTCAGATAGGCTTGGCGCCGCCGACGACGATGAGCCAGGCATAACCGCGGTAGAGCGAGGTGAAGCGGCAGCTCTTTCCGGCGACGCGGGCCTGCGCGGCGATGTCGGAGGCGAGCGTCTCGCGCGGGGCGACATGAAACTTGGCCAGCCAGCGACGCAGCAGCTTGCGGAACCAGCCGGGCAACCCTTCTTGCTGGCCGAAGTCGACGACATGGACGGAACCCGTGGAAGCGGCGAGGGCCGCCGACACCGAGCGCTCCCAGCCAGGGATCATCGACAGCGAATAGGAAACGAAGATGCGGTCGAAGCCGGCTCGACCGAACAGGGATGCGGCGTCGAACGAGGTCGCGTCGCCCTGCGCCAGCGAAATGCGATCCGACAGGCCGGCACGGGCGATCGATGCTCTGGCGGTGACCAGCATCTCGGCTGAAATGTCGAGGCCGTAGAAGTGGGCATCGGGAAACCGCCTCGCGGCAAGGATCAGGTTGCGTCCGGTGCCGCAACCGAGTTCGAGCACGGTGCCGCCCTTGGGCGGAGCGAGCTCCGAAATCATGCGGTCGCGGCCGAGCAGGTAGTATTTGCGCGTCAGGTCGTAGATGTGGCGTTGATGCCGGTAGACGCTGTCCATCAGCCCGGAATGGCCGGCCGAAAGCTCGGGCGTGCTCATCAGGATCTCTTCACATAAAGGTGGAAGCCGCCATAGATCGCCGAGCGGTCGCGGGCGGTGTAATCGCGCGAGGCCCGTTCCTCGTAGGTCCACTGGTCGAGCAATGCCGGCGACAGGCGGCCTGGCAGCAGGCTGGGTTCCGCCGCGGTGCGGAAGATGACGCGGGCGCCCGGCGCGGCCGTGCGCGTAATTTCGGTCCACAGCGCGTTGAGTTGCTCGTCGCTCATCCAGTCCTGGGCGTCGAGCAGGATGTAGCGGTCGACGGAACCGGCATCCTTGTCGGCCAGAAGTTCGGTGAAGTTGGCATGGTGGACGGTGACACGATCGACGCTCGCGCGGATCGTGGCGTAATTGTCCTGCTCGAGATAGGCGGGCAGGGCGGCTTCGCCGGGCTTGGGGTAGCGGCGAGCGAAGGCCTGCCAGGCGAAATAGTTGCTTTCGAGCGGGAAGTCGCAGGCGAGCTTTTCCAACCGCGCCTTGAGCACGCCGGCCATCGAGCCGTCGCCCGAAGTCAGAAGCGAGTCGTATTGCGCCGGCGGGATGCCGAGACCGAACAGCGAGGATTTGCGCGACGTGATGAAGCGCAGCATGCGGCGCTCGAACACCGGCGCGATCTTTTCGTCGAAGAAGCGGCGCTGCTCCTGCTGGCTGCCGGTGGCCATGATGGCGGCCGGGTCGACGCCGTAGAGTTTGGCGACGCGGTGACCGGCAGCGATGAACAGGCCAAGCAGGCCGGTCTTGTAGAAATTGCCGTCGAAGGTGGCGATGCGGCGCTTGCCGCGCCAGCTGCGGCGCTCCCAATAGGCGCGGCTCGAAGCATCGAGATGCGGCGCGATGAAGCGGTCATAGGCATGTGAGTTGTGCTCGACATCGGTTTCGCCGAAGAAGCGGAACAGGTCGCCCTGCGTTGGCAGGTGGCGTACCGCGGCCAGCTTCATTCGGTTCAGCGCAATGTGGGCACCGTTGAGATCGACGGCGTCGATCCTGGCCGGCGAGCGAGTAAGATAGGCGAGAATGTTACAGCCGCCCGAGGCGATGGTGACGATCCTGTGGCCCTCGCCAAGCTGCATGGCCTCCATGTCGACGTCGGGATCTTCCCAGATCTGCGGATAGACGAGGCCCGAAAACAGCAGCGCAAACAGCCGCTCGGACAGTCCTTCCTTCGAAAGTGCGCGGTTCTGGTAAACCGCCTTTCCAACTTTCTTGCCGCGACGAAAGACAAGTTCTCCGGAAACGTCGGTCATGGAAATGCGATTCCCCGCTTCGTTGTTGGGCGCAGCGGGTAGCCTACCGGCGTGACAGCGCGGTGACGGTGCGATGACGGCGGCACGACAGGCGCTTATGTGTCAGGGCGCAACCGAACGTTACGAAACCGTGCGGGACCTCGCGCATTTCATCTCCGACGCTCGTTCAACGGGCCGTTCTCGAAAGGAGATTGTTATGAAGAAGTTCATTCTCGCGTCGGTTTCCGCCATTGCGCTGTTCGGCGTCGCCGCCTGTAGTGACAGCGGCACCGACAGCACGACCACTGAAAGCGTGAAACCGCCTGTGACCGAACAGCCGGCTCCTGTGAACCCGGCACCGGCCACGCCCGAGGCCTCGCCGCCGGCGACCGACAACACCACGACCAAGAGCATTACGCCGGCACCGGAGAGCGGCACGAGCGGCGAGATGCAGAACACCGATCCGATGCAGCCCAAGCCCGTCGAGCCGGCTGCACCCGCGCAGTAAAGTTGCGGGAGGAGGCAAGCCCGGAGCATCGCTCCGGGCTTTTCTTTTGTGTCGAGGTTAGCGCGTCACCCGGGCCCGGCGGCCAAGCGCCACGATCGCGATGACGGCGAGCGCGAAGATGAGAGTTCTTGCGCCGACATGTTCGCCAAGCAGGAACGCGGAGATGGCGATGGTGACGAAGGTCTGCAGCAGCTGGACCTGGCTGACGCGGGCGATGCCGCCCATGCCGAGACCGACATTCCAGGCGAAGAAGCCGAGGAACATCGAGCCGAAGCAAAGATAGAAGAAGGCAGATGTCTGCGCCGAGGAGGCGGAGGCGAACTCCGGATGCCAGCTCAGCAGGGCTCCTGTTATGGAGATCGGCGCGGTCAGGATCAGCGACCAGCAGATGACCTCCCAGCCCGGCATGCGGCGGGACAGCTTGCCAGGCACGACGTAGCCGAGGCTCGCCGAGAGGGCCGCGAGGAACAGGAACAGGTCGCCTGACGACAGCTGCGTGCCGCTGTCGCTGATGGCGAAGGTGACGACGAGAGCGGCGCCTGCGACGCCGCAGGCCCAGAAAAGCGAGGATGGCCGCACGCCGCCGATGAGGGCGGCAAAGATACTCGTGGTCAGCGGCACTACGCCGAGAACCACCCCGCCATGGGACGCCGGTACCGTCTGCATGGCGTTGGAGGAGGAGATCGGGAAGCCGAAGACCAGAAGCAGGCCGGCGAGAAACAATGCCGGCGCATCGTCCTTCGGGAACCGCTTGCGCAGGACGAGCAGCAGCGCGGCCGCAGCAAGCGAGGCCATTGCCGCGCGGCCGTTGGTGACGAACCAGGGCGAAAGGGTTGCGAGAGCCACGCGAGTCGCCGGCAAGGTGCCGCCGAAGATGACGACGCCGAGCGTGCCCAAGGCAAGGCCAATCGTCTCGCGGGAGACCGTGCGTGCCGGCTGGGTGGTGTTGCGTGCATCCATGACGCAGATCGATAGCGGCGGCTGACTTTTGCGTCGTGAAAATTCCATTGGGCCAGAATTTTGGTCCAGATGCCGGACTGTTGCCGACAAAGTTATGCGCGCGGCACCAAGGCATCTCGCATTTGCGAATGTTTCATCCTAAGAAGCGGCCATGTCGATTTGGGACCGTCTCGGCGACTTCATCGCGCGTATCTCTGCGTCGGCGGCAAATGGCGTCGCGGACGTCGTCGAGGCCGTGCGCACCGTCTTTTCCGGAGACGCAGAAACCCGCCGCCGCGTGGCGTTTTCAGTGGCGATGATCGCGCTGTCGGCGAAGATGGCCAAGGCCGATGGGGTTGTTTCCCAGGCCGAGGTGCGCGCCTTCTACGAAATATTTGCGGTCCCGCCCGAGCATGCGCGCGACGTCGCGCGACTCTACGACATTGCCCAGCAGGACGTCGCCGGCTTCGAGTTCTATGCCGAACGCATGGCCAAGCTGTGTGGTTCCGGCCATTCCAATTGCGGAATGCTGGAGGACATCCTCGACGGCCTGTTTCACATCGCCAAGGCCGACGGCATGATGCACCAGTGCGAGGGCAGCTTCCTGCATCGGGTCTCCGAGATATTCCGCATCGACGAGATGCACTACCAGACAATCGTGGCGCGCCATTTCGATCTCGGCGACACCGATCCCTATCGTGTGCTCGGCATCGAGCGCGGCAAGCCGTTCGAAGATGTGCGCAAACACTACCGCAAGCTTGTCGCCAGCAATCATCCCGATAAGCTGATCGCGCGCGGCCTGCCGGAAGAGTTCATTAGGATCGCCACCACCCGCATCGCCGCGATCAATGCGGCCTACGAGATGATCGAAAGGGGACTCCGGCACGCATGAGCGGTTTTCAACCCGACCAACCGCATGCCGAGGTACGGCTTTCGCCCAATTTCGGGCAGCGGCGCGACGGGATGAAGCCCGACATGATCGTGCTGCACTACACCGGTATGGAAACCGGCGATGGTGCGGAGTCCTGGCTGTGCAATCCCGAAAGCGAAGTGTCGTCGCACTATCTGGTGCATGAGGACGGACGCATCGTTCAGATGGTGCGCGAAGGCGACCGCGCCTGGCATGCCGGCAAGAGCTCCTGGCGCGGCGAAACCGACATCAACTCCTGCTCGGTCGGCATCGAGATCGTCAATCCGGGCCATGCGCTCGGCTACCGCGCGTTTCCCAGGCGTCAGATGCGGGCGGTGATCGAGCTCTGCCTCGGCATCGCCGAGCGCCACAATGTGGCGCCGGAGCGCGTCCTGGCGCATTCCGACGTCGCCCTGGGACGCAAGGTCGACCCCGGCGAGAAGTTTTCGTGGCGGATGCTGGCCCAGTCCGGCATAGGTCATTGGGTCGCACCTTCGCCGCGCAAAGGGCGCGCGCTGCTGCAACCGGGCGACGGCGGGGCGGCTGTCGAGGAGCTGCAATCGATGCTCGCGCTCTATGGTTACGGCGTCGAGATCACCGGCCGCCTCGACGCGCAAACGGTTGTAACTGTTCAGGCTTTTCAACGTCACTTCCGCACCAGCTGCGTTGACGGCGTGGTCGATTCATCGACCGTGTCGACGCTGCGGCGGCTACTTGCGGCGCTTCCCGGCGGGCTTGACTAGCCCTGGGTTGGTGATTCGCCAGATTACAACCTGTCACGCATTGTGACTTGTCCGGTCATTTTTCCCGCCAGTTCCCCCGTCACATGCATTTCCGTGCAAGGCGCCGGCTAAGTCTGCCATGCCCCGTAAGAGGGCCCTCCGGCGTTTAGGAAGGGATGCTGCGCGACGGCTTTCGGCTGTCGTTCGGCCTGTTCGAGAACAAGGATAATATGAAGAATTTGACCGTTTTAGCGGTGGCATGTGCCGCCGGCCTGACCTCTTTTGCCGCTCACGCCCAGGACGGCGCAGTCAGGGCCTCGAAGGCGATCATCGAAACCAGCAAGAAAGCCAGTGCAGCCAAGGCAAACAAGATCGGCGACGATTGCCCATATCTGTTCGGCTGCAGCGCCAAAAAGGAAACCGCCGTCGACAATTTCACGACCGCCTCGATCGGCGCCAAGGGCGCGAAGTCGCTGAAGGAGCAGGCTGGCAAGTCGGCCAAGGCCGCCAAGGCGAACGCACCTTACGGTGAGATCGTCGCGCGCTACGCTTCGTCCTACGGCGTTCCGGTTTCGCTCGCCCATGCCGTGATCAGCGTCGAAAGCAACTACCGCCCCAACGTTCGCGGCAGCGCCGGCGAAATCGGACTGATGCAGATCAAGCCGTCGACTGCCCGCATGATGGGTTACAGCGGTTCGGCCAAGGGCCTGTTCAACCCCGAGACCAATATCAAGTTCGGCATGAAGTACCTTGCCAAGGCTCACGAGCTTTCCGGCGGCACGACTTGCGGCACAATCCTGAAGTACAATGCTGGCCACGGTGCCAAGCGCATGAACCCGGTTTCCGCCGCCTACTGCAAGAAAGTCCAGGCCCGCATCGGCGGATAACCGCTCGGGGATCCCGCCGCATCGGCTCGAAAATCGTTTGCGATTTTCGGAAAGCACGATGCGCAGATGTAGCGAGTTGGAGCGTCCGGGGTGCGTCCATTCGGACGCACAGTGCGCTGAAGGCGAATGTTTTCATTTGCCTTTTGCCGTGTGAACCATTCTATACGCCTTGCCAGCTGGCCGGGCGGCCGCACCCGCAATTGCCGAAAGGCAGCGGGTGAGGAAAGTCCGGGCTCCATGGATACACGGTGCCGGTTAATGGCCGGCGGGGGCGACCCCAGGGAAAGTGCCACAGAAAGCAAACCGCCGCGATTTTCGCGGTAAGGGTGAAAGGGTGGGGTAAGAGCCCACCGCGCGACTGGCAACAGGAGCGGCAAGGTAAACCCCACCGGGAGCAAAACCGAATAGGGGTGGTGCGAGGGGAAACCCTCAGGGCTGTTTCCGGCTCACCGCCCGGGTAGGTTGCGTGAGGCGCATGGCAACATGCGCCCAAGAAGAATGGTCGCCACGTTCCCGTGCTGCAAGGCGCGGGGGCCATACAGAACCCGGCTTACAGGCCAGCTGGCGCTTGCCTCTTTGCCCATGTCTTCAATCGCTTGTGGCCGATCTCGCGTGTCTTGATTCAAGGGCGCGGAGGCCGCGCCCCGGGGCATGTGATTGGCCGAGGTCGATCATGTCATTTTCTGTCGTGTTGGAGGCGGACGCGTAGACATCCTGTGCGTCCTTCATGGCCATAGCGGTATCTCGGTCGACGACGTTTCGTCGTCCTGACTGCCGTCAACCGTCCAGCCTGTCCAGCGATGCCTTCATCGCGGTCCACAGCTCCTCCGCCGGCTCGCAGCCGACCGACAGCCTGACGAAACCCGGCGTAACTGCGTCGCCGCGGCGCAGCCTGCGCTCGGCGACGGTGTGCACGCCACCGAAAGAGGTGGCAGCATGCATCAGTTCGCAGCCATTGATGAAGGCTTCCGCCAGCTCCTCGGAGCCGAGATCGAAGCTGATCAGGAAGCCGAAGCGGTCCATCTGGACACGGGCCAGATTGTGCGACGGGTCGCCTTCCAGTCCTGGGAAGCGCAAGCCGCTGACGGCCGGGTGCGCATTGAGGCGCGGCGCGATGATTTCGGCTGTCGAACACATGCGGTCGAAGCGCAACTCGAGCGTTTCCAGGCCGCGATGCACCAGCCAGGCCTCGAACGGGCCGGGAATGCCGCCGGCATTCTGTCGCCATTCGGTGACGGCGGCGACGATGTCCGGATCGCGGCTGGCGACATGGCCGAACAGCACGTCGGAATGGCCGTTGGGCGCCTTGGTGTCGGCGGCGACGACGATGTCGGCGTCGAGGTCGAGCGGGCGCTGGCCGAAGGGCGTCATCGTGGTGTTGTCGACGATAAGCAGGCCGCCGGCCTTGTGCACGGCATCCGCCACGGCCGCGATGTCGCAGATGTCGAGCGTTGGGTTGGACGGGCTTTCGATGAAGACGAGGCGGTAGCCTTGGAAGCCGCCATCGAGAAAGCTTGCCGTCGGCCGCACGTCGGTCTTGACGCCGAAGGCGCCGAGGAAGCGATCGGCCAGGATGCGCGTCGTGTGATAGCCGTCCGAGGCGACGAGGATACGGTCGCCGGTCTTGAGCAAGGCGAAGAAGGCGGCCGAAATGGCCCCCATGCCTGAGGGAAATGCCACGCAAGGCGCGCCCTCCAGATGGCCGAGCATCTCTTCGGTGGCCGACCAGTTGGCGTTGCTGAAGCGGCCATACTGGTTGAAGCCCGTCGCGTCGCCGGGCGCGTGATAGATCGAGGCCATGGTCAGCGGCACCGGGATCGGGTCGCCGACGCCGAGTTTCGAACGGCGCAGATGGGCGAGGCTGGCAGCGCGGGCTTTCATGGTCTCGGACATGATTTGCTGTCTTTCCCTGGCAATGCAGATGACACCTCAACGCTAGGGGCTAGGTCCTTGCGCGGCAAGACGGAAACCGGGCCGCAGCGTTGGGCCACGTAAGACTTCGTTAGCCTTAAGGGATCATAAAAATCAGGAAGCCGCGAAAGGGTCCGAAAGGGCGCTGGTGACGGCCAAGTGTGCCCAGTTCCCGTTGACGCCCATATCACCCCATGTTATCCCAAATCGGTAACCATGATTTCGTTCCAGTAAAGGGTAAGGCGTTCGCCGATCCGGCAGCCGCGGCGGCTGCAGGTCGAAGTGCGCTGGCCCTGCGACGGAGGCATTTTTTGGGATTGATCCGGGCCATCGGGGCTCGGGTGGCATGACGAAGAGGGGCGCGGCCACGGAAGTGGCCGGATCAGTCGATGGATCGGTTTCTGTCAAGCGCGGTGAACAGGATCGATGCGAAGGGGCGGGTCTCCGTTCCGGCGCATTTCCGTGCCGTATTGCAGAAGCGCGGCTACGCCGAGCTCTATGCGCTCAGGGCACTCGACGTGCCGGCGCTGGATGTTGGCGGCCTCGACCTGCTCGACCGTTACGAGCAGCGCATCGCCCAAGAAGATCCGTTCCTGCAGACGGCGGACGACATGTCCTTTTTCATCCATGGCGACAGCACCTTCCTCAAGCTCGATCAGGATGGGCGCATTTCGGTGTCGGATTTCCTGCGCGAGCATACGGGGATCACCACCGACGTGGCCTTTGTCGGGCGGGGGCAGTTTTTTCAGATGTGGGAGCCGGAGCGGCTGCGCAGCCATGGCGCGGACGTGCGTGCCCGGCTCCTGAAGCTTCGGCAGGGGACGAAGCCTGGGGAGCGACCGGAATGACGGCTGGCCACGGCGATGACCATCTTGCTGTCGGCGGACCGGCCCGCCACATTCCGGTCCTCCTCGCCGAAGTTCTGAAGGCGCTTCATCCGCAGCCGGGCGACGTGGTCGTCGACGGCACGTTCGGTGCCGGCGGCTATACCAGGGCTATTCTCGCGGCCGGCGCGTCGGTGGTGGCAATCGACCGCGATCCTGATGCCATTGCAGCCGGGCGCGAGCTCGAAGCGCAGTCGAGCGGCAAGCTCCGTCTCGTCCAGGCGCCATTCTCCAGCCTCGACGAGCATGTCGAGCTCGTCGACGGTGTCGTGCTCGATATCGGCGTGTCGTCAATGCAGCTCGACCAGGCGCAGCGCGGCTTTTCCTTTCGCGCCGACGGTCCGCTCGACATGCGCATGGCCCAGGCCGGTGCCAGCGCCGCCGACGTCGTCAACCGCTTCAAATCAGGCGATCTTGCCCGTATCTTCGGTTTCCTCGGTGAGGAGCGCCACGCCGGGCGTATCGCCCGTATGATCGAAAGCCGCCGCGAGCGCCGCCCGTTCGAGCGCACGCTCGACCTGGCAGACGCCATCGAGACCCATATCGGTCGCGCGCCGAAGGACAAGATTCATCCGGCGACGCGCGTGTTCCAGGCGCTGCGCATCTATGTCAACGACGAGCTTGGCGAACTGGCGCGGGCGTTGTTCGCAGCCGAGCGTGCACTGAAGCCCGGCGGGCGGCTTGTGGTCGTCACCTTCCATTCGCTCGAAGACCGCATCGTCAAGCGCTTCATCACCGACCGCTCGTCGAGCCCGTCGCGGTCGCGCTACATGCCGGAACTCGAAACCATCGCCACGACCTTCGACAAGGCCGGCGGTGCTGTCGGTCCGAGCGACGCCGAGACGGCAATCAATCCGCGTTCGCGTTCGGCCAAACTCAGGGCTGCCGTTCGCACGACGGCTGCACCGCGCGCCGAAGACTATTCCATTTTCGGGCTTCCGAAGCTTCCCGACGTCAGCCAGTCGGGAGAAAGGTGAACCATGTTCCGCACCAGTGACATCGTGCTGATCGCCGTCATGGTTGGCGCCGCGGCGTTCACCTACAAGACCAAGGATGAGGCCGAGAACCAGCTCAAGGCCGTCAACAAGATCGAGGCGCAGATCCGCTTCGAGGAAGACACGATCGACCTGTTGAAAGCGGACTGGAGCCTGCTCACCCAGCCCGCGCGCCTGCAGAAGCTGTCACAGGTCTATGAGGCCGAACTCAAGCTGCAGCCGGTGGATGCGCGCCAGATCGTTGGCCTGAACGATCTGCCGGAACGCCAGTTGACCATCGAAGACATCACATCGGAGCGTTTCGGCGGCGTTGCCGAAGCCGCACCCGACCAGACCGTGACCGGAGGGATTGCCCGATGATCGGCTTGCTTGGCAGGAAGCGCGGCAAGGGTGAAGGCAAGCCCTCGATCGTCGTCGACAGCGCGCGCAAGGCGACCGGCGGCCGCACGCGCAACCGCGTCGTCATGACCATGGCGGTGTTCTTCGGCATCTATGCGACGATTGCCGGACGTCTCGTCTATCTCGGCATGCAGGACCCCGAGATGTCTTCGGGACCTGAATCGCGCGTTACGGCGTCGCGTCCCGATATCGTCGATCGCAACGGCGAGGTGCTTGCCACCGACATCAAGACGTCGTCGCTGTTCGCCGAGCCGCGCCGCATCGTCGATGCCGACGAGGCGATCGAGAAGCTCACCACCGTGCTGCCCGACCTTGAGGTCGAGCAGACCTATCTCAAGCTCAAGAGCGGCACCGGCTTTGTCTGGCTCAAGCGCCAGCTCACACCCAAGCAGCAGGCCGAGATCATGGCGCTGGGCATTCCCGGCATCGGCTTCCGAACCGAAAAGCGCCGCTTCTATCCCGGCGGTGAAACGGCTTCGCACATCGTCGGCCTGACCAACATCGACAACAAGGGCATTTCCGGCCTCGAGAAATACATCGACGATCAGGGTCTCGCCGACCTCCAGGCTTCGGGCCTGGCAATCGCCAAGGACCTCAAGCCGGTCAAGCTGTCCATCGACCTGCGCGTCCAGCACATCGTGCGCGACGAACTCGTCAGCGCCCTGGAGAAGTACAAGGCCATCGCCGCCGGCGCCGTCGTGCTCGACGTCAAGACAGGCGAGGTGCTGGCCATGGGCTCGGTGCCCGATTTCGATCCCAACAATCCCTACAACGCCCAGGACAAGGATCGACTGAACCGAATGTCGGCGGGCCTGTTCGAGATGGGGTCGACGATCAAGAGCTTCACCACCGCGATGGCACTCGATTCCGGCAAGGTGACGATGGACAGCACCTTCGACGCGCGCCGGCCGATCACCATCGGACGCCAGACCATCCGCGACTTCCACGGCAAGGGCAGGGTGCTGACCGTGCCTGAGGTGTTCATCTATTCGTCCAACATCGGCTCGGCGCGTGAAGCCGATGTTGTCGGCATCGAAGGCCACCGCGAGTTCCTGAAGCGCATGGGTCTGCTCGACCGCATGCAGACGGAGCTGCCCGAAGTTGCCCGTCCGACCGAGCCGAAGGTGTGGAAGAAGGTGCATTCGATCACGATCTCCTTCGGCCACGGCATGTCGACGACGCCGCTACAGACAGCGGTTGGCGCCGCCGCCTTGATGAATGGCGGCAAGCTGATACCGCCGACTTTCCTGACGCGGACCGAGGCCGAAGCCGACGCGGTTGCGACGCAGGTCATCAAGCCGCAGACCAGCGAGGATATGAGGTATCTCTACAAGCTCAACGCGACCAAGGGGTCGGGCGGTTCAGGCGCGCGAGCGCAGGTCGAGGGCTACCGTGTCGGCGGCAAGACCGGTACCGCCGAGAAGGTCGTCAACGGCCGCTACTCCTCCGACGTCCGTTTCAACGCCTTTCTTGCGGCATTTCCGATGGACAATCCGAAATACGTCGTGTTGACCATCGTCGACGAACCCAAGCGTGAACATCCGGGCGTGGGCGCAACGGCGGGCTTCAACGCGGCACCCATGGTCGCCAACATTATCCGCCGTTCGGCGTCTCTGCTTGGCGTGAAGCCAGAATTCGGCCAAGAAGCTGGGGCAACGCTGGCTTCCTACCCTTGATTCTGGGCGCGCAGAAGCGTCCTGCTTGTTTGTGACGAACGGAACTCGATGAAAATAGAAGACCTTGCTGGTGTCCTGCCCGTCGACGGGGTTCTGCCCCGGGATGTCGAGGTGAGCGGGGTTTCGTCGGATTCGCGGCAGGTAACGCCGGGGATCCTTTTCTTTGCCGTCTCCGGCAGCAAGGCGGACGGCGCGACCTATGCAGGCGATGCGGCCAGGCGCGGTGCAATTGCTGTCGTCGCGGCCAAGGGCGTCGATCTTTCTTCCGCCGGCCTGCCGGTGATCACGGTGGACGATCCGCGGCGGGCATTGGCGCTCGCGGCAGCGAAATTCTACGGCAGCCAGCCCGAAACCATGGTTGCCGTTACCGGCACCAGCGGCAAGACCTCGGTCGCCGCCTTCACTCGCCAGGTCTGGAAACATGCCGGCCTGGCCGCGGCCAGCATAGGTACGACAGGCGTCGTCGCGCCCGGTCGGGTCGAATACGGCCAGCTGACCACGCCCGATCCGGTCGCCTTGCACAAGCTGCTCGCTGAACTCGCCGCTTCAGGCGTGACCCACGCCTCGATGGAGGCTTCCAGCCATGGTCTCGACCAGCGCCGCCTCGATGGCGTGCGCCTCGCCGCCGCCGGCTTCACCAATCTTGGTCGCGACCACATGGATTACCATCCGACGGTCGAGGACTATCACCGCGCCAAGCTGCGCCTGTTCGACACGCTGTTGCCCAAAGGCGCGCCGGCGATCGTCTTCGCCGACGATGCCTGGTCCGCGCCGACGATCGGAGCGGCCCGCGCCGCGGGCCTCGACGTCTTGACCGTCGGCCGTAACGGCCAGTTCCTGGCGCTCAAGCGCGTCGAGCACGAACGCCACCGCCAGCGCGCCGAAATCGAATGCGGCGGCACCATCTATGAGATCGACCTGCCGCTGGCCGGCGATTTCCAAGTCTCCAACTCGCTCGTTGCCGCGGGGCTCGCGATCGCTACCGGCACCGACGTTGCCAAGGCGCTGGCAGCCCTCGAACATCTCGAAGGCGCGCCGGGCCGTCTCGACCTCGTCGGCACAACGGCGCAAGGTGCGCCCGTTTATGTCGATTACGCCCACAAGCCCGACGCGCTCGAAAACGTGCTGGCGGCTGTCAGGCCGTTCACCACCGGCCGCGTCATCGTCGTGTTCGGTTGCGGCGGCGACCGCGATCGCGGCAAGCGCCCGATCATGGGCGAGATCGCGACGCGACTGGCCGACGTCACCATCGTCACCGACGACAATCCACGTTCGGAGGTTCCTGAAACCATCCGCGCGGCCATCATGGCTGCGGCTCCCGGCGCCATTGAGATCGGTGACCGCCGCCGGGCGATCCACGAGGCCGTCGGCATGCTGCATGCGGGCGATACGCTGATCGTCGCCGGCAAGGGCCACGAGGAAGGCCAGACCATCGGCGCCGATACACTGCACTTCTCGGATCACGAGGAAGTCCGCAACGCGCTTGCCGGAGTTGCGGCATGAGTCTGTTGTGGACCTCCGAGGCGCTCGTTGAGGCGACAGGCGGCCGCCCGCTCGGCCAGATGCCGGAAGGCATTTCGGGCATTTCCATCGACAGCCGCAGCCTAAAACCCGGCGAGGCCTTTTTCGCCATCAAGGGCGACGCGATGGACGGCCACGACTTCGCTACCGCGGCGATCAAGGCCGGTGCCGGCCTGCTGGTCGTTGCCGAAGGCAAGCTGCCCGCCCTGGGGCGCCTGACGGCGCCCATGATCGTCGTGCCCGACGTGCTCGTTGCACTGGAGAAGGCCGGTATTGCGGCGCGTGCCCGATCGCGGGCACGGATCATCGCGGTGACCGGTTCCGTCGGCAAGACCTCGACCAAGGAAGCCCTGCGCCACGCTTTGTCGTCGGTCGGCAAGGTGCATGCCTCGGCCGCATCCTTCAACAATCACTGGGGTGTGCCGCTGACCCTGGCACGCATGCCCGAGGATTGCGACTACGCGGTCTTCGAAATCGGCATGAACCATCCCGGCGAGATCAGCCCACTGGTGCGCATGGTCCGCCCGCACATCGCCATCGTCACCCTGATCGCGGCGGCCCATCTCGGCTTCTTCCGCAATCTCGACGAGATCGCCAAGGCCAAGGCCGAGATCTTCGAAGGCGTCGAGCCGGGCGGGGCGGTGCTGCTCAACCGCGACGACGGCCGCTTCAAGCTGTTGGAAAAGTTCGCTCGCGCTGCCGGCATCGACAATGTCATGAGCTATGGCGAGAACGCCCGTGCCAATTTCCGCCTGCTGAAATGCACGCTGGAAGCCGATCATTCGATGGTCATGGCGCGCATCGGCGGCCGTGACGTGCCGGCCCGCATCGGTGCGCCAGGACGCCACATCGTCCAGAATGCGCTCGCCGTGCTGGGGGCAGCCCATCTCTGCGGCGCCGACGTTCCGACGGTCGCTACGGCGCTCGCCTCGATGACGGCAGAGAGCGGACGCGGCCAGCGCCACATTTTGCAGCTGCCGAACGGGCCGATCACGCTGATCGACGAGAGCTACAACGCCAATCCGGCCTCGATGAAGGCAGCGATCGAGCTGCTTGACGCGACGCCGATCCATGGCGCCGGCCGCCGCATCGCCGTGCTCGGTGATATGCTGGAGCTCGGCAGCCATTCGGCCAAGCTGCATCAGGCACTTGCCGAACTGATCGGCTCGACCAGGACCGACATGGTGCTGATGGCGGGACCGGAAATGAAGGCGCTTGCCGATACGCTGCCCGAGGGGTTCAGGGCCGAATATCGCAGCGGCGTCGAGGAGCTGAAATCCGTGCTCCTCACCACGCTGCGGCCCGGCGACGCGGTCATGATCAAGTCGTCGAAAGGCATTGGCTTCAATCGCCTGGTTGAAGCGCTCATCAAGACATTCCCGGCTGAGGCCGGCAACACCACACCGACCTGACGAGGTCTCGGGGGACCGATACGCATGCTAACTTTGCTTGTCGACTTTGCGGACAAGGTGTCGTTCTTCAACGTCTTCCGCTACATCACCTTTCGCACCGGCGGCGCGTTGATCACGTCGGCGCTGATCGTCTTCATCTTCGGGCCGGCGATCATCAACGCCCTGCGCCTGAGGCAAGGAAAGGGCCAGCCGATCCGCGCCGACGGTCCGCAAACCCATTTCAAGAAGGCCGGCACGCCGACCATGGGCGGCCTGATGATCCTCAGCGGCATCGTCGGGTCGACGCTTTTGTGGGCCAACATCACCTCCGTCTATGTCTGGGTGGTGCTGTTCGTCACCCTCGGCTTCGGCGCCATCGGCTTCTATGACGACTATCTCAAGGTGACCAAGCAGTCGCATCTCGGCCTGTCAGGCAAGGCGCGCCTCGGCATCGAATTCGTCATCGCCGGCATCGCTGCATGGGTCATCATGCACAATGGCCAGGCGCCGTTCTCGTCGTCGCTGACATTCCCGTTCATCAAGGATTTCCTGCTCAATCTCGGCTGGTTCTTCATTCCCTTCGCCTGCTTCGTGGTCGTCGGTGCCGGCAATGCCGTGAACCTGACCGACGGCCTCGACGGTCTTGCCATCGTTCCGATCATGATCGCGGCGGCTTCCTTTGGCGTCATCGCCTATCTCTCGGGCAACGCGGTCTTCGCCGAGTATCTGCAGATTCACTTCGTGCCCGGCACCGGCGAACTCGCCGTCATCCTGGGCGCCGTCATCGGCGCCGGCCTCGGCTTCCTCTGGTTCAACGCGCCGCCCGCCGCCATTTTCATGGGGGACACCGGCTCGCTGGCGCTTGGTGGCCTGATCGGAACGGTTGCTGTCGCCACCAAGCATGAGATCGTCATGGCGATCGTCGGCGGTCTGTTCGTCATGGAGGCGCTTTCGGTCATCATTCAGGTCGGCTTCTTCAAGATGACCGGGAAGAGGGTGTTCCTGATGGCGCCGATCCACCACCATTTCGAGAAACTTGGCTGGACCGAAAGCCAGGTTGTCATCCGCTTCTGGATCATTGCTGTTATCCTGGCGCTGATCGGCCTTTCCACCCTCAAGCTGCGCTGAGGCTCCCATGATCCCCGCGACGTCATTTCAGGGAAAGCGAGTGGCGCTCTTCGGCCTCGGCGGCTCCGGGATCGCGACCGCGCGCGCGCTCGCGGAGGGTGGGGCCGACGTGCTTGCCTGGGACGACAATCCCGAAAGCGTGGCGCGGGCCGCTGCCGAGGGCATTTCGACCGGCGACCTGCGCGGCGCCGACTGGGCCGGCGTCGCGTCCTTCGTGCTGTCGCCGGGCGTGCCGCTGACGCACCCCAAACCGCACTGGACCGTGGAATTGGCGCGTGGCGCCGGCGTCGAGATCATCGGCGACATCGAACTTTTCGCGCGCGAACGCCTGGCGACGGCGCCGACCGCGCCCTTCATCGCCATCACCGGCACCAACGGCAAGTCGACGACGACGGCGCTGACAGCGCACATCCTGCAGTCGGCCGGTCGTGATACGCAGATGGGCGGCAATATCGGTCGCGCCGTGATGACGCTGGATGCGCCGCGGCCCGACCGCCACTACGTCGTCGAGTGCTCGTCCTACCAGATCGACCTCGCGCCATCGATCAACCCGACTGCCGGTGTCCTGCTCAACCTGACGCCCGACCATCTCGACCGCCACGGCACCATGCAGCACTACGCGTCGATCAAGGAGCGCCTGGTCGCCGGCAGCGACACCGCCATCATCGGCGTCGACGACATCTACTGCGCCCAGATCGCCGACAGGCTCGAACGCGCCGGCAAGGAAGTCGTGCGTATTTCGAAGCGTCTTCCTTTGACCGACGGCTATTTCGCCGACGGCAGCGACCTGATGGAAGCAATCGACGGCCGCTACAGCCGCATCGCCTTCCTCGAAGGCATCGGTTCGCTGCGCGGCCAACACAACGCCCAGAATGCGCTCGCAGCTGTAGCTGCCTGTCTCAAGGTCGGGCTCGACCTCGGCGAGATCCAGGCCGGTCTCGAAAGCTTCCCCGGCCTTGCCCACCGCATGGAGCAGGTTGGCCGCAAGGGGCATGTGTTGTTCGTCAACGATTCCAAGGCGACCAACGCTGATGCCGCGGCACCCGCTCTGTCGAGCTTCCCGCGCATCTACTGGATTGCCGGCGGCTTGCCCAAGGAGGGAGGCATCGAGCCGCTGCGCAGCCTGTTCCCGCGCATCGCCAAGGCCTATCTGATTGGCGAAGCGGCTCCGGCGTTTTCCGCGACGCTTGGCGAAGCGGTGCCCTATGAAATCTCGGGCACGTTGGCGGCAGCCGTCGAGCACGCGGCCGAGGATGCCGCCAGGGACGATACGAGCGAGGCCGTGGTGCTGCTGTCGCCAGCCTGCGCCAGCTTCGATCAGTTCAAGAATTTCGAAATTCGCGGCGAAGCCTTCAGGCAAGCTGTAAATGCTATTGATGGCGTCAGCGCTATCGGAGGGGCAAGATAATGGCCAGCCGTCTCGACAGAAGTCCCGTCGCCTTGTGGTGGTGGACGGTCGATCGATGGTTCCTCGCGGCATTCCTGTCGCTGATGGGACTGGGCATCGTGCTTTCATTCGCCGCAAGCCCGGCGGTTGCCGAGCGCATCGGCCTGGACGGGTTCCACTTCGCCACCCGCCAGATCATCTTCACCATCCCCGCCTTGGCGGTGATGATCGCGGTGTCGTTCCTCGACACCAGGCAGATCAGGCGCATGGCGCTGGTGATGCTCTGCATCATGCTGGTGATGATGGTGGCCGTGCTGTTCATCGGCGTCGAGGTCAAGGGCGCCAGGCGCTGGCTGTCGCTGGCCGGTGTCTCGATCCAGCCCTCCGAGTTTCTCAAGCCGGCCTTCGTGGTCATCTGCGCCTGGCTGTTCGCCGAGCACGAGCGCCAGCCCGACATCCCCGGCAACCTGTTTGCCATGATCCTGCTCGGCCTCGTCGTGGCATTGCTTGTGGCGCAGCCAGACCTTGGCCAGACCATGCTGGTGCTGGGCACCTGGGGCGTGATGTTCTTCATGGCCGGCATGTCATGGTTCTGGATCATCGCGCTTGGATGCGTGGGCGCCGGCGGCCTGTTTGCCGCCTATACGATTTTCCCGCACGTCGCCGGACGTATCGACCGCTTCATGACCGGCGAGGGCGACACCTTCCAGGTCGACATGGGCCGCGACGCCATTATCAATGGCGGCTGGTTCGGCGTCGGACCGGGCGAGGGCACCGTCAAGCGGGTCATCCCCGACAGCCACGCCGACTTCGTCTTCTCCGTCGCCGGCGAGGAGTTCGGCATCATCCTGTGCCTGATCATCATGGCGATCTTTGCCTTCATCGTGCTGCGCGGCCTGCGCACCGCGCTCAGGGAGCATGATGACTTCACCCGCTATGCTGTTGCCGGCCTCGTCGTCGTTTTCGGCTTCCAGTCGGTCATCAACATGGGTGTGAACCTGCAACTGATGCCGGCCAAGGGCATGACGCTGCCCTTCATCTCTTATGGCGGCTCGTCGCTGATCGCGATCGCCATGTCGATGGGCATGGTGCTGTCCTTGACCCGCAAGAAGCCGGAAAAACTCAGGCCGGGTGGTTTCTCCGCCATGCCGCGCCATGTGGTTGCGGCCCAATAACATGGCCAAGGGAACTGTCATGCTTGCCGCCGGCGGGACCGGCGGCCATCTCTTTCCGGCCGAGGCGCTGGCACATGAACTGACCGCGCGCGGCTGGCAGGTGCATCTCGCCACCGACGACCGCGCCGAACGTTTCGCCGGCAAGTTTCCGGCTGCGGCCATTCATCCGATTTCATCGTCGACCATCGGCTCGAAGAACCCGATTGCGCTCTTGCGCGCCTTCTGGAGCATCTGGCGCGGCGTGCGCCAGGCCTCGAAGGTCATTGCCCAGATCAAGCCCTCCGTCGTCATCGGCTTCGGCGGTTATCCGACTCTGCCGCCGCTCTATGCCGCGACGCGGCGTTCCGTGCCGTCGATGGTGCATGAGCAGAACGCCGTGATGGGGCGCGCCAATAAGGCGCTTGCAGCCAGGGTCGATGCGGTCGCCGGCGGCTTCCTGCCCGAGAATGCCGGCGCCAATAGCGCCAAGGTCGTCGTGACAGGCAATCCGGTGCGCCCGGCTGTCATCGAGGCGGCGAAGACGCCTTACATTGCGTCGACCGGCGCGGATGCCTTCAATCTGCTGGTCTTCGGCGGCAGCCAGGGCGCGCAGTTCTTTTCCGACGCGGTTCCTGGTGCAATCGCGCTATTGAGCGAAGCGCAGCGCAAGCGCCTGTGTGTTACCCAGCAGGCACGCGTCGAGGATGCCGACAAGGTCAAGGCGGCCTATGCCAAGCTCGGCATCGCCGCCGACGTGTCGCCGTTCTTCGGCGACATGGCGCAGCGCATGGCGGCAGCGCATCTGGTGATCTCGCGCTCGGGTGCCTCGACGGTTTCCGAGATTGCGGTCATCGGCCGCCCGGCATTTCTGGTGCCTTATCCCTACGCGCTCGACCACGACCAGGCGGCGAACGCCGCGCGACTGGCTGCAGCCGGCGGCGGCGAAGTGCACCCGCAGGCAACGCTTTCGCCTGAGCGCATTGCCGAGCTGATCGGGGGTGCGATGGAGGATCCGGCGCGCATGGTGACGATGGCGGCTGCCGCCAAGTCAGTTGGCAAAGCGGACGCCACACGGTTGCTCGCCGACCTCGCAGAGGCTATTGCGTCCAAAACGCCCGTTTCGGAATTCAAGAAGGGAGTGCGGTCATGAAGATGCCGCAGACCATCGGCCTCGTGCATTTCATCGGCATCGGCGGCATCGGCATGAGCGGCATCGCCGAGGTGCTGCACAATCTCGGCTACAAGGTGCAAGGCTCCGACCAGTCCGAGAGCGCCAACGTCCAGCGCCTGCGCGACAAGGGCATCGAGTGCTTCGTCGGTCACAAGGCCGAGAACCTTGGCGACGCCGAGGTGATCGTCGTTTCGACCGCGATCAAGAAGACCAATCCCGAACTGCAGGCGGCACGCGAGAAGCTTCTGCCCGTCGTACGCCGCGCCGAAATGCTGGCCGAGCTGATGCGCTTCCGCAACGCGGTCGCCATCGGCGGCACCCACGGCAAGACCACGACGACCTCGATGGTGGCGACGCTGCTCGATGCAGGCGGGCTCGACCCGACCGTCATCAATGGCGGCATCATCAATGCCTATGGCACCAACGCCCGCATGGGCGAAGGCGAGTGGATGGTGGTCGAGGCCGACGAGAGCGACGGCACCTTCCTCAAGCTTCCGGCCGACGTCGCCGTCGTCACCAACATCGACCCCGAGCATCTCGACCACTACGGCACCTTCGACAAGGTGCGCGAAGCGTTCCGCCAGTTCGTCGAGAATGTGCCGTTCTACGGTTTTGGGGTGATGTGCACCGACCATCCCGAGGTGCAGGCGCTGGTCAGCCACATCGAGGATCGCCGCGTCATCACCTATGGCGAGAATGCCCAGGCCGACGTGCGTTTCACCAATCACCACATGGAAGGTGCCGTTTCGGTCTTCGACGTTGTCATCCGCAACCGCAAGTCGGCGACTTCGACCACCATCGAGGGCCTGCGCCTGCCGATGCCGGGCCGCCACAACGTCTCGAACGCCACAGCTGCCATCGCGGTTGCCACCGAACTCGGCCTTTCTGCCGAAGCGGTGAAGCGCGGGCTGTCGTCGTTCGGCGGCGTCAAGCGCCGCTTTACCCATACCGGCACCTGGAATGGCGTCGAGGTGTTCGACGACTACGGCCACCACCCGGTCGAGATCAAGGCCGTGCTGCGCGCGGCGCGCGAAGCCACCGCCGGCCGCGTCATCGCCATTGCCCAGCCGCACCGCTTCACCCGCCTGCGCGACCTGTTCGACGATTTCTCGGCCTGCTTCAACGACGCCGATACCGTCATGATCGCGCCCGTCTATACGGCCGGCGAGGATCCGATCGACGGCGTCAACTCGGAAGCCCTGACGTCCCGCATCCGTGCCGGCGGCCATCGCGACGCGCGTTACATCGATGGCCCGGCTGCCGTGGCGCCGATCGTGCGCGAACTGGCCATGCCGGGCGACTTTGTCGTCTATCTCGGCGCCGGCAACATCACACAATGGGCCTACGCCCTGCCGGGCGAGCTCGCCGGGGGCGGATCGTGATCGGAGGCGAGGCGCTCATAGCCAAACTCGGCGACCGGCTAACCGGCCTGCGCGGACGCCTCACGCCCAGCGCCGAGATGGAGAAGATCACCTGGTTCCGTGCCGGAGGCCTTGCCCAGGCGCTGTTCCAGCCGGCGGACGAAGAGGATCTGGCTGCCTTCCTGAAGGCTGTGCCGGAAGAAATCCCTGTCATGGTCGTCGGCATCGGCTCCAACCTACTGGTGCGCGAGGGTGGCATTCCTGGCTTCGTGGTTCGGCTGTCGGCCAAGGGGTTCGGCGAGGCCGAGGCAATTTCGGCGACCGGCATAAAGGCTGGTGCTGCGACGCCCGACAAGCGCGTGGCAGCCCTTGCGCATGACAACGGCATCGGCGGCTTTCATTTCTACCACGGCATTCCCGGCGCCATCGGCGGCGCCTTGCGGATGAATGCGGGCGCCAATGGCGTCGAGACGCGCGAACGCGTCGTCGAGGTCCGCGCGCTCGACCGCAAGGGCGACCTGCATCTGCTGTCGAATGCCGACATGGGCTACAGCTACCGTCAATCGGCTGCCGCAGCCGACCTGATCTTCACCTCGGCGACCTTCGAGGGTTATACGGAGGACAAGGACGCCATCAAAGCGGCGATGGATGCGGTCCAGCACCATCGCGAGACGGTGCAGCCGATCCGCGAGAAGACGGGCGGCTCGACCTTCAAGAATCCCGAGGGAACCTCGGCCTGGAAGGAAATCGACAACGCCGGCTGCCGCGGACTGATGATCGGCGGCGCACAGATGTCGCCGCTGCATTGCAATTTCATGATCAACACCGGCAACGCCAGCGGCTATGATCTCGAGTATCTTGGCGAGACGGTGCGCAGCCGCGTGCTCGAGAATTCGGGCATCCGCCTGCAGTGGGAAATCAAGCGTCTCGGCAACTTCAAGCCCGGCCACGAAGTGCAGGAATTCTTGGGGCAATTGCTCTAGGCGGCGCGCTCCGCCGGAGCAGCAGGAGCCTGTGAAGGCCATCCGAAATGACGATCTTCGAAAGGCCTCGGCGCATCCTCGCCGGGGCCTTTTTGCGACCCGAATTCCGCCTTTTCCTCTGGTCATCCTGCAGGTCAATGGAAGTCGCATTGGTCATGAAATTGCAACGAATTCCAATCGGCTCTTGCCACGGAATCAAGTCTCTGATTCTCTGACCTAAAGCGTTTCCTGATTTGAGTCGCGTGACGCGTAGCCCGCGTTTCCAGCCGGAGGTCCAACTTCCGGGTGCTCTTTTTTGATCTTTGGAAACAAGGCGTTGTGTCTGAGTCGAGAGGGGATCTCAGGGGATGAAGTCAAAGCACGTCGCTGTCCTGATGGGCGGGTTTTCGTCCGAGCGGCCTGTGTCCCTGTCGTCTGGCAATGCCTGTGCCGAAGCGCTCGAGCAGGTCGGTTATCAGGTCACGCGAGTGGACGTCGATCGCGATGTCGGCGCAGTGCTTTCGACGCTCAAGCCGGATGTCGCATTCAACGCCCTGCATGGCCCCTTCGGCGAAGACGGCACCATCCAGGGCATCCTCGAATATCTCGGCATTCCCTACACCCATTCCGGCGTGCTGGCCTCGGCACTGGCGATGAACAAGGAGCAGTCGAAGAAGGTGGCCAAAGCTGCCGGCATTCCGATTGCCGAATCCAGGGTTCTCGACCGTTTTGCCATCGGCAACCAACACCCGATGAAGCCGCCTTACGTGGTCAAGCCGGTGTCCGAAGGGTCGAGCTTCGGTGTCGTCATCGTCAAGGAAGACCAGTCGCATCCGCCGCAGGTCATCTCCTCATCCGAGTGGCGCTACGGCGACACGGTGATGGTCGAGCGTTACGTCCATGGTCGTGAGTTGACCTGTGCCGTTATGGGTGATGTTGCGCTTGGCGTCTGCGAGATCGTTCCGACCGGTCACGCCTTCTACGATTATGATTCAAAATATGTCGCCGGCGGATCAAAGCACGAATGCCCCGCGAAAGTTTCACCGAATATTTACCAAAAAATACAAACACTGGCGCTCAAGGCTCACCAAGCGATCGGGTGCCGGGGCGTCTCCCGGTCTGACTTCCGGTACGACGACCGCCATTCCGAAAATGGAGAGGTCGTCTGGCTGGAGGTCAACACTCAACCCGGCATGACGCCGACGTCGCTGGTGCCTGAGATTGCAGCCCAAGCCGGGCATTCGTTTGGTGAGTTGTTGAGTTGGATGGTGGAGGACGCTTCGTGTTTGCGTTGAGGTCGGGACAGAACAGAAGGATGGGTGGCTCGGCGCCGCGCGTCTTCGGGCTGCCCTTGTCCGCGGAGCATTTCGTGCTGCCGCGGCTGCTGCGCAAGCCGGTTCGCATGCTGTCGCGCTTCGGGCGTGGGGAGTTCACTCCTCCGCCCTATGCTGCGTCGATGCTGACGGCTGCGTTCCTTGCCGCAAGCTCGCTTTATGGCGCCTATCTCGGGGGTCACTTCCCGGCGATGGTCCAGGGCGTGACCGCTCGCAGCGGCTTTGCCGTCGACCAGATCAAGGTCTCGGGCAATCGCGAAACCTCCGAAATCGACATTCTCGACAAGCTCGAGCTTGATGGCTGGACTTCGCTCGTCGGCTTCAATCCGGAAGAGGCGCGCGAGCGTATCGTCAGCTTGCCCTGGGTGCGCGATGCCGCTGTTCGCAAGGTCTATCCCGATACGATCGAGGTTCGCATCGACGAGCGCGACGCTTTTGCGATCTGGCAGCACGGAAACCAGCTCAGCGTCGTCGAGAAGGACGGCAAGATCATCGCTCCTTATGCTGGCGGGCGCCAGGCCACGCTGCCGCTGGTCGTCGGCTTTGGTGCCGCCGACCGTGCCGCCGACTTCGTCGCCAGGGTTCAGGCGTTCCCCGCGCTTGGTTCGCGGGTAAAAGGCTACATTCGCGTCGGCGAACGGCGCTGGGATCTGCGTCTCGACAACGGCATCACCGTCAAGCTGCCCGAGAATCAGGTCGATGCAGCGCTTGCCGATCTTGCCGATCTCGACCGCGAGAACGCGCTGCTGACCCGTGACATCGCGGCCGTCGACATGCGTTTCAGTGACCGGCTGGTCGTGCAGTTGACGCCGGAAGCTGTCGAGCGGCGCGCCGATCTGCTGAAAAACAAGCCGAAAGCCCTCAAGGCGAAGGCGGAGAAGAGAATATGAGCTGGCTGGGCGGTCAAAAGGATCCGGTTTCGCGTCGCTCGGGCATCCTTACGGTGCTTGATGTCGGTTCGAACAAGGTCTGTTGCGTGGTCGCCAAGCTGAAGCCGGCCGAAGGCAGTCAGCTGCTCAAGGGACGTACCCACCAGGCCCAGGTCATCGGCATCGGCCACCAGAAGTCGCAGGGCGTGAAGTCGGGCGTGGTCGTCGATCTCGACCGCGCCGAACATGCCATCCGTCTCGCCGTCGACGCCGCCGAGCGCATGGCAGGCCTTACCGCCGACTCACTGATCGTCAATCTGTCCGCCGGCCGCATCAAGAGCGAGGCGTTTTCGGCAACCATCAATCTCGGCGGCCATGAGGTCGACGAAACCGACGTCCAGCGCGTGCTCGCCGCCGGTGCCAAGCAGGCGCTGAAGGCAGAGCGCGACGTCATCCACTCGCTGCCTGTCGCCTTCTCGCTCGACGCCGAGCGCGGCGTGCGCGATCCGCGCCGCATGGTCGGCGACACGCTTGGCGTCGACATGCATGTGCTGACCGGCGATTCGGCGCCGATGCGCAATCTCGAGCTCTGCATCAACCGCTCGCACCTGTCGGTTGAGCATATGGTGGCTACGCCTTACGCCAGTGGCCTTGCGGCACTCGTCGACGACGAACTCGAAATGGGTGCTGCCTGCATCGACATGGGCGGTGGCACGACCACGCTTTCGGTCTTTGCGGAAGGGCGCTTCGTCCATGCCGACGCCATTCCTGTGGGCGGCAATCACGTCACCATGGATATGGCCAAGGGCCTGTCGACGCGTCTCGACGATGCCGAGCGGCTCAAGGTCATGCATGGATCGGCGCTGCCCGGCACCACCGACGACCGCGACATGATCAGCATCCAGCCGATCGGCGTCGACGACAGCGAAGTTCCGCTGCAGATACCGCGTTCTGTCATGACGCGCATCATCCGCGCCCGCATTGACGAGACGCTGGAACTGCTGCGCGACCGGCTCAACAAGTCGGGTTACGGCAATGCCGTCGGTAAACGCGTCGTCCTCACCGGCGGTGCCAGTCAGCTCGTCGGCCTGCCCGAGGCAGCGCGACGCATTCTCGGCCGCAATGTGCGCATCGGCCGCCCACTCGGCGTGGCAGGTCTGCCGGAGGCGGCCAAGGGGCCGGCTTTCGCGACCGCCGTCGGGCTTCTCATCTACCCGCAGATGGCCGGCATCGAGAGCCAGTCTGCGAAAGGGATTTCCCGTTACAGGGCAACGGGAACTGGCGGAAAACTGCATCGCATGAGTCAGTGGTTGAGAGACAGTTTTTAGGAATTGACGGGGGCAGCCCCATTACCGGCCGCACGGCGAAGCGGTTCGAAAGGCAAAAAGGACGAGGACTATGACGATCAATCTGCAGAAGCCGGACATCACCGAGCTCAAGCCCCGCATCACCGTGTTCGGTGTCGGCGGTGGCGGCGGCAACGCTGTCAACAACATGATCACCGCTGGCCTGCGCGGCGTCGAGTTCGTCGTGGCCAACACCGATGCGCAGGCACTCACCATGTCGAAGGCCGAGCGTCTCATCCAGCTCGGCGCGCATGTCACCGAGGGCCTGGGCGCGGGTTCGCAGCCGGAAGTCGGTCGCGCCGCCGCTGAAGAGTGCATCGACGAGATCATCGACCACCTGTCGAACACGCATATGTGCTTCGTCACCGCCGGCATGGGCGGCGGCACCGGCACCGGTGCTGCTCCGGTCGTCGCCCGCGCCGCTCGCGAAAAGGGTATCCTGACCGTCGGCGTCGTCACCAAGCCGTTCCACTTCGAAGGCCAGCGCCGCATGAAGACGGCTGATTACGGCATCGAAGAGCTGCAGAAGTGCGTCGACACGCTGATCGTCATCCCGAACCAGAACCTGTTCCGTCTGGCCAATGACAAGACGACCTTCGCGGACGCCTTCGCCATGGCCGATCAGGTGCTGTATTCGGGCGTTGCCTGCATCACCGACCTGATGGTCAAGGAAGGCCTGATCAACCTCGACTTCGCCGACGTCCGTTCGGTGATGCGCGAAATGGGCAAGGCGATGATGGGCACCGGCGAAGCTTCGGGCGAGGGCCGTGCGATGGCCGCCGCCGAAGCAGCAATCGCCAACCCGCTGCTCGACGAAACCTCGATGAAGGGCGCCAAGGGCCTGCTCATCTCGATCACCGGCGGCCGCGACCTGACCCTGTTCGAAGTCGACGAAGCTGCCACCCGAATCCGTGAGGAAGTGGATCAGGACGCCAACATCATCCTGGGCGCCACTTTCGACGAAGACCTCGAAGGCGTCATCCGCGTGTCGGTCGTCGCCACCGGCATCGACAAGTCGGCTGCCGACATGGCTGCTGCACCGCTGACCATCCGTCAGGCGCCGAAGCCGGCACAGCGTCAGGTCGAGGCACCGCGTCCTGTCGTGCAGGCTGCTCCTGTCGAACAGCCGCGCATGGAAGTGCGCACCAACGATCCGGTTGCCGAGGCCATCCGCCTTGCCGAAGCCAATGCCGCCGCGATGGCGCAGCCGCGGCCAGCCGCTCCGGCTGACGACTTCCGTCCGCAGAGCAAGCTGTTTGCCGCTCCGCCGGCCCAGCCGCAGGTCCAGCAGTATCAGCCGCAGCAGTTCCAGCAGCCCGCACCGCAGCCGGTTGCCCAGCCGCAGATGGCACCGCAGCGCGAGATGATGCAGCCGGCCCAGGTTCAGCCGCGCATGCCGCGCGTCGAGGACTTTCCGCCGATGGTCAAGGCCGAGGTCGAAGCCAAGGCTCAGCCGGCCGAGCAGCATGAGGATCGTGGTCCGATGGGCCTGCTCAAGCGCCTGACCAGCGGCCTGACCCGCCGTGAGGAAGAACCGGCACGCCTGCAGCCCGCGCAGCCGCGCGAGCCCAAGCTGCGCCAGCCGGCGCCCGAGCAGCGCCGCATGACCAGCCAGGAATCGCAGATGTACGCGCCGCGCCGCGGACAGCTCGACGAACATGGCCGCCTGGCACCGCAGGCACGGACTCAGGAGGACGATCAGCTGGAGATTCCAGCGTTCCTTCGCCGGCAAGCCAACTGATCTGTGAACGGCCGGTAACACTGTTTGAAAGGCGGGCGTCTCGACGCCCGCCTTTTGCTCTGAAAAGATAAGTTAAAACATGAGCTTGGCGGGGCGAGTCGAAGCGTCCCCGCAGTTACACAGAGTAAGAAACCGTGATTTGGAGTCTCTCACCCGGAAGACTATCTTCGCGCCGATTAAGGTCGCTGACGGGTATTGTGGGGATGAGGTCCCGTCTGGCGAGCATAAGAGCCGTGCGCCGTGGTGTGGCGAAGCGGACGTGGTGAGTACGGGCATATGGGGATCGACTTGCAGGACTATCAGACAACACTCAAATCGCGTGTCACCCTGTCGGGCGTTGGCGTTCACAGCGGCAAGCCGGTAGCCATCCATTTCGCGCCGGCAGACGCGGATACGGGCGTGGTGTTTCAGGTTGCTGACCGAGAATTTCGCGCAATTGTGTCAGAAGTGGGTGCGACCGATCTTTGCACCTTGCTCGGCGATCCCGCCGGCCAGCACGTTGCCACGATCGAACACCTGATGGCCGCTCTGTTCGGCCTCGGTATCGATAATCTGCTGATCGAAGTCGAAGGCGCTGAAATCCCGATCATGGACGGCAGTGCCGCGCAGTTCGTCGAGGCCATCGACCTGGCCGGCATCGAAGTGCAGTGCGTCAAGCGCCGCTACATCCGCGTTCTCAAGCCGGTACGAATCGAAAGCGGCGCCTCCTGGGCCGAGTTCCGTCCCTATGGCGGCACGCGATTCGAGGTCGAGATCGATTTCGAGAGCCCAGCGATCGGGCGCCAGTCCTTTGCTTCCGATATCAACGACGACATATTCCGCCGCGAGATCTCGCGCGCCCGCACCTTTGGTTTCATGAAGGACGTCGAGCGCCTGTGGGCAGCCGGCTATGCGCTTGGTTCGTCGCTCGAGAATTCAGTGGTCATCGGCGACGACAACCACATCATCAACATGGAAGGCCTGCGCTTCTCCAACGAGTTCGTGCGCCACAAGACGCTTGACGCGATGGGCGACCTGGCACTCGCCGGCGCGCGCTTCATCGGCTGCTTCCGTTCCTATCGCGGTGGCCACCGGCTGAACGCCGCTGCGCTGCGCCGCCTGCTTTCTGACAGGTCGGCTTTCGAAGTCGTCGAGACGTCGCGCCGCGAGCGCGGCCGCTCGGCCGAACTTATCGCTGTCAGTGCCGCAGTCCACGCGCCCTGGACCCTCTGACGGCCGGCAATCGCCTGGAGGTGGTGTGACCTTGTTGCACCACTTGGCCGGCGAAATGGCATGCGTCATTGCGTGCCACAAAATTGCGCGATTGGCGGCTGATAGCGTTGCCCGGCAAAGCCAGTTGTGATCTATGGCCATTGCCTAAAAGCGAAACAGCGCCAAAGGGGCGGAACTCTGTGATGTCATTGATACGAGCCGATCGATCGAAATTGCGCGTGAAGCCTCTGGTTGTGGCGCTTTCGCTCATCGCTCCGACGCTTGCACTGTCCGGCTGCATGTCCGGCGAAGCCGATGTCGATCTCGCGACCTATGTCGAGCAGACCGAACCGGCCGATGTGCTCTACAATCAGGGCCTCGCCAACCTCAATGCCGGCCGCCTCAAGGAGGCCAGCCGCAAGTTCGAGGCTGTCGACCGTCAGCATCCCTATTCGGAGTTTGCCCGTAAATCGATGGTGATGGGCGCTTTCGCCAGCTATCGCCAGGGCTCCTATGAAGAGGCCATCAACTCGGCCAAGCGCTATCTCGCGCTCTATCCCTCGACCGACGACGCGGCCTACGCCCAGTACATCATCGGCCTCAGCTATTTCCGCCAGATTCGCGACGTGACGCAGGATCAGAAGGAAGCTCGCCGCACCATCGAGGCGATGACCGAGGTGGTTCAGCGCTGGCCGGCTTCCGAATATGTCGACGACGCCAACGCCAAGATCCGCTTCGCCCGCGACCAGCTCGCCGGCAAGGAAATGCAGATCGGCCGCTATTATCTCGAGCGTCGCGAATTCATCGCTTCGGCAAAGCGCTTCCGCAATGTTGTCGAGAACTATTCGAACACACGCCACATCGAAGAAGCGCTCGCGCGCCTCGTCGAAACCTACTACGCGATGGGCCTGACCTCGGAAGCCCAGACGGCGGCGGCCGTGCTCGGCCAGAACTATCCTGACAGCCAGTGGTACAAGGATTCGTACAAGCTGCTGCAGACCAATGGCCTCGAGCCTCGGGAAAATGCCGGCTCCTGGATTTCCAAGGCCGGGAAGATGTTCTCCGGCGCCTGACCAGAAATAGATGCTCTCGCGCCTGTCGATCCGCGATATTGTCCTGATCGAACGGCTGGACATCGATTTCACGCCTGGCCTGTCGGTGCTGACCGGTGAGACCGGCGCGGGCAAATCCATCCTTCTCGACGCATTGTCGCTCGCGCTCGGCGCGCGCGGCGATGCATCGCTGGTCCGCCACGGTGCCACGCAAGGGCAGGTGAGTGCGGTCTTCGACGTGCCGCGCAACCATCCGGCGCGTACGCTGCTTGCCGACAATGCCATCGACGACGATGGCGACATCATCCTGAAACGCGTCCAGACCGCCGACGGGCGCACGCGCGTCTTCGTCAACGACCAGCCGTCCAGCGTCACGCTGATGCGCGACATCGGCCGCGCGCTTGTCGAAATCCACGGCCAGCACGACGATCGCGCGCTTGTCGACGCCGGGGCGCATCGCGATGTGCTCGATTCCTTTGGCGGTCATGTCGGCGAAGCCAAGGCCACCGCCGACGCGTGGAAGTTGTGGCGCGGTGCCGAGCAGGAGCTGTCACGCCATCGCGCCCGCGTCGATGCCGCCGCGCGCGAGGCTGAATATCTGCGTGCCTCGGTGACCGAACTCACCAAGCTCGATCCCCAGCCGGGGGAGGAGAGCGAACTCGCCGAGCTGCGTGCCGCAATGATGCGCGTCGAAAAGATCGCCTCCGAAATCCAGGATGCACAGGACGTGCTGTCGGGCTCGTCGTCGCCGCTGCCGCAGCTTGCCAGCCTGTTGCGCCGCCTGCAGCGCAAGGCGGCCGAGGTGCCGGGCCTGCTCGATGAGGTGGTGAAATCGCTCGACGAGGCGATGATCTCGCTTGATGCGGCGCAATCCGGCGTCGATGCCGCCCTTCGCGCCACCGAATATGACCCGCAGCGGCTGGAAAAGGCTGAGGAGCGGCTGTTTGCCCTGCGCGCGGCTGCACGCAAGCACAATGTTGCCGTCGACGACCTAGCCAGGCTGCGCGACACGATGGTTGCCGACCTCGCCGACCTCGATGCCGGCGAGGAGCGGCTGCAGGTGCTGGAAACGCAGGCGAGGACCAGCCGCGATGCCTATGATCGCATCGCTGCCAATCTGTCGGAGCTCCGCAAGACTGTGGCCGAGAGCCTGCGCAAGACCGTCATGGCCGAATTGCCCGAACTCAAGCTCGAACGCGCCGAATTCATCGTCGAGATGTCGAGCGAAGCCGACAATCGCATGCAGGAAGGTATCGATCAGGTCGAGTTCTGGGTGCGCACCAATCCCGGCACCCGACCGGGCCCGATGATGAAGGTCGCCTCGGGTGGCGAGTTGTCGCGTTTTCTCCTCGCGTTGAAGGTGGCGCTTGCCGACCGTGGTTCGGCACCCACACTGGTGTTCGACGAGATCGATACCGGCGTGGGTGGCGCGGTTGCCGACGCCATCGGCCAGCGGCTGGCACGGCTGTCCCGCCGGGTGCAGGTGCTGTCAGTGACGCATGCGCCGCAGGTCGCGGCCCGCGCGGCGACGCATTTCCTGATCTCCAAGAAGGGCAACACCGACAAGGTGGCGACCGGTATCCACGAGATGGACCGTACCGCGCGCCAGGAGGAAATCGCGCGCATGCTGTCTGGCGCCTCGATCACCGAGGAAGCGCGCGCCGCCGCCGAGCGCCTGCTGCGCGAGAACACGGCCGTCCTTTCCTGACCACGCGATTGCGGCTCCCATGTCAGGAGCCTTCGCGATGCTGCTGATTTGACGTGGAATTCGGTCCGGGCGGCTCCCGCTCGACAGCGTCCTGATCTATGGTGGCCGCGTTTTCAGCCGGAGCCGTACCATGTCCGACAAGCCAGTCGATTCGCTGAGCGAGACTGAAGCCGCGGCGGAGCTTGCGCGGCTGGCCGAAGAAATTGCCGGCCACGACCTGCGTTATCATGCCGAGGACGCGCCGACGATTTCGGACGCGGATTACGATGCGCTGCGCCGCCGCAACCTCGCCATCGAGCAGCGTTTTCCGCAACTGGTGCGTGAGGACTCGCCGTCCAAGTCGGTGGGCGCTGCCGTCTCCGAAAAATTCGGCAAGGTCACCCATGTCGTGCCGATGCTGTCGCTGGACAACGCCTTTGCCGACGAGGACGTCAGCGAGTTCGTCGGCCGCATCAGGCGCTTCCTCAGGCTGTCCGCCGACGAGCCGGTGGTAATCACCGCCGAGCCCAAGATCGACGGCCTGTCGCTGTCGATCCGCTACGAGAACGGCCGGCTGGTGACGGCGGCGACGCGCGGCGACGGCCAGGTCGGCGAAAACGTCACGGCGAACGCCCGCACCATCGCCGACATTCCGAACGTGCTGAAGGGCGACTTTCCCGAGGTGCTGGAAGTGCGCGGCGAGGTCTATATGAGCCACGCCGACTTTGCCGAACTCAACCGGCGCAATGCTGAAGCTGGCAAGCAGATTTTCGCCAATCCGCGCAATGCGGCCGCCGGTTCGCTGCGCCAGCTCGACACGTCTATCACTGCCAGCCGTCCGCTGCGCTTTTTCGCCTATGCCTGGGGCGAGGTCAGCGACATGCCGGCCGACACCCAGATGGGCATGGTCGAGGCTTTTAAGACCTACGGCTTCAAGACCAATCCGCTGATGAAGGTGTTCGACAGCGTCGACGGCCTGCTGTCGCAGTACCGGATGATCGAGGCCAATCGCGCCGGGCTCGGCTACGACATCGACGGCGTCGTCTACAAGGTCGACCGGCTCGACCTGCAGCAGCGGCTCGGCTTCGTCTCGCGTTCGCCGCGCTGGGCCATCGCGCACAAGTTCCCGGCTGAAAAGGCGACGACGACACTGCTCGGCATCGACATCCAGGTCGGCCGCACCGGCTCGCTGACGCCGGTGGCGCGGCTGCAGCCGGTGACGGTGGGCGGTGTGGTGGTCACCAACGCCACGCTGCACAATGAGGACTACATCAAGGGCCTCGGCAACAGCGGCGCGGCCATTCGCGACGAGGATCATGACATCCGCGTCGGCGACACCGTCATCGTACAGCGGGCAGGTGACGTCATTCCGCAGATCCTCGACGTCGTCCTGGAGAAGCGCCCGGCAGGAGCGCAGCCCTATCTGTTCCCGACGCGCTGCCCGGCCTGTGACAGCCATGCTGTCCGCGAGGAGGGTGAGGTGGTGCGCCGCTGCACCGGCGGCCTGATCTGTCCGGCACAGGCTGTGGAGCGCCTTCGCCATTTCGTCTCGCGCAATGCCTTTGACATCGAGGGCCTGGGCGAGAAGCAGATCGAGTTCTTCTTCCAGTCGCAGGACCCGGCATTGCATGTCGGCTCGCCGGCGGACATCTTCACGCTGAAGCGGCGACAAGAAGGATCGCTCACCAAGCTCGAGAACATCGATGGCTTCGGCGCGACATCGACTCGCAAGTTGTTTGCGGCCATCGACGACCGCCGCCAGGTCGAGTTCTCGCGCTTCCTGTTTGCGCTCGGCATCCGCCACATCGGCGAAACCAATGCCAAGCGCCTGGCGCGCCACTACATCAATTTCGAGACCTTCCGCGCCGCTGGTGTTGCTGCCGTGATGCCTGAGGGCAAGGGTGACAAGGGCAATGCCGCCTGGCAGGAGCTGACCGGCGTCAACGGCATCGGCGCCATCGTCGCCGAGGCGGTGGTCGAGTTCTTCGCAGAGGAGCACAACAGGCAGGTGCTCGATGCGCTGCTTGCCGAAGTGACGCCGCTTGACGAGGAGCGTATCGGCGACGTGTCGTCACCCGTTTCGGGCAAGACGGTGGTGTTCACCGGCTCGCTCGAAAAGATGTCGCGCGACGAGGCCAAGGCGATGGCCGAGAAGCTTGGCGCCAAGGTGGCGGGCTCGGTGTCCAAGAAGACCGACCTCGTTGTGGCGGGCCCAGGTGCTGGCTCGAAGCTCAAGGCGGCGACCGATCTGGGTATCGAGGTGATCACAGAGGACCAGTGGTTCGAACGCGTCGGGCAGGCGGGCTGACAGACGTCATGCGAGCACTTGCCATCGACTTCGAAACTGCCAATGAGCAGCGGAGCAGCCCGTGCTCCATTGGCCTTGCCTGGATCGAGGACGGCGCGGTCATCCGTATCGAGGAGCGACTGATCCGCCCCCGGGACATGCGGTTCTCGCGCTTCAACATTGCCGTTCACGGCATACGGCCCGAACATGTCGAGGACGCAGCCGAGTTTCCCGAGGTGATGGAGGAGTTCGAGGACGATCTCTCAGACACGCTTGTGATCGCCCACAACGCGTCCTTCGACATGAGTGTGCTCAGGGCGAGCTATCAGCTGTATGGCACTGTCAGTCCTGACATCGACTACATCTGCACGCTCAAGATGGCGAAGAAGGTGTGGCAGGAGCTAACCTCGCACCGGCTCAACGAGGTGTCGCGCCATATCGATTTCTCCTTCAGGCACCATAATGCTGCAGAGGACGCGCATGCCTGCGGCGAGGTGGCGCTGGCAGCCGCGCGCAAGCTGAACGTCTCGGCGCTGCGCGACCTGCCGATCAAGCTCGACATGACGATGGGCCGGCTTCATGCCGGCGGTAATGTGCCGTGCTCGGTGAAGCGGCCGCCGAAGGCCAAGAAGCGCTGATCGTTGGCTCAACCGAATTGATGTGACACGCCAAGCCGGCTGACTTATTCAGACCCCCGCGCAAGCTATGGAGCCTTGGCCGAGCTCGTTCGGCCTGTATCGTGCATTCCAACGCTCAAAATTCGATCTGGGGCCGATGCGCCACGGAGGCCTAATGTCTGATCGTCGCGGTGAATTCTTGCAGGGCATGCGATTGAGCGTGCCGGTGGTGGTCGCGTCGGCGCCCTTTGCCATCCTGTTCGGGGCGTTGGCCGTCGACAACGGCTTCTCCGTCGTCGAGGCGACACTGATGAGCGCCTCGATCTATGGCGGCGCCAGCCAGCTGGTCGGCATCGAGTTGTTCGGCCAGCATGTCGCGCCGTGGCTGGTGGTGCTATCGATCTTCGCCGTCAACTTCCGCCACGTTCTCTATTCGGCTGCCGTTGGCAAGCACATCGACCATTGGCCGTTCCTGAAGCAGGCCATCGGCTATTTCTTCCTGGTCGATCCGCAATATGCCGAGGCCGAGCGCAAGGGCGAGAATGGCGAGCAGGTGACCTTTGCCTGGTACATGGGCATGGCGCTGCCGATCTATGTCTTCTGGGTCGCCGAAAGCGCGCTCGGCGCGCTGTTCGGGCGGCTGATTCCCAACCCCCATGCCATCGGGCTCGACTTCCTGCTGCCGATCTATTTTCTCGGTTTGGTGATGAGCTTCCGCAAGCGCCCGCGCTGGCTGCCGATCGTCGTTGCCAGCGCCGTTGCCTCGATGATCGCCTACAAGACCGTAGGCTCACCCTGGCATGTTTCCATTGGGGCGCTGGCCGGCGTGCTGTTTGCGGCGGCGATGCCGGTCAGGTCCGACGAGAGCCTGACGAGTGAAGAAACGGCGGAGGTGGTGTCATGAGCACGACGCTTTGGATCATCATTGCCGGCGCTGTCGCCACCTATCTGACCCGTATCGGCGGCCATCTCGTCATTTCGCGTTTCGAGCGCATCCATCCGCGCGTCGAGGCGGGCCTGAACGCGGTGCCGGCTGCGGTTCTGACGACGCTCGTGGCACCCGCGGCACTCTCGGCCGGTCCGGCTGAGCTGGCAGCGCTTGCCGTGGCAGCCGTTGTTGGACTGCGTGGTGGCCTGATGACGATGTTTCTGACAGGCGCTGCCGTGTTGATTGCCATGCGGCATTTCATCGGCTGAACGAAAACCGGCCGCATGAAGCGGCCGGTCGTTTTCATTACACGCTGATCAGGCGATCTGCGCCGTCGCCTTTTCCAGCCACGCCAGCGTTTCGCCGTCGAGCATCGGTCCGATCTCGGCCAGCACGCGGGCATGGTAGGCATTGAGCCAATCCAGCTCTTCGCGGGTCAGCAGGTCGGCGCGCAGCAGGCGCTGGTCGAAAGGCGCCAGCGTCAACGTCTCGAAGCCGTGCATGGCGATGTCGCCGCCGGGCAGCTCGGCGGTTGGCGTCACCAGGATCAGATTTTCCAGCCTGATGCCGTAATGGCCTTCCTTGTAGTAGCCGGGCTCGTTGGACAGGATCATGCCGGCGAGCAGCTTTTCCATGCCGGTCTTGGCGATGCGCTGCGGGCCTTCATGAACAGCGAGATAGGACCCGACGCCGTGGCCGGTGCCGTGGGCGTAGTCGAGGCCGTTCTTCCACAGTGCGATGCGGGCGAGCGCGTCGATGTCGGCGCCACGCGTGCCTGCGGGAAACCGCGCCAGCGAGATCGCGATCATGCCCTTGAGCACCAGGGTAAAACGCTCGCGCATCTCCTCACTCGGCTTGCCGACCGGCATAGTGCGAGTGATGTCGGTGGTGCCGTCCTGATATTGCGCGCCCGAATCGAGCAGGAACAGTTCACCCTCGGCCAGCACCCGGCTCGTCGCTTTCGAGACGCGGTAATGCATGATCGCGCCATTGGCGCCGGCACCCGAGATGGTGTCGAACGAGACGTCGCGGAGCGGCATCTGCGTTTCCTCACCGGTCTGGCGGCGGCATTCCTCCAGCTTGGTCACGACGGCGATCTCGTCGAGGCTGCCGGGATTCTGCCGGTCGAGCCAGCACAAAAGCTTGGCGACAGCAGCGCCGTCACGGCGGTGGGCAGCGCGCGAACCGGCGATCTCCTGGGCATTCTTGGTGGCGCGGGGCAGGCGGGCCGGGTCGGGCGCTTGCACCACCGTGCCGCCATTGTCCTCGATCAGGGCGCGCAGCCTGTCGGCGGCAAGCACCGGGTCGAGCGCGATCTTCGCACCAGATTTGGCAAGGGCCGCGACCGCGTCATCGAGCTTGCTCGGTGCCTTGATGTCGGCAAGCTGGGTGAGATAGGCCTCCTCGGTGCGGCCAAGTTTGCGCTTGTCCATGAACACGGCATGGCTGCCGTCGGCGGAGAGGATGGCGAAGCCAAGGGCAAGCGGCGTGTGGGGTACGTCGCCACCACGGATGTTGAACGCCCAGGCGAGCGACGACGGGTCGGTCAGGATCACATGGGTGGCGCCGTCGTTCTCGATCGCTGCGGCGAGCCGTTTCAACTTGTCCTTGGCCAGTTCGCCGGCAAAGGCCTCCGGATGGATCTCGACTGGGGCCAACGGTGCGTCGGGCTGATCTTCCCAGATCGCGTCGATGGGGTTGCGGGCGAGGGGGACAAGCACGGCGCCGACCTTTTCGGTTGCCGTTGTCAGCGCCTTGACCTCGCCCATGGTGTGCAGCCACGGGTCGATGCCAAGCCTTGCGCCCTTGGGCAGGCTTTCCTTGATCCACACCGATGGCGGGTTGTCGATCAGGCTTTCGACGGTGAAGATATCGAGATCGACCTCGTCGCGCACCTGGAGCGTGTAGCGCCCGTCGACGAAGATGTAGGCGCTGCGGGCGAGCACGATCGCAACGCCGGCCGAGCCGCTGAAGCCGGTCAGCCACCGCAGGCGATTCGAACGTGGCGGGACATACTCGCCCTGGTGCTCATCGGCGCGGGGCACGACGAAGCCGTCGAGCCCATTTTCCTTGAGCCATTGCCGGAGCAACGCCACGCGCGGCTTGCCGACGGTGGGATCGCCGGCTGAATCAAAGGACTGGAACATGGTGGTTTCCCGAAAGCTGGATGTCGGGCGAACCTATCCGCGCCGGCCGTTGCTGGCAACGCCGCCGGCTTGTCCAGCGGGCTCAGTTCTTGAGGTGGATTGTCACCCAGCCTTCCCTGTGGAAGGTCTCGATGTGGCGGAAGCCTGCCGCGACATAGGCTTCGACCACGGCGTCGTGCTGACGGTCGAGGATACCCGACAGCACGAGGGAGCCGTCGACCGCAAGGTTCGTGGCCATTTCGGGCGCCAGCAGCATCAGCGGCTGCGCCAGGATGTTGGCGACGATCAGGTCGAAAGGGCCGCGCGCGGCGAAGATCGGGTCGTCGAAGCCTGCGGCGGTGACCGTCTCGACGTGGTCGGCAGCACCATTGAGGCGGACATTCGCGGCGGCAACGTCGGTTGCGACCGGGTCGATGTCGGTTGCCAGTACCGGGATCGGCGCCAGCTTGGCGACTGCGATCGCCAGCACGGCGCTGCCGGTACCAAGGTCGAGCGCCTTGGCCGGTTTTTCCGCGGCCATCACCTTTTCGATCATCGCGAGGCAGCCTGCCGTGGTGCCGTGATGGCCGGTGCCGAAAGCGAGGCCGGCCTCGATCTCGATGGCGATCTGTCCGGGGCGCACGTCCTCGCGGTCATGGCTGCCATGAACGATGAAGCGTCCTGCCTGCACCGGCTTCAGGCCTTCGAGCGACTTCGCCACCCAGTCGACGTCGGGTAGCACCTCACGGCCCAGCGGGCCCTTGTGGCCTGCTTCTGCAACCACCTCGGCCATGCGGCGGGCAACGTCCTCGACATCGCCATCCGTGTAGAGCGAGACCTCGTGGATATCGCGGTCCTCGTCGACCTCGATCACGGCGATCGGCCAGCCATCTTCCTCGAAGGCGGTTTCGAGGGCAGCGAAGATGCGGTTGGCGGCTTCGCGGCCGGTGGTAAAGTGCAGCCGTGTCTGGGTCATGTCGGGTCCGGGAGAGGAGGGTCAGCCTTCCTTGGCAAGCCGCTTGAGCTTGGCAAGTGCGGTCTCTGGGTTCTCCTCATAGGCGATCGTGCCGAAGAAATCACCCTTGCTGTCGAGCAACAGCACCGACGCCGTGTGATCCATGGTGTAGTCGCCGCCTTCGGTCGGCACCTTCTTGGAATAGATACCGAAGGCCTTGGCCATGGCGGCGATCTTGTCGGGCGAGCCGGTGATGCCGGTGATGCGGTCGGAGACGTTGCTGACGTAGCTGTTCATCACCTCGGGCGTGTCGCGCTCGGGATCGACCGAGACGAAATAGGCGCGGAGGTTCTTGCCTTCGTCGCCCATCTGCTTGAGCAGGCCGTCGAGCTCGAACAGCGTGGTCGGGCAGACCTCGGGGCAATGGGTGAAGCCGAAGAAGACAGCACTTGGCTGGCCGCGGAACGCCGCTTCGGTGATCTCGGCGCCCTTCTGATCGACAAGCACGAAGGGCGCACCGAAAGCCTGGGCGCTGGTCTTGCTGCTGTACCAGTCGAAGGTCAGCCAGCCGACGCCGGCGGCCATCAGGATCAGAATGCCGGCAAGGATCGTGCGCATCATCGATTGTGATTCCATGGTGTTATTGATGACCGGTTCAGAAGCACCAGGACATGCCGGCCTCGACCAGCGACATGAAGATGCCGGCGTCCTTGTCCAGCCAGGAGGCGAAGGCGAGGCCCGAAGCTGCCGCAAACGCCATCATGCCGAGCGCGATCCACGCGGTCGCCGAAAGCGATATGGGCAAGGCCTGTTTCATCAACCCTACATAGCGCGGCGCGTGATTTGCCAAAAGGGACATGTTGACGCTCTCATTCGTCCACAAAACACCTTTTCGCGAGCAGGATGCAGCGTCTCTGGCTTGCAAGGCGGGCGCGGGCGACCCAAGTGTGGACGACTTCAGCCAATTCAGGAGGCTTTCATGCGGCTTGCCCTTTCCGTCCTTGCGACCACCCTTGCGCTCGGCGCAGCATTGCCCGCCATGGCCCAGCAGGTGGGCGAGGTCGGCGTCGACTGGCTCGGCAACGACATCATCGTCGAGGCGATCAAGGACCCCAAGGTCGAGGGCGTCACCTGCCACGTCTCCTATTTCGACCGCGGCGTGATCGACCGGCTGCAGAAAGGCAACTGGTTCGAGAACCCGTCGGACACCGCAATCTCGTGCCAGCAGACCGGACCGATCACCATTGGCGAGATCGACCTCGGCCAGGAGGGCGAGGAGGTCTTCAAACAGGGCATCAGCCTGATCTGGAAGGAGCAGGTGGTGAACCGCATCTACGACCAGAAAAACGAGACACTAATCTATCTCGCCCATTCGCGCCAAGTGCAGGACGGCTCGGCCAAGATGTCGATGACCACGGTGCCGCTCTATGGCCAGAACGTCGTCTGGGCCAAGGGCAAGCCGCAATAGCTTGCGGGCAGTGTGGCGCGGGCGTACATCCGCGTCATGGACGATCAAGCAAACCTTCGCTTCAAGGATGACGAACCGCGAATCCACCCGACGTCGGAGCTGAAAGGCTGCCGGCTTGGCCGCCATGTGATCGTCGGCGAGCGCGTCGTGTTGCGCGAGGTGGTGGTCGGCGACTACTCCTATTTCGAGCGCCACGCCGAGGCGATCTACACCACGATCGGCAAGTTCTGCTCGATCGCCGCAAATACGCGCATCAACGCGCTAGAGCATCCGATGGAGCGGCTGACCACGCACAAGCTGAGCTACCGGCCGAACGAGTATTTCCGCTATCTCGGCGTCGACAACGATTTCCGCGAGCGTCGCAGGGCTAAGCCCGTGATTATCGGACACGATGTGTGGGTCGGACATGGTGCGGTGATCATGCCCGGTGTGAGCATTGGCAATGGAGCGGTGGTCGGGGCGAATTCCGTGGTGACGCGCGACGTCGCGCCGTTTGAGGTTTTTGCCGGCGTGCCCGCAAAGAGGCTGAAGATGCGGTTCCCCGTCGAGGTTATCGCCCGCATCGAGGCGCTGGCCTGGTGGGATTGGCCGCGCGAAAGACTGTTCGAGGCGATCCCCGACATGCAGAGCCTGCCGATCGAGGCCTTTCTCGACCGCTGGGAAGCGAGGCAGGCCTAAGCGCCGGCTGCGGAACCCGAAGCGGGGCCCGGTTGTTTCCTTCGCACCGAAGGGATGTGGCCATGTGCGAGAAGGTTTTCACCAAGATCGCCAACAAGGTAGCCTATGCCGCCGGCCTGCCGCTGACCTTTCTCGGCTGCTGCATTGTCGTGTTGGCCTGGGCGGTATCAGGTCCGGTGTTCGGCTTTTCCGACACCTGGCAGCTGGTGATCAACACCGGCACGACCATCATCACCTTCCTGATGGTGTTCCTGATCCAGAACACCCAGAACCGCGACGGTGCTGCGATCCAGGCCAAGCTCGACGAGCTGATCCGGGTCGGCACCGGCCACAACCATTTCATCGGCATCGAGCATCTGACCGAAACCGAGGTCGAGGAAATCCGCAAGAAATGCGAGCAAGCGGCCAAACGGCATGATGTCCGAGCGAAAGCGAAGGGGTGAGTGCTGCGTCTCCTCGCAGACGAAGAAGTCCCTGCGCCTCGCATGCCTGGCGCTGCCTATGCTGCAGCGTCTTCATGCAGGCGCTTGGGATTTGGGAACAAAAACCACCGCCCGCAATTCCTGCTGCAGGCGTGAAAGTACTGTCCTCCGCTGCTCCCGGGCGGTTGACGATTGCCGCGGTCCGGAACAAGATTGTGGCGGGTAGGGTATGGCGTGGCGTGACTGACTGGCTGGATATCCTCAGAGAGCAGGCCGAGACCGGCGCCGAGATGGCGCGCGAGGTTCCGGCGACGCTCGCCAATCCCGACATCAGCCGCGACCAGGTCAAGAAGCTGTTTGCCGCGCTCGAACAGCAGGCCGAATTTGTCGAAAAGCTGAGGCAAGTGCTCGAGGCCAATGACTTCGAGCCGGAGGTGCTGGTTGCCGCCGAGGCTCTGGAGGAACGCTACGCCGAGCTGGCGGCGTCGGCCGCCGAACGGCTGAAGGCAATGCGCAGCGGCGAGCCTGTGCGCCGGCAGTAGGACAGGGCATCACCACTCGCGATGCGTTGCTGAGCCCTGCATCAGCACCGGCAATATGTCACGAGCATCAAATCAGGCCGGCGGCGAGCCTATATGGATGGCTTTCCTGACCTCCGCGCGGAAATCCGGTGTGTCATGCTCGCCATGGACGGCGACAGCATGCTGGACGGCAGCGTTGACCAGTTCGTCCTCGTTGTCGGCTGCGATCGCCACGGTGCACTTCATTTCGCTCGGGAATTCACGGCAATCGATATATCTGCGCATCGTCTTCGCCTCCCTGCGATCCACAATTAGCGCAAACCTGATGTTATTCCTGCGCATGCGGGGCGGCAACCGGTAAGTGGCGGCCGCGGCGGTGGCTCTCGCCGACGTGATTGCCGGCAAGAGGCTGATCGTGGCAGTCCTATGCCACCGGCAGCCTGATCTCGAAGCGGGTGCCCTTGTCGGTGCCGGCAAGCCGGATCGTTCCGTCATGGGCGTTGAGCAAGGCCGAGACGATGCCGAGGCCAAGGCCGGTACCGCCGGTTTCACGCCGTGTGGTGAAGAACGGCTCGAAGATGCGGGCGCGGTTGTTGGGCGAGATGCCGCAGCCATCGTCGGTGGCAGCTATGGTCACAGTGTCGTCAAAGCTGCTGGCCTCCAGCACGAAACGGCCGGCGCCATGGCGCAGCGCGTTGTCGACGAGATTGGACAGGATGGCCGCGCCATTTTCAGCCGACATGGCAAAGCGGATGTCAGCGCCAGACAAGATCGACAGGTCGACACCTTCGACAGGAGCGAGATAGCCGAGAATCTCAGTGAGCGACGTGCTCTGGCCTGGCAGCGCTGCCTTGTCGGCGCGCGCCAGTTCGATCAGGCGGCGAACCAGGCGGTTCAGCCTGTCGGTGTCGGCGACGATGTTGTCGAGGAAGCGCGTTCTTGTGGCCGGATCCATGTCGTCGCTGGCGTCGCGCAGCAATTCGGCGGCGCCCTGGATCGCGGTCAGCGGCGATTTCAGCTCATGCGAGACGTGGGTGGCAAAGGTGCGAATCGTTTCGTTGCGGATCTGCAGCTTGCGCGCCATGTCGAGGAAGGCTTTGGACAACTCCGCCATCTCGCGCGTGCCGTGATGGGCAAGTGGCTGGAGGGCGTCCGTTTGCCCCTCGGCGATGCGCGCGGTTCTTTCCATCAGATCGTGCATGGGACGGGAGATGGTGCGGATGAAGACGAAGCCGATCAGCAGCGTGACGCCTGTTACAAGGGCCGCTGCGGCGACCGCGCCATGCGATAGAACGGCGGGCTCGGTGGCCGGTTCGAAGCGCTGCTGATAGAGTTGGAAGCTGAACAGCCCCAATAGCGGCAGCGTCATGACGGTGGCAAGGATGGCCAGCACGACGAGGCCGAGGGGCGGGCGCCATTTTTCAGTCACGCGCCGCACCGCCCGAGGCGGAAGCCCATGCCATGGACGGTCTCGATCGCGTTGGAGCAACCCACTGTTGCGAACTTCGCGCGGATGTTGCGGATGTGGCTGTCGACCGTTCGCTCCGAGACGTGGATGTTGGCGGCGTGGCTGGCATCGATCAGCTGACTGCGGTTGAGGACATGCATCGGTTTCGTCATCAGCGCCTTGACGATGGTAAATTCGGTCGCGGTGAGGTCGATGTCTCGGTCATCGTAATTCACCGCGCGCCGCAAAGGATCGAGCACAATCAGGCCGTGACTGAGGCTTGCCGAGACGAGTTCCGCCGGAGCCGGCCGTGCGCGGCGAAGGATGACGTTGACGCGCGCCACCAGCTCTCGCGGGCTGAACGGCTTGGTGACATAGTCGTCGCCGCCCATCTCAAGCCCGAGGATGCGGTCGATTTCCTCGTCGCGGGCAGACAGGAACAACACGGGCACGTCGGAGGTTCGCCGAAGCCTGCGGCACAGTTCCAGCCCGTCCATCTCGGGCATGCCGACATCGAGCACAACCAGGTCGGGCATGCGGCGCTCTATGCGCGCCAGCGCTGCCATACCGTCGCCGACCGGCTCGGTCTCCATGCCGGCCTTGTCGAGGGCAAAGCAGATCACGTCGCGTATATGAGGGTCGTCGTCGACGACGAGGATATGGCGCGGCATCGTCGTCACTGCGGCTCTGTGCCGGAAGGCAAAGGCGAAGGCCGGTCGAGATACGCTGCCAGCCGGAAGTTCCGAAAACTCCAGGCACGCCAGTTCTGCAACTGCTCGCGAAACCGATCCGCCTCATAGTGGCGCGAGACGAGGCTTGTGCGCGCGACCGCGCCGGTATCACCCATGCGGTTCAGCACCATGTCGATTGCCGGGATGGCCTGGGGTCCAAGCGAGCGCAGATAATACCAGTCCAATTCCGATCCTCCATCCATCGCGCGGCTGTGGCTGACATTGTAGTGGGCGATGATTGCGGCGAAGTTGATGAAGCAACTGACGTAGAGAACTGCAGAAAGCGTCAGCATGTTGGCACCGAAAAGCCATTCGTTCGACTTGTCGAGAGCGATGCGGGACATGATCAGGACGATGCCGATAGCGACCAGTCCCATCCAGACGAAGGCGGCAACGCGCCAGTAGGTCAGTGAATATGCGTCGATGTAGAGGTCGAGCCGCAGGATGGACGAGATGACCAGGACAAAGTTCTGCGCCGACCAGAGATAGACCAGGGCGCGGACGCGGCGATCGGCCGAGGTCGTGCTGCCCGGCCTCAGTGCGAGCAGCACGAAAATCGCCGCCAAGAGTGCCGTGACGATGAGGGCGTAGGCACCGCGATGGGCATAGGCGGCATAGGTGAGCCCAGCGGGCAATGCCACGCCGCCCCAGAGATAAGCGCCGTCGAGGACGGTCTGCAGCGCGAAGATAAGGTTGAACACGACAAGCGCGCGCAGGATCGCCGCCTTGCCGAAGAGCGACTGGTGCAGTCCGGCGGGCGGTTCCAAGTTTGCCTGTGCTTCGGCGATCGGCCGCGGTGCGAAGAGGCGCCATTTGGGTAGCCAACGCGGTAATCTTGGCCTGAGGAAGCTCCAGACGCTGCCAGCCACGACGAGCCAGAAGGCAATCCGCCAGACGTCAAGAAGGTTGAATATGGCCCGGATGTCGATCAGCGACATCCAGTAGCCGATGACGGGATTGGCGATGCCGAACAACGCGACGAACACCATGCCCAGAGCGACAGCCAGCGTCCAAGCGGTAAGGCTGCCAAGGCGCCAGATCTTGCGGCGTCCGGCCAGTTTCCGTAGCCGCGCGATGTCGAATGGCAGCCGGCCGGGGATTGTCAGGATAAAGCCGGCGATGCGCTTGAGGCAGTTTACCGGGCCGGATCGCAGGCGGGCCGAGACCGACAGAGCGAAGGCCGCCAGGCAAAGGGTCGCGACCGTCACCGAAAGCAGGCTGACATTTTCGGCGAGCGGGGCGAGAGCGAGCGCGGCGAGCACAATTTTGAGCGCGAGCGGGCGGGGACGGGGTCCCCGAGAATGAAATGCGATCATTGCACCAGCAGCCAGTGCGGCGAAGATGAAAAGCGAAATGTCCAGCGGCTGCCGGAACAGCAGAAAATCGGCTGCAAGGGTCAGCAGCAATGCGGCGCCAACCTTGGCGGAGATGGTGGACGGGGCATGGCGGAAGTTCATGCCCTACGCTCCAGCTTGCGGGGGAGTCCTGCTGGGCTGCAATATGTGCCAGGGAAGGGCGTGATCGCCTGAGGTGGCGCTGGATCGACCAGCCACCATGCTTCAGTGAGCAGCCGTTTGGGCAGCTGGCGGGGCGTGCGGTGCGTGGGGCTCGATGTCGTTTGCATATGACATCAATGCCGTTGCAGCGGGTGGGTATGGTGGCTGGAACGAGGAGATATTCAGGAGTTTCGTGCAGATTTCGTGCAGAGGGTTGAAGGTCGACCTGGCAAGTGAATCAGCTGCGGCCGCCTGTTGCGGGAGCGATACCAATGGGTCAAACCCGGCGACTGCCTGCCAAGCCCTGGATCACGGCGTCCGGTGGGAAAGGGCGTGGGCCGGCGGTGCGCGGTGCATTAACGCGTCTTTCGGTGAAATGGCCAGAGCAGTTGGCGCCCGAACTCTTCCGGTATGGGGTCGTTATGGATGCCGACATTTTCGGGCCAGGCATCGGCCGGCAGATAGAATGTACCAAAAAGCCTGTCGATCCAGGGGAAATGCACGGCGAAATTCTTGTCGATCGGCCTGACCGCGTGGTGCCAATGGTGAAAACGGGGTGTGACCAGCAACTGTTCCAGCCAGCCGAGCCGTATGCGCATGTTGACGTGGTTGAAGGTGGCTTGTGCTGCCACGATGGCCAGCCAGATGTAGAGGGCGGCTTCGGAAAAGCCGAACAGGAGCACGGGCACCAGAATGAGTGCCCGTGTGACGACGATATCGACCACATGCAGCCTGGAACCCGCCAGCCAGTCCATCGCGCGCGAGGAATGATGGATGGCATGAAACGGCCAGGCGAAACCTATACGGTGAAAGCTGCGATGTACCCAGTACTGCGTCAGGTCGGCAACGAGCATGATCAGCAGGACTTGCGCAATGAGTGGCATGCTCTTGACCTGGGCACTCATGGTATCGGCCTGCCAGGCTTGGGAGACAATCGTCGCAGGTAACAGTGTGAAGAAGGTCAAAAGCTCGACCAGTACGTGACTGACGATGAAATAGAGCCCGTCGGTCGTCCAGCCGGCACGGAACGTTCCATGCTCGGGACGCAGCGGAAACAGGCGCTCCAACGGCACGAAGACGAGTGACAACAACACGACATTGAGGACCAGCCAGTCCAAGCCGACATGAATCGGCGCGTCGCCGTCGTAATCGACATTGACGCCGGTGCCACCCAGAATGATGGCCAGCGTGGCAAAACCGATACCGGCAAGGCCCAGCTTCTTCGACGGCCTGAGCAGGATGTTCAGAGCGGAGAAGAAGAAACCGGCAATGATAGCGAGTACGAGCAGCCCGCGCATGAACTCGACCGGATAGGAGCTGCGCAGTTCGGACGTGGTCAACCATTCCGGAAACCGGAACACCAGGACCGCACAGAAACTTCCGAGGGACAACAAAAGCCCCAACAGACCGGAAAACCAGCCGGATCCGAAACCTTGTGGTCCATGATCACCGAGCATGCGTTCGAACCAGCGGTCAAGCGCCGTGTGGCGGGACGTTGGCTCTGGCGCCGGGTCTGTCAAATGCCCTCACACTGGGTTCACGAACCCGTCCAGTACCTTCTTCTGGCCGGCCTTGTCGAAGTCGATGGTGAGCTTGTTGCCATCGATGTTGGCGATGTTGCCGTTGCCAAATTTCTGGTGGAAGACGCGGTCGCCGACCTCGAAGCGCGAGGGCTCCGTCGCGACCGACTTGGCGACCAGTTCGCCGTCGATTGTGCGGCCCTTGACCGAGCCGCGGCCGGCGCCGAAGCCGGAATCGGTCTCGCCATAGCCTATGCGTTCGACCGAATGACCGGAGCGGGAACCCCAGTTGCGGTCGGTGGCTTCGGTGCGGTTCTGCTGGGCACGCTGCCAGCCCGGCGTGGCGTAGGTGTTGGAGAAGGACTTTTCACCGACGCTGTCGAAACGCGAGGCACCGTAGGGGTTCTGGCGGCCGCCGCCATAGCCGCCATAGGAATTGCCGGCATCAGCCACTTCGACATGCGCCTCGGGCAGTTCGTCGAGGAAGCGCGAGGGAATCGTCGACTGCCACAAGCCATGGATGCGGCGGTTGGAGACGAACCACAGATGCAGGTTCTTCTTGGCGCGGGTCAGGCCGACATAGGCGAGGCGGCGTTCCTCCTCGAGACCCGAGCGGCCGCCTTCGTCGAGGGCACGCTGGTGCGGGAACAGGCCTTCCTCCCAGCCGGGCAGGAAGACGGTCTCGAATTCGAGGCCCTTGGCCGAATGCAGCGTCATGATCGAGACGGCGTCGAGCTGCTCGTCCTGCTCGGCGTCCATGACAAGGGCGACATGTTCAAGGAAGGAACGCAGCGACTCATATTCCTCCATGGAGCGGATCAGCTCCTTGAGGTTTTCAAGTCGGCCCGGCGCTTCGGCCGAGCGGTCGTTCTTCCACATATCGGTATAGCCGCTCTCTTCGAGAATGATCTCGGCGAGCTCAGTATGCGGGGTGTTGTCGAGCGCCTTCTGCCAGCGCTCGAAATTGGCCGCGACTTCGCGCAGGGCGGCGCGAGGCTTGGGCTTGAGTTCGTCGCTCTCGGCGAGCTGGGCGGCTGCCTGCAGCATCGGCACGCCAAGGGCGCGCGCGGTATCGTGGACCTGGCGGATGGCGGCTTCGCCGAGGCCGCGCTTGGGCACGTTGACGATGCGCTCGAAGGCGAGATCGTCGGCACCCTGGGCGACGACGCGGAAATAGGCCATGGCGTCTCGGATTTCCTGGCGCTCGTAGAAGCGCGGGCCGCCGATGACGCGGTAGTTGAGGCCAAGCGTGACGAAGCGGTCTTCGAACTCGCGCATCTGGAACGAGGCGCGCACCAGGATCGCCATGTCGTTGAGATTGTGTTTCTGGCGCTGCAGCTGTTCGATGGTCTCACCGACGGCGCGGGCTTCCTCCTCGGAATCCCAGGCGGCATGGACATTGACCTTGCCGTCTTCGGGATCGTTGCGATCGGTGAACAGCGTCTTGCCGAAACGGCCCTCATTGTGGGCGATGAGGTGGGCGGCGGCACCCAGTATGTGCGCGGTCGAGCGGTAGTTGCGCTCGAGCCGGATGACGACGGCACCGGGGAAATCCTTGTCGAAGCGCAGGATGTTGTCGACCTCGGCGCCGCGCCAGCCATAGATCGACTGGTCGTCGTCGCCGACGCAGCAGACATTCTTCTGCCCCGGACCACCCGTTTCCTGGGCCAGGAGCCGCAGCCACATATATTGCGCGGTGTTGGTGTCCTGGTACTCGTCGACCAGAATGTATTTGAAGCGCTTGTGGTATTCCTTGAGCACGTCAGGGTAGGCGCGGAAGATGCGGATCGGATGACACAACAGGTCGCCGAAGTCGCAGGCGTTCAGCGTCTGCAGCCGGTCCTGATAGGCCTTGTAGAGCTCGCGGCCCTTGCCGTTGGCAAAGGAGCGGGCGTCGCCCTCGGGGATCTCGGCTGGACCGAGGCCCTTGTTCTTCCAGCCGTCGATCATCATGGCGAACTGGCGCGCCGGCCAGCGCTTGTCGTCGAGGCCCTCGGCCTGGATCAACTGCTTGATCAGGCGGATGACGTCGTCGGTGTCGAGGATGGTGAAGTCGGAGCGCAGCCCTGCCAGTTCGGCATGGCGACGCAGCATCTTGACGCCGATCGAATGGAAGGTGCCGAGCCACGGCATGCCCTCGACCGCTTCGCCGACAAGGTGGCCGATGCGCTGCTTCATCTCGCGCGCCGCCTTGTTGGTAAAGGTGACGGCGAGGATCTGGCTGGGGTAGGCGCGGCCCTGGCTGAGGATATGGGCGATGCGGGTGGTGAGCACACGCGTCTTGCCGGTGCCGGCGCCGGCGAGCACCAGAACCGGGCCTTCGGTGGTCTCGACAGCCTGGCGCTGCTCGGGGTTCAGGCCGTTGAGGTAATCGGGCGCTGACGGCGCCTGGCGCGCGGCCATGGCGCGCGCAGCGATACCGCTGGGCGCAGGCGTGCTGGCGGCCCGGGGCGGCATCCCGCCGGGCTCGTCGAAAAAGGGCATGTCGTCCGGAAAGTCTGACATTTGCCCCGAATGTAGTGATTCGGGGCGGAAAGGCCAGAAGTGTCTCTGTTTTGTTCTGGTTTTGCCGGGAAAAGCGAGCGGTGTTGACCCTGCCGCAGGCGCTTTGCTAGCGTGGCTGACGGCTTGATGTGGCCGGCAGTCCGCGCCCTCCGGGGGTATGGCGAACACATCGGACGCTTCCGTCACCTGATCCCATGGGATGGTGAGAGCACCGGCAATGCGGGCACTGATGGGATTTCTCGCCACAACCAGAGGATCGGAAGATCATGCGAACCTATCGTGACGCAAAGGCGATGGCGAAGGCCATGCGCGAGGCGCTTGCCCAGAAGAACCTCGAAGTCAGCCACAGCGAGGCGCTCGAGATCGTCGCCAGACAATTCGGCGTGGAGACCTGGAACATCCTGTCGAGCAAGCTCGAGAAGGCGGAAGAGCCGACAGGCGGTGCGGTGAGTTTCACCCAGCCGGTGCCGATCTTCCGCATATTCGACGAAGACAAGGCGAGGGGCTTTTACGAGGGATTCCTCGACTGCACTTTCGACTGGGAGCACCGCTTCCACCCCGGCGCACCGCTCTATTGCCAGGTGTCGCGCGGCGACCTGAAGCTGCATCTGTCGGAGCATTCGGGCGACGCCAGCCCGGGTGCGACGGCTGTCTGCTACATGAAGGGCGTCGAGGCCTTCCAGAAGGGGCTGATTGCCAAGAACTACAAGTACAACCGCCCAGGCCTGGAGCGGCAGGACTGGGGGCTGGAGTGCCAGGTGATCGACCCGTTCGGCAACCGCATCCGTTTCATGGAAAGCGAAGACTGAGCGCTTGTCGAAGCGCCCGCGCCGACCTCGCGCGGGCGCTTTTTTCGTGGCCGCGGCGATCACGCAACAGTGAAACCAACTACATTTGCATACGTTAAACTCCCGGCCTCGGAACCAGACAGGGAGCGAGAAATGACACGACCTGCCATTACCCAGGCGATGATCGATGCCTATGACGAATACACCCACCTGACACTCGACCGGCGCGGCTTCATGGAGAAGCTGACCAGGCTTGCCGGCTCAGGCGCTGCCGCGGCGGCGATCGTGCCGTTGCTTACGACCAACCAGGCGCGGGCGGCGATCGTCGCCGACGACGACAAGCGGCTGAAGGCCGAGGACATTACCTATCCCGGTGGTGCCGGCGAAATGAAGGGCTATCTGGTCCGGCCGGCCGACGCCACAGGCAAGCTGCCGACTGTCATCGTCATTCATGAGAACCGCGGCCTCAACCCGCATATCCGCGACGTGGCGCGGCGGGTCGCGCTCGAAGGCTTCGTGGCGCTGGCGCCCGATTATCTGTCGCCGCTCGGCGGCACGCCGGCGGATGAAGAAAAGGCACGCGAAATGTTCGGCCAGCTCGATGCGGCGCAGACAGTGGCCAATGGCGTCGCCACGGTGGCGTTCCTGAAGGGCCATGAAAGCGGCAATGGCAAGGTTGGCGCCATGGGCTTCTGCTGGGGCGGTGGAACCGTCAACGCGCTGGCCGTCAACGCGCCCGATCTGGCCGCCGGCGTTGCCTATTATGGCTCCCAGCCGAAGGACGAGGCCGATATCGCCAAGATCAAGGCAGCCCTGATGCTGCATTATGCCGGCAAGGACGACCGCATCAACGCCGGCATAGACGCCTACAAGGCGGCACTGGAGAAGGCCGGCAAGGAGTTCCAACTGTTCGTCTATGACGGCGCCCAGCACGCCTTCAACAACGACACCTCGGAAGCCCGCTACGACAAGGCGGCGGCGGAACTGGCCTGGGGGCGAACGGTCAACTTCTTCAAGGAGAAGCTTGCCTGATCAGGCAAGCGGTGAAGGCGCGCGGCTGGCGCGCCTTTCGGCCGGCTCAGGCCACGCCGCGCTTGGAGCGGGCCTGGCGCAGGATGACGCGCCAGCGCAGCATTTCGATCGGGATCGGCCGGTTGTTGTTGGCGATCTCAAAAAGTTCGTTGTTGATGTTGCGAAGCGAACGCCAGAAATCATAGTCGCTGATGCGAGGGTCGCAGGCGAGTTTGTTGGCCGTTGCTTCGATGTCAGTGTGCATGCCTTGCCTCAAAGCCGTCCGGTGCCCGCCGCCGCGACTCAACTTCGCTTGCATGGGATTGTCGGAGGGCAGCGAGGGGCGATCAACGAACCTCAGGCTGTGGCGCAGGTTATAAACAGGTAAGGTTAATCGCCTGTGGCCTTGAAGCCACTATGCGGGCTTGCGTTTGATGCCGATCGAGCGACCGGCACGCTCGGGCGTCGGCAAGGCGGCATGGGCGGAGCGCATAGCGTCGAGGCTCGCCATGATGTCCTGAGGGAAGGGCGCGACCTTCGGGCCGTTCATGTCGACATGCAGCGACAGCGTCTCTGACGTCGCCGACAGCCAGCCGTCGACATGGTGCAGTTCCTGGTAGACGCGGAAGCGCTTTTCGTCGTGGTCGAGCAGGTGGAAGGTGGCGGTGACCTTGTCGCCAAGATGCAGCTCCCTGACGTAACAGACATGGATCTCGGCGGTGTAGGTGGTGAGCTTGCGATCGCGGGCATAGGCCGCGCCCAGCCCAAGCAGGTCGAGCGCTTCTTCACCGCCGCGGTCGAACAGCACGTTGTAATAGGCCATGTTCATGTGGCCGTTGTAGTCGAGCCAGGCTTTCTCGACCTCCATGACGCTCGAGACGAACGGTGCAGGCATGGACGATCCTCTTGACCTTAAAGCGCCGCGCGTCCGTCAGGACGCGCAAAGGACGCTGTTAAACTTAGGTTTGTGCATGATCCTTTCCGATAATCCCGATTTTCGGGGTCATGCACGGTGGTGCTGGACAAACTGTCGGGGCTGGCAGATTACCGCAGCATAAGGCGCCGGCAAGGCGCCAGGCTGTTCCAAACGCGGAGGAAAACATGGCTCTGAGCGACCTGAAGGCGATGGCGCGGAACGAGGAGGGGATCGCGGCTGCGCTGGGCATCCTCAAGCAGCAGTTCGGCGAGCGCTTCCAGACCGGCCAGGCGATCCGCGAGCAGCATGGCCACACCACCACCTATCTGCCCAACCAGGCGCCCGATGGCGTGGTGTTCGCCGAAAGCACAGCCGACGTGCAGGACGTTGTGCGGGTCTGTGCCGCGCATCACGTGCCGGTCATCGCCTTTGGCACCGGCACCTCGCTGGAAGGCCATGTCAACGCTCCGGCGGGCGGCATATCGCTCGACATCTCGCGTATGGACAAGGTAGTGTCGGTCAATGCCGACGATCTCGACTGCACCGTCGAAGCGGGTGTGACGCGTGAGGCGCTGAACAATTATCTGCGCGATACTGGCCTGTTTTTCCCGATCGATCCCGGGGCGAACGCCAGCCTCGGCGGCATGGCGGCGACCCGCGCCTCCGGCACCAACGCGGTGCGCTATGGCACGATGCGCGAGAACGTGCTGTCGCTCAGGGCTGTCATGGCCGATGGCAGCGAGGTCGTGACCTCGCATCGGGCGCGCAAGAGTTCGGCGGGCTACGACCTGACGCGGCTTCTCGTCGGTTCGGAAGGCACGCTCGGCATCATCACCGAGGTGACGCTCAGGCTGCAGGGCATTCCGCAGGCGATCTCGGGCGGGGTCTGCCCGTTCCCGACTGTCGAAGCGGCATGCCAGGCCGTCATCACGACGATCCAGATGGGCATTCCGGTGGCGCGGATCGAGCTGGTCAACGCGCTGCAGATGCGGGCGATGAAGAATTACTCCAAGCTCGACTATCCCGAAAGCCCGTGCCTGTTTCTCGAATTTCACGGATCCGACGCCAGCGTGGCCGAGCAAGCGGAGAGCTTTGGCGAGATTGCGACGGAGTATGGCGGCGGGCCGTTCCTGTGGACCACTGTCGCCGAGGAGCGGGCGAAATTGTGGAAGGCGCGCCATGATGCCTATTGGGCGTCGCAGACGCTCAGGCCGGGCGCACGTGCCCTGTCGACGGACGCCTGCGTTCCGATCTCCCGCCTTGCCGAATGTATCGCCGAGACAGAGGCCGACATAGCGCGGCTGGGCCTGATCGCACCGATCGTCGGCCATGTCGGTGACGGCAATTTCCACACGCTGGTGCTGATGGATCAGAACGACCCCGCCGACATCGGCAGGGCGGAGGAATTCGTCAAGAGGCTGGCCGAGCGGGCGATCTCGATGGACGGCACCTCGACCGGCGAGCATGGCATAGGCCAGGGCAAGATGGGTCTGATGGAGCGCGAGCACGGCCATGGCGTGCAGGTGATGCGGACGATCAAGGCCGCACTCGACCCGCAGAATATTCTCAATCCCGGCAAGGTGTTACCCGCGGCGGAACAATCGACAGGGCATTGACGTGGCGTGGGCGGTGCTGCTACTGCGGCGCCGTCCAACCAGGAATCTTATGCGTAGAGACTTCCATCGCTGAAGCGTCGGCCCAAGTGCCGATGAGGCCGAAAGGCCAATACAGACGCTTATGCGTCTCAGACTGCTGACAAACCCCTGGCGAGAGTTGGGGGTTTGTGATTCAGTGGGTGATGTTGAAGCGAGCCGGCCCTGAACAAACCGCACTTGAGA
>NZ_JACJHY010000034.1 GCF_014138625.1 Aminobacter ciceronei
GAGGGTTCGCCCGACAGGCCGCGTCATGGCAAGGAGGCGGCGTGCGGACTCTGTCGATCCCCGCGGTGCTGGTACATGATCGCCGATCCATTTGCCCGGGTCAGGAGATGGCATGGACAGGAATGATCTTGCCGACGCACCAAGGCAGATCAGCAGCACCCCGGCAGCAGCCATATCCTTCACTACGCGAATTTCGGGGTGTATTTCCGGGTGCAGGCGATCGACGAGTGTTTCAAGGGCGGAATTGAACAGTTCCGCACCCAAGACAAGTGCAATTGCTAGCCCCACGATGGCCAGCCAAATACTGGAAGCACCGAGGAGCACTACACTCAAGGCAATGATTAGGCCGATCATCACCTGGGCCCGGAAGCTGTATTCACGTTGCCACCCCTCTCGCAAGCCCTGTATGGCAAAACCAAGTCGATTGAGAAAAGGTCTGTTCTTCATGTTCGTGTGCTTATTGGGGACCCTGACATAGTGTCCGGTCGGATGTGTCGGCGATAGCGGGCAAAGTGGGCGTGGGCCGACTTGAATCTGTCAGCCACGGTGACCGCTATTATACACCGTTAGCCTGGAACCGCCTCAGTGATCTTGCCACCGACAAGTTTGATACGACAGTTCATCCGCGCTGCCATGTCGAGATTATGCGTCGCGGCCACGACGGATTTGCCGCCTTAAAACGTGCTCTGACTGTTGCTGTCCTGGCTCCGGTAGCCAACACTATTTCCGTGGGCGGCATCCTCTTGACGACGGCCTATTCGACCTGTCGCCTTCAATCCGATGCGCCGCCCCCGGACACCATTGGCCGCAATTGCTCAATAACTACCTTTGCCCCCCGAGAGAGCTTGTGGTCGCGACGATACATGACGCCAAACGGCACGGTGTGGCTTGTCATGCTTGGGAGAACGCGAGTCAGTTCCTTTGTGTCTTCCCATCTTCTCGCAAAATGGTCAGGGAGGAAGCCAATGTACTTTCCACTGAGAATTAACATCGCTGCTGCCTCCATTGAATGCACGATTGCAGCTGTCCTCAAGTTGTCAATGTAACTTGGCTGCTGGGACTCTCTCAGATAGCCCCTAGATACAAAATCAAAGGTCGCCCCCGAGCGAATAAGCCTCTCTTGTTGGGTTTCCGGCTCAGATAACTCATGATTCTTTGCACAATAAAGCGTAATCTTTTCGCGAAAAATCTCTTGGCAAACGACAGCCTTTGATACGATAGACGTTGGGCCAATCGCTAGATCTATGTCTCCCTCAGCTAGACTGCTTTTCAATTTGTTCGGAGGCATAATATCCATCCGAATTAAGACGTTACGTTCTTGCAAAGACAGAGATTGAATCGCTTTCTGTATTGAGAATTGACGTTCTGAAATTAACCCGTCGATGATACCCAAACACAATTCCTTGCCGATATGGGTTTTGGTGCACCAGGCCTTGTTTTGGAATTGATCTATTGATTGGAAAAGTTCCTCCACTGAAGCGTAGAGCTCTGTTCCGCCAGGCGTGAGCTTAAAACCTGATCTTCCGCGATTGCAGATCTTGAATCCGACCCTCTTCTCGAGGTTCGCCATGTGCGTACTGATGTTGGAGAGGCTCATGTCGAGAGCCGACTGGGAGGTGGAGAGCCCCCCACACTCCACCACCGTCTTGAAGACCGTCAAAAGGCGAAGATCGAAGTCGGACACGGCCCTCATGTGCATTACCCCCCGAAACGCTGTTTTCGGCCGGCCGGCGGCATCGAAACTTAAAGCGGCCCGGGATGCTCACTTCGGTTTGGCCAGAAGTCAACTTGAGGAGATAGGCATTTGTCCGCTTGGGTCAGCCTGACATCAATGCCGGGTCGACCGAATATTCCAGAAAGGTATTGCAATGGCGGACCGCCGATTTACGCCTGTGACCGGAACACAAATGCCCCGATATGCGGGGGCAGCGACATTGATGCGGCTCCCGCTAATTCTTCCCGGTTCATCCGATTGGGACGACATCCAGATTGGGTTGTTTGGAATCCCGTGGGACGGCGGGACGACCAATCGACCAGGAGCGAGGCAGGGACCGCGGCAGGTGCGAGACGCGTCAACTATGGTTCGCAACGTCAATCGCGCGACTGGTGTGAATCCTTTCGCTCTCTGCCGTTGCGCCGATATGGGCGATACACCTGTTAATCCTGCTGATCTCGCAGATTCGATGCAGCGAATTGAGCGTTTCGTCGACGACGTCTGCTCCTCGGGCATAGTTCCCCTTTTTGTCGGAGGTGATCATCTGAGCACGCTTCCGGTCATGCGCGCGATCAGTAAGCACGTAGGTCCCTTGGGAATGGTCCACATCGACGCCCATACGGACACATGGGATTCGTATTTCGACGGCCAGAAATACACGCACGGGACCCCGTTTCGCCGGGCAATCGAGGAGGGGATTCTCGACCCGAACCGCACTGTGCAAATCGGAATCCGTGGCGCTCTTTATGCTGACGGGGACGATTGCTGGGGACGCGATCAGGGCATCCGCGTGATCGACTTCGACGAATACAAGAGGTTAGGAGTCGAACAGGTACTGCGCGAAACCCGCGCTCGCGTGGGCTCGCAAGCGACCTATGTCAGTTTCGACATTGACGTGCTTGACCCAGCCTACGCACCCGGGACTGGAACGCCGGAAATCGGCGGTATGACGACTTACGAGGCCCAGTGCCTCGTCCGTGGCCTTGAAGGCATTACCTGCGTCGGCGCCGACGTTGTCGAGGTTTCACCGCCATTCGATACCAGCGGCAACACAGCTCTCGCGGCGGCCACGCTGATGTTTGAGATCCTCTGCGTGGCCGCTGGCACTGTCTCAAAAGCCAACAGCTAAACCGACCCGACCACACCGAAAAAAAAGATAAACATTTGAGGAGGAACTGATGAATTTCGCCAGAAATCTAGCGGCAGTCGGTGCAATGGCCTTGTCCGCGTTGTCGTTTGCGGGTCCAGCGTCAGCCGAGCAGAAAATCGTTGATGTGGCATATCAATTGACCACCAGCCCCTGGATCGCCCGTCTGGCGGACGGGGCCTTCGAGACAGAGACCGGGTACACGATCAACTGGCACCAGTTCAACACGGGCGCCGAAATAATAAGCGCCATGGCGTCGGGTTCCATCGACCTAAGTGTGCTTGGCTCGAGCCCGTTGGCGGTTGCGTCTACCGCAGGGCTGGACATCAAACTGTTCTGGGTGCTGGAGGATATAGCCAGCGCCGAAGCGCTTTATGTCCGAAACGACAGCGGCATCAGTTCGCCACAGGATCTGGTCGGCAAGCGGCTGGCAGTGCCTTTTGCGAGCACGAGCCACTACCAACTCATGTACGCGCTGAAGAAATGGGGCGTCGATGATCAGGTCACCGTGCTGAACCTGGATCCGAACAAGGCGGCAGCTGCATGGGAACGCAAAGACATTGACGGTGCCTTCATTTGGGGCGCGGCGATGGCGCGTCTTAAACGGAATGGCACCCCCCTCGTTACGGCCGGCCAAATCTGTGAGATGGGGCGCTGCACATTCGAAGGGATGGCCGTCAGTACTGAATTTGCCCGGGATAACGCTGAATTCATGCAGCAGTTTACGAGCGTAATCGACCAGGCCAACCGCGATTACAGAAACAACCCTGCCGCGTGGGCGATCGACTCTGCCAACATCAAGCTTATTTCAGATCTCTTTGGCGCCGATGCCAGCACCGTTACAGAAGACCTATCACAATACAAATATCCGTCGCTGAAGGAGCAGGCTTCCTGTGCTTGGCTGGGCTGTGGCGCCGAAGGCGGCGCAGCCAAGACGCTGAGGCTGACTGCCGAATTTCTAAAGTCTCAAGGCAGGATCGACAAGGTTCTCGACGACTATTCCGGCTTCGTTGCGGATGACTACCTAGCGGCTTCTCGGTAGCCTCGCGCGCCAAGCACTTCACCGCAGGAACCTAAGACATTCGAGCTCTAGCGCTCGAATGTCTCAATGAAGGCTCTTGCTGCCGCCCGGCGCGGCCCAAGCAGCCGAAATCAGGCCAAATGGGCCGGCAGCGGCACTCCGCACGCTAGCTTTGTGAGGATTGTTCAGCTTAGAACTTGTAGCTGATATCGCAGGCATCGCGTATCTGCAGCCATTTATCGATGGCAACAAGCGGACCGGGCGGCTGCATCGGCATGACGACATTGTACGAACTGGCGGATACAAAATACCCCAGCAAAGCCATCTCCGAAGGCTATGCGATCACAGCGCCGTCCTATCTTGTGGCAGCGACCACCAAGAGAGTACCGCGATCTATCGAAATCAGGATGCGGCGACGCCTTGATGACGCAGACGGTGAATTTCTCAGCAGAGTGGTCGATGCGCCGGCAATGATGCCGAACGACTTCGCGACGGAAGCGTTCGCGGATATCGAGGGAGAAGACTTCGATATTATCGTTCAGTCGTTCTCGGACATCATCGAGTCGATCAGCGAAGTGAACTGTGTGGCATATGGCGTGGAGCCCGACACTGTTAAACGATACCACGAGGTAATGGCCAACGTCGGCGGGCCCGCACATCGCTGATCGCAGTCATGTTGCATAAATCGAAATCGTATATTCCCGAACTGAAACAGTCTTTTGCGGAGACAACCATTCTTGCATGAAAGATGCATTAAATGGTTGAAGCTGGTGGTCTTTGCTACCTAATTCCGCACTTTTGCCGGGGATAGATCGCGCCCGCCGCGAGTGGGGTCAAGGGCGGGCGCTGGGCTCGGAGGGCCGCTTGCGAGGGGATGCTTGCGAATGAGCTTGGCCCAACATCAGCTCACCCTGACGCTACGTCAAGCAACGAGCGCTGGCGCGACGGCTGCTAGTTGCAACCAGCCGTAACAGCGCCTGACATTCGGCTCCGACCTCAGTGAAGGTGCACGCGTTTGTTCAGATACGAAGTGTTGCCGTTCTGGATTTCGTCGAAGGACATAAAAGCCACTCGATCACGCCCGCCATGCTTAGCTTCGTACAGGCTCCGGTCAGCGATTTTGAACATTTCCGCGAAACCGGGAAGAGGCGAAAAGGCTGCGCCGCCCACGCTCACAGTCAACACGTGTTCGTTTCCGTCTGGGCGAAAAGACGTTGCTTTTATCTTGGCACGAATCCTCTCAGCGACTCCTGCAGCATCCGTTTCCGACGTGCCCGGTAGAAACACGCCAAATTCTTCGCCGCCGAGACGCCCAAAAAGATCATCTGAGCGGAGTGCCGATTTTATTGCGGCGGAAATCAACTGGAGCGCCTCGTCACCCTGATCATGTCCGTAACGGTCATTGACCGCCTTGAAGTGATCCGCATCAATGACGAGAAAGGACCCGCGGGAACAAGCTGCCCGGCCGTCGCGGCCCATCCGCGCTTCGACCATGGCGGCAAAAGCAGTGCGGTTCAGGCACATGGTCAGGCGATCAGTTGTGGCAGCGTCTTCAAGCTTGTGGTTAGCGACCGCGAGCTCTCGCAACTTCAGCGTAAGATAGGAAAATAGCGGGACGGCCAGGATAACCGGAATTATTGTCGCCGAAACCATGCTGAGGTGAAGAGATTCGCCCCCCATTCTCATGAATACCATGAAGTTGATGGCGGCCGACACGGCAACGCAACCTAGTGTTCCGAAACCGGTCCAGGCAGCCAACTGCCGCCATCCGTGCTTGGATATTCCCTTCACGTCGACCATTGCGCCTCTGCCTCCCAGCTAAGGCGACACGATGACCCAAAAGGGTTGAAAATTGGGATACGGTGGGAAGAAATATTAGCGCTGCTGCAGGTAGGTGACGCGCGGATGCCGTCGCGACTAGGCCGATGGCGCGGTGTTCTTCCAGCGAAATATTCCGTCCACGCGGGCTGTACAGATAGGCCGCTGCGGACAAGGTCCGCCAACGTTGCTCAATGCCGCGAGGCCTGGGTCCCACTGAAACCGAGCATGCATTGTTCGTTTGCGACGTGACGTCGGACCCCGACAAAGAACGACCGTAGCATGTAACCTGTGGCGTCCCAGTTCACGTCCTTTCGCCCGTGCGCAAGCTTGGTCAGCGTCCTGACTATTTCTTCGGCCGCGGCCCTGTCGCCCTCATGCTCTCGACACATCCGGCACAAGGTTTCGCTCGATGCGTGTGCCTCCGCGAGTCCTGTGGGATACGGAAAGCAGAACAGTTCTTCGATCTCGCATACACGGTCGAGTTCTGGCTTAAGAGATGTCGCAACTGTCCTGCACAGGGCGGGCGTGACATGGCGCGGAAGGGAGTCGGCGATGTTCTCCAGCATGTCGCAGAGCATCAGCAGCCGGGTGTGCCGGCGATTGAGTTCAGCCAGCCATCTGGGGCAGTCCGACTTCGACTTGGACATCTACTGGCCCATCAACAGTATGGCAAAGACTACCAGAGTGCACATGACGGCAGCAATCGTGCCAGTCTTTTGAAGTACCCCCATCCGGTACATGAGGCCAGCGAAACCAACGATGATTGGAGTTGCAACGGCTAGACCAATTTGTGCGTCCGACATATCGGCCCCTTTCGACGAATTGTCGCGAGTCCGGCCAGCTCAGGTGCCGGAGTTTAAGCGGTTGCGAGCATATCCTGCCGCGTGACCGCGTCTTTGCGCGATCACAAAGACATTTGCGCCATGACAAAGAAGCTGCTCGCGGTTCAGCACTAGGTCGCAGGATGGAAGCAGCCACACTTGTAACGCACGCCGCTGAGGAAGCGGACGGCAGCGATGATTTTCTCCTTTGGATATTAGTCTGGAGCGAGTTGGCCGCCTTTGGCCTACTGCTCGGCGCATTCCTTGTCGCGGGCGCCATGCAAATTGACCAGTTCGCGGCCGCGCGGGTACACCTCAACACGTCGCTCGCCGCCATTAACACCGGCGTGCTCCTTACGAGCGGCTGGCAGGCTGCCCTGGCAACGTCGGCCAATGCATCCCGGGACCGGGCGAGGTGGGCACTCATACGCGCCGCCCTCTTGGGCTTCTTGTTCGCGGCCATCAAGATTGCCGAATACAGCGGCGAGATCGGCTTTGCCGGAGACGATGCCTATGGCGTGTTCTTCGAACTCTATTTCCTGCTGACAGGCTTCCACCTGATGCACGTTGTGTTTGGGGCTTTCGTGTTGCTGGTGGTGAGTGTGCGGTTTGCGCCGGCGAACACGCATCTCATCGCAACGCTCTGGCACACTTTCGACCTGATATGGATCGTCATGTTTCCGATCGTGTATCTGGTATGAGCAGCGTGGACCCCAGCAACCCGAGGCGACTGACGTTCGCATGGCTTGCGTTGCTTGCCCTGAGTGGCGCGAGTGCATTTGCAGCACAGCTGTCCTGGCCCGTCATCGGTCTTGTGTTCGTTTTGGGGCTCGCCTTCTTGAAGGTGCGTCTTGTAGCGAGGGATTTCATGGGCCTGCGCGGCAGCAACCCAACAATGCTGCGTGCGTTGCTCTGCTGGTGTCTGGTCCTTGCGCTTGGTGCACTGGCGAGAACGCTCGTCGTCTCCGTCGCGGCAGGCTGAAGCAGTCCGCTTTTGTTTGCCAAAACGCAAAGAACGTCTTCCCCAAACTCATAGAAGGGTTCGGACCGGACGGCATCCGGAGAGCGGTGGCTGGCCCGCCGGGATGAAACCGTTCGAACCATACCGCGCCCGCGGAATTCTGACTGGGAAAGGAACGCGTGATGGCAGAACGCCTCACAAAAACGGGGGCTCGAAACGTCTTTTACGGCGGCTCGATCTTCTTCTTCGCAATCTTCGTCGGGTTAACGGCCCACAGCCATTATTACATCCGCACGACCTCGACGGACGAGAAGACGCTGACGGACTCCGTGGCGCGCGGCAAGCACGTCTGGGAAAAGAACTCCTGCATCAACTGCCACACGATCCTGGGCGAGGGCGCCTATTTCGCGCCCGAGCTGGGCAATGTGTGGAAGCGCTATGGCGGCGAAAGCGACCCCGACGGCGCGCGCGACACGCTCAAGGCCTGGATGGCGGCGCAGCCTTCGGGGATCGAGGGCCGCCGCCAGATGCCGCAGTTCCACCTCAGCGACGAGGAGCTGAACGATCTTGCCGATTTTCTCGAATGGACCAGCCGCATCAAGACCCAGAAGTGGCCCCCGAACGAGGCAGGCTGAGGCGCCAAGGAGAGAGATATGAAATACCAAACGCAAAAGGTCGCGATGACCTATTTCTACGGCGCGCTGGTCCTGTTTTTGGCTCAGGTCGCCTTCGGCGTTCTCGCCGGGACCATCTATGTGCTGCCCAATACGCTGTCCGAGCTTCTGCCGTTCAACATCATCAGGATGATTCACACCAACGCGCTGGTGGTCTGGCTTTTGATGGGCTTCATGGGCGCGACCTACTATCTGCTGCCAGAGGAAACCGAGACCGAGCTCTTCAGCCCGAAGCTGGCGATCATCCAATTCTGGATGTTCTTCATCGCGGCCGGCGTCGCCGTGGTCGGCTACCTGTTCCGCATTCACGAGGGCCGCGAGTTTCTCGAGCAGCCCTTCGTCATCAAGGTCGGCATAGTCGTCGTGGTCCTGATGTTCCTGTTCAACATCACCATGACGGCGCTGAAGGGCCGCAAGACGACGATCACCAACATCCTGCTGTTCGGCCTTTGGGCGCTGGCGATCTTCTTCCTGTTCTCGTTCTACAACCCCTCCAACCTCGCACTCGACAAGATGTACTGGTGGTATGTCATCCATCTCTGGGTCGAGGGGGTGTGGGAACTGATCATGGCGTCGGTGCTGGCGTTCCTGATGATCAAACTCAACGGCGTGGACCGTGAGGTCGTGGAGAAATGGCTCTACATCATCGTCGGCCTGGCGCTGTTCTCCGGCATTCTTGGCACCGGCCACCACTACTACTGGATTGGCGCGCCAGGCTACTGGCAGTGGATCGGTTCGCTGTTTTCGACGCTTGAAGTCGCGCCCTTCTTCTCCATGGTCGCGTTCACCGTCCATATGACCTGGAAGGCGGGCCGGAACCATCCCAACAAGGCGGCATTGCTTTGGTCCATCGGCTGTTCGGTGATGGCATTCTTCGGCGCCGGCGTCTGGGGCTTCCTGCACACACTTTCGTCGGTGAACTACTACACCCACGGCACGCAGGTGACTGCCGCGCATGGACACCTCGCCTTCTTCGGCGCTTACGTGATGCTTAATCTCGCCATGATGGCTTACGCCATCCCCGAGATTAAGGGACGCGCACCTTACAACCAGTGGCTCTCGATCGTCAGCTTCTGGATGATGGTCACGGCCATGTCGGTGATGACCTTTGCGCTGACCTTCGCGGGTGTCGTCCAAGTGCATCTCCAGCGTGTGCTGGGCGAGAGCTTCATGGACGTGCAGGACCAGCTCGCGCTGTTCTACTGGGTGCGCCTCGGTTCCGGCGTTGTCGTGGTCGTCTCCGCGCTGATGTTCATGTGGGCCGTGCTCGTGCCCGGCCGCCAGCGCAGCGAGAAGCCGGCCCGCATCCTGCAGCCAGCCGAATGACTTTCCGTACATGGCCCCGGAGCATTCCGGGGCCATGCACCCCATGCCTGCCTGCCTCCTCCGGAGTTCCTCCCATGACAATCGCATTACCTATCCGTCCCGCCGCCGACGCGCCCGCCTACTACAGCCCCTCGGCCAATGAATGCAGCTTGTTCGAACGCGCCTGGGCACGGCGCTTGCCGCTACTGCTCAAGGGGCCAACTGGCTGCGGGAAGACTCGTTTCGTCAGCCACATGGCGGCGAAGCTTGGGCTGCCACTCTCGACCGTATCCTGCCACGACGACCTGGCCGCTGCCGACCTCACCGGGCGCTACCTGTTGATGGGCGGCGATACCGTCTGGGTAGACGGGCCGCTCACCCGCGCAGTGCGCGAGGGCGGCATCTGCTATCTCGATGAGATCGTCGAGGCACGCAAGGATGTCGCCGTGGTGCTGCATCCCCTGACCGACGATCGCCGCATCCTGCCGCTGGAACGCACGGGTGAGCAATTGGCGGCTCCGGCGAGTTTCATGCTCGTCGTGTCCTACAATCCCGGATACCAGAACCTCCTGAAAAGCCTGAAGCCGAGCACTCGTCAGCGTTTTGTCGCCATCGAGTTCGATTTCCTGCCCAAGTCTGACGAAATCGCCGTGGTGTCGGCCGAAAGCGGCCTCGCTGACGCCCAGGTGGCGCCGCTTGTCGAATTGGCCCGGCGCATTCGCGCGCTGAAAGGACATGACCTCGAGGAGGGCGCGTCGACCCGTCTGCTTGTCTATTGCGCCAGCCTGATCGACGCCGGCGTGCCAGTGCGCGAGGCGGTGCTTGCCGCGATGATCGCGCCGCTGACCGACGAGCCTGACGTCAAGACAGCCCTGACCGAACTGGCCGATTCCCTGATCCGCTGAGGCGCATGTCATGCTGGATTTCCTTGAGCTGGAGGAAACGGTCGGCCGCGCCTGGCACCGCCTGATCGGCCACGTCCAGACCTGGCCGCGCCACCCGGAACATGCGGTGAAGCTGGCTGCAGTGCAGCCTGTGCTGGCGATCTGCTTCCGTGGTTTCGGCGGCGAAGGGGCGGTCCAGGTCGCTGCAGTTCGCGGCAAGACTTCTGGCCACCGCCTCGGTTGGTGGCAGCGCATGGGGCTCGGCGAGGAAAAGCTCGCCCAGCCAGCGCGCGACCGCTCGTCCCTTATGCTGCCTGCATCGATCGACCTGTTTCCGGACAGGGCACTCAACCGCGACCTCTATATCTGGCTGGCTGCCTATATGGCGGTGATGCCGCTGGACTCCATCGTGGAAACGGACCCCTTGCTGCGCGACCTTGCAGTGCTTCGGCGTGCGGAAGAGACGACGGCCAGAGTGGTGGCAGCTCTTCCGGGACTTGGACGGCGCTATAGCCGACTTGCGGCGGCAACGCTTGCTGCCCGCCAGCGCGGTCCGCTTCCCACGGTTGAAGCGCAGGTCGAAGGGCGCGTGACGGGCCTGCTGAGACATCAGGCAGGACTGCTCGACGATACGCTGCCCGTGATCTTTCCCCACCGTGCACCGGCGGGTTACTTGCCGATGCTGCCCATACCGTTATGGCCCGACGCCTTGCTGCGCGCCGAGACCGCGCCGCGCCGTGGCGAAGACGAACCCGTCGCTGGCGGCCGCGAGGCTGATGGCGCCGAAACCGAACGAAAGGTCGCCGTCCGCGAAAACGCGGATGCACGGACCGACGAGCGCAGCCCTTTCATCCTCAATCGCTTCGAGAAGATCCTTGCGATGGCCGAGATGGTCAATATTGACCGTCCGTCCGACGACAGCGACGACGACGCCAAGGCGGCCGAAGACCTTGACGACATGACGTTTGGCGAGCGGAAGGGCCGTCCGGCATCGCGCTTTCGCTTCGACCTCGATTTGCCGCCGGAAGCGCTGGACCGGACGCCGCTGACGGCGGAACGGACCTATCCGGAATGGGATTTCCGCTCGGGCACCTACCTACCCGACCATTGCCGGGTGCTGGCAGCACCTGCTTCGGCGCTAGGTAGCACAGCCGAGCCGGACATCGAAACGAGACGCCTCATTCGACGCGTGCGTCGCCAGTTTGAAGTGTTGCGGCCACGCCGCGAAGTGCTGCGCGCTCAACTCGACGGTGCCGACCTCGACCTCGATGCGGTGGTACGCGCCCGCACCGACCTGGCCGCCGGCGGGCAGGGCAGCGACCGCATCCATCTGATGAGCCGGCCGCAGGTGCACGACCTTGCCGTCACCATCCTCGTCGACGTTTCGCTGTCGACTGACGCCTGGTTCGACAACCGACGCGTGCTCGACGTCGAGAAGGAAGCCTTGCTGATCCTGGCCAACGGGCTCACCGCCTGTGGCGACAATCACTCGATCCTCACCTTTACGTCGCGCCGCCGAGATTGGGTCCGGATCGAGTCGGTGAAGGCTTTTGATGAGCCGATGGGGGCGACGGTAGAGGCTCGCATTGCGGCCTTGAAGCCGGGCTATTACACCCGCATCGGCGCGGCCATCAGGCACGCGAGCGCCGAGCTCGACAAGCAGCCCAACCGGAAGAAGCTGCTTCTGGTGCTGACCGACGGCAAGCCCAACGACATCGATCACTATGAGGGGCGGTTCGCACTTGAGGACAGCCGCCGCGCGGTGATGGAGGCGCGACGCATGGGGCTCGGCGTGTTCGGCGTGACGGTCGACCGCGAGGCGAAATCCTACGTTCCGGCGATGTTCGGCCAGAACGGTTATGCGCTGGTCTCTAACATCGGGCGGCTGCCGGCAGCGCTTCCCGCCATTTATCGCAGCCTTGCAGGCTAGGGGGACAAGGCCGCGATACTGAAAGGCCCGGCGCTCCCACGCCGGGCCTTTTTGTTGGGTCCTCCAGTTGGATGACAGCGGTCGTCAGCCAACTGGATCGCGATGGCATGCCCCGCGGAGCCAGCTGTCCCGGCACAGTCGCTTGGTCAGGAAGCCTGGGAATTGCGCAGAATCGCCTGCGCCTTGTTCCATTTCCGGAGCCGCCTGCGGGCATTGTCATAGGGAGACGAAGTGTTGAACTGGATCATGCGCCCCATGGACCATTTCTCATACCAAACGCCTCCATAAAGCTGTTCGTCGCTGCGCGTTTCGATAAGGGCAACGATCTGGCGCTTGGCAGAATCCAGACGGTCAAGGAGCTGCTGATATGGAATGTCGTCATAGTCGCGATAGAATTTTTGCGCGAGCTTCCCAAGTTCGTTCCACTTGTAGCCCGAATCGGGAAAATCGATCGGTTGTCCGGCTGCGTCTTTGGCGAGCCATTTGAGCACAAGCTCGTTCCAGCCGACTAGATACGCTAACAGGTTGGACACGCTCATCAGCGACCCGGTCACGTGACCGTCGAGCGATCGCTGATCAACCAGGTCCTCCGGAACTGCGTTTAAATCGCCAATAAGATTGCCAAAATTGTGCTCAATAGCCTTGAGAAGCTCACCCTTGTTCTGCGGTACTGGCATCTCTCTCTCGGCTCTATCCGTTCTAATCGGTAGCAGCTTCAGGCTGCCTGGCTGTGCGTCCGCGTCGACTGGTCGATATATGCGTCGAAGGCCGCAGCGACTGCACGGATGACAAAACGATGTTCTTGACTGACGCGGAGCATGCTGCCCGTATAGTGAACCACAGCATCGTCGGCCAGATGCGCCAGCCTTTCGTTGGTGGTAAGCAACGCTGACGCATTGAAACCGTGGGTTCGGCTGACCGCCGCGATGTCGACCTCGAAGTCGCACATCAACCGCTCTATGATCTCGGCTCTCACTTTGTCCTCGTGGGTAAGCCGATAGCCCTTGGCCGTAGCCAGCTTTCCGTCGGCTATATGCTGGGCATATAGTCCTGGCGCCACTTCGTTTTGAACATAGCCGTGCTTCATGCGGCCGATGGCAGAAGCGCCGAAGCCGATGAGCGTCTCGCAATTGTCCGTGGTATAGCCTTGGAAATTGCGCCTCAGATTGCCCGACTCCTGCGCCTGTACCAGGTCGTCTCCGGGCAGGGCGAAATGGTCGAGGCCGATTTGCCGATAGCCGGCGGCGACCAGCGTCGCGGCAATCGCTTCCGCCTGTTCGTTGCGCGCTGCCCCGTCGGGCAGGGCATTTTCGTCGATCATGCGCTGATGCTTCTTGAAGGAGGGGATATGCGCATAGCCGAAAACGGCGAAGCGGTCCGGCAGCATTTCAATTGCTGCATTGGCCGTATCGATGCAGGACTGCACCGTTTGATGGGGAAGCCCGTAGATCAGGTCGAAATTGATCCCCTCAACGCCGGCGCGCCGGAGGTTGTCAGTGGATTCCGCCGTTTCCTTCCGGGTCTGGATTCGGTTGATTGCCTTCTGCACCACCGGATCGAAGCTTTGTACGCCGAGACTGGCGCGGGTGACGCCTGCGTGCCCCAGCGTGTGTGCCATTTCGGGCGTCAGCCGACGCGGATCGATTTCGACAGCGATCCCGGTCGTGTCGGAGAAGGCGTAGCGCTCCCTCAAGAGCCCGATGAGTGCCAGGAATTCCGCGGGCGAGATGATGGTGGGCGTGCCACCGCCGAAATGCACCTCGCCGACTGGCAGGCGGTGCGGGATGCGTTCGGCAACCATTCGGATCTCGTCACGCAGCACGGCGAGGTAGTCGAGGATGGGGCGGTCCTGCCGGGTGATTGTCGTGTGACAGCCGCAATACCAGCACATCGATCGGCAGAACGGGATGTGCAGGTAGAGCGAGACGGGGTCCTTCTTGGCAAGCTGCTCGAGCCAGTCACCATAGGAGTCAACGCCGATCATTGGCGAGAAGCGGGGCGCGGTTGGATAGCTGGTGTAGCGGGGGAGGCGAGCCTCGCCGTACTTTTGCAGGATAGACTGGGACATCGGGCACCTATTGTTTCGCCGATTGTCTTACCCGCCTCGTCGATCTGCCATCGTTGTTCCAACGCAATAAGCGTCGCCTGGACTGCTGTTTCTTCCGGTTGTTTGCGCTTGGACAATCTGCGGCCGCGCATGCCGCATTAAGTTGCCCGCGCCTGTCGAGAATGGAACTGGGCCCCTCTCGGCATGGGTTTAGTTGGAAGGCCGCAGGACAAAGCTACATGGCAGTTGCAGACAACGATTCCATCCCCGTCATCGACGTTCGGGCCATCCCCCGTCCCGAGCGGCATCCCCGGATTTTTGGACAGATCGAATCCTTGGCCGAAGGCAGCTGTTTCGTGCTCATGAACGATCATGACCCGCGTCCGCTGCACTATCAGCTGGAGGTGAGATATCCCGGACTTTTCGATTGGGAATATCTGGAGCAGGGCCCAGAAACCTGGCGCGTCCAAATCGGACGACGCGTTCAGTCGGGCTGCGGGTGCTGCTGCGGCGACGACTGACAGATTGCGGTGCGGGCGCGCAATTGGCCCCGCACCGCTCCACTGCCTACTGCACCGAGACCAGTTCTTCCAGACTACGGCCATTGGGACAAAACTCAGCATAGGTCGCCGCGAACGACGAGTCCTTCAGGCGGGCACTGCAGCGCCGCCGCTCCGGGCAGAGCATGCACGTCCTGCGCATGTCCTGGTTCCATTCCGGGTGGCGGGCCTCGAACTTGTCGTAATCCACACCCACTGACCTGAACGCCTCCGGCAGTAGAATACGTGAAGCAAAGGCATACCGCATTGCGGTTGAGAAATCTGTGGTTGTCAGGCCGACCTCGAGAAGCAATCTGCTGCGCTCGCGTTGATCTAGACCTTCCACTTCGCGCAAGGCCCTTCGACGCTCCCGCCAATCCTGGTAGCGCTCAACGGCCGAACTCCAGATCGCATACGCTTTAACAATCGGAACAGTCATGGAAGCCTTCTCCTCCTTGGGTCACCATGGCAACTCGAATTGCCGTTCCTAGCGCGTCCCAGACATCCTTTCCTTGTGATGAAACAAACACTCATGATTCCGGTCGGCGAAGGCACAAGGGGAAGCATCGCCTATCTGGTCCAGCGCCAGACTTCTCGAAGCCACCAGCGGGCGACGAGGAATCGGATCCTGCTGGAGCGCCGCCTGGTCCTCCGGAGTTTCAAGACCGCCTGTGAGGAGGCGTTCAACATCTAAATTGCTCGCGAGATGTCTGAATGGGCAGGCTGGACAAGATGGATCTCCTTTTTTCCCATCCTACGGGAACAGCCTCCAAGCTCTTTGATGCAGCGCAAGGAAACGCACATCGAATCCTGATGCGGTGGCGACGACAAATGGGAAATCACCATGGGCTTGACGTACGATGTCCGGAAGTTGCCAGCTGCTCTGAAAAAGGCAGCAGTCTTGTCGGCCTTCGACGGGCTGTATCCCGGCCAATCGTGTGTGGTCATCTGCGATTTCGACACTTCCCGGCTCGAAAGTCAGTTCAAGGCTTTCTTCGACGACGAGCATAGTTGGGTGTGCTTGCAGTCCGGGCCACCCCATTGGCATATTCAGATCGGTAAACGCGCCACCGATACGCAGCGCAGCTGACCCTTGTTTTTCGGCAGCCAGCCATTTCGTCCCTTTTTCGCCGTCGCTTCGCTGGATGCGCTTTTCGGAGCCGCGATTTGGACCCCCGCGTTGTCATGGGCACAGCCTTGGCTTGCGGGCCCGTCGGCCGGCGACTGGCATCGCCAAGCTCTGCTGTACGGCACGTTTCCTGCCATGCTCGCGGGCTTCCTCTTGACTGCCCTTCCGCGTTGGACTGGGAAGGCAGGGCCGCGGAACGCGGTGACGAAATTCCTTCTGGCGCTGTGGTTCGCCGCGCGCGGATCTTACGTCCTTGGGCCGCACGGCACCGGGCCAGCTATCGCGGCAGTTTTCCTGTCTGCGCTCACCCTGACGACGGCGGGGTATGTTATCTCCTCGAGGGATCGTCGGAACTACAAGATAGTCCTGCTGCTGTTCGGCTTCTCTGCCAGCGCAGCCATGACCGCGGCATCATATCCAGTTGATCTCACGCTGCGTCTGTCGCTCGCGACGATGACAGGTCTGCTGATGGTCGTGGGCGGTCGGGTCATTCCTGCGTTGACCGCCGCGTATCTCTGCAATTCCGGTGCTCCGTCAGTGCCTGCTCCCTTGGCTGTGATGGAGAAGGGATCGGCGGCAGCTGCGGCATTGGCGCTGTCTTTTTGGATCGCAATGCCCGACGCGCAAGTCACCGCCGTCGCCTGCGCGGCATGTGCCTCGCTCCAGCTGGCGCGGGCGACGCAATGGCGAGGCTGGCAGGTTCGTTTGCCCGCAGCGGTCGCGGCGCTCCATGTGGGATACTGCTGGATCGGGCTGGGCTTCGCCTTGCTGGCCCTGCACATATTGGTGCCGTTGCATGTCAGCACGGCGGCCGCGGTGCATGCCTGGACCGTAGGGGCGTTCGGAACGATGTCGCTGGCCATCATGGGGAGCATGATCCGGAAGCACAGCGGACTCGCTTTCGCCCGGTCAATTCGCGCCACGGTAGCCTACGCGGCGATGACGGGCGCGGCGGTCGCTCGCGTCGGGGGCGAACTCATCGCCAGCCAAGGTTCAGTCCTCCTGGTGTTGTCAGGCGGGCTTTGGCTCGTTGCGTTTCTGCTATTTATCGCAGCGTTCCATCAGCCATTACTCGTCCGCGGATGCCCACCGGGCCGCTAGACGCTGCTTCGTCAAGTTCCTGTGGAACTCTTGGGGGGCTTGACCGTGAACCAGTTTGGCATTGGTTGCCGCGAACGTCCCATTCGACCCCCTGCATCGATCGCATCCTCAAGATCCTGGGTATAGTAGGCTGTCTCTTCGCTACCTCCGGAATAGTTGAGGCGGATTCGTCCGTCCCGCTTGCTCATGAGTATCCCCATGGCGCGAAGGCGTTCCTGGGCTTCGCGATAGTTCATGATTGCCCCCTATGTCTTGCCTGCCCCCAAAATGCGCAGCAATGATCACGCGGCGACGGTGCCTTGAGCGTTGCTGACTGCGGAAAGATCGAGAATTGTCCTGAGCACGTCCCCGTTGTGAACTAGATCGGCGAGAGAGTAGCTGTCGAAGACAGAAAGATAGGCTCCAACCGCTGCGCGAACGACGTTTCGCAACTTGCACTCGGGTGTCAGCACGCAGCCTTCGCCGTCCGCCATGCACGCGACCACAGGGAAGCCGTCTCCCATGGCGCGAACCACAGTGCCGACATTGATTTCGGTGGGCGCGAGCGCCAGGCGAACGCCGCCGGATCGGCCGCGCGCGGTCGACACCAGCCCCAATCTCCGGAGGTTTAGGGTGACTTTAAGCAAGTGGTTGCGCGAAATGCCGTAGCTTTCAGCAATGTCGTTTACCGTGCTGGTCCGGTCGGAATGCACGGCCAGGTAAATCAGCATCCGTAGCGCGTAGTCAGTATGAAGTGTCATGCGCATGGTGTGGTTGCTCTTTCGTCCGCTGCCCCATCTGGGAACGTGGGCAGGAAGTCGCGTATGCCTGCATGGTCACACTTCACCGCGCCCGCAGACGCGCCTCCGCAGCTACGGTTGTTCCGCGACGGCTGGGCTTGGTCGAGGACGGTTGAGTCCACCCTAATGCAGCGCCTTCTAAAGCCCTCATAATGGTATTGCGAATACCACTTTTATGGCTAGTCTGGTGCGATGACAAGAAAGGGCCGTGTGGGAGCACGCAGTCGTGATCGGCAGTTACGTTCCAGACATAAAGACGATCTAAAGATCTTCGGAGAGGTACCAAGGATGTCGGACACGCTCGACGTCTAGGGAGAGGTTTCATGGCTCAAAACACACCCGATGAAGCGCTCGTGCCCGATATGCGGCGCAAGCGACGCAATGAGCTTTTCGCCTTTCTTGTTTTGGCCTTTGGAATCTGGCCCGTTGTGGCCGTCGGCGTGGTTGGCGGCTACGGATTTCTCGTCTGGATGTTTCAGATTATCTTTGGCCCACCCGGGCCGCATGGCGGCTGAGGTGCACAAATGAGCGCCGCCGACATCACCAGACGTTCGTTTCTCGCCGGACGGAAGTCGTCTCCTCCTGAAATTATGGCTCGTCCGCCAGGGGTGGTGGAGCTTGCCCTATGCACGGGGTGCGGAGCATGCGTCGATGCCTGTCCGACGACCATCATTTCGCTCGCAGGAAACGTTCCGTTTCTGGATTTCGCCAGCGGTGAATGCACCTTCTGCGGAAGGTGCGCTGCAGCCTGCCCTGAACCCGTGTTCGGCAGCGAAGTTCCCCGGCGGTTTGCTCATGTGGTCTCGATCGGGTCGTCGTGTTTTGCGAGCAATGGGATCGCGTGCCAATCTTGCAGGGACGCATGCCCGGAAGAAGCCATCCGGTTTCAGCCCCGCGTCGGCGGCCCGTTCCTGCCTGTCCTGAATGAAACCGCTTGCAGCGGCTGCGGAGGATGTATCGGCGTCTGCCCCGCCGGGGCAATCACGATCTCGGAACGAAGCAAGGGGTAAGTCCATGCCGGAACTGCGCATTCGCCATATCTCCAGCGCGGTCGTGACTACGCTTCCCCATAAGGCGGACAGCGTTGCTGTCCTGCTTGCGGCAATGGAAGGGGTCGAGGTCAGGGCCAGGCACCAAGGTAAAATTGTCGTCGTGATTGATGGCGACAGTACCGGAGCAATGGGCGACTGCCTGACGCGGATGGCGTTGCTTGACGGGGTGGTCGCGGCGAACATGGTTTTTGAACACATTGAAGAAGCGGAGGTCACGGGACAATGACGACCGAACTGACACGGCGCGAGGTTCTGAAGGCCCATGCGGCTGGCATCGCGGCTGCCGCAGCCGGAATCTCCTTGCCGGCTGCCGCGCAGCCGGTCCCCGGTGGAGTGAGTGCCCTCGAGATCAAATGGTCGAAAGCGCCATGCCGATTCTGCGGCACCGGGTGCGGGGTCATGGTCGGAGTCAAGGAAGGCCAGGTCGTTGCCACGCATGGCGACATGCAGGCGGAGGTCAACCGTGGCCTGAACTGCGTGAAAGGATATTTCCTTTCCAAGATCATGTACGGGGCCGACAGGCTGACCACGCCGCTGCTTCGCAAGCGGAACGGGGTCTTCGACAAGGAGGGGGAATTCGAGCCAGTCTCCTGGGATGAAGCCTTCGACGTGATGGCCGAGAAGTGCAAGCAGGTGCTGAAGGAGAAGGGGCCTACCGCCGTAGGGATGTTCGGCTCCGGCCAGTGGACGATCTTCGAAGGATATGCAGCGACCAAGCTGATGCGAGCAGGGTTCCGCTCCAACAACCTCGACCCCAATGCGCGGCATTGCATGGCGTCAGCAGCCTACGGATTTATGCGGACGTTCGGCATGGACGAGCCGATGGGCTGCTACGATGACTTCGAGGCCGCCGACGCCTTCGTGCTGTGGGGTTCGAACATGGCCGAGATGCATCCGATCCTGTGGACGCGCCTGGCGGACCGCAGGCTTGGGCATCCGCATGTGAAGGTTGCAGTTCTGTCGACCTTCACCCACCGCAGCATGGATCTGGCCGACATTCCGGTGATCTTCAAGCCAGGGACCGATCTGGCGATCCTGAATTACATCGCGAACCACATCATCGCGACGGGGCGGGTCAACGAGGCGTTCGTGCGCGAACACACGACCTTCATGAAGGGCGCCACGGACATCGGGTACGGTCTCAGGCCTGAACACCCGCTGGAAATCGCGGCGACGGGCGCGGCCGATGCGGGCAAGATGGAGCCGATCGGCTTCGACGAGTTCAAGGCTTTCGTGGCGGAATACACGCTGGAAAAGACTGTCGAACTGACTGGCGTTGAACGCGAGTTTTTGGAGGAACTTGCCGAGCTTTACGCGGATCCGGCCCGGAAAGTCATGTCGCTCTGGACGATGGGGTTCAATCAGCACGTCCGCGGCGTGTGGGCCAACCAGATGGTCTACAACATCCACCTGTTGACGGGCAAAATCTCGGAGCCGGGCAACAGCCCGTTTTCGCTGACTGGCCAGCCATCGGCGTGCGGAACCGCCCGCGAGGTCGGGACCTTCGCGCATCGCCTGCCCGCCGACATGGTGGTTACCAATCCCGAGCATCGGGCGCATGCCGAGGAAATATGGAAGCTGCCGCACGGTCTGCTGCCCGACAAACCCGGATACCACGCCGTGCAGCAGGACCGGATGCTCAAGGACGGCAAGCTCAATTTTTACTGGGTGCAGGTTAACAACAACGTTCAGGCGGGGCCAAACAACAGCCAGGAGACCTATCCCGGCTACCGCAATCCCGACAACTTCATCGTCGTGTCGGATGTCTACCCGACCGTGACCGCCTTGAGCGCGGACCTGATCCTGCCGGCTGCCATGTGGGTGGAGAAGGAAGGCGCGTACGGCAATGCCGAGCGCCGAACCCACGTCTGGCACCAATTGGTGCAGGCAAAGGGGGAGGCCCGCTCCGACCTCTGGCAGCTGGTGGAGTTCTCGAAGCGTTTCACGACGGACGAGGTCTGGACTGCGGAGATCCTCGACGCTAACCCGGAATATCGCGGCAAGACGCTCTTCGACGTCCTGTTCCGCAACGGCAATGTCGACAAGTTCCCGGCAGCCGAAATCAACCCTGAATACGAAAACGCCGAGGCCAAGGACTTCGGCTTCTACCTGCAGAAGGGCCTGTTTGAGGAGTACGCCGCGTTCGGCAGAGGCCACGGTCACGACCTGGCGCCCTACGATCGCTACCACGAAGAGCGAGGCCTGCGTTGGCCCGTGGTGGACGGCAAAGAAACGAAGTGGCGGTACCGCGAGGGCTACGACCCTTATGTCAAGCCGGGCGAGGGGGTACGGTTCTACGGCCGTCCGGACGGCAAGGCGGTCATCCTGGCCGTGCCGTACGAGCCGCCAGCGGAATCGCCTGACGACGAATTCGACCTGTGGCTTGTGACTGGCCGCGTTCTCGAGCACTGGCATTCGGGCTCAATGACCATGCGCGTGCCAGAGCTATTCAGAGCGTTCCCCGGGGCGCGGTGTTTCATGAACGCCGACGATGCGCGAAAGCGCGGCCTCAACCAGGGCGCCGAGATTCGCATCATCTCGCGCCGGGGCGAAATTCGGTCGCGGCTGGAAACGCGAGGCCGCAACCGCATGCCCAGCGGAGTGATCTTCGTGCCATGGTTCGACGCTAGCCAGTTGATCAACAAGGTTACGCTCGACGCTACCGATCCCATCTCCAAACAGACGGATTTCAAGAAATGCGCGGTCAAGATCGTATCGGCCGCTTGATCAAGCGGCATAAGCTGGCGGCGGCGCTTGTTGCCGTTGTTTTACTCACGGGAACTGCGGCGATCGCTCAGATGGCCTCGGAACTGACAGGAGCGACTTCGCCCATGGAGTCGCTGCCCGCCGACCCCCTGCCAAAGTGGGTCGTTGACGACATCCGCAAGATGCGAGCCTATCCTGACCAGCCTCCGGTCATCCCGCATTCGATCGAAGGCTATCAGCTCTCGGTCAACACCAACCGCTGCCTGTCGTGCCACAAGCGCGAGTTCACCCAAGGGTCGGGTGCGCCGATGATTAGCGTCACCCACTACCTGACGCGCGAAGGCCAGATGATCGCCGACGTGTCACCGCGGCGGTACTTCTGCACGGCGTGCCACGTGCCGCAGGCAGACATGAAGCCACTGGTGGAAAACTTGTTCAAGGACATGAGCGAGATGGGCGTCGAACCCGCCGGGAGCGAGTAAACGATGCAATGGATCAAGAAACTCGTTCTCTGGGCGTGGGGCATTCTTACCACTCCGGCGGCAACGCTCGGACTGGGCTTTCTGACCCTCGGAGGCTTCGTTGGCGGCGTCATTTTTTGGGGCGCCTTCAACACGGCGCTTGAGGTAACCAACACCGAGCAGTTCTGCACGTCGTGCCACGAGATGAAGAACAACGTGTACGAAGAGCTGACGCGGACAGTGCACTTCTCCAACCGCTCCGGCGTGCGCGCCTCCTGTCCAGACTGCCATGTGCCTCACAAATGGACTGACAAGATCGCACGCAAAATGCAGGCCTCCAAGGAGGTGTGGGGCAAGATATTCGGGACCATCGACACCAGGCGCAAGTTCCTGGATATGCGTCTCGAGCTCGCCCAGCATGAGTGGGCGCGGCTGAAGTCCAACGACAGTCTTGAATGCCGCAACTGCCATTCTTCCGTGGCAATGGACCTGTCGAAACAAACCACGCGCGCGGCCGAAATTCACACCCGTTACCTCCTTTCAGGCGAGGCGACGTGCATCGACTGCCACAAAGGCATCGCTCACGAGCTTCCGAACATGGAAGGCGTCGACCCGGGCTGGAAGGTGCCGCCCGAGCTGGAGGGACAACAGCTGCCGCAATCCACGGCGATCGATGAACTTGAACGCCTGATGACGAGCTATCACCCGGCTTCGCATAGCTTCGCGAAGTGACGACCAGACCCTGGCGTAACGTGATTTCGGTCGAAATTGTCGCACCCTATGGTTGCGGCGGCGATGATTGCGCCAGAACAAAGAGCAGGATCGGGACCAGTCATATCGTTCTCCTTGTCGAAACGACATTCACAAGGAGATTTAAATGTTCACGCGACGCGAAGCCCTCATCGGAGCAGTCGTAGCGGCTGCCGCGGCGGCCGCGATACCTGCCTTTGCGGCCCAGGCACAGACCGCGGACATCGCGGCCCTTCCTCGCCAGAAGGTATCGCTCGTTGCACCGCCCTTCGTCCATGAACACGACCAGGTGGCCAACGGCGGCCCAAAGGTCGTCGAGTTCACGATGAAGATCGAAGAAAAGCCGATCGTGATCGATGACGAAGGCACCACGCTCAGGGGCATGACGTTCAACGGCTCGATCCCCGGACCGATGATGGTCGTGCACGAGGGCGACTACCTGGAACTCACTCTGGTCAATCCGGAGACGAACGAAATGCCCCACAACATCGACTTCCATGCCGCGACGGGCGCGCTTGGCGGCGGGGCGCTTACGCACGTCAATCCAGGCGAGCAGGTAACGCTGCGGTTCAAGGCCACGCGCACCGGGACGTTCGTCTACCACTGCGCGCCGGAAGGCATGATCCCGTGGCACGTGGTTTCGGGCATGAGCGGGACCGTGATGGTCCTGCCGCGTGAAGGACTGAAGAATGAAAAGGGCGAACCCGTTCGCTACGACAAGATCTTCTACGTCGGAGAGAACGAGTTCTACATTCCGCGGGACGAGAATGGCAAATACAAGAAGTATGAGTCCCTCGGCGAAAGCTATGACGACACGCTCAAGGTCATGCGCGGCCTGATCCCGACCCACGTGGTCTTCAACGGCAAGGTCGGCTCCCTCACGGGCAAGAACGCCATGACGGCGAAGGTCGGCGAAACCGTCATGATCGTCCACTCGCAGGCCAATCGCGATACCCGGCCGCACTTGATCGGCGGGCATGGGGACTATGTCTGGGAAGAAGGCAAGTTTGCCAACCCTCCGGCAAAGGACCTTGAGACCTGGTTCATCCGTGGCGGATCCGCAGGTGCTGCGCTGTATACTTTCCTTCAGCCCGGCGTCTACGCGTACGTGAATCACAATCTCATCGAAGCTGTCGAACTGGGTGCGACTGCTCACTTCACTGTCGAAGGCGAGTGGAACGACGACCTGATGAAACAGGTCGACGCGCCCAGACCGATCCCGATGAACTGACAACAGGACCTGAACAATGGAAGCGAGCGCGACCCGTCGGATTGCCCCCGGCGGGTCGCGTTTCGTTGAAGGCCACCACCATGCCAGTCAATACGCTAACATTAATCGGCAGCGCTGCTGCCATCATGACGGCCGGAGCCGTTGCCCTGCTGAATTGGACTGACGGTCCGAAACATAGCCAAGCTCGCACTCCGGCAGCGATCACCGTCGCGGCCGCGCCTGGACTCTTCTCGCACGCCGAGCCTGGCGAATTTCTGATGAACGAGCGCCCTGTTCCAGCACCGCGAAAGCGGGTCGCCATCAGTCAGCCACTAGAAATCATGAAGTATCAAGTGAGCCTGGACGAGTACGAGCGCTGTGTCAGCCTCGGCGCCTGCGAGGCAGCCGATGCTGAAGGAAGCGGCGACGTTCCGGTCACTGGAGTGAGCTACCTCGACGCCGAGGCATATGCTCGCTGGTATTCCGAGGCGACCGGAGAGACATGGCGGTTGCCAACTGATGAGGAATGGGCGCATGCCGCCAGCGAACGGTTTCGGAGCGACATCGAACCGTTGGAACAAGACGCGCAGAATCCCGCTCGCGCCTGGCTGTCGAGCTACCAGCGGGAGGTGGACTTGGAGCGGAAAGCAGACCCTGTGCCGAGGAGCCGCGGCTCTTTTGGGGTGAACTCCAAGGGCGTGGCAGACATCGCGGGCAACGTCTGGGAATGGACGTCGACATGTTATGCTCGTGTCACCATGGCCGCAGACGGCAAGGCCGCCGAAACGTCTATTGAGAATTGCGGTGTTCATGTCGTCGAGGGATTCCACCGGACATACATGTCGAACTTCATCCGTGATGGAAAGAGCGGTGGATGTGCTGTCGGCTTGCCGCCCGACAATCTGGGCTTCCGGCTGGTGCGGGAACGGCCTGCTGCCATGACCATAGCCGATTTCCAGGCGCAGATCCGGAGGCTACGGCGCGAAATGTTCGGCGCCTGACTTCCCATGCCGAACACGTGATCCGGCGCACGCAGGGTGGTTCATTGACAATGCAGCCAGTCAGTTTTTCTATACTCCGGCGGGATTTGGGGGTTTTGGCGTTGGGGGCGTGCTTCCTCAAAGAGAGCGAGCAATACACGAGAGTGGAACTTGTGCATCGGCTACTTGAGAATATGGGAGACACCGCCGAGGCTGCCCGTCAGACCTTCGAGTCTGAGCACGGCTGGAATGGCATTCTTGGAGGCTATGCAGCGGAGGTGCAACGAAAAGCGGCCTGAACTATCCCGTGGAATGGTTGGCCGATACATGATCGGCCACTGCCGTCAGCCTTTCCCGCATTACCAGCGCCGTAATCGCCCCTGAAAGAAAAGTGAGCGCTGCAATCGACCCTATGGCCCAAGGAAGTCCGAAGGTATCGGCGATAAGTCCGGCCGACAGCGCTCCGATGGCGTACCCCAGATCACGCCAGAAGCGGTACACGCTCAGTGACCTGGCGCGCCACGAAGGGTGTGAGGCATCCGAAACAGCCGCAATCAGGCTGGGGTAGACCATTGCCGTTCCCAAGCCGAGCAACAGGCTTGCCACCAGCCACCAGCCACCAGCCGAAGTCCCTGGTGAGAGCTGTCATCATGAGTGCCACTGCCTGCACCCACATTCCAGCAACGATCAGACCCTTCCGCCCCCAACGGTCGCTAAGCGGTCCAGTCAGCACTTGAAACAGTCCCCACACCCCAGGGTACACGGCCTTCAGGATGCCTATCTTCTCCACGCCGAGTCCGTTGGCGGCGAAAAAGAGCGGAAAGATGCCCCAACTCATACCATCATTGAGGTTGTTGACGAGCCCCGCCTGCGAGGCCGCAAAGAGATTGCGGTCGCGGAAGGTCGTCAGGGCGAACACTTCCCGAAAGCTGAGAGGGGATTCTTCCTTTGGATGGTTCGCCATTTCCAGTTGGACATGGGGGCGGGTGTCGCGCACCAGCAGAACCGACAAGGCCAACCCGAGAACCGCGTACACCACGCCAACATAGATCGGAATTGGTCGTAGACCATATCGCCCCGCGAGGTACCCGGAGAGGAATGCGGTCAGGCCAACCGCGAAGTAGCCTGCGAACTCATTGAGGCCGACGGCGAGGCCGCGACCCTTGGGACCGACGAGGTCGACCTTCATTATCACGGTCATCGACCAAGCCAGTCCCTGGCTGACTCCCAGCAATGCATTGGCGGCGATAATCCAGCTCCAACTGGGTGCCCAAAGGATCATGAAGGGCACCGGAAGGCCAAAGAGCCAGCCGAGGATGAGCACGCGCTTGCGCCCCCATCTGTCAGCGAGTTGGCCGGAGAGTAGATTAGCGAAGGCTTTTACCACGCCGAAGCTGACAATGAATGAGACGACTAATGTCGTCGAGGCAATGCCAAATACTTCGGAACCTATGAGTGGCACCACAGTGCGCTCAATGCCCACCATGCCGCCGACAAAGGCATTGATCACCACAAGCAGGGCAAACTGCCGCCAGTTTTGCTTGAGCCCGAGGGCGATCCGCGGAGATGATTGGATCACTGCGCAATCCCGGAGTTCGCAGCCCGCGTCTGAGTGGCGTTGGGCGGAGGTGGGGGGATTTCGACCGTCATTGCCGCTATGAATGCATCCTCGTCCTCAACACGATGCGTCTTATAGCACATCTAGATGTTGAACTCCTCGGATCGCCTAGCTCTTTCGGCTACCTGTCATAAGCTCGAAGCGAGGCGTAGCATTAGTCCTGTTCACCTCAGGGATTTGGGGGGCCAGATGGGCGTGGTGCGGTTTCGTACCAGAGACGCAATCGGGAACCTTTTAGGCTCAGTTGCGGTTGCGACAGCCCTCGTTCTGGCGATCAATCACGACCAGGCGCAAGCCCACGGAGCCGACACCGGTTGGACCTATCCTCCGGCATGCTGCGGGGGTGACCCCATTGAGGGAGATTGCCAGCGAATACCCTACGCTGCGGTCAAGACAAGGCTGAACGGCTTCGTTGTGACCCTCTACCCTGGCGATCATTGCCAGATTACACGAAGGCAGACGTTTCTGATCCCATATGGAAACGAAATTGCGTCGGGAGAACGCGATTATCACATCTGCCTTCATCCCACCAAGAGAGACGCAAACTGCTTCTTCGCACCTCCAGACGGTGCCTGACAATGAGCGCGAACCTCGCTGCCCCGCTGGGAGCGATGCTTGCTGCATCGGCGCTTTATACACCGCAGGCAAATGCTGCTGACGTTGATGCGGCGATTGTGTTCGCGGTCGACGTCTCGGCATCCATCGATCCCGCCACCGCCAACCTGCAACGCGAAGGCCATGCCGCAGCAATCTCTTCGCCCGAGGTCGTCGCAGCCATTACCCGCAACAGCACCGGTTGCATCGCAGTAACCTATGTCGAATGGGCAAGTTCTGGGCATGCGCGTTCGGTGGTGCCGTGGACAAGTGTCTGTGGCCTTAAGGATGCGCAAGCCGTGGCGTCGATCATCCTGAAGGAAGGCGATAGAGGCCTCGGATGTGAACAGACGTGCGCGACCTCCATTTCCTTCGCCATCGATCTCGGCTGTATGCTGCTCGACAGTTACGTTGGATCAGCCGCCAGCAAGGTCATCGATATCTCGGCCAATGGCACCAACAATGACGGCTTGCCCGTTGCAGTGAGCCGACGGCGGGCGATTGCCAAGGGTTACACAATCAACGCAATCGCCATTCCCGAGATGATACTCAGCGTTGTTTACGATCTCACCGAATATTTCGACAACAATGTCATTGGTGGTCCGAGAGCATTTGTCATCGCGCCATCCACGACAACCGACTACGCGGCAGCGCTCCGCCGAAAACTCGTTGCTGAGATCAGTCTGTCGATCCGGCCACCCAGCAAGGAAATGGTCGTCGTCCGAGAGTAACGTCCCGGTCGCGGATCACTCCTCGCACCTCTTCTTTCGAATTCTTGTGGATGAAATTTCCGGCATTCGGTAGCAAAACCACCAGTTCTTACCCTATCCGATCCGTGTACCTGCGGCCGATAAACCATCAAGGATTCGCTCGGAAGCTCGACCAAGGAGAGAACGCTCTCGCCAGATGGAACGAGCTCCAGGCCGATTTCATCGATCTGCTGATCGACCGGAACCACCGTTCAGGGCGCTTCATGGAGGAGTACTACTTTAGCCAGTGTCTGAAGCGGGTGCTCCATTTCGGTGACGACACCCGCGTCACGCTGCTGTAGCGGAACTCTGCACCTGTTACGTTAGTTTGGGTTGCAACAAAGCCTTCCCGAAGAGCGCTGCGAATCCCAGGAACGCGACCGACCATGCCGCTCCTGCGATCTCGATCAGATGGAGTTCCGGGAGAAAGACGGCCGCAATGCGCAAACCTGCAGCCGCGATGATGGCCGCAAACAGGAAAGCTGCTCCGTGTCCTGCCTTTAGCGGCCGCCCGGTGTGACCCAGCGTGGCGCGTACCATGACGGAAAGTGTCATGGCGCCGATGGCTCCGCCGCCAAGGGCATGTATCCCCGCTGCGACAGGCAGGCTCTCGGGAAGCACGATAGAAGCCGCCAGGAGAGTGAAACCCACCGGAATGAATCCATAGGCGAGGTGGAGGACCAGGACCAGTGGATCCTTGATGGTCCGGTCACCGGCCCATCGCGCCAGGCGTACCGACTGCAAAGCGGCCGCCATCCCTAGCGCAACGGCCGTAACTACGCTGGTTGGAGCGAAGCACCATGAGGCGAGCGCAAGCGCGCCGACTGCAAGAGAGACCACGTCGAAGCGATTGAAAGGCACGGGAAGGCGTCCCGGATTCTGCCGGACAAGCCAGTTCCGCGTAAAGCTCGGTATGATCCTTCCGCCGATGATCATGACCAGCAGCACCGCGGCGCTCATGCCAAGCCGTCGGCTCGTGTCGGAAAGGCCGAGATAATGAGCTTCAAGGTGGAAACATACGTTTGCTGCCAGAAGCATAGCCAGCGGCAGCAGCACTTTCAGATTGCGCCAGTTTCGGCCCGCAACGATTTCAATGGTGGCCGCCAGAGCCACTGCGCCAAGGAATGCCGCGTCCACCATCGCCGCCACTTGCCAGCCAATGGCAGACGAGAAAAACACCGCGAGGCGGCCTGCGATCCAGATCACCACGAGACCCAAGAGGGGAAATCCCTGAACGGGCAGGCGGCCCGTCCAGTTCGGAATGGCAGTGAGCAGGAAACCAGTGACGATCGCCGCCAGATAGCCGAACAGCATCTCATGAACATGCCAGTCCAGTGGCGCCAGAAGGCTGTAGGTCTCAAGGTGGCCAGCATAAAGCGGGAGCCAGAACAGGATCGAGAGTCCCGCGTACAACGACCCGAGCAGAAAGAATGGCCTGAACCCGTACGACAGTATTGCTGGTCCTTTGTAGGACCGTAGTCTTGGAATTCCCATTCTTGCGACTTTCAAAAAAAGAACCGGGCGGTCAAGAAATGTCCGCCCGGTCGGCCTCAGCGAGGGTAATTGAGGCCAGGAGGAGAGCGTAATTACTTGGCGGCTACCGCCTGGCCGAAGAGTTCGGCGAACGCTGCCTTGGCCTTCCCGGTCTGCTTGACGGCCTTGGCCGCATCGGCGTTGACTGGCTGGCCGACAACCACGAGGGCGACCATGCCCATGCCGTAGTGGGGAGTGCACTTCACCCCGTAGACGCCTTCCTTGTCGAGGGTCACCGTGATCTCCTCGTTCATCTTACTTTTGAAATCGGCGGCGCCTTCAGGGATCATGCCCTTGATGGACTCGGCGTTGTGCGACTTATCGGTCGGCACGAACTTCACTGTGTCGCCAGGCGCTGCCTGAACGAAGTTCGGCTGAAAGACCATTGCGCCCTTTTCGCCCTTGTTGAGCATTTGGACCACGTGTTCCGCAGCATTGGCGCCGCCAGCGAATACGAAGAGCGAAACGGCAGTCGTGAGGTGGAGGAGGAATTTCATCATATGCCTTTCTAGCGATCTGTGGCTGCGTCAGCAGTTGCCTCTCACTACTCCGATTGCCGTCGAGGGAATTTGCGATTGCGCAAATTCGGCAAGAAAACCTTGGAAGTGGTGCGACCTCGGGATGGCTAACTACCGAAGACGGTTGAAGTTCGATGTTTGTGGGAGGTTTGGCCCCTCGGAGAAGGAATTCGCGGATGGTAGTTCGCGCGACGCGAACCGTCTTTCCCCCAGAGGGTAACGGGCAAGACTCCCGCAAGACGATTGACACAGATCAATCTATTTTTTCTTCTTGGGGTACACAGTGCCGTACGCACGATAGCCACAAAACCGCAGCAGTGGAGGTAGTTTTGTACACGAACATTCTCATAACCACGGATGGCTCGGAACTTGCGCAGAAGGGTGTCGACCACGGCCTGACGTTAGCGAAGAGCCTTGGCAGCAAAGCGACTGTGATAACGGTGGCGGAGCCCTACCCACTGCACAGCCCCGCTACAATCGGGTCATGGACTGAAGCTCAGCAACATCATGCTGATGCTGCCTTGAATTTGGCAAAAGAAGCGGCCGCTAAGATGGGCGTGACCATCGAAGTAGTGCTGGCGTCGCATACATCGCCCGCGGAAGCGATCGTCAAAACAGCACAAGATCGGGGATGCAACCTCATCGTTATCGCATCCCACGGCCGACGTGGTGTGAGCAGGCTTTTGCTCGGAAGCCAAACCGCGGAAGTTGTCCACCTCTCCAAGATTCCGGTGCTTGTCGTACGGTAGAGCCGTGCGAACTACCCAGGCCTGCAGTGCCGCGCCGACGCCAAGCGCCAGCGCGGTCTGCCATTGCACGGAGCGCCGAAAGATAGCTATCGCCTCTCTGAGGAGACGCGTCCAAGCGCTATTGATTTGTCGCCAAGTTTCGAGCTTCGGCGCGGGCAACAATTAGCTGTCGCAGCTGGGCTTCGTCCATCCCGCTCGCCGGAAGTTGGGCGATTATGTCAGCAACGGCCGCAACGACAGAAATTACATTCGGTGGACTGATGAGGTCGAGATAACGGTCGACCGCATCGAGGGCCTCTTTCTCATATTTGTCCATCTTTGGTCCTGTCAGCGGATCGCGCTAAGGCAGTGAACCGTAGCAGCCGCGAACTTCTGGGCGCGATTGCGTTCCGATTCAGTCGGAAGCCGTTCGCCGAAATCGAGATAGCAGTCCAGGAGCAGCTCGCAAAGTGCCGCCATCCCCAGCGAGCCTGCGCTTGGTGTGTTTTGCAGCAGGGGCGAATGGCCAAGCGGCGATCTCGCCAGGCTATCCGCGCGCATCCGTGCTTGGCGCGCAAGCTCCCGCAGCCGTGTTCCCTCGGCGGCAGTTCCGCGGGCAGCTGCGACTTCAAGCTGTTCGGAAAGCCGAAGCTCCATCTCGTCCCAAGCGAAAGCCGTCCTTCTGGATGCGGTCCGCTGCTTGTGAAACGCCAGCCTTCGCTCCCGGCGCAACGTGGCTACGTGCCCCAGCTCCTCCCTCGCCATCGTCTCCGCTGCCTCCCGCAACTCGTTTGTCGGTGCGCGCGCGGCCATGTAGGTCCAGAAGACAAAGGCGCGCTCTTCGTTGCGCACCGCCATCGAGAACGCCCGATAGCCGTTCAGCAGCTCGGGTGCGATGGTTCCCGCTCCCTCATCGTCGAAAACGTCGGAGAGCTGCCAACTGATCCGTGATTGTTCTGGCTGCTTGCCGCTGACCTGGTGGGACCAGTGCGTGACGTTGTCGATGTGTTGCCTTTCCTCCGCGGCCAATCTGTCAAAAACGCCGGCGAGATCGGTCCGGCCTTCCTTGCGCATTCTGGAAGACAGTTCTGAATAGCCCGAGGCGGCCTCCTGCTCCATCGCATAGGCGAGGGCGATTAGCTCGTCCATCGTATCGACGGACACATAGGGCTCCCATTTCAGAACCGACATGAACTTCCTCCCAGCACGAACTTTGGAACAACCTAGAACGGGATGCTGACCTTCAGTTTGCGCTGGATCAAAGACGCGCGGGCTTAAGCCGTCTTTATCGCTCTCGAGCCAGCGACCTGCATGCGGTTGCAGTCTCGTCGCGTGGGCAACCACCCCGTGGGCAAAAGACGAGCCTTGGCGAAGTCGCTAGGCCGAACCGGAATTCGATCGTGACAAGCGCATTTCTCCCCCAAGCCAAGAAGGCAGCCGCCAGAACCTTGATGGCCGCCTTGGCAGTTACTGCAATCGCCTTCGTTATTTTTGGGCAACGGGCTGACGCTTCAGCGGCGAGCCGGGTTGCCGAATTCTTGCCCAAGGCGCAGCCCGGCGAGTTCTTCCAAGGCGCCGAACGGTTCGGCGAACTTGCAGGAGAGCCGCCGCTCGCCCCTGTATATCGAGGCGACGACATCCTGGGGTACGTCTACCTCAATTCGGATTTCACCAGCGCGGTCGGCTATTCCGGCAAGCCGATCCATATCCTGGTCGGCATTGACAAGCACGGCGTTGTCCGTGGGTTCAAGCTCGTTGACCACAAGGAGCCCATCGTCCTCATTGGCATCCCCGAGAAAAAGGTGGTCGCCGCGCTGAACGCGCTCATAGGCAAGGACATGGGGCGGGTAGCAGCGGGCGCTGAGCGACCGCCCCAGGTGGACATCGTCAGCGGCGCAACGGTTACCGTGCTCGTGATGGGCGACAGCATCGTGCGGTCGGCGGTTAAGCTGATCCGAAGCAACAGACTGGGGGAAGCAGGACTGGCGTCCGCTCCCGCCCACGCTGCGACGACGAAGCTCGACCTGTCCAAACGCGAAGTCCACGATTGGGAGGCTCTCGTCGGGGACGGCTCGGTCCGAAAACTGCAGCTGTCGGTGGGCGAAGTTACCGAGGCGTTCAAGCAGGCTGGCTTGGCGCAGGCCGCCGCACGGCCTGAATCGAACACTCCAGGCGACCGTTTCATCGAACTTTACATCGCTCCAGTCAGTGTACCGTCGATAGGCCTCAGCCTGCTCGGCAAGAGCGGGTTCGAGCGGATGCAGTCGATGCTAAAGCCTGGCCAGCAGGCGATCGTTGTTGCCGGGGACGGGCTCTATTCGTTCAAGGGATCCGGATACGTCCGGGGAGGCATTTTCGACCGGATCGAACTCCTCCAGGATGGACAAGGAGTACGCTTCCGCGACCGCAATCACTCCCGCCTCGGCGATCTGGCAGCGGCCGGCGCACCGCGGCTGCGAGAGATCGCATTGTTCGTCGTGCCGCCGGAGTTTTCGCTGGACCTGACCGAGCCTTGGGAACTGCAGTTGCTGGTGCAGCGCAGCTTTGGCGCACGCGAGAAGGCGACGCTTCCCTTCAACGTCGGCTATACGCTGCCGAAACAATACCTGACCGTGAATGAGCCGCCGGCACCGCCGGTGGCTCAGTCACAGCCTTCGACAGCCGCATCGCCCGCAGCCCAGCCTGACGCCAGCGCCGGAACATTTCCAGACGAAGAGCCGCTCTGGGTCAGGATGTGGAAGATGAACACCGTGTCTATCGGCATCACGGTGTTAGGGCTTCTTGTCCTTACCGCCATTTTCTTTTTCCAGGATTGGCTTGTGCGGCGGCCGAAGCTTTTTGGCTGGGTGCGTCGCGGCTTTCTGTTGTTCACGCTCGTTTGGCTCGGCTGGTACGCCAATGCGCAGCTGTCCGTAGTCAATGTGCTGACCTTCACAAACTCCCTGATTACCAACTTCAATTGGGAGTTCTTCCTTTCCGCGCCCCTCGTTTTCGTCTTGTGGGCGTCGGTCGCGGCAGGCCTGCTGTTTTGGGGGCGCGGGCCGTTCTGCGGCTGGCTTTGTCCCTTCGGCGCCTTGCAGGAGCTAACCAACAATCTGGCCCAATGGCTGAAAGTGCCTCAGCTGAAGGTGCCTTTCGGGCTGCATGAGCGGCTGTGGCCTATCAAGTACATTATCTTCCTAGGGCTGTTCGGGCTCTCCTTCTACTCCGTCGCGCTGGCAGAAATGTTCGCGGAGGTCGAGCCGTTCAAGACGGCCATCATCCTTAAATTCGCGCGGGAATGGCCATTCGTGATCTTTGCGCTGACGATCGTGTCACTCGGACTTTTCGTCGAGCGGTTTTACTGCCGCTACCTCTGCCCGCTGGGCGCAGCGCTCGCCATCCCTGGCCGGATCAGGATGTTCGAATGGCTCAAGCGCTATCCGGATTGCGGCTCGCCGTGCCAGCGCTGTGCCAAGGAATGTCCGGTGCAGGCAATTCATCCGGAAGGCCAGATCAACGTCAACGAATGCATCTACTGCATGCATTGCCAGGAACTCTACCACGACGACCATCGCTGCCCGCACATGATCCAGGTGCGGCTGAAGCGCGAAAAGTTCCAGGCGCTTTCGTCGCCTTCCTTGCGCAGCGACAACGATCGCGGACCTGCAAAGCCTGTAATCACCCATCGGGGCGCTCCAATTCCCCCAGCGCCGGGGAAAGCCGAGCCGACGAAACAGCCATGAGCGAAAAAAGGAGGCTCAAATGTCAGACGAGCAAATCAACAGACTGAATAGGCGACAGCTGCTGGGCACTAGCGTAGCCGCGGGCGCAACCGCCGTGAGCGGAGCCCTGACGCTGGCAGGCGGAGCCGTATCGCCCGCCGCCGCTCAGTCCTCTTCTGCTGCGCCGAGCGGCGAAGGCGGAAGTTATGAGGTGAAGCCCGGCGAACTCGACGAATACTACGTCTTCTTTTCCAGCGGCCAATCGGGCGAGGTCCGTATCGTCGGCGCACCCTCGATGCGCGAAATGATGCGCATTCCGGTCTTCAACCGCTGCAGCGCCACCGGATGGGGCCAGACGAACGAGAGCCGCAAGGTGCTGACCGAAGGACTGCTTCCCAACACGAAGGAGTTCCTGAAGGACAAGGGCGGGATCTACCTCAACGGCGACCTGCACCATCCTCACCCCTCCTTCACTGACGGAACCTACGACGGCCGCTATCTGTTCGCCAACGACAAGGCCAACACCCGCGTCTGCCGCATTCGTCTCGACGTGATGAAATGCGACAAGATCATCCAACTCCCGAACCAGCACACCGTCCACGGCCTCCGCGTGCAGAAGTATCCGAAGACCGGATACGTCTTCTGCAACGGCGAAGACCGGGTGCCGATCCCCAACGACGGCAAAGTGCTCGACGACCACAAGCAGTATCACGCGATCTTCACAGCCGTTGACGGCGAGACGATGAAGGTGGCCTGGCAGGTGATGGTCGACGGCAACCTCGACAACGTTGATGCCGACTATCAGGGCAAGTACTGCTTCGCCACTTGCTACAACTCGGAAGAGGGCGTGAACCTCGCCGAGATGATGGAAAAGGAGCAGGACTGGGTCGTCATCTTCAATCTCAAGCGCATCGAGGATGCCGTCGCCAAGGGCGACTACAAGGAGATCAACGGCGTTCCGGTGATCGACGGTCGCAAGGGCTCGCCTTACACCCGCTATGTTCCAGTGCCGAACAGCCCGCATGGCATCAATACCGCGCCCGATGGAATCCATGTCGTCGCCAACGGAAAGCTGTCGCCGACTGTGACGGTCTTCGACGTGCGCAAGTTCGACGAGCTGTTCGACGATAAGATCCAGCCCCGTGACACCGTCGTCGCCGAGCCAGAACTCGGACTCGGGCCGTTGCACACTGCCTACGACGGCAAGGGCAACGCCTACACGACGCTCTTCATCGACAGCCAGGTTTGCAAGTGGAACATCGACGACGCCAAGCGGGCCTTCAAGGGGGAGGCGGTCGACCCCATCCGCCAGAAGCTGGACGTCCACTACCAGCCCGGCCACAACCACACCTCGATGGGACAGACCAAAGAGGCCGATGGCAAGTGGCTGATTTCGCTGAACAAGTTCTCGAAGGATCGCTACCTCAACGTCGGGCCGCTGAAGCCGGAGAACGACCAGCTCATCGACATCTCCGGCGACCAGATGGTCCTGGTGCATGACAACCCGACCTTCGCGGAACCGCATGACGCAACCCTGGTGCACCGCTCCAAGGTCAATCCCGTTCATGTATGGAACCGTGAAGATCCGTTCTTCGCCGATGCGGTCAAACAGGCGAAGGCTGACGGGATCGACCTGATGTCGGCGGCGGAAGTCATCCGCGATGGCAACAAGGTGCGCGTCTACATGACGTCGGCGGCGCCGGCGTTCAGCCTCGAGAGCTTCTCGGTAAAGCAGGGCGACGAGGTCACAGTCTACGTAACCAACATCGACGAAGTGGAGGATCTCACCCACGGGTTCAGCATCATCAACTACGGCATCAATATGGAGGTCGCGCCGCAGGCGACCGCGTCGGTCACCTTCACCGCGAGCCAGCCAGGCGTGTACTGGTATTACTGTTCGTGGTTCTGCCATGCCATGCACATGGAGATGAAGGGCCGCATGTTCGTCGAGCCGCAGGGCGCTTGACGGCCATGACCCGTTCGGGAGCATTCACAGCGATGGGGGCGGCGGCGATTGTCGCCGTCCTCTCTGGCCCAGCCTGGTCGGCCAGCATCGTGGTCCCGGCGGGGAACGGAAACGTACAGGCCATTGTCGACGCGGCGTCGCCGGGCGACGTCGTGACGCTCTTGAGTGGCGAGCACAAGGGACCGATCGAGATCCGGAAGGCGGTGACGCTGGAGGGCGTTCCCGGAGCTGTCTTGATGGGAAGCGGCCACGGCAGCGTCGTGACCTTGCGGGCGCCGAATTCGGCTGTGCGCGGTCTCGAGATAAAAGGTTCGGGCACGGACATGGAAGCGATGGATGCCGGAGTGTTCGTCACCAAGACGGCGAGCGCGGCCATCGTCGAGCGCAATACGATCGTCGGAAATCTCTACGGAATCTATCTCCACGGTTCCCCGGACGCGGTCGCCAAGGGCAACCGTATCGTCGGGATGCGCGAGGGCCGCACGAATGAGGCCGGGAACGGCGTCTCGGTCTGGAACGCGCCTGGAGCCAAAGTCATCGACAATGACATCAGCTTTGGCCGCGACGGCATATTCTCAGTGACAAGCAAGCGAAACGTCTTCAGCGGCAACCGCTTCCGCAGCGTGCGTTTCGCGATCCACTACATGTACACCAACGACAGCGAGATCAGCGGGAACGTCTCGCTGGGCAACGCCGTCGGCTACGCGATCATGTATTCCAGCAGGCTCAAGGTCACCTACAATCTGTCGGACGGCGACCGAGACCGGGGCCTGCTGCTCAACTACGCCAACGGCTCGCAGATATCGGGCAACGTCGTGCGTGGGCGTCCCCAATCGGAGGAACGATGGAGGACGGCTGGACAGCAGACTAGCGAGCATGGCCTGCCGGCCGCTGCCGCCGACGCGCCGTCGTCTTCCGCCATGCGAATCGGCCCGGAGAAATGCGTCTTCATCTACAATGCCAACAAGAACGTCTTCCGCGAGAACTGGTTCGAGGGCTGCGAGATCGGCATCCATTTCACGGCCGGGTCCGAAGGCAACACCATGTCCGGCAACGCCTTCGTCAGGAACCGCAATCAGGTCAAGTATGTCGGGACCCGGGATCTCGACTGGCAGGTTGACGGACGCGGCAACTATTGGAGCGACAATCCGGCCTTCGACCTCGACTCCGACGGCATCGGCGACGCTCTCTATCGTCCCAACGATTTGATCGACAAGGTCCTGTGGACGGCTCCCCAGGCGAAAGTTCTCGTCAACAGCCCGGCGATTCAAGTTATCCGATGGGCTCAGGCGCAGTTTCCGGCGCTGCTTCCGGGCGGCGTGGTGGACAGCCGACCGCTGATGGCGCCTCCAGAACTGCGGGGAGCAGCGCGATGAGCAGCGAAACCGTAAGTGTAGAACGCGTGGCAAAGTCCTATGGCCGCCATGAGGCCGTGAAATCTGTATCGCTCGCGTTGAACGCAGGCGAGACCATAGCGCTGGTGGGGCACAACGGCGCCGGCAAAACCACCCTTATCAAGCTCATGCTGGGCCTTATCCGGCCGAGCGCCGGCAATGTCCGCGTGTTGGGGGAAAACCCGGCGGCAGGCGAATTTGCCGCGCGCAAGAGCTTGGGTTACCTGCCGGAGAACGTTTCGTTCAACATGGCGCTGACAGGGCGCGAGACGCTGGCGTTTTACGCTCGGCTCAAGCGCGCGGCCCTCTGCCAGGTCCCGGAACTGCTGGATCGGGTGGGGCTGAGCGCGGCGATGGACCGACGGGTAGGGACCTACTCCAAGGGCATGCGCCAGCGGCTGGGGTTGGCGCAGGCGCTTCTCGGAAGTCCGCAAGTTCTGCTGCTCGACGAGCCGACGACGGGGCTCGATCCGTCGCTGCGGCGCAGTTTCTACGCAATCATCGATGAGCTGAAATCCCAAGGAACCACCGTCCTGCTGTCGTCGCACGCCCTCACGGAACTCGAGGGAAAGGCCGACCGCGTAATCATCGTCAACCGCGGCATCAAGATCGCGGACGGCACGATAGACGAACTGCGCCATATCGCGCGGCTGCCCACGCGCATCCGCCTGAAGCTCGCAGACCGCGAACCCGGCACGGTCGAGCGCTGGATCAGCGACACGGGCAGGTGGCAACGGGTCAACGGCCACATGCTGGAAATCGACGCGGCCCCGGAAGACAAGATCCAGCTCCTGCGCAGAGCTGCCGCAGAAGGCGCGCCCGTTGCCGATCTCGACCTGATCCCGCCGACCCTTGACGAGCTCTACGCGCATTTCTTGAGCACGCAGGACGCACTGCCATGAAAAACATACTGATCCTCGCCCGGAAAGAGGTGCAGGAGGCCCTTCGCAACCGATGGGTCCTGGCGACAACGCTGTTGCTGGCCGCGCTTGCGCTGACATTGACGTTCCTTGGCAGCGCACCGACGGGCATTGTCGCCGTCGGCGCACTTGACGTGGTCATCGTCAGCCTTTCCAGCCTGACCATCTTCCTCGTGCCGCTAATCGCTCTCCTGATCTCCCACGATGCCATCGTCGGCGAGAAGGAACGGGGCACCATGCTGCTGCTGTTGAGCTATCCGGTTGGCCGCTGGCAGGTGATTATCGGGAAGTTTGTCGGGCATGTGGCGATACTGTCGTTCGCTACCCTTCTCGGCTATGGCGCGGCCGCCGCGGCGCTGGCGGCAACTGGTGCGGCCATCGACGCAGCAAGCTGGTGGGCGTTCCTGTCCATGATCGGCGCCTCGGTAATGCTTGGCGCTGGGTTCATCGCGATCGGCTACCTGGTGAGCGCGCTGGTGCGGGAGCGCGGGACAGCCGGAGGAATAGCGATCGGCGCCTGGCTGCTTTTCGTCCTCATCTACGACATGGGGCTGCTGGGGGTGCTGGTGGTGGATCAAGGCCGCAACCTGAGTGGCGGTCTGTTGGATACGCTGCTCCTGCTCAATCCAACCGATGTCTACCGCCTGCTGAATCTCGGATCCGGCAGCGCAGGATTGCTGTCTGGGATGGGTGGCATTGCACAGAGCAGCGCACTCACGCCCGCCATTTTGGTCGCGGCCCTTGCCGGATGGACGATCATCCCCTTGGCGATGGCCACGGTCGTGTTTTCGAGGAGAGAACTATGAGACTCGCCGCTGTTGCCTGCACGTTCGCTGCGGTCCTTTTTCTGGCAGGCTGCGGTGCCGAAGAACAGGCGGAGACGCCGCAGCCTTTTGCCCTGACGGAAAGCGCCATCGGCCACTATTGCGGCATGAACGTCCTGGAGCACCCAGGACCCAAGGGACAGATCGTGCTGGGTCGCATAGCTGAACCGATCTGGTTCTCGTCTGCGCGCGATGCCGTTGCGTTCACCATGCTGCCAGAAGAGCCAAAGAACGTCGCTGCTATCTTCGTCTCTGACATGGCAGCAGCTCCGACCTGGGAAGAGCCGGGCCCAGAGAACTGGATTGACGCCAGGAAGGCATTCTTTGTTATCCGCAGCTCCAAACGGGGCGGCATGGGTGCCGAAGAAACGATTCCTTTTTCGTCTGAAACCGCAGCCCGGGTTTTCGTGTCGATGCACGGCGGTGAGATCGTAGATTTCGCCAGGATTCCACCCGAATACGTGCTTGGCAAAAGCCAGGCGGGTGGCTGACATGGCCTCGTTCGTGAACCGTCGTCGCGCAATCGGGATATTGGCTGCCGCCTCGGGCTTGAGTCTAGTGCCGTTCGGTTCCGCTGTCGCAGTCCCGGCCCACGCCGTGGATTGGCGCGGGCAGGCGCTGGGTGCGCCCGCTGAATTGAGAATTCACCACCACGACCGCGCGCATGCGCAGGCGTTGGTAGAACAGGTCGCTGCAGAGGTCCGGCGCCTCGAACGAATCTTCAGCCTCTATCGCGAGGACTCGATCCTGGTTTCGCTGAATCGGCAGCACTCGCTGGTAGCTCCGCCTGAGGAACTGGTCGACCTGCTTGCCAAATGCCGCGGTTATTGGACGTTGAGCGAGGGCGCTTTCGATCCGACGATCCAGCCGCTCTGGTCAGCCTACCAAAGACACTTCTCAGTTCCCGATGCCGATGCGACAGGCCCATCGGACCGCGTTCTCCGAGAGGCGCGGAGCAAGGTCGGGTTTGACCGAGTCGTTTTCAGCCGCGACCGCATTGAACTCGCCGCTGGCATGGCGCTCACCCTCAATGGCGTTGCCCAAGGCTACATCACAGACCGCATCGTGACGCTACTGCGGGCTGGAGGCATAGGTTCCTGCCTCGTGGACATGGGCGAGTGCCGTGCCGTCGGCATGCGCCCGGATGGCAACGGCTGGCAGGTCGCGATCGCCGACCCGGATGACGCGGGCCGCCAACTCGCGGTCTTGGATGTCGTCGACCGAGCGGTAGCGACGACGAGTCCCTCTGGGTTCCATTTCGACAGCAATGGCCGCTTCAACCATCTCCTGGACCCGCGAACTGGCCTGCCGGCTCATCGCTACAGGAGCCTGACGGTGGTCGCCGTGGAAGCCGCCGACGCAGATGCCCTGTCAACGGCTTTCAGCCTGATGGACACAGCCTCCATCGCTGCGGCTGCCAAGAAGATTGGAAGGATCGACGTCCGCATCGCGCAAGTCGGCGGTCCCGAACTGGTGATGCAAACATGACGGAGCGGATATTCGAGCATGGGCCCGCCCAGTGCCCGAGATGCGTATCGGAACTTGCAGCGACATCGCTGAAGGTCAACCGCTGTTGCGGAGGTCGCGCGGAAATTTCGGGGATCGTGAGGACGGTTATGGCGTGGCCGCGTCGGATCGCAGCCCGGTCCTGAGGGGAGTTCAATGATCGGCGCATCCCTGTCGCGATGGACAGTGTCGTACTTCGCCGCCGCCTTGTTGGCATTGCTTCTGGCGCTGGCGCTGATGGCTGTCGGTTACGGTTTCCCTCACGTTCCAGTCGAATCGCCGCAGACGCTTGTGGTCGTGCATCTGGCCGTGCTCGGGTGGTTGAGCCTTCTGATGTGCGGCGCGCTTTTTCAGTTCGTGCCCGTGCTGATAGCTCGTCCTCTTTACAGCGATGCTGCACCCTTGTCGGCTCTCGTTTGCTTGGTGTCAGGCTTGGTGGCGCTCTTGCTCGGCTTTCTGGCGCTGGAGGGAAGAATAGCCGCGACGCCATCGTTTTTGGCTGCTGCGAGCCTGCTTCTGGTGATGGGATTTGGGCTGGTGCTTGGGAACCTGCTTGTCACGCTGTTGAAAGGTCGCCCACTACCCATCCCAGCACGCTTCGTGGTTGTCGGACTGGCAAGCCTCGCTCTGACTGCGGCCTTAGGCGTTACGTTCGCCCTCGTGCGGGGAGGCATTGCGGACGAGGAGCATCTCGTCGAACTCGCTTCGGCAGGCATTCCCATTCACGCTATAACCGGACTTGGAGGCTGGCTTGGATTCTGCGCGATGGGCGTGAGCTACAAGTTGCTGGCCATGTTCATGCTGGCGCCCGAGCTCGACAGGCGCGGCAGCCGCGCGGCGCTTTATCTCGGGACATGCGCCCTCCTGATTGGCATGCCTGGAGCTGTCGTTGCCGTCTGGTTTGGCGGGAGTCGCGATCTGGTGCTACTCGCAGCCGGTGCCCCAGGCCTGGGTGCCATGGCGTTCTACGGCCGGGATATTCTCCACGTCTATCGTGCGCGCAAGCGTCGAACAATCGAATTGAACGCTCGCATGGCCACCCTTGCCTTCGTTTCCTTGGCGGCCGCAGTCCTGCTCGCTGTGATCGCCACGCTCCTGTCGGAGATGCAGAGGTATTCCGCCCCGATCGCTTTTCTTTTCGCATTCGGCTGGCTTTCGGGGCTGGGGCTGGCCAAGCTTTACAAGATCGTAGCATTTCTGACGTGGCTCGAATGCTACGGCCCCGTTCTAGGCAAGATGCCGACGCCTCGTGTGCAGGATCTCGTCGTTGAACCACGGGCCGGGAAGTGGTTTCTGCTGTACTTTATTGCGGTATGGTTGGGCGCTGCGGCGCTTGTATTTGGGTACCCTGGGGCATTTCAAGCGGCTGCGGCGGCCATGCTCGTCGCGACCCTTGGCATTGTAGGCGAGCTCGTGCGCGTCAGGTATTTGGCCGACGTGCCCAAAGCTGGAATGCCATCAGGTGTTCGCAGGCCGCCCATGCTGTGGTCCGCGGCACAATGAGAGAAGGTTGACATTTATGACCACGACATTCGTAGACCTCGATGTACGGCCGCTGCTTGCGGCGGGCGACGAACCATTCGGCAAGATAATGGAGACGGTGGCATCGCTCGGGCCCGACGTTGGCCTCAGGCTTGTCGCGCCCTTCAAGCCCATTCCGCTGTTACAGGTGCTTGCTTCAAGAGGGTTCGACTACGAAGCAAGAGAGATCGGCGACGGGGACTGGGAGGTCCTGTTCAGGCCGTCTGGCGAACACGGGCCTGTCGGTTCCGCCGAGGAGGTGTCGTCGGAAAGGTGGCCGGAGCCAGTTCGTCACTTGGACAATCGCGATCTGGAGCCGCCAGAGCCGATGGTGCGCATCCTGGCCGAGGTTGAGCAAATGGCGCCAGGAGAGGTCATGTCGGCCCTGCTCGGACGTGAGCCAGTCTTCCTGTTTCCCGAGTTGGAGAAGCGGGGGCATCGTTGGAAGGGAGGCTTCGATTCCGGCGGTACTACCTATCGTCTCCTGGTTTGGATCAATGCGAAGGAGCGGGTTGGATGACGGTCGAAGCGACCGACGCGCTTGCCGGCCGGGTGAAGCAGGCGCTTCGTTTGGTGATAGATCCGGAGCTCGGTGACAATATCGTCGATCTGGGGCTTGTCTATTACGTGGCGGTTCACGAAGGAGGTGCGGCTTACATCGTGATGACGACCACCACGCGCGGATGTCCGGCGGCCGCCTACCTCAAGAACGGGGCTCGAGACAGCGCCAAAAGCGTCCCCGGCATTGGGTCGGTCGAAGTGTCTCTGACATACGAACCGGAGTGGAGTCCGTCGATGATGACCGCCGGCACAATGAGTCGGCTCGGCATTGCAGGCTAACGACCGCAGTACCTAAGGCGTAATCTCGATGCTCCCTTCGAGCTTCTCGAGCTCGAAGTCCGAGATCAGCACTTCGACCTGCACGACCCAGATTCCAGGAACGGGCAAGACCAGCCCGTCTACGCACCACTGGTCCTGGCACCTTCTCGCCCGGCGGCGCATAGGTCCGATTCCGGCTTCCGAATGTGTGGCTACGAGCTCGACTTGCCGCGGTTCAACCGGACCTGCCGCAAGAGCGATCGATACGCTGACCTGACCCGCGTGGCCGGGCGAAACGGTGACATCGGCCATGGCCGTCCCTGTGTGGACGTGCACCATCGCGATGTCCGCCGCGGCCATCGACAGTGTTCGCGGTGGCGGCGTAAAGCGCCAGACGGCGGCCACGGCAAAGATCAGAACGACAACAAGCGTCTCTGCCGCAATGGACCGTACCAGTTGGCGCGTGGCTGGCGGGACAGTCAGTTTCCAGCGATTTAGGATGGCAAGGCCGAAGAGGGCCGTAAGCAACGACAATTTGACCAAGAGCACGCGCCCATAGGCCGTGTTGACCAGTGCTGCAAGTTGCTCCAGCTGCACGCTGGCCATGACGATGCCAGACACGAGAATGGCCGCAACCAGGTACGGAATTGTCCTTGAGAACCGCAGGAGCGCATTGGCTGCCTCCGGGCGGCGACGGGCCAGCACAAGCCCGAGCGGCATGAGCGCGCCCGTCCAATACGCGATGCCGACGCCGTGCGTGAACACCATCGACCGCATGAGCCATCGGGGCTCCGCCGATGCGGCGTGGCCGCTTTGCGAAAGCGCAATTCCCACGCTAATTAACGCAGCGAGTGAAAGCACCCGCGCCTGCAGTCCAATTGACAGTACGCTGCCGAGGGCCATAGCCAAAACAATGACCGCGATGATGATTGTCGGTCCAAAAGCCGTGTTCATCGCAGCATGCCACGTGTCCGCCTCCAGCACGCGAAACATCGGGGCGCCGAGGGCATCGAGCCCCTGTGAGCCAGCGGATAGCCCGCACCCCGCGATGCCGAAGGCCGCCAGCATAACGACAGGAATGCGGCCTGACGGATCGCCTCTCGTGATCCACGATATTGCGAACGCACCTCCAGCCCCGAGAAACAGGGCTAGGTACATCACCACCTTCCCAATCCAGATGGATATACGGACGGAACGGCCACTGTCTTCGAAATTGGGCATTGAGGCAGTGCTTGGAATGCCTACCGAAAAGACAACCGAGCCTCCTATCGGGTGCCCGTCGGAGGAGACGACACGCCACGACAAGACGTAGGTGCCGTCAATAGGCGATGAAGGAAAGAAGATTCTCAAGCTTCGGTCAGTAACCTCGAAATCCGCAAGGTTGAGCGAAGTGCGATCTGGCTTGATGAGGTTGAGCAAGAGCGGCGAGACTGGTTCGCTGAACCTCAACGTCAGGAGCTCGGGCGGCCGCTCGATCACGGCGCCGTCGGACGGATTCGTCCCTACCAGGGACGCGTGAGCGAATGCAGGGACTGCGGACATGAACCCGATCAGGACGGCCAGCGTCAGAGAACGAAGCCGGCCGCTTGATATGGCCTTCCAAGCGCTGAGTGTGTGTCGGGTCATGATCGGTTTCCCGACGAAGCGAGGCGCGCCGAGCGCGCCTCGCTTTGCGTCATCAATGTCCGCCGACTTCGTGCAGCAGCTTAATGGCGGGAGCCGGCCGCTCGAGGTCGTCGGCTTTCTGCCCTGCCGCAGGAATCTCGATCCAGCGTTCAGCGGCGCCCTCAGGGCACTCTTGGACGACAGGGAAATAGAGTGGCTCGCCGGCCGCGAGGTCCGTCGTGAGGAAGGCCCGCAACGTGAATTCATCGTACTCGTCGTCAGCCAGGCTGCCGTCTGTCCAGACGACTTCCGTGATTCCTTCGCTGGTCGCTGTCCCGTGAAGGTCATACGACTTTGCGTAGGAACTTTTCACTTTCTCCAGCGTCCAGCCGGCCTTCGGCATCGGCTTGACCGCAATGACCCCCTCCGGGATCTTCACCCGTACGACATTCGTTGGCTTTCCTTCGCAGCCGTGGGGTACGCGAAGCACGGCCTTGTACGTCGAGCCGACAGCGGCCTCCTTGGTTTCGAGGCTCACGTGAGCAAGAGCATTGCATGCACCAATCGATGCCACCGCAGCGGCGACCAGAATTTGTTTCAACATCGGTTTTCTCCAGATTGCCGGGTTTCCGGCCGAGTTTCAGTAAAGGTGTTGTGTTGTGACGTATGGGGGTCGTGCGAGCGGGCTGACCTCGGAGGAGCTATCCGCCTCGGTCTGCGTGCGTCGGCCGCACGAAGGATTGACAGGGACGTAGGCTCCGTTGCCGCGTCAGTTGCGGTGCTCGCCAACCCCTTTGGCCATCGCCTCTACGAAAGATTGCTTGTTTCGTAGACTTGCCTGCAACGGCGTGCCGTTGTCGTTGCCGACGCTCTTTGCGGTAATGATTGCCGCTTCCCAACGGTTGGTACCGATCCCTCGGCCCTCCGACACGCAAAGCGAATGCGCCATCGCGAAAATCAGCGCGGCTGCAAAGCCGATGATGCCGATCCGCTCTTCCAGGCTACGGAGTCGTGAGGCTCGAGGGAGGTTGACCGGCGAACTCTTGATGGAACGGAATGGCTTGTTCATGGGCGTCTCCTCGGACACGAACACGCGGATCCATGGCCACGCCAAGGTTGTCAGGCGTGGAGGCGACATCGCAAATCGAGAGGATTGTCCGCGGCGATCAGGTCCGCAGCGGGGGCGCGCGTGGATGAACGGCTCCGTCAGCCGACAGCCGCGCCGGGCGGTACAGCCAAGGTCGGGTACCTGTGGAAACGCTGACATGTGGCTCGAAGAAAATCCAACCGCTGTCCGTCGGCACACCCGTTGGCTGCACCGACATGTTGCAGCTGATCGTGCAGCATTCCGGCCGCTGCGAATTCTCTCCGTCTGAGCCGCCCGAATGAATTCCGCCATCGCTTGTGACGCAAATCGAGTTTCCGAATGCGTCGAGCTGAGGATGCGGCCCAGCGGAGCCGATCGCGAACGCGCTGCCTATCGACTGCAGAATGAGCACGCAGGCCGCTGCTATCGCGACCCTGCAGCTCGTTTTTCTGCCCCGATGCTTCACGCTGTTTCCTTCAGGATCTTCGAGTGGCTCGTGGCCATCGATCGAACATGCGGCTGATATAGCCCGTCTCCCGTTCGCGATGTTTGTCCCCGGTCAAATTGGTGAGCGAATTGAGCTGCACACGGGTGCTCAGGCAGCGGACACGCCGCGGTATCGGCCAGGCTTGTGATTGATAGCCAAGATCATGTTGACGATCGTGGCGCCGAGAACCGAGAGCGCAAGATGGGTTGTCGTTAGGACAAAGCATGCTGCCGTCAGAATCGCCAGATCGATGGCTAGTTGGACATAGCCAGCCCTCACGCCCCAAGTCTCCTGAAGAAAGATCGCCAGGATGTTGACCCCGCCAAGTCCAGTTTTGTGACGAAACAGCATGAGAAGTCCGGTGCCGGAAAGCGCGCTTCCGATAACCGTTGCATACACCGGATCGAGGAGGGAGAAGTCGACCCATGACGTCGTAAAGCGTGAAAACACGGAAACAAGCAGCACAGCAACGAAAGTTCGTAGCGTGAATCGCCAGCCCATGCGCCTGAGCGCGAGCGCATAGAACGGTACGTTGATGAGGAAGAAAATGAGCCAAAAGCCCGTGTTGGTGACGTACTGCAAAAGCAGCGCCATGCCTGCCATTCCACCGACAAGCAGCATGGTCTTGCCGTAGATCATCATGCCCAATGCGACAAAGAGCGTGCCCAGGATCATCGCCAGCGCATCTTCGTAGAGCTTGTGCGGTTCGGCTCCTTCATCCATCGCTTCGTACCCGGGCTCTGTTGATTTCACCGTTTCCCAGAACCGGAGGCACGGTATCGCCCATCGAAGCAGGCAAATCACGTTGGCGGGAACGGTTCGTTGTGCTGGCGCAAACAGCACCGACGGGGAATGAGAGGCGCGATCTCTCCTAGGGAGTTGATATAGCGCAAAGTAATTGGCCGGGTTCTGTGGCCTCGTGTTGCCTTGGAAACAACCGCGGCGCCCATGCAGACATCCCAGGACGGATCAGTGACACAAGCGGTTCGAGGCGATCGATCTGTGTCGATGTCTCGGATATCGGCCAATGGCCCCTGTCAAAAGCCAGGCAGTCTCGCGCGCGAAGTAGCCTTGGCCGTCACCAATGCCATCCTGGACCATTCTCTGAAGCCAGGCACCAAGCTCTGCGAACAAGCGCTGGCGGAAGTATTCGGTGTCAGCCGAACGGTCGTCCGCCAGGCCATCATTCTGCTCGGGACCGAAGGACTCGTCGTGATTGAACGTTACCGAGGCGCGTTCGTTTCCAAGCCCGACTTCAACGAGGCGTTGGAAGTCTGCGAGTCCTTGGTCATGATCGAACAGGCGGCAGCAGCCTATCTTGTCAGGCATCTGGGCGAGGCCGAATGGTCCGAGATCAAGCGCCGGGTTGCCGAAGCTCGGCGACCCGAGGAACCGGGCACGAGTGAGCCGTCATGTGACCAGGATTTTCATTCGCTGCTCATTGAATGGACGGGAAATGAGGTCGCTCGATCCATTCACGCCCGGCTTTTTCGCCGGATGGAGATTGTCAGATCCTTGGCTCGCCCTGATGCCGATTACCGAGTGCAGGCGGAGCAAAACTGCAAGATGGTGGATCTATTGGCGCGGGGCCAGTTCCGCCAAGCTGCCATCATGATAGAGCGGCGCCGCATGGCGCCCATCCGGAGCGGATATGCCGAACGCCTTTACGAGATGCGCCCAGACGATGCGCGGATCTGCCTCGCGGATTGGCAAAGTCGGAGCCTATCGACACCTACAATGTTGGCCGAGCGTGCCGGACCAAATCGGAACAATGCGTGACTTGCTGGCGTTCAGTATCCATCAGGCATCTCCCAACGACATCTCATTTCAAGTTCATCAGAAATTGCGCCTCGAGAGGAGCGCAACTAAAACTCAGATACTGCTGTCAGGGGAGGGGACAATGACGGAGCTAAAGTACGGTGGATTTTCGCTGGGCCGTATCAACGCGAAACGCAATCACCGCAAGGCCGAGGCCTATTGGCTAGGCTTCTTAGAAGGTGTCTTGGCAAGCGAGTCGATCGAGAACCTGGAAATCGACTCCATTCGAGCCGAAGCGGCGCAACTGCTCTGCCTGTTCGGTGACGAAGATGCCGCTGATCTCATTCAGGATCTGGACACCGCCTACAACGACTACCACGGCGAAATCTACGGCGTGATCTCCGGCATTGTCGACTATCGCTCGAGGCCTTTCGACCAAGCACCAGAGCCTAAGGACCACTGTAACCGCTTCTTTGGCTTCTGCGCGGGTATTGCCTGCGACGGCCGCCTCAAGGTCAACGAGGTCGAGAAGCTGATTGGCATGATTGACCAGGACACCGAGTTCTTGGACGACGCCAGGATAGCGGGTTTGCGGAAAGTTGCTGCCGAAGCAATCTCCGACAGGCAGCTGTCGGCGGAGGAAGAAGAAGACATCAGCGAATGGATTGCCCGGCTGGTCGGCGACAGTTGCGCCGACACGGGGCTGCCAACCTATGGAAACAGTCCATCGATTGACGGAGTTCTCAGGGACCCGGCCACGGTTGTGTTCGAGAACGCAGCATTCGTGGTGACCGGGGCGTTCAGCATGGCCCCACGCAAGGTCATCGAGAGTTGGATCGCCAGCAGGGGAGGAGTCGTCACCAAGAGCATCTCCCGCAGCACTGACTATTTGATCGTCGCTGCTGTCGCTTCGCGTGACTGGCTTCACAGCCACCAAGGAACGAAAATCATCGAGGCGAGGAAGCTCCACGAGCAGGGAGGCCGCCCTCATTTTGTCGACGAGCTGACGTTCCGAAAAGCTCTGGAGCTTTGCGGCATTCGGTAGCAAAAACCACCAAGTTTGCGGATCGAGCACCTTGCGGGCCTCAACTTCCTCGATCAGAGCTTGGAACTGGTCGAGCAAATGGGGCTGCGCGTAATTCGACTATCCGTTGATAGCGAGAGGAGCCTTAGATCGCTCGTCTCGTCTCGTCTCATTCGTCGTCGGCAGCCAGGGTTGCCTCAAGATCAACATCGACATCCCCGACCAGTGCTTGCATCCGATCATGCAGCGCCCCGTCGAACGCCTTCAGCCGCTCCGGGTGCGCTTGAATATCTGCTTCGAGAAGATTCAGAGATGCGCCCCGAGCGCCGGATCGGCGGCCTCGGGCAGCCCCTCGTCGCCCTTCCCAAGCTTCAGATGCTTTGCATCGGTGCACTCCTGGCTTCTTTTCCGGTGATTTGGGCCAACGCCTATCCCTGGCCCAGGTTTGTTATGCGGACTATGCGGGTTTGGCACTGCACCTGCAGTTTTGAGGCTCGAACAGAAATCGCGTCACAATGCACTCACACGTGTCAAAAATCCAGATTCATTGACTAGGGCCGCGGATTACCTAATGCCGAACCTTTATCCATGGAGGTGGCTTGTCGGCTGCTGCTTGATCCGGAGGCGGCCGCTCAAGCGCCCGAATCTGGCAGAGTTTCCGCTATCTTCTTGGCCCCGATCAGTTCAAGACAGTAGGGAACCGCCGGAAATACGGCGGCAAGGCAGATGCTGATCGAGGCAGGCTTGCCCGGCAGATTTATGATCAGGGAACGCCCTCGAACGCCCGCCGTTTGACGCGACAAGATGGCGGTCGGCACTTGCTCCAGACTTACCCGTCGCATCAATTCGCCGAAGCCGGGCAACTCTTTCGTCAAGACCTGCTGAGTAGCTTCCACTGTCAGGTCGCGCGGGGCAGGGCCCGTGCCGCCAGTAGTCAGGACGAGGTCGACGCCGTCTGTGTCGCATAGTTCGAGAAGCACATTTCTGACACTTTCGACCCCATCCGGAACGATCCTTCGGACGAACTCACATGGACGTGCCATCGAACGCCACAGCCATTGCTCCACGGCCGGACCGCTCAAATCTTCGTACTCGCCGCGGCTTGCCCGGTCGGAGACAGTGACGATCGCGATCCGCGCAAGGGCGTTTTCTGAATTCAACGTCATCAGGTGCTTTGGCCTTCACTGTGAAAACCCGGCTTGCCGCTGAGGTACCCGTCTACCATCCCTCCCGGAAGATCGAGGCACGACAAGGCAAATCTCGTCGAGGCCGGCGATTGGGCGCCGTCAAGCAGGCCGCGATAGGCTTCGGCGACCGCCACCATGTCGGCAGTATGGGGAGATAGGCGCAAGCGCCGGATGCCCTGCGCGCGCAAGTCCTCAGGTGTAGGACAGAAAGCCTGCACCTGGTTGGAGAGTGTCTGAACGCCGTTGACGGCAAGAAATTCCTGTCCGCCGATCGTATCGACCGCAAGGCCGTCAGGGTCCTGTTCACACGTAAACTGGCAGGAATCCTTGTGAAGATTGTTCAGCCTCGCGTGATAGCAGCGACCAGAAAGGGCCAGCGGCAGTCTCCCGAATGCGAAGATCTCAAAATCGACGTCGGAACAGTTGCGGGCAATGCTGCCGATGGCATCCAACGAAAGTTCGACCGGGGGGCAAATGGTGCGTGCGCCACGCGCAGCGAAAAACCGGGCAGTGGATTCGTTGTAGACATTCACGAACGGCCCAATCACGAAGGCCTGTCCGGAACGGGCTGGGATGGCCGTCACGTCGTTGATTTCGACTAGCCGCCCCTCGCTGCACCAATCGTTTACGGCCCTGCGCTCCCGAACCGTGGCAGGTGCGGCAAGCGTGGAGAGCACGACTTCCTTGCCGCCGCGCTCGAGCCGCTCGATTACTTCGGGCCAAATCGAATCGGAGAACGGCATTCTCTTTCCGCAGACGACTTCGCCGACATGCACCCTGTCGACGGCAGCCTGATCCGCGATCCGCCTGTAGAAATCCGCCAACCGATCGGCTGGCCAGTGGAAAAAGACCGGGCCAAGGGTCAATGCAATTCTTGGCATTACGCTCATCTCCACGTCTTCTTGTAGGCGCCTTCGGTCTGCCGTCCTCCCTCGGACATGCCAGCCAGGATCCGGTCGATCTCGGCCGCATCGCCCCCTGCCTCGACCGCGTCGACGGCCCTCCGGAAAGCACGGACCACCTCGGTGACGTATGCTTTGCCGCGCTGGCGACCCTCGATCTTCAAGGCTGTGACTCCGGCCGCTTTCAGTCCCGCAAGCACTCCGCCAGCGTTCAGGCTGACTGGGTCTTCGAACAGGTAGGATGTCTTGCCGCCGGCCGTGAAGCGGCCCTTGCACAGGGTTGGATATCCGGTCGGCTGACTCTGGGCATAGCGATCGATAGTAAAGCCGGCGAGCCGCGCCGCAGTCCCCTCGGCGTCATCCTCATAGGTGACGTGTTCCGGCGGCGAACAGACGCCGCTCAGATTGGGGGACTTTCCGGTGGCGTAGGAAGACAGGTAGCAGCGGCCTTCGACCATGACGCAAAGGCCTCCGAACACGAACGCCTCGGTCTCCACGTCGATCATGCGATTGAGCGCGGCTATCTCCTGGACTGAAAGCACTCGCGGAAGGACAACGCGCCTGACACGGAACGCGTCGACATAGAACTTGACGGCCTCTGGGGTCGATGCGGCCGCCTGCACGGACAGGTGAAGGCGTAGCCCTGGATGGCAATTCGCGGCATGGTCCAGGACAGCCAAATCCGCCGCGATGACTGCGTCCGCTCCGCATTGAGCGGCCTCGTCCACGGCCTTGTGCCATAGGTCCACGCGGCCAGGCTGAGCGAATGTGTTTATCGCGACGAGTACCTTTTTCCCGTGATCGTGGGCAAATCGCACGCCTTCTGCCAACTCGGCGGTCGAGAAGTTCAAGCCGGGAAAATTCCGGGCATTGGTCTCGTTGCGGAACCCGCAGTACACGGCATCGGCGCCTGCGACGACTGCTGCACGCAAGGTGGCTGGCGTGCCGGCTGGACAGATCAATTCCATTGGCTGATTGCTCATGGTCAGGAACGCTCCCCTTGGTCCAATCCCCGACACGCAAGCCGCCTGGCGGCACGAAGGCTGCCGAGTATGGCGTTGTCCGCGAGGCGCCCCAGGGCACCGTGGAGACCCAGCAGGTCCGCTGGCCGCAACTCGGCATCGTCAATGGCATTTCTAAGCGCCAGCACAGCTTCCGTACGGCCGCCGATTGAGACGATGCGCCTGAAGAAAAGAGCGTCGCCATCAAGACTGCCATCGAGCAACCCCAACAGCATCAAGATGGGGCCACTGATAAAGACGGCTGCGGACGATGTCTCCGACTTGCCGACGACACGGACAAGAGAGCGCTCCCCGTCCGGCACGACAAGAAAGGCAAAGGAAAGATCGGTTGGATCGACGAAGAAGCACGCGGACTTATGCTCGCCTAGTCGATCGAAGAGGTTTGGCTGCCTTTTGGCAAGGTCGCGGAGGGCCTTCGTTAGAAGGGTTCCGAGCGGCAGAGCGCCGATTTTGGGAAACAGGATTCGGGCGAGCGGCAAGGAGCCGTCCCTTTGTTCGTCGGCCATGCTGTCTCCCTCGGTGAATCCGCTTTGCTGGCGGTCTTAGGGACGAAAGCCACGGCGCTGTTTGTCGAATCTCAAAGAACAAACAGATTCCTCCTTGGTCCGCGCGATCGAGCTTAGAAGTCTCCCAAGCGAGGACGCGCAAGGAAGCCGTCTTCGATGCAGTCTGGAGCTAGGCTGCGGACATCCGCCTCGTCTCTCGGAATGAACTGAAGATCGAAACCAGTTCCCGCAATCGCCGCCGGAAGGAGGTCGGAGGCCGCCAAAGGGTGCTGCAAGGCACAAAGCAGTTCGGCCCGTGCAAAATCCCTCTCGCCCGCCCGATCAAGCCGCGGCTTCTCGAACGGCAGTCGTCCTCGCTGAATGCTTCCTTGAAAGCAAGTCGACCGCAGGGAGACGATTGCCGCTTCCAACAGTCGTGCGCAGTGCGCTCCAATGTGCATTCGCCACCCATGCTCCGTTGCAGGAAGGCATGGATACCGCCCCTCGACCGCGCGCGCTTTGTGCCAACGCAAAGAGCGTCGCCGGATGTTTGTGAAAGGTCAAAGACGGGAGCCAGTCACCGTGGCAAACGTGCGCCGTCGCCCGCGTCGCGCGACGGGATTTGTACTTATGCATCATAGATCGCTGCCGCTTTTCAATGACCTCTCCTCGTTCCTGTCGCACCTGGACGAGCGAGGAGACGTACGGCATGTCCAGGCACCTGTTTCGATGCACCTCGAAGCAACCGAGGTGCATCGGCGCACGATCGCCAAGGGCGGGCCAGTGCTGAGGTTGGAGAAGCCGATCGATGCGCAGGGAAGGGTATCGACCTTTCCTGTCGTGACGAACTTGTTTGGGACGCGAGCGCGCGTCGCCGCCGGGTTGGGCACCGACCTCAATGGCCTGGACTCGTTCGGGAAGCTTCTCGCCTGGATGAGGTCCCCGCAGGCGCCAAGGACACTGGGCGAAGCGCGAGACTTACTCCCGGCGGCTCGCAGCGCGCTCCTGGCACGGCCAAGGATCGTAAAAGCGCCTCCCAGTTGGAGCGAAATCCCGCCCGACCTGTCCCTCCTTCCAGTCCAGACATGCTGGCCAGGTGACGCGGGCCCGCTGATTACCTGGCCCGTAGTCGTGACCCGCGCACCTGGAGCTGACGATCCAGGAACGTACAACCTGGGCATTTACCGAATGCAGGTGATCGATAAGGATCGCGCAATAGTCCGTTGGTTGCCGATGCGCGGCGGTGCGGCGCACCACCGTATGTGGGCGGCCCGCTGCATCGACATGCCTGTCGCAGTGGTTATCGGCGCCGATCCAGCAACGCTGCTCGCTGCCGTAATGCCGGTGCCCGAGGGCGTGACCGAACTTGCGTTGTCCGGCATGATCGGAAACAAGCGACCACGGCTGACCGCGTGCGGCAGTATCCCGCTACACGTTCCTGCAACAGCCGAGATTGTGCTGGAAGGCACCGTATCCGCCAAGGAAACTGCTCTGGAGGGCCCGTTTGGCGACCATACCGGATACTACAATGGCGCTGAGCAATATCCGGTGTTTCGCCTCAACAGAATCCGGGTCCGTGACCAGGCCTGTTATCTGACCACCTACACCGGAAGGGCTCCTGACGAGCCCTCGGTATTGGGCGACGCTCTTACTGACGTGTTCAAGCCACTTCTTCGGCAACAGATCCCAGAAATCCGTGACGTCTGGCTTCCGCCGGAAGCCAGCTCCTACAGGATCGCCGTTCTGTCCATCGCCAAGAAGTACCCGGGGCAGGCGCGTCGTGTGATGATGGGCTTCTGGTCTCTGCTGCCGCAGTTTTCCATGACGAAAATGCTCATCGTGGTCGACGACGACATCGACATACGTTCGTGGCCGGACGTGATGTGGGCAATCGGAACGCGCATGGACCCCTCCCGTGACCTGATGACCGTGGACCGCACTCCGATCGATCACCTCGATTTCGTGTCTCCGCTTGAAGGGTTGGGAGGGAAACTCGGCATCGACGCAACGCGAAAAGTCGGATCAGAGACCATACGGGACTGGGGAAGCGAATTGCGCATGTGTCCAGAGATCGATCGGCAAGTGTCGCAGCGATGGAATGAAATCTTCCCGGAGTTCGGATAACGCCATGACCAAGCGCATCATTTTGGGAATAGCGGGGGCCTCGGGTTCTGGCCTGGCCCTCGAAACCCTCCGGCAGTTGGCCAAGGCTGGAGCTGAAACGCACCTGGTGGTTTCGATGGGCGCCAGAGCAACCATCCAGCATGAACTCGGTGATGAGGGCCTTGCCCGCATCACCGAACTGGCAAGCCGAGTTCACTCGCCTCACGACATGACAGCTCCGATCGCCAGCGGGTCTTTCCCAAACGACGGCATGATCGTCGTTCCCTGCTCCATGCGCACGTTGTCCGCGATAGCGCATGGATTAGGCGATAACCTGCTGACCAGGGCAGCCGACGTCGCCCTCAAGGAAAAACGCCGACTGGTGGTCGTTCCGCGTGAGGCGCCCCTGCACGAAGGTCACTTGCGGTCGATGCTGACGCTGGCAAGGCTGGGAGCGACGATTGCGCCTCCGATGCCACCGTTCTACGTGGGCATGCACAGCATCGACGAGATGCTCAGGGAGATCGCAGCGCGGCTGCTGAACTGGGTGGGCGTTGATCCAGGCAGCGCGATGACCCGATGGAGCGACCTGCCACAAGGTCGGCTGCCTTCACGCGAACTGGACATCTGAAACTGCCAGGGGGCTGTTGATACGCGCCGGCCTTAGCGTACCCGTTCTTCAACCTGCCGTGCAGGCGGAACTGGCCTCGTCAAGATGAACGCAGCCGCGGCCAACATAGCCGTGGCCTGCATGGTGATCGCCACCAGAGGCACGCCAGCCAGCACCGATAGAGACAGCGCCAGCACCATGGAAAACAGAGCAAGTCTCTTCGCGCGGCGTGAGATCGCGCCGTAAGCCCGCCAATCCCTGATAGCTCGGCCAACTTGCGGATGTGCCAAAAGCCGCGAGTGGAGTTGCCGAGAACTCCTTGAGTAACAGAACGCGGCGAGAACCAGGAAAGGAGTAGTCGGAATCAGCGGAAGAATGGCGCCTATCAATCCCGCGAAGAGGGCGGAAGTGCCAGCCGCCAGCCAAATCAGCTGGCGGATACGATGAAGTGTCACGACTGCGAAGGCTCCGCTCCGTCAGCAGGCAGGATCGCCAGGCTCCTCATGCACAGCGCGCCTTCTCCCGATGTGGCAGCCACTTCGTCGAAGAGCAGCGCCAGCTCCGTATAGACGCTGCGGTCGGGCTCTGCCGCAGCCAGTTCATCGACTTCGCGGAGCAGATCTACGATGGCCTCTATCCGCTCTCGGTGCTGCCTCGCCCGTACGAGGTGTTCGCGCTGGACGCGCCTTTGCTCGAGCGCGGTAAAGCGCGTCAAAGCATCATCGAGCCGGGCACGACATTCGCAGTCCAAGTCTACGCCAGCAATGACAGTCTTTATGCGGCGCACCACCGAGCCATCTGCATGGCGATCGACGCCACCGAGTGCGTTGTAACTCATTTGTCAGCTACCTTCGCATGTTCGTTGGAGTTCTATCTGCCGCCTTTGCCGACCGGAGCTGGGCGCGGAAGCAAAGCAGCCCGCGCCACCGCTTCCTTCAATTGGGGAAAGGTCGCCTGAAGGACCTCCCGGTCGGTCGCCTCTGAAGCACGGTGGAGAATCTCGACAGTATGAACCAGGGTTTCAGACTGATCGTTGGGGCGACCTGCAATTCGGCTGGCCGCAGCCTCCAACTCGTAGCTTGCTTTGTGAATGCTCGCGTAGTCGTCCGTCGCCAGAGCCTGCTCGACCTTAGACAGTGCCCTCCGCATCATGGCGCTTGCTTCTTCCACAGTGCGGGGAATTTCCACGGCATGGTGTTTTGCGGGCTGTCCCATAGTCCCGGCGGTCGGCAAGCCGACTGCTGCCGCCAAGAGAATAGCAGCGCTGATGCCGCTTCCCAGGGTGAGCTTCTGAACCCAGGCAGTCATCTCTGCTCCTTCGATCGCTATGCGTCGTAAATCGGCAACCGAGCAACGAATTGTGCCCGGGCGATTGATATCTACACTTGGGCCGCACTTTTCCGTTTGCGCTGGCGCAAACACGATGTTGGAGTTTGAGCCGTGCCCGGTCGACGGTTGCGCCCTGCCTCGGACCGCTCACGCGGCAATATCGCTCACTGCAGCGCGGTTGCGACGCGACGCCGACTGTGAAAAAATCTGCGAGTAACTGAGGGAATGTCTTGGGCCGAGTCGACCGTTCGCTGATTGCCGGGCTCCCGCTGTTCGCAGGAATTGCGCCAGAAGGACTCGACAGAATACTGGCGGGAGCGCGATCCACGCGATATGCGAAGGATTCGGCCATCTTCGAACAAGAAGAAGAGGCCCACGCGTTCTTCCTTCTGCTGGATGGGCATATCCGAGTTGTGCGAAGCACTCCTGAGGGACAGCAGGTCATAGTTAGATACATCAGTGCTGGCGAGATATTCGGAATAGCGTCGGCGCTCGGACGCACGACTTACCCGGCCACTGCGTTCGCAGTAGTGGACTGTGTCGCGCTTTCGTGGCCCACCTCTATGTGGTCAGAGCTGTCCGCTCAGTTTCCGAGCTTTGGCGCAAATACGTACAAGACAGTTGGCACCCGACTTCAGGACACGCACACGCGCGTCGTGGAAATGGCCACGGAACAAGTCGAACAGCGCGTGGCTCATGCCCTGCTGAGGCTCCTGGAGCAGACAGGGAAGAAGACAGACGAAGGAATCCTTATCGACTTTCCGATCTCGCGGCAGGACATAGCAGAGATGACGGGCACGACGCTGCATACCGTGAGCCGGCTGCTGAGCGCGTGGGAAGACAAAGGGCTGATACGGAGCGGACGTCAGAAGGTCACAGTGGTCGACCCGCATAAGCTGATGTTGGTTGCCAATGGTCGGAGCGAACGGAGCTAGCCTGCGTTTCCCTGTCGATCAATTGCAGCCGCCAGCTGATTCAGAAAAGAAGTTTCATCCAACTCGTGTTCTCGACAAGCGTCGGATACGGTATGAAACGACCCGATAGGGCAACCTACACACAGCATCCGATTTGCGAGAAACACCCGGATTGTGTTGGGCCAGAGTTTCATCACGTCGTCGACCGCAAGGTCCGGGTCAAAGCGCTTGCTTGAAGCCATCTCATTTTTCCCATGCATTTCGTCTTAGCATCGCCGATCCGGCCATCCTTTCGTTGCGCTCCGTCAATCAACGCGGAAGTTCGGCGTCGGAAAAGCGGGTGACGATTCGTGCATCTTTGCGCCTTCGCAACGACATCGGCTGACGCGTGACTAGGCTGCCATTCGCTGAACGAGACGGAGAACGACTATGGCGATGGTTCGCTGGGCCCCCGACGGTCCCGAGATCGATGCGACCGTGGCTGCCCGCGGAATGAAACTGGCTGTCGAGTACTTCCTAAGGAAGATCCAGCAAGGGCACATCAAGTGCCTGGTCGAACGGGGAGTTGGCGACGATGAAGGGCGGCACCGCCTGTCCTTCAGATATCGCGATCGCGAACTGCTTCTTATCGTTGCCGATGACGGCCAAGTCCTCAGCGAGGAGCTGACCATGGCGCCTCGCAAGTTCGCCTGGAAATAAGCAAGTCGAATAGACTAGGGGGTGTCCTGAGCTGGACCGACGTCGTCCTCGTCGGGTGCAATCAGATCGATCAAGGCTGCCACCCGGCTTCCTGGCAGCGGCCGGCCTTCGCCCATCAACGCGTCGTCCCCGAAGACCCACGCCCAAGCCTCTTTCAACTCTGTCAGCGAAGCTTCTGTCAAAATGAGTTCCGCAATCATTTCGTCGTCCACGCGGCCGAGGACCGAGACGACATCTTCGCGTGTCATGGTCATCGCTTCCTCCGTCGACCGTTTCCAGGTCGTATCAGAACACCAACGCAGCAACCGCGAGAAGGCTGATAGCCAGCACTGCAAGGCTTGGAACCAGCACTGCAGCTCCTGAAGCTACGGCTAGCGCCGCCACCCAGCCGAACGGCCTGTCACTTGCTCGAGACATCTTCGAAGCCTTCCGTTTCAGTTCTTGAACAAACGCCGTTGGCAGCCGTGGCGTTCCCCCGAGTGGGAAGGGCCGCTGCATCATTTTTGCGTGCCTGCAGACTAAGAGGAGCGTCGGCACCTGAAGGCAAGACCCGCGCCGCAGCCCCATCCAGATCCTCGTACTGGCCACTCCGCAACGACCATAGGAAAGCCGCCAAACCAACCAAGCCCATGCCTAAGGCAATTGGAATCAACAAAGAGAGATAGCTCATGCAGCCTCCGCTGGGACTAGGCGGCGAAAGCCTGCAGACCGCGTGGACGAAGCCGTTTCGCGCGGGAGCCGCAAGGCGTTGCCAACGACCAGGATTGACGACGTCGACATGGCCACGGCTGCAATGAGCGGAGTTATTTGACCCGACATTGCGAGGGGCAAGGCCAAGACGTTGTAGGCCACAGCGAGCGCGAAGTTCTGCCGCACCAGCCGGGCGGCATTGCGGGCGATGCCGATTGCCTGCGGGACACCTTCGAGGCTGTTCCGCAGAAAGACGAGATCGGCAGCGGTGCGTCCGATATCCGCCGCCGAAGAGGGCGCCATGGAAACATGTGCCGCTGCCAGTGCCGGAGCGTCATTCAGGCCGTCGCCAACCATCAGTACGCGGCGGCCGGAGGCGACCAGATCTCTGAGTCGGTTGACCTTGCCCTCAGGCAAAACGCCGTGGCGGCCCTCAGAAATTCCAAGCGCATCCGCGACCTTCCTGACTGCGATCGCAGAGTCGCCCGATAGGACCTCTGTTGCCAATCCCCAACTTTCCAGCGTTCCAACGGCTTCCGCTGCATCGGGACGAAGATTGTGGGCGATCGTGAACGAACCAGCGAGCGTGCCGTTCTTCGACAGCCAAGCCATGGATTCGCGGCTTGCATTGCCTGGCAGGCCTGAAACCCATTCCCGCCTGCCGAGCCGAAAGACATTCCCATCGATCCGGCCTTCAATTCCGTACCCAGACACCTCGCGAAAATCCGCGACTTCGGGCCCGGTCGAGGCGAGAGCGGCGACCGCGCATGAAGCCGGGTGTCTGGACAGGGCTGCGAGAGCGGCAGCGGCGGGCACGTCGTGCAGGGCAGCCGTGTGACGTTCTACACGCGTGACACCCGTCGTCAGAGTTCCGGTCTTGTCGAACACGACCGTGTCAGCTTCGGCGAGCCGTTCCAGGGCGCCGCCGTCCTTGAGCGTGATACCGAGGTCAAACAGCCTTCGTGCGGCCACAACCTGAACCATGGGCACAGCCAAACCCAATGCACATGGGCAGGTGATTATTAGCACCGAAACGGCGGCCGTGACCGATGCATGCCAATCGCCCGTGATTGCGATCCAGGCCGCGCAGGTGGCGAGGGCCAACAAATGGACGACGGGGGAATACAACGCCGCGGCTCGATCCGCGATGCGGCGATACTGTGCCCGCCCGTCCTCCGCCGCATCCATCAATTTCGCCATGTCAGCGAGGAAGGAATCCTTGGCACGTCTATCGGCACGAACCGTCAGCGCGCCATCGAGGCTGAGCGCGCCAGACAAAACGGCGGTCCCAGGCTGGGCACGCGTTGGCGTCGCTTCTCCGCTGACTACCGACTGGTCGAGACTGCCGCGCCCGGCCACTATCGTGCCGTCTACCGGAACCCGGTCGCCTGGGCCGACCGGGATGATGTCGCCCGGCTCAACTTCCATGAGATCGCAAAACTCGCGGCTCCCGTCAGCGCGTATCACCGTGACGCCTCGCGGTATCAAGCGGCTGAGGCCGGAGACCGCCTTCCGCGCCTTGCGCCTCATTGCATAGTCAAGCGTGCGTCCGGCAAGCAGGAAAAAGATAAGGGAAGTTACGGCGTCGAAATATGCGTGCGGCCCTCCGGCAAATGTATCGTACAGGCTCAGCGCCAACGTCAGCAGGACCCCAACCGAAATAGGAAGATCCATGCTGCTTGTGCGACGCCATACCGACCTCCATGCCGAAATGAAGAATATTCTTCCGGAATAGGCGACCGCAGGTACTGCCAGCAGGCCGGAAACCAGGTGAAAAGCACTTCGAGTCTGCGCGTCTGCACCCGACCACACCGACACTGACAACAGCATGATGTTCATTGCCGCAAAGCCCGCCACTGCGGTGGCGCGCAGCAATCTCGACATCTCGGGGTCACGAAGATCATCTCCCGCTTCCGCGAGGCTGGAGTCGTATCCGATGGCAGCCAGTGCCTCAGTTACAGGAGGGGCATGGTCGCCACGCCACCTTACGGATACGCGGCGGGACGTAAGGTTCACGCGGGCGGCGAGAACTCCCTCAAGGTTTTGCAGGGCCCCTTCGATTGAGGTGATGCAGGTGCCACACCTGGCTTGGGGTACCGAAAGGTCAGTCTGAAAGATGCCATCTCCCAGATCGCGTCGCGCCAGCAAGATTTCGCCAGCGGTCGCGCTGCCGCAACGCGCCAGTTGCAGCGCTGCCTCCGCTCCGTGGGCGCAGCAGCTCACCGTCAGGTCTCCGGGAGCGCCACGGCCCTATAGGCGTGCCAGGTGGCATGGCCGAGCAGGGGAAAGATCAAGATCATCCCCACGAGCCCCGTGACGACACAGACGGCGAAAAGAACCAGCAGGATTGCAGCCCAGCCCAGCATTGCAGGCAGATTGTTCCAGACGAGTTTCATGCTTGTGCCCATCGCGGTCAGCGCATCGACGCGCCGATCAAGGAGTAGGGGCACTGCAAAGACGCTGATGGCATAGGCAAAGGCAGCAAAAAGGCCGCCGATCGCTGTCCCGACGACGATCATTGTCCACCCGTACGCAGTCCCAAACAGCAGGCCGACGATGTGGTCTAGCCCCGGAAACGCCGTAACTCCAAAAAAGAGCGCGTAGAGCAGAACCGCGGCACGCATCCAGAGCAGAAGGAGGCAGCACAGCAACAGCCCGGCAAAGAAGACCTGCGCGCCTGCCCTTGGACGCACGAGGAGCATGGATCCGAAGCTGATCTCGCGTCCTTCCTCGATGGCCCGACTTTTTTCATAGAGGCCGACCGCCAGAAAAGGAGCCACGATCATGAATCCCGCCAGCGCCGGAAAGAGAATGTAGTCCCGGCCGAAAGCAACGAGCGTCCAAACGAAGCAGGCCGACAGGACGAAAACACCAATTCCGTATCCCAAGCTAGACGCCGGGCGTGTCCAGAAATCCCGCCAGCCCGCTGACAGCCACCTGAGGCCGATGAAGGGCGACAGACCGCGGTTGAGCCGCGGGTCGCGCGTCTCGCCGATGCCAGAGGTTTCGCTGAGCAGCCAGTACGACTTTTCGGTGTCGCTCATCTCTTCGCCTCCTCAACATGCCGACTTGGCAGCGCGATAGCCACCTTCGCCCGCGGCCTTAAAGTGCTTGACGCAGTCCGGCTGAGAATCGACTGCAACATAGATCAGGTGAGCATTGGCTCCGGCGAAAAGCAGCAGCCCTGCCGGGACCAGCATCCAGAGCATGATGCTGTGGTACCGTCTTTTCGACTGTACGGTCATGGCTGTTGCGTCCCCAGGTCATGCACGTAGAGCGCAATCGTGCGGATCTCAGCCGTCGTCAGCCTTTCATCCCAGGTGGGCATATGGCCTTGGCGTCCGCCGTGCACCGACGCAATGATGGTGTCGAGGTCGCTTCCGTAGATCCAGTGCGTATCCGTTAGGTTTGGCGCGCCGACATCCCTGTTTCCCTTCCCGTCTTCTCCGTGGCAGGCAGCGCACGTTGTCAAAAAGACTTCTCGCCCCGCTTCTATCCGTTTGAGATTGTCCGCGGTCGAGTAGTCCGGATGGGAAAGTGAATAGACGTAGGCGGCCACGCTCCGCACCTGATCCCGGTCGAGCACCTCGTCCCGCCCAAAGGCTGGCATCTGCCCGACGCGGCTTTCCGGATGCCGGGTATTGATGCCGACACGCATTGTCTGCTCGATAAGCTGGGGTCCACCACCCCATAGCCAGTCGTCATCGGTGAGGTCCGGGTAGTTTGCCCGGCCTTTGCCGTCCCGACCGTGGCATGCGGCGCAGTTATCCCCGAACAACTGCCGCCCCGTGTTGCGGACCGTCTGCATCAGCGCCTCGTCCGCCTGGATGGCGTCGTACGGCTCCTTTTCGAGGCGTGCCATCCAGGCAGCGCGTTCGCGCTGGCCGTCGACGACACGCGCTTCGACAGTCTGCCTCTGGTCGACCCCTAAGAGGCCTCGTGTATAGGTCGTCCCGAGTGGCCAGGCCGGCACCAGGAACCACCAGGCGATCGCCCACAGGTGCGTCACGATCAGGAACAGCAGCACCCCCCGCGGGACCGGGGTGTCCAGTTCCTTGATGCCGTTCCATTCGTGGCCTGTGGTCTCACGGCCGCTGACGGGATCGCGTTCGTTCACTTCCATGGCTTGTCGTCCTCGCCGAGGATGCTGTTCTTGGCCTGATTGAAACGCTTCCGGTTTGACGGCCAGAATGTGTAGACCACCACGCCGACGGCCAGCGCAATCAGGTAGAAGAGGCCCCAGCTCTTGGAAAAGGCGACAACCGAGTTGTGATCCAGGTCCATTCCGAAACCCTCCGCTTACCCTTCCGGGTTAGGTTTTCCCTCTGGAGCCGCGGTGTTTTCGTATGCGGCTCCGGTCAGTCTTCCTAGGATCTGCAGATACGCCACGAGCGCGTCCATCTCGGTGACGTCGGTCTTCACGCCATCAAAAGCACTGACTTGAGTTTCGTCGCCATATCGTGTGGCAACCCCGGCAGCGAAGTCGGTGTCCGGCGTCGCTTGACCGTAAGCATCGCGCGCCGCGTTCTCCACCATTTCGTCAGTATAAGGAACGCCCAGCGCCTTCTGCGCCGCGAGGTGAAGCGGGAGGTCCTCCATTTTGAGAGAGGTGCGCGCGAGCCAGCGATAAGCAGGCATGTTGGATTCTGGAACGACGTCGCGTGGGTTTGTCAGGTGGGCGACATGCCAGAAGTCGGAATACTTGCCGCCGACGCGAGCAAGATCGGGCCCAGTCCGCTTGGAGCCCCAGAGCATCGGGCGATCGTACTTTGACTCGACGGCAAGCGAATATGGGCCGTAGCGTTCCACCTCGTCGCGCAGCGTACGGATCATCTGGCTGTGGCAGGCATAGCAGCCCTCGCGGACGTAGATGTTGCGCCCGGCAAGCTCAAGCGGCGTGTACATCCGCATGTCCGGGGCTTCTTCGACAGTCTCGTCGATTGTGAAGAGTGGGGCGATTTCGACGATGCCGCCCACGCTCGCGGCTGCGATGATTGCGATCACCAAGCCAATCGCTGAACGCTCGAGTTTGCGGTGAAAGATCTCAGGCATTCATCATTCTCCCGCCACGGCAGGAGCGATCGGGACGTCCGCATTGAGCGGGGCCGCCAACGGCGCAGACCGAACCGTCATCCAGATGTTGTAGCAGCCGACTACTGCACCAATCAAGAAAAGCAGCCCTCCAAAGGCCCGCGCGATGTAATACGGGTACATCGCCACCAGTGAATCGACGAAGGAATAAGCGAGGGCGCCTTCTTCCGTATAAGTCCGCCACATCAGTCCCTGGATGATGCCCGAATTCCACATCGCGAAGACGTAGATCAGCGTCCCGGCAATCGCGAGCCAGAAATGCACTTCCACGAGGGCTGCTGAGTACATCCGCTCGCGTTTCCAGAGGCTTGGCACCAGCGTGTAGAGCGATCCAAAAGTGATCAGCGCCACCCAGCCCAGCGCGCCAGCGTGGACATGCCCGACGGTCCAATCTGTATAGTGGGACAGCGAATTCACAGGCCGGATAGCAAGGAACGAGCCTTCGAAAGTCGATATGCCGTAAAACACGGCGGCAGCCATCATGAACCGCAAAGTCGCATCGTCCCGCACCCGGTGCCACGCGCCGTTCAGGGTAAGCAACGCATTTCCCGCGGAAGCCCAGGACGGAACCAGCAACATCACCGAGAAGGTCATGCCAAGCGTCTGAACCCAATGCGGCAGCGCGGTATAGTGGAGGTGGTGCGAACCCGCCCACATGTAAAAGAAGGTGATGCCCCAGAAGCTCAGGATCGAAAGGCGGTAGGAGAAGATTGGCCGCTGAGCCCTTACTGGAAGGTAATAATACAGCATGCCAAGGAAGCCGGCCGTAAGGAAGAAGGCGACCGCGTTGTGTCCGTACCACCACTGCACCATCGCATCCTGGACGCCAGGCCAGACCGTGTAGCTCTTCGCATGCCCCCACGAAATGGGGAGTGCCAGGTTGTTGACGATGTGGAGAATTGCGACGACCAGAATGAACGCCATGAAGTACCAGTTGGCCACGTAGATGTGCGGTTCCTTCCGCCTGGCGATCGTCCTCAGATAGAGGATGAAGTAGGTCACCCAGACAATCACCAGCCAGATATCGGCGTACCACTCAGCCTCGGCGTATTCCTTGGATTGCGTCACCCCAATCAGATAGCCCGACACGGCAAGCAAGCAGAATAGGTTGTAGCCGAGGAGCACAAACCAAGGGCTGAGTTGTCCGGCGAGCCGCGCGCGCGAAGTCCGCTGCACCACATGAAACGAAGTCGCGATCAAGGCATTGCCGCCAAAACCAAAGATCACTCCGGTGGTGTGGGTCGGGCGGAGACGGCCGAAACTCGACCAGCCAGCGTCGAAGGCAAGGTTGGGCCATGCAAGCTGCGCGGCGACCCAGACGCCCATGAACATCCCGAACACTGCCCAAGCCATCGATAGGACAATGCCGACCTTGATTGGGTCGTCGTAATAGGATGTTTCCCGGTCTTCCGTCGGTTCGGGCTGGTACAGGCCAGACAGCACATAAAACAGGACGGCGCCTGCGAACAGCATGACCATGACGCCATGGACGCCGAGCACATCTGTGCGACCCACGGCAGCCATCGCCAATCCAACGATCGCCACCGCAATCGCTATCACGGCGGCGTTCTGACGTTCCGAAGACGTAAGTTGCCGGATCATCGTCTTTCCTCCTCCGCGGATTCGACGTGGCTCAGTTTCAGGTATTTCTGTCAGATATCAAGCAGTTCCGCCAAGGAAGATGTTTGGACCGATGGAGCGCGCTGCCCGATGGGGCCGGATGGTCTTCGAAATGCAGGCTGCCCGACAGTGCTCAAGAGTATTCGAAGGAGCTGCTGACGCCGCTGCCAGCCGCTCAGCTCCTGTGCCGAAGCCCCAATCATTGGGGAGTTGGCATGGAGTCGTCACGCGAGGATTGCGAGAACACGTGAGGGATTTGTTCCAGATCAAGTTAGCCCTGGGCCGTCTCAGCTAAGATGGATCAACCGTGGAACTGCCGCGTGATGTCTCAAGGAGGCGCACAATGAAGATCTGGATATTTCTGCCGCTGACGACCTACCCAGACGCATGCGCTGATGTCTTCGCTGTGAACGCCGTGGGTAAAGTCGCGATTGGTCTTTGATCGCGCCGTCAAACACGCGCCATCAAAGGCAGTTCCGTGCCCAGGCCACACGCTAGAAAACAATGTGAACGTTCGGAGTGATGCAGTGACTGCGGAGACCAGCCAGTTCGAGGAAATTGCGACGGGACTCCTGAGTGCCGCTGAGGCTTGTGCGATCGTGGAAAGGTGCGCTCCCAATTGGTCCGAGGCGGATTGTGGCGACGTCGTTGATGTGTTCAGATCTTGGGCTTGGAAAGCGTTGGATGCCAGACGGCGCGATGACGAATTGAAGCAGTGGCACAACCTGCTTCGCCAGCTCGTTTCTCATTTCCGTGGGACGACCGCTTCCGAGAAGCTAGGGGTTCTTCGGGACCTTGTGTACGAGTCTATCGCGGTTGCAACGCCATTCCCGGTATCAAACGTGCTGAACAAGAAGCACGTCAAGGAGCTGCTCCAGATTCTAAAGAGTGTGCATGGTGGACGTTTGGACAGGAAATCTATCGGATCTAGATTGCGACTTGAACATGCCAACCTTGCCCGCGTTCTGACATTGGCATTGACGGCCGGACTGGTTGTCCGATCAGCTAGAGGGAAGAGTGCCTGCTTCTCGATTACCGAGTTTGGCATGACCCAGTTGGAGTCACGCGGCACTTATACCAACGCGTGCGATGCCAACGGCATTGGTTGTAAAATTCATACTATCCCGTGAAGCCGTCGCGCTTCGGTTAGAAAAGCAGTGATCGTTGATAGGTTGAGAATTCGGCGACTAACAGTCCAAGCTGTAGAGTTCTCCATTTTGCAGTGGACCGCACAGCTTGGATCGGTCGGGTAGGTCTGGGTGCGTCGTCTTCTGACTCGCGCGACGCGCGACGATCATGCGACGTGGCGATCCGGCATCTTACAGCGCTTTCGCACACGGCTCAGCCTGACGCGAAATCATCTAGCCAATGCCCTAGCTGTCGAAGCTATGAAGGTTGTTCATTCGAGGAGGGACTGAGAAGCTGGGGTTGCGAAGCCAACCAACCTTCAGTGGAGCTCCCCGAATGAACGTC
>NZ_JACJHY010000035.1 GCF_014138625.1 Aminobacter ciceronei
ACCAGCACCTCGCCCTCGCGCGGCCCCTCGAGGTCCACCTCCATGATCTCGAGCGGCTTTCCGGCTCCAACGGCAACGGCGGCGCGGGTTTTCATAGCGATCGTCCCTATTTCTACTCAGAGGAAAAATTGTTGTCGGCAAGGTTTCAGGTTTTGCCGCCGCAGGCAACCGGCAAGGCGACACCTGAACGTCGCAGGACGACGGTTGGCATGATACTCCACAAGCGGTTTCCGACGCGACCCCTTGCGGGATGGACATGGTGGCTGGCGTGGCCGAACATGGCTACGGAATTTCCAGGTAAATGGCAGACGATTCGATGTCGAGTGACAGGCTCCCACGCGATCCCCTGAAGCGTGAAGCGCTCATAAGGGCAGAAAAACCAGAGACTTCCGACCGGATGTTCATTCATCTGCGCGTTCACTCTGCCTATTCGCTGCTCGAAGGTGCCCTGAAGCTCGACAAGGTCGTCGGACACGCTGCCAAGGACGAGGCGCCCGCCATCGCGGTTGCCGACACCAACAACCTGTTCGGCGCGCTGGAGTTTGCCCAGAAGGCCACCAAGGATGGTGTGCAGCCATTGATCGCTTGCCAGGTCGACGTTGACTTTGCAGACGGTGGCGACAGCACCCAACGCGGCCAGGGCTGGAAGCAGGCACTCGATCTGTTTCCGGTGGTTCTGATTGCCGCGACCGAGACCGGCTACGCCAACCTTGTCAGGCTGGTCAGCCGGCTCTATCTCGAAACCCCGAACGGCGAACCGGTGCACGCCAAGCTCGATTGGCTCGCCACCGCAGCGGACGGTATTATCTGCCTGACCGGTGGCCCACGCGGGCCGGTCGGTGCCGCGATCAAGAGCGACCACACGGCAATTGCCGAAAGCCGCCTGCTGACCCTGAAGCAGATGTTCGGCGATCGGCTTTACGTCGAACTCGAGCGTCTGGCCGGCTATGACCGCATGATCGAGGCGGCAACGATCGAACTCGCCTATCGCCACTATCTGCCGCTGGTCGCCACCAATGAGGCGTTCTTCGCCAAGCGTGCCGACTTCGAGGCCCATGACGCGCTCATTGCCATCGCCGAGGGTTCGGTCGTCGCCGAGGACAATCGCCGCAGGCTGACGCCGGACAATTTCCTCAAGTCGCAGAAGGAGATGGCAGAGCTTTTTGCTGATCTGCCTGAGGCGATCGACAACACCGTCGAGATCGCCAGGCGCTGTTCCTACTATCCCAAGAACCGCAATCCGATCCTGCCGCGATTCACCGGTGGCGACATCGCCGATGCCGACGCGGCGGTTGCCGCCGAAGCGGCGGAACTGTCCCGCCAGGCTCGCGAAGGTCTTGCGATGCGCCTGGAAACGCGTGGCCTGTCGACCGGCTACACGCCCGAACAGTACCAGGAACGGCTCGAATATGAGCTTGGCATCATCGAGCGAATGAAATTCCCGGGCTACTTCCTGATCGTTGCCGACTTCATCAAATGGGGCAAGCAACAGGGCATCCCGGTCGGCCCCGGCCGTGGTTCAGGTGCAGGCTCGCTGGTTGCCTATGCGCTGACCATCACCGATGTCGATCCGCTGCGTTTCTCGCTGCTGTTCGAGCGCTTCCTCAACCCCGACCGCGTCTCGATGCCCGACTTCGACATCGACTTCTGCCAGGACCGCCGCGAAGAGGTGATCCGTTATGTGGTCGGCAAGTATGGTCGCGAGCAGGTCGGTCAGATCATCACCTTCGGTACGCTGCAGGCGCGCGCCGTGCTGCGCGACGTTGGCCGCGTTCTGCAGATGCCTTATGGGCAGGTCGACAAGCTCACCAAGATGGTGCCGCAGAACCCGGCCAATCCGGTGACGCTGGCCCAGGCGATCGAGGGCGAGCCGCGCTTTGCCGAGGAGGCAGAACGCGAGCCGATCGTGCAGACGCTGCTCGACATGGCACAGAAGCTCGAGGGCCTCTACCGCCACGCCTCGACGCACGCCGCCGGCATTGTCATCGGTGACCGCCCGTTGTCCGAACTGGTGCCGATGTATCGAGACCCGCGCTCGGACATGCCGGTCACCCAGTTCAACATGAAATATGTCGAGCAGGCCGGACTGGTGAAGTTCGACTTCCTCGGCCTGAAGACGCTGACGGTGCTGCAAAAGGCGGTGCATTTCATCAGCCGCAAGGGCGTCGACATCGACCTCGCGCTGATCCCGCTCGACGATCCGCTGACCTACGCCATGCTGTCGCGCGGCGAGACCGTCGGCATCTTTCAGGTTGAAAGTGCCGGCATGCGCAAGGCGCTGATCGGCATGAAGCCCGACCAGGTCGAGGACATCATCGCGCTGGTGGCACTCTACCGCCCCGGCCCGATGGAGAACATCCCGACCTACAACGCCCGCAAGCATGGTGACGAGGAGATCGCCTCGATCCATCCGATGATCGACTATCTGGTGAAGGAGACGCAAGGCGTCATCGTTTACCAGGAGCAGGTCATGCAGATCGCGCAGGTGCTGTCGGGCTATTCGCTCGGCGAAGCCGATCTGCTGCGCCGCGCCATGGGCAAGAAGATCCGCGCCGAGATGGACAAGCAGCGCGAGCGCTTCGTCACCGGTGCCATGGACAAGAAGGTCAGCAAACCGCAGGCCAACGCCATCTTCGACCTGCTCGCCAAGTTTGCCGACTACGGCTTCAACAAGTCGCACGCCGCAGCCTACGCCATCGTCTCCTACCAGACGGCGTATCTGAAAGCACACTATCCGGTCGAGTTCCTCGCGGCCTCGATGACCTACGATATGTCCAACACGGACAAGCTGAACGACTTCCGCCAGGATGCGATGCGGCTCGGCATCGATGTCGTGCCGCCGTCGGTTATGACCAGCTTCCGCGACTTCGAGGTCGGCGAGAAGAAGATCTTCTACTCGCTCGCCGCGATCAAAGGCGTGGGTGAGGCGGCGGTGCACCACATCGTTGCCAAGCGCCAGGAAAAGCCCTTCGCCAGCCTCGCCGACTTCTGCGAGCGCATCGACCCGAAACTGGTCGGCAAGCGTGTCTTTGAAAGCCTGATCATGGCCGGCGCGCTCGACTGTTTCGGCCACGAGCGCGCGGCGATGATGGCGGGCATCGAGCGCATGATGGGCCTTGCCTCCCGCGCCCACGAAAATGCCACCCTTGGCCAGTCCGACATCTTCGGCAGTGCTGCCTCAGGGCAGGCGCCGTCGCTGCACCTGCCGGTCGCCGATGCTTGGCTTGCCGCCGATCGCCTGCATCGCGAATTCCAGGTCGTCGGCTTCTACCTCTCGGCGCATCCGCTCGACGAATACAAGGCCGCACTTGAGAAGATGCGCGTCCAGAATTGGGCCGACTTTGCCGCTGCCGTGAAGCGTGGTGCGACTGCAGGGCGTCTGGCCGGTACCGTCACCACCAAGCAGGAACGCAAGACCAAGACTGGTAACAAGATGGGCATCGTCCAGTTCTCTGACGTTTCGGGCCAGTATGAAGCGGTGATGTTCTCGGAGACGCTGGCGCAGTATCGCGACCTGTGTGAACCCGGCAAATCGGTGGTCGTCACCGTTGCCGCCGAGGATCGCCCCGAAGGCGTCAACCTGCGCATCCAGACTGTGCAGTCGCTCGAGGACGAAGCGAGCCGGGTGCAGAAGACGCTGCGCATCTTCGTGCGCGACGCGGCTCCGCTCAACATGCTGTCCAACCAGCTGACGGTGCGCGGCGAAGGCGAGGTAAGCTTCATCGTGCTCAAGGGCGAGGCCGAGGGCGAGATCGAAATCGAGCTACGTGAACGCTACCGCATCACGCCGTCGATCGCTTCGGCGATGCGCGCCGTGCCGGGAGTTGTCGAGGTCGAGCTGGTCTAGCCGGCGCGATTGTCCGCGGCGTCACTTCTGCTTGTCAGCCAATTCGACCCGGCAGAGCTGAGCCCGTTCCACAAGCATGGCCCGCTCGGGCGCGTTCTGGGTTAGTGCAGCCGCCCGTTCGAACTCGCCAAGCGCCTCGCCAAGGCGACCGAGCTTCATCAGCAGGTCGGCGCGCACGCTTGGCAGCAGGTGATAGTTGCGCAGCGCCGGCTCCTGCATCAGCTGGTCGGCGAGCTCCAGTCCGGCTGCCGGGCCGAATGCCATCGCCAGCGCCATGGCCCTGTTCAGCTCGATCACGGGTGACGGCACAAGCGCGGCCAGCGCCGCGTAGAGAGCCGCGATTTGCGGCCAATCGGTCTCTTCGGCCGTGTGCGCCCGGGCATGGCAGGCGGCAATCGCCGCCTGCAGCGTATAGGGGCCCCGTTGCTACGTGGCTTCGGCCTTGGCGAGTGCTGCCAAGCCGCGTTTGATCAGCAGATGGTCCCAGCGGGATCTGATCTGGTCGAGCAGCAGGATCGGCTTGCCTTCGGCATCGGTGCGGGCCGGCAAGCGGGATGCCTGGATTTCCATCAATGCGATCAGGCCGTGAACTTCGGCGTCATTGGGTGCAAGCAGCGCCAGCATCCGCCCCAGCCGCATCGCCTCCTGACAGAGTTGTGGCCGCATCCAATCGTCGCCGCGGGTGGCGGAATAGCCTTCGTTGAAGACGAGATAGAGCACTTCGAGCACCGAGCTCAGCCGGTCGGCGCGATCCTGGCCGGCAGGCACCTCGAACGGCACGCAAGCGTCCGACAGAGTGCGCTTGGCCCTGATGATGCGCTGCGCCATCGCTGCTTCGGAAACCAGGTAGGCGCGGGCGATCTCTTCCGTGGTCAGGCCACCGACCAACCGCAAGGTGAGTGCCGCCCGTGCGTCGGGCGAAAGCACCGGATGGCAGGACACGAACATCAGTCCGAGCATGTCGTCACCCATCCCGTCCTCTGGCTCGGCCATTGCCTCGACGTCGGCATCGATACCCAGCAGTGCGAGTTTGCCGTTTGCCATCTTGGCACGCCGAAAATGGTCGATGGCCCGGCGCCTGGCCGAAGTGATCAGCCAGGCGCCGGGCTTGTCCGGGATGCCTGAAACGGGCCAGTTGCGCAGTGCCGCGATAAGGGCATCCTGGGCCAACTCTTCCGCCAGGTCGACGCTGCGGGTGAACCGGGTGAGTGCCGCCACGATCCGCGCCCGCTCCATGCGGAACACTGTCTCGATGGCCCTGTGCGTCGCGCGGCTTCTGGCGACGCTGTCATCAGAAACAAAGTCGGTCGGCATCGTTGGCTGCGGAGGGCCATGGTTTGCGGCCATCTATGGCCTGTCTTGCGCGATGCCCATTTCGCGAAAGCGATCGATGCCTTCGCTGGGCTCGAAATCCTCGAGATCGAACATCTGGCGTATCTCGATCTGACCGTTCTCGATCTGCGGGTTGGGAAAGCGGTTGGCCCATTCCATCGCTTCCTCGCGCGTCTTCACCTGGATGATCGTGTAGCCGGCGATCAGTTCCTTGGTCTCGGCAAAGGGGCCATCAGTGATGGTCTTCTTGCCGCCAGACCATGTGATGCGCCAACCCTTGGAGCTCGGCTGCAGGCCGCTGCCGTCGAGCAGCACACCGGCCTTGGCCAGTTCTCCGTGATAGTCGGCCATGGCTGAGATCATTTCCGCCGGCGGCATGACGCCCGCTTCGGAGTCCTTGCTGGCCTTGATCACGAACATGAAACGCATTGGTTTGCTCCCGCATAATGAGGCCCGACACCATTGTCTGAGCCTAGTCTGCCAACACGACGAGCAGAAGGCAGCAGGATCGACAAAGCCGTTGGCGATTTCTTGCCGCGTGCAATACTTTGCTTCGTTGCGGCGCCTCATCACTGCTGGTACTTTGCCTCGGCCAGTGAGAGGGCGCCGTCATGGACGAGAAAGCCGCCGCAGCAGACCTCATGCAGATGGTGAATGGGTATCAGGTGTCCCAGGCGATCTGCGTCGCCGCAACCCTTGGCATTGCCGATGAACTGACGAACGGACCGCGTTCCAGCGACGATCTCGCCGCTGCGACCGGGTCTCACCCGCAGGCGCTCTACCGCCTGTTGCGTGCGCTTGCTTCGGTCGGTGTGCTCCATGAAGGGGCGACCAGGCAGTTTTCCCTGACGACGCTTGGGTCGGGGCTGCGTTCGGATGCCGAGCAATCCGTCGCACCCTGGGCGCGCATGGTTGGCCGAGCCTACTACCGCGACGCCTGGGGTGAGCTGTTGCACAGCGTGCGCACCGGCGAGAACGCGTTCGTGCATGCGCATGGCACCGGTGTCTGGCAGTACCGCATCGATCATCCAGAGGAGTCGCTGATCTTCGACCGGGCGATGTCGTCCTTCGTGCCGGCAGTCGCTGCGGCGGTGCTTGCGGCCTACGACTTCGGCCGCTTCGACGTCATCATGGATGTCGGCGGCGGCCAGGGCGCCTTGCTGGCGGCGATCCTTGCCCGCAATCCGCCGCAGCGCGGCATCCTGTTTGACCAGCCGATGGTGGTCGAGGGCGCCGGTGCCGTTCTCAATGCGGCGTCGGTCGCCGATCGCTGCGAGGTGGTCGGCGGCGACTTCTTCGCTGCCGTGCCGGAGGGTGCCGATGCACATGTCATGAAATGGATATTGCACGACTGGGACGACGAGCGCTCGATCGCCGTGCTGAAAAGCTGCCGGCGGGCAATCCGGCCGGATGGGACGCTGGTCGTACTCGAAGCTGTTCTCGCGCCACCGAACGAAGGCGCGCGCGCCAAATTCGCCGACCTCAACATGCTGGCGGTACCCGGCGGACAGGAAAGAACCAAGGACGAGTTCGCGGCGCTGTTCGCAGCATCCGGCTTCCGGCTGACCAAGGTGATCGACGCCGGGCCGCGTATCAGCATTGTCGAAGGCGAGCCGGCGTGACCTGTATCCGCTGAAGCAACTGCGGGAGCGCCCCTGACTGGCATCGGCGATGGCGCCGGTGAAAACTCCAAAAATACTCGGCTCGAGCACCCGCTGAATCTGCTGCGAAGCAGATTTCATCCGGCATCTGCCGGATACGCGACTCCCAGACTTGTGTTTGATTTGCCCCACCTGTGCGCGCTCTTGGGGAAGATCAGCATGGCAGCAGCAAAATGGGGGTCGGCGGCAATCTGGCGATGTCGAACTTCGGGCCGGACACGATCGCTTCGCTCGACGGCCGCGTCGCCGCGCTCGAGGGCAGCTTCTCCGGCAGCATCGGCAAGGCCTATGAAGGCAGCTCCATTGCCTTGGCGATGGCGGGCGGCACGTTGCCTTCCGACAAGGACTTCGCGATGTCGATCAACTGGGGCAACTTCGAGGGCGAGAACGGCTTTGCCGGAACCGCAGCCATGCGCATCAACGACAATCTGCGCCTGCATGGCGGCATCGTTGTCGGCGCGCGCCACGGCACGGTGGGCAGCCGCGCCGGCCTGACATTCGCCTGGTAGCGAGACACTTGTCCAGCAGACGTGCTTGCCGCGTTGCGTTTCAGTCGTCCAGCGCCTCGGGCGGATGCGCATTGCGGCCTTTGCCGAAGGTGTAGCCGGTCTCGACGGCGTTCTTGCCGAACTTGCCGCGCAGCACGTCGATGGCGCCTTCGGCCAGCGCCCGCTTGCGCGACTGGACGTCGACGAGATCGGGCGGGTCGGCGCGTTCGTCATCGGAGAGGTCGCTGACACCGATGCCGAGCAGACGGTACTTTGTGCCGTCGGTTTCCTTCGACAAAAGCTGCATGCCGGTCTGGAAGATGCGGTCGGCAAGCCGTGTCGGGTCGGTCAGCTGGCGGTTGCGCGTCCGGAGCTTGAAGTCCTGGCTCTTGAGCTTGAGCACGACGGTGCGGCCGGCAATGTTTGCCTTCTTCAGCCGCGCCGAGACCTTTTCCGACAGCGCACGCAGCACAGGCACCAGCTCCGCCGACGACGCGAGATCGGTATCGAAGGTGGTTTCCGCCGAAACGCTCTTGGCTTCCTGGTCGGGCGACACCTGGCGATCGTCCTGGCCGCGCGACAGGTGATAGAGCCGGCTCCCCATCGTGCCGTAGCGCCGCATCAGGTCGCCGCGGTCCATGCGCTGCAACTGGCCGATGCTGCGGATGCCGTCGCTTTCGAGCGTCGCGGCAAAGGCTTTTCCGACGCCCCAGATCATCGTCACCGGCTGTGGCGCGAGGAAGGCGAGCGCCTCGGCCTCGCCGATGACGGTAAAGCCGCGCGGCTTGCGCAGGTCGGAAGCGACCTTGGCGAGGAACTTGCAGTAGGACAGGCCGGCGGAGACGGTGATGCCGATCTCTTTCTCGACGGCAACCGCAAAGCGGGCGAGCACAAGGGCCGGCGGCAGGCCATGCAGGCGCTCGGTGCCGTCAAGGTCGAGAAAGGCCTCGTCGATCGACAGCGGCTCCACCAGCGGCGTCAGCGCCTGCATCATCGAGCGCACCTCGCGCCCGACGCGGACGTATTTTTCCATGTCGGGGCTGATCACGACCGCCTCTGGACAGGCCTCCAGCGCCTTGAACATCGGCATTGCCGAGCGCACGCCATGGATACGGGCGATGTAGCAGGCCGTGGAGACCACGCCGCGCTTGCCGCCGCCGATGATGACCGGCTTGTCCTTGAGCTCGGGATTGTCGCGCTTTTCGACTGCCGCATAGAAGGCATCGCAGTCGATATGGGCGAGGTGCAGCTTGTAAAGCTCGGGATGGCGCAACAGGCGCGGGCTGCCGCAGCCGTGGCAGCGCGGTCCCGACCCACGCTGAAGGGCAAGGCAGTCGCGGCAAAAACCGTGGCTGGGATCGTTGACAGGCATCGCCTTCGCTGCGAACATAAAGAGAACAAGCGCGATTTTATGTCAGCTGCCCCGTCGGGACAAGGCTGCGCTCTGGAGCCATGCCATGACTGATGCCATTTCGCCGCTGACACCGGATCTGTGGCCACATTTTGAGGATTTGTTCGGCAAGCAGGGCGCCTGCTATGGCTGCTGGTGCACCTATTTCAGGCTGCCGCCGGCGGTCAGGCGGAACAGCAAACGCGAGAGCAACAAGGATCACATCAAGACGCGAATCGCGGCCGGCCCGCCGCCGGGCCTGCTGGCATTCTCGGATGGCGAAGCGGTCGGCTGGATGCAGATCGGCCCGCGCGCCGACGTGCCCGAATTCAACAACAAGGGCAGGGGCTCCGCGCCGTTGTCACCAGAGGATGCCGGCGATCCAGCCGTCTGGGCCATTTCCTGCTTCTTCATCCGCGGCAAGGCACGCGGCCAGGGTGTGACGCACCGGCTTGTCGACGCCGGTGTCGCATTCGCGCGCCAGGCGGGTGCCCGCGTGCTTGAAGCCTGCCCAATCGACCAATCGAACGGCAAACACCCGGTCAGCCTGTTTGTCGGCTCGACGCGGGTGTTCGAAAAGGCGGGGTTTACGCGCGCAATCGAGCGGAAGCCGGGCCGGCCGCTGATGCGTCTTGAACTGTGAGGCGTGGCTACGGCGGAAGCAACTTAACCTGAAAAGCCGCCGGCTTCGAGAAACGCCAGCTCCTGCTCGGTCGATTCGCGGCCGAGGATGAAGTTGCGGTGCGGGAAGCGGCCAAAACGGGCGACGATGTCGCGATGACCGATGGCGTGCTTGAGGTAGTCGCCGCCAAGCGCCGTCGAGCGTTCGAGCGGGGTGTCGTGATCGGCCAGCGTCTCGGAATGCGAGAACGGCAGATAGAAAAACACCCGGATTGGCCCATCCGTCGCCATGTCGTGGCCGTCGGCCACCGCCCGGCGCGCGAAATGGCGGGCGAGCGGATCGGTGGCATACATGTGGCCGCTGCCACGGAAGCAATTGCGCGGAAACTGGTCGAGCAGGATCATCAGCGCCAGCGCCCCCTCGGCATCGTCTGCCCAGTGGTCGCACTGGCGCTTGGCGGCGGCCATGTGCAGGTCGCCGAAGCGGCTGCGGAAGCTGTCGTCGAACATCTCGTCCTTGCGGAACCAGCTTTCCGGCCCGGATTCGCGCCAAAAGGCGACCACTTCGGTTGCACGCTGCCTGTCGATCATCTTCGGCTCCTCGTTGCTTTCACTGTGGCATCGCGCGTAGCCCATCGACGCGCGACGGCAAATCCATCATTCGCCAGGCACGACCCTCTTGGCGATCGCGTCCGCTGCTTCCTCGTTAAGGGCCTTGGCGGTACGGCGCGGCGGTGTCAGCGGTGTCGGCACCGGCCCGGCGATATTGCCTTGCAGGAAGTCGCCGCCGGCGTGGATGTCGCCGGCGAACTGCATCTCCAGCCGTGCGGCGTCACGGCGGCGCACTTCCTCGATCACCTCGGCGACGTCGTCCCGATCCTCGCCGAGCTTTTCGAGCGTGGCGCCGCCAAAGACGATCGCCGATTCGAATGTCTCGCGCAGTTGATAGTCGACGCCGGCGCGAATGAGCTTCATCGCCGTGCCGCGGTCATAGGCACGCGCCAGAACCGGCACCAACGGGAACTCGGCGGCGAGGTTTTGTGCGATGCGGACAGCAACGTCTTCCTTGTCGACGCAGATCAGCACGGCGCGTGCCCGTCCGGCGCCTGCCGCATGCAGGATATCGAGCCGGGTGCCGTCGCCATAATAGATCTTGAAGCCGAAATCGGCGGCCGCCTGGATCATCTCGACGTCGTTGTCGATGATCGACACGTCGACGCCGCGCAGCAGCAAAGGCTGGCTGGCGATCTGTCCGAAGCGACCGAAGCCGATCACGAGCACCGTGCCACTGAGTTCCGCTGCGACATCAACGTCTTCGAGCGATTGTTCGACCTGCGGCGTGAAGCGGCGCAGCACCATGATCGCCAACGGGGTCAGCACCATCGAGATGATGATGATGGCAGTCAGGATCGCATTGGCCTCGCCGTCGATGATGCCGACGGCCAGCGCCGAGGAGTAGAGCACGAAGGCGAATTCGCCGCCTTGCGCCATGATGACGGCACGTTCCAGCGCCTCGCGATGACCCGACTTCCGGAAGCGCGCAACCCCATAGATGCCGATGCCTTTCATCAGCATGTAGACGACGACGTAGAAGGCGATCATCTGCCAGTTGGCCAGCACGACCGTCAGGTCGAGTGACATGCCGACCGCGATGAAGAACATGCCGAGCAGGATACCGCGGAAGGGTTCAACGTCGGCTTCGAGCTGATGGCGGAAGGTCGATTCGGACAGCAGCACGCCGGCGAGAAACGCACCCATCGCCATGGAAAGACCGCCAAGTTGCATGGCGAGTGCTGCACCCAGCACAACGAGCAAGGCAGCTGCGGTCATCACTTCGCGAGCGCGCGAGTCGGCAAGGACCCGGAACAACGGATTGAGCAGATAGCGGCCGGCGATGACCAGTCCGGTGATCGACGCGACGCCGATGCCGATGTCGGTCAGCCGCCCGGCCCAGCCCGTACCAGTGTCGGAGGCTGCCGGCGCCAGGAAGGCCACCAGAGCCAGCAAAGGCACGATGGCGAGGTCCTCGAGCAGCAGGATCGAAACCATGCGCTGCCCCTTTGGCGTCGACATCTCGCCACGCTCGTCGAGCAACTGCATGACGATTGCGGTGGACGTCAGCACAAAGCCGGCACCGGCGACAAAGGATTGGGAGACCAGGAAACCTCCGGCGAGGCCAACCATGGTCAACAGAGCCGCGCAGATGCCGACCTGCAGTGCGCCCAGCCCGAAGATTTCGCGCCGCAGACCCCACAGCCGCGACGGCTGCATTTCGAGGCCGATGATGAACAGGAACATCACCACGCCGAGTTCGGCGACATGCAGGATGGTGGAGGATTCGGTGAAGATGCCGATGCCGAATGGGCCAATGACCACACCGGCGCTGAGGTAGCCGAGGATGGAGCCGAGGCCGAGTCGCTTGAAGATGGGGACGGCCACGACGCCTGCAGCCAGCAGCGCCACCACCGGAACCAGATCGACACCCGCTGTCTCTGCTGCCATGCGCCTTTTCGATCCTTGGCTGTGCGGCTGATACCGCTTGGTGGGAAAGCGCCAAGATAGGTGCTTCGGGCGCTTCAGAACAGCCCGGCCAGCCTATCGAATTGTCCCGCCACAACATTGTCGCCGAATCGCTGTGGCATGGCTCTGGCCCCACAACCTGCCATTGCGTGTGACATGGCTTGACGCTAAGGCGGGCTCGGTTTCGACCAGTGTGGGGTTGAACTGCCGCCGGCGTTTGTTGCCGGCTACGAGGAGAGGACTGACATGAGAAATATGCTGTTTGCCGTGCTCGGCGTTGCCGCGCTTGGCCTTTCGGCCTGCTCGAAGGCGCCCGAATGCACCGCCGAGGTTCTGACCAAGAAGGGCCAGGAAGTGGCGACCGCGCTTCAGGAAGCCATCACCAAGGACCCGGCCAAGGCTGCCGAGCTGTCCGCCAAGGTGCAGGAAGTTGCCACGAAGTACACCGGTGCGACGACGTCGGAAGAGGCCTGCAAGGCCTATGACGACCTGCTGACCGCCATCAAGGGCTGATTCTTCGGCCTGAAACGAAAAGGGCGGTACCACGGGTGCCGCCCTTTTTCTTTGCGATTTGAAGAATCAGTTCTTGGCGATGGCTCCGACGGCGGTTCCGTCGACGCGCGACAGCTTCATGCCGATCACCGGCACCAGTTGCTTGTCGACGCGTACCGAGACGGTGACATGCATCAGGTTGTCGTCGGGCATGCGTGCCTGCATGACGCCGTTGAGCTGGTTGCGGTTGAGCGACAGGATCACCTTCCGGCCGTCGACAACACTGCCGGAGATGATGTCGAGGCCCTTGCCTTCGGAGCCGTCCAGGAACTTGCCGCGATAGCCGCTGCGGCCCTTCTGTTCGATGGTTGCCGACATCTTCTGCGTGAACACGCCGACGCGGCATCCGCCGTCGAGAGACATGCCGACTGTGCCGTCAGGGGTCGAACCGGTGAAGTTGCAGGTGAATTTGGTACCCTTGTATTTGCCGGCGACGATCTCGCCCGGCCCGACCCATTCGCCTTCCACTGTCTTGAAGAACTTCTTGTCGCGCTCGGCGCCCTTGACCGTGTCGGCATGCGCGACGGACGGCAGCGCCATAGCCACGGCAGGCAGGACAGCGGACAACAACAAGCGCTTCATGGGCACACCCGACAGCAGGAAACTGGAACGATTAGCTTTGAGGACCATGACCAAGAATGGTTAATGCTTCGTCTATTTGACCTTTTCGGCGCCCTTGTCCTTGGTCGCGAAGGTGGTCAGCGCAGCCAGGAAATCGCCTATGCCGGGGCGCTTGACCGCGGCAAAGGGCAGGGGCCGTGCCGTTTCCATCGCGGCGATGCCGATGCGGGCCGTCATCATGCCGTTGACCACGCCTTCGCCGAGCTTGGCCGACACCTTGGCGGCAAGGCCGTGGCCGACAAGCTGCTGGACGAAACTGTCGCCGACGGCAATCGAGCCGGTGACGGCGAGATGGGCAATGGCCGAACGGGCAAGCCGGAAGAAGCCGAGCGTGCCGGGCCTGCCGCCATAGAGTTCAGACAGGCGCCGGATCAGACGTCCGGCCTCGAACACGACATAGGCGATATCGACCAGCGCACGCGGGCTGACCGCGGTTACCAGCGACACACGCTTGGCGGCGTCGAGGATGAGAATCTTCGCTTGCGCGTCGAGCGGTGTCAGTATCTCGGCTTCGGCGAGCCGCACGAGATCGGCGCCGTCGATCACTTCGCCGCGCAGGTCGGCGAGCGCGCGCCGGCCCGCCGCCGTTTCAGGCTTCGACGACAAAAGGTTCGACAATTCGTCGACGACGTTGCGAGCTGCGGCCGGATCGTTGCGCGCAATGGCGTCAGTCGCCCGGTTGCGCAGGCGCTCGACAGAGGCCAGCCGGAACACTGCCAGAAGCTCGCGGGCGAGGATCACCACAAGTGCCGATGCCGCGATGCCTGCGGCGGCCACCGCCAGCCAGCCGAGCCAGTCGGCGCGCGAGAACAGGTCGCGGATCAGCCTGTCGGTCCAGAGCCCGACGCCGAGCGAGATCAGGATGCCGAAGGCGGTAAGGAAGATCGCGCCGATGCGGGACCTGCGCCTTTGGGCGGTTGCGGGCGGTGGTTCGGCCGCAGCAATGTCCGCCTCGTCGAAGACATCGAACTCGGCTGGCGTCACCACAGCGGCTTCGGCTGCCAGCGCGCGCGGCTTGCGCGGTGCCGCCGCCGACGGCGCACGGACGGCTGTCTCTTCCGTTACCGGTTCCGGCTCGATGCGAAAGGCCGCGGGTTTTCGGGGAGCGCTCATGCGAGATGGTCTCCGATGAGGAATTGCAGCGCGCGGTCGAGCCGGATGTGCGGCAGCGACAGCGTCACGCCTTCGGCCGTGCGCTCCAGCCGGGGCGGGCGGAAGCGCACGAAACGGATCGTCGGATCATTCGCATCCTGGCGGTGATTGGTGCCGAAATCCTGGAACACGACATCAGCCTTGTCAGGTAAGTCCCCGGGAAATATGGCAGTTTCACTGTTGCCGTCGAAGCGTTCCTTGCCGATCGTCTCGCCTTCGATCGGGGTCCCGATGATGACGGGCAGTGTCTCGCGACCTTGCTTGACGGTGCCTTCGCGGGTGGCGCGGACGGCGGCAAGCGCCAGCACGTCGACCTCGGCACCGGAGAGGTTGGCGCGTGCCACGGCGCGGTCGGTGAGCCGGCGCACGATCGACTGCAGCCGGTCGTGGCTCTCGTGATGCAGGTGATCCGCCTTGGTCGCTGCAACCAGGATGCGGTCGATGCGTCGCGAGAACAGGTCGGTCAGGATATTGCCCCGGCCCGGCCGGAAGCAGGCGAGAATTTCGGTCACCGCGCGCTCGAGGTCGGCGATGGCGCCGGGGCCGGCGTTCAGTGCCTGCATCGCGTCGATCAGCACGATCTGGCGGTCGAGCCGCGCGATATGTTCGCGGAAGAACGGCTTCACCACATGCGTCTTGTAGGCCTCGTAGCGCCTTTCCATCATCGCGTGCAGCGAGCCGGGCCGCGCCCGCTGGCTGAGGCCGGGAAGCGGGGCGAAGGTTAGCGCTGGTGATCCCTCGAGGTCGCCGGGCATCAGGAACCGGCCGGGCGGCAGCGTCGACAGCGCGCGCTCGTCGTCCTTGCAGGCCTTGAGATAGGCGGCAAAACTCTCGAACAGCCGCCGGGCCGTCATCTCGTCGGCATCCGCCTCGGGCTTGACCGTGGCGGCAAGCTCACGCCAGGCTTCCGACAGGTCGGCACGAACCGGCAGGCGTGCGAGCTCGAACGCCTCCCGGGAGAAATCGTCGTAGCTCTTGCCGAGCAGCGGCAGGTCGAGCAGCCATTCGCCCGGATAGTCGACGAGGTCCACCGACAGTTTTCCAGCTGAAAACATGCGGTTCCAGCCGGAGGCCGACTCGAATTCTGTGGTCAGCCTGAGTTCCGAAATCGCGCGGGTCGAATCCGGCCAGATGCGCTGGTCGACGAGGGCCGAAACATGATCCTCAAACTGGAAGCGAGGCACGGCGTCGTCAGGCTGTTCTTCGAGGAAAGCGCGTGAAATGCGCCCCGATTTCTGTGCCTCGAACAGCGGCAGCCGGCCGCCATGGATCAGATTGTGGACGAAGGACGTGATGAAAACGGTCTTGCCGGCCCGCGACAACCCGGTCACTCCGAGCCGCAGAGACGGCGAGAAAAGTCCCGCGGCACGGCCGGAAAACGTGTCGAGCGCAATGCGCGCCTCATCGGTGAAGGTGGTCAGAGACGCCAATCGTCGATCCCCATGCGGTCGCGCCGGATATAGGTGCCGCTGCAGGGATTTGAAATGGCGGCCGGGTTCAAAGATCGGCAGGCGTCAGAAACGCCTCGAGATAGCCATTGCCGAGTTCGGCTCCGGAAAGCTCGCCTTCGAAGCGGATCACGGCCAGGCCCGAGGTCGGGAAACCGGTCTGCAGCGTATGCAGCGCCGCTTGGTCGCCATCGCCTGAAACAGCCATGGCGAGGTCTTCCATCATCGGGTTGTGGCCGATGACCAGGATCGAGCCGTGCCTGCCATTTTCGCGGATCTTGTCGAAATAGCCCGCGGCGTCGGCGCTGTAGAGGTCGTCGGTGAAGACGACCCGGCCGGTGTCCGCGTGGCCGGCGAGGCCCTCCAGGGTTTCGCGGGCGCGCCGGGCGTTGGAGCAGAGTGTGAGTTCCGGCACATAGCCGTTGGCGCGCATTGCCGTGCCGGTGGCTTCGGCGTCCGCGATGCCGGTGGCGTCGAGCGGCCGGTCGAAATCCCTGACGCCGGGCAGGGCCCAGCCGGCCTTGGCGTGTCGGAGAAGGTAGAGCTTTCCCAAATGTTGCTCCTGGAAGCCCGATCTCGCGACGAGCCTGCGCCAACTTGTCATCTCTGGATGTAGCCAAGCGTCAGGCCGCTTGCAACCGGACGATGCCATTGCGCGTTTCTTGAGGAGAGAGTTGCGCTCTTGCCACGTCCGAATCACGACATTGTGGGCGGCGCAAACTTTTCGATGAATACGCTTGTGTGGGGCTTGGCCCGCGAATATATAGGCGCCAAAACGGGGTTGTCGGGTGAGTCGAATGAACGATACCGTTACTCTTGGCTACGTGCCCTCCGATGAGGAGCCGTTCATGAACGAACGGCAAAAGTCTTACTTCAGAGCTAAGTTGGTTGCCTGGAAGAACGACATCCTCCGCGAAGCTCGCGAAACCCTCGAAATACTTCAGCAGGAAAATGCCAACCATCCGGATCTTGCCGACCGCGCATCGTCCGAGACCGACCGTGCCATTGAACTCAGGGCACGCGACCGGCAACGCAAGTTGATCTCCAAGATCGACTCTGCCCTGCAGAGGATTGACGAGGGTACCTACGGCTATTGCGAGGAGACAGGTGAACCGATTTCGCTGAAGCGACTGGACGCACGTCCGATCGCTACGCTGTCGATTGAGGCTCAGGAGCGTCACGAGCGCCGCGAAAAAGTCTATCGCGACGACTGATCGCGGAATGGCAGAAACGAAAAAGGCGGCTTCGGCCGCCTTTTTTCTTGTCCGCATTACAAGATCGTCGGTCAAGCTTACCGCTTGTGACTGGTAAGTTCGCCAAGCAGCTTGGCCATTTCGTCATCGAGCGATGGATCCACAAGCTTTGCCGGTTTGGCTTGCGGCTTGTCGTCGAGCGACACGTCGAGCTCCTTCATCAGCGTGTCGTCGATGAGGTCGCGCGGCGATGGTGCCGCCACGGGCGCAGGTGCAGGTCGCGCCGAAGCCGAGTAGGTTGGCGCAACATAGGTTTTGGGATCCGGGCTGTTCGTGACCAGCGGTGCCGAAGCCAAGGGCATCTTTGGCGGTGCCGGGCGTGACTGGACCGGCGCTGGTGCCTGCTGCTGCTGTTGCGGCCTGGCAGTCGCCGGCGTTGCAGGACGAGGGGCTGGCTGCTGCGGGCTCTGCTGGGGACGAGGCGCCTGGGGCGCTTGTTGCGCACCTTCGGTGCCGGTCAGTGCCGGGCGCCGCGGCGCGGTCATGCGGATATCGGTTTCGACCACCACGTCGGTCGGCCCGCCGATCAGCAGCAGGTGTTCGATGTCGTCGCGGCGCACCAGAACGAGCCGCCGCTGGCTGTCGATGGCGGTCGCGTCCATGACGGCGAGGCGCGTCTTCCTGTTCCTGCCGCCGGCAACGAAGGTGCCGAAAGTCAGGCTGCGGACCAGCTTGACGATGACGAGCACGATGACCAGCAGCACGAGGGCGGCGAAGGTCCACAGCACCGCCGCCGTGTATCCAGGTCCTGCTACGCTATCGAGCCATTCAAACATGTCTTACCCCCGTCGCCGCCCCGCGCGACACTAAACCTTAGCTGTCGCGCCCGGCAAGTTGCCATCACGCATTACAGGCATGATTGACGCTAAGCGCATGATCTTGCCCCGGGCTTGCACCGCCTTTTTGTGGCTAGGCCTTTTCCCGGTAAGGAGAATGTGATTCAACCGCTCCAATACGAAGGAGCCGGAGAGACTCGCAGGGGCATGGCCAAGGAAACGCGCAACGACTTCTATCCGGTTCCGATTGTGGATCAGGCAGCGCGCCCCGATGCCATCACCCGGCTGATCATCTTTATCGTCGTGTTGACGGTGGCGGCAATCGTCTTCGGCATCTTTCGCGAGAGGCTCGGCGACCCGTTCCTGATGGGCATGCTCGGCGTGCTTGCGATGGTCGGCGTCGGCTACCTCTTCGCGACCGCCATCGGCTTCGTCCAGATCGCACCGCGTTCGCCGGCCGACGGGCTTTCCAAGGCATTTGTCGACTCGATGTCGCAAGGCCTGGTGCTTACCGACGCCAAGGGCCGCGTCGTCTACGCCAACCGCGCTTATGCCGATATGACCGGGGCTACGACCGCCACGGACCTGAAGACTGTCGAGGGCCTGCTGTCGGACGTGCCCGAAGCGTCATCGACGATCTCGCAGCTCGCGTCCGGCCTGCGTGACGGCGAGGCCAACGATGGCGAGTTCCGCCTCGCACAATCCATTCGCCCAGGTGCAGCTCCCGGCGCGCGCTGGTACCGCGTGCGGGCACGCGCTTTCACGGTGCCCAGCCAGCGCCAGCCGCTAAACGCCTGGCAACTGGCCGATATTTCTCCAGAAAGAGCCGAGCAGGAGCGCTTCTTTCTCGATCTGCAGCAGGCCATCGATCACCTCGACCATGCCCCGGCAGGGTTCTTCTCGGCCGACCAGGACGGCCGCATCACCTATGTCAACGCGACGCTGGCCGAATGGCTGGGCATCGACCTGGCAAGCTTCACGCCCGGCGCCGTCACGCTCGACGAGGTCGTCGCCGGCGACGGCATGGCGCTAGTCCGCTCGGTCAAGGCCGATCCGGGAACCACGCGCAACGCCGTCATCGATCTCGATCTTGCGACCATCGCGGGCGAGGCCTTGCCGGTGCGATTCATGCACCGCGTCTCGGCAAGCCGCGAAGGCGTCAACGGGCCGACGCGCACGATTGTGCTTAATCGCACCCAGGGCGAGGACTCTTCCGCACAATTGCGTGCTTCGGAGGTGCGCTTCACGCGCTTCTTCAATTCGACGCCGATGGCGATCGCCGGCGTTGATCACAATGGCCGCATTCTGCGCACCAATGCACCGTTCCTGTCGCTGTTTTCGTCTGTCGTCGATCGGGATGCCGTCGACCGCAAGGTCCGTCTCGACACCGTCATCCACGATCGCGACCGAGCGGCTTTCGCGGCCGCTCTCGAGAAGGCTCATCAGCGGCAGGCCGATATTGCGCCCATCGACACCGTGATGCCCGACAATGAGGAGCGCCATATGCGCTTCTACGTCAATGCGGTTGCCGACGGATCGGATGCCGAGGGCGCCGAAGAGGCGGCGATCGTCTATGCGGTCGAGACCACCGAGCAGAAAGCGCTCGAAAACCAGATGGCGCAGAGCCAGAAGATGCAGGCGGTGGGACAACTCGCCGGCGGCATTGCGCATGACTTCAACAACGTGCTTACCGCCATCATCATGGCGTCGGACCTGTTGCTGACCAACCATCGTCCGTCGGATCCGTCTTTCCCCGACATCATGAACATCAAGCAGAATGCCAACCGCGCCGCTTCTCTGGTCAGGCAACTGCTGGCGTTCTCGCGCAAGCAGACGCTGCGCCCCGAAGTGCTGAGCCTTACCGACGTGCTCGCCGACCTGCGCACGCTGGTGGCGCGCCTGGTCGGCAACAGCATCAAACTCAAGATCGATCATGGCCGCGATCTGTGGCCGGTCCGCGCCGATATCGGCCAGTTCGAGCAGGTGGTGGTCAACCTCGCCGTCAATGCGCGCGACGCGATGCCCGACGGCGGCGACCTGATGATCCGCACCAAGAACGTGCCTGCCGACGAGTGCAAGGCCTATGGCTATCGTGAGATGGTGCCTGCCGACTATGTCGTGGTCGAGGTCGAGGACACCGGCAGCGGCATCGCGCCCGAGGTTCTGAAGAAGATTTTCGAGCCGTTCTTCACCACCAAGGAAGTCGGCAAGGGCACCGGCCTGGGCCTGTCGATGGTCTACGGCATCATCAAGCAGACCGGCGGTTTCATCTACTGCGATTCCGAGGTCGGCAAGGGAACCGTGTTCCGCATCTTCCTGCCGCGCCATGTCGCCAAGCCAATGCCGGTCGAGGAGCCAAAGGCGGACGGCGAGATTGCCGTGACTGCGGCCCCGAAACAGCCGGAAGCAGCACAGGCCAATGGCGCCAAGGACCTTTCCGGTTCGGCAACCGTTCTTCTGGTCGAGGACGAGGATGCCGTGCGCATGGGCGGGGTGAGGGCGCTGACGTCGCGCGGCTACACCGTGCATGAGGCGTCGTCGGGCGTCGAGGCGCTCGAGATTTTCGACGAGCTCAAGGGCCAGATCGACATCGTCGTCTCGGACGTGGTGATGCCCGAGATGGACGGGCCGACACTGCTTGGCGAACTGCGCAAGCGTCAGCCCGACATCCGCTTCGTATTTGTATCAGGTTATGCCGAAGACGCCTTTGCCAAGAACCTGCCGGCGGATGCGCAGTTCGGCTTCCTGCCCAAGCCGTTCTCTCTCAAGCAACTGGCGACCGTCGTCAAAGAGGTGCTAGAAGGCTAGGCATCGTGTACAGCCAGTGTCAGTCCTGCCCGACTTTCTATTAGCTTTCCTGTATGTGCTGATCATGCCATCATGCGGGGAAGCGTCGTCGGGGGTGACAGATGCAGACTACGCCGCATAATGAGGCGAAACGAGGCGACTACGCCGAAACCGTTCTACTGCCGGGCGATCCCCAGCGTACCGAATGGATCGCTGCCACCTTCCTTGAGGATGTCCGCTGCATAAACCGGGTGCGTGGCGCACTCGCCTATACCGGCCGCTATCGCGGCAGTCCAATCAGCCTGCACACGACAGGTATGGGTGCGCCTTCGCTCGCCATCTATGCTCATGAACTGCTTGAAACCTATGGCGCACGGACACTGATCCGCGTCGGCACCTGCGGCAGCCTAGCCGACCACGTCAAGCTGCGCAGTCTGGTCATTTCACAATCGTCGAGCAGCGACAGCGCCATCAATCGCCAGCTTTTCGGTGTCTACGACTACGCGCCGAGCGCCGACTTCGAGCTGTTGTGCCGGGCTGCCCGGCGGGCAGTCGAAATGGGCATCATCCATTATGTCGGCCAGACGGCCTCGAGCGACGTGTTTTATCATCCCGATGTGCTCGGGCGTTTTGCCGGAGTGCGTGCCCATGGCGCGCTGGCGGTCGATATGGAGACAAACGCGCTGTACACGATCGCCGCGCGCTTCAGAGCCAAGGCGCTGTCGATCTGCACGGTTGTCGACAGCCTCGTCAATGGCGAGGATACGGATGCGTCCGAGCGCCAGGAGCTGTTCTCCGACATGGTCCGGCTTGCCCTCGACGTTGCGATCGGCACATCAAGGGTCGAGGCGGAGCCTGATCGTCCCTGAGGTAGCATGGATATGCGGCTGTGCTAACCTGATGATGGCCTTGTGAGTCGACCGTTTCCCGCGTTCCCGATCGATGAGTGGTTGTCCGGCGGTGCCGGCAAGTTCCGCGCAAGCTGCGATCCATACCTCTTATCGAGCGTTCTGGTCTGTGTTCGTTGCGTCTGGGCAATCGACAAGGGAACAGCCAGTTGGAACAGTTTGTCGAGGAAAGCATGAAGAGGCGTCTGACCGAGCCGGTCGACATACTCACCGCGGTCAGCATCCTGAAGTCATATGGATATCTGGGGGACGAGCTGATCATCGCCATTACCCGGATTTTCTACGTCGATCTGGACGCGCTCAACGAAGTTGTCGCCAACGCGTGAGGCCGGAGCCGGCATTACGCTGCCAAGCTGGAATGTTGCGATGCAGCATTGGCGGCTTGCATTTTCCTCCCAAATCATCCATATGCGGCGTCATAGGCGCTTGGGCCGGGCTTACGGCTTTCTCACTAGAGAGACTGGTTGCGTCTGTTTTCACCCTTGCCGGTAACGGCAGGCGGCGGAATAGACCCGCGGCATGAGGCCAGCGGGCACGACAGCGCAGCCGAGCGGACAGTCGTCCGCCGCCTTGTCGTTTCACGAGAGATTCAGGCCGGCAGGTTGCGCCCTGCCGCCATTGTTGTTTGTGGCGGAATAGCCGTCGCACGAAAGAAGAAGATATTGACGAATGAAAACAATGCGGAGCTGAACGGCTTCGCCAAACTCGGCATTACCGGCGCGCTGCTCAAGGCGACCCAGTTGGCCGGGTTCAACGAGCCGAAGCCGATCCAGATCGAGTCGATCCCGGCGCAGCTGGCTGGCCGCGACATCCTCGGCATCGCCCAGACTGGTTCAGGCAAGACTGCGGCCTTCTCGCTGCCGATCCTGTCCAAGATCATGGCGCTCGGCACCAAGCGTCGACCCAAGACGGCGCGTGCGCTGATCCTTGCGCCGACGCGTGAACTCGCCGTGCAGATCGAAGACACCATCAAGGTGCTCGCCAAGGGCGCGCACGTCTCGACCGCGCTGGTCCTCGGCGGCGTGTCGCGTTTCTCGCAGGTCAAGAAGATCGCGCCGGGCGTCGACGTGCTGATTGCCACGCCGGGCCGCCTGACCGACCTCGTCCGCGAAGGCGACCTCGTTCTGGCCGACACCGAATGGCTTGTCCTCGACGAGGCCGACCGCATGCTCGACATGGGCTTCATCAATGACGTCAAGCGCATCGCCAAGGCAACGTCGCGCAACCGTCAGACAGCCCTGTTTTCGGCAACCATGCCTCAGGAGATCGCCGAACTCGCCCAGGGCCTGCTCAAGGATCCGATCCGCGTCGAGGTTGCCCCGCAGAGCACCACCGCCGCCGAGATCCGCCAGAGCATCATCCTCGCCCGCACCAAGCAGAAGCGCCAGATCCTGGCAAAGATGCTCGCCGACGAGGCCATGACTTCGGTTCTGGTCTTTGCCCGCACCAAGCATGGCGCCGACCGCGTCGTGAAGGATCTGGACCGCGACGGTTTCCCCGCCGCCGTCATCCACGGCAACAAGTCGCAGAACGCACGTCAGGCTGCACTGAACGGTTTCCGCGCCGGCAAGGTTCGCATTCTGGTCGCCACCGATATCGCGGCACGCGGTATCGACGTGCCGGGTATCAGCCACGTCGTGAACTTCGATCTGCCTGATGAAGCCGAAAGCTACGTCCACCGTATCGGTCGTACTGGCCGCAACGGTGCCAATGGCATCGCGGTCACGCTGGTTGATCCTTCGGAAAACTCCAAGCTGCGTCAGGTCGAGCGCATCATCCGCATGAAGCTGACCATCGACGCCGATCACCTCGGCGAACCTGATCCGGTGCGTCCGGCTGGCGAACCGCGCGGCTTCACGCCGGCCAACGACCGCGGCGAGCGCGACGAGCGTCGACCCAGCGGTCAGCGCCCGCGTGGCAACAATGGCGGCAAGCCCAAGGGCGGCCATGGCGGCGGCGACCGCAAGCCTGGCGGCGCTCCGAAGGGTGCTGCGCCCAAGGGCGGCAAGCGCCGCTTCGGTGCGCGCAAGCCGAACACGCGCGCAGCGTGATCTGTGCAGCAGATCGGGCCTGACTGGTCCATTTGCTGCATTGTATGAATAGGTTAGGGCGGTCGGGGCGGTGCTTCGGCCGCCCTTTCGTTTGAGGGGACGGAATGGCCGGAATAGCGACGCTCGCAATCGCTTATGTGCTGTCCCAGTTCTATCGCTCCTTCCTGGCGGTGCTGACCCCGGCACTCACCGCCGAGCTCGGTGCCACCAAGGCGCAACTCTCCGTCGCCTCCGGCGCCTTCTTCATCACCTTTGCCCTGGCGCAATTTTTCATCGGGGTGTCACTCGACCGGTTTGGCCCGCGCCGCACCGCTTCGACACTGCTCTTGCTCGGCGGCGGGGGTGGCGCCTTTGTCTTTGCCTTGGCAACTGCTCCCTGGTTGGTCACGGCGGCCATGGCGCTGATCGGCATCGGTTGCGCGCCGGTGCTCATGTCATCGCTGTTCATATTTGCGCGCACTTTCTCCACTGCCCGCTTTGCCGTGCTCGCCTCGTGGATGGTCGCTTTTGGCACCGCCGGAAACGTCATTGGCGCCGCCCCGCTGGCGCAGGCTGCGGAGGCGTTCGGCTGGCGACCGGTTATGGCCGGGCTGGGTGTCATTACCATTGCCGCGGCACTTGCCGTGCTGGTCGCCGTGCGTGATCCGAAATCGCCGGAGGACATGAAAGAGGGCAATATCGGTTTCGGCGGTTATCTCGAACTGCTGCGAATGCGTGTCCTTTGGCCGATCATCCCACTAACCGCGATCAATTATGCGCCGACGACCGGCATCAGGGGGCTCTGGTCCGGTCCCTATCTCGTCGATGTCTACGGCGCCGACGCGCTGCTGATCGGGCAGGTGACGTTCTTCATGGCGCTCGCCATGGTCGCCGGCGCCTTTGTCTATGGCCCGCTCGACACGATGTTCCGCACCCGCAAGTGGGTGGCTGTCATCGGCAACACCATCGGCCTCATGGCGATCCTCTATCTCGCGCTGAACGTCGTCACCGACGTCACCACCGTCACGCTCATCTTCGTGATCATCGGCGTGTCTGGTGGTGCCTACGGCCTGCTGATGGCGCATGCGCGCGCATTCCTGCCGCCGCACCTGATCGGGCGGGGCGTAACGCTGATGAACTTCTTCTCCATCGGCGGCGTGGGACTGATGCAATTCGCGACAGGCGCAGTGGTCACCGCCAATCTGCTGCCGGGTCAGCCGACGGCAGCCTATTCGGCGCTGTTCTGGTTCTATGTGCTGATGTTGGGGGCGGCGATCGTCATCTACCTCTGGGCACGTGACGCAAAGCCCGAGGTCGTGGTCGAGGATCAGTCGAAGCTCGAGCGCCTGAGATAGATCAAGGGCTCCATCTTCCAGCGGGTGGCAACGCGCAGCGCCATTTCGCGCAATGGTCGCGGCAGCAGGAACAACAGCTTCATTGCCCATGTCAGGCGGCGTGGGAAGGTGACCTCGAAACCGCTCTTGCGTATCGCCTTGCAGACCCGTTCGGCGGCCGCCTCGACCGGCATCATCGCAGGCATGTAATAGGCGCTCTTTTCGGTCAGCGGCGTGTCGATGAAACCGGGGTTCATCACCTGGGTGCGGATGTTCATCTTGTCGAAGTCGAACTTCAGCGCTTCGGCGATGATGTTGACGGCTGCCTTTGTGGCGCCGTAGGCGGCCGTCGTCGGCCAGCCGAAATAACAACTGATCGAGCCCATGAAGACGATATGTCCGCGGCCACGATTGCGCATCCGCTCGATCACAGGAACCAGGCCGTTGATGACGCCGAAGACGTTGACGGCGAAACTCTGGCGGAAGGCTTCCATGCGCAGGTTTTCGCCGGTTACCGGCATGTAGGACCCGGCATTGAAGATCGCGAGCACGATCGGCCCGGCCTGCGCTTCGATGGCGGCGACGGCGGCAGCCATTCCAGCCTCGTCGGTGACGTCGGAGGGAAAGGCCAGCACCTTTCCGGCCATGCCGCGTGTTTCCTCGATCAGAGTATCGAGCGGGTCGTTGGCCCGGACGGTGACGGCAACCGTGTAGCCTTGTTTTGCCAACAAGCGGGCCACGCTGCGGCCAATACCGGTGCTGCCGCCGGTAATCCACGCGACCCCGTGTTCCGGGTCGGCCCGGTATGTGCTCACTTCTAACCTCTGGGCAGTAGCTATTGCGTAGCTCTAGCCGGGCGGCATGCATATGGAAAGGCTGTTTTAGGAAGCACCGTGATGATGGTGCCTTGACTGGTCAGGGAGGGGGCTTGCGCGCGTTGACGTCGGGATGCGACTGGTCCAGAGAATTTCATCCCTTGAAAGCGCGAGCTCACATTTCTAGGGTTCTCAGGCGAATTAGGAAGGAATCTTCATGCGCTCGGTGATCGATGCCATCGGCAATACGCCTCTCATCCGGCTCAAGCGGGCCTCGGAGGAAACCGGCTGCGAGATACTCGGCAAGGCCGAGTTCATGAACCCGGGGCAATCGGTCAAGGATCGCGCCGGCCTGTTCATCATCCGCGACGCCGAAAAACGCGGGCAGCTGCGGCCCGGCGGTGTCATCGTCGAAGGCACGGCCGGCAATACCGGCATCGGCCTGACCGTCGTTGCCAAGGCGCTCGGCTACCGCACTGTGATCGTCATTCCCGACACGCAGAGCCAGGAAAAGAAGGATGCGCTTCGCCTGCTCGGTGCCGAGCTGATCGAGGTTCCGGCCGTTCCCTACAAGAACCCGAACAACTACGTGAAGGTTTCCGGTCGCCTGGCCGAGCAACTGGCGAAAACCGAGCCGAACGGCGCCATCTGGGCCAATCAGTTCGATAACGTCGCCAACCGCGAAGGCCATATCCGCACCACGGCCGAGGAAATCTGGCAGCAGACCGGCGGCAAGGTTGACGGTTTCGTTTCGGCCGTCGGCACCGGCGGCACGCTTGCGGGCGTAGCGATCGGGCTGAAGGCAAAGAGTGCTGCCGTGAAGATCGCCATCGCCGATCCCTTGGGTGCTGCGCTCTACAGCTACTACACTTCGGGCGAATTGAAAGCCGAAGGCAGTTCGATCACCGAAGGCATCGGCCAGGGCCGGATCACCGCCAATCTGGAAGATTTTACACCGGATTTTTCGTACCAAATCCCCGATGAGGAAGCATTGCCGATCGTCTTCGGGCTGATCCAGGAAGAGGGTATCTGCGTTGGCGGCTCGACCGGCATCAACATTGCCGGCGCGATCCGGCTGGCAAGACAGCTCGGCCCTGGGCACACCATCGTGACGGTCCTTGCCGATTTCGGCACGCGCTACCAGTCCAAGCTGTTCAACCCTGATTTCCTGCGTAGCAAGAGCCTGCCTGTGCCCGATTGGATGGAGACCGAGCCCAGCATTTCGGTGCCGTTCGAGCAGGTGGCGTGATGGCATTTTCGACCGAGGCGGTGTTTCGCGAGGATTCTTATCTCCGCGAGACCGAGGCCAGTGTCGTCGGCGTCAATGAGCGCGGCGGCATTATCCTCGACCGGACGATCTTCTATGCGACCTCGGGCGGCCAGCCCGGCGACACCGGCATCCTGGTGCGCGAGGACGGCAGCCGGATCGCTGTGGAGGCCACGATCACGGGTGAAAGCAAGGACGAGATCATCCATGTGCCCGCTCTGGAACAGGGAGTACCCGAGGTTGGCGAGCGGTTGAGGCTGGCGATCGACTGGCCGCGGCGGCTTCTGTTGATGCGCATGCACGCGGCCTGCCATCTGTTGACGGTGGTCTGTCCGTACCCGATCACCGGAGCGTCGGTCAGCGAGGAGGATTCGCGCGTCGATTTCGACATCCCCGACGCCGGCTTCACGAGGGAAGATGTGACCGCCAGGTTGATGGAGCTCGTCCGCGCCAACCATCCGATCTACACCAGCTGGATTTCCGACGCCGAGCTTGCCGCCAATCCGACGTTGGTAAAGTCCAAGAATGTGCGCCCGCCATCCGGCACCGGCAAGATCAGGCTCGTCTGCATCGGCGACAATGCCTCGGTCGACAGCCAGCCCTGCGGCGGAACCCATGTCGCCAGCACTGCCGAAATCGGCGAGATCCATATCGGCAAGATCGAAAAGAAGGGGCGGGAAAACCGCCGCTTCCGCATCCGCTTCGGCGCGATGCCTGCCAATTGAACCTGGAGACGTTGCCATGAGTGACAAGAGCGCCTTCGTCATCGATGCGGACTGGCTGGAAATGCGGCTAGGTACGCCCGGCCTGTCGATCGTCGACGCTTCCTGGTACATGCCGGCGCAGAAACGCGACCCGCGCGCCGAATATGACGCCGCCCACATCCCGGGTGCGGTGTTCTTTGACCAGGACCTGATCGTCGATCCGGATTCTGCACTGCCGCACACGCTGCCGTCACCCTCTCTGTTTGCACGTTTCGCAGGCTCGATGGGGATTTCAGCGGACGACACCATCGTCATCTATGACGGCCCGGGGTTCCAGACGGCACCGCGGGTCTGGTGGATGTTCCGGATCATGGGCGTGTTCCAGGTCTACATTCTCGACGGTGGCTTCGACCGCTGGAAGGCGGCTGGTAGACCGGTGACCGCCGAGCCGACCAAGACCGCGCCCGGCGTGTTCCACGTCGACTATGACGCTTCGAAGGTCGTTTCGCTGGCCGAGATGCGCAAGATCGTCGACACGGGCAGTGCCCAGATCGCCGACGCGCGTTCTGCCGGACGCTTCGAGGGCACCGATCCAGAACCGCGTCCTGGCCTGCGCTCCGGCCACATGCCGGGTGCGCACAGCGTGCCGTCGGTGACGTTGTCGGAGAATGGCGAGCTTCTGCCGCTCGACCGGCTGAAGGCAACGCTCGAGGCGGCGGGGCTCGATCTCACGAAGCCTGTCGTCACCTCCTGTGGTTCGGGCGTTACCGCTGCCGTCATCACGCTTGCGCTTCAGTCGCTCGGGCACGGCGACGTCAGGCTTTACGATGGTTCCTGGACCGAATGGGGCGGCATGTCCGACACGCCTGTCGTGACGGGGAAAGCATGAGCATGGCCGTCGACCGCAGCGAGAACATCGAGGTGACGGTCACCTTTCTGGAAATGCACACGCCACCTGTTTACACGCCGCCGCTGCCGGTCAATCGCCAGATCGCGCTTCTGAGGACGCGTGACATTCCGCTGCACTACTACCGCTATCTCGCCGACCGCGTCGGCCGCAAATGGCATTGGGTCAACAGCCTGAGGCTCAATGACGAAGAACTTGCCGCCGGTCTGCATCGCGAGGACCGCGACATCAGGGTGCTTTATCTCGATGGCGCGCCGGCGGGCTTCATGGACATCAAGCCGCATCTGCCCGAAGAGGTTGAACTCGCCTATTTCGGCATGATGGAACACGCCACCGGGCAGGGTATCGGCCGCTGGTTCCTGGGGGCTGCGATCGCAGCGGCGTGGACCTACAGGCCGCACAAGGTGACGGTTCAGACCTGCACCCTCGACCATCCCGCGGCCTTGCCGCTCTACCAGAAGATGGGTTTTTCGCCAGTTGCTCAGAAAACCGAAACGGTTCGCACCATGAGCTTTGCCGAACGTTCGGCAAGCGTGATGCGGCCGTAATGGCGCACAACCCAGCCTGAACCGCCCGTTCATCGCTGCTTCATGTCGGTTCTGGCATTTTCCACGCAACAAATATGCAAGGAGAATGAGGATGTTGAACCGCCGTACGCTTGCCGCAGCGCTGATCGCCGTGCTTGCCGCGCCTTCGCTCGCTGCCGCGCAGGCGACGACGCCTTCGGCGTCGCAGATCGAGCGCCAGCTTCAGGCCGCACCTACAATGAAGCTCAGGCCCAACCAGCGCGTCACCGTTCGTGAATTCAAGCGCCGGCCCGACCTGCGCCGCATGGCGCCGTCGATCGACATCCAGTCGATCAATTTCGCCTTCGGCTCGGCCGAGGTGCCCTATTCGCAATATGGCAAGGTCGAGAACATCGCCAACGCTCTGGACCGCATCCTGCGCCGCGACCCGGATGCGCGTGTGCTGATCGAAGGCCATACCGATGCCGTCGGCTCGTTTTCGTCGAACCAGGCCTTGTCGGAGCGCCGTGCCGCCTCGCTGAAGCAGACCCTTGTGCGCGAGTTCGGCATCCCTCGCTATGCGCTGGAAACCGTGGGTTATGGCGAGGAGTTCCTGCTGGTGCCGACCCAGAACGAGAACTGGCGCAACCGCCGCGTCACGCTGCGCCGCTACGACGCGTTCATCCGCTAGAATCGAGCGATTTCCAGCGCTAACAAGCCCGGCTTGCGAGAGCCGGGCTTTATTTGCGTCCTCCATCGTAGTATACAGTATACCAAATTGGAGGTAAAAGATGACGATCAGAGTGGTGATGGCCGGTGCCACCGGCTGGGTTGGCAAGGCGCTTGTCCCGGCAATAGAGGGGCAAGGCGACATGCGGCTTGTCGGCGCAGTTGCACGCAGGGCTGCCGGCCACGACGTTGGCGTGGCGACAGGTGGTCAGCCGAGCGGCCAGAGGATCAGTGCCACGCTTGCCGAGGCCCTGGCCGCGCCCTGCGATGTCGTCGTCGACTACACCAAGCCGGTTGCCGTGCGCGACCATGCCATGCTCGCCATTTCGCGCGGCTGCCATGTCGTCATCGGCACATCAGGACTGAGGGCTGCTGATTACCGCGAGATCAACGCGGCGGCCCGCGCCAACAACGTCGGTGTCGTTGCCGCCGGCAACTATTCGATCACCGCGACCCTGATGAAGAAGTTTGCGCTGATGGCGGCGCAATATGTGCCCGACGTCGAAATCATCGACTATGCCAGCGCAAGAAAGGCCGACGCCCCCTCTGGCACCGCGCTCGAGCTGGCCGAGACGCTGTCCGAGATTCGCGGTGCGCCGACGGCCTTGCCGACCTCGGAAGTTTACGGGCATCCGGAAGCCCGTGGCGCCAAGCTGGGCGAGGGTACGGCGGTACAGGTCCATTCACTGCGCCTGCCATCCTATCAGCTGTCCTGCGAAGCCGTTTTCGGTCTGCCTGAGGAGCGACTGACCATTCGCCACGATGCCGGCACCTCGGCAGTGCCATACGTCGCCGGCACCCTGCTTGCCGTTCGTCGGGTGCGCGAATTCACCGGCCTGGTCAGGGTGCTCGACGCGCTGATGGACGAAACGCTGTCTGTTTAGGAAACAGGTGGTGCAGGAAATCGGGTGGGCGCATGCCTGCGCTCGCCATAGCTTGCGACAATCGATCAACGAGGATTGTCGTTATGAGCATCATTTTCCATGGCCTGCCCACAGAGGCGGTGCGGGCACTCCAGCAGGGCGGGCCTGACGCCTATGGCATGACACCGGAGCGCAGGGTCTCCGATGGCGACGGCGTGCCGTGCCGCCATTGCCTGACCAATGTCGGTGCCGGCGAGGGTTATCTCATTCTTGCCTACAGGCCGTTTCCGGCAGTTCAGCCTTATGCCGAAACCGGGCCGATCTTTCTGCATGCCGATGAATGCCCGCGCGCGCCAGAAGCGGCAGAATTGCCTGAACTGTTTACCCGAACCAAGGACTACATTCTGCGCGGTTACAGCGCCGACGATCGTATCGTCTATGGCACGGGGGCGGTGACGCCGACGCCCGAAATCCGTGAGCGCGCCGAAATGCTGCTCCAGCGACCCGAAGTGGCCTACGTGCACATGCGCTCGGCAAAGAACAATTGCTACCAGTGCCGGATCGAACTGGACCAAGAAGGCAAATCAAACGGCGTTGCTATCTAACTGAACCGCAAACAAAAAACCCGCCGCATCGCTGCGGCGGGTTGGGGCCGTTTGCCTGAAACGGTCTCAGTTGAACTTGTACTTCGCACCGACGCGGACGGTGTGGAAGGCGGGAACCGTTTCCCACATGCCGCCGCTGTCGTAGTCCTGGCCTTCAAACTTCGAGTAGCGATACTCGAGGTTGACGGACATGTTGTTGGTCACAGCCGTTTCGAGGCCGCCACCGACCGAGAAGCCGCCAACGCTCCAATCAAACTCGGTGACATCGGCGCCATCAAGCCTGTCTTCTGTGACGTGCTGCCAACTATAGCCACCGATCACATATGCCAGGGTCGATTCGTTCACCTTGGCGCCAACTCGGGCCAATATGTCGAAACCGTAGTCGGCTTTGCCTTCGAGCTTCGGGCCGCCCAATGCCGAAGCATCAAACAGTTGCGTGCTCATCCCTGAATAACGACCGTCGACCATGATGCCGACAACCCAGTTGCCGTTCAGTTCGTGGTCGTAACCGACGCTCAGCTCGCCGAAGGCGCCTTCGCCGCCGATGCCATTGAACGAGGCCGCACCGCCGCCAAGGTTGATCTCATCGGTAATGGCGCCTGCGCCGAGCGCGCCGCCGACGTAAAAGCCGGTCCAGCTATAGGCGGGCGCTGCAAAGGACGTGCCGCCGCCATTCTGACCGCCGAAGCGGTAGTTGGCGCCGACATGGAACGTGTGGGTGGTCGGTGCGACGTTGAGCAAGCCGGTGCCGCCCAGGTCGACGACGGTGTCATTGCCATAGTTGGCGTAGCGATATTCTGACTTGAGGGTCCAGTTGCCGCTGACCACTGTTTCGAGGCCGACGCCGAGCACATAGCCGCTTCGGCTTTCGTCGAACTCGAAAGGCGTGCCGACGATCGTGCCGTCGAGCTTGAACTGCTGCCAGCTGTATCCGCCGAGGACATAGCCGAGCGTCGTCGGCGTCAGAAGATAGCCTGCGCGAGCTGCGACATCGAAGCCGTAGGTGTTGTTGAGTGTTGCGTCGGCAAAGCCGCCGGCAGCCTCGAGCGAAAGGCCGATATTGCCGAAATGGCCATCGGCAAATGCGCCGAGCAGGAACCGGTCCGACACCATGTAGTCATAGCCGACGGTCACTTCGCCAAAGACGCCGCCGCCACCGAGGTCAGGCAGGCCCATGGTTTCCGGACCGTTCGGATTTGCAATTTCCAGGCCGTGCTTGACCGCACCGACGCCACCACCGAAGCCGACATAGAGACCGCTCCAGTTGAAGCCTGCCGCTGGCGCTTCCGCGACTGAATCAGCCGCAAGGGCTGCCGAGTTGATCGCAACAGCCGACACAGCGCCAAGCAACAGCGCCTGCAAAGTCTTGCCAAATTTCATAATTTACTACCCCAACCTTACCCAATGTCGCCTTGCTAGCACGCCTAGGTTGCTTACGGTGCAACTAAAATGTCACACTCGCAGGCAATTTAGCTTCCCGGCATGAACGTCTGGACCACGAAATATCCTCAAGCACCAATGGCTTGGCGGCAAATCCTGCTGCTCTTCAGCGGAATCTGCCGACGTGCCATCGCAACTGCCCCGATTGCCCGGGGGGGAAGCATTTCGAAGGTCTTGCCCACGCCCAATGTCGCAACCCCATGCAGTCATGGCACGCCTGCGTTGCGTTTGATGCAGCTAAGATGTCACGGGTGGGCAAATCCGTGCCGAAGCGCAAACTATTTTTGGTAGTATCTTGCCGAAGCCGAGCCCGCGAGGGATCGACAGACAAGAAAATGCCCGCCGCATCGCTGCGGCGGGCGCTTGATCGCAACTCCAAAGAGAATCAGGCGGCCAGTGCCGACTTTGCTTCCGTCATCTCATAGCCGAGCGCTTCGGCGACCGCGCGATTGGTGATCCGACCGCGGTGGACATTGAGGCCGTTGCGCAAATGCGGCTCGTCGGCGAGCGCTTTCAGGCCGCGGTCGGCGAGCGCTAGGCCGTAATGCAGCGTTGCGTTGTTGAGCGCATGCGCCGAGGTGACCGGCACAGCACCCGGCATGTTGGCGACGCAATAGTGGATGATGCCATCGACTTCGTAGGTCGGGTCGGCATGGGTGGTGGCGTGCGAAGTCTCGAAGCAGCCGCCCTGGTCGATGGCGACATCAACGAGCACCGCACCCTTCTTCATGCCCGACAGCATTTCACGGCTGACCAGCTTGGGCGCGGCAGCGCCGGGGATAAGCACAGCGCCGATGATGAGATCTGCCGAGAAACACTCTTCCTCGAGCGCCTCGACTGTCGAGTAGCGCGTGTGTACACGGCCGGCGAACAGGTCGTCGAGCTGCCGAAGGCGCGGGATCGAGCGGTCGATGATGCTGACGTCGGCGCCGAGCCCGGCGGCCATGCGCGCCGCATGCAGGCCGACGACGCCGCCGCCGATGACTGCGACCTTGCCAGGCAGCACACCCGGCACACCGCCGAGCAAAACGCCACGGCCGCCATGGGCCTTCTGTAGCGCGGTGGCCCCCGCCTGGATCGCCAGGCGACCGGCAACTTCGGACATCGGCGCCAGCAGCGGCAGGCCGCCGCGATCGTCGGTCACCGTCTCATAGGCGACGGCAGTCACGCCCGAGGCGACGAGCCCCTTTGTCTGTTCGGGATCGGGCGCAAGATGCAGGTAGGTATAGAGAATCTGGCCGTCTCGCAGTTGCGCCCATTCCTTGGGCTGCGGCTCCTTGACTTTCACGATCATGTCGGAGCGGGTGAACACCTCCTCGGCGGTCTTGGCGATCTGGGCGCCGGCCGCGCGGTACGCATTGTCGTCGGCGCCGATGCCTGAGCCGGCGCCGGTCTCGACCAGAACCTCGTGGCCGTGGGCGACATATTCGCGAACCGAACCGGGCGTCAGCCCGACACGGTACTCATGATTCTTGATTTCCTTGGGACAACCTACGCGCATCTTCCTGCTCCTCCGCAGCCATTTTGGCCTTCTCTCCCGATGACGAAGTCAATCACGAATCGTTTCGAATATGTTTGCGAAAACGGTTGCGCTACCATGGGGCGTTCGGTAATTTTTGCGCATATCCTCTGTATTATCGAAGGAAATTCGAAGAATGCCGTTGGACAGGATCGATATCGCCATTCTGGACGCGCTGCAGAAGGATGGGCGGATGCCCAATGCGGCATTGGCCGAAAAGATCGGGCTGTCGCAATCGGCCTGCTCGCGCCGGCTCGACAACCTGGAGAAATCGGGCATCATCAGCGGCTACCACGCCCGGCTTTCGAATGTCGCGCTGGGTCACCAGATGACCGTCATCGTGCATATCTCGCTGTCGGGCCAGTTCGAGAAGACGCTTTCGGACTTCGAGGTCGCGGTGAAGCGCTGCCCCAACGTCCTGTCCTGCCATCTCATGTCGGGCGAATACGACTACATCCTGCGCATTGCCGCCCGTGATCTGCCCGACTACGAGCGCATCCACAAGGAATGGCTGTCGGCGATGCCGCACGTCACCAAGATCAATTCATCCTTCGCCCTGCGCGAGATCGTCGATCGCACCGTTATGGGAATAAGGCCGGATCTGCTCTGAGCAGAAACAAACCAGGCCGAAATGGGCGGCATCGCGCTGGACCAATCCATTCCCCGAGTAATGTCGCGAGGGTGTCATACGAGTCGGCTGGACTCGCGTGAATTTTGGCGCGACATTTGATCTTTGGGACGCCGGCTAAATACTGTCAGTTCATTTCCTGGAGAATGAAAATGTCCAACGTGAATCAACCTGTATCTCGTCGTTCTTTCCTGGCGGGATCGGCTGCAGCGGGTGCACTTGTGATGCTCCATCCCTTTTCGGCACGCGCCCAGGCAAATCAGGCGCATCTCCGCATCATGGAAACCACCGATCTGCATGTCCACGTGTTTCCCTATGACTACTATGCCGACAAGCCGAACGACACGATGGGCGTTGCCCGCACCGCTTCGATCATCGACGCCATCCGCGCTGAAGCCGCCAACTCGATCCTGGTCGACAATGGCGATTTCCTGCAGGGCAACCCGATGGGCGACTACATGGCTTATCAGCGCGGCATGAAGGATGGCGACGTCCATCCGATCATCAAGGCGATGAACACGCTGGGCTATGATTGCTCGACGCTGGGCAACCACGAGTTCAACTACGGCCTCGACTACATGTTCAAGGTGCTCGCCGGCGCGAACTTCCCCGTCGTCTGCTCCAACCTGACAAAGGGCGCGCTCGCCGCAGACGCGACCAAGGACGAGTTGTTCCTCAAGCCCTATGTGATCCTCGACAAAAAGGTGAAGGATGGCTCGGGTGCGGAGCATCCGATCCGCATCGGCCTGATCGGCTTCGTGCCGCCCCAGGTGATGACCTGGGATTCGCGCCATTTGCACGGCAAGGCGATGACCCGCGATATCGTCAAGGCAGCCCAGGCCTGGGTGCCCGAGATCCGCGAGCAGGGCGCCGACATCGTCATCGCGCTCTCGCACTCCGGCATGGGCACGCCGCAGGCAGCCGAAAATCTCGAAAACGCCTCCATCCTGCTGGCCGGCGTCGATGGCATAGATGCGATCGTCACCGGCCACAGCCATCTCGATTTCCCCGGACCAAAATTCGACAAGGTCGAGGGGCTCGATAACGCCAAGGGCACGATCAACGGCAAGCCGGGCGTGATGGGCGGCTTCTGGGGCTCGCATCTTGGCCTGATCGACCTTTTGCTGGAACGCGACAGCAACAGCTGGAAGGTGGTCAGCTCGACCAGCGAGGCGCGTCCGATCTCCAAGCGTGTCGACAAGAAGGTGGTGCCGACGGTCGAGAGCAAGGCCGCGGTCGAGGCTGCCGCGAAGGAGGAGCATGAGGCGACACTCGCCTATGTGCGCACGCCCGTGGGCAAGACGTCGGCGCCGCTCTATTCCTATTTCGCCCTGGTTGCCGACGATCCTTCGGTCCAGATCGTGAGCCAGGCGCAGATCTGGTACATCAAGGACATGCTCAAGGACACCGAGCACAAGGACCTGCCGGTGCTCTCGGCCGCGGCACCCTTCAAGTCGGGCGGACGTGGCGGGCCGGAGTATTACACCGATGTCCCGGCCGGCGCCGTCGCGATCAAGAACGTCGCCGACCTCTACCTCTATCCCAACACGGTGCAGGCGGTTGCGGTGACCGGCGCCCAGGTCAAGGAGTGGCTGGAAATGTCGGCCGGCATCTTCAACAGGATCGAGCCTGGCAAGGCCGACCAGGTGCTGATCAATCCAGACTTCCCGTCCTACAATTTCGACGTCATTGACGGCGTGACCTACAGAATCGACCTGGCGCAGCCGCCGAAATACGATCCGAAGGGTGTGGTCCTGGATGCGAACTCCAATCGCATCGTCGATCTGATGTTCGAGGGCAAGCCGATCGATCCCGCAGCGAAATTCGTTGTGGCGTCGAACAACTATCGCGCCGGCGGCGGCGGCAACTTCCCCGAGATCAACGCGTCGAAGCTTGTCTTCGAGGCACCCGACACCAACCGCGACGTGATCGTGCGCTACATCGTCGACCAGGGCACGATCAATCCGTCTGCCGACTCCAACTGGTCGTTCGCGCCGGTTGCGGGGGCCTCGGTAATCTTCGAGACCGGCCCCAAGGCCAAGGACCACATATCAGAGGTCAAGGCGGTCAAGATCGAGCCGGCGGGCGACGGCGCAGAGGGTTTTGCCAAATACCGCATCACGCTCTGAGATTAGGAACCTGATTGGGGAGGGCGGCTGGAGCAATCCGGCCGCCCTTTCATCTGCGCAAAGGTTGGTCAGTTGCTCCGGCGTTCGAGTGCCGGCATGACCAGCTCGAGTGCGTCGGTCGAAATGCCGCCCGAATAGCCGGCTGGTAGCGTTTCGATGATGGCGGGATCATCGATGCCATCGGAGAAGCCGCCGCCGTGATAAGGGCCGAACAGGTAGACGTTGGTGCCGGCACTTTCCATCCGGTCGAGGAAGCGGTCCGGCCAGCCCCACAGCCACGGTGCGAAGTTGATCGGTACGCCAAGTGTCGTGCCGCGGCAGTCTTCCGGCACGTAGCCGCTCCAGCCGAGCCCCGCGTAGCGTAGCAGGCAGCGGGTCAGCGACTTTTTGCTGAGGGTCCGCATGTCGGGCAGGGCGGCCTTGACCGCCTGCAACGGCCTGTCGCCACCAACGATGGTCAGGGCGGCCTGGCGTTCCCTGGGCAGGGCCGACAGGAAGGCCGCCAATGCCTCACCCTCCTTGGCGTCGTTGCTTTTGACGTTGATGTGGAAGCGCCGATCGGGGAACCGCTCCATCACTTCGTCGAGCGATGGCATCAGGCCGACACCCTGGCCACGAAAGGGATACGTCTTGCCACCGTCGGCGGTGTAGCCATAGCCGACATCGAGCTTCTTGAGATCCGCCATCGAATGGCTGCGCGTCTCGCCGTTGCCTTCGGTGCGGCAATCTACGGTCCAGTCGTGGAAGACCGCGAACTTGCCGTCGGTGGTGGGGTGCACGTCGAGTTCCAGCACGTCGGCGCCACGCCTGAAGGCTGCGTCCATCGAACGTACGGTGTTTTCGAGATAGTCGTGCCGAGGCGGAAGCATGCGCTCGGCAGTGCAGGTGTCCTTGGTCAGTCCGGTACGATCATATTCCTGCGCCAGCCCGCGATGGGCCAGCACCACGGGCTTTCCGGCGGCTCGGTCCGAGAGCAGCGACGTGTTGTTGAGATAGACGGCTCCAGCGGCCGTAACGACCAGAAGCAAGATAATATTGCGCTTGCGCATGCCAGGTTGTCCCTCCGTTGCCCCGACCGAGACAATGATACAGAGGAGCGAGCAGGCATTTTCACGGTGGAAATGCGCAAATTGAAGACTATTTCAAGAATTCATCGGGAGTTGCGGCCTTGGATGTGCCGAGATCGAAGATTACAAGCAGGAAGAATGTCGCTGATTCTTGCGCAGGTCAGGCCTAGTCAAATCGAGACGGGGGCGGGGGCGAAGAGCACCGGTCTCCGCCCCTTGTCCTGTTCAGCTTAACGCGCCTAGGCCTTGTAGACCACTTGCCTGACGTCGATATACTCGGCGCGGAAGCCTGCCTCGCAATAATGGAGATAAAACTCCCAGAGCTTCTTGAAGCGATCGTCGAAGCCGAGCGGCACGATGCGCTCCCAGGACGACCAGAAGCGGGTGCGCCATTCGGCGAGGGTACGGGCATAATCCTGCGGAAAGACGCGCTCGCGCAGATAGTCGAGGCCGTGCTCGGTGCCGAGCGACTTGAGCAGCGTCGGCGTCGGCAGCATGCCGCCGGGAAAGACGTAGCGCTGGATGAAATCCGGCCGCTTCCGGTACACGGGATAGGCCGCCTCATTGATGGTGATGATCTGCAGGCCCGCCGTGCCGCCCGAGGGCAGGCACTGCTTCATCTTGGCAAAGAAGGCCGGCCAGTATTTTTCGCCGACGGCCTCGAACATCTCGATCGATGCGATGCGGTCGTAGCGGCCGGTCTCGTCGCGATAATCCTGCAGCTTGAGCTCGACCTTGTCGGCAAGCCCGGCATTGTGGATGCGCTTCTGGGCAAAGTCGAACTGCTCGCGGCTGATCGTGAGCCCGGTCACCTTGCAGCCGATCTCGCGCGCCGCAAACTCGGCGAAGCCGCCCCAGCCGCAGCCGATCTCCAGCACATGGTCATTCGGGCCGATACCGGTGTCGCGCGCCAGCGCCCGGTACTTTTCGGTCTGCGCGCCGGCAAGATCATTGGCGCCGGTGGCAAAAAGCCCCGACGAGTATGTCATGCTCGGGTCGAGCCACTGGCTGTAAAAGGCGTTGCCGAGGTCGTAGTGCGCGGAAATGTTCTTCTTCGAGCCGGTGCGGGTGTTGTCGTTCAACCAGTGACGAATGCGCTGGATGGTGGTCAGCAGCCAGTTGGCGCCGCCGGCGACACCTTCGCCGGCTTCGCTGTTGATCACGAACAGCTCTAGGAAGCTGGTCACGTCGGGGCTGTCCCAGTCGCCGTCGATGTAGGATTCCGCGACCCCGATCGTGCCGCCGCTGAAGGCGCGCGATGGCAGCTTCCAATTGTGCAGGACAATCTCCGCCTCGGGTCCGGGTGCCTTGCCGCCGACCAGGATGCTGCGTCCGTCAGGCATCTTCACCTTGAGCGAACCGCGCGGCAGGTGCAGTGCTGCAGACAGCGTCATGCGCACGCGCGCCGGCAAACCTCTGGCAAAGTCCGCGACATTGCCCTCGTGAAGCTTTGTCACGCCCTGATTCGTGAAACCGTCCGAGTTCCGCTGGGCCATCTCGACGTCCCAATGTTGCTGCCCGGTTCGGCGTGTCGGGCGCGTTGCTCCAAGCCAGTGCACCGCTCACTCATCTGATCGGGGACGCGCCGCCGGACGCATCTCCGGTCAGCTCGCGATCGACTTGGCGTGGACCCGCCAAGACTTCTGCGCGCTGCGGTGAATCTGTCGTGATCTTCACCGTCAAAATCTCCAACTTCAAGTGACATCTGGCAAGCGCTGATATGCCAGAGGGGAGCCCTCCGGGATTGCCCTGATGCAATCCCGTGCAGCGTCGATTTCCTTTGTTATTAGAGTGCGCTAATGCTCTAAGGTGAGCCGACGGCGCATATCGTTTCCCAGGCTGCTGCGCCGCTCAGGGGAGGACATCAAATTCGCTACGTCATCGCGATCATGTGCGTCGCCTTGTTCCTGATCTGGGACATGCTCTACAACCATGGCGACGCGACCGCCAAAGCCGTGCGCGAAGTGCATCGCATCGTCAGGATGGTCACGGACTGACGGATCTGCTGCCCGATCTCTGCTGCTGCCTTTTGCCCGATTGACGCGGGCCGAAAGCCGACCCAAAAGGCGCCAGCGAAAGCAGCAGAAGGAGTCGCGGCTTGATCCGGCACATCGTGTTTTTCAGTGCGCGGCAGAAACAGGACGTCGAGATGATCCGCGAGGAATTGTCGGCGCTTGGCAGCATTCCGCACTCGACGGTCTTCGAAGTGACGGTCAACACCAAGGTCGACTGGTATTCCGACGAGATCGACATCGTCGTCTATGCCGAGTTTGCCGACCAGGCAGCGCTGGACGCGTACAAGGCAGATCCGATCTATGACCGGACGACGCAGCGCGTGCGTCCGATGCGCGAACTGCGTTTTTCGGCGGACGTGGTTGCCGCATAAAAGCCGCGCAACAAAAAACGCGCTCCGGGAAGCCCGAAGCGCGTAACTGAATCTCAGGAAATTATGCCTTTTTGGCGCGGCCGCGTGTCTTGGCAGGTGCTGCCGCTGCCTTCGAGGACGCGGCAGCTGCCTTTCGTCCGAGGCCCAGCGACCTTGCGAGCTGAGAGCGCGCGGCGGCATAGTTCGGCGCGACCATCGGATAATCGGCCGGCAGGCCCCACTTGGCGCGATATTCTTCGGGTGTCAGCCCGAAATGAACCGAGAGATGGCGCTTGAGCGACTTGAACTTCTTTCCGTCCTCCAGGCAGACGATGTAGTCGGGGTGAACCGAGCGCTTCGGGTTCACCGCCGGCTGCTGGGCTTCGACAGGTTCTTCGGCGGGCTGATCGAGCGACAGGATCGAGGCGTTGATGCTGGCGATCAACTCTGGCAGGCCAGTTGCAGGAACCTTGTTGTTCTCTACATAGGCGCTGACGATATGGGCAGTCAGTCCTAGGATGTCGATCTTGCTATCACTCGTCATCGGCCGTCTCTCCGGGCAGTATTAAAAGCAAAATATGAGTCTAACCATTTGCTGAGCCGTATATCGGTGCAAATGGTGTCGGACGGCAAGCAAAATAATCTCACAAATTGAAGACCCCGGCCAGCGAATGCTGGCCGGGGTCTTTAATGTCGGAAAAATCGAAGATTAGAAAAAGCCCTTGCGCTGCCACCAGCCGCCTTTTTTCGGCTTGGCTTCGCCAGCGGCAGCTTCTTCGGTCTCGACGACCGAGGTGACGACAGGCGTCGCAGGCGCGATTGCAGCCGCGGCAGGGGGTTCAGTGCTGGGGGCTTCGGAGACGACCTCATCCTCGGCTGGGGCTGCGGCAGCCTTGCGACGTGGCGCACGCGGCTTTGCCGCCTTCTTTCCGGGCTTCGTTTCAGCTTCCGGCGCTGCAGCCTCGGCAACGACTTCGGCGGCGGGCGCTTCAGCGGCTGCTGCTTCGGCCTCAGCCTTCTTGGCCTTTGCCGAGCGGCGCGGCGCCTTCTTCGGCTTGGCTTCGATGACGGCCTCCGGCTCTTCAGCGGCAACCTCGACCACCGCCACTTCCGCCGTCACGACTTCGCTGGCAACGGTTTCGGCAGCGGCGCCTTCGTCGCCTGCGACCTGTTCGCTGCCTTCCGCCGACTGCTCGTCGTCTTCCTTGCGGTTACGCTTACCGCCACGCTTGCCGCGACGGCGCTTCTTGGCGGCGGCATCTTCGGCAGCGCTTGCGTCGACAGCGGCGATTTCACCGGCTTCCTCGGACACAACGGCTTCAGCGGCGACGTCCTCTTCGCCATCTTCGGCTTCGTTGGCCTCGCCAGCGACGACGGCACCTTCCTGAGGAGCGCCATGCTCGCGGTCACGGTCGCGGCCGCCACGGCGACGCCGGCGCTTGCGCCGCTTGCGGTCGTGCTGCTCGCCGCCTTCGGCCGCAGCCGGCTGCGGCGCGCGGGCGGGCTGCGCCTCGACGACGACGGTCTCTGCTTCCTCTTCGACGATCTCGTCTTCGATTTCCTCTGGCTCTTCATAGGCCGGAGCTGCGACGGGCAGGGCGAAGTTTGCCGGCTTCTCGGCAATGGCACCGCGGAAGATGGCGTGGTTCTGCGAACCGACGCTGTCATCGGCCTCGAGTGTGACGGTCACACCGAAGCGGTTTTCGAGATCGACCAGCGTCGAGCGCTTGTGGTTGAGCACGTAGAGCGCGGTCGCAACCGGCGTCTTGACCGTGATGTGGCTGCGCGAGTCCTTGAGCAGGAACTCTTCGATCGCGCGCACGACCTGGAGTGCCACCGACGAGTCCGAACGGACATGACCGGTTCCGCCGCAATGCGGGCAGGGCTTCATCGTCGATTCCAGCACGCTGGCGCGGATGCGCTGGCGCGACATCTCCATCAGGCCGAAATGCGAGATGCGGCCGACCTGGATGCGGGCGCGGTCGTTCTTCAGGCAGTCCTTGAGCTTCTTTTCGACCGCACGGTTGTTGCGGTTCTCCTCCATGTCGATGAAGTCGATGACGATCAGGCCGGCGAGATCGCGCAGCCTGAGCTGGCGCGCGACTTCCTCGGCGGCTTCAAGGTTGGTGTGAAGGGCGGTTTCCTCGATCGAGTGCTCCTTGGTGGAGCGCCCGGAGTTGACGTCGATGGCAACCAGCGCTTCGGTCTGGTTGATGATGATGTAGCCGCCCGACTTCAGCGTCACCTGCGGCTGGACCATACGTTCGAGCTGCGATTCGATGCCGCTGCGTACGAAGATCGGCGTGATGTCGCGGTAAGGCTGGACGACCTTGGCATGGCTGGGCATCAGCATGCGCATGAAGTCCTTGGCCTCTCGATAGCCGTCTTCGCCGGCGACCAGAACCTCGTCGATGTCCTTGTTGTAGAGGTCGCGCACCGATCGCTTGATCAGGCTGCCCTCCTCATAGACCAGTGCCGGGGCCGTCGACTGCAGCGTCAGGCTGCGGACGTTCTCCCACAGGCGCATCAGGTACTCGTAGTCGCGCTTGATCTCGGCCTTGGTGCGGCTTTCACCTGCGGTGCGCAGGATGACGCCCATGCCCTTCGGCACTTCGAGATCGGCAACGACCTCCTTCAAACGCTTGCGGTCCTGGGCGTTGGTGATCTTGCGCGAAATGCCGCCGCCGCGTGCCGTGTTGGGCATCAGCACCGAGTAGCGACCGGCGAGCGACAGGTAGGTCGTGAGAGCAGCGCCCTTGTTGCCGCGCTCTTCCTTGACCACCTGGACCAGCAGGATCTGGCGGCGCTTGATGACTTCCTGGATCTTGTAGTGGCGGCGAACCGGCTTGCGGCGGTTGCGCACCTCTTCGAGTGCGTCTTCGGCGCCGACCGATTCGATCTCGTGATCGTCGTGATGGGTCGAATGCACTTCCTCGATCACGCCGCCGTTTTCGTTTTCGGTGACCGTCGGCTCAGGTGCCCGCTCGGACACGACGTCGGCATCGACCGATGCGGCGATCGACGTCGGTTCGCGCTCGTCGGAACCGCCATTGCCTTCATCGCTGGACGTCTCTGTGGCGTGCTCGTCACCAGTGGCGTCCGAAGCATCGCTTGCGGCGATCGAATCGCCATCGTCCTCGGAAGACGCGCTGTCGTCGTCGCCCGAACCCTCCGGCTTGTTCTCGTCGTTGCGGTCACGGTTCTTGCCGCCGCGGCGCCTGCGGCGGCCACGGTTACGATCCTGGCTCTTGCTCTCGTCGCCGTCGTTGTTTTCGTCGTCCTCGTCCTCGGCTTCTTCCGCCTCGGCGCGCAGCAGCGCCTGCCGATCGGCAACCGGGATCTGGTAATAGTCGGGATGGATTTCGCTGAAGGCGAGGAAGCCGTGACGGTTTCCGCCATACTCGACAAAGGCAGCCTGGAGAGACGGCTCAACCCGCGTTACGCGGGCGAGGTAGATGTTTCCTTTGAGCTGCTTCTTGTCCTGTGATTCGAAATCAAATTCTTCAATACGGTTACCGCGAACAACGACAACCCGTGTTTCCTCCGGGTGGGAGGCGTCTATCAGCATCTTGTTGGGCATTATTTGTCCTCCCGGCAGCCGTCAGCTGCGGCCTGCGGGAACTCGTCCGCCGCCGTGGGGTCGCTGAAATGGGGGTGCCGGATGATTTTGCGCCCGCCGGTCGCAGCCAAAACGCCATGGCGGTGCCGCCCGCTGCCGTGATGGCGCGGTTACCTGCGGACCAGTCCATGATTGCGTCTGTGGCCAATGCGTGACCTTGCGGAACCTTGTTTCAAATCGAAGCCCGGGAATCCGGACCAGCTACTTTGCTCTTACAGAGCCGGCGCGGAACGGTGCCCGGGCCGTTTTTCCAACGCAGTCGCTACCCCGCCACGGGCCGCGCCTGCGAATCTCGTCGCGATCACTGAAACTGTCTCTGTTGCGAGCCGGGCCATCGCTCGTCGCGTGGTTCCCTAGCGGAAGGCGCTGGGGGCGCGGGCCCTGGATTGCAGTGATCCAATGTCGCTTTTATGATTTGGCGAGACTGAGCGCAACCCTGATTTCCGATGCCGGCAAAGGCGGATGCGGCGACGTCGGGGGGAGCATTCCGACAAAGACTCGGTTAACCTTCTCTGGTTACCACTCGTTAATCGAGGGGCCGCCTGTTCGGCCTGCGAATGGTAACGGCGTGCAATGACTGTACGCCTGCTTTTGGAGCGGCAAGACTGAGATGGGGCCTGCGGCATTGACTGGCAAGAGCTTCCCGTTCGGGGGCACTCAGCCCGGCGGCGCGGTTCGCCGCATCGTGTTCGCGGCTTTGGCGTTCCTCACCATCTTTGCCGGCATCTTTTGCCAGCCGGTAATCGCCGCCGACACGATCAGGACGCTCGACTACAAGATGGCGGGTGACGCGACTCATATGCGCATCGTCATGAATTTCGACAAGGAACCCGAACCGAAGTGGTTCTTGCTGCGTAGCCCGCATCGACTTGTCGTTGATCTTCCTGGTGCGACGCTCGCGATCGACGCCAGGGACTTGAAGCCGCGCGGTCTCATCAAAAGCGTGCGTTATGGCGCCGCGGGCGAGGGCGCCTCGCGGTTGATCGTGACCTCGAAGGGGCCGTTCAACGTCGAGAAGGTCGACATTCTCAAGAATGAAGACGGATCGGGTTATCGCCTGGTTGCCGACATCGCCGCCGCCTCGGAGCGCGAGTTCGATGCCGCGCTGGCCATCCAGGCTGAAACGACAGGTTCGACGACACCCAAGACCGACAGGCTCGGCAAGATCGCGCATCGCGGCGACCGCCCGTTCACCATCGTGCTCGATCCTGGCCACGGCGGCATCGACGGTGGCGCCGAAGGCCTGAATGGCACTGTCGAGAAGACGGTCACGCTCGCCTTCGCCAAGGAGCTGCAGGCCAAGCTCGCCGCCAACAAGGCCTACAAGGTCGTCCTGACCCGCGAAGGTGACGAGTTTCTCCGCCTCGACGACCGTGTTCGCATCGCGCGTCAGCAGGAAGCCGACCTGTTCATTTCGATCCATGCCGACACGATCCGGCTCAAGGGTATCCGAGGTGCCACCGTCTACACCGTCTCGGACAAGGCCTCCGACGCCGACGCGCAGGCACTGGCTGATCGCGAAAACCTCTCAGACCAACTGGCTGGCGTCGATGTCGCCGAAGAAGACCACGCGGTATCCGACATTCTTGTCGATCTGATCCGGCGCGAGACGCATGGCTTTTCGACGCGTTTCGCGCGCTCGCTGGTCGGTGAGTTGTCGCCGACGGTCGGCATGATCAACAACCCGCATCGTTCGGCCGGCTTCCGGGTGCTGAAGGCGCCTGATGTGCCGTCGGTCCTCGTCGAGCTCGGCTATCTCTCCAATCCGCAGGACGAAGAGCAACTGCGCAGCGCCGACTGGCGCGAGAAGGCCGCGACGAGCATTTCCAAGGCGGTGGCAGCCTTTGTTGCCGAGCGCGGCGCAACCGGCGGCTGAGTCGACTTGCCTGGCATGCTTGCTGGCATTGCCGGCAAGCGGCGGAACGGGCATTTCTAGTGTTTTCGGCCAGAATATTTGGCGCTTGCGGGCTGTTGCCGTATTTTGTCCACAACCGCGCGACATGGGTGGCCGTTAGCGGATCGGGACAGTACCTGCGGCTTGCGATGATGGCGGGTTGGTTTAGGGAATCCCCGGACCTTGTACTGGAGCGGGCATGATTCGTCTTATCGGCTATTTCTTCGGCATCGGCACGACGCTTGCGCTCGTCGTCGCAGCTGGCGTGGCGATCTATCTCGGCCAGCTGACCAAGGAGCTTCCCGACTACGAGGTGCTCGCCAAATACGAGCCGCCGGTGACGACGCGTGTGCACGCTTCGGACGGCGCGCTGATGGGTGAATTCGCGCGTGAGCGCCGGCTCTACCTGCCGATCCAAGCCGTGCCTGATCGCGTCAAGGCGGCGTTCCTGTCGGCCGAGGACAAGAACTTCTACAATCACCCCGGCATTGACGTGACCGGCCTTGGGCGCGCCGTGCTGACCAACTTCCAGAATTTCGGTTCCGGCCGCCGCCAGGTCGGTGCGTCGACCATCACCCAGCAGGTCGCCAAGAACTTCCTCCTGAGCTCGGACCAGACCTACGAGCGCAAGATCAAGGAAATGGTGCTGGCCTTCCGCATCGAGCAGGCCTACTCGAAGGACCGCATCCTCGAACTTTACGTCAACGAGATATTCTTCGGGCTCGGTGCCTACGGCATCGCGGGTGCCGCGCTGACCTATTTCGACAAGTCGGTCAACGAGCTGACCGTCGCTGAAGCCGCCTATCTCGCCGCGCTGCCGAAGGGCCCGTCGAACTATCACCCGTTCAAATATGCCGACCGTGCCATCGAGCGCCGCAACTGGGTGGTCGACCAGATGGTCGCCAACGGCTACGTGTCGCGCGAAGAAGGCGACAAGGCCAAGGCCTCGCCGCTTGGCGTGACGCCGCGCCGGACCGGCACCTATGTCTTCGCCGGCGAATACTTCACCGAGGAAGTGCGCCGCGAGCTGATCGCGCGCTACGGCCAGGACGCGCTCTATGAAGGCGGCCTGTCTGTCCGCACCACGCTTGATCCGAAACTGCAGGCCATGGCACGCAAGGCCATGCAGTCGGGCCTGGAGAAATATGATCGCCTGCGCGGCTATCGCGGCCCGGTCAAGAGCATCGACATATCTGCTGACTGGGGCACGGCGCTCGGCGAGGTCAAGGCGCTGGACGACATTCCGGAATGGCGTCTCGCCGTGGTGCTCGACGCCACGAAGACGGGCCTCGATATCGGCTTGCAGCCCAAGCGCGAGATATCAGGCGCGCTGTCCAAGGAGCGCGAGACGAGCACCGTTTCGAAAGACGACATGAGCTTTGCCATGCGCTACGTCGCCGACGGAAAGCGCGTGAAGGCCAACTCGCCCTCCGAAGTGCTGAAGGCCGGCGACGTCATCTATGTCGAGAAGAACGAAGGCGACAGCTATGCGTTGCGCCAGGTGCCGGAGGTGTCGGGCGGCCTCGTCGCCATGGACCCGCACACCGGCCGCGTGCTCGCCATGGTCGGCGGCTTCTCCTACTCGCAGTCCGAGTTCAACCGCGCGACCCAGGCGATGCGCCAGCCAGGTTCGGCCTTCAAGCCGTTCGTCTACGCGGCAGCACTCGACAACGGTTACACGCCGGCCTCGGTGATCATGGACGGCCCGATCACCATCCAGTCGGGCAATACCAGCTGGTCGCCGAAGAACTATGACGGCAAGGCGGCTGGCCCGTCGACCCTGCGCGCCGGCATCGAGCGCTCGCGCAACCTGATGACGGTGCGCCTCGCCAATGACATGGGTATGAAGACGGTTGCCGAATACGCCGAGCGCTTCGGTGTCTACGACAAGCTGGCGCCCTATCTGCCGATGGCGCTGGGTGCGGGCGAAACCACCGTCATGCGCATGGTTTCGGCCTATGCCGTGATGGCCAATGGCGGCCGCCAGATCAAGCCGTCGCTGATCGACCGCATTCAGGACCGCTACGGCAAGACCGTGTTCAAGCATGATGAGCGCGGCTGCGAAGGATGCGTCGCCACGGAATGGGCCAATCAGCCCGAGCCGGAACTTGTCGACAATTCCGAGCAGGTGCTCGACCCGATGACCGCCTACCAGATCACCTCGATGCTGGAGGGCGTTGTCCTGCGTGGTACCGCAACGACGCTGCTGTCGCTCAATCGTCCGATCGCCGGCAAGACCGGAACGACCAACGACGAGAAGGACGCCTGGTTCGTCGGCTATACGCCGAACCTCGTTGTCGGACTGTATATGGGCTATGACAAGCCGCAGGGGCTCGGCAAGGGCACCACGGGTGGCGGCCTTGCCGCGCCGGTGTTCAAGGATTTCATGACGACGGCACTCGACGGCACGCCCAAGAGCGACTTCGTCGTTCCAGCCGGCATGAAGCTGATCTCGATCGATCGCAAGACCGGCATGCAGGCAGCCGAGGGCGCGCCGGGCACCATCATGGAGGCCTTCAAGCCGGGCACCGGACCTGCCGACAGCTACTGGGTCATCGGCATGGGCGAAGATGGCACCAATGGCTACGGCGAAGCGCTGTCGCCGCAGGCCAGCAAGGCCATCAGCGAAGGCGGCGGCGGCCTCTATTAGGGCACCGATCGGCCGGCATCAGCTGGCACATCGAAGGGAACCGACAAATGCGCGTGGCTTGGCCGCGCGCATTTTGTTTGTAGCCTCGCTTGATAATATCCAAAAAGTTATATATCCTTTTAGTTATAGAATGCTGTTCGAGCCTGACGTCATGCGGGAACGCAAGCGGTCCGAAGCCATGCCGAACCTGCTCTGTCGAGGTGTCTGACGCGACAGCCGGCCGGAAACGGCGAGACAATTGCATATTCAGTGAGGAGAAGATGATGCAGAAGATCAGCCCGTTCCTGTGGTTCGACAACCAGGCTGAAGAGGCGGTGACGTTCTACACGTCGGTTTTCCGCAACTCCAAGGTCGGCAAGATGACCCGCTATGGCGAGGCTGGGCCCGGGCCTGCCGGCAGTGTCATGGTGGCCGAGTTCGAGCTCGAAGGACTGCAGTTCACCGCGCTGAACGGCGGTCCGATGTTCAAGTTCACCGAAGCGATCTCGATGAGCATCGACTGCAAGGACCAGGCCGAGGTCGACCATTTCTGGCACAAGCTGTCCGAGGGCGGCCAGCCGGGTCAGTGTGGCTGGTTGAAGGACAAATTCGGGCTTTCGTGGCAGGTCATCCCCGAGGCATTGCCGCGCCTGCTGGGCGACCCCGATGGCGCCAGGGCTGCCAGGGTCATGCAGGCGATGCTGCAAATGACCAAGATCGACGTCGCCAGGCTTGAAGCGGCCTATGCCGGCTAGGTGATCGACGCAGTGACATGGCGGATGGGCAGAGCTGAAGGCGCCTGCCCATTTTGCTTTACAGGGGACGACCTCATCCCTATGTTCCGCGCGGATTCAACAGCCGCCTTCGGGCGCGAAACAAGCAAAAAGAAGCAATCTCCATGCGCGCGGAAACGCAGAACATTGTCGACGAAATCAGGCAGGCGATAACCCTGCTGAGGAGGCATCTTTGACTGGGATCAAGCGGTAAAACGACTTGATTACCTGAACATGCGGGCAGAGGACGGCAACCTCTGGAACGACCCGCAGGAAGCCCAGAAGCTGATGCGCGAGCGCCAGTCGCTCGACGACAACATCAAGGCCATCAAGGGCCTGAGCCAGGCGCTGGACGACAATATCGGCCTGATCGAGATGGGCGAGGAAGAAGGCGACGCTGACATCATCAGCGAAGCGGAAACCGCCATCCGTTCGCTGGCCGGCGAGATCCGGGCGCGCCAGATCGAGTCGCTGCTGTCGGGCGAAGCTGACCAGAACGACACCTATCTCGAAGTGCACGCTGGTGCCGGCGGCACCGAGAGCCAGGACTGGGCCAACATGCTCTTGCGCATGTACACGCGCTGGGCAGAACGTCGCCGGTTCAAGGTCGAGGTACTGGAAGTCCATGACGGCGAAGAGGCCGGCATCAAGTCTGCCACGCTGCTGATCAAGGGCCACAACGCCTATGGCTGGCTGAAGACGGAATCGGGCGTCCACCGCCTGGTCCGCATTTCGCCCTATGACAGCAATGCGCGCCGCCACACTTCGTTCTCGAGCATCTGGGTCTACCCGGTGGTCGACGATTCGATCGAGATCGACGTCTCGGAATCGGATGTGCGCATCGACACCTACCGTTCGTCGGGCGCCGGCGGCCAGCACGTCAACACCACCGACTCGGCGGTGCGCATCACACACATCGCCACCGGCATCGCTGTTGCCTGCCAGGCCGAACGTTCGCAGCACAAGAACAAGGCCAAGGCCTGGGAAATGTTGCGCTCGCGCCTCTATGAGGAAGAGCTGAAGAAGCGCGAAGCCATCGCCAACGCAACGGAATCGGCCAAGACCGACATCGGCTGGGGTCACCAGATCCGCTCCTACGTGCTCCAGCCTTATCAGCTGGTGAAGGATCTGCGCACCGGCGTCGAAAGCACCAGCCCGTCCGACGTCCTCGACGGCGACCTCGACGACTTCATGGAAGCGTCGCTGTCGCAGCGCATCGAAGGCGGGGCAGGGCAGGCGGTTGCCGATCTGGACTAGCCCTTTCCGGCATCACCCTGTCATCGCTAAAGCGTGATGACCGGGTTGCCCCTGGACGGAACATTTCAGGTAGGATTTCGTTAAGCGTGCGGGAGCAGGATTCGCTTGGGAGGTAATCTCAGGGGATGACGCTATGCGTCCAGAAAACCTCCGTCTGCGCCGATACATCCTTGCACTGTCCACGCTCGCGCTGATTTCGCTCAGCACGCCGCTCGCTCTATCCCACGACGCGCCGAAAGGCTGGACTTATCCCTTCGCTTGCTGTTCCGGCTACGACTGCCGTGAGGTGCCGAAGCAGGCGATAAGCGAGCGGCCACAAGGCTATGTCATCGAGGGCACTGGCGAGGTGGTGACCTACCAGGATGCACGGATCCACGAATCGCCTGATGGCCGATATCATTGGTGCTCCGTCGCGGGTGCCGATGACAGCAAGACCATCTGCCTGTTCGTGCCGCCGAAGTCCTACTGACAATCCTGACAGCCGTTCTGCTGACACCAGCGTGTCAGCAGCCCCTCGCTATGGTGCGCCGTCGCAGGAAAGCGACCCAAAACGACATGCGAGGAAGACCAGGATGGTGATCAAGGGCAGCTGTCACTGCAAGGCGACCATGTTTGAGGTAACGGAGGTGCCAGAGACGGTGACCTTCTGCACCTGCACGTTCTGCTCCAAGCGCGGCGCACTCTGGGCCTATTACACGCCCGCCCAGTTCAAGCTCGTCAGTCCGCCGGAAAACGTTGCTTTCTACGCGCGCGGAGAGAATGTGGTGAAGCATGGCTTCTGCGCCGTCTGCGGTTGCGGCACCTTCACCGAGACACCCGACTGGTCGACCGGCGAAGCTGATTTCGACAACCCCAAGGTCAGCGTCAATGCACGCCTCTTCGATGACTTCGACCTCGACAAGATCGAAGTCGTGATGGTCGACGGCAAGAACCTCTGGTAGCCGACTAGATTGTCGTGCGGGCAGGCCGGAGTTTGCCCATTTGTCACTGCTTCCGTTCCGTTTTTCGCCGTATTTCATGCTACAAGGCCGGTGAAGGGCTTTGCGCGGAACGCCCGATGCGTTTCGCGGTACGGAGAGGGACATATCCTGATGAAGAAGACAGTGATTTTCGCGCTGGCTGGCAGCATGCTCGTCGGTGCGTGCACGACCGATCCTTATACCGGTCAGCAGAAGGTTTCGAACGCCGCGGCAGGCGCTGGTATCGGCGCACTCGCCGGCGCCGGCCTTGGTCTGCTCGCCGGCGGCAATGACCGCCGCAACGCGCTGATCGGCGCTGGTGTCGGCGCTCTCGCCGGTGGTCTCGCCGGCGGCTATATGGACCGGCAGGAATCCGAGCTGCGTGCCCAGCTGCAGGGCAGCGGCGTCAGCGTCACCCGCGCCGGCGACCAGATCATCCTGAACATGCCGTCGAACATCACCTTTGCCACCGACCAGGACGCGGTGAAGGCCGGCTTCTACAACACGCTGAACTCGGTGGCGCTGGTGCTCAAGAAGTTCAACCAGACCACCGTCGACGTGTTCGGTCACACCGATTCGACCGGCGGCGACCAGCACAATTTCGACCTGTCACAGCGTCGCGCGTTGTCGGTCGCCAACTACCTTGGTGCCCAGGGCGTCGATTCCAGGCGCTTTGCCGTTACCGGTTTTGGTGCGACTCGCCCAATTGCGTCCAACGCGACTTCGGAAGGCCGCGCGCAAAACCGCCGCGTCGAGATTCAGTTGTCGCCGCTCACCTGAGCTGCAGACCGGAAAACTCATGAAGGAGACGGCCCCTTGTGGGGCCGTTTTTCATTGAGCGCCGGTGCGAAAAACATGGCGCGCTGACGAAGCCGTCTCGACTGAACGACATCAGGATGGGTGTAGCAGCAAAAGAAAATGGCCCCGTTTGGGGCCATTTTGCTGGAGCGTCTTGTCGCTCAGATGTTTGTCGCGATGAGCATGAAGGCTGGCATGTCGTCGCCGAAGCCGACAGTGCGGTCGTCTTCTTCCTCGCGCTGATGGCGGCGATTGCCACGATGATCGTCGCGTCGCGGCCGGTCCTCGTGCTCGCGGTGTTTGCGATCGGCATTGCCGTTCCTGATCGCTTCCTTGCGTTCACGGCGCTCGTTGATGTCGGCAACGACGTTGTCTGCAGGCGCTTCGGCTGCCACGATGGCGGCAGCCTCGACAACCGGTGCCTCGTCACGCGGCCTGCGGTCGCGCTCGCGGCCTGGCTTGTCCTTGCCGCCGGCGCGACGTGGCGCGCCACGGCCGCGGCGCGGAGCCTCGTCGTCGCCTTCGCTGGCAACGACAGTCGACAGGTCACCGTCGTGCCATTCGATCTTGTTGCCGATCAGCTTTTCGATGGCGTCGACATATTTGGTGTCGGAACGCGTCGCGATGGTGAACGACTTGCCCGAGCGTCCGGCGCGACCGGTACGGCCGATGCGGTGGACGTAGTCCTCTGCATGGATCGGCACGTCGTAATTGAAGACGTGGCTGACATCAGGGATGTCGAGGCCGCGCGCGGCAACGTCCGACGCTACGAGAAGGCGCAGTTTGCCGTCGCGGAAATTGGACAGCATGGTCATGCGCGCTCGCTGGTCCATGTCGCCATGCAGCGCGCCGGCATCGAAGTCGTGCTTGACCAGCGAGCGGAACAATTCCGAGACATCGACCTTGCGGTTGCAGAAGATGATCGCGTTCTTGATCTCGTCGCCTTCCGCCTTGATCAGGCGGCGCAGGGTCTCGCGCTTGTCCCAGGGCTTGGGGCCGGATTTGGCAAGGCGCTGGGTGATGTTGACGGCGGTAGAGGCCGCCTTGGCAACCTCGACACGCACCGGCGCATGCAGGAACTGCTCGGTGAGCTTGGTGATTTCAGGTGGCATCGTCGCCGAGAAGAACAGCGTCTGGCGCGTGAACGGGATCAGCTTGCAGATGCGCTCGATGTCGGGGATGAAGCCCATGTCGAGCATGCGGTCGGCCTCGTCGATGACGAGAATCTCGACGCCGGTCAGCAGCAGCTTGCCGCGCTCGAAATGGTCGAGCATGCGGCCGGGCGTGGCGATCAGGACGTCGGCGCCGCGCTCGAGCTTCTTTTCCTGCTCGTCGAACGACACGCCGCCGATCAGCAGCGCGATGTTCAGCCGGTGGTTCTTGCCGTACTTGACGAAGTTCTCCTCGACCTGCGCCGCGAGTTCACGCGTCGGCTCAAGGATCAGAGTGCGTGGCATGCGCGCACGGGCGCGGCCCTTTTCGAGGCGCGTCAGCATCGGCAGCACGAACGAAGCCGTCTTGCCGGTGCCTGTCTGGGCGATGCCGAGAACGTCCTTGCCCTGCAGCGCGTGCGGAATCGCGCCTGCCTGGATCGGCGTGGGCTGAGTGTAGCCCGCGTCGGTGACTGCGGAAAGGACCTTCGGCGAAAGGCCGAGGTCTGCGAAGGTCAACGCTTCTGGAGCGGTCTGAGTGTCTTCGGACAAGTGTGTTGGCTGTCTTTGCTCGTTCAAGGGCGCGGCACGCTGGCCACGACAGGCGCAAGCCGCCTGCAATATGCCGCAACGCGATAGGCGTAAGTGCGCGATTTGTCAACTCAAACTGGCACACACGTGGCGATTGCAGCTGAATACTTCCAGCTGTGGCCCAATGGTCAGTATTTGAATTGCTCGGCCAGGATGCGTTCGCTCCAGGAATGGCCCGGGTCGAACAGCAGCGTCGCGGTGTGCACAGCGGATTCCCGAACTTCCACTGAAACCACAGACTTGACCTCGGTATGGTCGGCAACTGCGTTCACCGGCCGCTTTTGCTCTTCCAGAATGTCGAAGCGAACAACCGCCGTCTTGGGCAGCAACGCACCGCGCCAGCGCCTGGGTCGGAACGGGCTGACCGGGGTCAGGGCCAGCAGCGGCGCATCGAGCGGCAGGATAGGGCCGTGGGCCGACAGATTGTAGGCAGTGGACCCTGCCGGCGTCGCCACCATGACGCCGTCGCAAATCAACTCGTTCAGCCTGACCTTGCCGTCGACCGAAATGCGCAGCCGGGCTGCCTGGTAGGATTGGCGCAGCAGCGAAACCTCGTTGATCGCCAGCGCTTCCCTTGACGTGCCGGTGTCGTCGACGGTCATCATTTCCAGCGGCCGGATGGTTTCGGGCACCGCAGCCGCAAGGCGCTCGGGCAGGGCGCCTTCGCGGTACTCGTTCATCAGGAAGCCGACCGTGCCGCGGTTCATGCCGTAGACACGCTTGCCGGTACTCATCGTCTCGCGCAGCGTCTGGAGCAGAAACCCGTCGCCGCCCAATGCGACGACAATATCTGCCCGGTCATGAGGTATCTGGCCATAGCGCTGGGCGAGCCGCTTGGCCGCGGCATCCGCCTCCGCGGTGCCTGACGATGCAAACGAAAATGTCAGCGACTTGGCGTCCATGTGCTCCCTGGCGGCGGTCCGAACGCCGATGCCGGCCGCCGGCAACGGGGTAGCACGCTGATTTGCCAAAGCAAAGGGAGCTAGCCGGCCTGCGCCAGCCTGGCGCTGGCTGCTCAACCGCCGGCCGAGCGGATGATCGAGCACATGCCGGTGCGGACAACGTCGTTGGTGGTCACCTGGCCCGGCTGGATGTCGAACACGGCGTTGACCAGGGTGCCGCCGCCCTGGCTTCGAGCCACAACACGCAATGTCTGCAGCCGGCCGCTGCCCGAAGTGTCTTGATAGGCGTCGATCGCCCCGAGTTCCTTGTTGACCGTGATGCCGGAGAAGCCCTCGGCGGCGATTGCCTGGGCGAGGCGCTTCAGGGCCTGCGCCTGTTTGACCTTGGGAAACGACTGCGAGCTTTTGAAGGAAACCGCCGTAACCAGCGGAATGCCGCTGACCTTGAAGTTCTTTTCGCATGTCTGTGCCTGAGCTACGGAAACGGTGATCGCCGCCAGGGCAGAGGCGACCAAGACTTGCTTTAGCATTTGCTACTCCATGGACGGGGATTCGATGTCGTTCGGGCCTACATTCCGCCTTCGGCCTCGGGAAGGTCAAGTATCCGCCTCGACAAAGACTGTGCCGGAGGCAGGCGTACATTTCCACGGGGCTCACACCACTTACGCATTCCGTCAGCGAGATACATCCATGGCCGGATCGCAAAGCGTTAAGCTTCGCTCGCTATCTAGCTCTGCATTCGGACCCGGACATGGAAGGGGATCGTCGTGTGGAAGATCACGTTCAAGGCCAGCCTGGTCACCATCGCCGTCATCCTCGTGACCCAGGTCGTTTCGTTTTCGATCCGTCATTCAGCCGGCCAGTCCTTCACGGCGTTCGTCTTTGCTATGAATTCGATCCTGCCGGTGCTGACGGCGTTTCCTGCGGCATTCCTGATCTTCTGGCAGAACGAGAAACTCAGCCGTGCGCTTGCCGAACTGTCGCAAGCCCACATGCAGTTGAAGGCAAAAGCAACGCACGACCACATGACCGGGCTGCTGAACCGCGAGGCATTTTTCGAGAAATCGAAACAAGCCAGGCGCAAATGCGATTCCGGCGCGCTGCTTCTGATCGACGCCGACAATTTCAAGAGCATCAACGACACCTTTGGCCACCTCGTCGGCGACGAGGCGCTCAAGCTGATCTCGAAGGCGCTACGTTCGGCGATCCGCGAAAACGACCTGGTCGGGCGTGTCGGCGGTGAGGAGTTCTGCGCCTTCCTGCCAACCACAGGTCCGGATGAGGCGGCCGCTGTCGCCGAGCGGATCCGCGTCGAGGTCGAGCGGCTTGCATTCTATCCGGTGGAAGGCCGCCCGCATCGCCTGACGGTCAGCATCGGTGCGGTCGTATCCGCTGGGCAGCAACCAACATCGCAGCTCATGCGCCTTGCCGACCGCTGCCTCTATGAGGCCAAGGAACAGGGGCGCAATCGTGTGGTGTTTGCCAGTCCGGTGGTGCCGGTTGTCTGAGGCCGTCTTGCGGGGGGCCAGGGTCAGCCGATGCCGGTGACATAGTGCAGGTAGATGGCGAGCACGATAAAGCCGATGATCGTGGCGATTCCGGTCCAGTCGACCCGCGCCTCTTTCATCTGGCGGAAAAGCTTGAGCAAAAGCAGCCACGCGACAATCACCACCACGGCAATAATCACGAACCTGATCATCCATCACCTCCAGCGCCGGCGTTCATGCTGCCTGCGATCTGGATATAGTGGGCGCGAGGCTTCAGTTTTAGGGCGCGGGGCCTGTGCGCATCTGGGGATGCCGCGCGGCTCGCCCGAAATTGTCTTTACTGGACCGCAAAATATGCTAACCGGGGCGAATTGCCCTTGTAGCTCAGCTGGTAGAGCAGCGGTTTTGTAAACCGAAGGTCGCGGGTTCGATTCCTGCCGGGGGCACCAGTTCTTCTTACTCAGCAGCTTCCGCATCCGTCTTGGCGACGGCGTCCTGGCAGATGTCGCACCATTCGGCGCTGACGAGCGTTGCCATGCGCTCGACGCCGATTCGCACTGCGGCGTTGGTGGCGCCGGCCGCCGGCACGACTTCGTCATAGGCACGCAGCGATACGTCGCAATAGATCTTGAGCGGTGTTGCCAGGCCGAACGGGCAGACGCCTCCGACGGGATGTCCGGTCAATTCCGCCACCTGCTCGACGTCCAGCATGCGCGGCTTGGCGCCAAAGGCGTCGCGGCATTTGCGGTTGTCGATGCGTGCATCGCCGCGCGCGACGACAAGGACCACCCGCTCGCCGACGCGCATGCAGATGGTCTTGGCAATCTGGGCGGGCTCGACGCCGTGCGCCTCGGCCGCCAGCGCCACGGTTGCCGAGCTTGTCTGTGTCTCGATGACGTCGATGTCAGGGGCGTTTTCGGCGAAGAAGGCTTTCACGGATTGCAGGCTCATGATCGTTCCAGCGCTGGTCATTGCGAATGAGGTGACTTCAGCCGTTGTCACGCCGCTGTCAAGTTAAGGCGATGGCTGACGCGGATCGGCGTATTGAACTATCCGCAAAAAAGATTCTCGGTGGTCGTGAACCTTTCGGGTGCTGGCCACGACTGACTGGCATGAGGCGGAGAAACGCCTCCCAGATCAACCGAAGGAGAGCACCATGTCTTTCAAGAGCAAGATGATTTCGGGCCTTATCGCAGCCACCGTCGTCGCAACCGGCCTCATCGGCACCGTCCAGCAGTCGTCTGCCGGTGGCCTGACCCGCGCCGAGGCTGCAGCCCTTGCCGGCGCCGGCGGTTTCATCGCCGGGGCGATCATTGCCGGCGGCCACCGCCCGGCGCCTGGACCCTATTACGACGCCTATTACCCGGTCGACCCTTACGACAGCCACGTCCAACGCTGCTTCGCGCGCTACCGCAGCTACGATCCGCGCACCGACACCTATGTTGGCTATGACGGCCGCCTGCGCTACTGCCGCCTGTAGTCGGAACCAGATTGCATTGTGGGAGAGGGGCAACCCTTCTCCCACCAGGCGCTTTCAGAGACCCGGCACCGTGCCTTCGGGCGAGCCGCCGATCATCCTGGTCAGTTCTGCTGCGGCGTCGCGGACGATCGGGCCGATTTCGCCGAGACGTTCCGAGGTCACGCGCACCGTCGGCCCGGAAACCGAAACGCCGCCAATGGGTTCGCCGAATTCGTTGAACACCGCGGCAGCGATGCAGCGCATGCCGGGATAACGTTCTTCGTCGTCGACAGACCAGCCGCGGCTGCGGATCTTCTCGAGATCGCGGGCAAGCAGCGCCGGTTCAGACAGTGTCCTTTCCGTATAGGCGTCGAGCCCGGCCTTGCGCACGATGGCATTGACCCGCTCGCGGTCGAGATGGGCAAGCACTGCCTTGCCGATGCCCGAGGCATGGAAGGGGCTGCGCGTGCCCGGCCGGAAGAAGGCGCGGATCGCCTGATGTGTCTCGACCTGGCTGACGAAGACCACGCAATCGTCTTCGGCGACGCCGAGATTGGCGGTTTCCCCGGTTTTTTCCATGAGCTCCTGCATCACCGCGCGTGCGCGGTCTACGAGCTTGCGCCGGCGCAGGAAGGCTGCCCCCATACGATAGGTCTCGACCCCGATCGACCACAACTGGCCGTCGCTGTCGAATTCGACCATGCCATGGTTCTGCAAGGTGGTCAGCATGCGATAGGCGGTCGCGGCGGCAAGGTCGGACGCAGCCGAAATCTCGCTCAGCGACAGGCCGTCACCGTGTGCGACGATGGCGAGGATGCGCAACGCCCGGTCGAGCGACTGCACTGATCCTGCGTCCGATGCCGGTTGGAATGCGCGGGGCCGTCCGCGTTGTCGTTTTTCCATCGTTGCCATTGCGTCGCTCCAGTTGCTTTTAAAAAACTTTTTCATCCAAATTGGCGAGCGATGCAACGAAAAATGAAAATCGAAGCAAAATCATATGGTAAGCGCTGACTTCAATGCATGAAAAAATATTTTGAAAAAATTGCAAAATGCGGTCGTCGATGACACGATCAGCCAACATCAGTTTTCAGTTGGAGGTAAGACCATGGCCAGGATGCGCGCTGTCGATGCAGCGGTCCTCGTTCTTGAGAAGGAAGGCATCTCGTGTGCCTTCGGTGTGCCGGGTGCGGCCATCAACCCGTTCTATTCAGCGCTGAAGGCGCGCGGTACCGTCCGGCACGTCCTGGCCCGCCACGTCGAGGGCGCCTCGCACATGGCCGAAGGCTATACCCGCGCCAAGGCCGGCAACATCGGCCTGTGCATCGGTACGTCGGGTCCGGCCGGCACCGACATGATCACCGGCCTGTATTCGGCATCCGCCGACTCGATCCCGATCCTCTGCATCACCGGCCAGGCGCCGCGTGCGCGGCTGAACAAGGAAGACTTCCAGGCCGTCGACATCGCCGCGATCGCCGCCCCGGTGACCAAGTGGGCAGTCACCGTCATGGAGCCGTACCTGGTTCCGATGGCGCTGCAGAAGGCCTTCTATCTCATGCGTTCGGGTCGCCCGGGCCCGGTTCTGGTCGACCTGCCGGTCGACGTCCAGCTCGCCGAGATCGAGTTCGACATCGACGCCTATGAGCCTCTCTCCATCCACAAGCCGGCGATGACGCGGGCCCAGGCCGAGAAGGCGCTGTCGATGCTCAACCAGGCGGAGAAGCCGCTGATCGTTGCCGGCGGCGGTGTCATCAATGCCGATGCCTCGGACCTGCTCATCGAATTCGCAGAAATCACCGGGGTTCCGGTCGTTCCCACCCTGATGGGCTGGGGCTCGATCCCCGACGATCATCGCCTGATGGCCGGCATGTGCGGCCTGCAGACGTCGCACCGCTATGGCAACGCGACAATGCTGGCCTCGGACTTCGTTCTCGGCGTCGGCAACCGCTGGGCCAACCGTCACACCGGTTCGGTCGACAAGTACACCGCAGGCCGCAAGTTCATTCACATCGACATCGAGCCGACACAGATCGGCCGTGTCTTTGCGCCCGATCTCGGCGTGACGTCGGATGCCGGCGCGGCCCTGAAGATCCTTCTCGACGTCGCCACCGAGTGGAAGACGGCAGGCAAGCTGCGTGACTGGTCGGGCTGGGCCAAGGAATGCCAGCAGCGCAAGAAGACGATGAAGCGCAAGACCCATTTCGACCAGGTCCCGCTCAAGCCGCAGCGCGTCTATGAGGAGATGAACAGGGCATTCGGCCGCGACACAACCTATGTCACCACCATTGGTCTGTCGCAGATCGCCGGCGCGCAGTTCCTGCACGTCTACAAGCCGCGCAACTGGATCAATTGTGGCCAGGCCGGCCCGCTCGGCTGGACCCTGCCGGCAGCGCTCGGCGTCCGTGCCGCCGATCCGGACCGCGACATCGTCGCCTTGTCGGGCGACTACGATTTCCAGTTCATGATCGAGGAACTGGCCGTCGGCGCCCAGCACAAGCTGCCTTATATCCATGTCGTCGTGAACAACGCCTATCTCGGCCTGATCCGCCAGGCGCAGCGCGGCTTCCAGATGGACTTCGAGGTCAGCCTTGCCTTCGAGAACATCAACCGCGCGGACGATCCAGAGGCGGGGTATGGTGTCGATCACGTCGCGGTTGCCGAGGCCATGGGCTGCAAGGCGGTCCGCGTGCGCAAGCCGGAAGAGTTCGCCGCAGCCTTCAAGCAGGCCAAGCAGCTCATGAAGGAGCACCAGGTGCCGGTCGTTCTCGAGTTCATCCTCGAACGCGTCACCAACATCTCCATGGGCGTCGAGATCGACAATGTCGTCGAGTTCGAAGAGCTTGCCGAGAGCAACGAAGACGCGCCGACCGCAATCATGCTGCTCGACTGATTTTTCGAGGAAACAACAATGCCCAAGTTTTCAGCCAATTTGTCGATGCTCTTTGGCGAGCATGACTTTCTCGATCGCTTCGACGCCGCCGCGCGCGCCGGCTTCAAGGCCGTCGAATACATCGCGCCTTACGATCATGCGCCCGACGTCGTTGCCGCGCGCCTCAAGAAGAACGGCCTGACGCAGGCTCTGTTTAATCTGCCGCCTGGCGACTGGGCGGCAGGCGAGCGCGGCATCGCCGTGCTGCCAGACCGAATCCACGAGTTCCGCCAGGGCGTCGCCAAGGCGATCAGCTATGCGCATGCGCTCGGTTGCGAGCAAGTGAACTGCCTGGCCGGCATCGCGCCTGCCGGCAACGCCCGCGACGTGCTGGAAAATGTCTTCGTCGAAAATCTCGCCTTCGCGGCAGAAAAGCTAAAGACGGCGGGCATCCGCCTGCTGATCGAACCGATCAACACCAGGGACATCCCCGGCTTTTTCCTGAACACCACCAAACAGGCGCTCGGCATCATCGACAGGGTCGGCTCGGACAATCTCTTCCTGCAATACGACATCTACCACATGCAGATCATGGAGGGTGATCTCGCCCGCACCATCGAGGCCAATCTGACCCGCATTGCGCATGTGCAGCTGGCGGACAATCCCGGACGTCATGAGCCGGGCACGGGCGAGATAAACTACCCGTTCCTCTACGAGCATCTCGACCGCATCGGTTACACCGGCTGGGTCGGCGCCGAATACAAGCCCAAGGCCGGAACGGTCGAAGGCCTGGGCTGGTTTGCTGGATTTGCCGACAAGGGCAGCGCCGCTGCCTGAGCGCGCGGCCACTGGAATAAAAGGAATACGAAAATGGAAAAAATCGGATTTGTCGGCCTGGGCATCATGGGCGCGCCGATGGCAGGTCACCTGCTCGACGCCGGTTATGAAGTCATCGCCAGCGATCATCGTGGCGCGCTGCCGGCCGAGCTGGTTGGCAAAGGGTTGAAGGCGGTCAGCGGGCACCAGGCACTGGCCAAGGCTGCCGACATCATTATCCTGATGGTGCCCGATACACCGCAGGTTGCTGACGTGCTGTTCGGTGAAAACAGTGTTGCGTCAGGCCTGTCCAAGGGCAAGCTGGTGATCGACATGAGCTCGATCTCGCCGATCGAGACCAAGGAATTCGCCAAAAAAATCAACGCGCTTGGCTGCGACTATCTCGACGCACCGGTGTCAGGCGGCGAGGTCGGCGCCAAGGCGGCATCGCTGACGATCATGGTCGGCGGCGAGGAGAAGCCGTTTGAGCGCGCCCGTCCAGTGTTCGAGAAGATGGGCAAGAACATCACGCTCGTCGGGCCCAACGGCGTCGGCCAGACCACCAAGGTTGCCAATCAGATCGTGGTGGCTCTCACCATCGAGGCCGTCGCCGAGGCGCTGGTCTTCGCTTCCAAGGCGGGCGCCGACCCGGCAAAGGTTCGACAGGCGTTGATGGGCGGACTGGCTGCCTCGCGCATCCTCGAGGTTCACGGTGACCGCATGGTCAAGCGCACCTTTGCGCCGGGCTTCCGCATCGAACTGCATCAGAAGGACCTCAATCTGGCGCTTCAGGGCGCCAAGGCGCTCGGCGTATCCTTGCCCAACACCTCGATGACGCAGGAGCTGTTCAATTCCTGCGCCGCCAACGGTGGCGCGAAGGAAGACCATTCGGCGCTGGTGCGTGCGCTCGAGCGCATGGCCAATTTCGAAGTCGGCTCGGAAGCGGCCGACGCCAAAGGCAAGGCGGTATAGGAGGGGAAGCCACGGCGCAACGTTCCCACGCCGTGATCGTCCCGGCACTGTCGAGGACCGGGCTCCAGCGGCGACGTTGGAGCCCGTTCCGCGTTTCGTAGGGACAACATCACTTGGCGGCTAGAACCGACCATGTCGCGCCGGCACCGCTTGAAACGACGATGGCGCTGGTGCCGGTGACGGCGACCATGCGGTTGGGTGCCTGCGCGTCCAGGTGCAGGATGTATCCGGCAGGGTCGGGGCCTTCGCCCACTGCCTTGAAGTCCGGCGCCGCCTCGGTGGCGCGCAACAGCCCACGCCCCGGCGCGAACGCGTAGATCGTGCCGTCGGCGGCCAGCTCCACCGTGGTTACCGGCGCGCCGCCGAGGGCGAGCTGTTGCCAGTTTCTCGCGCCGTCACGGCTCACCATCAGCCCGTCTTCGGTTGCGGCGTAGACGATATCAGGGTTTGTTGGCGAGACCGCGAGATCGATCAGCTTTGCCGGCGCGTCGCCTGCGATCGTCCAGCTCTTTCCGCCGTCATGGCTGGCCTGGATCGCCCCATATGAACCGTACAGCACATCCGGATTAGATGGGCTGACGGCCAACTGATGGAAATCGACGGGGCCGTCGACACCGGGCGCGATCTGCTGCCAACTTTTTCCCGAATCGTCTGACCTGATGAAGCCGAGATTGCCGCCGCCCTTTGGATGCCCGCTGGCAAACAGGATCGTTGCGTCGGTCGGGTGCGGCGTAAAGCCCATGAAGTCGTCTCGGCTGTCCGACACCGGCGTCACCGCGCCGTCGAGCGCCGCCTTCATCAGGCCGTGATGGGTGGCAACCAGCACGCTCGACGAATCGGCGCGGTCGAAGGCGAGGCCATGAATATGCGTCTTGCCAGCCAGATCGGTGACGCCTAAGCCCTGTCCCCGTCGCGTGTAAGGCGGTTCCAAGCGCGAAAAAAAAGCTGACAGGAAGGCGCCAATTGGGGGGCGGCTGGCCATGGCGAAACTCCGTTGCGCCATGGAAATTACGGCTTCCTCCAGGTGGAAGGTCAAGGGGCCGGGGAGGGCCGGAGCCGTCACTCTTGGAGTGTGAAGTGGTCGATGTTGGCAGATAGCTGTTCAAGGGCCGGAATCAGCACGCCATCATTGAATGCCCTTGCCAGAAAACCCGGCATCCATCGTTCGTCAGCGAAGGTACATATGAGCCGAAAGTGCATATCTGACAGCGCCATCCCCCTCAATGCCTCGGGCGTAGAAGGGAGCCGGCGTGTCGTCTGGTCCTCACGCTGAAGGAACGCACCAAAATCGCCGGCGTCCGCGAGCCCATTGGCCAATCTCACAACGGCCGATCTGGCCGTAGAATGATACTCCATTGTCTCCTTGTTGTAGAATTCGCTTGGTGACATCGACCCAAGCAGTTCCACTGTGTTTGCACAGGCGACCAGCCAATCCTCTTTGGTCGCGAACTTGCGTGGCATCCGCAGCGCTAGCCGTTGCCAGCCAGGAAGCGTCGAGCCGCATACAGCGACACAGCCGCTGCGTTCGACACGTTGAGCGAGTGGATGGCGCCCGGCATGTCGAGGCGGGCAAGTGCCGTCACGGTTTCGCGCGTCTTCTGACGCAGGCCCTTGCCCTCGGCGCCGAGCACCAAAGCGACCTTGTCGCCGGCAAACGCCTTTTCGAGTTCCGCCGGGCCTTCCGAATCAAGCCCGATCGTCTGGAAGCCGGCCTCGTGCAGCACGCCGAGCGCGTCGGCGAGATTGCGCACCTCTATCATGTCGATGTGCTCGAGCGCGCCGGAGGCCGATTTGGCCAGTACGCCGCTTTCGTGCGGACTGTGGCGCTGCGTTGTGATGAGCGCGCCGGCGCCGAATGCTACTGCAGAACGAATGATCGCCCCGACATTATGGGGGTCGGTCACCTGGTCGAGCACCAGAATCAGCGGCGAATCGCCCAGTGCCGACAGCGCCTTGGCCTTCAGCGGCTCGGCTTCGATCAATACGCCCTGGTGGACGGCGTCGGTGCCGGTGATCTTGTCGATGTCCTTCGGCTCGACCAGTTCCGTGGCAAAGGGCAGGGCGCCGATGTCGGCAATCTCCAGCCGCTCGGCGGCATTGCGTGTCACCAGCATGCGGCTGATCTTGCGGCGTGGATTGTCGAGTGCCGCGCGCACCGTGTGCAGGCCATAAAGCCGCACCAGGCCGTCAGGAGCATTCTCGCCCGGAGGCAGCGGACGCTTGGGCCTGAAGGCGGGTGCCCCGCCGCTTTTCTGGTCGCGGCCATTCTTCTGATCGCGGAAGGTGCGACGCAGCTTGGCATAGTGGCTGTCTTTGGGTGTTCCGGGCTTTTTCGTATCGTTCATGCGCCTGCTATAGCCGCCACGCCTGGCTTTGGATACGGCCCGTTAGTCGGCGCTTTGAATAATCCGCATGAAAACGCACCATGTCCGGTTGACAGGCCAAAACCTTGTCGCCATAAGCCCACCCAGATTTCGGGGCAGGGCGCTTCGCCACGAACCGGGATCGGAAATGCCTCGTAGCATGGCTCCGGCAAAGCAGTTGGAGGAGTGCCCGAGTGGTTAAAGGGGACGGACTGTAAATCCGTTGACTCAGTCTACGTTGGTTCGAATCCAACCTCCTCCACCACTGCCGGCCCGGAAGCCATAAAACGTTGCCTCAAAGGATGGTTACATCTTTTGGATGCAATGCGCGGCAAGGAATACCAGGGCGTGCTTCGCTCCTGAACAGGCGCGTGACGCTCAGGGGCGCGGGTATAGCTCAATGGTAGAGCAGCAGCCTTCCAAGCTGAATACGCGGGTTCGATTCCCGCTACCCGCTCCAGGCTTTTCGCCGAAGCAAGAAGCCTTTTATTTGCATCCGCTTGTCCCCATATGTGCGTCCAGCACTGAAAGAGAAGCACTGCTTTTGGCCTCGACGTGGTCGTTTGGCCAAAAGGCGCTTGTCTTTTTCGACCTTTATCGGTAATCGCCCCGCATCCGACCGGAACCAAGGTCCCGATGCTCAAGGAAAGAGACAATGGCAAAAGGTAAATTCGAGCGTAACAAGCCTCACGTGAACATCGGCACGATTGGTCACGTTGACCACGGCAAGACGTCGCTGACTGCTGCGATCACGAAGTATTTCGGCGAGTTCAAGGCCTACGACCA
>NZ_JACJHY010000036.1 GCF_014138625.1 Aminobacter ciceronei
CAACTACAACCTGGCACGCCCACACTCGGCCCTTGGAGGCATCAGCCCGTTCCAAAGACTGAACAACCTTCTTGGAAACGACACCTAGGCCGAGAGGCACGGAACGTTGCCGCATCTGCTGCCAGGGAAGCGGCGCCGTACCGCCCATGGCAACCGTCGTCCATGAAACACCCGCTTCCGCGAGCTTCTCGACGATCTCCTCCTGGACGTTCTGGGGCAGCGTGCCGAGCACGAAGCCGTGCGAGATGGTGACGCGGGTCGGTAGCGCCAGTCCCAATCGTTGCACGTCGCAGTTCCCGCGTGGGTTGCCAAATCAAACCTGTGCCCCAACTTGTCCAATTCGAATTGATGCGGGCAATGCCATCTTGGCAAGCCACGTGTTGTCACCAACTGCTATTTGCGGAACTTGCGGACCCACCCATTTTGCGATTGTTGCGGCCCTGGGCGCGATGCGATGGCCATTCTGCATGGTTTCGCCGAGCGTTTTTCGACGGGCCGGATCATGCACGCCATGCTCGTGACGGCAAGTGCGCTCATGTATCTGCACCCGCCGCCATAGGTCATGCCGCCAGTCAAGACACCGGCTGCCGCGACACCCTTTGAGCGATGCTAACCCAGCCCCTCCGACGCTGCGTAGCTCGACAATGCATCGCGAATGTCAGCGTGGCGATCCCTGGGCAGAACGGCTCGCGTGGTGATGGACTCAAGATGGTGGATCATGAGGTTTGCGGCGCGCTTTTGGTCGCCCGCCACGAGTGCGCCGAGTATTTCGTGGTGTTCCGAAACCGCGCATTCGGAAGAATGAGGGCGGCCGTAAAGCGCAAGGATAAGTGAGCTGCGTGAGACAAGTTCATTGACGAAGCGGGCAAGGGTGGCGTTGCCGGTCATCGACGCCAGCAAGGTGTGGAACTCCCCCGCGAGCCGAATAGAAGCGGAGCTGTCGCCGCTGCGCGCGGCCTCTTCCGCCGCTATGTGTTCCTTCAGCTGCATTTGCTGAGCCGTTGTCAGCCGCCCCGACAGCGTCTCCGTCACCAGGCGCTCCAGGGCAAAACGGGTGCTGAACAGATCCTGCCCCTCCTCGAGACTGGGAGTGGCCACTGCGGCTCCCCGATTGGGGCGCAGTTCCACCAGACCTTCTTCGCTCAAGCGCACCAGGGCTTCGCGCACGAGGGTCCGGCTGACGCCCAGTCCTTCGCCGATTGAATCTTCGGGCAGCTTCACCCCAGGACCGAGGGCCTGATCCAGGATCGCTCTTTTCAATGCACGGTGCACCGCCTGAGCACGTCCGCCATTGCCCTTTTTTTCAAGTCGCCGCATCAGGTTTTCCCCACCCAAATTGCATACAACATTGCTCATAAATCCACTACGATCGAGGCGTTCTTCATAGACCGTCGTGAACGCGGCCGCCAGCGGAAACCATGAGAATCGACGTTTCATGAGCGATTAACGATTGTTGTCCGCAGTTTTGTATGCTTATGATAGGCACTATCGTATACAATACATTGTCCACTTTGGGAGGAATTCGACGTGCTCGCCTTCATTGCCAAGCGGTCGCTCGCAGTCATCCCGGTGATGGCCGTTGTCTCGATAGTGGTGTTTCTCTTGTTGCGGCTGAGCCCGGGCGATCCCGCCTTGGTCATCGCCGGAGAGAATGCCGATGCCGCGTCCGTCGAGCGGATTCGGATGGCCCTGGGCCTCGACCAGCCGCTTGTCTCGCAGTTCCTGATCTGGATCCGGAACATGCTGGGCGGCGATCTGGGCACGTCGATCTTCTCGAAGCTCCCGGTGACGGAACTGATCGCGCAGCGCATCGAGCCCACGGCCTCGCTGGCTCTGGCCACGATGCTCTTCGCAATTCTCGTCGCCGTTCCCTTGGGCACAGTTGCCGGCGCTACCGCCGGAAGCTGGCTCGACCGCACGCTGATGGCGGTTTCCGTTATCGGCTTCTCGGTCCCCGCTTTCGTGCTCGGCTACTGCATGATCTATGTGTTCTCGCTGCGACTGGGCTGGGCGCCCGTGCAAGGCTTCACCAGCATATCCGAGGGAATCCTCCCATTCTTGCGGAGCATCGCACTGCCCACGGTGACGCTTGGGCTGGCCTATCTGGTGCTGATCGCACGCATCACACGCGCCAGCGTGCTTGAAATGATGGGCGAAGATTTCATCCGCACGGCCCGCGCCAAAGGGGTCTCCGAACGATTGGTCATAACCCGTCATGCCTTGCGCAATGCCGCGATCCCGATCCTCACCGTGATTGGAATTGGCGTGGCACTGCTGATCAGCGGCGTCGTGGTGATCGAGACGGTCTTCAACATTCCCGGCATCGGTCGCCTGGTCGTCGATGCCATTCTGAAGCGTGACTATCCGGTCATCCAGGGCGTGATCCTGATCTTTTCGGCTGTCTATGTCCTGGTCAATCTGGCCATCGACATCGGATATGCCTTGCTCGATCCGAGGGTGCGTTACTAATGACGATGCTGTCGCAACCCGTTGCCGGCGACGAGCCGCGCAACCCGCTCTTCGATCTCGCCTTCCAGGCGTTTCGCAATCCCTCCGTGTTGATTGGCGGGACCATTGTCGCGGCAATCATCATCATGGCGCTCGCGGCGCCGCTGCTCGGCACCGTCGATCCAGTCCGCATCGATCCGGGAATGCGGTTGAAGCCGCCGTCGGATCTCGCCTGGATGGGCACGGACCTGTTTGGACGCGATGTCTACAGCCGCATCGTCTATGGGGCCCGCAGTTCCCTCCTCGTTGGCTTGAGCGTAGCGGCCGTGGCGATCTCCCTCGGCGTGCTGGTCGGTCTCGTTGCCGGCTACTTCCGCGCTATGGACATCATTGTCATGCGTGTCATGGACGGGCTGATGGCGATCCCGACCTTCCTGTTGGCGATCGCTCTCGTCTCGCTCACTCGCGCCAGCATCGGGACGGTCATCGTCGCCTTGACGATCCCCGAAATCCCCCGCGTCGTGCGGCTTGTGCGCAGCGTCGTGCTGACTGTGCGAGAAGAGTCCTATGTCGAGGCCGCCATCTCGGTTGGCACGCCCGCGCCACTGATCCTCGTGCGCCATATCCTGCCGTCCACCATCGCACCGCTGCTGGTGCTCGGCACCTATATCTGCGCCCAGGCAATCCTGATCGAGGCCGGGTTGAGCTTCCTCGGCACCGGGCTTCCGCCCGAGATTCCGAGCTGGGGCAACATGATCTCCGAGGGGCGGACCTTCTTTCAGGTGACCCCGCGCCTCGTCTTTCTTCCAAGCCTTTTCCTGGCGTTGACGGTCCTCGGCATCAATCTGCTCGGCGACGGTCTGCGGGACACGCTGGACCCCCGTATCGCCAAACGGATGTGAGCAAGAGACATGACCACTCAGCCACCTATCGTCGATATCCGCAATCTGACCGTATCACTGCCGATCGGCGGCGACCGCCGCAGCGCGGTCGAGGAGGTATCGCTCTCGGTCTCTAAAGGCGAAATCGTCTGCGTCGTCGGTGAATCAGGCTCCGGGAAATCGGTAACCGCGCAGGCCATCATGGGGCTGCTGCCCAAGACATTCGCACGCCCGTCCGGCGCCATCATGTTCGACGGCGAAGACATCCTCCACACCTCGACGCAGCGATTGCGGGCGTTGCGGGGCCGCGACATCGGCATGATCTTCCAGGAGCCGATGACCGCACTCAATCCGGTCCATACCGTCGGCGCACAGATCGACGAAGTGCTGCGCACGCATCTTTCGCTCCCGTCCGACGAGCGTTTCGACCGCGTCGTCAATGCGATGGAAGAAGTCGGCTTGCCTGATCCGAGCCGGCTCTATCACACATTTCCGCACCAGCTGTCAGGCGGTCAGCGCCAGCGCGTGCTGATCGCGGCGGCCCTGATCCTTGAACCGCGATTGCTCATTGCCGACGAGCCAACCACCGCGCTCGATGTCACCACCCAGGCGCAGATTCTCAGGCAGATCCGCGACCTGCAGCGCAGCCGCGGCATGGGCATTCTGTTCATCACGCACGACATAGGCGTCGTTGCCGAGATCGCCGACCGGGTTGTGGTCATGAAGTCCGGCAGGGTCGTCGAGAGCGGTCCGGTGCATCGCATTCTCACCCGGCCGGAAGCAGACTACACACGCATGCTGATCGCTGCGGTTCCGACGCTGCATGCGGCAAGGCCCGAGGAGCCCACGCAGGGGCCGCTTGCGCTGGAGGTCAACGGCATCGCCAAGACCTACAGCGTTCGCAGCACCTTCGGCGCGGCGCGCGAGGTCGTCGCGCTCAAGCCGACTTCACTGACATTGCATCGTGGCGAAACGATTGGCGTCATCGGCGAGTCCGGTTCGGGAAAGTCGACGCTGGCGCGCTGCATCACCCAGTTGATCGAGCCGACGGCCGGTGCGGCGAGGCTGGTCGGCGAAGCCGGCGGCAAGCCCTTCCGCAGGCGCATCCAGGTCGTATTCCAGGACCCTTACCGCTCCCTCAATCCGCGCCGCACCGTCGGGCAATCGATCATCGAAGGACCGATGAACTTCGGCGCCTCGAAGGCGGACGCCTGGGCCAAGGCCCGCGAACTGATGTCGCTTGTGGGCTTGGAGCCGAAGGCGCTCAATCGCTACCCGCACCAGTTCTCGGGCGGCCAACGGCAGCGCATTTCGATCGCGCGCGCCCTGGCCATGGAGCCGGAAATACTGGTGGCGGACGAAGCCGTCTCGGCGCTTGACGTTTCTGTTCAGGCCCAGGTGCTGAAGCTGATCGACGACGTTCAGAAACGCTTCAATCTTGCCATCCTGTTCATCACCCACGACCTGCGCGTCGCAGCCCAGATATGTGACCGCATCCTCGTCATGCACCGTGGCCAATTGGTCGAAGAAGGCAGCGTACGTGCCGTTTTTGCCTCGCCATCACACGATTACACACGCCGCCTGCTGGACTCTATTCCCGGCAGGCAGGTCGCAGCCGCCGCTTGAGGCGACAAAAGATCCAAGGAGGAGACCTATCATGCTGTCACAAATGAAAAGTGCATGTCGTACATTCCTGGCATCCGCCATTCTGTTGGGCGGGATTGGAACGGCCATGGCGGAGACAACGCTGCGGTTCGTCCCGCACGCCGACCTTCAGGCGCTCGACCCCATGGGCTCCACCGCCGACATCGTGAAGATGCACGGCTTCCTGATCTACGACACGCTGTACGGCCTCGACGAGACGTTCGTACCGCAGCCACAGATGGTGAAAGAGATGGTGCTGTCGCAAGACCGCAAGACCTATCGCTTCACCTTGCGCGACGGGCTGAAATGGCATGACGGCCAGCCGGTCAAGGCCGAGGATTGCGTTGCTTCGCTGAAGCGCTGGGCCGCCCGCGACGCGGCCGGCCAGTTGATGAACCGCGTCCTGTCGGAAATGAAGGTGGTGGACGACAAGACCTTCGAACTGGTCTTCAAGGAGCCTTACGGGCTGGTGCTTGAGTCGCTGAGCAAGGTCGCCTCCAACATCCCGTTCATGATGCCCAAGCGCATCGCCGAGACGGACCCGTTCAAGGAAATCGAGGAATATGTCGGTTCCGGACCGTATCGCTTCGTCAAGGAGGCATGGGTTCCCGGCAACAAGGTCGTCTACGAGAAGTTCGCCGATTATGTTCCGCGTTCGGAGCCGGCCAGCGCATTTGCCGGCGGCAAGATCGCCAACGCCGACCGCATCGAATGGCTCGTGATCCGCGACCAGCAGACGGCACTTTCCGCATTGCTCGGCGGCGAGGTCGATGTCTGGGAGAACCCGTCGCTCGATCTTCTGCCTGTGCTGCAAGCCACGCCAAGCATCAAGACCGAAACCGTCAACAAGACGGGCAGGCAGGCATTGCTCTTCTTCAACCATGTGATCCCGCCTTTCGACAACCCGAAGGCGCGTCAGGCGATGTTCTGGCTGACCAACCAGACGGCCTATCTGCAGGCGATCAACGGCAATCCGGACTTTTTCCGCACCTGTGCCTCCTTCTTCATCTGCGGCACGCCGATGGAAACCGACGCGGGACTTGACGCCTTGAAGGCGCCGAACCCCGAAAAGGCCAAGGAACTGTTCAAGGAAGCCGGCTGGGATTTCTCCAGGCCGATCGTCATTCTGGATCCGACCGACGAGTCGGTCGCCCATCCGGCAACCGTCGTAACCGTCCAGGCGATGCGCGACATCGGGCTCAATGTCGATGTGCAGGCGATGGATTGGGCGACGGTGCTCAAGCGCCGCAACTCCAAGGAACAAACCAGCAATGGCGGTTGGAACCTGGTCCATTCAAGTGTGGGTGGTCAGGTTGTTTCCACTCCGGTGTGGAGCATCACCTACTCGGCGGCATGCGAGAAGGGAATATTCGGTTGGCCCTGCGATCAGCAGCTCGAAGACCTGCGCCTGAAATGGGCGATGGCCGAAGGCGTGGAAGCGAAGAAGGCGGTGGCAGCTGAATACTCGACGCGCGGCTTCGAAACCGGTCATCACGTGCCGCTCGGCCAGTGGACCACCTACCTCGCGCATTCGGACAAGGTTTCCGGGCTTCTCTCCACCAATGACGTGCCGGTGTTCTGGAATCTGAAGAAGGCCGACTGACGCGAACCTTCACTTGACGGCGGCACGCTAGTGCCGCCGTCCCTGCTCCCAATCCGAGACGTGGAAATGACCGAGAAATTCGACCGACTTGCTTTCGCCCCTGAAGAATATCTGGCGCGACGCGACGCCCTGCGCGCGCTAATGGTGAAACGCGGCATCGACGTCGTGGTTCTTACCACGACCGAGAACACCTACTACCTGACCGGTTTCGGTTCGCTCGCCTATGGCGCGACCGCATTGGTCATGCGGGTCGATGGCAAGGCAGTGTGGGTCATGCGCCGCACGGAACTCAGTAACGTCCGGGCGCTTGCCGACCAGCTTTGGGTCAATGAAGGCATCGGCGTCGCTGACGGTGATAGCCACGCCGAAGTGCTCAACACCGCCATAGCAGACCTTGCCGATGCAAATGCCGTCGTGGCCATGGAGTTTGCAGCCGTTCAACCCATCCTCAGGGGCTTTGTCGGTCCACGCAATGATGGGCGGAAACTGGTGGACGCCTCAGGACTTGTCGAACATCTGCGCCGCATCAAGAGTACGGCGGAGATCGACCTGATGAAGCGTGCGGGCGTGATGGCGGCGCGCGCTTGCCGCGACGGTTTCGAAGCGCTCACCGAAGGTATAACCGACAGCGCCCTGGCAGCCGTGGTTACCGACAGCCTGCTGCGCAATGGCAGCGGTCGCATGGCACAGATGCCCAATGTCTGCGCCGGGCCTCGCAGCGCAAGGGCGCATGTCACCTGGTGCGGCGCGCCCATCCTGCGTGGAGACCTCATCAACATCGAGCCGGCCGCATCGGTTCATGACTACCACACCCCGATCTACCGATTCTATTCGATCGGCGCGCCGCAGGACATTGTCCGGCGCATGTTCGACGTCTGCCGTTCGTCCCTTGATGAAGGCTACGCGCGAATCAGGCCAGGCATGACGTCGCACGAAGCGGCCAGGATCTTCGAGACTGTCATCGAAAAGGCCGGGTTCGCCGAATACATGGTAACACGACCGGCCTACAGCATCGGCGCGGCCTTCCCCCCAGGTTGGGGAGAAGACAATGTGATGGCGATCCGCAGTGGCAACGAGCAGTTGCTTGAGGAAGGCATGTGTTTTCACGTTGTGCCCTGCCTCTACAGGGACGGCATCGGCTGCGTCGCGGCCAGCATGCCATCCGTCTTGACGCATAATGGCTTTGAATCGCTCTCCCAGGACGAGGTCGTGTTCGGCATCAAGTGAATGTCGGCCACGACGGCCGAACAAAAGCTGGCCCCGTCCCCTGAACCGGCGGGTCAAGGACACTTAAGCCCGGCCAGCTTTCGCTTGACCGGGCTTGAGCAGTTGAAGCCCAGCCACCCCCTACTTGGCTATTCGCGGCTGCAGGGGACGCAGAGCGCTTCGGGTGGTGCGTGCGCGACCTGAGGCCGGCGAGCAGAACCAGTGAGGCGACATAGGGCAGGATCAGGAAGAAATGGTGCGGGATCGACACCCCGACCACCTGGGCATCGATCCCCACCGCCTCAAGCAATGCGAAGATGAAAATCACCGACCATCCGGGACGGCATCCAGTTGCCGGCGATGATGGCGAAGCCTGACGTAAGCTCCAGCCAGCCGACTGCCCCGTCCTCCTCAATTCAGGATTGGATAGCTCGGCGCGAAGATCTCCGACACCGGCGGATGCTCAAAGCTTCTGTCGGGATACTTGGCGATCAGCCCTTCGAACTGCTGCTGGGCGCGTTCGCGGGCGGCAAGTATGTCGAAACCTGCGAGCTTGCCCTCGAACATCGACAGGCGTCCGTCGACGAACACCGCCTGCGTGACCTTGCCCGAGCCGCCGAGAACCAGTGTGGTGATCGGATCGACAGTCGGCGTCATGTAGGGGTCGTCGAGGCGGAAGATCGCGATGTCGGCCTTGGTGCCGGCGGCAAGCCGACCGATATCGGTTCGGCCCAGCGCCTTGGCGCCGCCCAGCGTGGCGGCATCGTAGAGATCCTTGCTGAGAACGGCGTCGGATGCCTTCTCGCTGATCCGGCATCCGACGAGTCCCATCAGCAGGTTCATCAGCATGTCCTGCGGTGCCGTGTCGGTTGCCATGCCGATGTTGATGCCGAGCTTCCGGCAGGAGGCGAAGGAGTTCAGCGTGCTGCCCATGCGCGCCGACACCAGTGGCGAGTGCGCGATAGAGACGCCGTTTTCGGCATAGAGCTTCAGGTCGTCGAGCGAGGCATGGGTGCCGTGCGGGGTGATCAGTCGCTCGCTCAACAGGCCATGATCGCCCATCCAGCGCGGCCCAGACACGCCATGCAGCTTGTGCATGGTGTCGAGCTCAAGCTTGCCCTGGGCCATATGCAGCCGCACCCGGCAATCGAGATCGCGCGCCGCAGCCATCGTCCGCTGCAGGACTTCGAGCGTGCAGGTCTCGACCCGGTCGGGCGCGAGCATGCCGTTGACCAGCCCGCCATGCCGGCCGTGCTGGCGCTCGATGAAAGCTATCGCATCGTCGAGACCGGCCAGCCCTCGTGCTTCGTTGAAGTCAGGCACGATCTTGCCCGGCGCCTCCAGCACCATGCCGCCCGAGCGGTAGGCGGGGCTGAGAAACACGCGAAGACCGAGGTCACCGGCCGCGTCCGCTGCCGCATCGAATTCGGCGGCCGTCTCGCCCCATTCGCGATAGTAGAGCGAGGCAATAGGTGCTGCCGACGTGACGCCGTTCAGCAAGGACAGGCCGAAGGCGAACTTCTTCTGGAAGGCCAATTCCTCGGGCGAATACATCTCGTAGGGTCCACGCTCGACATAGGAGCGCGGCCAGATGCGGCCCTTGGCCCATCCGGGCTGGTTGTCGTGGACGAGCACATAGGTGTCGATGTCGGACAGCGCATCGAGGTCGATCAGGCCGGGGCTGATCAGGGCTGCGCCGAAGTCGATGCGTCTCGCCACCTCGCCATCGAAGCGGCGGCCGGCGAAGATGACCTCGCCCCCTTCGACCACCAGCTCTCCGCGCGGCACCAGGCGATGCCCTTCGCCGTCATAGGCAAGCAGCCAGTCGGCGGTCATGAGGGTACGGCCGGCCGGCCGCTGGCCAAGGGTCAGCTCTTCGGGACGTGTCATCGCCAATCCAGTCTGAAGTCGTCGCGCCTGCCGGCGAGCGGGCGCTGCCAAAGAAAGGGCGCTTCACCTTTCAGGATGAAGCGCCCAGGTCTTCTTGGGAGTTACGGTTTGGCTGGGCTTAGTCGCCGGCCATCTGCGTCAGCCAGTGGCGCGGCTTGTTGTCCGAGCGGAAGTCGACGCTCTTGACCTTGGCCTGCGTCGCCCAGGCGATCGGCTGCTGGTGCAGCGGAACGAGGATCGTGTCGTCCTTGGCGATCTTGAGGGCTGCTTCTTCCAGCGCCAGGCGCTTGGCGACATCAGGTTCCTGCACGGCCTGCGCAACCAGCTTGTCCAGCTCCGGATACGACCATCCGCCATAGTTCGAGACGCCGACCTTGTCGTTCTTGGTCGACAGCACCTGGGCCAAGATCGAGTAGGCGTCGAGCGTCGGCTCGTTGGCCCAGCTCAGGTTGAACATGTCGGCCTTGCCCTGCGTGCGCTTCGGCGATTGGACGGCGCGCGGCGCAATGTCGATCGAGACGTCGAAGCCGGCGCGCTTCAGCATGTTGGCGATGCCGGCGCAGAAGTCCTCCTCGTTGATGCTCTCGTCGTTGGAGCACATGTAGGTGAACTTCAGGCCTTCCTGGCCGGCTTCCTTGAGCAGCGCCTTGGCGCGTTCCGGATCGGCCTTGCTGTAGGTGTCGAGCGACTTGGCATAGCCTGCGATCTCAGGCGCGATCAGCGAGCCGGACGGCCGGGCGAGGCCGCGCATCACCTTGGCGTTGATCAGGTCGCGGTCGATCGCAGCCTCGACGGCCTGACGTACACGCACGTCGTTAAACGGGCTGGGACGACCGTCTTCCAGCTTCTCCTTGCGGTTGAAGCCGAGGAAGACCGTGCGGAACTCCTGCTTCTTCAGCACCGTCAGGCCGGGCGTGCTTTCGAGACGCGGCAAATCTTGGATCGGCGCGGAGTCGACGAGGTCGACTTCGCCCGACAGCAGTGCTGCGACACGGGTCGCCGGCGAGGCGATCGGCATGTATTCGATGCGGTCGAGATTGTGCTTCTTCTCATCCCACCAGAGATCGTTGACCAGCAGCACGGTCTTGCTGTCGGCGACGCGGCTTTCGAGCTTGAAGGGGCCCGTGCCGTTGGTGTTGTGGGTGGCGAAGCCTTCCGTCTTGGTGTCGACGGCGGTCGGCTTCTCCGTGTTGTTGTCCTTCAGCCACTTGCCGCTGAACATGAAGATGTTCGTCATGTCGTTGAGGAACAGCGACGTCGGCGCCGAGACCTCGATGTCGACCGTGTGGTCATCGACCTTCTTGCTGCTGACGTAGAGCGGGATGTTGCCGCGCAGCGGCGAGGCCGGATCGGTGACGCGGTTGAGCGAGGCGATCACGTCGTCCGCGGTGAAGTCGGCACCGTTGTGGAACTTGACGCCCTGGCGCAGGGTGAAGCGCCAGACCTTGTTGTCGATCAGCTCCCACTTGGTCGCCAGCGCCGGCTCGATCTTGAAGTTGGCGTCGTAGCGAACCAGGCCCTCATAGATGTGGTTGAGGAACGACAGGTTGAACGTCGACGCGATCGAATCAGGATCGAGCGAATAGATATCGGCGCGGCCGCCCCAACGCAGGGTTTCGGCACTGGCCGGTGCCGAGATGGCGATTGCTGCAACGGCACCGAGAATGAGTTTCTTAAAGCGAGACATTTTACCTCCCAAGGATCGCGCTTACTGGAACCCACCATCGATCTGATCGACAGGATTGTCAACAATCTTGTTGACGCAATTTCGCTGAATCGGTAGCAAAATTACGTCGGGTCACGCTGACGCCATGCGGCGTCGAGCCAACCGACGGGGCTGCCAGAAGGCCGGCGGCCAGCGGAAATGGAGGAAAAACCGCATGAGCGATCTGCTGTTGCTGCACGGAACCATCGTCACCGTCGACCCCGATCGACGCATCATCGAAGACGGCGCAATCGCGATCAGGGATGACAGGATTGTCGACATTGGTTCGGCGAGCGAGCTCGAACCACGGCATCAGGACAAGAAGGTTGTCGACTGCCGTGGCAAGCTGATCATCCCCGGTCTCATCGACGCCCACGGCCATGCCGGGCACGTGCTGATCCGCAGCGTCGCAGCAGACACAAACTCGATGTGGATGCAGATCGTCACCCCGACCTACTACCACTACATGACGCGCGACTATTGGTATGCCGACGGCCTGGTATCGGGCCTCGAGCGCCTGCGCGCCGGCGTCACGACAGGTGTCAGCATCATTGCGTCGATGCCGCGCAGCGACGATCCGGTCTTTGCCAGCAACCATGCCAAGGCCTATGGCGAGATCGGCCTGCGCGAGATCATCTGCGTCGGCCCGGCCGGCCTGCCCTGGCCGCATCCGGTCACACGCTGGGAAAGCGGCAAGCCGGAACGCCGACACATCTCCTTCGAGCAGATGATCGAGGGCGCAGAGGCAACGATCCAGGAGCTGAACGGCAGCGCCGACGGGCGCATCAAGGTGTTCCTGACGCCCTTCACCATCGTGCCGTCGCTCGATCCGTCCAACGCCAGCACACCGGACCGGGCGGTCAAGCTCACCGACAATGACCGCATGCAGGCCCGCCGCGTGCGCGAAACCGCCCGCAAATGGGGCGTTCGTATCCACTCCGACGCCTTCGCCGGCCAGATCCGCATGGCCTTCCAGGACAAGGAAAACGCCATCCTCGGACCCGACGTCCACCTGCAGCACTGCTGGGGCATATCACATGAAGAGGTCGACATTCTTGCCGAGACCGGCACCTTCGTCACGCACGCCCCACCCGGCCGCTCGACGCCGATCCTCGACATGATCTCCAAGGGTGTGCCGGTTGCCGTCACCTCCGATGGCGTCTCGCCGAGCCGCCACTTCGACATGTTCCAGATGGCGCGGCTTGCCCAGTACACGCAGCACCTGCTGCACAATCACGACCGCTATTTGCTGCCGCCGGGCAAGATGTTCGAGATGATCACCATCGACGCCGCGAGAGCACTCGGCATGGACCACGAGATCGGCTCGCTGGAGGTCGGCAAGAAAGCCGATATCGCCATCATCAACATGCGCCAGCCGCATCTGACGCCGAACTGGATGGTCGTTCACCGGCTGGTCCAGCAGGTTCTCGGCAGCGACGTCGACACCGTCATCGTCGACGGCAAGATCCTGATGGAGGGCGGCAAGGTGCTGACCACCGACACGGAACAGGCGCTCGATTTCGGCGAGCGCGAGGCGCAGGCCCTTGTCGAACGGGCAGGCCTTAAGGCGCACATGCACGATCCCGCCTGGGGCAAGCTCTATCGCACCTTCGAGGAAGCGGTGGTGCCACCGGCGCCACCGGTTCTGTAAGATCGGGCATCGATGGCTGCCTGCCGAAGCAGGCAGCCACCATCCACCAAAGCAAAGGGGTCCAAGGGCCCCTTTGTCGTTTCCGGTACTAGCTGTTCGCCGCTATCAGCGGCAGATCGACATCGGCAGGCGCCGGTCCCTTCTGGCGCGGGAAATCATAGGCGTTGACCTTCGACGTGACATAGCCGGCGCCGACAAGCGCCTCTGCGATCTTCAGCGCGGCGGTGACGCCGTCGATGACCGGCACGCCCGTCGCCTTGGCCAGACGATCGCACAGGCTCGACATGCCGGCACAGCCGAGGATGATCGCCTCGGCGCGGTCATAGAGCTTTGCCCGCTCGATCGTCTCGACCAGCAGCCGCTCTGCCGTCTCGGGGTCTTCCTCGAGCCCAAGCACAGGCAGATCGATGGCATGCACGGCGCGGCAATGGTGCCCGGCGCCATAGGCCTGGACGATGTCCTCGATGATCGGCACCGAGCGCGGCAGCGTGGTGACGACGGAGAAGCGGCGGCTGATGGTCATGGCCACCTGCACGGCTGCCTGGCAGATGCCGATGACCGGCCCCTTGGCGACTTCGCGGGCGGCATGCAGGCCCGGATCGTCGAAGCAGGCGATCACATAGGCGTCGACGCCCTCGCGCTCGCCCTTGCGGATTTCCGACAGCATGTCCGGCACCGCCAGCGCCTCGTCGGCGCTGCCTTCGATGCTGACAGGCGTCCTGGTCGGGTTGACGGCGCTCACATGCGTCGCCGCATTGGCAACGCGCAGCGCGCTTTCCAGCGCCTGGTTGGTCATGGAAGCGGTCGAATTCGGATTGATCAGGCGGATATGCACTTTGCTGGATCCTACTCGCCGCGTTCGTTTGCCTTGAGCACATCCGCGATCGTCGGTGCCTTCAGCACGAACTGGCGGTCGGAGGTGATGTAGTTGTCTGCGTGAAGCCGGGCGATCGGCTGGTAGACTTCGGGGTTTACATACCGTCCCGCCTCGTCGAGGCAGTCGCGGCGCACATGCATGTGCACCACTTCGCCCAGCACGAGCAGGCGGCGCGGATATTCGATCAGCCGTTCGACACGGCATTCGAATGCACATGGCGCGTTGGTCACATAGTCGACGTCGATCTGGGCGCCGCGAGCGGTGGGCAGCCCCGCCATCTCGAGTTCGTCGACATCGCTTTCGAAGCCGAGGCCGCAGACCAGCATCTGCTGCGACAGCGCCATGTCGACCATATTGACCACGAACTCGCCGGTCCGCCGGATGTTGACCACCGTGTCCTTGTCCTCGCCGGAAAGACGCGGCTGGATACCCAGCACGACGATCGGCGGCTCATGCGAGAATACGTTGAAGAAGCTCATCGGGGCTGCATTGCTGCGCCCCGTGGCCGTGCGGGTGGTGACGAGCGCAATCGGCCGCGGACCAATGAAATTGGTCAGCAGACGATAGCGGCTTTCCATCTCCAGCCTGGTGAAATCGAACTCCATATGCCCTCTCAAACCCGAACCGCTTGGTACACAATTTTATGCTGGATTGTCCGCAAAATGGGATTCGGGTAATTTATTGGAATGTTGACTTTTAAGTGTCCATGACGAATGTCGGCCATCGCAGGAGGCAGCGCTTCATGACCGAACAAGCAAGCGTTTCGACACAGCAGATCGTCGAAAAAGTATGGCTTTCTATTGCCGAGCGGCGGCTGCGTCCGGGCGTCCAGCTCAAGGAAGGCCAACTGGCCGAAATCTTCGACGTCAGCCGCGCGCGCATTCGCCAGGCATTGACCGCGCTCGAGCGCGAAGGGCTTGTCACCATCATCCCCAATCGCGGCGCTTTCGTGTGCCAGCCATCCGTCGACGAGGCCCGGGAGGTGTTCTTCGTGCGCCGATCGGTTGAGCGCTGCGTCATCGAGCGCATCTGCACGTCGCGGTCGAAGGCCGACGTCCTCAGGTTGCGCAGCCATGTCGCGCGCGAAAGGGTCGCAAACGCCAACGACGCCACCACCGACATCATCAAGCTGTCCGGTGGCTTCCACCTCCTGCTCGCCGAGCTCTCCGGATCGGACTTCCTCTTCGGCATGATGCGCGACCTGATCTCGCGCACCTCGCTGATCACCGCCGTGTATCGCAACACCGCGCGCTTCAATTGCGGGCCGGACGAACATGACGAAATCGTCGAGGCCATTGCCGCCGGCGATGTCGAAAAGGCCTCGCGGCTGATGCAACATCATCTCGACCATGTCGAGTCCGAGCTGGACCTCAGGGAGGTCCGCGACATGTCGCACGACCTCAAGGCCGCCTTGGCGTAAACCGCATCCCTCAACGTCATTCATCGGTCACGAGGTGACATGCCACGCGCGTTCCACCCGCGAGCGTGCGCACCGCCGGGAGCTCGGACGAGCAGCGTGCGGTGGCCATCGCGCATCGCGGATGGAACGGACAGCCCGACGGCGGCTTGAGCGGGCTTGGCACCTCGCCACCTGCAACGACGCGATCCCGGTGCGGATCCTTGACGTTGGGGATCGTCTCGAGCAGCAGCTGCGTGTAGGGATGGCGCGGCTTGGCAAACAGTGCCTCCGTCTCCCCCTCTTCGACGATGCGGCCGAGATACATGACCGCAATGCGGTCGGACATGTGCCTGACCACGCTCATGTCGTGGCTGATGAACAAATAGGTCAGGCCGAACTCGTCCTGCAACTTGCGCATGAGGTTCAGCACCTGCGCCTGCACCGAGACGTCGAGTGCCGACGTCGGCTCGTCGCAGACCAGAAAGCGCGGCTCGCCGGCAAGCGCACGCGCGATCGAGATGCGCTGGCGCTGGCCGCCGGAGAATTCGTGCGGGAACTTGTCGCCGTCCGACGCCGACAGGCCGACGGTCTTCAACAGCTCCACCACGCGCTCTTCGATCTCCGCCGCCGTGTTCCTGAGCTTGAGCTCGCGGATCGGCTCGGCGATGATGTTCTTCACCCGCCAGCGCGGATTGAGCGAGGCGTAGGGATCCTGGAAGATCATCTGGGCCGCCAGCGGCTTGCCGTCCTCGCCGGGAGCGAAGCGCATCTCGCCGCCATTGGCCCGGTAGAGGCCCGTCACAAGGCGGGCGACCGTCGACTTGCCGCAACCGCTTTCGCCGACCAGGCTGAGGCAACCGCCCAACGGCACCTCGAAGCTGATGTCGTTGACCGCCTGCAGGTACTGGCGCGGCTTGCGCTCGACCACGCGGTTCAGCCACGGCGCCGACACGTCGAACGTCTTGACCAGCCCGTTGACGCTCAGCGCCGAGGTCTTGTGTGAAGTCATCGCGGTCATGCGGTTCCTCCTGCATTTATCCAGCAAGCGCTTGCCCCGTTGCCCGCAGTCACAAGACCCGGCCGTTCACGCGAGCAGCGTGGCCCAGCGTCCTTGCAGCGCGGGTTGAAGGCACAGCCATCGGGAATGGCGTCGAGCCGCGGCATCGAGCCGTCGATCTGATTCAGCTGCTTGACGCGCGCGCCGAGTGCGGGGATCGAAGCCATCAGCCCCCGCGTGTAGGGGTGCTTGGGCGCATGCAGCACCTCGGCGACAGGTCCGATCTCGACGAGGCGACCGGCATACATCACCGCAATGCGGTCGGCGGTCTCGGCAATGACGCCCATGTCGTGCGTCACCAGCATCACCGCCGTCTGCTTCTCCTTGCACAACTTGCGCAGCAGCGAGGTAATCTGCGCCTGGATGGACACGTCGAGCGCGGTGGTCGGCTCATCGGCGATGATCAGCTTGGGTGAAGCGGCCAGCGCGAGCGCAATCACCACGCGCTGTCGCATGCCGCCCGAAAACTGGTGCGGATACTGGCCGAAGCGATCCTCCGGCGAAGGAATGCCGACATCCTTGAGCAGCGAGATCGCCCGTGCCCTGGCCTCGGCCTTGCCCATGCCGAGATGCTGGCGGATGGTTTCGGTCAGCTGTGCACCGACGGTGAACAGCGGGTTGAGCGAAGTCAGCGGGTCCTGGAAGATCGCACCGATCTCGCGGCCGCGGATCGTCTCCATCTCGCGGTCGTTGAGCTGGTCGATGCGGCGATCGCCAAGCCAGATCTCGCCTTCGGCGATGCGGCCCGGCCGCTCGAGCAGGCCCTGGATCGCCAGGCCCGTCATCGACTTGCCGGCACCGGACTCGCCGACGACGCCGAGGATCTCGCCGGGTCGGATCGAAAGGCTCACGTCGGAGAGCGCGGTGGCAACCCCGCGGCGGCCGGGAAACTCGACCTTGAGGTTGCGTACTTCAAGCACTGCCTTCTCGGCTTCAGCCATTGTCGTTGACCTCTATCGGATAGCTGGGCGGGAAGATTTCCGAAACAGGCGGGTTGCCCCAGCTGCGTTCCGGATACTTGGCGATGAGACCGTCGAACTGGCGCTGCGCAAGCTGGCGCGCGGCCTTCATGTCGATGCCGGCAACCTTGCCGAAGCGCATCGACAGGCGCCCGTCGACGAACACGGCCTGGGTGACCTTGCCCGATCCGCCGGTTACCAGCGTGGTGATCGGATCGATAGATGGCGCCATGACCGCGTCGTCGAGGCCGAACACGGCGATGTCGGCGCGCGCGCCTGACATCAGCTTGCCCAGGTCGTCGCGGCCCAGCGCCTTGGCGCCGCCGAGTGTCGCTGCGTCGAACAGATCGGCACTCCGGACACGGTCCGGAGCCCGGTCGTTGATGCGGCAGGCGATCAGGCCGACAAGCAGGTTCATCAGCATGTCGGCAGGCGTCGTGTCGGTGCCCATCGCGATGTTGATGCCACGTTCCTTGCACTTGGAGAACGAGTTGAGCGTGCTGCCGCCACGGGCCGAAACCAGCGGGCAATGCACGATCGACACACCGTTCTCGGCATAGAGACCGAGGTCTTCCTCGGTGGCGTTGGTGGCATGCGGCGCGATCAGTCGGTCGTTGAGCAGACCGGCGCGTGCCAGCCACACAGGTGCTGTCGCACCATGCAGCTTGCGCACGGTGTCGACTTCCATCGAGCCCTGCGCCATGTGCAGGCGGATCTTGCAACCGAGTTCTGCAGCCGCGGCTTGCGTCTGGCGCAGCAGCTCCTCGGTGCAGGTCTCGACACGGTCCGGCACCAGCAGGCCGCGCACCAGGTCGCCATGGCGACCGTTCTGCCGCCCGATGTAGTCGACGGCGTCGCGCAGTCCGGCGAGGCCGCGCTTCTCGTCGAACACCGCTTCCATGCGGCCCGGCTCTTCAAGCACCATGCCGCCGGCGCGATAGGCCGGGCTGAGATAGACGCGCAGGCCAAGCTCTCCGGCCGCATCGGCCGCCGCGTCGAACTCGGCAACCGTCTCGCCCCACTCGCGATAGAACAGCGAGGCGATGGGCGCAGCCGTGGTGATACCGTTCAGCAGCAGCTGGCCGAAGGCAAAACGCTTCTGGAAGGCCAACTCCTCCTGCGAATACATCTCGTAGGGGCCGGCTTCGACGTAGTGGCGCGGCCAGACACGGCCCTTGGCCCAACCCGGATGGTGGTCGATGCCCAGGATGGTGGTGTCGAGATCCGACAGCGCATCGAGATCGATGAGGCCGGGGCTGACAAGTGCATTGCCGAAATCGATGCGGCGGGCGACCTCGCCGGCAAAATCGGTACCGACATAGATCACCTCGCCACCGTCGATGACGACCTGGCCATTGGGGATCAGCCGGTGGCCACCATCGCGGTGACCGAGCACCCAGGCGGCGGTGATGAGCGTGCGCCCTTCGGGACGCTTGCCGAGTTCGAGCGTGTCGAGAACCTGTCTTGTCATGGCATTTCCACCGTGGCCTGGCCGTTGCGCGCGGTGACGCGACCGCCCTTGACGACCAGCGGGCGCGGCGCGACATCGACCACGGCGTGGGCCAGCGTCTCGCCGGTCAGCAGGGTCAGGTCTGCGTTGCAGCCTTCGGCGAGGCCGTAGCCCTCGATGCGCATGACATCCGCGCCGCCCTGCGAGACGACGTGCAACACATGCGCCAGCTCGATGTCCGAGCGCAGGCCGTTCTTCATGCCGACCACCTTGGCGCGGTCGAGCATGTCGGGCTGGCCCCAGGGGCCCCAGGTGTCGCGGATGCCGTCGCAGCCGGCGCCGACGCGGACGCCTGCCTGCTTGAGGCGCATGATCGACGGCACGGTGGCCGACGGCGCACCCGTGGTCAGGATCGCCACGTCGAGTTCGGCGATCTGTTCGATCAGCTGGCCGACGCGCAGATAGTCGTTCATGCCGAGTGCAAAGGCGTGGCTGATCGCAACCTTGCCCTGCATGCCGTTGGCGCGGATGCGCTCGAACATCAGTTCCATGGTGAAGGCGCCAAGATCGCCCGCCTCATGGAGGTGAATGTCGATCGGGCACTGGTGCTTCAGCGCCAGGGCGAAGAGCGCGTCGAGCTGGCCCTTGGGGTCGCGGTCGATGCCGCAGGGATCGATGCCGCCAAGAACCTCGCAGCCCTGGCTGAGTGCCTCGTCGAGCAGTTCCAGCGTGCCAGGCATGACCATCAGGCCCGACTGCGGGAAGGCGACGATCTCGATGTCGATGACGCCTTTCAGCTTCTCGCGGGTTTCCATGATGCCGTCGACGAGCGCCAGCTTGTGGACCGGATCGATGTCGACATGGCTGCGGATATGCGTCGCGCCATGGGCGGCCAGGCCGATGGCATGGCGCATCGACTGGCGATGTGGGTCGATGCCGATCTCGATGCGGTGCTCGCGCTCGAAATCGATGCGCTCGCGCAGCACGGCGCGGCGATTGTTCTCGTGCCAGGGCATGCCCCAGGTGGTCTTGTCGAGATGGGTATGCGCGTCGATCAGGCCCGGAATGGCGATGGCGCCCTTGCCATCCTCGACCGGCATGCCGGGGTCTGGCTCGAAACGGCCAATGCCGGCGATCCGCCCGTCGCGGATCAGCAGATCGGAATTCGCACCGCCATAAGGACGAACGTTGCGAAGCAACAGGTTGGTCATCACGCTTACCTCAGTTTCGGATTGAGCAGGTCGCGCAGCCAGTCACCCAGAATGTTGACGACGACGACGAGCAGGCAGAGCTGGATCACCGGAAACAGCACGATCCACCACGAACCGGAGAACAGGAACTGGTTGCCAATGCGGATCAGCGTTCCGAGCGACGGCTGGCCGGGTGGCATGCCGATGCCAAGGAACGACAGCGTCGCCTCGGTCAGGATCGCCATGCCGAAGTTCAGCGTGGCGGCGACCAGTACCGGCGTCAGCGTGTTGGGCAGGATGTGATGCGCCAGGATACGACGAGCGGGCACTTTCAGCAGGCGAGCCGCCTGAACATATTCCTTGTTGCGCTCGACAATGGTCTGTGCACGCACGGTGCGCGCATATTGCACCCAGGACGACAGCGCGATCGCGAACACCAGCACGGCCGCGGCACCGATCTCGCGCAGATCATCCGGCAACATCTGGCGCACGACGGTCGACACAAGGATGGCGATCAGGATCGTCGGGATCGACAACGTGATGTCGCCGAAGCGCATCAAGAGATTGTCGACGACACCGCCAAAGAAGCCGGCGCACAGGCCCGCGGTCATGCCGATCAGCAAGGACAGCACCACCGAGAAGAGGCCGATGACGATGGATATGCGCGTGCCGTAGAGAATGGCCGACAGCATGTCGCGCCCTTGCGTGTCGGTGCCGAGCAGGTAGGGCCACTCACCCGTTGGCTCCCAGATCGGCGGAAGCTCGGCCTTCCACATATCGAGCTGGGCAGCATCATAAGGGTTCTGCGGTGCGATCAGCGGCGCAAACACCGCAGCCGACACCAGCACGGCCAGGATCACGGCGGCGATCATCGCCGACTTGCTGCGGGTGAAGGACCACCAGACATCGCTGTTGCGGATGCGCTTGAGCAGGCCGGGACGGGCGGCAGCGCCGGTTTTGGTAACGTCTGTCGTCATCGACTGGACTCCAGCTGTCAGTGCGAGGCACGCAGGCGCGGATCGATCACGGCATAGGTGATGTCGACCAGCGTGTTCAGCGCGACGAAGATGAAGGAGATGATGCAGAGATAGGCGGCCATGACGGGGATATCGAGGAACGTCACCGCCTGAATGAACAGCATGCCCATGCCCGGCCACTGGAAGACGGTCTCGGTGATGAGCGCGAAGGCGATCAGCGAGCCGATGTTCATCGCGGTCATGGTCACCACCGGCATCAGGCAGTTGCGCAGCGCGTGGCGGAAATAGACGCGCCAGCGCGGAATGCCGCGGGCGCGGGCGAACTTGACATAGTCGGAGCGCAGCACTTCGAGCATCTCGGCGCGGACGAGGCGCATGATCAGCGTGATCTGGTAGAGCGACAGCGACACCGCCGGCAGGATCAGCGCCGCGCGTCCGGACGGCGTCAGAAGGCCGGTCGACCACCATCCCAACTGCACGACCTCGCCGCGACCGAAGGACGGCGACACGCCGAGGATGACAGAAAACACCAGGATCAGGAGAATGCCCACGACGAAGCTCGGCAGCGACACGCCGACGATCGACAGGAATTGCAGCGACTCCGTGTACCATCTCCCCCGCTTGATCGCGGTCAGCACGCCGAGCGGCAGGCCGACGACCAGCGAGATCAGTGTCGCCACCAGAACCAGCTCCAACGTAGCCGGGAAGCGCTCTCCGATCAGGGTCAGCACGTCCTGGCCATTGCGGTAGGAGATGCCGAAATCGCCCCGTGCCGCATTCGCGACGAAGCGCGCAAACTGGGTGGCAACGCCGTCGTCGAGACCCAGCCGCTCGCGAATGGCATCACGGTCCGCCTGCGTCGTCTGTTCGGTGACCATGAGCTCGACCGGATCGCCGGCGAGACGGAAAATCAGGAAGGCGAGCATGGCGACCGCCAGCATGACCATGATGGCATTGGCAATGCGGCTTATAGTGAAGACCAGCATGTGGAGCCTCGCGGGGTGGACGGAGCCGGAGCGCCTGCTGCGCCGGCTCCACGTGGTGTTTACTGGGCGAAATGAGTCAGCCGGTGGTGCGGCTTGTTCTCGGTAAGCTGCGCGATATCAGCGCGGAGATCCTCTTGAGGGGCTCCGCATGGCAAGGCGTCGAAAAGCCCGCGGCCTGCCGCGAGGATCAGCTTCCTGAACATGTGAGTTCTCCACCACTTCGTTTTGCCCCAGCCCCCTTAGGCGGGGATCTTTTCATGAAGCGATGGCGGCTCGGGGCCGCCAATCTGCTCGCCGCATCAACCGGCTGCACCTCCACTGCCTTGCCGATTGCCGCCTGCGTGCCAAAAGCTACGAAGTCGCAACACACATGTCAACCATATTGTTGACAATCTTCTTTATTTTTGCCAACAGACGACTCAAACCAGCCATGAGCGGCCGACAGCCGGACCAATGGCGGTGTCGTCAGCCTGCTTGCAGGTCGGCCCAGCCACCGGCATGCTGCCGCATCTTTGAAAAGATCTGCGCCCAAGCCCCACCTTCTTGCCGGCCACCGGTGCTTGCAGCCGCATCCAGCGGAGAGGGCCCGAGGCGCTCATCGAACATCGCCGGGATCTCCCGCCCGCTCTGGAAGATCGGCCTGAGACATCGCTCGGTCCGTCAATCGTCAAAGCCCGGCAAACCAAGTCCGACGACGTAAATTCTGCAACAACGCCCCCCTCACATGGCGTGTCGTCGGGCGATTGTTCTTTGCCTGCCTTGGACGCTGCATGTCGCGCTTCGATGACCAAGCGCGCATCAACACTGATTTATTTCGTTGAATCAAAGTATAAACACAAAAATGAATCTATAAGTTCTTTTGAAATCGCCCTGGTTGCGGCATCTCGAAATTATTCCCGCATTGCGATAGAGAGTTTTGTGGTGCCGATACATGACAGTTTAATAAAGTTGCAATCTGCGGCGCGGTACTGAGCCATATCAAATCGAGCCGGAACCCGTCATGACGATTAGATTAAAGCTCATTGCCAGTATCGCCCTTCTCGCCGCTTTGTTGCTGATTTCAGGCGGCACCGCCTTTTTGGCGCTGCAATCAGTGTCGGAGCGCACCCGCACCATTGTCGTCGATCGCGTCGAGCCGATGACCCATCTGAAGACCGTCGCGGACATGTATGCCGTCAACATCGTCGACACGGCCCACAAGGTCAGAAGCGGCGCGCTCGATTGGGCGGAAGGCGAAAAGGCGTTGCGTGTCGCCATCGATGCCATCGACCGCTCCTGGACGGCCTATGCGTCAACGACGATGACATCGGATGAAAAGGCGCTGGCCGACGGGTTCGCAGGGCTTCGCGAGAGTTCGAGAAGTGAGATCGACACTCTGGTCGGTATCATCGCGCGAAAGGATCAGGCAGCCCTCGATCGCTTCGTCGGCGAGCGGCTCTATCCGACGATCGATCCGCTTGCCACGCCCATCAGCGACCTGGTCTCGCTCCAGCTTCGCGTGGCGCAGGAGGAATTTGCCGCCGCAAACGAGCTGAAATCTACCATCGTCCTGTGGATGGGCGCGCTCGCGGTCGTCTCGTTGGCCATCGTTGCCTTCTCGGTCTGGCTGGTGATCGGCGGCGTCACGACCCCACTCAAGCGCATGCAAGAGGCAATGCGCCGGCTGGCGTCGGGCGACACGGTGACAGGAGTTCCATATTCCGGGCGCCGCGACGAGATCGGCGATATGGCCGGAGCGGTCGAGGTGTTCCGCCAGGCGGCCATTGCCAACCGGCGCATGGAAGAGGAGGCGCAAGCCACGCGGGCACGGGCCGAGAGCGACCGCATCCGCCTGACGGAGGAAGCCGAAGCCGCAGCCCAGGCGCGACTGGAGCAAGCGACATCGGGGCTTGCGGCCGGTTTGCGCCGGCTTGCCTCGGGCGACCTGTCGTTCCAGCTCGATCAAGCCTTTGCGCCGGATTTCGAGCCGCTGCGCCATGATCTCAACGCCGCGATCGGCCAGCTCGGCGACACGCTGTCGGCCATCACCCTGTCGGCCGGATCGATCGACAACGGAACCCGCGAGATCAGCGTCAGCGCCGACGACTTGTCGCGCCGCACCGAACAGCAGGCAGCGTCGCTCGAAGAGACGGCCGCCGCGCTCGACGAGATCACCGTCAATGTCTCCAACTCCGCCAAGCGCGCCGACGAGGCGCGTGCCGTGGCGATGCGGGCCAATGCCAGCGCCGCCCAGTCGGGCGCTGTGGTGGGGAACGCGGTCGAGGCCATGGGCCGGATCGAGGAAGCCTCCGGCCAGATCTCCAACATCATCGGCGTCATCGACGAGATCGCCTTCCAGACCAACCTTCTGGCGCTCAACGCCGGCGTCGAGGCGGCGCGGGCGGGCGATGCTGGCAAGGGCTTTGCCGTCGTCGCCCATGAGGTGCGCGAACTGGCGCAGCGCTCGGCCAAGGCGGCCAGGGAAATCAAGGAACTGATCCGCAATTCGAGCGTCGAGATCGAGGCCGGTGTCAAGCTGGTGCGGCAAACCGGCGAGGCACTGAAGACCATCGAGACCTATGTCGTGACCATCAATCAGCACATGGACGCGATCGCCACCTCGGTGCACGAGCAGTCGACCGGCCTCGGCGAAGTCAACACCGCGGTCAACCAGATTGACCAGGTCACCCAGCAGAACGCCGCCATGGTCGAGGAGACCACCGCCGCCAGCGTGACGCTTGCCGGCGAGGCCGCCCGGCTGCGCCAGTTGATCGCGCAGTTCGCGCTTGCCGAGACTTCGCCACCTCAGAGCCAGCGTCGCGCAGCCTGACAGCCCACAGCTGAACCGCAACAGCCTCTCCGGCAAATCGCCGGAGAGGCTGCGCCGGAACTAACGTTGAAGACACTTGGCAGAATCGGCGACCTTGCTGGCGGCTATGACGAACCGCCTCGCCGTCGCCTTCGATGGCTCGTTCAGACCATCACTCGACCTGATGCCTGAGACCTGCCGCCTCGATCCCAGCAACGGCCACGAGTTCGTCATTGTCCGACGTGTCACCAGTGACGCCGACGGCGGCGAGGAGCTTGCCGGCCTGGTCGCGCACGAGCACGCCGCCCGGAACGGGCACGATCCTGCCGCCGGAGACGGCATTGAGCCCCTCGACAAAGTGCGGCCGCTCCCTCGCGGTCTGGTCGAGCCAGAGCGACCCCATGCCGACCGCCAGCGCACCATAGGCCTTGCCCGCGGCGATCTCGTAGCGCAGCAGCGAGGCACCGTCCTGTTTCTGGAAGGCCTTCAGATGCCCACCGGCGTCGAGCACCGCAATTGTCAGGGGCTTTATCTTCGCCTCGGCGCCCTTTTCGAAGGCTGCAGCGATGATGGTGTTGGCTATGGAAAGCGTCAGTTCAGTCATGTGGTTTCCTCGGAAATTCTGGGTCAAAAAAAGCGGCCGCCAGCCCGTGGCAGCCGCGAGAGTGCGATCGAAATGCCGTCAGTGTCCGGCGAGGTGACTACTTCGTCACGCCCATGATCTTGCCGAGATAGGCGACATATTCGCCGAACTGCGGCAGCGCGCGGGTGGCGGCGGCGTCGCGCGGACGCGGCAGATCGATCACCACCTCTTCGATGATCTTGCCCGGCCGGTCGGCCATGACCAGCACGCGGTCGGACAAGAACACGGCCTCGGCAATGCTGTGGGTGATCAACATCACGGTCTTGCGGTGCTCCTGCCAGATGCGCAGCAGCTCGACATTGAGCTTGTCGCGGGTCAGCGCGTCGAGCGCGCCGAAGGGTTCGTCCATCAAGAGAATCGGCGGATCGAGCACCAGCGCCTGGCCGATCGAGGCGCGCTGGCGCATGCCGCCCGACAGCTGGTGCGGGTGGGCGTCGGCGAACTTTGAGAGCGACAAAACCTCCAGCACCTTGTCGACCGCGTGGTCGCGGGCTTGCGCCGGCATCTTTCGGATGCGGGCGCCGAGCTCGACATTCTTGCGCACGGTGAGCCAGGGCAGCATGTTGTTGGTCTGAAAGACCACGCCGATGTCAGGTCGCGGCGAGTGAATCACCTCGCCCCTGACAGTCGCCGAGCCACTCTCATAGGGGATCAGGCCGGCAATGATGCGCAGAAGCGTGCTCTTGCCGCAGCCACTCGGCCCGAGCACCGAGACGAATTCCTGGTTGCGGATGCCGAAATTGATGTCTTCGAGCGCCGCGACCTTGCCGAAGTGCTTGTTGAGCCCCTTGGCTTCGATGTGGTTGGCCAGAGGCTGTGCGGCCGGCTGCGCGCCACCCTTGTTCGCCTCGATGGTCGCCGTAGCCGACATGGTGTCCTCCCGAACTGCGATATTCATACCTGGATACCCCGCCACCAGACCGACTTGGCCGCGCATTCAATGGCCGCATAGAGCACCAGCGAGATCAGCGTGATGACGATGATGCAGCCGAAGACGAGGTCGGTGCGCGACGAGGCAGTGCCCAGCATGATGAGGTTGCCCAGGCCGCGGTCGGAGCCGACGAGTTCGCCGATGATGGCGCCGATCATCGCCAGCGGCATCGCCACGCGACAGCCGTCGATGAAAGCCGGCAGCGCGCTTGGCAGGCGCAGCGTCGTGAAGGTCGTCCACGGGCCGGCATTGAGGGCGCGGAAATGCTCTTCCAGGTTCTTGGCCGTGCCGGCAAAGCCGCCCAGGGTGGCGACGACGATCGGGAAGAAGGCGAACAGGAAGGCCATCGCCACCTTGGAGACGAAGCCGTAGCCGAACCAGACGATCATCAGCGGCGCCAAGGCGCTTTTCGGAGTCGTCTGCAGCGCCGTCACCAGCGGATAGATGGTGCGCTGGGCGAAAGGCGAGACATAAACGATCATGCCGATGATGATGCCGACGACGACGGCGGCGATGAAGCCGATCAGCACTTCGGCCAGCGTGTACATGGAGTGCTCGAAGATCTGGTCGCGTGACTCCCAGATCGCCACCGCGATCGCCGAGATCGGCGGCAGGATGTAGCTTTTCACTTCGAAATAGCGAACGCCGTATTCCCAGAAGAGCAGGAACGCTCCGAAAAACGAGACGACTTGCGCGTATGCGACAAGTCTTGGACTTACGCCTGACATATTGGCTCCTCCTGATAGGCGTCCGGGGGGTGGGCCTCACAGGCAGCAGCCCCGACAAATCTGTGTGTCGCATCCGGTCTGTCCGGTGCGCTCTTTGAGCAAGGGCGCCAGCATGGCCGGCGCCCCTCGTCTCGGTGGCTTGCAGGTCCTCGGCCTACTCGCCCAGCTTGTCCTTCACCACCTGGTGGGGCGGCGGGACAAGGAAGCGCTTGAAATGCCACTGGTCGAAGGCGTCGATGTTGCGCGCCCAGACCTGTGCGACATGCGGGTTGTCTTCGGTGACCTGGATCATGTCGCAATAGATCTCGCAGTTGTTGCCGTCGGGATCCTTGAACACGAGGAAGCAGTTGGCGCCCGGGCCATGCTTGCCGATGCCGCGGACGATTTCCACGCCGCGCTCCTGCAGCATCTCGGCCGCTGCCTCCATGTCCTCGAGGCTGTCGACCAGGTAGGAGAAGTGCTCGAGGCCGGGCCTCGAATACTTCGGCAGGTCGTCGCGATCGGGCGAGTCAGCCGGAATTTGCGACAAGGCGAGGTCGTGATGGTCAGCGCCTGCACGCAGGAACACCATCTTGTCCTCGATCCAGTCCGAGACCTCGAGGCCGACGACATTGGTGTAGAAGTCGACGGACTTGTGGATGTCACGAACCATCAGGACCATGTGGCCCAGCTTCCTGACGTTGATCTTCTTCTTCATGTTCCTCATCCAGGAGTGAAGTCAGCCCTCAGCGGCTGATATTGCGGTAGAGGTCGTCGGTCTTGATGCTGTCGTCGACGACGAAAGCTTCACGCACGAAGCCCATGGTCTTTTCCATGCGGTCGGCACGGACGAAACCCAGCTCCTTGTTCTCGGCGTTCGGATCGCGGACAAGCGCGTTGATCTGCTTGATCTGCTCCAGCACGATGCTCTTTTCGAGCGTCGGATACTGCTTGACGATCAGATCGGCGGATTCATCCGGGTTCTGCGCGAGGAACTCATAGCCACGGTAGGAAGCGTCCAGGAACTTGTCGACGACCTCGGGCTTCTCGGCCAGCATCTGCTCGGTGGTGACGAAGCCGCTGCCATACATGTCGAGACCGAAGTCGCGATACTTGATCATGCCGATCTTCTTGCCACTCTCGCCGGCATTCTCTGTCAGGATCGGCAGGCTGGCGCCTTCCCAGCACTCGGCGAGATCGACCTTGCCTTCCAGGAAGGACGAGGTGATGACGGCCGGGTTCATGCGCAGCAGCTTGAGGTGATCCTTGGGCAGGCCATTGTCGACGAGCCAGCTCGGCACGATGTTCTGCACCGGCGATGTGGCGCCGCCGCCGACCGACTTGCCGGCGAAGTCGGCGAGCTTCTTTTCGCCCTCGCCGTCCTTGGTCAGGTAGCAGAGCGCGCCCGGCCACACCGTGTTGATCGAGCCGACGAAAACGGCCTTGCCGCCATTGGCGCGGTTGAGAATGACCGAGACAGGATCGCCATAGCCGATGTCGAACAGGCCCTGGTCGATCTCGTTGACGGTGCGCTGGCCGCCATAACCCTGGTAGACGGTGACGTCGAGGCCAGCCTCGTCATAAAAACCCTTGGCCTTGGCGACTAGGATGCCACCGACGCTGCCTTGCGGCAGCCACGACATGTTGAATGCGACCTTCTCGGCCGCCGAGGCGGCGGCCGTCATGCTTGCAACGGCACCTGCCAGCGCGAGCCCGCGCAGTGCTTTCCCGAAACTCATTGCCATACTGTCCTCCTCAGTGTTGGGCCTGGTTTTTTGGATGCTTCTTACCCGACCGGCATGGACCGGATCGGATTTGTTATGGCGCCGACCTTCTCTACGGCAGCCGTGACGATGTCCCCGCAATTGAGGAACTCGCCGGTTCCCATGCCGACGCCGTCAGGCGTGCCGGTGGCGATCAGGTCGCCCGGCCGAAGCGTCAGGATCGACGACAGATAGGAGATCTGCTCGGCGACGGAAAAAATCATCGAACCGGTACTGTCGTCCTGCTTGCGCGTTCCGTTCACGTCCAGCGTCAGGCGCAGGCTCTGCGGATCGCCGATGCAGGCGGCCGGCACGAGCCACGGACCGAGCGGGGCGAACGTGTCGAAGCTCTTGCCCCGGAACCAGTCGAATTTGAAGGGGAAATCGGAGCGGCGCGTGAGATCGCGCGAGGTGATGTCGTTGATGACCGAATAGGCAGCGACATGCTCGAGTGCCTTCTCGACCGGAATGTCGCGGCCGCCGATGCCAATGACTGCCGCCAGCTCGACCTCCCAATCGACCTTCTGCGCCCGCTCCGGCAGGATCACCGCCGCATCGGGACCGATGACGCTCGAATCCGCCTTCATGAAGACATAGGGCTGGCTTTCCGACTTGGCGGCCAGCACCGTGCCCATCTCCTGGGCATGCTCGACATAGTTGGACGCAGTGGCGAAAATGCGGATCGGGCGATAGGGCTCGCAAAGCTGCGTTCCCGTTCCCAGCGGCTCATATTTTGGACCTGCAGCGGCAACGTTCTCGGCGAGAGCCGCCAAAGCCGGCGCCACGTCCAGCCAGCGGTCGAGCATGCCCGCCACGCCGGCTGAAATCCACTTGTCCCAGGCCTGTGCGTCCTTACCCGTAAGGCGTGCCACCAGCGCGAGGTCATAGACGCCCTGCTCCGTCACCAATACGGGCCGAACTTCGTCCCTGATCACTCGTTGTCCTAGCGCGTGCCACACCACTGGCTGGCTCCTTCCTTGTTGCCTGCTATCGTTGTTGCATACATTTCATCATCTGTGTATGCATGTCAAGCATGAGGTGCGCACGGAGAGCGAGTTTCTAACGATGTCTGAAATCGAATTGTTCCATGAATGGGGTTCGGTTCAGTCCTTCAAGGTCCGCATGTGCCTGGCCGAGCTCGACCTTCCCTGGACCTCGCGCCGCATCGACCTGACGCGTTTCGACAATCTCTCCCCGGCCTATCTCACAGTGCACCCCAAAGGGCTGGTGCCGGCGCTACGCTGGAACGGCGAGGTCTTCGTCGAATCCTCCGACATCAACGAGCTGCTCGTCGACATTGCCGGCGGCAGGCTGCTGCCATCTTCGATAGAAGAACGCGCACGCGCGCGAAGCTGGGCTCGCTTCGAAGACGAGGTGGTGCACCCGGCCATCCGCCCGCCGACCTTCAATCTCATCCTCAAGGAGCGTGTGGCGAAAATCGCCCCTGCCACATTCGCCGAAATGATCTCGCGACATCCGCTGCCGGCACGACGCGACGCCTATCTGGCCGCGGCGCACGCGCCCTTCGATCACGCGGCCGTCGTCACCTCGATCAGGACGTTCCGCGACGTGATGGCCAGGATGGAGCGAGCATTGGCTGAAAGACACTGGCTGGCAGCAGACAGCTTTTCGCTCGCCGACGTGGCCATGGCCGCCTTCGTCGACAGGCTCGACCGACTGGCCATGCCCGCCTTGCTCGCCGCCTTTCCCAAAACGTCCGACTGGGCGACGCGAATCCGCGCCCTCAAGTCATTCGCCGAGGCCCAGGGCCCGGACAACGCTCGCCCCGATCCACTCGTCAACACAGCTGCCGTGTCCACGCTGATCGCCGAGGCGCACGGGCAAGCTCCAACACTGGAAATGGAACGCTTCTGATGGATCACGCCATGAAGATCGACACACTGGACGACGGCAAGACCCTGCTCGACCGCCTGTTCTTCGACGCCCGCAGCCAGAATGGTTGGCTCGACCGGCCGGTCGATCTCGCGCTGCTCGAACGAATCCACGACATCGCCAGGATGGGGCCGACGAGCATGAACTGCTCGCCGCTGCGTATCGTCTACCTGGCGACCGATGCGGCACGCGACAAGCTGAAGGCGGCGCTGGCTGCGGGCAACGTCTCCAAGATCATGACCTGCCCGGTCGTCGCCATCTTCGCCACCGACTACGCTTTTGCCGAGAAGATGCCGTTTCTGTTCCCGCACACCGACGGCAAAGGCCATTTCGAGCGCAATCCGCATCTCGTCGACGACACAGCCTTCCGCAACGCCACGCTGCAGGCCGCCTATTACATGCTGGCGGCGCGTGCGCTCGGCCTCGACTGCGGGCCGATCTCCGGCTTCAACCGTGCCGCCACCGACGAGATCTTCTTTGCCGGCACGGCCATTCGTTCAAACTTCATCTGCGGCATCGGCCATGGCGATCCGGCCAAGCTGTTTCCCCGCCACCCGCGCCTGCCCTTCAACGAAGCCTGCACGGTGCTTTGATCTGCGCCTGAAAAGAAAATAGCCCCCGACGCAAGCGCCGGGGGCAGGCTATGGGTGTGGTAACAGGCGGTCTGAAAAAGTCTTGAAACAGGTCTGCCTGAAAATCAGTCCGGCCGGCGCGCCACGACCTTGAGCTCGACCACCATGTCCGGGTGCGGCAACTGGCGGACGCCGACGGTGGTGCGGGCCGGGCCGTCAGGCCCGAACCACTTGTTGTATTCGCAGTTCATGGCTGGATAGTAGGCCATGTCGGTGAGGAAGATCGTGACGTCGACCAGATCCGAGAGCCTGCCGTCGACCGCGCGCAACGTCTCGGTGATGTTGGTGACGATCGCCCGGAACTGCTCGGCCACGTCGTAGATTGCTTCGCCCGCCTGCCTGGAGACACCTGCAATTGTGCCGTCCTTCTGCCGGGCGCTGACGCCTGACAGGAACAGCAGGCCGCCCGCCTCACGCAGGAAAGGATAGTTGGCGAGCGGCTTCGGCCTGTCGGCTGCAGCAGTGCTCACGCCGCCTTCTCCAGCGCCCAGGGCGAGAAGCCGGCCTGGTCGACCGCAGCGAAGAACGTCTGCTCGGCCTGCGCGTCGAGTTCGACCAGCGGCGCGCGCACGGTGCGCCAATCGTTGGAGCCGAGTTCGCGCGCGATCAGTGACTTCATCGCCTGGATCATCGGGAACTGCTGGAACAGCGTGCGCACGGTGACAGCCTGGGCGAATGCGTCGGTCACGCCCATCTTTGGCGTGTTCACCACCGCCTCGACCATGCCCTTGGCATTGACGTTGGCGGTCGCCGAGATGCAGCCGACCGACCCCCTGGCCATCGTCTCGCCGAGCAGGATCTCGGAAGCCGGGAAGACCTTGAAGCCGTCGCCGATGTCGAGATAACGCGCCAGGTTTTCGCGGTCGCCCGAGCTGTCCTTGATGCCGACGACGTTGGGATAGCGGCGACGCAGGCCCTCGACCAGTTCGACGGTAACAGGCACGCCGGTGAATTGCGGGATGTGATAGAGCACCACCTGCAGCTTGTCCGAACCGACAGCTTCGATCAGGCGGCCATAGTGGCGGATCAGCCCTTCGGTCGTTGCCGGCTTGAAGAAAAACGGCGGCAGCACCAGCACGGCGGGCGCACCCGCGTCGACCGCCGCGCGCGTCAGCTCAACGGTCTCCCCGAGCGAATTGTTGCCGGTGCCGGGCATCAGCGCCGAGGCAGGGATGCCAGCAGCAACCACCTCATCGAGCAGGCGACGCTTTTCCGAAATCGACAGCGAAGCTGCCTCGCTGTTGGTGCCGAAGATCGCAAGGCCGGCACCCTGCTCGACGACCCAGCGGCAATGGCTGAGGAAATGCTGCGAATTGACTGTTAGGTCCGGATTGAACGGCGTCAGAACCGGGGCGTAGACGGAGAGAAGCTCCTGGGTCATGGGTCTCACTTTCGCTTTTGACAGGACAATCCGCAGGGAAAGAGACCGCATTCGTCGATGGCGAAGCGCATGATCTCGTGTCCCAGTTCCTCTTCGTGCGTATCGAAATGCGCGACGATGGATGTGTGGTTGTGGCGGCTCAGCTGGACGAAGCGCGGCGCCTTGCCGGTGCGCATCGCATGCCGCTGGACGAACTCGGCGCCATAGGCGTCGATGTAGCGGTTCTCGAACTCGGCAACGGCGACCATCACCGGCAGCGCACTGGTTCCCGCATGAATGACCGGCGACAGCGCGTCGTAGGCCGCCTCGTCGTCGCCGAAATACTGGCGGACGTTGTTGGCATTGGGATTGGTGGGCAGGCTGTCGGCCCTGAGCCGCGCGCTGATCAGCACCGCCCCTCTGATGTCGGGGCTCGGAAGCCGCCCGACATTGGGGTCGTGGAGGTAACCGGCGACATGGCAGCCGCCGGCGGAATGGCCAACAAGCAGGATCGCGCGCGGATTGCCGCCGAAACGCTCGATGTTTGCGGCGATCCAGTCGATCGCCGCCGCCACGTCGCGCGCGCCTTCGGGGTACTGCGCGCCGGGCGCCAGCCGGTACTCGACATTGACGCCGACGAGGCCCTGGCGGCTGAACCAGCGCAGCACATTGTCGTAGATCAGGCCGTCCACGCTTTTCGAGCCGCGCGTAAACGCGCCGCCATGGACAAAGACGACGACCGGCCGGCCGCGCCCGGACGCGCAACGGCTGCTGCTTTCGAAGACGTCGAGGCGATGGGCGGGATCGGCGCCATAGGCCAGGTCGCGGTGGACGACGATGCCGTCATTGGCGGCCTTTTCCTGGTGATGGTCACGATAGACGTCGAGCACCACCTTACGGCTCGCGCCGAGATCGTCGTTCCAGACCCTGCCTATGGCATCCAGTCGCGCCCGCTCATCAGGCGAAAGTCCGGCAAATCGCATTTTCGCTGTCCCTGCTCCTCGCAGAGGGGGCCCTCAAGCAGGCGTACCCACTCCGGTGTACCCACCCCCCTCATTTGTCGCTGGATAGCAGTCAATTTCACACTTGACAACATATTTGCATACACAGATTAGTATTTGAATACACAGATGAAGAGAGTCTGTGTTGCGGGGCGGCTGCCGCCTCGCCGTCAAACCCTGTGAAAGGAAAACCTATGGCCAAGTTGCGCCATCTCGCCATCGCCGTGTCCGACCCGGAAGCGGCCGCCCAGTTCTTCGAGAAGGCCTTCGGCATGACCCGCGCCGGTCAGGCGATGCGCGGCGTTTACATGTCCGACGGCGTCATGAACGTCGCCCTTTTGAACTTCGGCGAAGAGCCGGTTCCGGGCTTCGAGACCGAGAAGGACTACAACGGCATCATCCACTTCGGCATGTGGGTGGATTCGGTCGAGGAGACCGACGAACTGGTGAAGGCTGCCGGCGGTTCGTACATGAACGGCCGCAAGGAATCGAACCCCAACGTCTTTTACGAAGTGAAGTACAAGACCCCCGAAGGCATCGTTTTCGACGTCACCGAGAACGGCTGGAAGGGCGCGGTCAAGAACGTCAAGTCAGCCTGACCTGGCCCGAACCAATGCCGAGGCAACTAGCACCCCCGGCATCGGGCCATGTCACGGCCGCCGGCTTGGGCGGCGGCAACAACGGAATGGAGCAATCGAGATGGCCAAGTCCAAGATCGCGGTGACGATCCCCGTCTCCGACACCTGCCTGTCGCGACTGTCCCAATCCTACGACGTGATCACGCTGCCCGCAGGACTGGGCAGCGGATCACCGGAGATCGATTTCAGCGGCGTCTGGGCGGTGCTCACCAACGGCAGCACCGGCATGTCCGACGGCGAAATGGATAGGCTGCCGGACCTAAAGCTGGTTTCCGCCTATGGCGCGGGCTACGAGAATGTCGACGTCGAGGCCGCAAGGCGCCGCGGCATCCACGTCACCCACGCGCCGAACACCAACACGGAGACTGTCGCTGACCATGCGCTCGCGTTGATGCTGGGGATCTCGCGCGACATCTGCCGGCGCGACCGCCGCCTGCGAGAGGGTGCCTGGGGCGCGATCCGCTCGGCCCGGCCGACGCTGTCGGGCGCAACCCTCGGCATCATCGGCCTCGGCAACATCGGCCAAGGCGTGGCAAGGCGCGGCAAAGCCTTCGGCATGCGCGTCGCCTACACCACCCGCAATCCAGTAACCGATGTCGACTGGCAGCACGTGCCCGACCCGATCATGCTTGCATCGATGAGTGATTTCCTCGTCATCGCCTGCCCCGGCGGGCCGTCAACGCGACATCTCGTCGACCGCCGCATGCTCGCGGCACTCGGGCCGGACGGGTTCCTGGTCAATGTCTCGCGCGGCATGGTCGTCGACACAGCGGCACTGGTCGAAGCCCTCCGTGAAAGCCGAATTGCCGGCGCCGGCCTCGACGTCTTCGAAGGCGAGCCTGAGCTGCCCGCCGGCCTCGCCGACCTCGACAATGCCGTGCTGACACCGCACATGGCCGGACGCTCACCGGCGGCGGAAAACGCACAGATCGACGTTTTTCTCCACAACCTCGCCGCGCATCGCAACGGCGGTATACTCAAAGCCCAGCTTGCATAAATCTCGGGCTGTCACTAAATCGATTTGGGATTTGCCTCGCGGCAGATCGCCATTTGCCGTGAGAACCGGAAAGCCGAACGCATGACCACCATCGCCTCGCAGATCTACCAGGCCCTCGCCGAGGAAATCGCCAAGGGCGTGATGGTTCCTGGCCAGAAGCTCGAAGAAAAGGTCATCGCCGAGAAGTTCGGCGTCTCCAGAACGCCGGTGCGTGACGCCCTGCGCGAACTCGGCGCCCGCGGCCTGATCGAGATGAATCCGCGCCGCGGCGGCGTCGTCGCCCGCATCGACACCGAACAGATGGCCGACATGCTGGAGGCCGAATGCGAGATCGAGGCCCTGTGCGCCCGCCTCGCCGCCCAGCGCATGAGCGCGCTCGAGCGCGAGCAGCTTTATGAACTGCACCGCCAATACGCGGCCTGCGCCGCCGAAAAGGACATAGAGGGCTGCCGCGACATCAACCGCAAGTTCCATGACGCCATCTGCCGTGGCGCCCACAGCGTCACCATCACCGCGATGGCGGTCGACCTGCGCGTGCGCCTCGCCCCTTTCCGCCAGCATCAGGCCGGTCCCGCCGACATCCGACTGCAGCAGTCGCTCGACGAGCACCAGAAGGTCGTCGACGCGATCCGCGCCAATGACGGTCCGGCTGCCTTCGCCGCCCTTTACCAGCACAACGCCCGCCTCAGCGCCGGTGTGATGAGCCGCTTCGCCGCCGAAGCGGCCAAGTAGCCCAAGGCATCATCCCGACACCGAAGTTGACCTTGCCTGGCCACCGGCCGGGCCACTTGCGCTCGCCTTGGGCTGACCGAGCAACACCCTGCATTCCCGCCAACTCACGCCTCGCCGCCCGCGCAGCCGCACGCTTTTGCGGACGCAGGTATACAAGAATGCGGATGTGCATATCAAATCATTTGCATTCTCAAACTCATCTGTGCATACATGATAATCGCATTGCATACTACAAGGTACCTGTAGCCGCCGGCACATCGAGCAACGGCGATATTCAAGACCCGAATTCTGGAGGAGAAATCATGGGCAAGAATGCACGGTATTTGACTTTGGCTCTGGCGATGGCGGCAACAGGCATGCTGTCGGCACCGGCCATGGCGGCCGAGAAGACGATCGGCGTCACGGTCCCCTATTTCGGCTCGCCGTTCTGGAAGGCCGGGCTCTACGGCGTCGAGACCGCCGGAAAGGAAAAGGGCTACACGGTGCTGAAGGGCGACGCCAAGGACAAGGCCGAGGTCCAGATCGAGCAGATCCGCAGCTACATCGACAAGAAGGTCGACGCCATCATCATCGGCGCCGCCGACGCCGCAGCCGTCGGCCCGGCGGTCGAGGAAGCCATCGACAAGGGCATCCCTGTTATCGCACTGTCGGTGCCGCCGAAGTCCGACCGCCTGACCTCATTCGTCGGCGCCGACAATATCGGCATGGGCCGCCTGCAGGGCATCTGCCTCGGCCGCGCCATCGGCGGCAAGGGTGAGGTCGGCCTGTTTGCGGGACCCGACGAAATCTGGGCCAAGCTGCGCGTCACCGGCTTCAAGAACACCATGGAAGCCGACTTCCCCGACATCAAGATCGTCGCCGAGAAGGCCGGCGGCACCAAGGATGCGGGCGTCGCCGCCGTCGAATGGGCCAAGGCTCATCCCGACATGCACGGCATCTTCACCGCCGCCGACACCATGGCCGTCGAGTCGATCAACCAGCTCGGCGCGTCCGTAGAGAAGATCAGGGTTTCGACCTCGAATCTCAACGACGACGCTCGCGCTGCCCTCGAAAACGGCAAGCTGACCTGCGCCTCGCTGCAGCCGGCGGTGGCCATGGGCCGCGACGCCGCCCGCGAGGCGATCGCCGCGATCGAAGGCGGCAAGGTGCTCGGCCGCATCGAAGCGCCGGCCCTGCTCGTCACCAAGGAGAAGGTCGCCGGCTACGACTTCTCCAAGATCATAGCCCCGGCCGACTACCAGCCGTAAGCGCAACGTCCGGCGGCACTTCAGCCTGACACATCAGCAAAGGGGAATCCGGCCGGCCCGGGTTCCCCTCGTCTTTACCAGCCCAGAGAAATCAAGCGATGTTGACACTTGCAATTGCCTTCGTCCTCTCCGGCGCCGTGGCCGGCCTTCTGGCCGGACTGTTCGGCATCGGCGGCGGCGCCATCCTCGTCCCCGTCCTGGTGCAGGCGCTTGCCATGCTCGACGTCGATGAAAGCATCCGCATGCATCTGGCGGTGGCGACCTCGCTCGGCATCGTCGTGCCGACCTCGATCCGCTCCTTCATGGCCCACCGCAAGCATGGCGCGGTCGACATGCCGCTGCTCAAAAGCTGGGCAATCGTATTGCCTATCGGCGCCATTCTCGCCTCGGCGGTCGCAGCCGTCATTTCCGGCGCCAGCCTGAAGTGGATCTTCACCGCGATCGCCACCATGGTCGGCGTCAAGATGCTGATCAACAAGCCGGGCTGGATCGTCGCCCAGGACCTGCCCGGCCAGCCGGTGCGTTCACTCTACGGCCTGTTGATCGGCTTCCTCTCGACGCTGATGGGCATCGGCGGCGGCATCATGAACAACACCTTCATGATGCTCTACAACCAGCCGATCAAGCGGGCGGTGGCGACCTCGTCTGGCGTCGGCGTGCTTATTTCCATCCCCGCCGTCATCGGTCTGATCGTCGCCGGCTGGCACAAGACCGACCTGCCCGAATTCTCGCTCGGCTACGTCAACATGCTTGCCGTGGCGCTGATCATGCCGATATCGCTCGTCACTGCCCCCCTTGGCGCGCGTATGGCTCATGCTGCCTCCAAGCGCGCGCTCGAAGTGTCCTTCGGCGTCTTCCTGCTCGCCGTCTCGGCCCAGTTCGCCTGGTCGCTGCTGGCATAGCGGGAGCACGGCACCGCTTCGGGCTCGCTATCGAACAGGGGAGCGCGCCGATCTCATTCGCCAGCCGGGACACTCTGGCCGTTCGTCGGTTCGGATGTCGATCCTTTGCTCCGCCAACCGAATCTGTTGACTCCTCCCATATTAATTTCTAAAGTTTAGAAAATAATATGGGAGGAACCGGATGGGTGTTCATCACGGCCATATCTTGCGCATCCTCAGGGATGAAGGACCGCAGTCGCGGGCCGACCTGTCGCGCCGGTCGAAGCTGTCGGCGACGACGCTGACCCATGTCACGGCTGCCCTGCTGCGTGATGGCTCGATCCTCGAAGGCGACACCAGCCTGCCCAACGGCGTGGTCGGCCGCCCCGCCCAGGCGGTGAAGCTGGCGCCCGACGCCCGCAGCGTCGCCGGCGTCCATATCGGCGCCGGCAATGTGCAGGTGGCGATCACCGATCTCCTCGCCCGCCCCAAGGCCACCGCCGCCTTTGCCTTCGACACCGAGGCTGCCGATCCCGACGAGATCGTCGGTCAGGTGTCGAGGACTGTCACCGAGCTTGCCGCCGAAGTGCAGGTCGAGACCAGCAGACTGCTTGGCGTCGGCATCGGCGTGCCCGGCCCGGTCGATCCGGCGCGCCGCACGGCGCTCGCCTCGATCAATGTCGGCTGGCGCAACGTGCCGCTCGCCGACAAGCTCGAAGATGCGCTTCGACTGCCGACGACGGTCGAACACAATGTCAGCGCCATGGCTCTGGCCGAAAGCCACTACGGCATCGGCAAGAATGTGCCGGCCCTGCTCTACATCTACCTGCGCACCGGCCTTGGCGCCGGATTGATGGTCGATGGCGCGCCGTTCAGGCCGGGCGGCCATGGTGCGGTCGAACTCGGCCACATCCAGATCGTGGCCGAGGGCAAGCGCTGTGCCTGCGGCAATGTCGGCTGCCTCGAAACCTTCGTCTGCGAGCGCGCTTTGATGGACGCCGCCGGCCTCAAGGGCGCGGCGCCCGACAACCTGCTCGCCAGGGTCGAGCAGAACACCGCCGCCTGGGACGTCGTCGTTCGCCACCTCACCACCGCGCTCGCCAGCGCCGTCAACATATTGAGCCCCGACCTGATCGTCTTCGGCGGTCATCTCGGCGACGCGCCGCAATCACTGTTCGAGCGGCTGGAACGGGACCTGCCGCTCCGCATCATGCCGCATATGCGCGACATATTGAGCATCCGCCGCGCCACGTTCGGAGCGCAGTCCGGCGCCATCGGCGGCGCGGCCGTTGCACTCGACCAGTTCTTCTATTCGGGAGCACTCCATTGAGCGCCGCCTCGTCGACCGTCGCGGCCTCCACTGGCACGCTTCTTTCGCGCGTCGGACCACACCTCCCCGGCCTCGCTCTCAACGCCCTCGCCTTCCTCGTCGGCCTCGCCATCTGGTGGGCGATCACGGCAGCCAAGCTGGTTGTCCTGCCCGGGCCGCAGGAAGTGTTCGTCCGCGCCATCGAACTCGCCGCCAACGGCCAGCTCGCGCTCGACATCTTCTCCAGCCTTAAGCGCGTGCTCACAGGCTTCCTGCTCGGCGCAGCACTCGCCATCCCGGTCGGCTTCCTGATGGGCTGGTACAAGATCGCCCGCGCGCTGATCGAACCTTACGTCCAGTTCTTCCGCATGATCCCGCCGCTGGCGGTTATCCCGCTCGCCATCGTCACCATGGGCATCGACGAGGCCCCCAAGATCTTCGTCATCTTCCTTGCCTCGTTCCTGTCCTGCGTCGTCGCCACCTATCAGGGAGTCATCAGCGTCGACCGCACTTTGATCAACGCAGCCCGCGTGCTCGGTGCCAGCGACAGGGTCATATTCCCGCGGGTCGTCATCCCGGCGTCGACCCCCTTCATCCTCGTCGGCGTCCGCATCGGCCTGGGATCGGCCTGGGCAACTGTCGTCGCGGCCGAGCTGATCGCGGCGCAGTCGGGCCTCGGCTTCCGGATGCAGCAGGCCCAGCTCTATTACGACCTGCCGACCATCTTCGTCAGCCTGATCACCATCGGCGTGCTCGGCCTGCTGATGGATCGCCTGCTTCAGGCGACCGAACGCCGCCTCACCAGTTGGCAGGAGCGCGCCCAATGAGCCAGCCCAAGCTTTCCTTCCAGCCCAAACTTTCCTTCCAAAATGTCAGCCGCCGCTTCGGCGAAGGCGACAAGTCGTTCCTGGCGCTTGACCGGCTCAACCTCGACATCGCCGACGGCGAGTTCGTCACCGTCGTCGGCCCGTCCGGCTGCGGCAAGTCGACGGCGATGAACATCGCCGCCGGCCTGATGGACGTCTCCGACGGCAAGGTTCTCGTCGACGGCAGGCCGGTCAGCGGCCCGGGGCCGGAACGGGGCGTCATCTTCCAGCAATACGCCCTGTTCCCGTGGCTGACGGTGCGCCAGAACGTCGAGTTCGGACTGCGCATCAAGGGCCTGCCGGCGTCGGAGCGGCGCCGCATCTCCGACCATTTCATCGGGCTGGTCGGGCTCCGCGATTTCGCCGACGCGCTGCCCAAGACTCTGTCGGGCGGCATGAAGCAGCGCTGCGCGATTGCCCGCGCCTATGCCGTCGACCCGACGATGCTTTTGATGGACGAGCCGTTCGGCGCGCTCGACGCGCTGACCCGGGTGCACATGCAGGACCAGTTGCTCGACACCTGGAGCCGCGAGCGCCGCACCGTCTTCTTCATCACCCATGACGTCGACGAGGCGGTCTATCTCGCCAACCGCGTCATCGTCATGGCCGCCCGGCCCGGGCGCCTGCACAAGATCATACCGGTCAACCTGCCGGCCGAGCGCAACGAGGATGTGCGCCTGTCCAAGGAATTCACCGAGATACGCAACCAGGTCTGGCACTCGGTCTACCACCAGAAGCCGCAGGTCGAGGCCTGACACCAAAGGGAGGACTACAATGAAGATCAAACTGACCAGGCGCGGCTTTCTCGCCGCAACCGGAAGCGCGCTGGCCGCACCCGCAGTGTTGTCGCTCGGCAGTCCGGCCCGCGCACAGGCCAAGCCGGTGCGCGTCGGCTACATCGCCGACTATTTCGGCACCAGCCTGACAGCCGTTGCCAGCGACCAGGGCCTGTGGGCCAAACATGGCCTCGAACCGGAACTCAAGGTGTTCACCAACGGTCCTATCCAGGTCCAGGCGCTCGGCGCCGGCAGCCTCGACTTCGGTTATGTCGGTCCCGGCGCCTTGTGGCTGCCCGCCTCTGGCAAAGCCAAGATCGTCGCCATGAACGCGCTTGGCCTGTCCGATCGCGTCATCGCCCAGGCCGGTTTCAACTCGATGGCCGACCTCAAGGGCAAGAAGGTCGGCGTGCCCGAGGGCACATCCGGCGACATGCTGCTGCGCCTCGCGCTCGCCAAGGCAGGCATGCAGCTCTCCGACGTCGAGGTGGTCAAGATGGACCCGAGCACCGTGGTCTCGGCCTTCGCCTCCAAGCAGATCGACGGTGCCGGCATCTGGTACCCGCTTGTCGGCGTCATCAAGAAGACCGTGCCCGACCTGGTCGAGGTCGCCCAGAGTGCCGATTTCTTTCCCGCCAATTCCTTCCCCTCGGCCTTCGTCGCCCGTAACGAGGTTGCAGCGGAAGATCAGGACACGGTCCGGAAGATGATCGCCGTGCTCAAGGACGCCAACGACTTCCGTGCCGCCGACGTTCCGCGCTCGGTCGATATCACCGCCAAATTCCTCGGCGTTCCGGCAGACCCGCTGGTAACCGAGAGCAAGAACGGCAAGTACCTGACCAGTGCCGAACTTGCCGCCGCCACCAAGGACGGCACCGTCGCCGGCTGGCTCAAGGGCCTCAACGAGCAGTTTGTCGCTTTCGGCAAGCTGAAGGACCCGCTCGATCCGAAGGACTACTATCTCGGCGATCTCTACGCCGGCTGATCGAGCCTGCTTGCCTCGCCGCTTTGGCGGCGGGGCCTTTCCCGACCTCTCCCATCCAAGCGTGACCCCATGAACGTTCTCTACATCGACATCGACAGTCTCCGCCGCGACCATCTCGGCTGCTACGGCTACCACCGCAACACCTCGCCTGCGATCGACGCTCTGGCGGCAGACGGCATCCGCTTCGAGAACGTCTATGTCTCCGACGTGCCCTGCCATCCGTCGCGCACCGCTCTCTGGAGTGGCCGGCACGGGTTGCGGACGGGCGTCGTCGGTCATGGCGGCACCGCCTGCGAACCTTTTCGGGAGGGTGCTGAGCGCGCCTGGGCCGGCACCTTCTACGAGGAAGGCTGGATGAAGGCGCTGCGCGACCTCGGCTACCACACCGCCACGATCTCGTCCTTCGGCGAGCGCCATGGCTGCTGGCATTGGTATGCCGGCTTCAACGAGATGTTCAATCCCGGCCAGGGTGGCATGGAGAATGCCGACGACGTCGTCCCGGTGGCCGTCGACTGGCTGCGCCGCAACGGCAAGTCCAGGAAATGGTTCCTGCATGTCAATGTCTGGGATCCGCACACCCCCTACCGCGTACCTGAAAGCTTCGGCGACCCGTTCAGGGACGATCCGATCCCGTCATGGATGACGCGCGAGGTCCTTGCCGAGCAGATGAAAGGCTATGGCCCACACAGCCCGATGGAGCCGCGCGGCTATGACGCCGATCCCTCCGGCTACCCTCGCATGCCCGTCCCCATCGATGACCTCGCAAAGGCCAAGGCCTGGTTCGACGGCTACGACACTGGCGTCAGATATGCTGACGACCATGTCGGCATGCTGGTCGCCACGCTGAAGGACCTCGGCCTGTTCGACGACACCATCATCGTCATCGGTGCCGACCATGGCGAGAACATGGGTGAACTCAACGTCTGGGCCGACCACCAGACCGCGGACGAATACACCTGCAACGTGCCGCTGGTCATGCGCTGGCCCGGTGTCGCCGACATGCGCGGCGTCAACGAGGGCCTGCACTATCACTTCGACTGGGCAGCGACCCTGATCGACAAGCTCGGCGGTAAGGTGCCCGAGGTCTGGGACGGCAAGTCCTTCGCGCCTGCTCTGGCAGCGGGTGAACAGGGTGGCCGCGACTTTCTGGTGCTGTCGCAGGGCGCATGGGCGGTGCAGCGTGGCGTGCGTTTCCGCAGCGAGGATGCCGACTGGCTGATGCTGCGCACCTACCACGACGGCTACAAGGACCTCGAACCGATCGAGCTCTACAACCTGACCTACGACCCGCACGAGCAGCACGACCTCGCCGTCGAGCGGCCCGACATCGTCGCCCATGCGAGCAAGCTCCTGGAGGACTGGCGTTCGGCCACGCTTGCCCGCAGCGAGACCGACGTCGACCCGCTGGTAACCGTCCTGCGCGAGGGCGGTCCCTATCACTGCAAGGGCGAGTTGCCGGCCTATCTCGAACGCCTGAGGGCCACCGGCCGCGCCCATCACGCGGACAAGCTGGAAGAGCGCCATCCCGGCCCGAAGGCGCGGACGGCAACGACGCGCTAGCGCAATTCCAGGAAAAGTGTGCAGCGGTTTTCCGTCCGGAATTGCGCAAAAGCAGGAAGATAGAGAGGTTCCGCGGTTCGAAGAAAAGCGGAACCTCGCTAACGACGGCACGGACCCCGCCGGGCAAATCGTTCCGTTTCCGCGACGGCTTGTCCGGCTGTCTTCTGCGGCGCACCAGGCACTATGCGATGAGCAGGCTGAGCGCTGTCAGGCCGGTCGGGCGCACACCGTCGAGCGCGTCAGAAAACGCTTCTCGCGGCCGTTGTCGAGCGAGAACATGCCGCCGCGCCCCGGCACGACGTCGATGATCAGGTCGGTGTGTTTCCAGGCCTCGTATTGGGAGGCGCTGATGTAGACAGGCGTTTCGCCGATGGTGCCCAGCCGCACGTCGTTGTCGCCGACGATGAAGTCGGAGCGCGGATAGCACATCGGCGACGAGCCGTCGCAACAGCCGCCGGACTGGTGGAACAGCACCGGCCCATGGTCGGCGATGATCTCGTCGAGCAGGGCGACTGCTTCGACCGTGGCGGAGACCTTGTCGAGGGGAGGATGCGAGGGCATGGGCGGAGTTCCGGGTTAGCTTTCCTCTCCCCGTTCACGGGGAGAGGATGCCGGCAGGCAGGTGAGGGGCAGCGCAGACATTGCTGGTTCGAGCCGCCCCTCATCCGCCCCTTTCGGGCACCTTCTCCCCGCAAGCGGGGAGAAGGAAGAGGCTCAGAAAAACCCGAGCTTCTTCGGGCTGTAGCTGACCAGCATGTTCTTGGTCTGCTGGTAGTGGTCGAGCATCATCTTGTGCGTCTCGCGGCCGATGCCCGACTGCTTGTAACCGCCGAAGGCAGCGTGCGCCGGATAGGCGTGGTAGCAGTTGGTCCAGACGCGGCCGGCCTGAATGGCGCGGCCGAAGCGGTAGAGCCGGTTGGCGTCGCGGCTCCAGATTCCGGCGCCGAGGCCATAGAGCGTATCGTTGGCAATCGACAGCGCGTCATCATCGTCCTTGAAGGTGGTGACCGAGACAACCGGCCCGAAAATCTCCTCCTGGAAGATGCGCATCTTGTTGTGGCCCCTGAACACGGTCGGCTTGACGTAATAGCCGCCGGCAAGGTCGCCCGGCAGGTTGGCGCGTTCACCGCCGGCCAGCAGCTCGGCGCCTTCCTGGCGGCCGATGTCCATGTAGGACAGGATCTTCTCCAGCTGCTCCGACGAAGCCTGGGCGCCGATCATCGTCGCCGGGTCGAGCGGGTCGCCCTGGACGATCGCCTCGACGCGCTTCAGCGCCCGCTCCATGAACCTATCGTAGATCTTCTCATGCACCAGCGCGCGGCTCGGGCAGGTGCAGACCTCGCCCTGGTTGAGCGCGAACATGACGAAGCCTTCGATCGCCTTGTCGAAGAAGTCGTCGTCTTCCGCTGTCACGTCCTGGAAGAAGATGTTGGGCGACTTGCCGCCAAGTTCAAGCGTCACCGGGATCAGGTTCTGCGAGGCATATTGCATGATCAGCCGGCCGGTCGTCGTTTCCCCGGTGAAGGCGATCTTGGCGATGCGCGGGCTCGACGCCAGCGGTTTGCCGGCCTCGAGGCCGAAGCCGTTGACGATGTTCAGCACGCCCTCGGGCAACAGGTCGCCGATCAGGTCGGCCCACAGCATGATGGTGGCGGGCGTCTGCTCAGCCGGCTTCAGCACCACGCAGTTGCCGGCAGCGAGCGCCGGTGCCAGCTTCCAGCAGGCCATCAGCAGTGGGAAGTTCCACGGAATGATCTGGCCGACGACGCCGAGCGGCTCGTGGAAGTGATAGGCGACAGTGTCGTCGTCGATCTGCGACAGGCTGCCTTCCTGGCCGCGCAGCGCGCCGGCGAAGTAGCGGAAATGGTCGATGGCAAGCGGCACGTCGGCGACGGTCGTCTCGCGGATCGGCTTGCCATTGTCCCAGGTCTCGGCCAGCGCCAGAAGGTCGAGGTTTTCCTCCATACGATCGGCGATGCGATTGAGGATCAGCGCGCGGGTCGCAGGTGCTGTCTTGCCCCAGGCGTCCTTGGCCTTGTGGGCGGCGTCGAGTGCCGCCTCGATGTCGGCCGCATCGGAGCGGGCAACCTCGCCGAGCGGCCGGCCTGTGACAGGCGAGATGTTTTCGAAATAGCGGCCGGCCTTCGGCGCTACCCAGGCACCGCCGATATAGTTGTCATAACGCTTGGCAAACGGCACCTTGGCGGTACGCGAGAATTCCACCTTGTTCATGCTCTTCCTCCCGAGAAGCAGCGCCGCGGCATGCGGCGCGTCGGGAGGCAGACTTGCCGGGACTTCGACAGTTGTCAGCCGGGCTGCAAGCGGGGCCCGTCGCGATGTGTCGCAGTTCTGCGACACATCTGCCAAACGCACTGGCAGCCGGCCGAAAGGCGGTGCCGGGACCTCAGATGTAGGAGGTGATCGCAGGCGGTTCCCACCACCTATTGTCGCGGCCATTGCCATAGTTGACGGGCGCCGCTGCAAGCTCGTTCGGATCGACGTCGTCGAGACATCCGATCTGGATGGCAACGAAGTCGCCGCCGATCGCCTCGACATGACCTTGGCTGAACGGCGCGCAGCCGCATGTCGAACAGAACAGATGATGCCCCTGCATGGTGCCGAAGCCGTAGTCGGTCATGGCGTCCTCGCCCGACAGCAGGCGAAACTGTGCCGGCTTGACCAGCGCGTTCCACGAGCGCCGCTTGGAGCAGATCGAACAATTGCAGCGCGCAGTCCCTGCCGCGAGATCCATGTCAGCCTCGAAATGCACCTTGCCGCAATGACAGCTGCCCCGGTAAGTCTTGATCACGACGTCCTCCTCGATGAACTGGCCGCGACATACCACCCGGCTCCTGCCATCTTGATGTCAGGAGACTTGTCAGCATCCGTTGATTTCGTCAGGTGGCGCGGTGGAGATCGAGCCGGTTCATCTTGCGATGCAAGGTCGCGCGGCTGATGCCGAGCATACGCGCGGCAAGCGCGACATTGCCGCCGGCGCGGGCCAGCGCGCGCTGCAGCACGGCCCGCTCGGCCTCGCGCAATTCTCGCTCCGCCACCACGCTGCCGCCCAGCAGGTCGGCTGCCGGCATGGGTTTGGCAAAGCTTTCGGCGGTCAGCCCGAGCGCCAGCCTGGCGCTGCGCGTCGCGCCGATGACGAGATCGTCGGCATCGATGGCAAGCAGGGCGCCGGCGCTGCGTTCGGCCACCGGCGCCAGCATGATGCGGGCATCGGGGAAGGCGAGCCGGAAATTGTCGGCTTCGATGCGCCGGGCGGCGTCCCCCACCGCCAGCGCGATGAGGTTGACAAAGCCCTCGGTCAGGTCGGCACGGCAGGACGAGACGTCGAGCGCCGCGGCCAGCTTGCCTTCGTGGTCGAAGATCGGCGTGGTCGTACAGGACAAAGCCGTGTTGCGCGTCAGAAAATGCTGGCCGCGATGGATTGTCAGCGGTCGCTGCTCGACAAGGCAGGTACCAATGCCATTGGTGCCCTCGCTCTCCTCGCTCCACACCGTGCCGGTCCACAGTCCCCAGTCATGGAAGGTCTCGTCATCGGCCAGCGCACCGCGGCGCTCGACCGGCACGCCGTCGCGATCCGCCAGGAGCACGCAGCAGCCGACCCCGCCGACGGCGAGGTAGAGCCGGTCGAGGCTGGCCTGGGCGACCGCGATGAGCGGCTCGATGCGCTGCCGGGCGAACACGAGCTCGGATTCGGTCAAGCGTTTGGGCGGGCTGCGATGGGTCGGATCGAGATGGTGATGCGACGATCGCTGCCAGGACGCGACCAGTGCCGAACGCGCGGCCTCGCTCGACTTCAGGGCAGCCTGCACCTTGTCGGCATGCTCGGTGACTGCGGTGCCTCTCATCCTCTCCTCCGGCGGCGTCTGCACCTCTTCCCGTACCGCATAGTCGTTGCCTGCTTCCGAAATCGGGTCAAGTAGCCCTTAGACGTATGCGGATGCCGGCCGGCGGAGCCAACGCCCGCCGGCCGCGTGGTTTGACATCAGGACTTGTGATGGACCTCCTGCAACCCGTAGATGTCGGTTGCGATCCCTTCCTTGCGCGCCTTGAGCTGCAGCGACAGATACTGCGAATAATGCCTGGACTGGTGCAGGTTGCCGCCATGGAACCACAGCGCGTCCTGCCGGGTCGGCTTCCACATGTTGCGCTGTTCGCCTTCCCACGGCCCGGGATCCTTGGTCGTGCTCGAGCCAAGTCCCCAGCACTTGCCGACCTTGTCGGCGACGTCCTGGCTGATCAGGTCGGCGGCCCAGCCGTTCATCGAGCCATAGCCGGTGGCATAGACGATGAGGTCGGCTTCCAGCTCGCGCCCGTCTTCGAGCACGATCGAGGTCTCCGTCAGCTTCTCGACGCCGACACCGCTGACCAGCTTGATCCGGCCATCGGCAACCAGCTCGCAGGCGCCGACGTCGATGTAGTAGCCGGAGCCGCGCCGGAGGTACTTCATGAACAGGCCGGACTCGTCGTCTCCGAAGTCGAGCATGAAGCCGGCCTTCTCCAGCCGCTCGTAGAAGGCGGCGTCCTTCTCGCGGATCTTGTTGTAAATCGGCACCTGGAACTCGTGCATGATACGGTAGGGCAACGAGGCGAAGATCAGGTCCGCCTTACGTGTCGTCATGCCGGCAGCGACCGCGCGCTCGGAATAGAGATCGCCGAGCCCGATCTCCATCAGCGAGTCCGACTTGACGATGTGGGTCGAGGACCGCTGCAGCATGGTGACGTCGGCGCCACCCTCCCAGAGGGCCGCGCAGATGTCGTGCGCCGAGTTGTTGGAGCCGACAACGACAACCTTCTTGCCCCGGTAGGCATCGGGCCCCGGATGCTGGGAGGAATGCTGCTGCTCGCCCTTGAAGACGTCCTGCCCCTTGAACTTGGGAACATTCGCCTTGCCCGACATCCCCGTCGCCAGCACCAGCTGCTTCGGCTTCAGCACGATCTCCCGTCCGTCGCGCTCGACCACGACCGTCCACTCGCGCGTGGCCTCGTCATAGCTGGCGGACTTGCAACTGGTCGAGCTCCAGTAGTTGAGCTCCATCACCTTGGTGTACATCTCCAGCCAGTCGCCGATCTTGTCCTTCGGCGCAAAGACCGGCCAGTTCTCGGGGAACGGAATGTAGGGCAGGTGATCGTACCAGACCGGATCGTGCAGGCAGAGCGACTTGTAGCGCTTGCGCCAGCTGTCGCCCGGCCGCTCGTTGCGTTCGACGATGATGGTGGGCACGCCGAGCTGCCGCAGTCGGGCGCCCAGCGCGATGCCGCCCTGGCCGCCGCCAATGATGACGACATAAGGCTGCTCGGAGAAGCCGAGCTCTGCGGCCTCCGCCTCGCGCTTTTCCTTCCACGTCCGGCGGCCGGCGTCGCTGCCATGTTCGGCACCCATCGGACGCAGAAGGCCCTTGGGCTCTTCGTGACCCTTCAGCTCACTCATCGTCGTCAGCAGCGTCCAGATGAGACCGTTCTTGAGCCTGACATGGCCATAGCCGCGCGCCACTGCAGTCTCGAACTCGAACCAGCCGTCGGTGATGCCATCATTCTGGCTGGCAAGCTCCTTTTCGTCCTGGCGGAAGCGCCCCGGCTTGATCGATGCCAGCTGGCTCTTCAACATGTCGCGGATCTGGTCGTGGCCCTCCATGGTCTTGAGGTTCCAGGTAAACGTCACCAGGTCACGCCAGTAACAGTCTGCCTGGAACAGGTTCACCGCCGCTTCGATGTCGCCGCCGGCAAGCGCTTTTTCCAGCTTGGCGAGAATGTTGTCGATCTTGGTCTGCGGGCTGTCGTCGAGCATGTTGTTTTCCTCCGAATTGCCGATGATTGTTCAAATGGCGAGCGCGCGGTCTCGCGCTTTCCCGGGCGGTCCGGCCGGCGAGACGGATTCTCGTCTCCGGCTGTTCCGCAGCTTTCAGCAGGCCGTCGCGGCCCTGGCTGTTCGACATGGCTTCCTCCGATTCCAGTCGATCCATGGACAGCAAGCGCCGTGCCAAGTCGCCGGCGCCGGGAAAAGACTTGATTTCCTGGGGAAACGCAGGCGCGGCCTGTTGCACCGCGCCTGCCGCATGCCACAGCTGTTGCAGCGGCAAGCTGCAACAGCTCAGTTGAGCGCGGTCAGGCCGTAGCGCTTGATCTGGCGGTGGATGGTGGAGCGGTCGACGCCCATGCGGCGGGCGGTCTCGGAAATGTTCCAGCCGCAGGCCCCGAGCATCGCTTTCAGCGCCGCCGGTCCGGCACTGGCGTCATCGAGCCGCACGGCGACCGCTGCCGCCGACGTCAGCGTCTCCGGCAGGTCGCCGGGTTCGATCACGCCGTCCTGGCAAAGCGCTGCAGCAACGGCGATCACATTGTCGAGCTCACGGATGTTGCCCGGCCAGCCATGGGCGCGCAACGCCAGGAGTGCCGCCGGCGAGACTGCAAGTCGCTCGCCGACCGGTCGGTGGCGGGCTACGACCGTCTCGAGCAGCCAGTCGAAGTCGCGGCGCTCGCGCAGCGGCGGGATCGAAAGTGTCGCCGCATTCAGGCGGTAGTAAAGATCCTCGCGGAAGCGTCCCTCCCGCACCAGCAAGCCGAGGTCTCGGTGCGAGGCCGAGATGACCCTGAGGTTCACTGGTCTTGGCCGCGCAGCGCCCACCGGCAGCACCTCCCGTTCGGCCAGGACTCGCAGGAAACGGCTCTGCAGTGAAAGCGGCATGTCGCCGATCTCGTCGAGGAACAGTGTGCCACCGTCGGCCTCCTCTATCAGGCCCTTGCGCCCCTTGGCGGAAGCACCGGTGAAGGCGCCCGGCAGGTGGCCGAACAACTCGCTTTCGATCAGTTGCTCCGGGATCGCGGCGCAGTTGATGGCGACGAACTTGCCCTTGACGGCAGCACCGTCATGGATGGCCTTGGCCAGATATTCCTTGCCGGTGCCGGTTTCGCCCTGGAGCAGGATCGGCAGCGGCTTGCCAGCCAGCTTCGCCGCCTTTGCCTGGAGAGTCGCCATCTGCGGATCGCCGCCGCTCAGGCCACGCAGCGACACCGGAATCTGCTCGCGCGCCAGCACCGGCGCCTGCACCTTGTGGTGCGGCTCGATGGCGTGGGCAAACAGCGCGTTGCCGTCGCGGGCGAAGACCAGGCGATCCTGAGTCGGCCGCCGCCGGGTGAGATCCGGCAGGTCGTCGATCTCCATGTCGAAGAATCGCGCGATCGGCTGACCGATCAGCCCATCCGGTTGGCGCCAGTCGAGTCCGACAGAGCGCGCCAGTATCTTGGCGCCGCCATGGGTCATGCCGATGATGCGGCCCGAGCCATCGATGGAAATCGCCGCCTCCGGGTCGACGTCGAGGAACTCTGGCGAGCGGGCAAAGCGCAGCACCCATTCGTCCCGGGTCTGGGCCATCAGATTGGCCAGCTCGATGCGGCGCACGGTGGCGGCGACCAGATGCAGCGCGAGGTTCTGGCTGGTCTTGCGGATCGGCGAGCTCAACAGGGAGATGTCGAGCACGGCGGCAAGATCGCCACTGGTATCGTAGACCGGCGCGGCGGTGCAGGACAGCGGCGTGTGCGTGTTGTCGAAATGGTCGGTCTGGTGGATCGTCAGGGCCTCACCCGCCTCCAGGCAGGCGCCGACGGCGCAGGTTCCGGCGCGCGCCTCCGACCACTCGGAGCCGAGATACAGGCCGGCCTTGCGGAGATTGTTGTCGAACAGCGGGTCGCCCAGAAACTCGACCGTCACGCCCTTGCGGTCGGACAGCAGCAGAACATAGTTCTGGCCCGCCACCTGCCGGAACAGGTTTTCGAGGCCCGAGCGGGCAATGGCGATCAGTTCCTCGGACTGCTGGCGATGCGCGCGCAATTCGCCATCGGGCAGGATATAGGCCTCGCACGCCTGGGTAGGGTCGAGACGATGCTGCTCGATGCAGCGCAGCCACGACTTGACCACTTGCTCGTCACGCCCGGTCGAGGCACCGAGGCTGACGCTTTCGATCTCGCGAATATGGTCGGAATGCGAAAACATCGGCACTGCAGCACGCCTCCCAACGCCCCGCCTCCCATTTCCTCCTGATGCCACATGACTGCATGGCATGTTGGTAATGTAAAGGACGCAACCGATGCAGCAGGGGGCACACGCCTCCAGCCTTGTCAGCCCGTAGCTCCGAACTGGGCCCACAGCAGCATCGTCCCCGCCCCGGCGACAAGCACGCCGACGGTGGGACAGCGCGGCATCCAGAGCAGCAGTGCGGCCGAGGCCACGGCGATCCCGGCTGCAAGCAGACCGCCGCCAGCGAGCTGGAAAATGGCCATGACGCCCGCAATGATCAGCCCCACCCCGACGGGGGCGAGGCCCTCGCGCATCGCCTTGTGCCACCGCTTTGCCTTGTGGGCATTGGACACCTTGATGACGCCGTAGCAGAGCAGCGAAGACGGCACGAACAGGGCCATGGTCGCGGCCAGCGCTCCCCACCAGCCGGCGACCTTCCAGCCGATAAGCGTCGCAAGCATAGTGCCCGGTCCGGGTGCAGCGCGGGAGATGGCAAACAGGTCGATGAACTCACGGCTGCTGATCCAGCTGTGCACCGCGACGGATTCGTGCTGGATACCGGCGATGATCGCCGAGCCGCCGCCGATCGACAGCAGCGAAAACGGCACGAAAACGGCGATCAGGGTGACAAGGTCGTCGTCGCGCATTGATCAGCTCGGACGCCAGGCAAGGGCGACGCTGATCGGTGCCACGACAAGGACGACGGGGATCAGCGGCAGCTTCATCAGCCCGACGGCGATGGCGACGACGGCAATCACGACCAAGCTCGGTGGAAACTTCATGGCGCGCTGGACACCCTTCAGGCAGATCACCAGCAAAAGCCCCAACGCGGCATAGGCCACGCCATTCGACGCCGCCTCCAGCATGGTCACATCGGGCAGGGAGTCGAACACTGCGCTCAATGCGATCACGGCAAAGAACGGGCCGACGAGGAAGCCGAGCACACAGGCGATGCTGCCAGCAAGGCCGCGTAAATCGTCGCCCATGCAGATGACCAGGTTGACGACATTGGCACCGGGCAGCATCTGCGAGATCGCGAGCGAGCTGGCGAAATCCTCGTCGCTGATCCAGCGGTTGCGCAAGACGAACTCCTGGTAGAGCCAATCTGACAAACCGCCGCCGAAGCTCAGCAGCCCGATCTTCAGGCAGGCGAGGAACAGCGCGCCCAGGCCTGGGGCAGGCCGCATTGCGTTCAACAGCTGCGGCTCTACAACCGGATCGGGAATCGACGTCATCTCAGGCCGCCAGCGCGCCCGGCTGCACTTCGCTCGCCGCCAAAAGTCGCCTGGTGTAATCGTGCTGCGGCTTGCCGTAGACCTGCTCGGTCGGGCCCTGCTCGACGATCTTGCCCTGGTACATGACGATGACCGAGGTGGCGAAGTCGCGGACCAGCGCGAGATCGTGGGCAATGAAGATGTAGGACAGCCCCATGTCGCGGCGCAGTTCCTTGAGCAGGTCGATGATCTGCGCCTGGATCGAGACGTCGAGCGCCGACACCGCCTCGTCGCAGACGATCAACTCCGGCTGCAGCGCCAGTGAGCGGGCGATGGCGATGCGCTGCCGTTGGCCGCCGGAGAACTGGTGCGGGTAGCGCTCGGCATGGTCCGGCAGCAACCCGACCTTCTCGAGCAGTTCGGCGACACGCTCACGCCATTGCTGCCTCGGCAGCACGCCCGCATGGATCGCCCACGGTTCCGACACGATCTGCTGAATGGTCATGCGCGGATTGAGCGAAGCGGTCGGGTCCTGGAACACGAATTGCACGCGCCGCCGGACCTTGAAGGTCTCGGCGGCCGACAGCTTGAGCAGATCCTTGCCGTCGAAGTCGATCGATCCCGCCGTGGGTGTGTCGAGCCCGAGCAGCATGCGCGCCAGCGTCGACTTGCCGGAGCCGGATTCGCCGACGATGCCAAGCGTCGCACCGCGCGACAGCTTGAAGCTCGCGTCGTCGACCGCCTTGACCTGTGGCTGCGGCGCGCTGGAAAACAGCTTGGGGCGGCCGAAATAGACCTTGGAGACATTGCGCACCTCGAGCAGCGGCGTCGGTCCCGCCTCGGCTGCCTCGTTGACGCTGAAGCCATGGCGCCCCGGTACCGCGTCGAGCAGGCGCTGGGTATAGGGATGGCTCGGCTGCGATAGTACCTTGGCCACAGGTCCTGCTTCGACGATGCGCCCGCCCTGCATGACCACGACCTTGTCGGCGACCTTTTCGACGACGCCGAGATCATGGGTGATGATCACCATGCCCATGCCGCTGTCACGCTGCAGCTCCTTCATCAGGTCCAGCACCTGCGCCTGCACGGTGACGTCGAGCGCGCTTGTCGGCTCGTCGGCGATTAGAAGGTCGGGCTGCAGCGCGATCGCCGAGGCGATCATGATGCGTTGGCGCTGACCGCCCGAGAACTGGTGCGGATAGTCGCGCGCGCGCCGCTCCGGATCCGATATGCCGACGCGGCCGAGCAGGTCGATGGCGCGTCGCCGCGCCGTGTCGGCGTCGATGCCGTGCACGCGCATCGTCTCGGCGATCTGCCAGCCGATCGGGTAGACCGGGTTGAGCGCGGCGAGCGGGTCCTGGAAGATCATCGAGATGCTCTTGCCGTTGACCAGGCGCCGGTCCTCGGCAGAGGCCTTCAGCAGGTCCTGGCCACGGAACAGGATCTGCCCGGACGAGATCACCGCCGGCGGCGTGTCGACGAGGTTCATCACCGCAGAGGCGCTGACACTCTTGCCGGAACCGCTCTCACCGAGGATGGCCAGCGTTTCGCCCCTGTCGACAGTCCAGCTGACGTCGTTGACGGCATGCACGATGCCCTTGCGCGTCGGGAACTGGATGCTGAGGTTCTGCACCTTGAGAAGTCTCGTGTCGGGCATTGTCATTCCGCCGAGGTTTGCAGGCGCCAGCGTTCAACCGGATCGGTCACGACGCGGAGCCAGTTCGAGAACAGATTGAGCGACATGGTGACGAGCATGATCACGAGGCCGGGCCAGAACGCCACCCACCAGGCCGAGCCGATGTAGTTGCGCCCGTCCGAGACCATCAGGCCCCAGGTGATCTCGGGCGGCTGGATGCCGATGCCGAGGAAGCTCAGGCCGGATTCGACGAGCATGACGAAGGCCATTTCCAGCGCCGCGAGATTGATGACGGTCGGCAGCACCATCGGCGCGACATGGCGAAACAGGATGCGCCAGGTCGAGGCGCCCATGGCGCGTGCCGAGGTGACGAACAGCCGTTCCTTCAGCTCGAGCACTTCGGCACGGACCGTGCGCAGGAAGATCGGCACGCGCGAGATGGCGAGCACCAGGATGACGTTGGCGACGCCGGGCTCGAACACGAACAGCACGATAACGGCGAGCAGAAGCGACGGAAAGCTCATGATAGCGTCCGCCAGGCGCAACAGGATCGCGCTGACGGCGCCCTCCTTGAAACCGGCGACGAGGCCGAGCGCACCGCCGACCACCAGCGAAGTCAGCACCGCCGTTCCGGCGATCAGGATGGTATTCTGGCTCGCCACGATGATGCGGGCGAGAACCGAGCGTCCGAGCGCGTCGGCGCCGAGGATGTAGAGCCATGGCCGATCGAACGAGAACGGTGCTGCGTTGCGCTGCATCAGGTTCATGGCGCGGGCCTGGTCGGCGAGCAGCGTCGGCCCCAGTGCAACGCAAACCAGGACGATGGCCAGGAAGGCGGCCGAGACCAGGGCGACCTTGTCGCGCAACAGGCTCGAGACGATGTCGCGGAGTGCCGACGGCGTTGCCTGTGCGGGCCTGGCCATCTCAGCTGTGCCGGATGCGTGGATCGACGAGCGCATAGGTGATGTCCACAACGATGTTGATGATGAAGACGGCAAGTGCCGTGACCAGCACTGCGGCCTGGATGACGGCAAAGTCGCGCAGCAGCACGGAATCGATCATCAGCTTGCCGATGCCGGGAAAACCAAACACCGTTTCGACGATGACTGCCCCATTGACGATGCCGGCGGCCTGGTCGCTGGCGACCGTGATGACAGGTAGCAGCGCGTTGCGCAGCGCGTGAACGAAGACGATGGCCCTGGCGCGCACGCCCTTGGCTCGCGCCGTCTTCACATAGGCCGAAGACAGCGCCGTGATCATCGACGAGCGCACGACCTGCACCAAGACACCTGTTGGCCTGAGGCAAAGCACTGCGACCGGTAGGACCCAGTGCCAGGGCGTTCCGGTGCCCGATGTCGGCAGTACGCGCAGCCAGACGGCGAAGACGATCACGCCGACGATCGCCACCCAGAAATTCGGCGTGCTGGCGCCGATCAGCGAGATCAGGCTGGCGATGCGGTCAAACAGCCCGCCCGGACGGAAGGCGGCGAGCGAGCCGGTAACGATGGCGACCGCGATGACGATCGGCATGGTGATCGCCGCCAGCATCAGGGTCGTCGGGAAGGCCTGCAGCACGACCTCGACGGCCGGCTTCGAATACTGGATCGACTCGCCGAGATCGAACTGCAGCAGGCCGCCCAGGAAACGGAAGAACTGGACATAGACCGGATCGTCGAATCCGAAGCGCTGGTTGAACTGGTCGCGCATCTCCTCGGTGGCGTCGAGCGGCAGATAGAGGTCTGCAGGCGAGCCGGTGAACCTGGCCAGAAAGAAGACGAGGATGATCAGCAGCGCCAGCGACAGCACGCTCTGCAACGATCGCTTGAAGATGAAATTGCCCATTCTCCGCCTCCTCCGCCGGACATGGTTGACACGGGAGGGCGGCGCCGGCGATCGGCCGGCGCCGTTCCAGTGTTACGACGGTGACTTGACGACCAGCTTGGCAAGCTGCAGCTCGACCGCGTTGGCAATTGTCGGCGTGAAGTCGATGCGCTTGCCGACCCGCATGTAGTTGACCATGTGGAACAGCGGCGCGTCGGCGACAAGGTCCTCGTAGATGTAGCGGAAGGTCTCCTGGTAGAGCTTGGCGCGTTCCTCGCCCGAGGCCATGCCGGCGTCAGTGATCAGCTTGTCCACCTTGGCGTCGTGGATTTCGCTCTGGCGGCCGTCGCTGTGATACTTGAAGAACGCGGTGAACTGGGCGTCTCCGCTGTTGTTGTCATGCATTGTCAGCAGCGCGTTGGCCTGGCGACCGGCGGCGAACGGCTTGTTGGCCGCCTCCAGCCACTGTGTCATCTCGAGATTGTCGAGCTTGATCTTGAAGCCTACGGCCCGCAGCATCTCGGCGGCCGCCTCGACGAACTCGTTCGAGTTGGCGAACATGCCGGGGCGGCCGATCATGCGGATCTCGGTGTCGACGGGCACGCCCGCGGCCTTTGCCTCGGCGAGCAGCGCCTTGGCCTGTTCGGGGTCATAGGGCCACGGCACGAGGTTCGGGTTGTGGCCGAGCACGCTCGGGCCGACCTGCTGGGTGGCGAGTTCCGCCTTGTCGCTGATGACGCTGCCGAGGAATGCCTTGCGGTCGATCGCCAGGTTTAAGGCCTTGCGCACGCGAATGTCGTTGAGCGGCGGAATGTCGGCGGAGAGACGGAACATCGCACTGTCGGAGTTCGGGTAGACCTTGTCCGTCTCCGGATTGGTCGCATCCTGCGGCGCGATCGAGAAGGCCAGGTCGGCCTCGCCGGTTTCCACCATCGCGGCCGCGACGGAGGATTCGCTGCGCCAGACATAGGTGGCGTCTTCGATCTTCGGCTTCTCGCCCCAATAGCCGTCGAAACGCTTGATCTTGACGTTCTCGCCCTGGGTCCAGCTGACGAAGTCATAGGGGCCGGTGCCGATCGGCTCGGTCGTGTATTCGCCCTTCGGCGTCTTCGCCGATGCGATCGCCAGTTGCGCCAGCAGCGTCGGCAGGATCGGCATCGGCGTCTTGGTCATGAACTCGACGGTGTTCTCGTCGATCGCCCTGGCAGTGATGTCGACGCCGCCGAAATATTTGGTGCGGGTGATGCAGGTCAGCTTGGGATCGAGCGTGCGCTCGAGCGAATAGACCACCGAGGCCGCATCGAACGGCGTGCCGTCGTGGAACTTGACGCCCTTGCGCAGGTTGAAGCGCCAGGTCGTCGGCGAGGTCTGCTCCCAGCTTTCGGCGAGGCGCGGAATTGTCGTCTGCTTGGCATAGTCCAGCTCGACCAGCGTCTCGACGACATTCTGCTTGATGATGCGGCCGATGACCGAGCGCGGAGTCTCGCATGGATCGAGCCGGTCCGGCCCGCCCGGCAAGACGATAGTCACGGCATCGCCCGACTGGGCCATGGCCGCTGGCATCGGCGACAGAAACAGCGCCGTCGAAAGCCCCAGTGCGGTTTTCCTGAATGCGTTCATTTCAAACTCCTCCCGAGTTCTAGTTGATTTCGTGAAGTCCGTCGCTGCTAGACGGCGCGCAGGCGCGCACCCGTCCTGAAGCCCTCCAGCTTCAGTCGTTCCTTCTCCTCCTGGGCACGGATGCCGGGCAGGATGTCGGCCGCCACCTTCGGCGACAGGGCGACGACGCCGTCCTCGTCGCCGACGACCAGGTCGCCCGGATGAACGACGAGGCCGCCGATGGCGACGTCGACGTTGATGGCGCCGGGGCCATTCTTGTAGGGGCCGCGATGGGTGACGCCGCGGGCAAAACAAGGCAGCTTGCTGGCCTTGATGGCTGCGACGTCACGGATAGCTCCGTCGATGACGAAGCCGGCAACACCAAGGGATTCGGCATGGGCCAGGATGATCTCGCCGATCAGCGCCTGGCTGGTGTCGCCGCCGCCGTCGACGACGATGACGTCGCCGGGACGCGCAATGCGCAGCGCCGCATGGATGGCGAGATTGTCGCCACGACGCGTCCGCACCGTCAGCGCCGTGCCGAGCAGCTGTCCGCCGGCATGAAAAGGCAAGAGGCCGACCGCGCCCGGAAGACGATCCAGATTGTCGCTGACGATCGACGTCGCGACATTGGCGTATTGTCTCAGCAGATCGTCCGCAACGGGTGCTGCGGACGGCAATTCGGTGACGGTCATGATAGCTCCTCCCTTGGCGACCGCGGACCAGCGGCCTCCAGTCGTCAAAGGGATAGGAGTGTCACCTCCTGAAGAAAAGCGATATTAATGCATCAGAAGGCATCACTATTCTTCATATCAGGAGGAATTCATGTTCACGATCAAGCAGATGGAGGCGCTTTACTGGGTCAGCACGCTGGGCAGTTTCGAGGCTGCTGCCGACTATCTGAACATGGTCCAGTCGACGATCTCCAAGCGCATCGGCGAACTGGAGGCCAGGTTTTCAACGCCGCTGTTCCATCGGACCGGGCGCAAGCCGGTCCTGACGACCAAGGGCGAAGAGATCCGCGCAATCGCCGAGCAGATTCTGCGCCTGAACGATCGCCTGAACTCACTGGCAAAGAAATCGTCGGTTCCGTCATTCCGCTTTCGCCTTGGCGTCACTGATCTCGTCGCGCTGTCATGGCTGCCCGAACTGTTGTCCGGGATTCTCGACCGCTATCCGATGATCACGCTCGAACCCGAGATCGACCTCACCGCCTCCCTGCTCGAGCGCCTGGTCGACCGCCGCCTCGACTTCGTCATCTGCCCGCGTGTCATCCAGGAGCCGCAATTCGTCAGCACGCCGCTTGGCGCCATCGAGCTTGTGTGGATGTGCAGCCCGAAGCTGTTGGACGGCAAGGACAACGCGACGTTGAGCGATCTCACCAAGCATCCATTGCTGATCCAGACGACCGGCTCGATCCTGCACAGCGTCATCGACAACCCGAATTTGCCGTTCAAGCGGACGATTTCCTGCAACAACATGGTGGCGCTGGCTCACTTGGCGGCCCATGGCATGGGCGTCACCATCCTGCCGCACGCCTTCTTCAGGAACATGGTCGCCGATGGCCGGCTGTGCGTCGTGCGCACCGAGATGGAGCTGCCCAATCTCGAATACTTCGCCACCTTCAGGAACGATTACCATGTGCAGTTCTGTGAGGAAGTCGCGGCCCTGAGCGCCGAAATCTGCGATTTCCGGCTGCAATAGGTGCCGCGCAAATCGCCACTGGCGTGCCGATGCCGCCTTGCCGCCGGACAGCCGATCTGCGATCTCGGCGTGAGCATCGAAATGAACCCGACCGGAGTTGGCAGTGCGCAGTGTGGGCTTGATCGTTTCGGCCATCGTCCTTGTCATCGCCATCGCGCTCACCACCGCCTGGGCAGCGATGGCGCTTTGGTATCGGTTGCCGGCGCCTGACATCGCCAGGGGACTGGCCGCAGGCTTGTTCGTCCTGCTCGGCATCGCAGCCGCCATCGCCCTGTTCACGCCCTGGCGCCTGCATGGGCTGGCACTGTTCGCCATCGGCTTCGCCGCGGTGCTGGTATGGTGGAACACCATCGTTCCGTCGGACCATGCCGAGTTTGCGCCCGACGTGGCCCGGCAGGTCACCGGCCGGCGCGACGGCGACATGCTGACCCTGACAGATGTCCGCGACTTCGACTGGCGCAGCAACAGCGACTTCACCGAACGCTGGACGACGCGCAGCTACGACCTGAGCAAGCTCAAGACGCTCGACCTGTTCATGTCCTACTGGGCCGGGCCCGAGATGGCCCATGTCATCATGAGCTTCGGCTTCGAAGGCGGCGATCAGCTCGCCTGGTCGGTCGAGGTCCGCAGGCAGAATGGCGGTCAGTTTTCGCCGATCGCCGATCTGTTCAAGGCAAACCCGCTGGTCATCGTCGCCGCCGACGAGCGCGACGTCGTTGGTGTCCGCTCGAACATTCGCGGCGAGGACGTCCAGCTCTATCGCCTCAACGTCTCACCGACCGCCGCCCGGGCGCTGCTGCTCGGTTATGTCGCCGATGCCAATGCGCTGGCCGCAACACCGCGCTTCTACAATTCGATCACCACCAACTGCACCACCGTCATCTTCAGGATGATGCGCGCCGTCGGCGACGTCACCCCGTTCGACTGGCGCCTGATCGTCAACGGCTACCTGCCCGAATATGCCTATGACCGTGGCGCGCTCGACACACGCATGTCGGTGCAGGAGCTGCGCAGCCGCGCCCATATCGCCCAGCGCGCGCTGGCGGTTGGGCTGACCGGCCATTTCTCGCGGCTGATCCGCGAGGGCGTGCCGCAACCGGCCCTCTAGGTGACCGACTCATAACTACGCAACCAGATGCGGATTGAAGCAAGCTGGACGGAAGCGAGGAAGTTGTCGTCGCGCTTGTCGTAGCGGGTGG